>MKVY01000035.1:7949-25704 GCA_001899525.1 Rhizobiales bacterium 65-9
CCGGCGATCGGCGCGCGGATCTCCGAACGCGCCTGCGCATCCTCCGCCATCACCATCTGCTGGCGCGCGTCGGATATCATGCGGCGAATGTCGATCAGCGCCGTCGAGGCCTCCTTCTGATAATCCTGCTGGAACTGCTTCTTGCGCAGCTCGAGCTCCGTCACCCGCTCGTTCAGCTTCACGGACTGAATCCTCGCGCCGTCGATCAAGCCCTGAAGGCGAAGCTTCTCGCGCTCCAGCGGCGTAATCCGCGACGTCGCGATCAATTGCCGCTGATAAAGCGGCAGGATCGACTGAAGCTCCTGCGTCACGCTGGCGAGCGTCGCGGCGGCGGTAGCGGCGTCAACCGTGTTCTGCTCCAGATCCTTCTGCGCCTGCTCGATGCCCGACTGCGCGACCTGAATGTTGCGGTCGAGCTCCTCGCGCCGCGTGCGGAAAAGCCGGTTCTGATCGGCGATGACGGGCGCGACGGAAGGATTGTCCACGCGGTCCAGAACGTCTCGCGGCATCGCAAGGTCTGATTTCAACTGATATTCGGCGCCCAGCCGCGCCTCCTGCGCCATCAGAATCGCAAGCTGGTTGCGATAGAGATCGCTCTGCGCCTCGAACCTCACCGGATCGAGCCTGACCAGGATCTGGTTCTGGGATACGAGAGCGCCGTTGCGGGTGAGAATCTCCTTCACGATCCCGCCCTCGAGATGCTGGACGGTTTTCCGGTTGGATTCAGCCTCGATCACACCGGCGGCGACGGCGGCGCTGTCGAGACGCGCAGTGGCGGCCCAGAGAGAAAAGCCGCCGAGCAGGCCGAAAATTATCAGATGCCCGGCGCGCAGCGTCGCCTTCCAGTCCGACGGCGGGCTGGGCGCCTGATCCGGCGCCGCGACGCCCAGCGCGCCGCTCAGAGTCGACCGCGCCACGCTCATGCGGCGAGCGATCCCGCTGCGCCCGGAAGCTGCTTCTGAGCCGCGAAGGACAGACGCTCCAGGATCTGGTCGCGACGGCCGAACGCGTGAACGGTGCCGGCGTTCAACACCAGAACCCTGTCGCAGAAAGCGAGAATGTTGGTGCGATGCGTGATGATGATCACGATCGCGCCGCGCGCGCGCATCGCGCTGATGGTGCGCCCCAGGCTTTCCTCCCCGATCGCGTCAAGGTTCGAATTCGGTTCGTCGAGCACGAGAAGGCGCGGGTCGCCATAGACCGCGCGCGCCAACGCAATTCGCTGTCTCTGTCCGCCCGACAGCGTGTGACCATCAGGCCCCAGTTTCGTATTCAATCCGTCCGGGAGACGCTGGACGATGTCCTGAACGCCGGCGATCCTCGTCGCTTCGAGCAGGGCGGCGTCGCGCGCCTCGCCCGCCGTCTGAAACCGCGCGATATTGTCGGCCACCGTGCCGGGAAGAAGCTCGACATCCTGCGGCACATAACCGATGTGGCGGCCGAGCTGATCCTGATCCCAATGGGACAGATCATTGCCGTCAAGGGTGACGCTGCCCTTTTGCGTCGGCCAGGCGCCGACAAGGACGCGCGCGAGAGACGATTTCCCCGCGCCGCTCGCGCCGACGACGCCAAGCGCCTCTCCTGGAGACAGCGCGAAGGAAACATCGCTCAGCACGGCGAAATCCTTGTTGCGCGGCGCCGCGAAAACCCTGGAAACCTGCAACGGACCATCCGGCGGCGGCAAAGCCACCTTTTCCGCGCGGCTCTCCGATTCCTGCAGCATCGCATCGACGCGCGATGCGGACATCCGGAAATTCAGGAACTGGCGCCAGTTCGACGCGATCGCGTCGACGGGATAAATCGCGCGGCTGGTGAGGATCGAGGCCGCGAAAATGACGCCCGCTCCGACCTGCTCGTTCAGATAGAGAAGCGTGCCGACCGTCAGCATGATCGGCGAGTAGACATGGCGGGCGAATTTGAGAAGGTTGGTGACCGGGCTGCTGCGCGAGGCGGCCGCCGCCTGCCAGCCGAGAGCGCCTCGCTGCCCGACGCGCCACACATCCACAAGAGCGGGCAGCATGCCCATCACGCGCGTCGATTCAGCGCTGCTCATCACAGCCCGCCCGAACTCGGCCGCTCGCGCGCCGCTCAGAAGCGCGCGCTTCGTGCCATCGCGAATGAGCGCCTGATCGATCAGCGCCAGCGCCACGACGAGAAGCGTGAGCAGGGTGAGCGTGAGTCCAAGAATCGGATGGTAAAGATATGTCGCCGCGAGAATGACCGGCACCCACAGGAAATCGAGCGCCTGAATCAGCATCGCGCCGGCGAAGAAATCGCGGACGACCTGCAGATCCTGCATCACAGCGCCGCGCGCGGCGGCAGGCAGAGAATCGCGCTGGCGATTGAGCGCCTCAAAAACCCGCTTGCTGATGCGCTCGTCGAGCGCGACGCTGATGCGCTGCAACGTCTTCACGCGCACGACTTCAAGGCCGGTCCAGGCGACGCACAGAAATCCGACGATCGCCGCGAGAACAAGAAGGGTTTCCTGGCTCCGGCTCTGGAACACCCGCTCGAAAAGCTGGTGCATGTAAACGGAAGGCGCAAGATACATCAGCGCCAGAACGAACGAAAAGAACGCCAGGCTTGCTATCGCCGGCGAGAAACGCCTGATCTCGCGCCAGAGGATCGAATTCTTCTTCTGAGCCATCGCGGCGCAACATACGACGACGACGAGACCTTCGCAGCGCATCGCCTCCGTCTTGGTTCACGAGCGTCAACCGGGGATGACGCAATAAGCGGCAAAATCATCAGACCCTTTCGTCAAATTCGCTCTTTCGCCGCATCGCGCATTTCGATTGAAATCGGCGTCATTCCGGGAACGCCGGGCTAACCAACGCCTCTCTTGCCCGGCGACAAGCCGAGACGGCTCGCGTTCAAGGAACTGCTTCGAGACAGAGGGAGACCGCGTTGTCCAACGTTCTGGCGATGGCGATTCCACATGCGCGGCCGGCGCGCCGGCGCGTGCTTCATGTCGGATGCGGCCATCCCGCCGCGCATCGCCTGCATGCGGCATTTCAGGATCTCGACTGGGAGGAAATCCGGCTCGACATCGACCCTCGGGTCAAACCCGACATCGTCTGCTCGACCGTGGACATGTCTCGCGCCGTCGAGTCCCATTCCGTGGACGCGGTGTGGTCGTCGCATACGATCGAGCATCTTCACGATCACGAAGCGACGGCCGCGCTGCTGGAGTTTCGCCGCGTCTTGCGCCCGGAGGGCTTTCTGCTTCTCCGCTGTCCGGATCTCGCCGCAGTCGTCCGGTCGATCCTTCACGATGGCCTCGAGCATGTCGCGTATGAATCGCCCGCCGGCCCCATCACTCCGCTCGACATGCTGTACGGCCATCGCGCATCCATCGCGGCGGGCAGCGCTTTTATGGCGCATCACACCGGCTTCACCGACGAACGCCTGGGGAGAATGCTGTTGACCGCAGGCTTCGTCGAGGCGCGCACCAAGCAAGCTCTCACCTTCGACCTCTGGGCCGTCGCCTTTGCGCCGCGCGCGGACATCGACGGATGCCTCGAGCGACTCGCGCGCGGCGGCCTGCGCTTCGACGACTGACCATCTTCCTGATATGAGCCTTTCGCAGGAGCGATCGAGCAGTCCGGACGCGGCGAACGCGCGCGCATGGATCGCGCGCGCCATGCAGGCGTTGCGCGACGACCGCGCCGACATCGCGTGGCTCTGGGCCGACCGGCTCTGCAGGCAGACCGCCGGAGCCGCGCGCATCAACGCGCTTCTTTTGCGCTCCGCCATTTTCGCGCGACAGGGAGAGCAGGAGGCGGCTCAAAGCGACCTGCGCGCGGCGGCCGACATCGATCCCGCCGACCTTTCCGTCAACCGCGTGCTGGTCAACTCATCGGCGCCAGCGGAGCGGATCGCCGCCGCCCGCCATCTTCTCAACGCGGACGCGCCCGAAGACCGCGCGACGGCCCTCGCCACCCTGGCTCGCGCCGGCTTCCAGTGCGTCGGCGTGTTAAGGCCTGCCGGCCGCCGGATCGCCCTGACGCTCGACTGGAACGGCGGGGCCGAGATCACCCTCGACCTCCGCACCGATGTCGGCAAGCGGCGCGTCACGGTGCGAGCGTCACGCTCATCAGCCGCGCGAGCGTATCATCACAGCGCCGTCATCGCTTTCGATCCGCCGCCGGGCGCGGAGGCGGCGACGCTTGCGAGCGCGGAGCTGCGCACGGTCATGGAGCCGCCGGTCCTCCTGCTGCCGCCGCAGAATCGCGTCCACGTAGCTGCGGCGAATGCTGACGGCGAACTGCTGATCGTCGTCCCGGTCTATGACGATCGCGCCGCCACCCGCGCCTGCTTCGACAGCCTTCTTTCCAATCGCCCCTCGAACCGCCCCTGCCGCATCCTCGCGATCGACGACGCATCGCCTGATGCGGGGATTTGCGACGATCTGGATGCGCTCGCGGCGCGCGGCGAGATCACGCTTCTCCGCAATCCGCTCAATCTTGGATTCGCGCGCAGCGTCAACCGCGCTCTCGCGCTGCGCTCGCCCAACCAGGACGCGCTTCTGCTGAACGCCGACGTGATCATCCCGCCCGGCGCGATCGAGGCCATGGCGCGCCATATCAAGCTAAACCCCGACATCGGCTCCGCGACACCGCTGTCCAACAATGGGGAGGACACCAGCTTTCCCTTAAGATTCCGGCCCAATCCGTTGCCGCCGGCGAATACGGTCGCCGCGCTCGACGCCGCTGCGCGGCTAGTCAATCCTGGCCGCGCGATCGACATTCTAAACGGCGTCGGCTTCTGCCTCTATGTGCGTGGCGCAGCGCTCGATCGCGCGCGCTTTCTGCCGCACGCCTATGGCCGCGGCTATTATGAAGACGTCGATTTCTGCCTCGCGCTCGCCAAGATGGGCTTCAGAAATGTGTGCGCGAGCGACGTCTATGTCGGGCACCATGGCGGCCGTTCTTTCGGAAGCGCGAGACGCGCGCTTGTCGTCAGAAACCGCGCGCATCTCTCAGGTCGTTATCCCAACTACTTCAAGGACGCCGCGCGCTTCGAGCGGACAGATCCGCTTCGCGACGCCATCGGCGCTATCGAATTCGAACAGCTTCGAAAACGTCGCGCGGTGGACTTCCTGCTGGCGCCCTCGGACGCGCCTCGTTTGACGATCGACGCCGTCGCCGCCGCCCTAGGCGAGGCCGATTCCGCGCCGATCGTCGCGCGGGTCGAGCGCGGCGCGTCCATCTTCGAGATTTCCCTGACGGCGATCCGAGGCGAGGCGCCGCAGAACATCGTCTGGCGCTTCGACGCGGACTCGGGGGCGATCGACGAGATTGCACGGCGTTTCTCCGCCCTTTCGCTCAGGTCGATTTTCGCGCTCGACGGCGCAGGCGATCTCAGCGATGTGGCGCGCGCCCTCTCCCGCAGCGGAGCGAAGATCCATAATCTATCGTCCCCGACGCTGACATATTCGGTCGCTTCCGATCAGCAGCGCCCTGGGAAAGTCAGCGGGACATCCGCTTTCGCGGCCATAGATGGGAAAGCGCGCCGCTCCGACAAACGGCAGGCGCGGCCTGTCAGCCTGGTTATCGGCGACGAACCGGCATGGCGAACGCCAGATCTGCGGGAGCGCTGCGATACGCTTGCGATCATAGGCCAGCGGACGATCGATCCGGTGCTTCTGGGCGCGCTGGCCGGCGTCACGGGCGATCCTTCCACGTTCCGAATTCTTGTCATCGGCCGCGCAACGCCCTCCATCGCAGCGACCACCATCGAAGCCATTCACTTCTCCGGCGCCGTCGACGACGCCGAACTGCCGCGATGGCTTGAGCGGTCGCGCGCTGGGGCGGTGCTTTTCGCAGACCGGGATTGGGGCTCGCTTGACCCTCGTTTCCGGCTTTGGCGAGATGCGGGCAGGCGCGTCGCAGCGTTCAACGACAAAGCGACGGACGCGATCTATCCGCACTGCCTCACCCTGCCTCGCAGAGCGAGCGCCGCCGCGATCGCCGGGGCGATCACGCGCTGGCTGAGGGAGCCTCGGAGTTGACGCGCGGCGGCGAAGAGAAGCCGTTCATCGAACGATCCTGAACGCTGCGAAAGTCTGGGAAGCGTTCTGCGATGAGCGCCTGCTGGGCCGGCAACGCTACACGCCGCAGATCATATCGCTCGACGACCGTTCGTCTCGCCGCGTCGCGCATGCTTTTGTAACGCGCCGGCGCGGCAAGCACATCAATTAACTTGTCCGCGATGGCGGCGTGATCGCCAAAAGGCGCCAGCAGGCCATTCTCGTTGTTTTCGATGACCTCGCGGACCGGCGCCGTATCCGATCCAATGACCGGCAAGCCAAGCGCCATGGCCTCCAGCATCGACCATGACAGCACAAACGGATAGGTCAGATAGACATGGACGCGAGAGCGCCGCAGGAGCGCGATGTATCTGTCATAAGGCAATGATCCGTGAAAGCTTATGCGGGACATGTCCAGCTTTCCGGCAAGCTCCGCGATCATCGCCTCACGCCATGTCGCGTGATGGCGCGGCGGATTTCCGTATGACACCGAATCCCCGCCAACGATATGAATCTGCGCTTTCGGCCGCGCGAGAAGTATTTTTGGCAAGGCCCGCATGAAGCTGTGGAAACCGCGATAGGGCTCGAGATTCCGCGCCACATAAGTGACGATCTCTTCATCGGATTTTTCTGTCGGCGTCAACGCATCGGTGTCCACGCCATCATGAATGACCCGCATGCCGGCCCGCATCCGCTTCGGGAATCCGTCTCTCTGCCATTTTGTCGGGGTTATGATCTCGTCGGCGTCAGCAAGAGCAAGAAGCGTCGATGCGTTGCGAAGCGCGATGCGAATTTCGCCGTCAACCCCGAACCGATCAAATTCCGGATCGAAGCCAACATCCGCGCCGCGCGGCTGATAATAAAATTCGGCGTAAACAACGATGACGGCGCGCGGGAAAAGCGAGCGGAGCGGAAGCGCCTCGCCCCATCCAGGATGGACATAGATCAGCGCCGGATCAAACCCTTGCGCGCGAAAGGCGTTCGCGGCGTATATGACCTGCTCCGCGCGCCTGCATTCCTGATCGAAGCGTCGCGCGAACGCATGCGCGGATACGTCATTGGCGGCGATCTTATAGCGCTGCGTCTCGACGCCCTCGATCGACGCGGCGGTCGACGTCGCGATGGCGCGCACCCGCACCCCGGGTTGCGCCATCAGATAACGAGCCAGATTGCCAAACTGAGCTGGAAAATTGTTGTGAACAAAGAGGACATCAAGCATCGACCGCTCCGGCGGCGCGCGCGCCTTCTTCTTTAATCGTCATCTGCTCCATCGAAAACAGGGGGCTTTCATCCAGCCTGAGCGGAGCATCCATCCATGCAAGAGGCTCCATCGCCTCTCCTCCTGAGGAAACCGCTCCGACCGCGACGCGCGCGCCCTCCGCGATCTTCACGGACTGAGCCAGCAAGCGCCGGGAAAACAGGCAGGCCGCGACGAGATCGAGCGGCATGCAGCCGTCCGCGGCGAAAGCGCAGGCCCGACTCGCATCAAGAGCGCTCATTCGCGAGGGCGACGCGGTGAGATAATCGGCAGCGCCCTTGGGTAGGGCGCCAGGCCTCTCCGCAACAAGCGGGGCCACGACGTCGGCAGCTATGAGGAATCTGGCCGCCTCGCTGAGCCGCCGCATTCCGATCCGGAGCCGCTCGGTCCAGGTCATGATCGCGGCGAAATGCTCCGTTGGCTTTCCGTCCGGATCCATCAACGCGAAGGCGCCGTCGGACGCTTCCCCAAGCAGCTCCGGCGCAACGCCGATAGCGTCTCGACCCGCTCCCGGCCAAAAAGGCAGATTTCGCAACGCGATCGGCACATAGGGCCGCCGCCACACGCCGTCTTCGCCAACCGGGTTCAGTCGTAGCATCGCCGGATCAACGAGCGCTCTCACCGTCGGCTCTTCGTCCTCGACCGCGATCACGATCGGGGAATAGTGCGACATGTGCAGCAGTTCGGTATCCGCGATCGGAACGCTGCGCAGCCTATGGAGAAAATCGAAGCGCGAGGGACGCCGCCAGTGGGTGACCGCCGCTTCATCGATGGGCAGAAAGCGGAGCTGATCAATGCCATCGCCTGTCATGCTGCGGCCTGTCGCGACACTTCCCTCTTTCGCGCGGCGACAACCGCCCTTGCGGCCGACAGCAACCCGGATATCCGGAAGAGCGACAGCCGATGAGCGGAAAAAAACAGTCCCGCCTCGACGCCAAAGGCGCGTATCGCTTTCCGCACTCCCGGCGCCTCGAGCCGCGCGCGCGAGAGAACCATCAAGCCGTCGATATCCACGCTCTCTCCGTCGCCGAGCTCGAATTTCAACGGCCACGGCTCGAGCAGTCCCTCTTCATGGGCGAATTGCGACAGTGCGCGCGTGACTCCCAAGACGCCGCCGGTCTGCAAAGCCAGCCGCGCGCGCGTCAGCGTCGCGCGCGCTGGCTGACCATCCGCCATGATTATGGGCGCGCCGATGTCGGAGGGCTGATCGGCGATCGCCAGATCCACAAGGACCGCTTCGGACGCCGCTACTTCGCCATGAGGCACAACAAAGGGATATGCCTGGAACGCGAGCGGCAACACCGTAAGGCCCGCCTTCTCGCCGCCGGGCATTGCGGAACCATCCGACAACAACGATCGCAGAGCCATCAATTCCGGCCCCTCAGGGGTCATCGTCCAGCATGTCGGAAACAGGGCGGCGAGATCGAAGACTTCCGTGTGAACAATGGGAACAAGGGACAGGGCCCTCACCTGCCGATAAGCCGCCGGCGCGTAGATGCGCCGATGCCCCAGCTCCTTCGTAAGAAGCGCAGGCGCCTCATAAATCTGCGACCAGACATTCATATCGAGCGAGCGGATCCTCAGGCTGTTTCAGCACCCGATCATCATGACAGAAAACGCGGCGCAGGCGCCGCGTTCTCCAACGGGTTCAGCGGAGCGCGGACGAATCCCGCGCTCATACCGCCTCTATCAGTGGGGCTGATCGTGGAAGATGATCTTCTCCACTTCCGAATAGGTGAGCGTATCGCCATCGACGAAGGTGATCGTGGTGACGCCTCCATCGACCACAGTGGACTGAACATTGGTCGAATTCTGACTTTCGATATACAGCGTATCGTAACCCGATCCGCCGACCACCGTGCTCGCGCCGTGACCGTCGATGTAGATCGAGTCGTTTCCGCTGCCGCCGAAGACTTTGGAATTGCCGTCAGCGATGCGAATGAGGTCAGCGCCGGAGCCGCCGTCAATCGTATCGTCGCCGCCGCCGCCGATGATGGTGTCTGCGCCGGCGCCGCCCATGATCGAGTCGTTCCCGTCAAACGCAGTAATGAAGTCCGCGCCCGAGCCGCCGTCGATCGTGTCGTCGCCGCCGCCGCCGACGATCGTGTCGTCGCCGCCGCCGCCGAAGATGAAGTCATTGCCGTCGCCGCCAATGATGGTGTCGCTTCCGGAGCCGCCGTCAGCGAAATTGTCGCCGCCGCCCAGGCGAATCAGATCGTTGCCCGAGCCCCCCGTGAAGTTGTCGTTGCCGTCGCCGCCGATGATCGTGTCGTTGCCGGATCCCGCCTCGACATAGTTGTCGCCATCGCCGACATTGATGTAGTCGCTGCTTGAGCCGTCGGTGGTGATGTGATCGTCGCCGCCGCCGGTAAACAGCACGTGCTTTCCGGTTCCGTCGAGAGACGCGTCAACCGTGTCGTCCGTGTTGAAGATATAGGCGGTATTGCCGCCGCTGAGATCGAGATGCCCGTCGGGAGCTCCTTCGACATAAACGACTTCCTTGCCGCCCGAAGGCAGATCGTCCGGATTCGTGACGTCCGTTTGGGCGTCGCTTCCGGACGGGGAAGACGATGAGAACACGCCTGCATTCTGCAGCGCCTGAATGATCTCGTCGCGATCGTCCGCCGAGAAGACATCGCTTCCGTCGATGAGATCGCTCAACTGATCGCTGGTGTAGTCATATGTCGCCATGGAGCATCTCCATCACTTGTGATGCGCTTAATTGGTCAAACGTTACTTGGTCAAAAGCAGAGCAGGCGCCGGCTGCGCGCGCGCGGAACGGAAAACCCGGACGCGGCTGGGCTGCTCAGGGGCCGCCAAGGACTGCGGCTGCGGCGCCGTCATCCTTCCGGAAAGCGTCTTGGCGGCATGGCGCGCGCCGTCCGCGCTGCTCGCCATGGACACCCGAAGTCCCACCAGGGGCTCCCAACCGGTCGCCCCCGTAAATGCGCATGTGCGGCCGCTCATGCTGATCACCGGCATGCCGAGAAAAAGAGCGTCGCACGACAGCGAATAATTTTCAGCATCCGGCCCCGCCAGAGCCAATGTCAGCGCGGTGATCGGCGCGGCTTTGCCTCTTGTTCCGATAAAGCCGCCGGCCGGTTGCTCGGCTAGCTGCCGCAGACCGCGCGCGTTAATCGTGGCGCGAGCGACGATGTCCACGCCCTGAGGTTTTCCATTCCATCGGATCTGGACGCCCTCGATGGCCATCGGCAGTTGAGGCCCGCATATCCATTCGCCCGATTTGACGGTGAGATCTCCGCGGCGGGCGACATGAGCAAGCAACTCGATCTCGCCTGTCGACAGAGTTGGAGCGTCGGCCTGTCTGCTGCGGCTTTCGTCCACACGCATGGTTGTGGACACGCGTTCGAGAACGAGTTCAGCGTCGCAGCTCCCAGTCGCATGAGAGGGCGTCACCGCAAGATTCAACAACGCATCTCGCGTCGCGCGCACGACAACGCCGTCGCCCGGCGAAACAAGCCGCGGCTCTCCGTCGCCCGGGCTGATCACGTCCACGCCAGAGCCAGGCGGCGTCGTGACCCGAATGTAAGGCGCGTGGAGCCCGGCCTTTGAGGACACGTAGCGCAGGACGAAAAGCCCCGGCGTGACGCGGACGGCGCGCGCCGAAGTCACCTGTTCCGTTAGCGGGCTCATATCCATCGCAGCGCACCCCTTGCTTTGACGACAGCATGGGTGAGCTATCGAGGGTTGGAAGTCAACGATCCTCCAATGTATTTATGAGCTCAAATTCAGTAAAAACTTTTGTATAAATGTTCTAAAATTTCATATCTCATGTATTTCCGTCTATATTATGCTATATAATCACCTCTATTCTTGGGAACAGCAGGATCATCAGCTTTCTAATGTAGTCTTTTCCCAACCTTCGTTGCTCCTTGCAATTCTTCCTCATCTTCTCAGAAATTATACTCGCTCTGCCCGGAACGCGGCCGAACTGCACTTTGCATGTTGAGCGAGTATTTTCCGCCCGCCGCGCGAGCGCCCGACAGGCGGGCGGATACATGCCGGCTCCATTGTCCGGCGATGGTAAACAAGATTTAGCTTTTCGAAGGAGGTTTGTTGCGGAGCAACAATCACCGGCGCCACAGCGCCGAAAAGCCGCGCAGAAAGGGGCTTACACAGCCGGCCGACATGGCGAAGCGAAGGCGGCTGGCGCGAACCGTCGATGACGTTCGGGATCGGGAGGCGCAGGTGAAACGGCCGCGATCAGATGACCGCGGCCGCCTCGATTATCAAAGAGAAATTAAGCGAGCGGCGCGCGCGGCTAGTGATTCGCCGGACCTATGATCCGCATTCCATATTCGTCACGATAGAGATCAACCTTTTCGCTGTTGAGATAGAATATGTTCAGCGGCAGATGATCGGACTTCATGCCGTCCACGATCGGCAGATGCGCGAGAGCGCACCGGCCGTCGGGTTCTTCGCGATACTGGAACGGCTCATAGTCGAAATCCGACAGAAAGCGCGCGATTCCGATCGCGTCGGATTTCTCCGTCATGATCATGGGGCGGTGCATGCCGATGGTTTCCTCCAGCCCGGCGAGGACGCGCAGTTCGGCGCCCTCCACGTCGATCTTGACGACGTCAGGCGACAGCGAGAATTCGTCGCCCCGACGAAGCTCGATTTCCTGGGAGAACAAAACGACATCCGCGCCTTTTGCAATGTCGTCCATGAGAAACTTGTGCATGGTTCCGTTCGGCTCGAACGCCGAGGGATCGAGAGCGCTCAAGGGCGTCACCAGCAATCCGTCGATGACCGGTGTGAAAATGGGCAGCCGCGACGACTGATCGCTCAGGCCGAAATTGAAGACCTGCGCTTCGGGAAAGACGCGGGCGACGCGGTTGGCGATGGCGAAGCTGAATGCTCCCGGCTCGAAGGATCTTATCTGCGCTTCAGGATTAACCATTTTCAGCGAGATGATCGACTGGCCGCAATTCGCGCCCACATCCATGAAAACCTGACCGCCGGTCAACCGGTCGAATATCTTGAAATGAGGCTCGTGCGGCTCCTTTTGGTTGAGCTGGGACCACACCGCGTTGGCGGTGACGCCGGCCGCGTCCTTTGGATCGATGATCCCGCTCCATGATTTTATATAATGCGTAGCCGGCGCGGCTTTCATCAACTCGTCGGTGGTTATGATCCGCATACGAAGCTCCCAATTTTAGACATCAACTTCTTGGTCATCCTGTTCACACTCCGGTCGGTGCGCGAGGCGATTTCCGATGGTGACGACCGCAACCTCAATGCCATTGTTCGCGACGTTGGAAGCAATCGAAGCGCCATCCAACATGGAGCAGTCGCAATGAATCGTCGCAAGATCGGACTTGTTGGGTATTTCGGCTATGGCAACTACGGTGACGAGCTATTTCTGGACGTCTATCGGAAGTTTTTTTATGATTGTGAAGTTTCCGTTTTGCAGGACAGTCTAAAGAGCCCGATTTATTCCGATAAAGCTTATGCTAAAATTGATTCGCTGGACGCGATCATCATCGGCGGCGGCGACCTTCTGCTCCCAAAATATTTTGCTTCGAGCTATTTCGACGAACGCTTCCTGGCCAAACCGATCTATGTCCATGGCGTCGGCGTTCCGCTCTGGACAGGCGAGGATCCAGCGGTGGTCGCCAGAATAGCGGAGTTTCTACGACATCCGAATGTTCGGCGCATCAACGCGCGGGACCGGGAAAGCGCGCGCTGGATCATCGAAAAGCTGAAGCCTTCTGCGCCGGTGGAATACAGCGTCGACATGGTCTTCACGCTTGATTTTCCCAAACCGGCGCGCGACCCGAAGCGGAAGGTCTTCGGCCTGATCACGCGCAAGCTGACGCCGGGCCAAACCCGCTGGGACAACATCACCGCGCTCTGCGAGCGCGCGCGCGGCCTCGGTTATCATGTCCGGAATATCGTGCTTGGAACCGGCCAGATTCGCGACGATGATCTCGCAGGCCTCAGCGAATGGGACTATCCTCACGCCGAGCTCGTCGATCCGAACGATATCCATGCGCTCACCACTGAGATTGGAGCATGCGACGTGATCGCAAGCACAAAGTTTCACGGTTGCGTGGTGGCCATGGCTTACGGTGTTCCGGCCATCACGCTCACGACGACAGACAAGTTCCTCAACCTTTACCGCCTAATAGACCGGGAGGATCTGATCAGCCATTTCATTCACGACGACATTCCCGATCGCCTGCCCAAATATATCGCGCCGATCCCGCGCTCCACCCGCGCGGCGCTGCGCAACGATTCGACGGCGGCGATGATACGGCTGCGGCGAGCGGTGCTCGATGAAGCGGACTAGATCCACGCCCGGCGTTTTGACTCATCCCGCGCGCTCGCGCCGCGACGCGCTCGCCCTGTTCGGCGCAGCGTCCTGCGCGGGGATCATCGCTCCGCTCCACCTCGCCGCGGCGCGCGGCGGAGACTCGACGGGATCAGGCGCCGATCCGGCGTCCGCGTCGCCCCGCCCCGGAATCGGCGTCCATATCTGGCCGGCCGGCCTCGCGCGCGCGCCGCAGGCGCTCCGGGATCTTCTGGCCTTTCTTCCCGCTCATTTGCGTTTCGCCGTCGGCCCGAACTGGGCGCGGCGGCCCCCGATCAGCGAGGCGATGAGCGACAAGGATATGCGCACATATGTCGCCGACGGGCTCGCTGCGTCGCCTTTCGGCCAGGAACTCGCAGTCATCCGACGACTCAAGCGGGAAACCGCCGCAGCCCTGCATCTCGTGTTATGGGCGCCGCCGCCCTTGCCGTCGGCCTCTCAACCGCTCGTTCCGGGCGCGCCCCGGTCGCTTCACGCCGATGACGCGTCGCTCGCCGCCCGTTTCGCCGTCGCCCTTGTCGAACGCCTGATCGCAGACGGACTCCAGCTCGACGGCATCGAGCTTTCCAACGAACCGGACGGGGACTGGAATATCCGCATTCCGCCGCCGGTTTACCTTTCCTTTCTTGCAGCGTTTCGGGGCATTGCCGAGAGGCGCGGCCTGAGCCTCCCCCGCATTCACGGGCCCGCCGCCAGCACCATCACCGCCGCGCGGCGGTATTTTCAGGATCCAACCCTCGCGGCGAAGATTCTCGATCACCTCGACGTCGTGAGCACGCATGCGTGGGACGAACCTGGCGGCGGCGATCGCAGCGCGGCGCTGGAGAGGCTGCGCGCCGATGTCAGGCGGGCCGGGCGCGATCATGCAATCGCGATCACCGAATATGGAATCGCCCGGCCCGACCCTTCCGACCTTTCCCCCCGCGCCAACCTAAAAATGCGCGCGCCCGATCACATCGCCGGAACAAAGCAGTACGCCGCGCTCGCAAGCTGCGACATCCTGCGATTCTTCAGCCTCGGCGTCGGCCCGGTCATCGTGTGGGAATTTCGGGACCAACCATGGGGGCGTTCGTCATTCGGCCTGCTGAATGAGGCTGGCGCCAAGAAACCCGTCTACGAGACGCTTGCGCTTCTTTCACGGCATTTGAAGGAAAACGCAGTCACGCGACTGGTTCGCGAATCCTCCTCCAATCCGTCTGTTTTCCGCTCCCAAACGGGCGAGGATTTCTGGGCCGTGAACTCATCGCCACTGCCCGCTCCGCTTCGCGCCGACATTCAGCGCGGGCGGCCGGCCGAACCTCTCCGGCGCGACGAACGAAGTCTCATCGTGCAAATGCAGCCATGGGACTCGACGTCGCTTCCGATCGGGCGACATTGATGAATCGCCTTTAACGTTTGCTCAGCATATCGCTCTCGCGCTCCGCGACGCGATTGACTTTGCGGCCCGACAACCGTCTCTCAGCATAGGACATTGTTCGGGAACGCTCGGCGCCTTGAGATGAGAGTTTGCATTCTAGGAAATTGTCAGGCGCAACATCTCGAAATGATGCTCGCGATCTCATGCCCAACCGCCGACGTGGATCGAATCGCTCCGGTGTTCACGTTCAAGAATGACCAGAAAGACGAGATCTATTCCAAGCTGAGGGCCGCTGACGTCATTTTCGCACAGCGCATCTCGAGCGAGTACAATATCGACTGGATCGCGAGCGACGAGATTCGCCGCGAATTCGGCGGATCGGTCGTTGTGTGGCCAAATATCTATTTTGACGGCTATTTCCCTGGCGTCCAGTACGTCTATCTCGGAAACTGGGGCAAGCTGCTCAGCCCTCTCGGCGAATATCACTTCGGGCAAATCCGGTCCGCGCATGCGCATGGGAAAAGCGTCGAGGAAGCCGTTGAGTGCTTTTCTGGAGAGCGTCTGTTCGATGTCTCTCCTTCGCCGTTCGACGCGTCCCTCGATCAACTGCGTGCGAGAGAGACCGACGTGGATACGCCCATTTCGGACCTGATCTCGGACACGATAGCGGAACAGCGCCTTTTCTACACGCCCAATCATCCTGCGAATCGACTGCTCGCCGGGATGTTGGGGCGATTATCCGAAAAGGCAGGCATGTCCGTCGACATCGAGAAGGCGAGCTCCGCGCCCTACCGGCTCGATGATGTCTATATCGCCGCCAGCCAGGCGATCGTGCGACGATTCGATCTTCCATTCGATCATTCGGCCGTCTATCGCGGCCGCGAAATTTTAGCCGTCGGACCGAACGTGGTCACTCTTGGCGAGCCGCGTGACTATGACGCGCGCGCGCTCGTCGAAGCCTTCTACAGGCTCTATGACGCAGTGAGGGCCTATTCCTGATGGGCCTCGCTCATTCTCATGGCGACGATCGCAGCTCATCCGACCTCGAGCGAGACGTCCTAAACTGGTTCACGCCTCTTCCACCCGCCCGCAACGGGATCGCAGACTATGCGAGCATGCTTCTTCGTGAAATCGCCCGGCATACGCCCTGCGCCTGCTATTGTGAGGACGCGCTTGCGGAAGCTCCGCCTGATGTCGAGGTTCGCGATCCCGTCCAGGCGTTTCGGCATCTTGGTCCGCATTCTCGAATCCTGCATCATGTCGGCAACAATCGCGGTCATGTCTTTGTATTGAACGCCCTGCGACGCTTTGGCGGGGTCACAAGCCTGCACGACCTCAGCCTGCTCTATGTCAACGAACTGGATGCGGCGAAGCCGGACGCTCTCTTCGGGCGAATGAAAACATCGTCGCCCGCGCTCGGGGATGTCTACGCGCGTCACTGGCGCGACAACAATTTCAAAACTTCCGCGAACTATGTTCTCTTCGACATGGTCGATGAGATTCTCGACACCTCAGATCATGTCATCGTTCATTCGGATTTCGCGCGCAAAAAACTCATCGCGACGTATGGCGCCGGAGCCGGCGAAAAGCTGACTGTCATTCCACATTTCGCCAAGCCGATTCCCGCCGCCTCGAGCCGGCAGGCGCGGCTTGAGCTCGGCCTTGATCCGGCAACGCCGCTTATTCTCACCTCCGGCTTCGCGACAAACGCAAAGCGATTCGACTGGCTCATCGCGGCTGTCGCGGATCTACGCAGGGAAGGCCGCGCGTTCCGCTGGATTCACGCCGGCGAGGAACGTCCCGCGGAGTATCCGCTGTCCAAAGAGATTCAGGCGCACTCAGACCTCAGCGAGGTCTGCACAGTCACCGGCTATCTCTCCGAAGACAAACTCGACCGCTATATCGCCGCGGCCGACATTGTCGTGAATTTGCGCTTTCCGTCCGTTGGCGAAAGCTCCGGCACGCTGGCCCGCGCTTTCTCCGCCGGACGTTGCTGCGTGGTCAGCGACACCGCCGCCTACTCCGAAATCCCGCGAGACACCGTCGTTCACATTCCACTCTTTGATTCATCCCCCGCGCTGCGCATCGCGCTTGACGCGCTCCTCTCCGACCGCGCGCTGCGCGAGACCTTTGGGCGCCGCGCCCGGCAGTACGCCCGCACGACGCTCTCCATCGAAAGCATCGCACAACGCTATCTGGCAGTGGTTGAACACGCACAGCGTTCTTCGCGGAGCAAGCGACAGCCGATCGGCGCAGTCAACGCTCTATCGGAGCGCGGTGAGAACGCCGCGCCGACGGTCGTCGAATGGACGGTCGACGATCATATTCCGGCGCTGAGCTCGCTGATCAAGCCGCCCGCCGCCGACTTCCAGGGCGTATTCTGGTTCACCTCAGCTGACCATTTCGCAAAAGTCATGGGCGATTCTCCAGCAACGGTTACGCGCCTGTCCTCTCCCGAGGTCGAGATCAAGGCGATAGGTTTTTCGGGCTCCATGGATGCGAGCCGAATCGGATTGCGCATAGCGGGTTACATTCATCGATGAGCGCCGCCCCCTCGCCGGCCGATCATCGTCATCGCGGCCTTTCCACCGTCATGGAGGAGATTCTTGGGCCGATCGCGTTGTTCGATTGGACTTTCCCGCACGCCTGCTCTTGGGAGACAATAAGGCTCGGCGCGTCGCCCGCGCTCGCCTTGCCCGCCTCCGGAGACGAGGAATATTTTTTGCGGCGGTTCCGCTCAACCGGCGGCCATCGCGCGCTGGCGGCTCCCGG
>MKVY01000035.1:25722-30202 GCA_001899525.1 Rhizobiales bacterium 65-9
GAAGAATTTCCGGCCGTCGCTAGCTATTTGGAGCGACGGCGTCATGCGCTTCTTGCGCCGACCCACCAGCGTCATCTCGAGAAATCGAAGGACTGGCCACGGTTGCGCGGCTACCGCACAACTCGGCTGATCGAACGAAGCGGCGGCCCCTCGTTTTTTCTGCTCGCGCCCGATCAAGTCATGCCCGAGCGTGGCAGCGACAGGCGTGTCAGATCACCCGACACCGAGCTGTTCGACGGCGATGACAACCCCATCATTGTCGAAGCCAGCGGACTGGTGCACGATGGTGGTTACGCAAGCGAGGGCGACCATCAGTATTCCTGGCTTTGGACCGGCCCGTCGAGTCATTTTCGCCTGATTCCGCCTCACCCCGCCGGGCGCGCGAGCCGCATTGAGCTGTGCGTTCCAAGGACGGAAGATCGCGCCAATCTCGATCGTATAGCCGTGCAGCTCAATGGCCGGCCGGTCGCGCACGCCGTCGATCGCTGGTCCGACACCAGCGGAAAGATCATTATCGATCTGCCGGAAAGTACGCTGCGCCCGGCGCTGACCCTCGTCGTTCCCTGCATGACTGCGGACGCCAATTCAGGCCGACTTCTCGGAGTCTGCATCGACAAGATGATCATACTGCAATGAGTTCGCCGGCCGTTCTCGTCATCTCCCCGATTGCATCGCACCCCGCTGATCAGGGGAACGCCGCTCGCATAAAAGCAGAAGCGGAAGAATTGCGCCGTCGTGGGATCGCGATGGATTTTTTTTACTACGGCATGGAGGGGCTCTCTCAGGACCAGTTCAAGGCGATGAGCCAATACTGGCGGCGTTTTTTCTTTCTTAAGTCGCTCGCTCTCGAGCCTCCGAGCCTGCCTCATGCGTGGGGGCTGGACGATTGGTGCCCCGATCATTTGTGCGAGCAGGTGGCGCAGGTCGTCGCCGCACACGATTACGACGCCGTCATCGTGAACTATGTCTGGATGTCGAAAACGTTTGAGCGGCTCGACGGACCCCTCAAGATTCTCGATACGCACGACCTTTTCGGCGGCCGCAACACGATCGCCGAGCGCGCGCGTCTCGAGCCGCGCTGGTACTTCACGACAATCGAGGAGGAGAATCGCGGATTTGCGCGCGCCGATGTGGTTATCGGCATCCAGGAACGGGAATCCACCGTTATCGAAAACCGTCACAAAGGACGGACAATTACGGTCGGCCACCCGATGGATCCACAGTTTCTTCTGCGCACGCGGCCGAAACCTCCTCCATCCTTCACCTTCGGCTATATCGGAAGCGGCAACCCCTTCAACGTCGCTTCGCTGAAAGCGCTGGACCAGGCGATCGCCCCGTCAAGCGACGTCGATTGGGCGCTCGCGGGAACGATCACCCGTGGAAGGCTCAGCCTGCAATCATGCCCTTACCAGATGGGCCTTGTCGATGATCTCAGCGACTTCTACGATCATGTCGCTTGTGTTCTCAATCCCATGATTGGAGGCACCGGCCTAAAGATCAAGACGATCGAAGCGCTCGCTTATGGAAAGTCGATCATCGGCACTCTGGACGCCTTCGAAGGCATTCCCGCGCGGCATCCCTTTCACCAGTTGCGGACGATGCGCGATATGGTCGACGCCATGAGACACTACAAGCAGTCCGACGTTCTCCAGCAGGAAATGCAGCAGGAGAGTTATCGCCTATTCGCGAGCTACATGGCGCGGGTATCTCAGGAGTATGACGAGCTTGCGCGAATTATATGCGGGGACGGCTCGCCGCGATTTTCCGTCGCCGCGGCATGACGCGATGGCGTCTTTTCCTCCCTTGTCGGGCGCAAATGGAAGAAGCTCGGCCGTCGATATTATTCTCTCCGATGACACGCTGAGGCTGGTTTTTCTCCTCGGGCATGCGCAGTCCAGCGCCCCCGCGACGTTGTCCGACGAGAGGGCGTCGCGATTTCTGCTCTGGTTCGCGCTCGAGGGATGGCGGCGATATCCGGATGTGAATTTCAGCGCGGACTATCTCGACTTCTTGTCCGCGCCAATTCCGCCTTGCGCATCGAGGCTGGCGACGTATGTCCTTTTCACCAAGCCGGAATTGAGGAGCAGATTCAGCGGCGACGTCGAGCGGTTTCATGACTGGTATTATGACGGGGGAGCAGAATCTCTTGGATTGTCGCCTTTCCTCTCTGCGCGCGAGCGCGATGTCCGCCGCGCCGCCCAGCAGCGGGACCCAGGCGGCTTTAAGAAGGCCGGCTTCTCGCGCGTCCCCGGCGTGAATATCTTTGGATTTGGCGACAGTATTATGGGCGTCGGGGAGGACGCCCGGGCGCTTGCGGCCGCCCTTCGATACGCCAACATTCCATGCGCGCTTATCAATCTCTCACTCCCCAGCGATGGCGTTACAGACGTTGCGCCGGCGCTCGACCTTCCGAAGACAAGCAGGCCGATTTTCCCGATCAACATCTTCACTTTGCCGCCTTTCGAGACCGCGCGCTTGCGAATCGAACGAGGGCGGGCGCTTTTTCAAGACCGCTACTCCATCGGTTACTGGCCGTGGGAGCTCACGAGTCTCCCCGATCATTGGAAAAGCGTTTTCGATCTCGTCGATGAAGTATGGGCGGCCAGCGACTTCCTCGAAAAGGTTTACAGCGGTCTTACCGACAAGCCGGTCATACTGATGCCGCCGCACGTCCATATTCCGGACGATGAGCCCGTCGACCTCTCGCTGTTCGGCCTTTCGCGGGACGACTTCATCGTTCTATCGATGTTCGACTACAATTCTTTTATCGCACGGAAAAATCCGGACGGGGCTCTGGCCGCGTTTCAAAAGGCGTTTCCCTCGCATGGAAAGGAAAAGTTGATCATCAAAACGATCAACGCAGACGCACATCCGGACGCCGCTCGGCATCTCGCGACGCTCGCGGCGGGGGAAAAGCGATGCGTCATCATCAACAAGCCGCTCTCACGGGCGCAGATTCTCGGGCTCATCAAGCAGTCCGCGTGTTTCATCTCTCTTCATCGAGCCGAGGGATTCGGGCGCGTCATCGCTGAGGCGATGGCGCTAGGGACGCCAGTGGCGGCCACCGACTGGTCCGGTTCTGCGTGCTTCCTTGACGCGACGCGGGGATATCCGGTCTCGTACGCGCTTCGGGACGTGGAGGCCGGCGAGTACCCCTTCCGTGATGGCAGCCAGTGGGCGGAGCCATCTATCGCCGACGCCGCCAACAAGCTCAGGGTCGTTCGCGCAAACCGGGACCCGGCCATCACCAGCCGCGCGCGCGCCTTCATCAGGGATCATTATGGGATCGAAAGGGTTGCGTCCAAGCTGACAGAGCGTTTGAAGGCGATCGAGCCGCGCGTCAGCTCACGACAATGATCACGCGCCGCCGGATTCTCGCGCGGATTGTTGCGTCTCTCGCCTCGCCGTCAGCGATTGCCGATGCAGTTGCGCAAAGCCGGCCGCCCATCGACGCCGTCTTTTTCTATGGACAATCCAACGCCGGCGCCGGCGGACATGCGGCGCCGATCCTGACCCAGCCGGTTTCGCAGAAGACGATGTTTTCTTTCGAAGGCGCGCAGCAGACCTACGCCTCGCATCCTGTCGACGGGAAACGGCTGCGCGGCATGGGGGCCGTTCGCGACGACCTGCGCTATGCGCCATTCCCCGCAACCGCGATGGCCTATGCGATTTCGCGTCGCACGGCGGGCCCCGCTCACTTTATGCATACCGTGTGGCGCGGCGGAGAGCCTCTCGCGTCTTTTCTGCGCGGCTCAGTCGCATGGGACGATCTGATGATCGCGGCGGAACGCATGCGCGCAGCGACCGAGGCGCGCGGCTACGTTCCTCGGATCGCCGCTCTCGTCCTCATCCAGGGGGAATCCGGACCGGCGGCCCGCGAAAGCTATGCAAACATGCTCGACGCGCTGCTGACGGATGCGTTGCCCGCGCTGCAGATCAAAACGCGCCAAGCAAAGCCGCCAATCGCCATCGTTCTCCAGACAAACGCCAGCGCAGCCGCGCCGCAGCTCGCACTGGAGACGCCGCTCGCACAGTGGGACGTTGCGCGCCGGCGACCCAACGAGGTCGCGCTAGCCGGACCCATGTATCAGTTCCCACTAAGCGACGGCGTTCATCAGTCGGCCGTCGGACGCATGATGCTTGGCGACCTTCTTGCTCTCGTCCTTGAGTCCTGTAGGCAGCAGAAGAAGGTCTGGTTCGAGCCGCTGCACCCGTTATGGGCCCGTCGCAGCGACAATGTCATACGGATCGGCTTCAAGCTTCCCGAGAAAGCCGCTTCGCTGGCCTTCGACGATGATTGGACGCCCGCAGCTCCCGATTTCGGGTTCTCGCTCGATGCGGGCGGACGCCCCATACCCATTCAATCAGTCGCTTTGGCGAATCGGTCCGAGCTTCATATCAAACTCGCGGAGACGCCGCGCGCCCAACAGCTTCGCGTGAGCTATGCGATGGGGCAAGCGGAAAAGCCCGGCTGGACCGG
>MKVY01000035.1:30272-33824 GCA_001899525.1 Rhizobiales bacterium 65-9
ATAGACGAAGACGACGTCGGACACCGCGATCGATCCTGCGCGCTTTTTCTGCGAGGCTGAGGCGGAAGACGCCGTCAGATTCACTAGGCTGAACGCGCGGCACGCGGTCGGCGCGCCTTCCGCCGGACTCGCCTGAAGCCGCCACATCCCATTCTTTTTCTTTGCTCGCTCGACCGAGCATAGCGCCGGCGCTCCATCAAAGGCGGCGCGGAAGGCCGGCTTCGTCGTTTCTCCCGCCGCGAAGAGGGTCACCAACACCTCCACAACCGGGCGTTCCGGCTGAGGATTGAATATCACCGCATTGTCGGTCATCCAGCGGACGGGAATGCCGTTCTCCTGCTCGACGTCGAGCCAGCCGAAGGAGAAGAACGCCGATTCCAGCGGAGGCTTTGCGTCCTTGCCCTGCGTCGCCGGCGGCGCAGGCTTGCCTTCGCCTCGGACGATCGCCAGAAACGCATCGATCTTCTTTCGACTTTCCGCCGACAGCGGCGGCGCATTCGGCAGGCTCGGAACCTCCGTATCTGCTATGCGATCAAACATGAAAGACGCGGCATATTCGATAAACGCGTCTATTCTTTCCTGCATCAGATCGAGCCGCTGTTTCACTTCGTGGCCGGCGGTTTTCAAACGAAACGTCGTCGATTGCGACATCTGCGCAAGACGGGCTTCGAACTCGACGATCCGCTTGGTGAGATCGTCGATGTCCGCCCGTCGGTAAGCGATCGACGTCAAAGGCCTGTCCTGACCGAGAAGGAATATCTCGGCAGTCAAACCGTTCTCGCCGAGATCGGCCGGGTGAAGCTGGGCGCTGAACTGGAACGACGCCCCGCCATCCTCCAGAAGGCGCGGCTGCTCGACGGCGATGATGCGGGGCACCACGCCGTTGATGCGCGCGAACATCTGCGGCCGCAGCAGCCCGTTCACGCGATTGATGACCAGGCCCCTGATCATTCCCTGCGCGATCTCGACGTTCTGAACAACCGCTTCGCCGATGCCGACGAGAGCCACCGCGTCATCGTGCGTCACGATCCGGAACGGATCCGCGATCTCCCGGCCCGACTGCTCGGATACGAAGCGGATTTCCGCCGGCAGCTCGACCCAGGGCAGATAGGAAATGGGGTATTCGATCACATCGCCCGGCTCGAACTCGCCCTCGACATGATTGACGCCGACTCGAATTCCCGAGACGTAAGCGCAGACGTTCTCGCTCATGGCGATTGCGTTGGCGCAGATCATACGGACCGCCTGATGCGTCGCGCCGATGATCTGCAACCTGGATTCAGCATCAACTGTCACGCGGCTCTCCTTGCGAAAGGCGACATATCTTGATCGCGCCCTGCTTCTGCTCCCATCCTTCTTCCGGACAGGACCATTCTTTGGACGAGGATTTCGCCCGCCGCATCGCGGTCGACGCCCGGACTCAGCAGGATATGGAGGGAAACATGCAGCGCCTGAATGTCGTCAGGCGCAGCGAAAACAGGCGTGCTCAGCCGAAGAAGACTTCCTGCCTCCGCGACAGGACAAGGCGCTGAGTGCAACCCGACGAAGTCATGCGCTCGGACAAGCGTTGCATGCAGGGAGACGGACGAAATGTTTTTCGCTTCCCCCGGGCAAGCCAGATCGCAGAACGCGCCCACCAAATCGCCACACCTTAGTTGACGCGTCGCGCTGTCCGGCGCGCGCTGATAAAGGCGGATCGCGCCCCAGCTCGTCGCGTAGCCGCCGGACAGGGCTATTCGAACGCCGACGGAGCCCGGCGATACGAACGGGGTCGCCCTCGCAGCCACGCCGCCCGTTCCGACTCCATCGATGGCGTAGGCGGTCGGTTGCGGGCCGGCGATCCCCGCCGTCGCGGCGCGCTCCGGCATCCGAAGCTCGGGGTTGTCGTTGAGCACCGCGCAATCACGATCGGGCGCCCGATCATCGACGCGGTGGGTCGGGTACAATTCCCGCAGGCTCTGAAGAACGGCGCGCGCCAGCCGGAAGGCGCCGACGGACGTCAGGCCGTCTTTCGTCGCATAACGGTCATCGGGCTCGAGCCCATAGGCCTGCGGCTTCAGAAGCGCCGGGATCGGATCAATCAGAGCGACGCCGGAAATACAGGCGCTGATTCGCCTGAGCGTCGCGATCAGCGCGATGTAGCGCTCGGCGAAAAGCCCGTTGGCAAATAGCGGCGATGGCGGCGGAATGACGAAAATCGGCTTCACGTGATTGAGAAGGAAGAAATCCGCCATGCGCTCGAGCGCATGCGCAGTCTCGGAGAAATCCGGCGCGACCCCGCGGATCGCAGCCGCGCAGTCCTCAAGGCCAGCGCATATCAGGACAGCGTCGGGACGCTCCTCTCGCGACACGACATCGTTGACGCGCTGCGCCAACCGCGCGGCGGCAGCGCCGGGAACCGCAATCACAAGCTCGTCCGGACTCAGGATCGACGGAGCCAGCGCCCGCAGCCAGACGATGAAGCTGTCTTCCCTGAATGAAAGGGACAGGCCGCCCTGCTCGCGGCTCGAAACAGACAGCGGCCCGATCCGATCATCGCCCAGAACGGCGATCCTGACAGCCGGGCCGCGGCCGCATAAGGGCGGCGGATCTTGATGGATCATACGCAGGTCATCGCTCATCCGGCGCTCGCGCCGCGCGATGCGGTTCGCGCGGAGACATGCGGCGCAAAAAGCGCCGCCTCCGTCCTGTCACGCCGCGAGAGACTGCGTTTGCAGGCGTCGACGGATCGCTTCAAGCGCCACGCCGCCATAGATGGCGTAGAATCTGCGCCGGCGTTCCGTTTCATGCTTGTCGCCGTGGAGAGCGAGATATTCCGCCGCGTTGGCGAACATGCGCCGATTTCCGGTGTCGATATAGCTTTCGGTGGGAACGCCATTCGTCCAGATGACCTGGGCTTCATCGAATTCGAGATGGAAATACTCCACGATGTCGAAATCGCTTCTCTGCGCGATCGTCGCGCCATTCTGCAGAAGTCTGGCCGGAACAAGCACATTGTCGACATACATCGCATGCTCGGGAGAAACGTAGAGGTCCTGCGACGGTTGATTTGGTCCGAGAGAGCCGGCCTCGAAGCAGATCGGCGCGATCTTGCCGTTGTGGGCGAGGAATGGACGCGAATAGGCGCGCTTTCCGATCCATTTGATGCGCTCCGCGACGCCATCGATGGTCAGCACCTCATCGCCGATCGACAGGCTCTCGACCGGCTTTTCGCCGCCCGGGGTGCGCACCAGCGCGCCGCGCATGAGGCAGGCGACTTCGATAAACGAGAGCACCTGCGCAGGGGCGAGACCCTTCACGGTGATCGACGCGCCGCCGGGCACGGTGATCACGGTATCGCCGTCCACCGCCTCGATGGTGAGATCGCTGATGCTGGTGACGGCGCCGATCGCGGTCAGATCGATCTTGTCGCCGCCGCGCAGGTCGGTGATCGTGTCTGATCCGAAATCGCCGGCGAAGACAAAGGTGTCGTCCCCGCTGCCCCCTGTGAGGCGATCGTCGCCCTCTCCGCCGACCAGGATGTCGTCGCCGGAGCCGCCCTTGAGAATATCA
>MKVY01000035.1:33902-38550 GCA_001899525.1 Rhizobiales bacterium 65-9
TCGTCGCCGGCCCCGCCGAACAGCCTGTCGTCGCCCTGGCCGCCGTAAAGGCGATCATCGCCGGAGCCGCCTCTCAGCACGTCATCGCCGCGACCGCCGCGCAGCACATCGTCCCCGGACCCGCCATACAGGATATCGTCGCCGCCGCGGCCATAGAGCGTGTCATCGCCAGCATAGCCGAAGATGACGTCGTCATTGCCTCCGCCGCCGAGATTGTCGTCACTGTGAGTTCCCTTGATCGGACCGGCCATGATCATATCCCCTGTGAAGATGAAGAACTCCACCTGCGACAGAGCGGCGCGATGTCACCGACGCGCGCATGCTCCCGCGCTCATGAGGGAACGCGGTGTTTGAAGCCGGGTCAAGCAAAGGCGTCGTGAACACGATCGCGCAGTTAAGCAACCGACACGCGACGGCGGGGCAATCGAGTCAAATAAGGCGCATGATTTCGGAAAATATATTGAAAGATATTCCGGGCCCCACATCGACGAAGACAAACAATTTAATTCAAACGCATCCGTGCTCGCGCTGCAGCTCGTCCACGCTGCTCCGATCGATGTCCGCTTACTCCGAAACGAGATGCCTGAGATCCGTTCCGGCGCTCAACCTCACATGCGGCGGCAGGCGCGAGCGCTTACGGCATGACTGAACGCGCCCTACCTTTTCCCTGCTTGCGAGCGCTGCGCGGCTTGGCGATTCGCCTGATCGACTTACGCGCCCCTGAGGCGCCCTCGCGAGCTTGCCGGACCAGCTTCAAGATCATTCCAGCCGTCCGCCAGGGCTCGAGAGCCGGAACACGATTTGTCTCGGCGCCAAGGAAGCGCCCACGCTCTCGCCGCCGCGATATGCCTTCTGATTCCGGAGCTATGGGATATAACGCCAATCGCGTGATAAGCTCCTCCGCCGTCGAACGAGCGGCGCCTCCACCAATCAGACGGATTTACGAATGTCGGACGGACCCAAGAGGCAGGCGGGCGCAGGGCTCGCGGGCGGGCTGACAAACTACGGCGATCCGGACTTCTCCGCCTATCTGCGGCGGTCCTTCGCCCGCTCGATGGGCTATTCCGACGAAGCGCTGGGGCGTCCCATCGTGGGCATCGCGAACACCTTCAGCGGGTTCAACAATTGTCATCGTCATTTTCCGGAGATGCTCGAGGCGGTGAAGCGCGGCGTGCTCATGGCCGGCGCGCTGCCGCTCGAATTCCCGACAATCTCGCTCGGCGAGGTGTTCCTCAACCCGACGAGCCTGAAGTTCCGCAACCTCATGGCGATGGATACCGAGGAGATGATCCGCGCGCAGCCCATCGACGCGGTTGTCCTGATGGGCGGATGCGACAAGACCGTGCCGGCGCAGATCATGGCGGCCGTTTCCGCCGGCAAACCGGCGATCCAGATCGTCGCGGGCCCGATGTCGACAGGCCGTTATCGCGGTGAGCGACTCGGCGCCTGCACGGACTGCCGGCGCTTCTGGGCGCGCTACCGGGCCGGCGACATCGACCGCGCCGAGATCGACGCCGTCGAGGGGCGGCTGGCGACGACGGCTGGCACATGCGCGGTGATGGGGACAGCGAGCACCATGGCCTGCATCGTCGAGACGCTCGGTCTTGCGTTGCCGCGTTCGGCCGCCATTCCCGCCACGCATGCGGACAGGCTGCGCGCCGCAGAGGAAAGCGGCCGCCGCGCCGCCGCGCTCATCGGCGCTACCGGATTGACGCCGCGCGCGCTGGTGACGGAAAAATCGATCGAGAACGCCGTGCGCATGCTGCTTGCGATCTCCGGCTCGACCAACGCGCTGGTCCACCTCGCGGCGATCGCGCGCCGCGCCGGCGTCCCCTTCGATCTTCGGCGTCTCAACGCGCTATCGGATGAGACGCCGGTGCTGGTGAACCTGAAACCCGTCGGCGCCAATTACATGGAGGATTTTTTCGCGGCCGGCGGCGTTCCCGCCGTTCTGCGCGAACTGCGCGATCTGCTGCATCTCGACTGCATGACGATCACCGGAAAGACGCTCGGGGAGTTGATCGAGGAGCCGCTTGCGGAACCGGTCGATCGCTCTGTCATCAGCGCGCGGGCGGAGCCAGTCGATCCGGATGGCGGGCTCGTCGCGGTGTTCGGCTCGCTCGCGCCGCGCGGCGCCATCGTGAAGCGCGCCGCGGCGGACAAGCGTCTGCTCGAACATGAGGGCCGCGCGATCGTTTTTTCCTCGCTCGCCGATCTCGCCCGGCGCATCGACGCGCCCGATCTCGATGTGACGCCGGACGACATTCTGGTCTTGCAGAACGCCGGCCCCAAGAGCGAGGCGGCGATGCCGGAAGCCGGCTATCTGCCGATCCCGCGCAAGCTCGCCGCGCAGGGCGTGAAGGATATGGTGCGGATTTCGGACGCGCGCATGTCAGGCACGGCCTACGGCGCGATCGTGCTGCATGTGGCGCCGGAGGCGGCGGCCGGCGGGCCGCTCGCGCTCGCGCGGACGGGCGATCGCATTCGCCTCAGCGTCCGCGAGCGACGCCTCGATCTCCTCGTGGACGACGCAGAGATCGCCGCCCGCCGCTCAGAAACGAAGGAGCCCGATTCCATCGCGCGGCGCGGCTATGACAAACTCTATCACGATCACGTGCTGCAGGCGGATGAAGGCGTCGATTTCGACTTCTGCTGAAGCCGCGACCTCTTTCAGGCGGCCGCTTTCCGCTTCTCTTCGATCACGTCCCAGATCATCGCCGCGATGTCAGGCCCGCCGGTCCGCTTGATGACGCGCAATCCCGTCGGCGAAGTGACGTTGATTTCCGTCAGCAGCCCGTCGATGACGTCGATGCCGACGAAGATCAGGCCACGCTTCTTGAGCTCCGGGCCGATGCGCTCGCAGATTTCGCGCTCGCGCTGCGACAGGTCGGTCGCTTCGGCCGCGCCGCCGCGCACCATGTTGGAGCGGATGTCGTCGCCCTGCGGCACGCGGTTGATCGCGCCGGCATAGACGCCGTCGACGAGGATGATGCGCTTGTCGCCCTTCGACACGGCGGGAAGAAAGCGCTGCACCACCCAGGCTTCCCGGAACATGGTCGAGAATAAATCATAGAGCGAGCCGAAATTCGGATCGTTCCGCGACACCTTGAAGACGCCCGCGCCGCCATTGCCGTAGAGCGGCTTCATCACGACCTCGCCATGCTCTTTGCGGAACTCATCGATCGCATCGCGGTCGCGCGTGATCAGCGTCGGCGGCATGAGTTCGGGAAATTCGGTGACGAAGGTTTTTTCCGGCGCGTTGCGCACATGGAAGGGGTCGTTGACGACGAGAGTCTTGGGATGAACCCGCTCAAGCAGATGGGTGGTCGTGATGTAGTTCAGATCGAAGGGCGGATCCTGCCGCAAATGCACGACGTCGAGGGTATCGAGATCGCGCCGCGCCGCTTCGCCGAGCCTGAAATGGTCGCCGGCGACATCCTTCACCGTCACCGGCTGCATCGTGGCGAACACCTTGCCGTCGCGCATCGAGAGCCGGTCCGGGGTGTAATAGAACATCTCATGCCCCCGCTCCTGCGCCTCGAGCATGAGGCCGAAAGTGGAGTCGCCGGCGATCCTGATCCTGTCGATCGGATCCATCTGGATCGCGACTTTGAGCGTCATGGTTGTCTCCTGAAAGCGGCGCCGGCGGGTTTCAACGGGTCATGCGAAAGCGCGAACACCGCGGGCCGGGAGTGATAGCGCGGCGTCGGCGTTTGGCAACAACCCCGCCCCTCACCAGCCACCGTCCGACCGACGCCCATCGAGAGCAAAAGCGTTCTCCACATGGCGCGGCCAGCGCCGGGGCGCGACAAGAACGGCGTCGGCGCGCAGGACATGGCCGGACGCCCATTGATTGCGCATCAGCCATGCGTCGGCGGCCCGGCTGAACCGGCCGGTTTTCGCCGCGCCGATCGCATCCAGCGCTGCGTCCAGCGAGGCGCGGCTTTTCACCTCGACGAAGGCGACGGTCGCCCCGCGCCGGGCGATGATGTCGATCTCGCCGCCATGCGCGGCGTAGCGGCGCGCCAGGATGCGGTAGCCTTTCGCGATCAGCAGGGCGGCCGCCAGCCATTCCGCCGCATGGCCGGCGCGGTTGGCGCGCCGGCGCTCTCCCGCCGATCGCGCGGCGCGCGTCATGATTTGCCGGTGAGCGCCAGCGCGCGCGCATACACCACCCGCCGCGGCTCTCCGGTGCGCGCGGCGACGTCGGCCACGGCCTGCTTCAGCGACACATTCGCGAGCGCCGCGCCGAGCAGCGCGTCGAGCGACGCCTCGCTGTCCTCCGCCGAGCTTTCGCCCTCTTCGGCGGGCGCGATCAGGATGACGATCTCTCCGCGCACCACGTCGCGCGCGGCGAGGTCGCGCGCGACGTCGGGCAGCGCGCCGCGAATGGCCTCTTCATGCAGCTTGGTCAGTTCGCGCGCGACGACCGCCCTGCGGGCTCCGAGCATGGCGGCGGCGTCCGCGACCGCCTCGGCGGCGCGGCCCGGCGACTCATAGAGAACCAGCGTGCCGGGAATCGCCGCCAGCGCTTTCAGGCGCGCGCGGCGGGCGGCGCTTTTGGGGGGCAGGAAGCCCTCGAAGAAAAAGCGGTCGGTCGGCAGGCCCGCGATCGCCAGCGCCGCAAGCAGGGCGGACGCGCCGGGAA
>MKVY01000035.1:38563-41240 GCA_001899525.1 Rhizobiales bacterium 65-9
GTCCGAGATCAGCGCGATCGCCTCGCCGCGCGCGAGCCGCTCCATCACCTGCGGCCGCATCCGCGCCGCATTGTGATCGTGATAGGAGATCATCGGCGTCGCGACGCCGTAGTGGGAGAGAAGCTTGCCCGATACGCGCGTGTCCTCCGCAAGAACGACGTCCGCCGCCGCGAGCGCATTGAGGGCGCGGATGGAGATGTCCTTCAGATTGCCGATCGGCGTCGAAACCACATGCAGCCCGGCGACCAGGGACTCGGCCGGCACGCGGCGGCCGAACAGCATGAATTCCTTCGCCCTTTCCGGAGCGGAGGGCATCGGCGGCGGCGCGGCGGCGGCGCGGGCGTCTGGCATCGTTCGGGGCTCGCGTTTCGCGTCGGCTCGGCGATCCATGCTATCAGAGGTTCGAGTCGATTGAACCGGTCGATCAGGACGGGAGCCGCCATGGATGTCACCGCTTCGGACGTTCGCCCTTCGTCATGGGCGACCCGCCGCCGCATTCTCGGCGCGGTCGCGACCGGCCTTCTGACATCGGCGTGCGGCGGCACGCTCGGTTCGATCGTCGGCGGCGAGGAGCCGCGTCCTGCGCCGGCGCCTTCGACCGGAGGCGTCAAGGTCGGCCTCATCCTGCCGCTGACCGGCGGCGGCGCCACGGGAACAGCCCTCAAGAACGCCGCCGAACTGTCGCTGGCGCAGTTCGAGAACCCGAACGTGCAGCTTATCGTGAAGGACGACCGCGCCTCGCCAGAGGGCGCGCGCGTCGCGGCGCAGGAAGCGATCAATGAAGGCGCCGAAATCCTGCTCGGGCCGCTCTTCGCAGCGAACGTCCAGGCGGCGGCGCAGGTCGCGCGCGCCGCCGGCCGGCCGATCATCGCTTTCTCCAGCGATTCCACGGTCGCCTCGCGCGGCGTCTATCTGCTGAGCTTCCTGCCGGAGAACGAGGTCGAGCGGATCGTCGAATACGCCTATTCGCAGGGCAAGCGCTCCTTCGCGGCGCTGATTCCAGACGACGCCTATGGCGCCGTCGCCAATGCCGCTTTCCAGAACGCCGTGTCGCGGCGCGGCGCCCGGCTCGCCGCTGTCCAGACGTTTCCGACCGACCGCGCCCGGATCCAGGCGGCTGTTCAGGCCATCGCGCCGGTGGCGGCGGGACCGGCCGCGCAGGCGGACGCCCTTTTCATCCCGACGCGCGGCGACCTCCTGCCGGCCATCGCCGAGCAGCTCGGCGCGATCAATTTCAACGCGTCGCGCGTGCGGCCGCTGGGCACGGGCCAGTGGAACGAGGCGGCGGTGTTCCGCATCCCGCAATTGCAGGGAGGATGGTTCGCGGCGCCCGATCCGGCCGGATTCGATAATTTCGCGCAGCGGTACCGCGCCCGGTACAATGCGAGCCCGACGCGCATCGCCACGCTGGCCTACGACGCCACGTCGCTAACCGTGGCGCTGGCGCGCACGCAGGGCGCGCGCCGGTTTTCCGACGAGGTGCTGACCAATCCGTCGGGCTTCAGCGGCTCCGACGGCCTGTTCCGCTTCTACCAGAACGGCGCCAACGAGCGGGCGCTCGCGGTGAACGAAATCCGCAACGGGCAGGTCGTCGTGCTCAGCCCGGCTCCAAAATCATTCGCGAGCTAACTATATCGCGACGCAGCAATTTACCTAAGATACTGATAAATATATCGTTTTATTTTATCAACTGGCCTCTCGACGCCCCTTTTGCTTGACTCCTGGAACTTTTTCGCTGCAGTGCGCTTAGGGCTTTGTTGTTTTCCAGACATGAGCGGAGTCGAGCCATGATGCAGGAGCGTGTGTCCCAAACCGACAACAGCTTCATCGTGATTCGGCATGTGCGCGAAGCGAACCAGTATGTGGTCGAATACGGCAAGTCCGATCATGCCGACGAACTGACCACCAGCCCGCCGTTCGAGACGCTCGATCTGGCGATCGCCTGGGTGGAGACGCTGGAGAAAAAGCTCGCCGCTTCGGCTGCTTAGGCGACGTCAGAACCGCCGCTTCTCACGCCGCCAGATCGGCGACGACGGCGTCCAGCACGGGAAAGCCCTCCGCCGTCACCGCCACATGCCCGTTGGGGCTGCGCGCCACGAGGCCGTGCTCGACCAGGAAGCCGACCCGCGCTGAATCGAGCGGACGGCCCCGCAGACTGGCGTAGCGCGCCGGATCGATCCCCTCGCGCAGCCGCAGACTCATCAGCAGATATTCGTCGGCCTGCTCGCCCGCCGTCAGCAACGACGATTCCGCAACGCCTTCGCCGGCTGATTCCACCGCCCGCAGCCATTCCTCGGGCTGAAGCAGGTTCGAAAAGGCGAGCCGGTCGCGGCCCATCATCAGGCGCCCGTGCGCGCCGGGGCCGATCGCGGCGTATTCGCCATACCGCCAGTAAACCAGATTGTGCCGGCATTCGGCGCCGGGTCGGGCGTGGTTCGAGATTTCATAGGCCGGCAAGCCGGCGGCGTCGCACGCCTCCTGCGTCACATCCCAGAGGGCGCGGCCCTCATCGGCGCTCGGCGTCTTCAGCTTTCCGGCCGCATGGAGCTTCTCGAACCAGGTGCCCGGCTCGATGGTGAGCTGGTAAAGCGAGAGATGCTCCGATCCGAGCGCGATCGCCCGCCGCAGTTCCTCGCGCCAGCGCTGCGGCGTCTGATCGGGCCGCGCATAGATCAGG
>MKVY01000035.1:41304-69830 GCA_001899525.1 Rhizobiales bacterium 65-9
GATAGCCCCTGAAGCGCCCGGCCTCGACGCTGGTCGGATTCGCCTCAAGCGTGATTTCCGCGTCCGCCGGGACGGTCCAGTTCTCGCCGATCGCCGCGATGATCGCCGCGACCGTTTCGGGCTTCATGAGCGACGGGGTGCCGCCGCCAAAGAAGATCGAATGAACGATTCGTCCGGGCGCGCGCGCCGCCTGCGTCGCGAGTTCGCGCCGGAACGCCGCGACATAGCGCTCCTGATCGATGGCCGCATGGCGCACATGGCTGTTGAAATCGCAGTATGGGCATTTCGACGCGCAGAACGGCCAATGCACATAGACCGCGAAGCCGGGATCCGCGGCGTCGCTCATGCGCGGTTCTTCGCGAGCAACGCCGACGCCAGTTTCTGGAACGCGCGCGCGCGATGCGACAGCGCCTCCGATCCGTCGGCGGGAACGCCGTGCTTCTCGTGCGACTCCATCTCGCCGAAGGTGCGGGCGTGGCCGTCCGGCAGGAAGATCGGATCATAGCCGAAGCCGCGCGGCCCGCGCGGCGGCCAGACGATCGTTCCGAACACGCGGCCCTCGAACAATTCTTCATGTCCGTCCGGCCATGTGACCGTGAGGGCGGAGACGAAATGCGCGCGGCGCTGTTCGGGCGCCGTCGCGCCGCGCTTGCGCAGCTCCTCTTCGACGCGCGCCATCGCCGGCGCGAAATTCTTGCCCGGCCCGGCCCAGTTGGCGGAGAAGAGGCCGGGCGCGCCGTCAAGCGCATCGACGCACACGCCGGAATCATCGGCGAGCGCCGGCAAGCCGCTGGCGGCGGCGGCCGCGCGCGATTTGATCGCTGCGTTTTCAGAGAACATGAATCCGGTTTCGTCCGGCTCCGGCAGGCCAAGCTCGCCAGCCGAGGTCGCGTCGACGCCATAGGGCGCGAGCAGTTCGCGCATCTCCGCGAGCTTACCCTTGTTGTGGGTCGCGATGACGATGCGGCCTGACAGCGTGCGCGGCGTCATCGCGTCACAGCACCGCGATCTTCTGCAACTCGACGAGCTTGCCGCATCCCTTGCGGGCGAGCGCCATCAACGCGCCGAACTCGGCTTCGGAAAAGGGCTTTCCTTCCGCCGTGCCCTGCACCTCGACGAGGCCGCCCGAACCCGTGACGACGAAATTGCAGTCCGCGCCGGCGTTGGAATCCTCGACGTAATCCAGGTCGATGACAGGCTCGCCATTGACGATGCCGCACGAAATCGCCGCGACATGATCCTTGAGCGCATCGCCCTTCAGCATGTTGCGCGCCTTCATCCACTGTAGGCAGTCATGCAGGGCGACCCATGCGCCGGTGATCGAGGCGGTGCGCGTTCCGCCGTCCGCCTGAAGCACGTCGCAATCGACGGTGATCTGGCGCTCGCCAAGAGCGGCGAGGTCCACCACGGCGCGCAACGAGCGCCCGATCAGCCGCTGAATCTCCTGCGTGCGGCCGCTCGGCTTGCCGGTGGTGCTTTCGCGCCGGGTTCGTTCGAGGGTGGCGCGGGGCAGCATCGCATATTCGGCGGTGACCCATCCCTTGCCGGTGTTGCGCAGCCACGGCGGCGGCTTGTCCTCAACGGACGCTGCACAGAGCACGTGGGTTTCGCCGAACTTCACCAGGCAGGAGCCTTCGGCGTAGCGCGCCACCGCCCGCTCAAGGCTCACGCGCCGCATTTCGTCTGGCGCGCGTTTCGACGGCCGCATTCCAAATCTCCGGATCGAGGGATGACGGCTTTTAGAGGTCCGCGCCGGAAGCGGCAAGCGAGGAGCGCGGGCCGGCGCGGCCAAAGGGCCTACTGCCATCGCCCACGCCACGCGCTAAAGAAGGCTGACTCGCGAGGTCCGATGCCCGACGCCAACGCGCCGCTCTCAAACGCCGCCAGGATGCGGCGGCTGCTTGCGCTGGCGCTCGTTCCCGGCGTCCTCATCTGCTTCTGGGCGGCCGGCGTGAACGAGCTTCTGTCCCCCGAACGGCTGTTCGAGCACCGCGCCTGGCTGCGCCGGACGATCGACGGGAACTGGCCCGCGGCCGTGGCGGTCTATGCGGCCGCCCATATCCTCGCGGCCTCGCTGGCGGCGCCCGGCGGCCTCATGACCCTCGCGGCGGGCTTCCTGTTCGGCCCGACGACCGGAACGCTTCTGGGAATGGGCTGCGCCGCGGCCGGCGCCGGCCTCCTTCTGCTCGCCGCCCGGCGAGGATTGCGCCTGGCGCGTCTCGATCGGGCCGCCCCGCTGCTGGAGCGCGTGCGCGCCGGCTTCCGCGACGCGGAATGGTCCTGGCTGCTTTTCATGCGGCTGACGCCCCTTTTCCCGTTCGCGCTCACGACCTTCGCCGCAGCGGCGCTCGGCGCGCGCCTGCGGACGCTGATCTGGACCACATTCGTCGGCGTCGCGCCCGCCGCTCTGGCATGGGCGATGGCGGGCGACGGGCTGGCGCGCGCCTTCGACGCCGGCGCGCAGGCCCATGCGTCCTGCGTCGCCGCCGGCGGCGCTGACTGCGCGCTGACCCTCTCCGCGTCGGCGGCTCTGACGCCAGGCATGCTGGCGGCTCTCTTCGCGCTCGGCGCCTTGGCGCTGCTGCCGCTCCTCGCGTCGCGGCGTCTTCTTGGGGAAAAATCGACGATCACCGGAACCGAGGATCGAGATTGAGCGAACCCTCCCCGATTATTGTCGATTTGTGCGTGATCGGAGCCGGCGCCGCCGGGATCGCCGCGGCGACGACCGCGGCCGCATTCGGCGTGTCCGTGGCGCTCGTCGAGAAGGGCGCGATGGGCGGCGGCCGGATCTCAGCCGACATTCCGCTCGCCGCCCTGCGGGCGACAATGCAACGGCTGACGCTGATCAACGAGGCGGCGGGCGTCTCCGTCGCGGGCGGGCCGGGCCAGGCTGACTTCGCCGCAGCGGCGGCGCGGGCGAAAGCGGTCGCGGCCCTCGCCGCGCGCGACGATTCAGAGGAGCGCCTGACCGCGATGGGCGTGCGCGTCATGCGCGAGCCTGCGCGCTTTATCGACGATCGCACGATCCGCGCCGGCGCTACGACCATCCGCGCCCGGCGTTTCATTCTGGCGACAGGATCGGCGCCCGACCTCTCCATCGCGCAGGGGCTCGCCGGCGCCGAGCCGCTCACGGTCGAGACGATGCTCGACCTGCCGCAGCCGCCGCAACGCCTGCTCATACTCGGCGGCGATCCCTCGGCGCTGGAACTGGCGCAACTCTTCCGCCGTTTCGGTTCCGACGTGCGGCTGCTGACGCCGCGATCGCCGATCGAGGACCACGATCCTGAAATGACGCGCATCGTGCTGCAGCGACTCTTGCATGATGGCGTGCGCGTCACCGGCCATGCGCGGGTCGAGTCGATCGGTCAGACAGAGGGCGGGATTTCAACGCGGTTTTCGACCGGCCCCCTGCGAGACGCCGCCGTCGCCGATCGGGTTCTGATCGCGACAGAGCGGCGGCCGCGCATCGACGGGCTCGACCTCGCGAAGGCCGGCGTCGCTTTCGACCGGTCCGGCGTGACGGTGGACGCCGGGCTGCGCACGAGCAGCCGGCGCATCTATGCGATCGGCGATTGCGCCGCCGGTCAGCCACGATCGGTTCACGCCGCGATCCATCACGCGCGCCTGGTCGTCCGCTCGGCGCTGTTCCGCCTGCCCTTCCGCATCGACGCCAGCATGATCCCCCGCTTTCTGTCGTGCGATCCGGAAATCGCGGCCTGCGGGCTCATGGAAGACGATGCGCGGCGGATGCGCTCCGACGTGGTCACGCTGCGCTGGCCGTTCGCAGAGAATGATCGCGCGCGCGCCGACAATATGAGCGAAGGCCATGTCAAGATCGTCGCGACCAGGAGAGGCCGCATCCTCGGCGCCGCCCTTGTCGGACGGGGCGCCGGCGATATGCTGCCGCTGTGGAGTTTCGCGATCACGACGAGGCGCAGGCTGAGCGATATCGCCGGGCTGGTCGCGCCCTATCCGACGCTCTCGGAGATCTCGACGCGCGCCGCCATCGGCGCGCTCGCGCCGCTGACGCGAAGCCCGCAGCTCAGACGCGTCATCGCGCTGCTGCGCCGGCTCGGATAAACGGTCATGGCGTCCCTGCCTGACGCGGATGCGCGCGCCGCCGGCGCCGGAGACAGGCCCGCCTTGTTCAGACGCCGGCCGCGCGTGGGGCTTTCCGGAAAGCTGCTGCTCCTGACCGTGCTGTTCGTGACGCTGGCGGAAGTGCTGATTTATGCGCCGACCATCGCGAGCTATCATCGCGGCCTGCTCGCCGACCGTCTCGCCGCGGCCCAGGTGGCGGCGCTCGTTTTCGACGCGGCGCCCGACGGCATGGTTCCCCGCGAACTTGAGCTGCGCGTGCTCGACCAGATCGGCGCCGCCGCGATGGCGCTCAAGACGGGCGAACGCCGCCGTCTTCTCGCCGCCGACGACATGCCGCTCGACATGGCGCGCCGGATCGACCTGCGCGATCCGAGCTGGTGGTCTCAAGTCAAGGACGCCTTCTCGACCATGTTCGGCGCGCATGAGCGCATGATCAGGGCGATCGGCCCAGGCATGGGCGGCGCGGACTATATCGAGATCGTCCTGCCGGAAAAACCGCTGCGCGAGGCGTTGCGCAGCTATTCGGTGAATGTGCTGCTGGTGTCGCTGTTCATTTCGGGGGTGACGGCCTTCCTGCTCTATTGGGCGCTGGACCGGCTGATCGTGCGCCCCGTGCGGAGGCTCTCCGACAACATCACAGCGTTCGCCGCCGAACCCGAGAACAGCCAGCGCGTCGTCTCCCCTTCCAATCGCGGCGACGAGATCGGCGCGGCCGAAATCGCTCTCGCGGGAATGGAGCGCGCGCTCGCGAAGGAGCTGCGCGAGAAAAAACATCTCGCCGCGCTCGGCCTCGCGATCAGCAAGATCAACCACGATCTGCGCAACATGCTGGCCTCGGCGCAGCTCATGTCGGATCGGCTCGCGCAGGCGTCCGACCCGCTGACGCAGCGCTTCGCGCCGCGGCTGATGTCGGCGCTCGACCGCGCCATCGCCTTCTGCCAGTCGACGCTCGCTTACGGCCGCATTTCCGAGCGCGAACCGTCGCGCGAGCGATTTCCGCTCGCCGATCTGGCGCGCGAGGTGGCGGAGGGGCTCGGCCTCGACGCGGACCAGCCCGTGCGCGCGGAGCTGCGCATTCCCGAAGGCTTCACGATCAACGCCGATCGCGAGCAGATCTATCGCGTGCTGCTCAACCTGATGCGCAACGCGGCGCAGGCGCTGTCATCGCCGGACCGCAACGGCGGCGTCATCACCGTGTCGGCTGAGAAAACGCCGCAAGGCGCGGTGATCGACGTGGCCGACGACGGTCCGGGCGTCGATCCACGGGCGCGGCCGCGCCTGTTCGAGGCGTTCAGCGGCGCGGCGCGCCCCGGCGGCGTCGGCCTCGGCCTCGCCATCGCGGCGGAGCTCGTCAAGCTGCATGGCGGAACGATCGAGCTGCGCGATGCGGAGAAAGGCGCGGTTTTCCGGATCACGCTGCCGGGGGCCTGAACAGGCAGTCGGATTTCGGCGATCGGCAGTCGGGCCTGCGGCTATTCTGTTTTACGAAATGGCGATCTTGTCATTGCTTTACGATTGCCGATCGCCGAAAACCGACTTGGCTACACCAGCACCGGCTGCGGCTTCTCCTCCGGCACGTTGAACACGCGCTTGTAGCGCGCGATCTCGTCGGACGGTCCCATCGCCTTGGTCGGGTTGTCGGAGATCTTCACCGTCGGGCGGCCGTTGGCGGAGATCACCTTGCAGACGATCGAGATCGGATCGAGCTTCATGTCCGGCCTGAAGCCGCGGAAATCATTCGTCAGCAGCGTGCCCCAGCCGAAACCGAACCGGACGCGGCCGTAGAAATGATGATGCAGGCGCTCGATGTCTTCGACATCGAGACCGTCGGAAAAAATGATCATCTTGTCGCGCGGATTCTGGCCGCGATCCTTCCACCACCGGATCGCCTCCTCGCCGCCGGCGATCGGCTCCTTGGAGTCGACGCGGATGCCGGTCCAGTTCTCGATCCAGCGCGGCGCGCGCTTGAGGAAATCCGTGGTGCCGTAGGTGTCGGGCAGGATGATGCGCAGGTTGCCCTCATAATCCTGCTGCCAGTCGGCGAGCACCTGGTACGGCGCCTGGAGAAGGTCGTCGTCATTCTGCGCAAGAGCGGAATAGACCATCGGCAGCTCATGCGCATTGGTGCCGACCGCCTCGACCTCGCGCCGCATCGCGATGATGCAGTTCGACGTGCCGAGAAAGGCCGTTCCGAGACCTTCCATCATCGCCTGCACGCACCAGTCCTGCCACAGGAAGCTGTGGCGCCGGCGCGTGCCGAAATCGGCGATGGAAAGACCCGGCAGCGCCTTCAGCCGCTCGATCTTCTCCCAGACGCGCGTCATGGCGCGGGCGTACAGCACCTGCAGCTCGAAACGCCGGGTTCCCCTCAGCACGGCGCGCGAGCGCAATTCGTTGATGATGGCGAGCGCCGGAATCTCCCACATCGTGGTTTCGATCCAGGGCCCGTCGAAGGTCAGCTCATATTGTCCGTCGCGGCTCTCGAGATGGTAATCCGGAAAACGGAACTCCTCGAGCCAGGCGATGAAGTCCGGCGAGAACATCTGGCGCTTGCCGTAGAACATGTTGCCGCGCAGCCAGGTGGATTCGCCGCGCGAGAGCGAGAGCGTCCGCACATGGTCGAGTTGCTCGCGCAGCGCGCCGACGTCGATGGTGTCGGCCAGCCTGACCGACGTGGTGCGGTTGTGGATGCCGAAGCAGACGCGGTCATGCCGGTGGCGACGATAGATCGTCTGCGCCATGAGCAGCTTGTAGAAATCCGTGTCGAGCACGGAGCGCACGATCGGATCGATCTTCCAGTCGTGATTGTAAACCCGCGTGGCGATATCGACCATCGGCGCTGATCCGTGTTCCTAATGAGGCTCAGCGCGTCGCGACGGCAGCCGCCGCGCCCGCCAGCGTCGCGCCGCAGGCGCGGTTGAGGATTTTCAGCGCCCGCGGGCTCGCGAACAGCCGGCGCGCGCGGCTGGCCATTAGACCATAGCCCGCCAGCACGCCGCTCAGGATCGCCGCCATGGCGGCGCCGATCTCGACAGCCGCGGCGGGCGTCAGCCCATGCAGATCGACGACCGTGGGCAGGATCGCCATGAAGAAGACGATCACCTTCGGATTGCCGAGGGTCAGCGCCAGGCCCGCAGTGAACAGCTTCAACGGCGCATCCTGCCGGCTCGCGACGACCGCATCGGGCGCGCGGGGCGGCGCGATCCACAGCGTCCAGGCGAGCCAGACGAGATAGGCCGCGCCAGCGTATTTCACGATCAGGAACAGCAGGTGGAACTGCTGGGCGAGCAGCGACAGCCCGGCGGCAGCCAGCCCGAACCAGATCAGGTCGCCCGCGACGAAGCCGGCGATGAAGGCGCCGAGCCCCTCCGACCCGCGCGCCAGCGCCCGCGCCACGACCGCGGCGACGCCCGGCCCCGGCGAGGCGACCGCAAGCGCATAGACGCCGGCGAAAAGGAAAAAGCCCGAGAGTGTCATCGCCTCGATCGTAGGGCGCGGAACGCCAAAGGGAAAGGGCGGACCCTGCGCGCTTATTCGCCTTTCGTATGAGGCGCCGCACATGGTAGAGGCCGCCGTCCGTTTCGGGAAACCCGTCCATGAGCAACACCCGCATTGATCGCCGCTCTCTCGTCGCGGGAGCCGTCGCCGCGTCCGCATGGGGCGGACAAGCGGCCAGCGCCCAGGATGCGCCGGTCCGGATCGGAGAGCTCAATTCGTATAGCCGCATGGCGGCGTTCTGCCTGCCTTATCGCAACGCGATGCAGCTCGCGGTCGAGGAGATCAACGCGCAGGGCGGGCTCAAGAGCCTCGGCGCGCGCAAGTTCGAGATCGTCTTTCGCGACGACGGCTCGACGCCTGGCGACGCCGTCCGCGCCGCCGAAGAACTCCTGACCCGCGAGAACGCCGCCTTCATCGCCGGCGGCTTCCTGTCGAATGTCGGACTGGCGCTGGCCGACCTCGCGAACCAGCGCAAGACGCTCTATGTCGCGACCGAGCCGCTCACCGACGCGCTCACCCTGGCGCAGGGCAACCCCTACACCTTCCGCATCCGACCCAACACCTACATGCAGACCCGCATGCTGGTCGACGCGGTGAAGGACAAGGGCGTCAAGCGCTGGGCCATCGTCGCGCCGAACTACGAATATGGAACGTCCGCCGCCGCCGCCTTCAAGAGGCTGATGACGGCGGCCGTCCCCGGCTTCGAGGTGGTGGTCGAGCAGTTTCCCGCCCTCGGCAAGGTTGAGCCCGGACCCGTCGTCGGCGCGCTGGCGCAGGCCCGGCCGGACGGAATCTTCAACGTGCTGTTCGGCGCCGACCTTCCCGCTTTCGTGCGCGAAGGAAACAATCGCGGCCTGTTCGAGAAGAGGCTCGTCGCGAGCCTGCTGACCGGCGAGCCGGAATATCTGCTGCCGCTCGGCGACGAGACGCCGGAGGGCTGGATCGTCACAGGCTATCCCGCCGACCAGATCAAGGACGGCCCGCACGGCAAGTTCATCGCGGCCTATACGGCGAAGTTCAACGAGGCCCCGCGCTGCGGCTCGCTGCTCGGCTATGTCTCGGCCCATATCATGCGCGACCTCATCGAAAAGGCCGGCTCGACCGAGTCGGGCAAGCTGATCGCCGCCTTCAATGACGCGACGTTCGATTCCATCCTCGGTCCGATCAGGATGCGCGGCCTCGACCACCAGTCGACCTTCGGCGCGTGGGTGGGCGAGACGACGCTCAACGGGCGGACCCCGGCGATGAAGAACTGGAAATATGTCAGCGGCGAAGCCTATCTTCACCCCGAGGACGAGGTGAAGGCGGTCCGCAAGAGCTGACCGACGCGTTGGCGCGCGCTTCCGCGCATCCCGGCCGCGCCTGATGGATGCGAGCTTCCTCGTCGCTCAGCTTCTGACCGGGCTCGCAAGCGCGTCGTCGCTGTTCATCACGGCGAGCGGGCTGACCCTCGTGTTCGGCGTCACCCGCATCGTCAACTTCGCGCATGGCTCGCTGTTCATGCTCGGCGCCTATCTCGCCGTCACCATCGTCCCGCGTCTGCTCGATCTGCATTATTCCCTGCCGATGTTCGCGCTCGGGGCGCTGGCCGCCGCGCTGATCGTCGGGCTGATCGGCGTCGCGATCGAACTCATCCTGCTGCGACGCATCTATCGCGCGCCCGAAATCTTCCAGCTGCTCGCCACGTTCGGCGTCGTGCTCGTCGTGCAGGATCTCGTGATCCGCATCTGGGGGCCGCTCGATATTCTGGGCCCGCGCGCGCCCGGCGTGCCGCGCTCCGTGGAGATTCTCGGCCAGCGCATTTCCGGCTACGATCTCGTTCTCATCGCCGTCGGCCCGACGATCCTCGGCCTGCTCTGGCTGCTGATGCGACGGACGCGCTTCGGCGTTCTCGTGCGCGCGGCGACGCAGGATCGCGAGATGGTCGGCGCGCTCGGCGTCGATCAGGCGAAGCTGTTCACCGCAACGCTTTTCGTCGGCTCCTTCCTCGCGGGGCTCGGCGGTGCGCTGCAGATTCCCTTCAAGCCGGCGCAGCCGGCGATGGACATCGCGATCATCTCGGAGACCTTCGTCGTCACGGTCGTCGGCGGCATGGGCTCGATTCCCGGCGCCTTCCTCGCCGCTATCGCGATCGGCCTCCTGCAGGCGTTCGGCGCGCTCATCATTCCGGAAAGCACGCTGGTCATGGCGTTCCTCCTCATGGCCGTCGTGCTCGTCGTGCGGCCGTGGGGATTTCTCGGCAAGCCGGACGCCCATCTCGGCGCGCGAACGGCGATCGAGGGCGTGAAGAGCCTGACGCCGCTCGACGCGACCGGCAAAGCCGTTGTTGCGATCGCGCTGGTCGCCGGCGCGACGCTGCCGCTGTGGAGCGACGCCTACGGGCTGAAGGTCGCGATCGAGACGCTCTGCTTCGCGCTGGCGGCGTTCGCGCTCAATCTCCTGATCGGCGTCGGCGGCATGGTGTCATTCGGCCATGCGGCGTGGTTCGGGGTCGGCGCCTATGCGGCGGGGCTGCTGACGGTGAAGCTCGGGCTGCACATGGCGCCTGCGCTCATCGCCGCGCCGCTGATCGCCGGCGCCGTCGCCGCATTCATCGGCTATTTCATCGTGCGGCTGTCGGGGATCTATCTCGCCATGCTGACGCTGGCGGCGGCGCAGCTCATCTACGCGCTGTGCTTCCAATGGGTCGCCGTCACCGGCGGCGACAATGGCGTGGTCGGCGTCTGGCCGGCGGAATGGGCGGCGGCGCGCGCAGTCTATTACGGTCTGACCTTCCTTCTCTGCGTCGCGGCGATCTGGCTGCTGCGGCGCGCGATCCACGCTCCGTTCGGCTATGCGCTGCGCGGCGCGCGCGATTCGCACTTGCGCGCCGAAGCGGTCGGCATCGACGTGAAAGGCCAGCGCCTCGCCGCCTTCGCGCTCGCCGGCGCGGCGACGGGCCTTGCCGGCGGGCTCTACGCCTTCTCGAAAGGCTCCATTGATCCGACGCTTCTGTCGATTCCGATGTCGATCGATTTTCTGGCGATGGTCCTGATCGGCGGCGTGCAGACCTTGTTCGGCCCGGTCATCGGCGCCGGGCTTCTGCACGCGGCCAAGGATTTCATCATGCCGCTGACCGATCTGTGGCGGACATGGCTCGGGCTGACAATCGTCGCGCTCGTGCTGGCCTTTCCGCAGGGCGTGCTCGGCGGGCTCGCGCAATGGCGGGCGCGTTTCGCGCGGAGCCGAAAACCATGACGGTGCTCGCGGTCGAAGGGCTGTCGAAATCCTTCGACGGCGTGCGCGCCGCGCAGAATGTCGGCTTCACCGTGAACGCCGGCGAACTCGTCGCGCTGATCGGGCCGAACGGGGCCGGAAAATCGACGACCTTCAACATGGTGGGCGGCCAGCTCAAACCCGATTCCGGGCGGATTTTGCTGGACGGCAACGATATCGCCGGCCTGTCGCCGCGGCTGATCCTGCGGCGCGGCGTGGGGCGCACGTTCCAGATCGCGCAAAGCTTCCTGTCGATGACCGTGATCGAGAACGTGCAGCTTGCGATCGCGGCGCGCGAGCGCGAGACGATGCGCATGGGCGCGCCCCTGCGCGGCCTTCATGCCGATGAAGCGCAGACCCTGCTCGACAAGGTCGGCGTCGCCGATCAGGCGGAAACGCTCGTGGCGCATCTTGCCTACGCCGACATCAAGCGCGTCGAATTCGCGCTGGCGCTGGCGGCGAGGCCGCGCATGCTGCTGATGGACGAACCGACGGCCGGAATGGCGCCCGCCGAGCGCAAATCGCTGATGACGCTCGTCGCAACCACCGCGAAGACGAACGGCGCCGCCGTTCTGTTCACCGAGCATGACGTCGCCAGCGTCTTCGCGCACGCCGACCGGGTTCTGGTGATGGCGCGCGGCGAGATCATCGCCCGCGGCGCGCCCGACGAGGTGCGCGCCGATCCCCTCGTGCGCGAGGTCTATCTCGGACGCTCCGCCGGAACGCCGGGCGGACAGCGATGACGGGCGCTGCGCCGATTCTGAGGGTCGACCGGCTCTGCGCCGCCTATGGCCTCGCGCAGGTTCTGTTCGAGGTGTCGTTCACGCTCGCGCGCGGCGAGACGATCGCGCTCACGGGCCGCAACGGCGCCGGCAAGACGACGACGCTGAAAACGATCATGGGCCTGCTGCGGGCGAGCGGCGGATCGGTCTCGTTCCTCGACGAGGACGTCACACGCCTCAAACCTTTCGAAATCGCGCGGCGCGGGCTGGGCTACGCGCCGGAAGACCGCCGCATCTTCACCGACCTGACCGTGGACGAGAATCTCGAGGTGGGACGCCGCGCAGCGCGCGGCGGCGGCGCAGGCTTCACGCCGGACGTCCTGTTCGAGATTTTCCCCAATCTCGCGGAAATGCGCCATCGCCGCGCGTCCGCCATGTCGGGCGGCGAACAGCAGATGCTCGCGATCGCGCGCACGCTGATGGGCAATCCGGTCGCGCTCCTGCTCGACGAGCCGTCCGAGGGGCTTGCGCCGGTGATCGTCGATCAGATGGCCGAAGCGCTTCTGCGCCTGAAGGCGCAGGGTCTGTCGATGGTTCTCTCCGAGCAGAATGCGGAGTTCGCCGCCGCCATCGCCGACCGCGCCGTCCTTCTGGAAAAAGGCGCGGTGCGCTTCGTCGGGCCGCTCGGCGATCTGGCGAGCGCGGACTGGTTTTAACGCCGAAGCCTGAAAGGTTGACGATCCGGCCCCGCCGGGGCTGATGGCGTCCGTGAGGCTGATCCAGGCGACGACATTGGAGGAGGCGCTGGCGATCCGCGCCGAAACGGGCGCGCGTCCGGTCGCGGGCGCGACCGAGATCTACGTCGCGCGCGCAGCCAGCGATATGATCGGCCTGGACCTCTCCGGCGTCGCCGGCCTGCGCGGGGCGAGCCGCGACGGCGAAGGCTGGCGGATCGGCGCCATGACCACCTGGTCGGACATTGCGGATGCGGATCTGCCGCCGCAGTTCGACGGGCTGCGCGCTGCGGCGGCGGGGATCGCCAGCGCGCCGATCCGCAACCAGGGCACGCTCGGCGGAAACATCTGCGCCGCGCGCGCGGACGGCGACGGCGCGCCCTGTCTGCTGGCGCTCGACGCGGAGATCGAGTTGCAGAGCGCGGCGGGAGCGCGGCGCGCGCCGGCTTCCGCCTTCATTCTCGGAGAATGTTCAGTCGACTGCCGCGACGACGAGATCGTCTCCGCGATCATCGTCGCCGCCCGGCCTGGCGCGCGCAGCGGCTTCCGCAAGCTTTTCATCCCCGGACTGGACAGACCGCCGCTCGTCTCGGTGTCCGCGATGCTGGCGCCGGCGCCGACCGGCCGCATCCTGCGCGCGCGCGTCGCGGTCGGCGGATGCTCGCCGATAGCAATGCGCCTCGCGACGCTGGAGGCCGCTCTGACCGGCGAACCGCTCTCCTCCACTCTGGCGCGCCATGTCGCGGACGTGCATCTCCAGCATCTCACGCCGCCCGAAGACGGGCTCGCGTCGGCGGCCTATCGCCGCGAAGCCGCGAAGCAGGCGCTGCGGGAGATGTTCGCAGCCATGACAGGCGCGGAGGCGGACGCGGCATGAGCGAGCCAGCGCCAGCGGCCGACGCGAAAATCCGCATGCGGCTGAACGGCCGCGAGATCGCCGCCGACGGCTCGCGCGCGGCCACGCTCGCCGATCTGCTGCGCGAGACATGCGGCCTGACGGGAACGAAGATCGGCTGCGAGACGGGCGATTGCGGCGCTTGCGTCATTCTCGTCGACGGACGGCAGGCGCTCGCCTGCCTGACGCCCGCGTTGCGCGCCGACGGCCGCGAGATCACGACGATCGAACAGCGCGACGATCCGCTGCTCGAACGGCTGCGGCGCGCGTTCGCCGATCACGGCGCGGGGTGCGGCTTCTGCGCGCCGGGCCTGCTGATCTCATCGCTCGACCTGCTGCGCCGCGCGCCCAAGCCGTCGCGGCGGCGCATCGCTGAAGCCCTCGGCGGCATACGATGCGGCTGCGGCGGCGCGCTCAAGGCTATCGATGCTGTGGAGGCGGTCGCCAACGGCGGCGCGGAGAAGCAGTCCGCACCCGCCGGCGCGCTGAATGTCGGTCGATCGATGCAGCGCATCGACGCGCAACGGGCGATGGAAGGCGCGACAGCGCTCGGAGACGACGGCGCGCCCCACGACTGCCTGTTCGTGCGCGCCATCCGCTGCCCCTTTCCACGCGCGGCCTTCGCCGCGCAGGACATCGAGGCGTGGCGCGCGACCCATCCGGGCGTGGCGGCGGTCATCACCGCCGCCGACATCGCCGGCGTCAACCTCCTCGCCGGGGAGCCGCACGCGCGACCGCTGTTCGCGCAGGGAGAGGCGCGCTTTCGCGGCGACATCGTCGCAGCGATCGTCGGCGAACGCGACGCGCTGGCGCGGCTCAGCCCGGATGACGGCCCTTTCGACTGGACGCCGCTGCCGCCGCTGACCGACGCGGCGCGCGCGGCCGACGACGGCGTTCGCGCGATTGATCCGCGGCGATCCGGCAATGTCGCCATGCGCGCGCATCTGCGCCGCGGCCATGTCGCGGCGGGCCACGCGCAGGGCTCTCTGACGGTCGAGGGCGAATTCGAAACCAGCGCAGCCGCATTCGCAGCCGTTTCGGAAAAGGGCTGGGCGGAGTGGGGCGGCGACGGCGTCCTCTCCGTCCATGTCGGCGCGCGCGCCTACGCCGCATGCCGCGACAGGATCGCGGCCATGCTCGCCGTTCCCGCGCACGCGGTCCGCATCGTCCCCACCCAACGCGCCGGCGGCGGCGCATGCGATCCGGCGACGCCAGCGCTGCTCGCGCTCGCCTGCGCCGTCACGAAGCGGCCGGTGAGATTGTGCTGCGCGCCTTCCGAATCCGTCGCTGCGGCCATGCGCCGGCCCGCACGGATCAACGCGCGCGTTTCCGCTGCGGCCGACGGCCGGCTCGTCGCGTTCGAGATGCGCGGGGATTTCAACGCCGGCGCCTATCTTCCAGACGGCGCAGATCCCGCCGGCCTCGCGGCGCTGCATGCGGCCGGACCCTATGCGATTGCGCATGTGCGCTGCCGGACCCGCGCCATTCTCACCAACGAGCCGCCGGCGGCCGCTGGCGGCGCGGCCGGACGGATCGAGGCCGCGATCGCGGCGGAAACGCTTCTCGACGAGCTCGCCGAGCGCATCGGCATGGATCGCTGGGCGTTCCGGCGGCTCAATGCGATCGGCCATGGCGACATGACGCCGACAGGACAGACGCTCGCGGCGTCCGCCGGGCTTCCGCAATGCCTCGACGCGCTGAAGCTCGATTGGGAACAGGCGATGTGGGAAGCGCAGATGCAGAATGCGACGCACGCCGAACGCTATCGACGCGGCGTCGGCGTCGCCTGCCTGTGGAGCGGCTGCGGCGCTCTCTCCGAATCCGGCGAACGCCGCGCGCGGCTGACGCTCGATCGCGACGGCAGGCTCGTGTTCAGGAGCGACGTCCAGGATTTCGGCGACGGCGCGCTGACGGCGCTCGTCCAGATCATGGCGGACGAGCTGGGCATGCCGACGAGCGCGTTTGAATGCGAGACCGACGACGACACGCCAGCGCGCGATGCTCCGCCCCATTTCTTCGTCGCGGGACGCGCGGCGATGCTGGCGGCGCGCGACATGCGCAGAAAAATTCTGCGGCTCGCCAACATGGGCAGCCGCGCGCGCCTGTCGCTGAAGGGGCGGGAATTGCAGGCGCAGGAGGGCGAGACGCGCCGTAGCATCGACCTTGGCGCCATGACTCATGAGAAAGGCGTCGTGTTTTCCGGCGACGGCGTTTTCAGCCCCGCCGTGAGCGCTCTCGACTGGGACGGACAGGGCGCGCCGTTCGCGGCCTACAGCTTCGGCGCGCAGATCGCGGAGGTCGAGGTCGACATGCTGCTGGGCCGCGTGAAAGTCCTGCATGTGGCGGCGGCGCAGGATGTGGGACGCGCCGTCAATCCGCAGCTGACCGAAGACCGGATTCGCGCCGCGGTGACGCAGGGCGTCGGCGTCGCGCTCATGCAGGAAACGGATCCGGGACATCTCGACGCTGCGCGCGGCCGCATCGCGCCGGGCGTCGCGGAAGCGCCGCGCGTCACCGTCAGGCTGATCGAGGATCGGGAGCCGGACGGCGCCTTCGGCGCGAAAAGCCTCGGCGGGTCGGCGATCATCGCAACCGCGCCGGCGATCCTCAACGCCATTCGTCATGCGACCGGCGTCGCCGCGCGCAAGATTCCGCTGCGGCCCGACAGGCTGTGGGAGGCGATGCGGCTGCGCGGCGCCTGACCTCTCCCCGCCGTGCGAAAGCGACAGCGCGGCTGCATGCGGGAAACGATTGCCATCCGGCGCGAGCGCTTTAGTGTTTCCGCCACAATGAAGCATGCGCGCCTGCAGGCGCGCGACGAGGAAACGTCGGCATGACCACGCGGAACGCCACTCCCTTGCCGCCCGGCCTGCTCGAGCGCCTGAAACGCGCCAGCAGCGGATCGCTGACGACGGAGCTGTTCCGACGCGGTCTGAAGCAATGTTTTCTGGTCGGGCTGAAGCCGCTCAACCCGGACTGCGCGACATTCGCCGGCGAAGCGTTCACGATGCGCTTCATCCCCGCGCGCGAGGATGTCGACACCTATGACACGCTGACGCCCTATCCCAATCCGAACAATCTCCAGTGGGAGGCGGTGGAGCAGATCGGCGCCGACCAGGTTCTGGTCGTCGACAGCCGCAACGACATCAGCTCGGCTTCGGCCGGCGGGGTGCTGTTGACGAGGATGATGGTGAAAGGCGCAGCCGGCATGGTGACCGACGGCGCGCTGCGCGACGGACTCGAAATCGCCCGCATGCGTTTTCCGGCCTACGCGCGCGCCGTCGTCGCTTCGACGCGGCTTTCGACGCATCACGTCGCCGATCTCAACGCGCCCATCAGCTGCGCCGGCGTCGCCGTCTATCCGGGCGACATCCTCGTCGGCGACGGCGACGGCGTGACCGTCGTGCCGCGCAAGCTCGCCGCCGAAATCGCCGACGCCTGCGAGAAGCGCGACGCGCTGGAAAGCTACCTCACCTTGCGCATCGCCGCAGGCGAAGGACTCTACGGCGTCTATCCGCCGACCGACCAGGCGCGCGCCGACTACGAGGCGTGGAAGAAAGCCGGCGCCCGCCCCGAAGACGCGGCGCGCATCCGAGCGGAGACGAAACATGGCTGAGCTCTCGCCCGCCCGCATGGAGGCTCAGATCAGGCGCTATTTCGCCGCCTGCAACGCCGGCGATCACGACGCGCTCGTCTCCTGCTTCACCCGCGACGCCGTGCATTATTTTCCGCCCGGACTGCCGGACATTCCGTGGCGCGGCGCCGCAACGATCGCGGCGAAATGGGTGTGGTGCGTGGAGACGCTCGGCTCGCAATGGACCATCGAAAAGATCCTCTGCTCATCGACGGCGCCCGAGGCCGTGATCGAATGGACGCACTGGAAACGCAAGGCGAACACGGCGCTGCGCGGCGACGAATGGTATGTGTTCGACCGCGAGACCGGGCTGATCAGCGAGATCAGAGCCTATTACGCATCGCCGGCCGATTCCTCCGTCGCCATCGCCGAACTCGCCGGATTCGACTATGGCGCGCGCGGGTATCATCTGCGGCACGATCACAAGACCTGAGCGCAGCCGCGACATCGAGCCGTCCGGCGGCGCCCTTGACCCGGCGGGCCGCAGCGGCGACGAGTGTTCCGCGCGCCTGACCGCGGCTGCGCCGCGTCAGGCCGCCGCAAGGACCATCCGCCATGATCGCCCGCGTCATTCCCGTCGATCCGTTCGATCTCATCGTGTTCGGCGCGACAGGCGATCTGTCGCAGCGGAAACTGCTGCCGGCGCTGTTCGAGCGCGATCTCGCCGGCCAGCTTCCCGACGACGCGCGGGTGATCGGCGCATCCCGACGACGCATGAGCGACGACGAGTTCCGCGCCTTCGCGCGCGACGCCATCGGGGCGCATGACGCGCGCGACGCGGGGCGCGCCGCCGCGCTGGACCGATTTCTGGCGCGCCTGTCCTATCTCTCCGTCGACGCGAAGGAAGAAGCGGGTTGGAGCGACCTCAAGCGCGCCCTGCCCGGCGGCGGCGACCGCATACGCATCTACTATCTCGCGACCGCGCCCGATCTGTTCGCGCCGATCTGCGAACGCCTCAAATCGCTCGGCCTGACGGGCGGCGCCGCGCGCGTCATCGTCGAGAAGCCGATCGGCCATGATCTGGCGTCGGCGCGGGCGGTGAACGACGCCGTCAGCCGCGCCTTTCCCGAGGAGCGCATTTTCCGCATCGACCATTATCTCGGCAAGGAGACGGTGCAGAACCTGATGGCGCTGCGCTTCGCCAACGCGCTGTTCGAGCCGTTGTGGAACTCGGCGCATATCGATCATGTGCAGATCACCGTGGCTGAAACCCTCGGCGTGGAGGCGAGAGCCGGCTACTACGACTCCGCCGGCGCGCTGCGCGACATGGCGCAGAACCATCTGCTCCAGCTTCTCTGCCTCGTCGCGATGGAGCCGCCGCGCTCGCTCGCGGCGGACGCCGTGCGCGACGAGAAGCTGAAGGTTCTGCAATCGCTCGCGCCCATCGGCGGCGAGGACGCGCTGCGCCTCACCGTGCGCGGCCAATATCGCGCCGGCGCGGCGGAAGGCGGCGCGGTGAAAGGCTATCTCGACGAACTCGGCGACCTGACGAGCCGCACCGAAACCTTCGTCGCGATCAAGGCGCAGATCGCCAACTGGCGCTGGGCCAGCGTTCCCTTCTACCTGCGCACGGGAAAGCGGCTCGCGAGCCGCGTCTCCGAGATCGTGGTGGGGTTCCGGGCGGTCCCGCACTCGATCTTCAATGAATCGACCGGACCGCTGACGCCCAATCAACTCGTCATTCGCCTGCAGCCCAACGAAGGCGTGCGACTCTGGCTGATGATCAAGGATCCCGGTCCGGGCGGCATGCGGCTGCGCCGCATTCCGCTCGACATGACGTTCGCGGAAGCGTTCAACACGCGCCAGCCCGACGCCTATGAGCGCCTGCTGATGGATGTGGTGCGCGGCAACCAGACGCTTTTTATGCGCCGCGACGAGGTCGAGGCGGCGTGGAGCTGGATCGATCCCATCCTCGACGCGTGGCGCGCCAGCGACGAGGCGCCGAAGCCCTACGCCTCGGGCACATCCGGCCCCTCGGCGGCGATCGCGCTGATCGAGCGCGACGGGCGGACATGGCATGACGAGGATTGATCGCAAGCTGTTCGCCGCGCTGCTCGCCGCAGCGGCGGCATGCGGCGCGGCGTTTCCTTCTTTTGCGCAGGGCGCCTCGGCGCCGAAGCGCATCGCCTCGATCAATCTCTGCACGGATCAGCAGCTTCTCGCGCTCGCTGCGCCGTCGCAGATCGCCGCGCTCAGCCCTTACGCGCATGACCAGCTTCGCTCATGGCTGGCGGAGCGCGCCGCGCGCTATCCGACATTGTCGGGCTACGCCGAGGACGCGCTCGTCCTGTCGCCGGATCTCGTCGTCGCGGGCAGTTTCACCAGGCGCCAGACGCGCGACCTTCTGCGCGCGCAGGGCGTGCGCGTCGAGGAGTTCGACGTCGCGAACAGCATCGAAGAGACGAAGCAGCAAATGACGCGCTTCGGCGCCCTTGTCGGCCGCGAAGACGAAGCCGCTCGTCAGAACGCGGCGATCGATGCGGCCGTGGCCCGCGCGCGCGCGGCCGCATCGCGGAGGCCGACGCGCGTCCTGCCGATTCAGCGGCGCGGATGGGTCTCGGGACGCAAAAGCCTGATGACCTCGCTGCTCGAAACCGTCGGGCTGCGCAACGCGGCCGCCGGCGCCGGCGTCGATTTCGGGCGGCTGATGTCGCTTGAAGCCATCGTGATGATGCAGCCCGACCTTCTTCTCGTCTCCCGCGCGGACAATGTCGCGGAGGACCAGGGCAGCGCGATGCTGCTGCATCCCGCGATCGCCGCGCGCTATCCGCGCGATCGGCTGATCGTGCTGCCGGAAAGCCTCACCGTCTGCGGCGGCCCCATGCTCGTCGAAGCGCTCGACCGACTCGCGGAACAGATCGCGTTGTTGCCCTCACACTGAGCGCGACCGCCCGTCGCGCGCGGCCGCCCCATTTTGGGCCGCGACGCGCGCCCCATTTCCACCGCATATTTAACTTTCTTTGCCCTGCTAGGGGTGTGTGGATGCGTTTTGGCGATAGCCGCCGGCTGTTGGGGGACAGGCTGGCGTTAGTGGCGGCGTGCGTAGCGGCGGCGATCGGCTGCGAACCTGCGCGCGCGTTCGATTTTTTCGGCCTGTTCGGAGAGAAGCCGCCAGCGGTCACGCCGACAACGAACCCTTACGAGATCAAGGTCGTCGGGCTTGATTCCGACAAAACCGCGGAGAACGCGGTGAAAGACGCCTCGATCCTTTATCGTCTCCGCAACGAAGCGCCGCAGAACGGCGATGAGCTTGTGCGACGGGCGGAAAGCGATCTTCCGCGCATCGTCGATGCGCTCTGGGGCGCGGGCTATTATGCGGCGGACGTCCGCATCAGCATCGCGGGCCAGCCGCTCTCCATCGCAAGCGACGCGCGCGCAGCCGCGGCGCGCGCGGCGTCGGACAGGATGAAGGGCCGCGCGCTCGTTCCGATCGAGATTTCCGTCAGTCCCGGCGCGCAATATCGATTCAATCATGTGGAAATCATCGACGCCGCGACCGATCGCCCCTTCCCGGCGAATCAGTTTCCCGCGCGCACGGTGTCGCTGAAAGCCGGCGATCCCGCGCGCACCGCCGAATTGCTCAGCGCCGCCGCGCAGGTTTCGGATTATTTCCGCGCGCAAGGTCACCCATTCGTTAAGATCGTTCGCCGCGCGCCGACGATCGACCATCCGACGCAGAGCGTCGACGTCGCTCTGGCCGTGACGCCAGGGCCGCTCGCGGGCCTCGGCCGCATCGACGTGAAAGGAACCGAGACCGTCGACCCCGCCGTCGTGCGCTCCTTCATCTACGCGGAGCCGGGCGACCCCTACTCGCCGCGCGCGCTCGCGGCCATTCGCAAATCGGTGACGCGCATCGAGGCGATCGGCTCCGCGCGCGTGCGCGAAGGCGAGGAGCGCATCGTTCTCGACAAGACCGCTCGTGACGAGATCGGCTCCGCGCGCGTGCGCGAAGGCGAGGCGCTCGACGCCAACGGCAATCTGCCCATCACGGTGGAGGTGACGGAGCGCCTGCCGCGAACGCTTGGCGGATCGGCGCGCTACTCCACCGTCGACGGCCCCTCGCTGAAAGCCTACTGGGTCCACCGCAACCTGTTCGGCGGCGCGGAGCGGCTGCGCTTCGACGCCGACCTGTTCTACATGTTCGCGGATCAGGGCTGGTCCAACGACAAGACCGGCCGGCGCTTCGACAAGAAGAATATCGGCGGGCGCCTGTCGATGTCCTTCATCAAGCCGGCGCTCGGCGGAAGCCGGAACGATCTGCTGTTCGACGCCTACGCCGAACGCGAGCGCACGAAGTTCTACACCAGCCGCGTCGCCAACGCGACGCTCGGAATCCGCCACCGCTTCACCGACACTTTCTCGGTTCAGGCCGCGGTCGAAGGCGAGATCGGCGACTCGATCGATCCGTTGGGCCGCCTGCGCTACGGGCTCGTCGGTCTGCCGCTCTCGGTGACCTACGACTCAACCGACCGGCCGCTCGATCCCACGCGCGGCGTGAAAGTCATGGCGTCCGTCGCGCCCTATCGGGGCTTCAACGGCGCTCCCACCTTCTTCGGCGTCGGCCGCGCGCAGGCGTCGACCTATTACGCGATCGACGAAGCGGCGCGCTACATTCTCGCCGCGCGCGTCGGCTTCGGCTCCATCGTCGGCGGCGATCTCGCGCAGATTCCCGCCAACCGGCGCTTCTACGCCGGCGGCGGCGGCTCTGTGCGCGGCTATGAATACAAGAGCCTCGGCCCGCGCGACCCGTTCGGCTATGTGGTCGGCGGCAGGAGCCTTCTGGAAGCGTCGTTCGAGGCGCGCATCAAAATCACCGACACCATCGGCATCGTTCCCTTCGTCGATATCGGCCAGGCCTTCGCGTCCGAATTTCCGGACGGATCGGAAAAATTGCGCGTCGGCGCCGGCGTCGGCCTGCGCTACTATACCTCGATCGGTCCGATCCGCGTCGATATCGCGACGCCGATCGACCGGCGCAGCGGCGAGCGGCCCTACGCGATCTATGTCAGCCTCGGGCAAGCGTTCTGACCATGGCCCGATCCGCAGCAATCATGCGAACCTTCCTGTCGCCGCGACGGCTTCTCGCCGCCGCGCTGCTCGCGTTCGCGTCCTTCGCGCTGTTTGCGACCATGACGCGGGCGCAGGAGGATCAGGGCGTTCTCGCGGGCTTCATCTCGAAAATCCTGTCGACGCCGGCCTCGCGCGTGTCGATCGGCGCGATCGACGGCGCGCTTTCGTCGCAGGCGACGATCCGCGACATCACCGTCGCCGATCCGCAGGGCGTCTATCTGCGCATCGACACCGTAAGGATTTCATGGACCCGCGCGGCGCTGCTGTCGCGCCGCATCGACATCCAGAATCTCGAAATCGGACGCGTGGAATTCTCGCGCCGGCCAGCGCCGGGCGACGGCGCCCCTCCGTCGGACGCGCCATTGCTGCCGGAACTGCCGCTGAAGGTGGAGGTCGGCAAATTCGCGCTCGCCGAACTCGCGCTCGGCGAGCCGGTGATCGGCGTCGCCGCCCGTTTCTCCGCCAATGGAAGCGCGAGCCTCGGGGCGCCGTCCGAAGGGCTGCGCGCAACATTCGACGTCAACCGGCTCGATGCGCCGGGACGCGCCGCGCTGCGCCTCTCCTTCGCGCCGGCGACGCAACAGCTCGACCTCAACCTGCAGCATGAGGAGCCCGCCGGCGGCATCGCCGCGCGTCTTTTCAACATACCCGGCCTGCCGCCGGTGAAGCTCGCTCTCGCCGGCGCCGGAACGCTCGACGACTGGCGCGCGACGCTCGCCTTCGACGGCGGCGCGGGCCTCGACGCGCGCGGCGACGCGCGCCTCGCGCGGGCCGGCGCGCTGCGCCGGCTGACATTGAACGTGCAGGCGCATCTCGAGCCGCTGCTGCCGCCGGCTGCGTCCGCCGTGTTCGCCGGCGCGCTGTCGCTCGCGGGCGACACGACGTTCGGCGATGACGGCGCCATCGGCCTCGAGCAATTGCGGCTCGCGTCGCAGATCGCCGAGCTGACTGCGACCGGGCGGCTCGCCGCGGACAAAACGCTCGATGCGACGATCGCGGCGCGCGCGCTGCCGACCGACGGCGGCGCGACGCGGCGCGGCGCGACGAGCCTGGCGCAGCTTTCGCTCAACGCCACCGCGAAAGGCCCGCTCGCCGCGCCGCAGGTCGATGGCGCGCTGACGCTTCGCGGATTGTCCTCGCCTGCGCTTGCGCTCGGCGCGCTCGACGCCTCGCTCTCGCTGCAGCCGATCGCGAACGCCTCGGCGCAGCGTTTCCGCCTCGCGGCGGACGGCAAGGCCGCCGGCCTGTCGCTCGCCGATCCCGGCCTGTCGGAAGCGCTGGGCGACAGCGCGACGCTCGTCGTCCGCGGCGTCGTGGACGACAAGGGCGTCGCCGACCTCACCGACGCGCGGATCTCATCGCCCAACCTCGCCTTCTCGTTCAACGGTCTCGCCGGCGCCGCGCTGCTGAACGGCCGCGCGCGCGGCGAGATCACGCGCCTCTCCGCCTTCTCCACGCTCGCGTCGCGACCGCTCGCGGGTCGCGCCGCGTTACAGATGGCGGTGCAGGGCGATCCCTCGCGCTCGGCGATCAACGCGACGCTCGACGGCGTCGCGACCGAGCTTTCGCTCGGCGACGCGATCGCCGACCGGCTGACCGGACGGCGCGTCACGCTGACGGGAAGCGCGCGCACGGCGCCGGGGGCGGTGACGCTCGACAAGCTCACGGCGCAAGGCCGATTCATCAGCGCGACGCTCGACGGGCGGCTCGCGGCGAACGACCTTGATCTCGGCGTCGCGCTGTCGCTGCCCGATCTCGCGAAGGCGGATGCGCGCCTGTCCGGCGCGGCGCGCGTCGAAGCGCGGGCGACGGGCGAAGCCGCCGATCCCTCCGTGACGCTGACCGCGTCGTCGGCCGCCATGACGGCGCTCGGCAAACCGTTGCGCAACATGGCGCTGAACTTCACCGGGAGACGCCTTGTCGCGGCGCTCGATCTGGCAGCGAAGGCGACCGGCGACGTCGACGGCAAGCCACTCGCCGTCGATGTGAAGGCAGCGGGAACGGACGGCGGCTGGACGCTCGATACGCTCCTTCTGCGGCTCGGATCGGTGAGCGCGAACGCGCGCGGCCGTCTCGCGCCTTCCGGCCTCGCGAGCGGAGAAGCGACTGTCGCGGCGGGCGATCTCGACGACCTCTCGCCGCTCGTCCTGACGCCGCTGCGCGGCTCGGCTAACGCGAGGCTGACGGCGGACGCCGCTGACGGAAAACAGCGCGTCGTTATCGAAGCCGACGGCCGCCGGATCGCCGTTGGCGCCGCGACGCTGAACGCTCTCAAGACATCTCTGCGCGTGGACGATCTGTTCGGCCGCATCACGATCGACGGCGACGCCACTGTCGACAGGCTCGCAGCGGCTGGCGAAACCGTGGAGAACGTCGCGCTCGCCGCGCGCGGCGCTTCGGGCGCGAGCGACCTGTCGCTGACGGCGAAAGCGCGCGGCTTCGACCTGTCGGCGAAGGCGCGGCTCCTCGCCGACGACGCCAAGCGCCTCGACCTCCAATCCTTCGCCGCGACGCGCGCCGGCGCGCGCATCGCGCTCTCCGCGCCGGCGACGCTGACCTTCGTCGATGGCGGCGTTCGCGCCGAACGGCTCGCGGTCGCCGCGCTCGGCGGGGATGTCGAGCTGCGCGGCCTCGTCGGCCGCGATCTCGATCTGTCGCTCGCGATCCGCCGCATGCCGTTGACGGCGGTTGACGTGCTGGCGCCGCAAACGGGCCTGCGCGGCGTTCTCGACGCGCAGGCGACGCTGAAAGGTCCAGCCTCCGCGCCCCGCGGGCCGTTCCAGGCGACAGTGAAAGGACTGAGCGCGCCACAGACGCGCGCCGCCGGCCTGCCCGCGCTCGACATCAGCGCGCAGGGCGACATGCAGGGCGAGCGCGCCGCCGTGAAAGCGCGCGTCGCCGGCGGCCGCGCCATCTCGTTCGACATCGACGGCTGGGCGCCGCTCAACGAAAACGGCGCGTTCGACCTGCGCGGGCGCGGCGCGCTCGACGCCAGCCTCGCAAACGCGCTGCTCGCCGCATCGGGGCAGCGCGTCTCCGGACGGGTGACGATCGACGGCGCGCTGCGCGGAACGCGGGCGCGGCCGGACGTGCAAGGAACAGCGGTTCTCACCGGCGGCGCTTTCACCGATCCGCTGCAGGGCGTCGCGCTGACGGGCGTTGAAGGCCGCGCCAGCGGCCGCGGCGATGCGGTCACCATCGACCGCGTGCGCGCGAAAACCAAGAACGGCGGCGTCGTCGATCTGTCCGGCCGCGTCACCGTCGACGCCGATCGCGGCTTTCCCGCCGATCTCAAGATATCGGCGACGGACGCGGAACTCGTGTCCAGCGATCTCGCGACGCTCGTCGCCGGCCTCAACCTCACGATCTCCGGCCCTCTCGCCTCCGCGCCGCGCCTGAGCGGCCGCATCGACGTGAAGACGCTGGAGATTCGCGTCCCTGACAGGCTTCCCAGCGCCTCCGAGCCGCTGCGCGACGCGCGTCACATCAAGCCGCCGCCGCAGACGCGCGCGCGTCTCGCGCAGATCGCGCGCCAGAAGGCGGCCGCGAAGGGCGGACGACGCGCGACGCCTTTCAACGCCGCGCTCGATCTGGCCATCGATGCGCCGGGGCGCATCTTCGTGCGCGGCCGCGGCATCGACGCGGAGCTCGGCGGAAATGTCCGCGTGGCGGGGACGAGCAACGATCCGCGGGCGCAAGGCGCGTTCGATCTGCGACGGGGACGTCTGTCGATCCTCACGCAAAGGCTCGATTTCACGCGCGGCCGCGCCACGTTCGGCGGCGGCGACATCGTGCCCGACCTCGATCTCGTGGCGGAAACCACCGCCGGCGGCGTCACCGCGCGCGTCGCGGTGACAGGCCGCGCGACGGAGCCGACTTTCGCCATCAGCTCCTCGCCCGATCTGCCGCAGGACGAGGTGCTGTCGCGCCTGCTGTTCGCGCGCGCGTCGGGCGGGCTGTCGCCGTTCCAGGCGGTGCAGCTCGCGCAGGCGGTGGCGCAATTGTCAGGCGCGTCGGGCGGCCCCGACGTCTTCGAGCAGGCGCGGCGGGCGCTCGGCGTGGACGATCTCGATGTCGGCATGGGGACAGGGGGACCCACCGTCGGCCTGTCGCGCGCCATCAGCGACCGCGTGCGCATCGGCGTCAAGGCCGGCGCAAAACCCGAAAGCAGCAGCGTCGGCGCCGACATCGACCTGACTCGTCATCTGAAGGCGCAGACCGAGATCGGCGCTGATGGACGCGCGTCGGTCGGTATCGGCGCGGAGATCGACTATTGAGTTGCGGGTGATCCGTCCCGTTCGCGCGAAGGTGATCCTCCATCGCCCGCGACGCGATCCGACGCTTCCCGCCAGCTCCTTCATTTCACGCCGCAATTCTCGCAACGCGCAATCCTGCGCTCTTTTTATCTATTCTAAAGCAATAACATAGGATTTGACCCCAAGCGCAACGCGCCACTATGACGAGCGCAGGCGAACAACGCTGGGACAATGGGAAACACTATGGAGCGGGTGATGAGACATGTTTTGTCGCGAGCGGCTGTCGTCAGCGCGCTTTTCGCCGCAGCGGCCGCCTGGAGCGCGCCGAGCTTCGCGCAGGGCGAACAGGGCATCGTCGTCTACAACGCGCAGCACGCCGGTCTCGCGCAAGCCTGGGCCGACGGCTTCACCAAGGAAACCGGAATCAAGGTCACGCTGCGCAAGGGAAGCGATCTCGAATTCGCCAACCAGATCATTCAGGAAGGCGCCGCCTCTCCCGCCGATGTGTTCCTGACGGAAAATTCGCCGGGACTCGTGCTGGTCGACAAGGCCGGCTTGTTCGCGCCGATCAACCCGGACACGCTGGCTCTCGTCTCGGACGCCTACAAGCCGGCCAACGGCCATTGGACGGGCGTCGCGGCGCGCTCCACCGTTTTCGCCTACAACAAGACGAAGCTGTCGCCTGACAAACTGCCGAAATCCATGCTCGATCTCGCCGATCCGAGCTGGAAGGGCCGCTGGGCCGCCTCGCCGTCGGGCGCGGATTTCCAGGCGATCGTCGGCGCGCTGCTGGAGCTCAAGGGCGAGGCCGCGACGGCCTCCTGGCTGAAGGCGATGAAGGAAAACTTCAAGCCCTATCGCGGCAACGCCGTCGCGATGCGCGCCGTGAACAATGGCGAGGTGGATGGCGCCGTCATCTATCACTATTATTTCGTGCGCGATCAGGCGAAGACCGCCGAAAACAGCGGCAATGTCGCGCTGCATTATTTCCGCAACCAGGATCCCGGCGCCTTCGTCAGCATCTCCGGCGCCGGCGTCCTCGCATCGAGCAAGAACAAGCCGCAGGCGCAGGCCTTCATCAAGTGGGTCGCCGGCAAGGGCGGCCAGACCGTTCTGCAGAGCGGCGGCACCTTCGAGTACGCCGTCGGCGCTGGCGCGGAATCGAGTCCCAAGCTTGAGCCGCTCAGCAAGCTCGACGCGCCGAAGGTGGACGCCTCGAAACTCGACAGCAAGAAAGTCACCGAGCTGATGACGGCCGCGGGCCTTCTGTAAACCTGTAAACGTCGGAAAGCGGCCCGCGTTTCGGCGACGGGCCGCGCCAGCGACAATTGTCTCGAGAATGCCGGCGGCGCCTCGCGCGTCCGCCGGCTTCTTTCATCGGCTGATGCGATGTCGATCACTGTTTCCGATACCAGCGCGCTTGCGAAACAGTCTCGAACGGACGCCGCGCTGCGGCTGATCGCGGACCGCGCCGGCGCGCGACGCGCCATCGTCACCGCGCTTGCCGCCATCGTCGCGCTGATCGCGCTGACGCCGCTCGGCTTCATCGCGTGGAGCGCCTACCAGGTCGGCTGGGAAACGGCGCTGAGGCTCATCGTCCGGCCCCGCGTCGGCGAACTGATGCGCAACACGGCGCTGCTTCTCGCCTGCGCGATACCGCCCTCGATCGCCGTCGCGGTCGCGGTCGCGTGGCTCACCGAACGCAGCAACGCGCCCGGCGCGCGTTTCTGGGCGTGGCTCGCCGTGGCGCCGCTCTGCGTGCCGGCCTTCGTGCATGGCTATGCGTGGGCCACCGTCGCGCCGCAGCTCAACGGGCTGTTCGGGGCCGCGCTTCTGTCGACGCTGGCCTATTTCCCGTTTCTCTATCTGCCCATCGCCGCGCAGTTGCGGTCCCTCGATCCCGCGCTCGAAGATTCGGCGGCCTCGCTCGGGCTCGGCCCGTGGCGCGTTTTCCTGCGCGTGACGCTGCCGCAGCTTCGGCTCGCCATCTGCGGCGGCTCGCTGCTGATCGGTCTCCATCTGCTCGCGGAATACGGGCTGTTCGTCATGATACGGTTCGACACCTTCACGACCGCGATCGTCGATCAGTTCCAGTCGTCCTACAGCGGGCCGGCCGCGCACATGCTCGCGGGCGTGCTGGTGATCTGCTGCGCCCTCCTGTTCCTGCTCGAGGCGATCCTACGCGGCGACAAGCGCTATGCGCGGGTCGGCTCCGGCGCGGCGCGCGCGCAGCGGCCGGTCCGGCTGGGGCGCGCCACCGTTCCCGCCCTTCTGTTTCTTGCGGCCATCGCCGCGCTTTCCGTCGGCGTTCCTCTCGCGACGCTGGCCCGCTGGCTCGCGATCGGCGGGCTTGATGTCTGG
>MKVY01000035.1:69872-86570 GCA_001899525.1 Rhizobiales bacterium 65-9
ACCGCCGTGCTGGCCGCGGCGCCCATGGCCTGGCTCTCGGTGCGCGTCGGCGGACGATGGACGCGCGCGCTCGAAATCTGCCACTACTATATCGGCTCCCTTCCGGGAGTCGTCGTCGCGCTTGCGCTGGTGACGATCACCGTGCGCGTCGCGCTGCCGCTGTACCAGACGCTGGCGACCATTTTCCTCGCCTATGGGCTGATGTTTCTCCCGCGCGCGCTGGTCGGGCTGCGCGCGAGCCTGGCGCAGGCTCCGGTCGAGCTCGAACGAGCCGCGATCTCGCTTGGCCGCTCGCCCCTTCAGGCGTTCCGGCTCGTAACGCTCCGGCTCGCGGCGCCCGGCGTCGCCGCCGCGATCGCGTTGTCTGCGCTCGGCGCCTCCACCGAACTGACGGCGACGCTCATGCTTTCGCCCAACGGGGTGAACACGCTCGCCACGGAATTCTGGTCGCTGACAGGCGAGATAGACTATGCCGCGGCCGCGCCGTATGCGCTGATGATGGTCATTCTCTCACTCCCGCTGACGCTTCTGCTGCATGCGCAATCGCGGCGAGCGGCCGGCCGATGAGCTTCCTTACTCTCGAACGGGTGGGCAAGCGCTACGGACACGTCGCGGCGCTCGAGGATGTGAGCTTCACGACCGCAGCCGGCGGCCGCACGGCGATCGTCGGTCCCTCGGGCTCCGGCAAGACCACGCTGCTGCGCATCATCAGCGGCTTCGAGGCGCCCGACGCCGGCGGACTCGTCGCGCTCGACGGAAAAATTCTGGCCGGCCCTCGCGTCTTTGCGCCAGCGCATCGGCGCGACATCGGATTCGTCTCGCAGGACGGCGCGCTCTTTCCGCATCTGACCGTCGCCGACAATATCGGATTCGGCCTGGGCCGCGACATCGTCGGCCGCAGCGAGCGGATCGCGCAGCTCATGAAGCAGGTGGAGCTCGACGCAGCCATGCGCGACCGGCGGCCGCATGAATTGTCGGGCGGGCAGCAGCAGCGCGTCGCGCTGGCGCGAGCCCTGGCGCGGAAGCCGAAGCTGATGCTGCTCGACGAGCCGTTCTCCGCGCTGGACACGGGACTTCGCGACGCCATGCGGCGGCTGGTGGCGAACGCGCTGCGCGCCGCGGGCGTCACGACCATTCTGGTGACGCATGATCAATCGGAAGCGCTGTCGTTCGCTGATCAGCTCGTCGTGCTGCGGGCCGGGCGCGTCGCGCAAGCGGGCGCGCCGCGCGATCTTTATCTGAAACCCGCCGATCCCGACACGGCGCGCTTTCTCGGCGAAGCGATCATCGCGCCCGCCGAAATCGAAGGCGGATGGGCGACCTGCTTTCTCGGCCGCGCGCCGGCCGACGCAAGCTGTTCGGGCGCCCGCCTCGTGATGCTGCGCCCGGAGCAGATCGCGTTGACGCGCAATCCGCCGGCGGACGCGGGCGCCGCCCGCGCCGTCGTGACCGAGGTCGAGTATGGCGGAGGCGTCAGCATCATGTCGCTTCTGATCGTGCGCCAGATGCGGATCGAGGGCGCGGGCGAGAAGCCGCCTCCCGTCGTTCAGATCAAGGCCCTGAGCAACGATCTTCCGGCGGTCGGCGAAACCGTCGGCGTCAGCATCAACGGATCGGCCCACATTTTCTCCGCGCCCTGACGCCCTGTTAGGGCAACCCCGCAATTCTTCGAATTGCGCAATTGCTCCAGATCTTTGCTGTATCGCATTTCCTTTATCCGGAGCCGGCGTCCGCGTCGCTCGAAAATGCCGGAGACCACATCGCGCTCGTGTGAATTCCGCCGCGTTTCATCGAGAGCGACGCGCGGCGCGGCGGCATGGCTCATTGCGAGCGCCAACTTAAAGCGGCCTTAACACTTGATCTTTTACGTCTCGGCGGGACGAGCGCGAATGTCTCGCGTTTTCGCCCAGGCCAAGCGCTGCGCATGGAATTGATAAACTGCCTGCTTCTGCTCGGCGAGGCGGTCATTTATTTCACCGTGATGGCGGCGCTGTTTCGCATCCGCGCGCGCGTCGGTATCGGGCTTTTCGTGTGCGTGCTCGGCGTGATGCATTTCGTCGAGACCTATCTCGCCAGCGTTTTTTACGTCGCCCTGCCCTTCGGAATCATCTCGCCGGGATCGACGGTGCTGTTCTCCGGCAAGCTGATGATGCTGCTGCTCCTCTACATCAAGGAGGACGCGGCTCTCGTGCGGCAGCCGATCTACGGGCTGCTCGTGGGAAACTTCCTGGTGGTGGTCCTCGCTTTCATCCTGCGCCAGCATGAGGTCGCGCCGCTGGGCAACGGCCGGCTTCCCGACTTCTCGTTCATCAACGAAATGGGCGTCCTGATGGTGTGGGGCACGACGCTGCTTTTCATCGATGCGATCGCTCTGATCCTCCTTTACGAACGCTTCGGCCGCACGTTGTCGGCATGGCCGACGATCCGGATCGGCGGCGCCGCAGCCTGTGTGCTGACCTTCGATCATATCGGCTTCTATGCGGCGCTGCGCTTCCTCGTCGATGCGCCGATCACCGTTTTCGTTGGCGGCCTGATCGCCAAGATCAGCGCCGCCGTCGTCTTCAGCGCGATGATGGTGGCCTATCTGCGCTGGTTCGAAAGGCCGGGATCGGAAAGAGCCGCGCCGCTTGGCGATGTCTTTCAGCTTCTGACCTACAGGGAGCGCTATGAAGCGCTGGTGGACGAGGCCGGACGCGACAGCCTGACAAAACTCCTTCATCGCGGCAGCTTCGCGCGCGTCGGTTCGGAACGGTTCGAGCGCTGGCGATCCGCCGGCCAGCCGCTGAGCCTGCTCGTCATCGATGTCGATCATTTCAAGCAGATCAACGATCGCTATGGCCACCCGACAGGCGATGCGGTGCTGGCCCGGCTGGCGGACATCCTGACGCGATGCGCAAGTCCGGACGATCATGTTTTCCGCATCGGCGGCGAGGAGTTCGCGATCCTCACCACGACGCCGCATGACGTCGCCCGGCTTCTCGGCGAGAAAATTCGCGCGGCCGTTCACGAATTCGCCGCCAACAGCGATTTTTCCGTGACCGTCAGCGTCGGCCTCGCGAGCGCCTCGCCGGAGACGACCTCGATCGAAGCGGTGTTCGCGGACGCTGATCGCCGACTCTATGCGGCCAAGCGCGGCGGACGCGATCGCGTCCACAGCGATGCGAGCTTGGACGCGACGGAGAGCGTCTCCACTCCAAGGCGCCCGCCCATGCAAGAGGCGGAACGGCGCGTCGGCGCGGCCTGAGCGCAGACGAGAGGCGCGCCTCGCTCAAATTTTATGCGAGCGGCTGAGCATCCGTTATCCAGATGTTTTCACGGACAATTGGCGTTTGCGAACTACGGATTCCGCGTTCGACGAGAGACGCGGATGGCCGCAGAAATCATTGCTTTCAGACCGAGAGGATCGAGCGACTCTGAGATGAGCGCGGATTCGATCGTGTTCGCGCTCGCGGCCGATAACGACCCCGGCGAGTTGCGCAAACGCTACGAGCGGGCGCTGCCCATGGCGCGCGAGTTCGTGGAGGCCTGGATCAACGATCCGGAAGCGCTGGCCGATTTCCTCGCCTGGGCGCATGCGCGCGGCGCGCTTAAATTCTGAACCGTCAGCGGCCAGACATCACACCAATCACTCCGCCGGAGCGCGCCACGACGCCTTGCGCCCCCAGCCGTCCATCGCGCCGTCGATCCACCGCTTCTGAGGCCCGAGCAGAATGGCGCGCGTGCGATAGCCGCAATAGCCCAGGATCGATGTGATGACGCCGACGACAGGCCCGTCGCGCGTCACTGCGCCGCCGGAATCTCCCTTGCAGGCGCCCGCCGCGCCGCCGCGCTCCATCCAAATCGCCTCGCTCTCATAGCCAAAAGGCTCGATCACGCGCATGGCGGCGGAGCGGAGCGCGCCGGCGCTTTCGGCGTAACCCTGAATGGATTCGCCGAAGCCGGTGATGACGACCCTCTCATCGAGGCGCACCGGCTCCGCCGAAAGCTCGGCGGGGACGAAGGGCGCGGGCAGGGAATCGCGCAGCCGCAGAAGCGAGAGATCAATCGTCGGAATCCCTGGATTGGTTTCGCCCGGCTTGAAAGCCGGCGCGATGCTGCTCTCGCGCGTGGGGATCGATCGCATCTGGCCCTGCGCGTCGCGCCATTTCACATTGCCCGTCACGCAATGGGCCGCCGTCAAGACGACATCGCGCGCCAGCACCACGCCGGTGCAGACGCCAACCTGAACGAGCCGCCGCGCGACCGGGCCGCTTTCCGGTTCGCCGCCCACGATCGCGCCGGCCGGGGCGGCGCTCATCGCGACGATCGCAAACCCGGCGACCGCCGCCGTCGACCTGCGCAGACCTTCGCGCCGCTCGCGCCGCTTCAGGATCAGCCTCGCCATCTCCGCTCCGCCGCCGGAAGCCCGCTGCTCGCGCGTGCGTCCGCACGCTGCGCGCGGCCAGCATAAGCGATGGATGAAACATCCGTCGAGCCGCCGGCGGACGATCGATCAGCGCGCCCATCGAACAGCCGAACGCGCTCCGTCCGGCGCCGCCGCTCCTTGTCCGCTACTGGATCTTCGGCGGCTGCGTCACATCGATCTGCGGAATGCCGGGGCTGTCGTCGCGCGGCGTCAGGTTCTGCAACTGACGCTCGATCGCGGCGGGATCGGACACCACGGGCTTCTCGATCCAGTATGTGACCAGCCCAGGCCATATGATCATGATCGCGACCAGGATGATCTGCGTCCCGATCCAGGGAATCGAGCCGATATAGATGTCGCGGCTTTTCACCTCCGGCGGCGCGATGCCCCGCAGGTAGAAGAGGGCAAAGCCGAACGGCGGATGCATGAAGCTCGTCTGGATATTCGCGCAAATCAGCAAACCGAACCAGATCAGGTCGATGCCGAGCTTGTCCGCCGCCGGCGTGAGCATCGGCACGATGATGAAGGCGATCTCGAAGAAGTCCAGAAAGAACGCGATGAAGAAAATGAAGACCATCGCGAAGGCGAGGAAGCCCACCTGGCCACCGGGCAACTGCGTCAGCAGATGCTCGATCCATATGCTTCCGCCGACCCCTTGGAAGGTGATGCTGAAAACACGGGAGCCGATGAGAATGAACGTCACCATCGCGGTGATGCGCATCGTCGACGCCATCGCCTGATAGGTCAGCTTCCATGTGAGCGTGCGATACATGGCGGCGAGAGCGATGGCCCCCACGGCTCCCATGGCGCCTGCTTCCGTCGGCGTGGCGAGACCTAGGAAAATCGTGCCCAGCACAAGGAAAATGAGCACCGCGGACGGAACGATGCCGCGCATGCATTTCCAGATCAGCGCCCAGCCGCGCAGCGTGCGCGCCTCCGGCGGCAGCGCCGGCACGTCCTGCGGACGGATCACGCTCAGGATCGCGACCCAGGCGCAGAACAATGCGACCTGCAGGATGCTCGGCCCGATGGCGCCGGCGTACATGTCGCCGACAGACTTGCCCATGACGTCCGCCAGGACGACCAGCACGAGCGAGGGCGGAATAAGCTGGGTGATCGTGCCGGACGCCGCGATCACCCCCGTCGCGTGCTGCATGTTGTAATTGTAGCGCATCATCACCGGCAGCGAGATCACGCCCATGGCGATGACAGAGGCCGCCACGGTGCCGGTGATGGCGCCGAGAATCGCGCCCACGAAAATGACGGCGTAGGACAGGCCGCCGCGAACGGGGCCGAACAGCTGACCGATCGAGTCGAGCAAATCCTCCGCAAGGCCGCATCGCTCGAGGATCGCGCCCATGAAGGTGAAGAAGGGAATGGCCAGCAGGAGGTCGTTGGAGATGATGCCGTAAAGCTGAACCGGAACGGCGCCGAGAAAGTTGGCGTCAAAAACCCCGAGCTCGACAGCGATCAGGCCGAAGAACATGCCCACGGCGGCCAGCGAGAACGCGGCCGGATAGCCGATCAGCAGGAACAGGACGAGGCCCCCGAACATCAGGGGGGCCAGATTTTCCTTGAGAACTGCAATCATTGGAGCGGCGTCTCGTAGGCGTATTCATGCACATAGAAGCCGCGCAGCGCCGCGGCGCGCTTGATGATCTCCGCAAGGCCCTGCAAGGCGAGGATGGCGAAGCTCACGGGAATGAGCAGCTTGACCGGCCAGGTGAGAAGACCGCCCGCATTGTTGGACGACTCGTTCAATCGCCATGACTGCATGAACCATGGCCAGCTGAAATAGATCATCAGCACGCACATCGGCAGCAGGAAGACGACGCCGCCGAGGATGTCGATCCAGTGCCGGGTCCTGTCGCTGACCGAGCCATAAATGAGGTCGACGCGGACATGCTCGTTGACGCGCAGCGTATAGGACGCGCCCAGCAGCACCATGCCGGCGAACATGTACCACTGAAGCTCCAGCCAGCCGTTCGAGCTGTAGTTGAAAAGATACCGCACGGTGGCGTTCGCGGCGCTGACGAAACAGGCCAGCAGCACGAGCCAGTTCGCGATGACCCCGAGCCCGGCGGAGAAGCGGTCCATCGCCTTTGCGAGGGGAAGCAGGGGACGGCAGAACCTGAGCGCCAGAAAGACCAGGGCGACCATCGCAAGCACGATGGCGGCTCCCCATTCAGCCTTGGTCATCAGCGCGCGTTCCCATCCCTCTTGTTTCCCGGTTAACAGGAGAGCGCAGCACCGGCAATTAGCCAGATAGTTGGAGGGCGCCCAACCTTCGAGCACCGCCCGAAGCGCGACGGCCGCCAGCCGGCGCCTCGTTGCTTTCCGCGGCCTGCGGAGGGCCGCCCAAGGCCGGTCCGGCCGCTTCTTTCGCCCCGGCGGGCGCCTCGCCCTGCCCACTCCGAACGCCGTCTCGGTCCGCCTGAAGCGCCTCTCTCAACGCCGCAGAAGCCGCCTGGCGCCTTCGCCTCCTCCCAACCCGGCTAGAGCGATTCCGCGCTTCTCCGAACCGCGGAATTGCCCCAGCTGTTTGTTTTATCGCACTTTCTTCACGCGAACCGGTATCCACTTCGCTCGAAAATTCTCTAGCATCCGCCGTTCTCACGGCGCCCGCCGCGCTTCACGGGGACCTGTTCGGCTCCGCAGCGGAAGACCGGGCTCTGGTCGCATCGCGCCATCGGCGGGACTGCCGACCTTCAGGCTCCGGCTTCGACCATGCGCGACAGCTCCAGCGCATTTCCAAACGCCGCCCCCAAAGCGGTGTTATCGAAGACGCACCAGACCTCGGAGCCGCCGCCGCGACTGGCCTCGATCTCTTTCTTCAATGAAGCGAGCGCAGCGGCGTCGTAATTGGAGTAGTAGATCCGCGGCGAACCGTGCCAGCGATAATAGGCCAGGCCGCTCCAACCGCCGGGCTTGTCGGCTCCATCGCCCCGCGCCGGATCGGCTGCGACGCGCGCGACGCCGAGACCGGCGAGCCATTGGTCGACCCCCGGCTTAAACCAGCTTGAATGCCGGGGCTCGACAGCGACCGGGGCGCCAAGACGCTCGCGCAGATCATGCAGGAATCGAGAGGCCACGTCTTCGTCCAGCCGGAAACTCGGCGGCAATTGCATGAGCAACACGCCCAATTTATCGCCGAGGCCGGTCGCCTCGGACGCAAATCGATCGAGCAGCGCTTCGCAATCCCGCAACCGGTTTTCATGCGTGACCGCTTTCGGCAATTTGACGGAGAAGCGAAAGTCGCGCGGCGTCGCCTGCGCCCAACGCTCGTATGTCTTGCGCTGATGCGGGCGATAAAAAGACGAGTTGATCTCGACCGCGTTGAAGCGCCCGGCGTATCGCTGTAAATAGGAGCCGTTTCCCGGCGCCTCGCCGGCATAACTGGACGGGACGCTCCAGCCGGCGGTCCCAATGCGGAGAGGCGACGCGGGCATCACCGATCGCAAGCGGAACGGAAAAAGTCAGGCATTTTCACACGACGCCGCCCCTCAATCATCAGCTTGAATAGAGCGGGATCGCAAACTCGCCTTGCGCCTGAAAGGACGTCCGCCAGAGTTCTCACACGCCAGATCCGGACAAATGGGCGTTCGCCCGCTTCCGCTTAACGCTTTGTCGGCGACAAGGAAACCTGACGCCCTTCAAAGGTTCGCCATAACCAACGACGCGCGCTGAATCGCCGCCACAGCCCGCGACTGTCACGGCATGCCGCGCCGTTATGCTCCATGCCGCGCCGGCGTGTTCATCGACGGATCTCAGCGCGGCTGCGTCACAGCGTTGGCGAAGCGGCGCATGAGGCGGATGAGGTCCCTGACCTCGTTCTCCTCCCAGTCCGAGAACAGCTCCCGCGCCATCTTCTCGCGCGCGGCGTCCACTTTCTTCGTCATCGTCTTGCCCTGCGCCGTGATGACCGCCTCGCGGACGCGACGATCGCCCGGACTTTCCTGGCGGCGGGCAAGGCCCAGTTCCTCCAGCTTCGAGACCTGCCGACTGACCGTCGTGTAATCGCGGCCGACCCGATCTGCGAGATCGACGATGCCGATCGGCCCCAGCCGCCCGATCATGACCAGCAGCGGAAACAGCGCGCGGTCGAGCGCTATCCCGGCCTGGCGGACCATCTCCTCGTCCCGCTGCGGCCGGTTCATCACGCTGACGATGTCGATCAGCGCGCCATGCAGTTCGCGCAGAGTCGCTGAATCTAGTGTATTTTGCACATTCTTCCTTGACGGCATCGCCATCTCCAATTAAGTGCATAATACACATATAGAGATCGCCATGCCAACTGATTTCTCAAGCGACGCGCTCATCTGCGGCGCAGGCGCGGCTGGACTGACGCTGGCCCTCGATCTGGCGCGCCGCGGCGTTTCCTTCAGGCTGATCGAGAAGCTCGACGATCCGTTTCGCGGCTCGCGCGGCAAGGGAATCCAGACGCGAACGCAGGAAGTGTTCGAGGATCTCGGCGTTCTGGACCGGGTCGTCGCTGTCGGCGGCTCCTATCCGAAGCAGCGCGAATATCGCGACGACGGCGGCTTCGCCGACGCCGCTGTCGTGGAGTCCGAGCCGGCGACGCCGGCCGAGCCTTATCACCTGCCGCTGATGGCGCCGCAGTTCCTGACCGAGCGCGTGATGCGCGAGCGGCTGGCGGAACTGGGCCACGAACCCGAATTCGGCGCGGAGCTTGTCGGCTTCGAGCAGGATGCGGACGGCGTGACGGCGCGGCTCGCCACCAGATCCGGCGAGGAAACGGTTCGCGCCCGCTGGATGGTGGGGACCGATGGCGGGCGCAGCTTCGTGCGGCATGCGCTCGGGATCGGCTTTCCCGGCAAGACGCTGGGCGTGCGCGCCATCGTCGCGGATGTCGCCTTGTCCGGCCTTGCGCGGGATGTCTGGCACCGCTTCGGCGAGGGCGACATGAAGCGGCAGATTTCCGCTTGCCCGCTCGCCGGAACCGACCTGTTCCAGATTCAGGGGCCCGTTCCGCTGGACGGCGAGATCGATCTGTCGCCCGCCGGATTGACGGCGATGCTCGCGGACCGCACCGGCCGCCGCGACATCGTGGTCCAGGCCGTGTCGTGGGCGTCGGCTTTCACCATGAACGCCCGGCTGGCGGACCGTTATCGCGCCGGCCGCGTCTTCCTCGCCGGCGACGCCGCGCACATTCACCCGCCGACCGGCGGCCAGGGACTGAACACCAGCGTGCAGGACGCCTACAATCTCGGCTGGAAGCTCGCGGCGGTTCTGTCGGGCGCGCCGGAGACGCTGCTCGACAGCTACGAGGAGGAACGCAGGCCAGTCGCGCAGGCGATGCTCGGCCTTTCGACCGGCCTGCTCGACGCGATGAAGCGCGGCGAGATGCGGCGCGGACGCGAGCTGCGCCAGCTCGACATCGGCTATCCCGAATCGAGTCTCGCCTCGGAGAAGCCCGCGCGCACGCGCGGCGTGCTGGCCGGCGACCGGGCGCCCGACGCCCCGATCCGCGGAGCGGCGGGCCAGGGACGGCGGCTGTTCGACCTGTTCCGGGGACCGCACTGGACGCTGATCGTCTTCGACGGCGATCGCCGCCTCGTCTCCCCGCGCGCAGGGCTTCATATCCATGCCATAGGCCCGAAAAGCGAACTGATCGACGAGGGAGGACATTTCCAGGACGCCTACGCGCCTCAGACCGGCGACTGGTTTCTCGTGCGGCCGGACGGTTATATCGGCGCCATCGTCGCCACGAGCGAGATCGCGTCGCTCGACGCCTATCTCGCGGGCGTCGGGCTCGGCTTCAAAGATTCCGCCGATGCGTAAGCGGGTTTCCCTCCGAACCTGGGCCACGCCGCTGACCATCGGCTCCTTTCTCCTGATGGCGGCGACCGGCCTTCTGCTCTTCTTCGAGTGGAACATAGGCCTGACGACCGTGGTCCATCAATGGTTCTCGTGGTTCTTCCTGATCGGGGTCGCCAGTCATCTCGCGATCAATGTCCGGCCGCTGAAGAACCATCTGAAATCCGCCTGGGGCCGCGCCAGCGTCGCGATCTTCTCCGCCGTTCTCATCGCATCGATCTTCTCCTGGGGTCAGGTCACCGGGCCTCAGCTCGAACGCCCGATCATGGAAGCGCTGGTCGACGCGCCCCTTTCCGTGCTCGCGCAGATGACGCGCAGAAGCCCGGAGGCGCTTGTTCGCGATCTTCAGGACAAGGGCGTTTCTGCGACAGCGGACGACAGCCTCCGCGCGATCTCAGCCAGGAGCGGAGCGGGCGTCAATCGGCTGCTCGGATTGATCTTCCTGCCGGAACGAGCATCGGCCTCCGCCAGTCCCGTCAGCTAAAGCGTGTGGTCCCGGACTGTAGTGGCGCATCATCGATCCTGCCTCGTCAGGAGGACGTCGTCATAAGGGACATCGCTTCGCGTCCGTTCATTGTGAAACCCCCTGTTACGTGGAGATCTGCTCGCGCATCTGGAATCTCCGCGCTACGCACTCGCCGGCCGAGCGCAGGCCGAGAGCTTCCCGGACGGTGAGCCGTCGATGCCTTCGAAGCTGGCCAAGGCGTCAAAGACCGCATGCAGGTGAACGACGGCGCTGCGCCAGCCGGCGGTCGCGGCCTCTTCCGAAAACGCCAGGCCCCCAGCGCCTGCAGGAGCGGGCTCGGCGCTTGCGAGAAGCGAACAGCGCGCCGCCGCTTCCAGAACGGACTCAGCCAGCATCTGGGGCGCGGGCGCGTCACCCTTGCGCAGCGCGTTGGCAAGAGCCTCGCTGAACAGAAGAGCCGATGCGTAAAGGCGGATGGCGCGCCATCTCAGGCGATGATGAGAATTACGTCTACGCTATAGCCCTCCAAAGCTGAAGCGAAAGCGAGGGAGCAAAAGGGAGCGGCATACGGATTTTTGTGATCGGGACCGAAAAGCCTTCAGCGTGGCGAAATCTGCTGCGCGGAGAGTTATGTCTGGTCCATTTCCATCAGCACGATTTCGATCGGGTCTCCACCTACACCGTGAGAGAAATGTCCCTTTCCGATAGCCTTAAATCCATGTCGTTCGTAAAAACGCCTGCGCGTTCAGCGTGGACTCTAACCTGATGGCTCCCGAATGGCCCTTTGACGCGATATCGGCGCCAAGCTGCAGAAGCCGCTTGCCCACTCCAAGGCCTGCTGCCTTCGGCAAGAGGAACAGGCGGGTGACTTCGCCGGGTTCAGCGTCAACGAATCCTATTATTTCGCCATTGGCCTCGGCGATGAACGGGCTGTTTTTGGCGATCATATCCTCGTAATAGTCGGCGGTTCGTTCGCCCATCCACCCCGCGAGTTGATCCCCGCTGTAGTGCCGCTTTCCGAGTTCCCGGATCGACCGCGCCGTCACGTCATAGAGTGATTGCCCCTCGCCGGGCCGAGCTGGGCGCAAGACAATTCCGTCTTCCTTCGCGACACGACTCATAGGCGTTCTCTTTCATCGTTGCGGAACGTGCTTGCGGAGCTGGGCGTTGCGTCCGAACGGTCTGTCATTTCACTCTCGTCGTCTCGGCATTTCGCTCCAAACTTGTAGCCGACGGCGCGTTATCGTTTTCCAACAGGCGCTCAAAGACGCTCTGCACGTCATCCAGAAAGGCGGCCCATTCGCCGCTTTCGTCTATGCCGGCGATGCGCAGCAGGAAGAGCCCCTCCACGGCCAGGAAGGCGATCCGGGCCGCCTGCGCATCTTCTGTTGCGCCGCCGAGGCGCTCAAACATGGACCGGTACCACTGGCGGGTTTCCATGACGTTTTGCGGGTTCTGGATGTAGGCAATCATGAGGCCAGCCATTTTTGCGTTCATGGCGGCCTGCGAACCGCGCATGACCTTGATGTATTTACGAACGAGATCGGCCGGCGAAACGTCCTCCATTTCGCCAAGCAACTCGTTGAACTGACGCGTCCATCGCTCGATCAAAGCGCGGACCAGGTCGTCTTTCGATGAGAATGAATACTGCACGCCGCCCTTGGACACGCCGGCCGCCTTCCCCAGCGCATCGATCGTCAGGCCGGCCGCGCCATCGCTGCGAACGATCCCTTCCGCGATTTCGAGCAGCCGCTCACGTGTGATTGTCGGCTTTCTGCCCAACCCGTCGCTCCTTCAACAACCCCTCAATCATTGAAATCCATACGTATGTATTTATATAGGCGCGCGCAACCCTTTGTCAGGTGAATGATGTCGTCCGCTTCTCTCCCGGCCAATCGCTGGTTTGTGCTTGTCGCTGTCATGCTGGCCTTCCTGCCGGTGGTGCTCGACATGACGATCCTGCATGTCGCGGTCCCGACGCTGACCCAATCGCTGCATGCCTCCGGCACCGAAGTGTTGTGGATCATCGACATCTATCCGCTGCTGATGGCGGGGCTTCTGGTGCCGATGGGCACGCTCGCCGACAGGGTCGGCAACCGCAAGATCCTGCTGATCGGACTCACCATCTTCGGGATGGCCTCGGCATGGGCGGCCTTCGCGCAAAGCCCCGCCATGCTGATCGCCGCGCGCGTGCTTCTGGCTCTGGGCGGCTCGATGATCATGCCATGCGTGCTGGGCCTTATCCGCAAGACGTTCGAGGACGAGGGCGAGCGCGCCATGGCGCTCGGCCTCTGGGGCTTGGTCGGCGCCGCCGGCGCCGCGGTCGGACCGCTCGTCGGCGGCGCACTCCTGAACCATTTCTGGTGGGGCTCGGTGTTCCTGATCAACGTGCCGGTCATGCTGGTCGTCGCCCCGGCCTGCCATGTCCTGCTGCCGCGCGTCGAGCAGACGACGCCCGGCAAGTGGGCCATCGGCCAGGCGCTGCTGCTGATCTTTGGCATGATTTCGCTCGTCTATGGCATCAAGGCCGGGTTCGCCGGCAAGCAGCCTCTGCCGATCGTCCTCCTCGTGGTCGTATTCGGCATCACCGCCCTGGCGCTGTTCGCGCGCAGGCAACTCCGGTCGCCCGAACCGATGCTGGACCTGTCGCTCCTGTCTCATCCCGCGGTCGTCGCCGGCCTGATCATGGCCATGGTCGCATCGGGCGCGCTGGCCGGCATCGAGCTGACGCTGGCGCAGGAACTGCAATATGTGCTGGGAAAGACCCCTCTGCAGGCCGGCGTCTTCATGATCCCCATCATGGCGGCGGCGGCCATCGGCGGGCCGGTCGCGGGCTATCTGTCCAACCGGTTCGGATTGCGGCTGGTCGCCACGCTCTCGCTTGCGGTCTCGGCCGGCGCGCTGGCGTTTCTGGCGCAAAGCGACTTCCACGATCCGGGCCTCCTCGTTCCGCTCGCGCTTGCAGCTCTGGGCCTCACGCTCAGCATCGGACTGACGGCCTCGTCGATCGCCATCATGGGCTCCGTGGATGCGAGCAAGGGCGGCGCGGCGGGCTCGCTCGAGGCGACGGGTTATGAACTTGGCACCGGCCTCGGGATCACCCTGTTCGGGGTCTTCATGTCGAGCGTGTTCAGCCGCGCCATCGAACTGCCATCCAGCCTGTTGGACACTTTGGCCGATCAGGCGTCCCGCTCGATCGGCGACGCCTACATCGTCGCCAGCGAGCTTCCGCGCGAGCAGGGCGCGGCATTGATCGAGGCGGGCAAGGCCGCCTTCACCCAGACGCACGCGGTCCTGCTCACAACGGCCGCCGTGGCGATCGGGGCGCTGGCGGCGGTCGTGTTCTTCACCCTGGCCGGGTATCGCAACTCGTCCGATGCGCATCATTGACTGTTCGATGGGTAAGTTGGCCCACGCGATCGTCAGTTGCTCCGGGGCGAGTTTGATGCTGGCGAGGAAGTTGTCGAAGCGGGCGGCGACAGCGCGATAGTGTTTGATTTTGCTGAAGAAGCGTTCGACCAGATTGCGCTTGCGGTAGAAGCGCCTGTTGAAGCAGGGAACGCTCAACCGGTTCGGCATCGGCTTGACGTTAGCGCAGGCTCCGCGCGCGTCTGGCGCAGGGCGTTGGAATCGCAGGCCCGGTCGGCCAGCAGCACATCGCCGCGCCCGATCGTGTCGAGCATGTCGTCGGCGCTGCGTCCGTCATGCGCCTGGCCTTCGGTGATCTTAAGCAGGATCGGCAGGCCACAGGCGTCCACCAGCGCATGGATCTTGGTCGTCAGGCTTGATCTCCGACATCTCTACCGACACGCCGTTCGAATGCATCATCGTTTGCGAGCTCAAGCCCGCCACGCGGTTACACTTCGAGTCGTCTCTGGCTCAGAGTCCGATGCCAGATGGACAAGGCCATTATGCTTGGTCGAAAGCGCACAACGCGCATATTCGGGTGACGTCGTTCAGGAAGATGCGCCGTGATGCCGAAAGGCGTAACCAGTCGTTCTTCGATCAATTGACACTTGGCAGCCATCGCTCGCGGCCAAGCGACGCGCCGCCCGGTCACGCGAGCGTCGCTCAGTCGATGGCGCCAAGGTTGAGGCAGCACACGCCTAGCCGATCGGTCGTGTACGCAACCTCGACATGGCTGCTCTGGAATGGCGTGGCGGCAAGCGAAAGTTGACGATACAGCGATCTTTCGTCAGGCTTAGAAATCTGCATTCGTTAATAGGCTCAGCGGCTTAGGCTCCATAAGACGCCTTATGCGATTCCGATCCTCGACTGCCGCGAGCTCCCCGGAAGCATATTGCAGATGACCGTATCCGCACGCTTTAGCGTCAGATGATTGTCGATGCAGGCTTCAGCCGCACAGTGCTGCGCCGTCGTCTGCGCCGGCGCTGGAGTATTGACGCTTCATGAAACTGGGCGCGAACGGCAGGCTGGACAGCCTTCTCACGATCCGCGCAGCGAACGGGCCGGGTTCAGGCCAAGCGATCCTCCGGTCCAGCCAACGATCCGCCGGACCTCATCGAAGGCGACGATCGAGGCGGTCGAGATTGCCCCACGAGGATTTCCAATCTCAGATCGACCGGGATTCGCCTCAATACAGCCAGTCCCGCCTTTCAGCTTGCGGATGAATGGATTCCGGTTGACATGGCGGCTTTTGAAACGATCGCCTAGAATGCCGAACGGTCAAGTTTCACCGTCTGGCGGAATTGATTATTCCTGCGAGGCGATTTGGGGAGTGAGCATGCCTCGAAACATCAAGAAGGGCGACACTGATGCAATCGAGGCCTTGGAACGGCTGTGCCGGCAGAAGGGACTGCGCATAACGGGCCCGAGGCGTGTAATCGTCAATGTCCTAGCGAAGTCGGCCGACCATCCCGATGTGGTTGAACTACACAGGCGGGCGACGACCATCGATCCGAAGATCGCGATTGCGACGGTTTACCGGACGATGAAACTATTCGAGGAGAACGGGATCGCCGCTCGCCATGCCTTCGGCGACGGTCGCGGGCGGTTCGAGACGACGGATCATGCACATCATGACCATCTGATCGATGTCGACAGCGGCCAGGTGATCGAATTCCAGTCTGAGGCGATCGAGGATATTCAGGAGAAGATTGCGCGCAGCCACGGCTATGAAATCGTCAGCCATCGACTGGAGATATTTGTCCGCAAGGCGAAAAGATCCAAACGATGACGCCGAAGGGCAAGCTTCAGTGTCCGTCGGCTTTTCGTTTCGGCTCTGCCTGACTGACGCTCCGCGGTCGGATGGGTAATGCTGGCGACACAAACTCCTGTCCTCTCCGAGGTTATTTTCTGTTCTCTCTTGGCGAAGGCGGGTCGCCGTTCGCACCCGTGGGCGCCGCGGCTCCATCACCCGGGTCGCCAAGCAGGCGCCGCACGAAGCGCATGCGGAGCGCCGTTTGTCCCAAAGGGAACGCCCTGGACTTGAAGACTCCCTTCTCCGGCAGAAGGCGATCGCTTGGACGCAGCGGCGTTGGCGACAGGAATGGCGGGCGCGCCTTCGCCCGTACGCCCTCACGCGTGTCGAGGCGCTCCATGAATCGCTTAAACATCGCGTTCACAATGAGCCGAACAGAAGCGATCCGCATGCACGGCCTGCCGATATCGCATGCGCCGCGCACTTGTTCCGATTGTCGCTGAGCTTCTCGTGAAAGACGACCCGTCATGATCATAGACCTTTTCTCGGCATGATCTGTTAAACGCACAACGCACCGGCTAAGAAGCGCAGCTTTTACCTGTCCAAGCCGGTCAAGCCGCCTCACTCGCCTCGACGTTCGCGGCCTTGCGCGTGTTGTGGAGAAACGCCGGCACAAAGAGGATCGCGAGCAGCAGCACGATGGTCGGCGCCGGCGCGCTGTCGAAAAAGAAAGATAGGTAGACGCCGAGGAACGAGCCGATCACCGCGATCGCCACTGCGAGAAGCAGCATCGTACTGAACTGGCGGGTTAGCAGAAAGGCGATGGCT
>MKVY01000035.1:86614-89604 GCA_001899525.1 Rhizobiales bacterium 65-9
GCCGTAATGCAGCAGGTTCACCCGCAGGCCGACCGCGCGGGCCTGGGCCGGATCGAAAGCATGCAGGAGGAAGTCCCTCCACTTGACGCCGATGATTCCGGCCGTGACCGCGGCGATGAACGCCGCCTCGCCGATATCACGCCAGGAAACCCCGAGCATGTCGCCGAACAGGATGTGGTCGAGATGCACGTCCGACCGTACCTTGACGTAGAGAACGAGGCCAAGGCCGAACATTCCGGCGAAGACGACGCCCATCACCGTGTCCTGCTTGATGCGGCTGTTGTTCTTCAGGAAGCCGGTGGCGATGGCGCAAAGCATGCCGGCGGCGAACGCCCCGACTGCGAAAGGGACGCCCGCCATATAGGCGATTACGACGCCCGGAAAGACCGCATGGCTGATCGCATCGCCCATCAGGGACCAGCCCTTCAGCACGAGGAAGCAGGATAGCAGCGCCATGGGGATCGCGACGATGACCGAGATCACCAGGGCGCTGATCATGAAGTCGAACTGGAAGGGCGAAAGCAGCGTGTCGAGAAAGCTCATAGGCCAGCCTCCAGCGCTTGCGCCGCTCGCCTGCGGGCCGCGAGCATGCCGTGCTTCGGCGCAAAGAAGAACGCGATGAGGAAGATCGCAGTCTGCAGCACCACGATGATGCCGCCTGTCGCCCCGTCGAGGAAATAGCTGGCATAGGCGCCGACGAAGCTCGTCAGCGAGCCGATGGCGACGGCGATCACCAGCAGCCTGGGGAAGCGGTCCGTCAGCAGATAGGCGGTCGCACCCGGCGTCACCACCATGCAGATGACGAGGAAGGCGCCGACCGTCTGGAGCGCCGCGACCGTCGAGGCCGAGAGCAGCGTGAAGAACATGAATTTCAGGCGCGCGGGATTGAGCCCGATGGAGCGCGCATGGTTCTCGTCGAAGAAGGTCACCATTAGGTCCTTCCACTTCACCAGCAGGATGGCGAGCGAGACCAAGCCGATGATCGCGAGCTGAAGCGTATCGCCGGGCGTGATGGCCAACACATTGCCGAGCACGATGGTCTGGATGTTCACCGCCATCGGCCTGAGCGAAACCATGAACAGCCCGAGCGCGAAGAAAGACGAGAACGTGAAGCCGATGATGGCGTCCTCGCGCAGCTTGGTGCGCTGGTTGAGGAAGAGCATGGCCGCGGCCGCGAGCCCGCCGGAAAAGAAGGCGCCGATGGAGAAGGGAAGTCCGAGCATGTAGGCCCCGGCCACGCCCGGAACGATCGCATGCGAGAGCGCATCGCCGATCAGCGACCAGCCCTTGAGCATGAGATAGCAGGACAGGAAGGCGCAGACGCCGCCGACGAGGGCCGAGACCCACATGGCGTTCAACATGTACTCATAGGCGAAGGGTTCGAGGAGACCGGTCGTCACTCCCGCTCTCCATTGCTGGCGCCGGCCTGTCGCGCGGTCGCTTTCCCACCCTCGAGAACAAGCGGACGCTCGTCGTCAGTGAAGACTCGGATCGGTGTCGGCTTGCCGTTTTGCGCCTCGTTCAGCACAAAATGGCGCAACACGCCGCCAAACGCCTTCTCAAGATTCTCCTGCGTGAAGGTCTCGACCGTCGGCCCGTAGGCCAGAACGGCGCCCTTGATAAGGATGGTTCGGTCGCAGAATTCCGGCACGGAGCCGAGATTATGGGTCGACACAAGCATGACGCGGCCCTCGTCGCGCAGCTCCCGCAGGAGCTTGACGATCTGATCCTCGGTCTTGACGTCGACGCCAGTGAAGGGCTCGTCGAGGAGGATGACGCGGCCATCCTGCGCAAGAGCGCGGGCGAGGAAGACGCGCTTCTTCTGGCCGCCCGAGAGTTCTCCGATCTGTCGCTTGCGAAACTCGCTCATGTTGACGCGGGCCAGCGCGGCGGCCACCGCCTCGTGGTCGGCCGTCTTCGCAATGCGCATCATGCCCATGTGGCCGTAGCGGCCCATCATCACCACGTCCTCGACCAGGACAGGAAAATTCCAGTCCACCTCCTCGGCCTGCGGCACATAGGCGACGAGGTTCTTTCGCAGGGCCTCCTCGACCGGCATCCCGAGCACGCGTATGTCGCCCCGCGCGAGCCGCACGAAGCCCATAATAGCCTTGAAAAGCGTGGATTTTCCCGAACCATTCACCCCCACCAGTCCGGTGATCGTGCCGGTCGGGATCTTGAAGGAGGCGTCCCGAAGCGCCGTGTGGCCGTTGCGGTAAGTGACGGTGGCGTTCGCCACGGAGACGCCAGCCCCCGCATCGGACGATGCGGGGCTGGCGAGACGGGTGATTGGCGCGGTCATTGGGTCAGGCCGTCGGTGAGCCCTTTCGCCACGGTCGCCGAGGTCGCCCGCAGCAGGTCCAGATAGGTTGGCACCGGACCATCGGCCTCGCTGAGGGAATCGACATAGAGCACGCCGCCATAATGCGCGCCGGTCTCGCGCGCCACCTGACGGGCAGGCTTGTCGGAGACTGTGCTCTCACTGAAGACCGCTGGAATCTTGTTCTTCTTGACCGCATCGACAACCTTGCGGACCTGCTGCGGCGTGCCCTGCTGGTCGGCGTTGATCGGCCAGAGATAGAGTTCCTTCAGGCCGAAGTCGCGGGCCAGATAGGAAAAGGCACCCTCGCTCGACACCAGCCAGCGCTTGTCCCCGGGAATCTTGTCAAGCGTTTCGCGGATCGGGGCGATTGTCGCCTCGATCTTCTTCTTGTAGGCGTCCGCATTGGCCTTGTAAGCGTCTGCGTTCTTCGGATCGTATTTGACGAACGCGTCGCGGATGTTGTCGACATAGGTGATCGCATTCTTCGGCGACATCCAGGCATGCGGATTTGGCTTGCCGGCATAAGGTCCCTCATCGAGGCCCATTGGCTGGACGCCGGTGGAGACGATGACATCCGGAACGTTCTTGAGGTTCTGGTAGAATTTCTGGAACCAGAGCTCGAGATTGAGGCCATTCAACAGCAGAAGTCGCGCTCCTTGGGCGCGCT
>MKVY01000035.1:89633-98534 GCA_001899525.1 Rhizobiales bacterium 65-9
GATTGATTCCACGATCGCCGCGTCGCCGGCGACGTTCTTCGCCATATCCGCAATGATGGTGAAGGTCGTCACCGCCTTGAACTTCTCGTGGGCGGCGGCCGGGGCCCACGTCAGCGCGACCGCCAGGGTCGCCCCTATCATTCCGGCCAGCACCGATGGCCTCATCCTGTCGAACATAGGAAACTCCTTATTGAGAATGAATTGCAGTCGCACTATTACTGAGCGCGTTCTTATTTGCAAGCGCGACTGAATTGCAATTAGCAGCAAGGGATGGTTGCGCCGTCCGTCTCTTAGAAGACCGCGACGCTTCGGAGACCGATCACGGTCGCATTCGGTATCTTGCGCCAGGGCTTGTCCGGATCGGGTTCTCCGCCCCCCGGCCTCACGATCCATTGGGCGAAGGGTTGGACCTTGAGCCATGGCGTCAACCGCGCCTGATACGACGCTTCGAATACGACTTCGGAAGAGCGCACGGGCTGCGCGTTGCCCGAGAAAGCGATCATGTCGCGATCGAGCTGGCGCAGGCTCGAACTGACACTGGCATAGGCGACAGCAAGGCCGACGACGTCGTCGTTGCGCCCGTGCAGAAGCCCCATGTAGCTGATGCCGGCGTCGGCATAGAAGTCAACCTGACTGCGGTCTTTCTTCGGCGCGATCACGACCCGAGCAAACGCGGCGAGGCGGCGGCCCGTCGTCTCGGCGTCGGGAGATTTCCAGAGTCCTTGGTCGATGACGCCATAGACAGCGAAATTGCCGCGATGACGCCGGGGATCGGGATCGGCGGCGGGGTCGGCGAATGACAGGCCGTTCGTCGCGATCCGCAGATCGTCAAAGCTCTGCGAATTGTACCAGCCGCCGAGCTTGTAGGCGCCGGTGACGCCTGCGCCGAAATCATGCGTATAGGCCGCCTCAGCGATGGCGAATACGCCCTGGTTCAGCGGGAACGTAAGACCGTGCCTGTTGACGTCGTTTCGGCCGAGCGGGTTGCCGCTATAGACGCCGGCCTGGATCGTCCACGCGTCGTCCGGCTTGTAGGCGACCTGGACGCCTGGAGCCGGCACTGGATAGGCTGGCCCTCCTCCCGGCAGGACGACGCCGTGGAGCCCCGGCCAGCCGAAAGCCGAATTCACGAACAGCCCTGCGGTCTCGCTGGTCGCGAATTCGCCATCGGCGGCGATCTGACCGATCTTGAACGAGAGACGGCCGTCGAACAGCGTCTGCATGAAGTAGATTTCCGCCAGCCTTCCGGCCGGATCGTTCTCGATATTCGAGATCGGCATCAGATTGCCGATGAACTTGCCGGATAGTCCGTGACCGCCGATCAGGAACGCTCCGGCGTGCAAGGCGCCGCCCTGCCAGCCCACGAGCTTCTCCAGATTGAAATCCACGTCGAATTGCAGCAGGCCTGAGAATCCCCTGCCCCTGATCAATCCGCCGGCCGGGTTCATCGAGATGTCTCCCGTCGCCGTCAGTCCGAAGGCGACGCCGGCCTCCTCGAGGCGCGAGCGGGCGCCTCCCCAGTCGCCGGTGAGTTGCTCGCGCTGCAGCAAGCCCGCTTCCGCCTGCGCGGCGACGGGACGAGGCGCCAGATCGGCGGCGGACGCCGAAGACGCCGTCATCGCCAGGCAGCAGATGGCGCATGCGGTCGGCAAGCGCGATGAAAGAAGGTTTGGCGGACGGCTCATCGAAATCTCCGAAGGAAGGCTCGCGGACGCCGTGATGCGGATGCCAGACGGCGTGGCGGCTGCCGGCGCCTATTTGCAATTCAGTCGCAGAAGCAGTTGACAGTCGCCGCCGCCGCTTATTATGCAGTTAAGACTGAATTGCAATAACGAATCTCGACGGGCCTTCAAAATGACCGCATCCCCTTTCCCGTCCGCTTCATGCGAGCACGCCGGCCACTCCGCAGCCGTGATCTCCTCGTGGCGGCCGGATTGCGAGCGACACAGCAGCGGCTGACGCTGGTGGAGCTTCTGTTTGGACGTGGCGGCCGTCATGTCTCCGCCGAGAGCCTTCACGAAGAGCTCTCTCGTTCCGGGGCGCGGGGGTCCCTCAGCTGCGTCTATCGCAGCCTCAGAGGCTTCAGCAAAATCCGGCTGCTGAAGCGGGTCCCGATCTATGGCTCAACGGAATGGTTCGATACTCAGGTCGACCACCACCGTCACTATTACGCGGTCGACGAAGATTTATTGTTGAATGTTCCGGCCGGGCGCATCGCCCTCGCGGATCTGCCAGAGCCCCGGACGGCTTCGAGCTTATTGGCGCCGACGTGCTTCTCCGCATCCGACGCAAGCGAGCGCATCCGAAAACAATGTGACAACCCGCACATCCAGTTGGAACGGACTACGCGATGCTTTTCGCACCCGCCGAGATCAGAGAGAGTCTCATAGAAGGAGAAGCCGAGCCGACGTTTCCGCTTATGAAGGTCGTCCGCATTCTGAAACGAGCTGGCCTTCGCCCCACACGCCAGCGGATTGCTCTCGGGGTCCTCATCTACGGCGATGAGCATCGCCACCTCACCGCCGACCACCTGCACCGGCAAGCCATCGAGACTGGAAGCCCGCTTTCGCTGGCGACCGTCTACAATACGCTGTCGCAGTTCGAGAAGGCAGGGCTGATCCGGAAAATCTCCTTAATTCGCGGAAGAGCCTATTACGACACCGATCCCGGCGATCATTGCCATTGCTATGTCGAGGCTGAGGATCGAATCATCGACATTCCACGCGACCGGATCCGCTTCACGCGGTTGCCGGAGCCTCCTCCCGGCTACGAGATCTCCAAGATCGACGTGGTCATTCGACTCATTCGCATCAATGACAGGGGATGACTCGTTCGCGCGAGAATTTTCTGTGCTCGACCCGTCCCGCGCATGCCGACAGCCTGCCGTTCTTGCGTGCGCGATCTCATCGGTGTCGCTGCTGCTCGGCGAAGCGCTGCTCGACCACATCACTCACACTATCGTTCCGGCATGCTCAAGGGCTTTCAGAGGTTCATCGCCGAATCCATGAAGCCGGGCTCGCCTCCAGGAATCGTCCCTTGCTCGCTCAACTCGCAACCGTCGCGTCGCGGCTCAGTAAAAACGATGTTGTCGATGTCCTCGACGCGCTTGGCGCGCTATCGGCCGAGAAAGACGCCGCGCCCGATTGGGATGGCGATACCCATGACGACATCGCCCGGGCTCAAGACACATTGGGCGGCGATGCTTCGTCTGCTCCCGCGCCAGCATCGCAGCCTGATCCTGCAACGCCGCGATGCGGTTAGGCCCGCGACCAGATTCTATCTCGACCAGGCGCTCCGCCAGGCGTCCGCCAGACCCTTGGATTTGAACGGCGACGCTGTCGAGTGTGCGCCAAGCGGATCGAGGCGCGAATGGCTTCGCATTTATCGGGCTGAACCGGACTGGCGCTTCGCCATGGAGCTATCACCCCACGCGGGGATCTCAGTTTATAAAAATTCTAAGATATTCATTTTGCTTGCATTTTTTTTGCCGCAGCGCGAAACCGGGTCAGAATCCCGGCGCTGAGCCGGATCGATCGAGACGTAAATTTCAAAGAATTCAGATGGAGCAGGAGCTATGACTGCACTCATTGTCCGCGCCAGCCGCCTTGTCGGGCTGGCGCTGGGTCTCGCGTTGTGCGTGCTATCCGCGCGAAGCGCGGGCGCGGCGTCGCTGACCGATGATCGTGGCGTGACCGTGGAGATTCCGGCGACGCCGACGCGTATCGCGGCGATCTCGTTTTTCGCGACAGACCTCGCTCTCGCGCTTGGCGTCAAGCCTGTCGCTACGACCTACATGTATCCCGGCCGCGAGCCCGATTTCCTCCTCGGGATTCCCAAGGAGACTAAGCTGATCGGTCAACGCGCAAAGCCGAATCTCGAACTTCTGTCCGAAACCAAACCCGATATTATCATTGCGATGAAGCGATATACGGTCGGCAACGCCGAGCGCTTCCAGAAGATCGCTCCCTACGTCGCCTACAACATGGAGCTCCTCAGCGAGAGTTACCAGGAAGTCGCCGATGTTTCGAAGATTCTCGGCAAGGCGGAGCAGGGCGAGAAGCTCAACGCCGACTTTAAGCGACATCTTGCTGAATTCGGCGCAAAAGCGCCGAAGGATCGGCATCCAAGCTTCGTCATCATGTGGGGCGGCGACACCCCGTTCGCTTTTCACACCGAAAACACCGCCGCCGCGATCGTCGCCGCTGTCGGTGGCGACAATATCGTCGGCCCGATGAAGCAGAACGGGCGCTTCGGCATCGATCTCAGTCTGGAAGCGCTGTTGGCGAAGAACCCGGACGTCATCTTCATCATGGAATATGGGCTCGAGCGCACGCACGAGGGCAATCCGATCTGGTCGCAGCTCTCGGCGGTCAAGAACAAGCGCGTGTACTATGTGGGCGACCAATGGGCCGAGACGCAGGGGCCGATCGCACGCGAGCTGGTGTTGCGTGAGGCGGCGCATTATCTGCACCCCGACGTCTTTCCGGCGGTTGATGTGCGCGCCGAGGCGGCGAAGCTCATATCGGCTGCAACGCAGAACTGATCCGACGCTTGCCGCCGCAGAGCAACGCAGCCGCCCGATCAGCGGCGATGACCTTCGCGCTGATCTTGGGTTCGCTTATGGCCGTCGCCGGCGGCCTTCTCGTCGGCGCGACCACGCTTTCGCCCACAGCGGCGATGCGCGCGCTGCTGTCGCCGGATGGCGGCATTGAATCGGTCTTCGTCTGGACGCTGCGTCTTCCCCGCAGCCTTGCGGCGTTTGTGGGCGGCGCGGGGCTTAGCGTGTCTGGCTGCCTGCTGCAGACGCTCACGCGCAATCCGCTGGCCGGACCGCATCTCACCGGCGTGACGGCCGGCGCCGTCGCGCCGATTGTCGCGTGTATTGTGCTGCTTCCTGGCGTCTCGCCTCTGGCCTATCCTTGGATTGGCTGCGCCGGCGGCCTCGCGGCTGCGCTTGTCACCTTCTGGATCGCCCGCGGATCCGGTGCGCGACCGTTGCAGCTTGCACTGGGCGGCGTGAGCGTCTCGATGTTTCTTGCGGCAGTGACGACCTACCTGCTGCTGCTCAGCGGTCCGAGGATGGCGTCGCTCTTGTTCTGGCTCTCAGGCGGGTTTCAGGGCCGCACCTGGATTCATCTGATCTATATGGCCCCCTGGGTGCTCATCGGCCTCGCCGGCGCGCTCGCCGCCCGTCGCATAGTCGGCCTGATGTCGCTCGACGACGCGACCGCGGCTGGAATGGGCGTGCAACTCGCGCTGTGGAAGCCGGCGCTCTTGCTGCTCGCCGTCCTCCCGGTAGCGGGCATTGCTCCCATCGGCGGACCTATCGCTTTCGTCGGGCTTGCGACGCCGCATATCGCTCGCCTTCTCAGGGCGGACGGCCCTGGCTGGACGATTGCCCTTGCAGCTGCGCTCGGTGGGTTCCTGCTGGTCGTCGCTGATCTGCTCGCGCGGTCCATCGCTGCGCCGCGCGAAATCCCCGTCGGCATCCTTACTGCGTTGATCGGCGGTCCGATCTTCGTTGCATTGATCCTGCGCCCGCAGACGCTTAAGGGGAGAAGGGTATGAACGTCGGCGCCACGCGCGATCTCCGCGCCGACAATGCATTGATTCTGCCCGCATGGATCGGCCTGACGACGATAGCGCTCGCACTCTCGGTGTTCATGGGCGTGGTCGATATCCCGCCCGTAGACGTCATCGCCGCGCTTGTCGGGAAGGGCTCGGCGCAAGCGCGCTCGATTATCATCGATATCCGCCTGCCCCGGGTCCTCGTCGGCATGGTGGTCGGCGTCCATTTCGCTGTGGCGGGATTCATTTTACAGTCGATCACTCGAAATCCGCTCGCCGATCCATCGATCATGGGAATCTCCCAAGGCGCCACGCTGGCGGTGGGCGTCTTCCTGCTATTCTCGGTCTATATCCACAATCCTGGATCGAACACCCTGGCGGAGCTTCCGCTCGCATGGCTGCCGTCGATCGCGATAATTGGCGGGCTTTTGGCGGGCCTCGCTATCTACGCCATGGCGTTCGGCCGCAACCTCGGCCCGATCCGTCTGACCATATGCGGCGTCGCCGTCGGGGCGCTGCTGCACGCGGTGGCGATCGGGCTCATTGCCGGATGGGGATCGGCGCGCATCGAGATTTTGCTGGAATGGCTGTCTGGATCGCTCTACGCGCGAAGCTGGGATCATCTCAGATATCTTCTTCCATTTACGGTTGTCGGCCTTGCCATGCTGCCTTTGATCCGCCGGCCGTTGACGATGCTGCGGTTCGATTCATCAGTCTCGCGATCCTTTGGGCTGTCTCACAAGCTGCACTTTTCGCTGGCGCTCGCGCTGGCCTGCTGTCTCGCCGCCAGCGCCGTCGGGGTGGCCGGGCCGATCGTCTTTGTCGGGCTGATCGTGCCTCATCTCGCGCGCTTTCTCGCCGGCCGGCGCTTTGCGCTCGTGCTGCCGTTCACGCTCGCGCTCGGCATCGTCGTCGTCACGCTTGGCGATCTTGTCGGACGTCTCGCCGGCGGCGCCGAAGAGATACCGATTGGCGTCGTAACCGCGATCTTCGGCGCGCCGCTGCTGCTCGTCCTGTTGCGCCGGATGGCTTGAGCCGATGTCGCTTGCTTGTTCAAAGATCTCCATCGATTATGGCCAACGCCGCGCGCTGTTCGATTTCGACTTCGCGCTGCAGCCCGGGCGCATTCATGGCCTTATCGGACCGAATGGATCAGGCAAGAGCACGGCGCTGCAGGCGCTGGCTGGACTCATCAAGCCCGCGTCCGGCAGCGTCGAACTGGATGGCCGCCAGATCACCACGATGTCGCGGCGGGAGATCGCGCGTCGGCTCGCATTCCTGCCGCAGCAGCCCTCCGCGCCCGAGGAGATGACTGTCGAGCAGCTTGCGCGGCAAGCGCGCTTCGCGCATGTCGGCCTCCTGCGCGGCTATGGACCGCATGACGAGAAGTTGATCGCCTGGGCGCTCGAAAGCACCGGCGTTTCCGATTTTGCTGGCCGTGGGCTTCAGGAGCTTTCGGGAGGCGAGCGTCAACGCGCGTGGATTTCGGCGGCGTTGGCTCAGGAGGCGAGGATATTGCTGCTCGACGAGCCGACATCCTATCTCGACATCGGCTATCAGGTCGAGATTCTGGACCTCATTCATCGGCTGAGCCGTGATAGGGGCGTCTCGATCGTCATGGCGATCCATGACATCAACCAGGCGATCTCCGTCTGCGATCGTATTTCGCTCCTGCAAGGCGGCCGGTTAGTCTTCGACGATGAGCCGCGCGCGCTTGCTGCGAACAACCTCGTTGAGACCGTCTTCCGCATTCGCGGGCGTTTCGTCGAAATCACGCCCGGGTCGCCGCCTCATTTCGATGTCGAGCTTGCGCGCTGGAGCGACGGCGCTCGGGACCATTGAGAGATAGCGGGCGCGAGCCCATTGTTGGAAACAGAGAAGGCCGTCCATGTCAGCCAGGCAAGAGATGTTGGCGCTCGTCGAGCGCTGGGACCGTCAGCAGGAAGGCTATATCAAACAGCGCGACGAGCGTTTCAATGTGATGTTCGACATCCTGGCGCACGTCTTCGGCGACAGGTTCACCGTCGTCGACGCCGCCTGCGGACCCGGCTCGCTCACGCGTCGCCTGCTTGATCGCTTTCCTGCGGCGAAGGTCGTCGCGATCGACGCTGACGTGATGCTGCTCGACCTCGCCCGCGCGTCTCTCGCGGATTATGGCGATCGCGTCCACGTCGTCGAAGCCGATCTGGCCGATCCATCATGGGCCGAACGCGCGCGCGATGCGGCGGAAACGCTCGGCGGTCGTCCGCCTGTCGCGCTCGTCTCGACGACGGCGCTGCACTGGCTGTCGCCAGGCGGGCTTGCTGAGTTTTACGGCGCCGCCGGCGCGTTGTTAGCGAATGGCGGCGTCGTGATGAACGGCGATCATATGCGGTTCGATGCGCGGTGGCCGACGCTGGCGAGCGCCGCCGCGGCGTGGCGGGATCGCATGCTGAAAGAGGCCGTCGATGCGGGTGAAGACGACTGGGAGGCATGGTGGCGTCGCGTCGCTGATATCCCCGCTCTATCGGAGCTGAAAACCCGGCGCGACGCCTTCTTTGCTTCACGGCCTGCGAAGCGCCCAACCAGCAACGTTGATTGCTCCGTCGATTTTCATGTCGCGGCGCTGCGCCATGCCGGATTCGTCGAAGTCGGCACGGCTTGGCAGGCGTTCGACAACTATATCGTATTCGGCAGACGACCGGAATAAACATCGATGATCCCTGCAGGGGATCTGTCATGCCGAAGGAGCGCCATAAGTTGTGATCCGGGTCACGTCGAAATCTATCCGCGCGCCGACCATTTATCGGCCGTCTTGCTCGCGGCCGCCGCCGTCAGCGTGGCGATCAGGCTATCGCTGAAATAGGATATGCGGCCAAGGATCAAGCCGAGACCAGCGTTCTGGTCGAGCTCATCAGCGCGCGATATGAGCGAAAATCTCTCATGATCACCCCCGATCGGTCATTTGCGGAATAGGCCGAATCTTTCCGGACAAGGCGATAACAGCGAATCCGCCGTCTGTATGACGCCATCGAATCGGGCATGTTCGATAAGGACGACGAGACGGCCAAGGAATGCATGGCCGGGCTCAAGGCGTTACGAGATCGGGCAAAGACCGTCGCGGACAGAGCGCGCTCAATGGCGAACGCAACCAGTGCGTCAGTCCCGACATGCTCAAGGGGTTCGCCCGCAAGGCCCGTGAACTGATAAGGCTCGATGATGGCGGCTATCGGCGGGACCATCTGCGCGCCCTGGCGCAGCGCGTCGAGGTGGCGGACGACGAGGTTCGCGTCATGGGATCGAAGTCGGCATTGCTGCGAACGCTCGTCGCCGCCGCTTCGGGAGGGAAATCGG
>MKVY01000035.1:98706-137127 GCA_001899525.1 Rhizobiales bacterium 65-9
GCAAACGGGATGGCGAGCTGCGCGCGCCGCTGCTGGATTTGCAAGGTTCTGCGTCGCGCGCAAACGGGGCGATCTCCATCCGAAGCATCTTCCCCACTCGCGGGCGCGGTCTCATCCCCGCCGCCACGCACGCAGAGTTCGCCGCGTCCCGCGGCGCCTGATTTGCGCAGGCCCGCGGGAACGCCGCGGCGTCGTCCGGAAATGATCCCGACGACATCGGGGCCCGCCAGAAAACGTCCCATTTCGGAACACCGCGCTTATGTTGCAAAGAGGATCAGCGTCCGTTCAGGCCCCGCCCCGCGCCATCAGCCGCGCCAATGGCGAGCGCATGGCCTGGGTCGATGCGGCGAAGGGCCTGTGCATCATCCTCGTCGTCATGATGCACTCCACGCTCGGCCTCGAGGCGGCGCTGGGCCGCGAGGGCTGGCTCCACACGGTGGTGGCGTTCGCACAGCCCTTCCGCATCCCCGCCTTCTTCCTCACCGCCGGGCTGTTCCTGTCGCGCACCATCGACGCCCCCTGGCGGCGCTATCTGGACCGGAAGGTCCTGCACTTCGTCTATTTCTACCTGCTGTGGATGCTGATCCAGAGCGCGGTGAAGAGCCTGCCCGCCGGCGGCCCCGCCGCGATGGCGCATGACGTGGCGCTGGCGCTCGTCGAACCGTTCGGCACGCTCTGGTTCATCTATCTGCTGCCGATCTTTTTCGTCGTCACCAAGCTCGCGCGCCGCGCGCCGGTCTGGATCATCCTCGCCGAGGCGATCGCGCTCAATCTCTGGCCGCACGAGACGGGCTGGACGGCGATCGACGAATTCATGCGCCGCTACGTGTTCTTCTTCGCCGGCTACGCCTTCGCGCCCTGGTTCTTCGCGCTGGCCGAGCGCGGGCTGAAAGCGCCGGACATCGCCACTGCGATCGCCGGCGCGTGCTTCGCGCTCGTCGCGGCGGCCGTCTTCGGCCTCGGTGGCGACGCCGCGCAGATCCAGACGCTGGCGCTCGGCCTCGGCGTGGTCGGCGCGGCCGGCCTGCTCAGCGCGGCTGTCGCGGCCGCCCACACCAGGCTCGGCGGCGTCCTCCGATACTGCGGCGAGCGGTCCATCGTGATCTATCTCGCCTTCTTCCTGCCCATGGCGGCGACACGAATCCTGCTGGTGAAGAGCGGCCTCGCGGGCGGCGCCATCGATGTGGGGACGGCGAGCCTCATGGTCACCGCCTGCGCGGTCGTCACGCCGCTGATCCTGCGCCAGCTCATCGGCGAGGGGGCGCTGCGCTGGCTGTTCGAGCGGCCGGCCTGGGCCCGGCTCGCCGACCGTCCCGCCGGCGCGGAGCCCCTGCGCCATCCGGCCTGACGAGCGTCCGCGCCGCATTTGGCGTCGACCCGCCGGCGGCCTAATATCGGGGGATGGATTCCCACTCCCGACCCGTCAAAGCCGGCGACCATGTTTTTCTCGTCGACGGCTCCTCCTTCGTCTTCCGCGCCTATTTCCAGTCCATCAACCAGGACCGGAAATACAACACGCGCGGGGATGGCCTGCCCACCGGCGCCGTGCGCCTGTTCTCCACCAAGCTCCTGCAGTTCATTCGCGAGGGCGTGCTCGGCATCAAGCCGACCCATCTCGCGATCATCTTCGACAAGTCGGAGGATTCGTTCCGCAAGGCGCTTTACCCCGACTACAAGGCGAACCGGAACGATCCGCCGGAAGAGCTCATTCCGCAGTTCCCGCTCATGCGCGAAGCGGTGCGCGCCTTCGGGCTGATCCCGATCGAGCAGGACCGCTACGAAGCGGACGACCTGATCGCGACCTACGCCAAGCAGGCGCGCGAACGCGGCGCCGACGCGCTCATCGTCTCGGCCGACAAGGACCTGATGCAGCTCGTCAACGACTGCGTCGCCTTCTACGATTTCGAATCCGGCGTTAGGGGCAAACCGGGCTACCGACCGGAGCGCATTCTCGCCCATGGCCGCAATCTCGCGCGCTGGGGCGTTCCGGAAGACCGCATCGGCGACGTGTCGGAGAAATGGGAGGGCATGCCGCCTTCCAAGCTCGTCGATATCCAGGCGCTCACCGGCGATGCGACCGACAACGTGCCCGGCGCGCCCGGCATCGGGCTGAAAACGGCGGCGCAGCTCATATCGGAATATGGCGACCTCGATTCGCTTCTGGCGCGCGCCGGCGACATCAAGCAGCCGAAGCGCCGAGAAACCTTGACCAATCCCGAGATCGTGCAGCGCATTCTCATCTCGCGCCAGCTCGTGAAACTGGTCGACGACGTGGCGCTCGACACGCCGCTCGACGCGCTCGATCTGCGCGAGCCCGAGCCGCGCCGCCTGATCGGCTTCCTGAAGGCGATGGATTTCACGACCATCACCCGGCGCGTCGCCGAACTTTACGCCATCGACACAGCCGCAATCGAGCCCGACGCGCGTCTCACCGGGCCGGGAGGCTGGCTCGGACGAGATGGCGCGCCGCTCGCGCCCCCTGCCGGAGCGGCCGCCTCAGGCGACCCGGCGCTGGCGGCGCTGACCGCCGAGGATCAGGGCGCGCATCCGGCGCCGCCCGCCGCGCAGGCTTCCCTTGCTTCCATCATCGCGCCAACGCCGGCGCCGCCAAAGCCTGCGAACGGCGCGTTCGCGCCGCAAGACCTCGTGGCCTCGCGCAAGAGCGAGAACAGCGGCGCGATCGACACGTCGATCTATGAATGCGTGATGTCGCTCGACAGGCTCGACGCCTGGATCGCCGAAGCGCGGGAGCAGGGCGTGGTCGCCTTCGACACCGAATGCACCTCGCTCGATCCGATGCAGGCGGAGCTGTGCGGCTTCTCGCTGGCGACGGCGCCGGGCAAGGCGTGTTACGTTCCGCTGACGCACAAGGATGCGACCGCGAGCGACCTGTTCGGCGGCGGCCTCGTAGCGGGACAGATCGATACTGCTGCGGCGCTGGCGCGCCTGAAGCTCATCCTCGAAGATCCGAACGTGCTGAAGATCGCGCACAATGCGAAGTTCGACATGCTGCTGCTGCGCCAGCATGGCGTGGACGCCGCGCCGATCGACGACACGATGCTGATCTCCTACGCGCTCGATTCCGGGCTGAGCGGACGCGGCATGGACGAGCTGTCGGAAAAACATCTCGGCCACAAGCCGATCTCGTTCAAGGAGGTCGCCGGCTCCGGCCGCAACGCGGTCACCTTCGACCGCGTGCCGCTCGACCGCGCCACCGCCTACGCCGCGGAGGACGCCGACGTGACGCTGCGGCTGTGGCGCGCGCTGAAGCCGCGCCTACCGAGCGAAAGCATGACGACGGTCTATGAAACGCTGGAGCGCAACATGCCGGCGACGCTGATGCGCATGGAGGAGCGCGGCGTCGCGATAGACAAGCAGATGCTGTCGCGCCTGTCCGGCGATTTCGCGCAGACGATGGCCCGCCTCGAAGCGGAGATCGACGCGCTTGCAGGCGAAAAGATCAATCCCGGTTCGCCGAAGCAGATCGGCGACATCCTGTTCGGCAAGATGGGCCTGCCCGGCGCGAAGAAAACCGCGACGGGACAATGGTCGACGGGCGCCGGCGTGCTCGAAGACCTCGCCGGGGAAGGCCACGCCCTGCCGGCGAAGCTGCTGGAATGGCGGCAGGTCGCGAAGCTCAAATCGACCTACACGGACCTTCTGCCGAGCTATGTGAATCCGCGCACCAACCGCGTGCATACGAGCTTCGCGCTCGCCGCGACGACGACGGGGCGCCTCTCCTCGTCGGAGCCGAATATCCAGAATATTCCCATCCGCACCGAGGAAGGCCGCAAGATCAGGCGCGCTTTCATCGCAAGACCGGGCGCCAAGCTCGTTTCCGCCGACTATTCCCAGATCGAGCTGCGGGTGCTGGCGCATATGGCCGACATTCCGCAACTCAAGCAGGCTTTCGCCGACGGAATCGACATCCATGCGATGACGGCGTCGGAAATGTTCGGCGTTCCGGTGAAAGGCATGGACCCGATGGTGCGGCGGCGCGCGAAAGCGATCAATTTCGGCATCATCTACGGCATCTCCGCGTTCGGACTCGCCAATCAACTCGGCATTCCGCGCGAGGAGGCCGCCGCCTACATCAAGAAGTATTTCGAGCGCTTTCCCGGCATCCGCGACTATATGGACCGGACGAAACGGCTGGCGCGCGATCAGGGCTATGTGACGACGATCTTCGGCCGCAAGTGCCACTATCCGCAGATCAAGTCGTCCAATCCCTCGGAGCGCGCCTTCATGGAGCGCGCCGCCATCAACGCGCCGATACAAGGATCGGCGGCCGACATCATAAGGCGCGCGATGATGCGCATGGAGCAGGCGCTCGCGGAGCATCGCCTGTCCGCGCGCATGCTGCTGCAGGTGCATGACGAACTCGTCTTCGAGGTGGAAGACGGCGAGGTCGAACGCGCATTGCCGGCGATCCGCGAGGTGATGGAGAAAGCGCCTCTGCCGTCGGTGCAACTCGCGGTTCCGCTGCAGGTCGACGCGCGCGCGGCGCCGAACTGGGAGGAAGCGCATTGACCTTCCCTCCGCGTGCGGCGCGCCTCTCCTTCACCGATATGCATATGGGCGGCGAGCCCGTGCGCATCGTCACGGGCGGCTATCCCACGCTGGCGGGCGCGACGATTCTCGACAAGCGACGCGAGGCGCGCGAAACGCACGACCATCTGCGCCGCGCCATGATGCATGAGCCGCGCGGGCACGCCGGCATGTATGGCGCAATTCCCGTGACGCCCTCGCATCCCGAGGCGGCTCTCGGCGTCCTGTTCACGCATCATGAGGGCTATTCGACGATGTGCGGCCACGCGACCATCGCGCTCGGCCGCTGGATCGTCGATCAGGGGCTGGTCGAGAAGTCCTCTCCGGTGACGCGCTTCGCGATCGAGGCGCCCTGCGGGCTGCTGCGCATCGCCTGCGCGATCGAGAATGGCGAGGCTTCGCATGTGTCGTTCGAAAGCGTTCCGGCTTTCGCGGAAGCGATCGACGTTGAAGTGGACATACCGGGTTACGGCCGCGTCGTCACCGACATCGCCTATGGCGGCGCGTATTACGCCATCCTCCCCGCCTCGCGTTTCGGCCTCGATTTCTTCGAGACGCCGATCGAGACGCTGACCGCCGCCGCCGCGGCGCTGACCGAGGCGCTGCGCCGCTCCTATCCGCTCTCTCATCCGGAAGAACCCGATCTCGGATTTTTCTACGGAACGATTCTCACCGACGACGCGCCGGCCGACGCCGAGAGCTTCAATCTCTGCATCTTCGCGGAGCGGCAGATCGACCGGTCGCCGACGGGCTCGGGCGTCACCGCGCGGATGGCGCTCGATCATGCGAAGGGACGCATCGGCCTCGATCGGCCGCGCATCTTCCGCGGGATCAGCGGCGAGCCGATGACGGGCCGCGTGTTGCGGCGCGCGGATTATGCGAAGCCCGCCTGCGTGATCGAGGTCGGCGGACGCGGCTACTATTCAGGCGCCGGCGAATTCCTGTTCGAGGACGGCGATCGCCTGCGCTGCGGCTTCACGCTTCCGGATCGATTCGGCGACCTCGCCCGCGGGTGAAGATGGAAGCGGCGATTCCGGGACCCTCGTCACGCGCCTCTTCGTTCGCGCGACAGGCTCAATGCCGCGCGACGCGGCTCCAGAAATCCGGCTCGATCCGCATTCCGCCGCGCCCCATGACGACGGCGACGCCCTTCGGAATCTCGCGCCAGCAGGAGCGATCCTGATCCAGAGGCTCCGACGCGATGATCGCCGCTTCCGGCCGCTCGCAGACATACAGCGAGGGCGGGCGATCGTCGCACGCGGCGCGAAACGCGAAGACCGTCTCTCCGTCCGTGATCGCTGCGTTGAAGCGGAGAGGTTCAGAGACGTTCGCCTCGCTCATCAACTCCTTCACCGTCCGCAAAACCCCGGCCGTCGCCTCGACGGGCGACTCTCCCGCCTCGATGCGGCCGACGATGAGCAGAAACACGAGTTCTGAATCGGTGGTGCCGGCGCGGGAGGCGTAAAGCGCGTCCGGCAGAAGCGCTTCGAGCCGACGCCGGATCAGCCCATAGCCGCCGATCTGGCCGTTGTGCATGAACATCCAGCGTTCGAACGTGAAGGGGTGGCAGTTCGCCCGCATGGTCGCGGTGCCGGTGGCCGCCCGGACATGGGCGAAAAAGACATGCGCCCGCACCAGCCGGCAGAGGGACAGAAGGTTTTCGTCAGACCAGGCCGGACGCAATTCGCGATAGACGCCCGGCTCGCGCCGCTCGCCATACCAGCCAAGGCCGAAGCCGTCGCCATTCGTCGCGACCTTCGCCTCCTCGGCGTGAAGGGACTGGTGAATCAGAGAATGACGCGGCGAACAGACGAGGTCTTCCATGAAGACGGGATCGCCGCGATAGGCCAGAAACCGGCACATTCTTCAGCCTCAAGAACCAGGCCCGACCCGCCTTCTATAACGCCGCGCGATGAACGGAGGATTGACGCTCAGGCCCCCTCGGGCGTGCAGTCGAAATTGATCGTCACGGTCTTGCGGCTCGCGCCAATCCGCGCGTCGATCTCCACCGGCGCGCAGGTCGCGGCGTCGATCATGAAGGCCTTGTAGGCGATCCCCTGGTCGTTGAAGCGGAAGCCGCCGAACACCCGCTGCTCGACCTGCGGGCCGGCCTTGTAGCGGCGCGTTACGATCACCTGCGCCATATGGCGGGCGATCTTGTCGTTGGACTGGCCGCCCTTGGGGCTCGTCAGTTCGAGCGTCACGAACAGGCCGCTGGCCGGCTCATCCACGCCCTCGCCGCGAGGCACATTCATGAAGGAGCGCGCGCCGTCGGCGATGTTTTCAGACAGGCGGGCGCTCTTCTCGAAGAAGAACTGGACCTTCACGTCCTTGATCGCGATCGGCCCGGTGTAGGCCGGCTTCGCCGCCTGAGCCGGCTGCTGCTGCTGCGCGAGGGCCGGACAGGCCGCGACGAGCGCGCCGGCCAGCCAGAAGGCGACCGCGCGCCATTCATGGATCATCATCGGCAGCCCGCCCCCATCGTCCCGTCGTTCCGGTCGGCCCCCGCGGCTGTGACGCAGGCCGCGACGCCATTCTGTGCGCCGCCGCACAGCGCCCGTCACCGCGCGCTCAGGCCGCCGTCAATGACGAACTCCGCGCCCGTGACGAACGACGACTCGTCGCTCAGAAGATAGACGCACATGCCTGCAACCTCCTTCGTCTCGCCGAAACGGCCGAGCGGAATGTCGGAGATCATTTTCGAGCGCGCGCGCTCGGGATTGTCCGTGCTTGCGATCATGCCGTCGACCATCGCGCTCTCGATGAAAGCGGGATGCACCGAATTGCAGCGCACCGGCGGCTTGAACTTCGCGCCATAGAGCGCGATCGATTTGGAGAGATGGCGAACGCCGGCCTTGGAGGAGTTATACGCCGCGAAGTTGGCGGCGGCGACGATGCCGGCGATGGACGAGAGATTGACGATCGATCCGCCGCGCTTCCGAAGCAGCGGCATCATGTATTTGCAGCCGAGAAACACGCCGTCGAGATTGACGGCGTGGGTCGAGCGCCAGTCCTCGAACGACAGATCCTCGATCGATCCGAGCCGGCCGATGCCGGCGCCGTTCACGAGGCCGTCGATCGCGCCGTGCTGCTGCTCGATCCACTGCGCCGTCGCCTGCCATTCCGCCTCCACAGTCACGTCGAGCGCGAGATCGACGCCATGGTGGAGATGATCGCTGGACAGAACCTCGGCGCCCTCGCGGCGGATCGCCTCCACAAGCGCCTGACCGATGCGGCCGCCAGCCCCCGTCACATGGATGATCTTGCCCGCGAGCCGGCCCTGCTGTGTCGTCATCTGCATATCCCGTTGGTCATCGGGCCACCGTCATGGCACAAGCCGGATGGCGAATAATCCATTCATTCCTACCACTCCATGAAGATTGTCCGATCCGCCCTTTTTATGGCCATGATCGCCGCGCGAACCTTGGACGCCGGCCCGGCCGCCGCGGCGGAGATCGACGGCGCAGCGCTCGGCCTCGTCTGGGCGGCTCCCTTCGCCGGAATTCTTCTGTCGATTTCGCTGCTTCCGCTGCTCGCGCCGCATGTGTGGGAGCGTCATCAAGGCAAGATCGCCGGCGCATGGGCCGCGCTCGCGATTCTGCCGATGCTGCTCGGCAAGGGGTGGGAGCCGGCGCTCGGAGCGCTCGCCCATACGGCGATGCTCGACTATATCCCCTTCATCCTCCTGCTGCTCGCGCTCTTCACCACCGCCGGCGGCATCGTGATCGCCGGGAATATCCACGGATCGCCGGCGGCCAACAGCCTGCTTCTGCTCGTCGGCGCCGGGCTGGCGTCCGTCATCGGCACGACCGGCGCCTCGATGGTGATGATCAGGCCGGTGATGCGCGCCAACGACAACCGCAAGCACAATGCGCATGTGATCGTGTTCTTCATTTTCCTCGTGTCGAACATCGGCGGGGCGCTGACGCCGCTCGGCGACCCGCCGCTGTTCCTCGGCTTCCTGCGCGGCGTGGACTTCTTCTGGACGACGACCCACCTCCTCGGCGAGACCCTGCTCATCGGCGGACTTGCGCTCGCCGCCTTCTATCTCATCGACCGATATTTTTACCGGAAAGAGGATGAACTGCTGGCGCGCGATCCGACGCCGGACAAAAAGATTCGCGTTCGCGGGCTGTTCAACATCCTGCTCATCGCCGTCATCATCGCGGCTATCCTGTTCAGCGCCTCCGTCGATCTCGGCTCCGCGCAGGCGTTCGGGCAGACCCTGCCGATCGCGGGGCTCGTTCGCGACCTCATCCTCATCCTCGTCACGATCGTTTCGCTGAAAGCGACGCACAAGCGCGACCGCGAGGCCAACGGATTCTCATGGGCGCCGTTGATAGAAGTCGCCAAGCTGTTCGCCGGCATTTTCGTCGCCATCATCCCGGTGATCGCGATGCTCAAGGCCGGACGCAACGGCGCGTTCGCGCCTCTCGTCGCGCTGGTCAGCAACGCCGACGGAAGCGCCAACAACGCCGCCTATTTCTGGATGACCGGCGTGCTTTCATCATTCCTGGACAATGCGCCGACCTACATCGTGTTTTTCGAACTCGCGGGCGGCGATCCTGGTCAGCTCATGACGGGCGGCGCGGCGACTCTGGCGGCGATCTCGGCCGGCGCCGTGTTCATGGGCGCCAACACCTATATCGGCAATGCGCCGAACTTCATGGTCTATGCGATCGCGAGACAGGGCGGGGTGAGCATGCCAGGCTTCTTCGGCTACATGCTTTGGTCCGGAGCGATCCTTCTTCCCTGCTTCGCGCTGGCGACGCTGATTTTCTTCCGCTGACGCCGACGCTGCGCTCAGACCACGAGCGTCTCAACCAGCGCGAGATCGTCATGGACGCCGACATGCAGCCCACCCTGCGGCGTGACGAAGCCGCGATACATGCCGATCGTGTTGTAGGGAACGACGGCGTTCCCGTTCGCGTCGATGGCGCAAAGACCGGCGCCGACATCCCATCGCTTCATGTCGCCGAAGATCACGCCGTCCGTCGCCTCCTTCAACGACTGGCCGCGATAATCCATCCGCGACGCGATCTCGTGACCGGCGACAAGACGGATGAAAAACTCCCCCCTGCCGGTGCAGGACACCGCGCAGACTCCATCGCGCGCATAGGTTCCGGCGCCGATCACCGATGAATCGCTGACCCGCGCCGCCGGCTTGTTGTTGAAGCCGCCGGTCGAGGTCGCCGCCGCGAGATGGCCGGCGCGATCGAGCGCGACCGCGCCGACCGTGCCATGCTTTTCACCCTCGCTGGCGCGATGCGACGCATGCTGCGCCTCAAGCTCCTTCAATGTCCTCAGCGCGTCGACGCGGCGCTGCGTCGTGAAATAGGCGTTCGGAACCATCGCGAGACCGGCGCGCTCGGCCCATGCGTCGGCGCCCTCGCCGGCGAAATTCACCCATTCGCCTTCGTCGAGAATGGCGCGCGCCGCGCGCACGGGATTGCGGATGCGCCTGACGCAGGAGACGCCGCCGGCACGCAGGGTCGCGCCGTCCATGATCGACGCATCCAGCTCATGGAAGCCGTCCGCGTTCAGCGCGGCGCCGTGACCGGCGTTGAAAGCCGGCGAATCCTCCATCACCGTCACGGCCGCCTCGACCGCATCGAGCGACGACCCGCCGCGACCGACGATGTCCCACGCCGCGCGCAGCGAACGCCGCAGCGCCTCGCGCGCAGCGGCCCATTCCGCGCCGGTCAGATCCTCGCGCCGCAACGCGCCGCAACCGCCGTGAATCGCAACTCCAACCGGCCCCGCCATGATGCGCTCCCTGCAAACAAGAAGGCCGCCCGTGGGGCGGCCTTCGCAGATTTCACCGTCGCTTACTTCGCCGGCGCGATGTCGTAGGCGAGCGTGTCCTCGTCGGCGCGGACGCGCAGCATCTTCACCTTGTCCTTCTGCATCGCCCAGGCGGACGACACCGCCGCGACCGGCAGCAGCGAATAGTCCTTGGCGAACAGATTGCCCGCCTCGATGAGAAGCGCCTTGCGCTTGGCTTCGTCGAGTTCGACCGCAGCGGCGTCGAGCGCCTTGTCCACCGCGTCGTTCTTGTAGCCGCGCCAGTTGAACGCGCCCATGCGCTTGGCCGGATCATTGGAGTGGGCGAGAGACGACAGGGTGTAATGCGCTTCGCCCGTCAGGGTGCCCCAGCCGGACATGTCCATCGAATAGTCGCCGCGGGTGCGCGCCGGGAACAGCGTCGCGCCGGGCTGAGCCGCCGCGACAGCCTGCACGCCAATGCGCGCCAGCATCTGCGCGATCGACGTGCCCACCGCCGCATCGCCGGGAAGGCGATCGTTGGTGAAGTTGAAGATCACCTTGAAGCCGTTCGGATAACCCGCGTCCGCCAGCAGCTTCTTGGCCTTCTCGACATCGGGCTTCAGCTCGGGAAGAGACGTGTCGTAACCGAAGATGTTCGGCGTCACGAGCTGATTGACCGGCGAGCCGAGCCCCTCCATCGAGATTTCGGCGAGCGCCCTTCGGTCGATGCCCAGAGAAAAGGCTTCGCGCACGCGCACGTCCCGGAACGGATTGGCGGGCAGCGGCGAGCCGTCCTTGGCGGTGACCTGCTTGGTCTGCTCGCGCATGTCGAACTCGACATAAAATACATAGACCGACTGGCCGATATTCACCGCGAGCTTGCTGTCGCGCGACAGGACCGGCACGTCGGCCGCAGGCGCGCGCACGATCAGATCGACCTGCCCCGCCTTGAGCTGGGCCACGCGCGCGGCGTCGTTCGGAATCTCCTTGCGCACGACGCGCTCCCACGGCGAAGGTCCGCGCCAGTAATTCGGGTTGCGCTCGACGACGAACTCGTCCTTCGGCGTCCATTTGACGAACTTGAACGGCCCGGTGCCGATCGCGGCCTTGCCGGAGTTGAACACTTCGTTGGCGTTCTCGGGCGTGGCGCCGGCGGCCGCTTTGTGGCTGACGATGAAAAGCCGGATGAAATCGTTCGGCAGCGTCGGCGCCGGCGCGTGGGTGATGACATGAACGGTGAAGGGATCGATGATCTTCACCTCCTTCACCTGTCGGACATAGATCGAGGTCGGGTTGGGGCCCTTCAGCGCCGGCATGCGCTCGATCGAGAATTTGACGTCCTCGGCCGTGAAATCCGATCCGTCATGGAATTTCACGCCCTTTCGCAGCTTGAACTCCCACGTCGTGTTGTCGAGGGATTTCCAGCTTTCGGCGAGCCCGGGCTCGAGCTGAAGCTTGTCGCCCGACCAGACGAGCGTGTCGAAGATATGCTTCATCGCCTCGGCGTGCGTGCCGGTCGCGGTGAAATGCGGATCCATCGAATCCTGACCGGCGCGGATGCCGATCGTCAAAGTCTGCGCCGACACGGCGCCTGCGAATGTCAGCGCCGCCGCGACAGTCGCGGCCCGCCACAGATGTCTTGCCTGAATCGTCATCTTATTTCTCCCCGTTGATTTCAGCCGGCCATTGATCCGCATTGAGAATGATCTTCGTCATGAGGCGTGAAAGGGTCGCCTGCTCCTGAAGACTCAGCACGCTCGCCATCATCTTCTCGCGCGCCACCAGATGCGGCACGCTTTCCTCGATCACGGCGCGCCCCGCCGCCGACAGAAAAAGATGATAGCGACGGCGGTCGTCGGCGCTCTGCTCGCGCCTGATCAGCTTCTTGCGCAGAAGGCTGTTGACCGCGCGGCTCAGCGTGTTCTTCGGCTTCGAGGAGGCTGCGGCGATATCCTCCGCGGCGACGCCCTCGCGCAAGCCCAGCGCATAAAGCACCACATGCTCCGGCGCGGTGAGACGATGGTCGCGCCAGATCATCTGATAGATCGGATGGTTGAAGTGATGCGCGATGTAGTTGACGCGGAACGACAGCCAGCAGGGATTGTCCCACAGCTTCGTGGCGACCATGTCGTTCAGCGCAGGCGGAAACAGATCGCGCCCGGCGGGCTCGACAATCTTCCGGGATGCGAGGGCGGCTCGCGCCATGCGCGCTCTTTCTGCTCAATCGTTCCATTTGGAACTTGACGCGGGCGCAGCGCCTCGTCAACATCAAAAAGTTCCAGATGGAACGATCCCGGAATCGCGAAAGAAAGCCCGCGCCGTCCATGCGCATCGCCGATATGAACTGGATGCAAGTGCGGGACCATGTCGCTGCGGATGACCGTTGCGTCATCCCGATCGGTTCCACCGAACAACACGCCCATCTGAGCCTGTGCGTCGATTCGATTCTCTCCGCGCGCGTCGCCGAGGAGGCGGCGGAGCCGTTGAAGATCCCGGTTTTTCCGGGGGTGAATTATGGCCTCGCCGTCAGCTTCGCGGATTTTCCAGGCACGGCGACGCTGCGCGTCTCGACCCTGGCGGCGATCGTCGAGGATCTGCTGGACAGCGTCCGGCGCGCCGGCTTCCGGCGCATCGCGATCGTCAACGGCCATGGCGGCAACACGCCGATGGCGGCGGTCGCACAGGAATGGCTGCACCGCAACCGCGGCGCGCAGGTGAAATGGCACGACTGGTGGAACGCCCCGCGCACCATGGCCAAGGTGAAAGAGATCGATCCTGTCGCCTCGCATGCGTCCTGGATGGAGAACTTTCCGTGGACGCGGCTTGCGCACGTCGCGCAGCCGCGCGAGCGCAAGCCGATGGTGGATGTCGACCGGCTGAAGCGGGTCGACCCCGGCGAGAAAAAGAAACTGCTGGGCGACGGCAATTACGGCGGGCTGTACGAACGTCCCGACGCCGACATGCTGGCGATCTGGGAGGTCGCCGTCGCCGAGACGCGCGCCGTCATCGCGGACGGCTGGGCATGAGCCGCGCTCGCGTGACGACAGCCTGATCCGCCATGCTGGGCTTCGTCATCCAGCGACTCATGCAGGCCGCGGCCGTCATGCTGGTCATGTCGGCTCTGGTTTTCATCGGGGTCTATGCGATCGGCAATCCGATCGACGTGCTGATCTCGCCCGATGCGGACCAGCATACGCGCGCCGAGGTGATCGCGCGATTCGGCCTCGATCGCCCGCTCTGGGAGCAATACGCCACGTTCTTGGGACGTCTGCTGCAGGGCGACATGGGACGCTCCTTCGTGTTCGGGATGCCGGTTCTCAGCCTCATTCTTTCACGACTCCCGGCGACGCTGGAGCTGACGCTGCTCGCGGTGATCAGCGCGACGCTGATCGGCGTGCCGCTCGGCATGTATGCGGGCTACAAGCCGCACAGCCCAGTCTCGAAGGCGATCATGGCCCTCTCGGTGCTGGGCTTCTCGGTGCCGACCTTCTGGGTCGGCATCCTGCTGATCTTCGGCTTCGCCGTGCAGCTCGGCATCCTGCCCGCCGGCGGGCGCGGCCAGACCGTCAATGTGCTCGGCGTGGGATGGAGCTTCCTCACGCTCGACGGGCTGAAGCATCTCGCCCTGCCCGCCTTCAATCTCTCGCTGTTCAAGATGTCGATGATGATCCGACTGTCGCGCGCGGGCACGCGCGAGATCATGCTGAGCGACACCGTGAAATTCGCGCGCGCGGCCGGCCTTTCCGAGCGCGTCATTCTCGGACGGCATGTGCTCAAGCTCATCTCGATCCCGATCGTCACGGTGTTCGGGCTCGAACTCGGCTCGACGCTCGCCTTCGCCGTCGTGACGGAGACGATCTTCTCCTGGCCGGGCGTCGGAAAGCTGATCATCGATTCGATCTCGACGCTCGACCGGCCCGTGATGGTGGCCTATCTCGTGCTCGTCGCCTTCCTTTTCATCATCATCAACCTGTCGGTCGATCTCGTCTATGCGACGCTCGACCCGCGTCTGCGCAAGGGACGCGGCTGAGATGGAGGCGGTGGGGCTCAGCGCGTTCTGGCGCGACTTCCGAGAGAATCCGGTGGCGGTCGCGGCGCTCGCCGTGGTCGCGCTCATCCTCGCGCTCGCGGTCGCGGCGCCGCTGTTCACGCCGCAGAACCCTTACGACATCGCCAATCTCGATCTCATGGATGCGCGCCGGCCGCCGGGCTATGTCGGATCGGGCGGCTACGCGCACTGGCTCGGCACCGACGCGCAAGGCCGCGATCTCCTGTCGGCGATCCTCTACGGACTGCGCATCTCGCTGCAGATGGGCCTGATCGCGGGCGGCCTCGCGCTCAGCGCCGGCGCGACGCTCGGCGTCACCGCCGCCTATCTCGGCGGCCGCGCCGAAGCGCTCATCATGCGCGTCATCGACCTGCAGCTTTCCTTTCCGGCGATCCTGCTCGCGCTCGTGCTCTCGGCGCTGCTCGGACAGGGCAAGACGCAGCTCATCATCGCGCTGACGGCGGCGCAGTACGCCTATTTCGCGCGCACCGCGCACGGCGCCGCGACGGCGGAGCGCAACAAGGATTATGTCGAGGCCGCGCTCTCGACGCCGCTGCCGGCGCTCAGGGTCGTGTTCCGGCACATCCTGCCGAACTGCCTGCCGCCGCTGATCGTGGTCGCGACCGTGCAGATCGCGAACGCAATCTCGCTCGAGGCGACGCTGTCCTTCCTCGGCCTCGGCCTGCCGGCGACGGAGCCCTCGCTCGGCATGCTGATCGCCAACGGCTTTCAGTACATGCTGTCGGGCCGATACTGGATCTCGATCTATCCGGGCGTCGCGCTCATCGTCCTGATCGTCGCGATCAACCTCGTCGGAGACCAGGTGCGCGACCAGCTCAATCCGCGGCTCCAGCGATGACCGCTCCCGTTCTCGCCGTCGACGATCTCGCGACGCATTTCTTCACGCGCGCCGGCGTGGCGAAAGCCGTCGATGGGGTTTCTTTCGCCATACAGCGGGGCGAGGTTCTCGGGCTCGTCGGCGAATCCGGCTCGGGCAAGAGCGTCACCGGCTTCTCGCTGCTCGGCCTCATCGACCCGCCCGGCCGCATCGTGCGCGGATCGGTGAAGCTCGGCGGCGAAGACATGGTCGGCCTGTCGCGGGAACGGCTGCGCGCGCTGCGCGGCAAGCGCATCGCGATGATCTTCCAGGATCCGATGATGACGCTCAATCCGGTGCTCAGCATCGCGCAGCAGATGACGCTCGCGGTCCATGCGCATGAGAAGGTTTCACAGGCCGAAGCGCGCGAACGCGCGATCAGGGCGCTGATCCGCGTCGGCATTCCGGCGGCGGCGCGGCGCATCGACGATTATCCGCACCAGTTTTCCGGCGGCATGCGCCAGCGCGTCGCCATCGCGATGGCGCTGCTGCATGGCCCTGACGTCATCGTGGCGGACGAACCGACGACGGCGCTCGACGTCTCCATCCAGGCGCAGATTCTCACCGAGATGCGCGAGCTGGCGCGCGAGACCGGCGCGGCGCTGATCTGGATCAGCCACGATCTCGCAACCGTCTCCTCGCTCGCGGACCGCATCGCGGTCATGTATGCGGGCCGCATCGTCGAAGAAGGTCCAACCGCGCGCGTGCTGCGCGATCCGCGCCATCCCTACACGCGCGGTCTGCTCGGCGCGCTGCCCTCGCGCGCGGTTCCGGGACAGGCTCTGCCGCAGATTCCGGGCGCGACGCCGTCGCTGCTGCGGCTTCCGCCCGGCTGCCCCTTCTCGCCGCGATGCCCCAATGCGGACGATGCGTGCCGGACCGAACCGCCGCGCGCGACAGAGGGCGCGCGCGCCTGGCGCTGCCATCATCCCGTGATGGAGCGCGCGGCGTGACAGCCTTCCTCACGGTCGACAACGTCTCCAAAATCTTCGCGCCGCATGTGTCGCTCGGCGAACGGATCGCGGCGACGTTCGGCTCGGCGGTCGAGACCCGCTCTGTTCACGCGGTCGATCGCGTGTCGCTGTCGGTCAATCGGGGCGAGACGCTTGGGCTGGTCGGCGAATCCGGCTGCGGAAAATCGACGCTCGGACGCATGATCGCGGGCATCCACACGCCGACGGCCGGCGCCGTTTTGCTCGACGGCGCGCCCGTGATGAGCGGCGGCGCGAAAGCGCGCAAGCTGACGACCCGCGTGCAGACGGTGTTTCAGGACCCCTTCTCCTCGCTCGATCCGCGCATGCGCATCGGCGACATCCTCGCCGAAGGTCCGATCGCGCACGGGCTGACGAGCAGGGCGCAGGCCGTCGCCTATGTGCGGGGATGGATGGAGACGGTGGGTCTCGATCCTGATTTCGCAACGCGCTATCCGCACCAGTTCTCCGGCGGCCAGCGCCAGCGCGTCGCGATCGCGCGCGCGCTCGCCATGAAGCCCGACCTCCTCGTCTGCGACGAGCCGGTCGCTTCGCTCGACGTGTCGATCCAGGCGCAGATCGTGAATCTCTTCCTGCGCCTGCGCCGGGACCTCAACCTGACGATGGTTTTCATCAGCCACGACATCGGCGTCGTGCGCCACGTCTCCGACCGCATCGCGATCATGTATCTCGGCCGCATCGTCGAGATCGGGCGGGCGAAGACCATCTACGAGGCGCCGCGCCATCCCTATACGCGCGCCCTGCTCGACTCCGTTCCCAAGCTCGTCATCGATGATCATGCGACCGTCGAATTCAAGCCGATCGCGGGCGAACTCCCCTCGCCGCTCTCGCCGCCGAGCGGCTGCCATTTCCATGCGCGCTGCCCGCTGGCGATCGACATCTGCCGAACGGCCGCGCCGGAGCTTCGCCCCTATGCGCAGGGTTCGGAGGCGGCCTGCCATCTGGTGGAGCGGCGCGAGGCCGCCTGAGCGCATCGCGCGCGGCGCTGACGCGCGCCCTTTCTTCAGAAACCTGCGGTCTGTCGGCGCGATTCAAGCGCGGCCGCGCCTGAAAACCGGATTTCACTTCTCCGCGTCATGTTCTATCACTCCCCGACCGGGAGATCTGTCATGGCGCTCAATTTATTCAACCTCGAAGGGCGCGTGGCGCTTGTCACCGGATCGAGCCAGGGGATCGGATTTTCGATCGCCAAGGGGCTCGCGCAAGCCGGCGCGCATGTGGTGCTGAACGGGCGCGACGCGGACAAGCTCGGAACCGCGCGCGAGGCGATCGCCGCGCTCGGCCTGACCTGCCATATCTCTGCGTTCGACGTGACGAGCGCGCGGGACGTCGCCGCGGCGATCGAGGTCATCGAGGAGAAGGTCGGGCCGATCGATATTCTCGTCAACAACGCCGGCGCGCAGAAGCGGGCGCCGTTCGTCGACTACGATCATCAGGACTGGGACAAGCTGGTCGCGACGAATCTGACCTCGGTGTTCTACGTCGCGCAGGCTGTGGCGAAGCGGATGGTCGCGCGCAAGCGCGGCAAGATCATCAATATCGCATCGGTGATGAGCGAGCTGGGACGTCCGACCATCGTGCCGTACACCGCGACGAAAGGCGCCGTGAAGACCATGACGCGGGCGCTCGCGGCCGAACTCGGCCCGCAGAACATCCAGGTGAATGCGATCGGCCCCGGCTATTTCGCCACCGAGCTGAACAAGGCGCTGATCGAGAATCCGGAGTTCAACGGATGGGTGAAATCGCGCACGCCCGCCGGCCGCTGGGGTGAGACCGACGAGCTGATCGGCGCCGCCGTCTTCCTCGCCTCGAGCGCGTCCGATTATGTGAACGGCCATCTTCTCATGGTGGATGGCGGGCTCAGCGTGGTCGTCTGAACTATTTCGAGCGCGGATCGAGCGCGTCGCGCAATCCGTCTCCGAACAGATTGAACGACAGCACCGTCGCGAAGATCGCGACGCCGGGAAAAATCGCCATCCAGGGCGCGTTGGTCAGAAACCGCTGCGCCACATTGAGCATCGATCCCCAGGACGGCGCGGGCGGCTGCTGGCCAAGGCCCAGAAAAGACAATGCGGCTTCGGCGATGATCGCGGTGGCGATCGTCACGGTCGCCTGCACCATCAATTGCGGCAGGATGTTCGGAAGGATGTGGCGCGTCGCAATGCGCCATTGCGAATTGCCGATCGAGCGCGCCGCCTCGATATAGTTCTCGACCTTCACGGTCAGCACCTGGCCGCGCGTGAGACGCACGAAAATCGGCGTCGCCGTGACGCCGATCGCGATCATGGCGTTGGTCAGGCTCGGCCCGAGAAAGGCGGCGAGCGCGATCGCCAGAATCAGGAACGGACAGGCGAGCATCGCATCGGTGAAGCGGCTGATCAGCGCGTCGACCCAGCCGCCCATATATCCGGCGAGCAGGCCGAGCGGCGCGCCGAGGCCAAGCGCGATGCAGACGGAGATCACGCCCGCCATCAGCGACGCGCGCGCGCCGTAGATGACGCGCGAGAACATGTCGCGGCCGACCTCGTCCGTGCCGAACCAGTACAGCGCCGACGGCGCCTTGCGCACCGCGGTCCAGCTCTGCTTCGCCGGATCGTAGGGCGCGATCAGCGGCGCGAAGATCGCAGCGAAAATGATGATGAGAAGCACGCCGAGCGCGATCATCGCGCCCTTCCGGCGGCGCAGGCGTTTCCACGCCTGCCGCATCGGGCTTTCCGGCGGCGCGATCGAGGCGGCCGGCGCAGGAAGGACTTGAGCCGCCGCAGTCATTTCCGGAGCCTCGGATCAGCGAGGATATAGCCGATGTCGGCCAGAAGATTGAGCAGGATATAGGTCGTCGCCGTGACCAGCACGACGCCCTGCACGACGGCGTAATCGCGGTTGAACACGGCGTCGACGATCAGCTTGCCGAAGCCGGGGATGGTGAAGATCTGCTCGGTCAGCACCGCGCCGGACAGCAGCGTTCCGAATTCGAGAGCCCCCAGCGTGATGATCGGCGTCAGCGCGTTGCGCAGCGCATGCTTCACGATGATGGCCGTGTTGGACAAACCCTTCGCTTTCGCGGTGCGGACATAGTCGCTGTCCATCGCCTGCAGCATGGCCGCGCGCGTGTGCCGCATGAGGACCCCGGCGAGCGCGTTGCCGAGCACGAAGGCCGGCATGATGGTGGTGAGCAGGGACTGGCCGAGGTTCTCGAACGGGCTCACATAGCCCGACGCCGGCAGCCAGCCGAGCTGCACGGAGAACAGCAGGATCAGCATGATCCCCAGCCAGAAGTTGGGCGTGGAGATGCCGCACAGCGAAAGCACATTCACGACATAGTCGATCCAGGAATCGCGCTTCACCGCGGAGAGAACGCCGGCCGTCACGCCGATCGCCAGCGCCACGATGATCGCCATCGTCGCGAGCTGAAGCGTCACGGGCAGCTTCTCGAGCACGAGATCGGAGACCGGAACCTTGAGCCGCATCGATTCGCCGAGATCGCCGACGATCACGCCCTTGATCCAGTAGAGATACTGGATCGGGAGGGGCTGATCGAGGCGATACATGCGGCGAATCTGCGCGATGACCTCGGGATCGCGATCCTCGCCGGCCATGACGAGAGCCGGATCGCCCGGCAGAAGCTGCTGCAGCAGAAAAATGATCACCGACACGAAAAAGACGGTCGGAATGAGCTGCAGCAGACGCCGGGAGAGAAGCGCGACCATAATAGAGTGGAATCAGCCCGTCAGCTTTTGAACTTCAATCCGACGACGCGGATGAGGCCGTCGGGCATCTGGCGATAGCCCTCCAGCTTCTCCGTGTAGGGGATGATGATGCGGCGGTGATAGAGATAGACCACGCCGCCTTCCGCGATCAGCTTGGGCGTGATCTTGCCGTAGATCGCCTTGCGATCCTCCAGCGTGGTCTTCACCCGCGCCGCGTCGAGCGCCGCGTCGACCTCGGCATCGCTGTAGGCGCCATAGTTCAGCGGCTGGCCCGTTCTGGCGAAGGAATAGATGTTGCCGTCGGGATCGGTGCGCCCCGACCAGGCGAGCATGTAGGCCTGGAAACGCCCGGCCTCCGCCTCGTTCAGGGAGGTCGCGAATTCGGTGACGCGAATCTTCATGTCGAAGCCCGCTTCCGCCGTCATCGCCTGAATGACCTCGGCGACCTGCCGCGTCTCGGGATTGTTCGGCACCATGAAGTGGATCGCGATCGGCGTCTTCACGCCGGCGTCCGCGATGAGTTTCTTCGCGCGGGCGAGGTCGCGGGGCGGAACCGGCGTGTTCTGCTGGTAATAGGGGTGCTGCGGGTTGACCCACTGATTGCCGGGCACGAACTCGCCGTTGAACACAACATCATTGATCGACTTGCGATCGATCGCCAGCGCCAGCGCCTCGCGGATGCGCTTGTCAGCGAAGACTTTCGCGGCGTCCCCCTTGCCGACATTGATGGTCATGCCCTGATAGCCGAGCTCAAGGGCCGAGCCGACCTTGAGCCGCGGGTTGGCGCGAATATCCTTGATGTCGGTGGCCAGCGGCCGTTCGAGCATATCGAGCTGGCCGGCGCGGAGATTCGCGAGCCGCACGGTGGAGTCGGGAATGGGCGTGTAGGTAATGCGGTCGATGTGGATATTGCCCTTGTCCCAGTAGTCCGCGAATTTCTCGACGACGATGCGATCCTGCTGCACGCGCTCGACGAACTTGTAGGGTCCCGCGCAAACCGGCTTCTGGCCGAACTTGTCGCCCATGTCCTTCGCCGCCTTCGGCGAGACCATCATGCCGGCGCGATCGGTCAACTGCGCGATCAGCGGCGAGAACGGCGCCTTCAGCACGAGCCGGATGGTCAGCGGGTCGACGACCTCCACCTTGTCGACGGCCGATAATTCCGGTTTGCGGAACGAGCCCTGCATCGTCATATGCCGATCGAGCGAATATTTCGCGGCCTCCGCGTCGAACGCTTCGCCGTCGTGGAATTTCACGCCCGGACGCAGCTTGATCGTAACCTGCTTGCCGTCGGCGGAAATGTCGCTCGACAGCGCGAGCTGCGGCACGACATTCAGCTTCTCATCGATGTCGAACAGCTTGTCGCAGATCGAGGCGAAGACGATGCGGCCGACATAGGTGCGCGCGAGCGTGGGATCCAGAACATCGGGGTCCTCGGCAAGGCCGATGCGCAGAGTGGTCTGCGCGCCGGCTGCGGCGACGCTTGCGGACAACGCAAGAGCGGCGATCGCGAAACGTGCGACTGATTTCATCCTTCCCTCCCCAGCTGACGATTCCATCATAAAGCCCGCGCGAGCCGGCGTCCGCCTCGCTGCAAAATGCGCTAGTCCCGGCCGCGCGCGATCGATTCGGCGATGCGGCGCTCGATCTCGGGCCGATCGAGAAGACCCGCGGGCTGCGCCTTGCTCGGCATGAATTTGCGGTAGTGCATGAAGCGCTTCCAGCCCTCTTCCTCGATGCGGGCGAGTTCGTCGAGCGGCTCGGGATGGTCGTCGACGCGGATGTCGACATAGGGATATTCCTCGCCGTCGCAAATCAGGATGGCGGCGGACTGCTTGCCGCGCTTGTCGCCGCCGACAGCCTGTCCGGCGCGCAGCGCCGCGATGAAGCGGCGGGCGAGATCGAGATGACGGTTCGCCGCGAAAGCCTTCGCGGTCTCCTCGATCACCTGAGGGCCGGCGAGCATGTTGCCCGCAACGGAAAACGTGTCACGCACGAGATGGCCGCACCAGTCGACGCAGGTCGCGCCGGTATAGGCGGCGAAACGGCCCTGCGAATCCATCAGGTGCAGCTGGCGTTCGCCGCGCCCCTCGTCGCCGGCCGTGACGATGCGGACGACATCCTCTGCGGGCGCGCCGGCGCGCAGCAGCTCCAGCCCGCGATAGCCGTAGAAGGGGTTGACGAAAGCCTGCGTCGCGATGGCGCCGACGCCGCTCGCGACGAAAGGCACCCGCGCTCCGACAGCGAAGGCGCAGGTCGTGACCCCGACCCCGATCAGCCCCGTTGTTTCATCCCGCGCAACAATCGACCAAGTCATGAGCGCCCGCCTGAAACCCTATTCCATCCGCCGGAACATTGGCTTTTCAAATCGCTCCTGTCACCCGTCTTTTCCACGCTGTCCGCCCCGCGCCTGTTCAAAAGCCAGGCGCGCGTCAGCGGCCGACGGCGTAACCCTGCATGCCGCGCGGATTCGCTGCGGCCTTCAGGAGCTTGCCGTCGCGCGCCGCGGCCACCAGCCTGCCCTCGGACCAGTCGGGACCAACCTCGACCTTGTGGCCGCGCTCGCGAAGGGTCTCGACGGTCGTCTTCGGCATGCGGCCCTCCACGACAACGACGCCCGGGCGCGCGGTGCGCGGCCAGAAGGAGGTCGGGAAATGCTCGGTGTGCCAGGCCGGCGCGTCGATCGCCTGCTGCAGGTTCATCCTCGCATGGACATGGCGCAGGAACATCTGCGGAATCCACTGGTCCTGCTGGTCGCCGCCGGGAGAGCCCCAGGCGAGATAGGCTTCGCCGTCGCGCAGCGCCATGGTCGGAGACAAGGTGGTGCGCGGGCGCCGTCCCTTGCCGAGCGCGGCGGGATGATCGGGGTCGAGCACGAACATCTGGGCGCGGGTGCCGAGGCAGAAGCCGAGTTCTGGAATCGTCGGCGAGCTTTGCAGCCAGCCGCCGGACGGCGTCGCCGCGATCATGTTGCCGTGGCGATCGACGATGTCGAAATGCACCGTGTCGCCGCGCACCTCGCCGAGCCGGCCGACCGTCGGCTCGCCGACGCCGCTCGCGCCGACAGCGGCGCGCGACCCGTCGGCGACGCGCAGGCCCATCGCCTTGCCGCGGCCCGGAATGACGCCGGGACGCTGCTCCATCGAGGCGGTCTCGCCGATGAGCTTGCGGCGCTCGTCATTGTAGGCGTCGGACAACAGCGTATCGAGCGGCACGTCGACGAAATCCGGATCGCCGAGAAAGGTGTCGCGATCGGCGAAAGCGAGCTTCGCCGCCTCGGTGACGAGATGGATGAAGTCAGGTCCCGTGACATCGATGCCGTCGAGATCGAAGCCCTTGAGCAAGGCGAGTTGCTGAAGCGTGGCGATGCCCTGGCACCAGGCGCCGGGCTTCAGCACGGTGTAGCGGCCATAATCATAGGACGCGGGCGCCTCGACGGTCGCCCGCCATTTCGCCATGTCCTGGCCGGTGAGCACGCCGCGATGGGGCGTCCCGGAGGAATCCATCGCCTCCGTCGTGCGGCAGAACCGATCGATCGCCGCCGCGACAAAGCCTTGCGACCAGACCTGGCGCGCCTTTTCGATCTGCGCCTCGCGGTCGCCGCCGACGCTTTCCGCCTCCTTGAGGATGCGCTCATAGGTGTCGGCGAGCGCCGGATTGGCGAAGAGGGAGCCGGCCTTCGGCGGCTCGCCGCCCGGCAGCCACAAGGCCGCCGAGGTCGGCCAATGCCGGGTGAAGAGATCGCGCACGGTTTCGATCGTCGCCGGAATGCGCTCCACCACCGGGCAGCCGTGGCGAGCGTAGAAGATCGCGGGTTCGAGCACGTCGCGGGGGCGCAGCGTGCCGTAGTCGCGCAACAGCAGCATCCAGGCGTCGAAGGTGCCGGGCACGCAGGCCGCCAGCAGCCCGGCGCCGGGAATGAGGTCGAGGCCGAGCGACCGGCAATGATCGATCGTCAATCCGTCCGGCGCGATCCCCTGACCGCAGATCACCTCGGCTTTTCCCTTGCGGACGTCGCGGACGATGATCGGCACGTCGCCGCCCGGCCCGTTCAGATGCGGCTCGACGATCTGCAGCGTGAAGGCCGTGGCGACGCCGGCGTCGAACGCGTTGCCGCCGCGCTCCAGCACGCCCATGCCGACCGCCGACGCGACCCAGTGCGTCGAGGCGACGACGCCGAACACGCCATGAATTTCGGGGCGCGTGGTGAAAGGATCGGGATTGAGGAATGACATGCCGGCACGGTCGCGCTGAGAACAGAGGCGCGACCATGCTCCGCCCGTCCGCCTGCGTCCACCCTGCGAGGTCCACGCGCGGCGCATGACTCCTGATCGCGGCTCCGGCTGTGCGGCGGACGCGCCGGCTGCTATCGCCTGATCGGCGCGGCCAGCGCGGCCTCCTTTCGCGCCTCGCTCTCAGCCCCAATCCGAGGCCCGCCTCCGTGACCATCGCGCCCGACACCCGCAGCTTGCCGCCGGCGACAGCGACGCTCGAGGGCGTGCGCCACGGCGCGCTGATCACGCTGCCAATACTGCCGAGCGTGTTCTTCTTCGGCGCCGCCTTTGGCGCGCTCGCGGCGCAGAAGGGCATGACGCTCAGCGAGGCCATCTTGTTCAGCGGCCTGACATTCGCCGGCGCGTCGCAATTCGCGGCGATGGAGGCCTGGCGCGAAACATGGTCGCTCGCAGGCTTTCTGGCGATCGGCGCGATCGTCGGCGTCGTCAATCTCCGCCTCCTTCTCATGAGCGCCGCTTTGCGGCCGTGGCTGCACGGCCTGCCGCCCTCCTTCGTCTATCCGCAGTTCTTTCTGCTCACCGATGTGAACTACATCATCGCCAGCCGCTATCGGATGCAGGGCGGGGCCGACGCCGGCGTGCTCATCGGCTCCGGCCTGATCCAATGGGCGCTCTGGGCGTTCTCCGTCATTCCCGGCTATATCGTCGCGTCCCTGACCAGCGATCCCGAGCGCTACGGCATCGATCTCATCATGCCGATCCTGTTCGCGGCGATGAGCGCCTCCTTGTGGAAGTCCCATCGCGACACGCGCAACTGGGCGATCGCCGGCGCCGCGGCGCTCGCCGTCATGTACGCCGTTCCCGGCCAGTGGCACATCATCGCGGGCGCGCTCGCCGGCATGCTGTCCGCCGCCTTTCTCGACGGGGGCGAGCACACGTGAACACGTCGCTGTCGCTTTCCGTTTCCTCCGGCGCGCTGATCGCGATCCTCGTCGCGACCGTCATCACCTATCTCTGGCGCGCCGGCGGATACTGGGCGATGGGCTTCGTGAAACCCTCGCCGCGCATCGAACGCGCGCTGGCCGCGCTGCCCGGCTCGATCGTCGCCGCGATCGTGCTGCCCGCCATCGCGCGCACCGGCCCCGTGGCGGCTATCGCGATAGCCGCCGCGCTCATCGTGAAAATCAAGCTCAAAAGCGACATTCTCGCGATGGCGTGCGGCATGATCGTCGCCGTTGTCCTGCGCGCCGCGAGCGGCCTGCTATAGCGGCTTCAGCCTGGCGAGGATGCGTTCGACGAGCATGTCGCGCGCCTGGCGATAGGCGTCGAGACGCTGTTCGCGATTGCCTTCGACAAGGGTCGGATCAGGCGTCGGCCAATATTCCACATCGGCGGCGATCGAGCGCGTGAGATCGAGCGCCTGATGGTGCGCGTCGGGGCTCAGCGTAATGATGACGTCGAAATTCAGCCCCTCCCACTCCTCCAGCTCCTCAATGGTGCGGGGACGATGTTTCTCCACGCTGACGCCGATCTCATTCATCGCCTCCAGCATCAGCGGATCGAGATCGCCCTTGTGCACGCCGGCCGACTGGACATAGATCGACCGGCCGAAATAATGGCGCGCGATGGCCTCGGCCATCGGAGAGCGCACGGCGTTATAGGCGCAGATGAACAGCGCCGCCTGAATTTTCCGCGGCGGCGCCGTGGCCTCCATCAGCCTTTCCAGTGCAGCGCGGCGACAAGCGTGAACAGGCGCCGCGCCGTGTCCGCATCCATCTCGATCTTGCCGGACAGCCGCTCCGACAGAAGCGCGGCGGCCTCGTTGTGAAGCCCGCGACGGCCCATGTCGATCGCCTCGATCTGGCTCGGCGTCTGCGTGCGGATCGCGGCGTAATAGCTGTCGCAGATGAGGAAGTAATCGCGCACCACGCGCCGCAGCGGCGTCAGCGACAGGATATGCGTGGCGACGGGCTCGCCTGTCTCGGTGCGGATGTCGAAGGACAGTTTGCCCGATGTCAGCGAAAGATTGAGCGCATAGGGGCCGCCGTCATGGCCGCGCGGGCAGAAATAATTCTCCTCGATGAGATCATAGATCGCGACAGCCCGCTCATGCTCCTGATCGGGATTTCCGGCGCTGAGAGAGTCCGCGTCGAGCAAGACCGACACCAGCCGCTTGGCGGAATCGCGCGGCATGGCTAGCGCCGCGGCGCGTTGGTTCTGATCGCGACCGACCGCGCATGCGCGTCGAGCGATTCAGCTTCGCCCAGCGCGACCGCCGCAGGCGCGAGGGCCGCGAGCGCGTCCGGCGAGCAGGCGAGCAGCGATGTGCGCTTCATGAAGTCGAGCACTCCGAGACCGGATGAAAACCGCGCCGAACGCGCCGTCGGCAGCACATGGTTCGAGCCGCCGACATAGTCGCCGACCGCCTCCGGCGTATGAGCGCCGAGGAAGATCGCGCCGGCGTTGCGAATCCGCTGCGCCAGCGCCTCGGGATCGCGCGTCATGATCTCCAGATGCTCCGGCGCGAGACGGTCGACGAGCGCGACCGCATCCTCGATCCGCGCGACCTCGATCACGGCGCCGAAATCGCGCCAGCTCGCGCCGGCGATCCCGGCGCGCGGCAGCGTCGCGAGCTGAGCTTCGACGGCGTTCAAGGTTTCGCTTGCGACAGAAGCGGAATCGGTGATGAGAATCGACTGCGAGGCGGCGTCGTGCTCGGCCTGCGCCAGAAGATCGGCCGCGATCCATTGCGGATTGGCCGTTCCATCCGCGATCACCACCACTTCCGACGGGCCGGCGATCATGTCGATGCCGACCTGACCGAAAACGCGCCGCTTCGCCGCCGCGACATAGGCGTTGCCGGGGCCGACGATCTTCGCGACAGGCGCGATCGTGTGCGTTCCATAAGCGAGCGCGGCCACCGCCTGGGCGCCGCCGATGCGGTAAATCTCCTCGACGCCGGCGAGCGCGGCGGCGGCGAGCACCAGCGGATTGAGCTTTCCCTCGGGCGAGGGAACCACCATCGCGATGCGCGGCACGCCCGCGACCTTGGCCGGAATCGCATTCATCAGCACCGACGACGGATAGCTCGCCGTGCCGCCCGGAACATAAAGGCCAACCGCCTCGATCGCCGTCCAGCGCCAACCCAGCGTGACCCCGAGCGCGTCGGTGAAGCGCTCGTCGCGCGGCTTCTGACGGAGATGATAGGCTTCGATGCGATCGCGCGCGACGCGCAGCGCATCGAGCGTGCGGGACTCGCAGGCGGCGGTCGCGGCTTCAATCTCACCGGCGGAGACGCGCATCGTCGCCGGCGTCAGCGACAGGCGATCGAAGCGCCGCGTCAGTTCGATTACGGCGGCGTCGCCGCGCGCCATCACATCGTCGATGATCGCGCGCGCTGCGGCATCGACATCCTCGGACGCCTCGCGCTTGGCGCCCAGCAGAGCGTCGAACCGCGCCGCGAAATCCGCCGCGCGCGCATCAAGCCGTTGCGGCATGGTCAGCCTTCCGCCGGCGCGGGCGCGAGGTCGCGCATCGTCGCGTCGATGCAGTCGACGTCGAGCCGGATGGCGCAGCCGCCATTGAAGAGCAGCGTGACGCGGCCGGACGGCGCGCTCGTCTCCTCGAAGCCCACGCCGATCAGCGTCAACGCCTGCGGCGTCTCCTCCTGGGGCACCCGCAGCCGCTGCACTTTCCGGACGAAATTGAAATGGAGGCCGCAGGGGCGCGCCGCGCCGCCGCCGACGTGGTCCTGCCGCATGCAGACGAGCGCGAAGCGCTTCTCCTGCGGCAGATAGGCCATATCGGCGCAGGCCACTGTCGCGTCCTGCAGATGAGCCGAGATCACGGCGAGATCCTCGGCGTCGAAAGCGAGCAGTTTCAGGTCCATGCGCGCCGCTCCTTGCTGCGCGATCTGTTAGCTGCGACGGGGCGCAGAGGCAACGGCGCGATCTCGGCTCACGCCGCGCTGGCGCGATAGGCCAGCGCCTCGGCGAGGTGCTTGCGGCCGACCTTCTCCTCGCCGTCGAGATCAGCCAGCGTGCGCGCGACCTTGAGCACCCGGTGATAGCCGCGCGCGGTGAGCCGCATCGCGTCGGCGGCGTTCTTCAGGAGCGCGGCGCCGGCCGAATCCGAGGCCGCCACCTGCTCGATCAGGGTCGGCGGGCAGGCGGCGTTGGTTGCGACCGCGACGCCGAGCGCATCGAACCGCCTCTGCTGCATGGCGCGCGCCGCCGCGACCCGCGCGCCGACCTCGGCCGAACCCTCCGCCGGCGGCGGCAGCACCAGATCGGCCGCCGTCACCGCCGGAACGTCGATGCTCAGATCGATGCGGTCGAGCAGCGGGCCGGACAGGCGGCCCTGATACTGCGCCATGCATTTGTCGTTCGGGGCGCGCTTGCAGGCGTAGCCCGGCTCCATCGCCTTGCCGCACCGGCAGGGATTCATCGCCGCCACGAGCTGGAAGCGCGCGGGATAGGTGACGCGATGGTTGGCGCGGCTGATCGCCACCTCCCCGGTCTCCAGAGGCTGGCGGAGACTGTCGAGCGCCTGCGGCTGAAACTCGGGCAACTCGTCCAGAAACAGCACGCCGTGGTGGGCGAGGGACACTTCGCCCGGCTTCGCCTGCAGGCCGCCGCCGACGAGCGCCGCCATCGAGGCGGAATGGTGCGGGGCGCGAAAGGGCCGGCGGTCGGTCAGCGCTCCGTCGGCGAGCACGCCGGCGACGGACTGGACCATCGACACCTCCAGCAGTTCGCGCGGGCCCAGCGGCGGCAGGATCGAGGGCAGGCGCGCGGCGAGCATGGATTTCCCCGCACCCGGCGGCCCGTTCATCAATATATTGTGGTCTATTAACAAGCACTGCTGCCCGCTCTTTAATAATAGACCACAATATTAGAATATTGTGGTCTATTAATCCGCTTTATATTCGTTTCGGAAATGGATCATAATATGGGGCTATTTTAGCCGCCGGGGGCTTTTATGCATGTTTCGAATCTCGCCGTTCAAGGGTCTTCGCGCATCGTCCAAACAAGCTTGGACGGGTTCGGATACTCAATGGGAAGGAGTCTCTATCGCCACAAAGGCGATGTGCTACTCATCGTCGTCGCAGGAGCGCTCTGCGCCGGCGCTGTGGTTCTGCCGTTCATGGCTGGACATCGTATCGTTCGTTGGTCTCCAACCGGAAAGATGAAGGCATTCTTCAGAACGGTGTGGTGGTTGCTGTTGGCGACGCTCGGCGCCGGGCTCTTCCTAGGGTTGTCGTTCATTGTCTTTTATCTGATCAACAAGGGCTATGTGCAGGAGAGCGAACTCGTCCGCGCATCGGTCGCCTCGGCAATCCCATGGACGCTGTGGTGTTCGGCTTTAGCGATGATCGCAGGGCTCATGAGGGGACTGTTCGACCGCCGCCAAAGGAAGCGCGCTCATTCCATCCTGCTTCACAATCAGGCCTTCCTCGACGCCCAAGGCATCCGTGATATGGGCGGGAAGAGCGTCACACACGTGGATGGCGCTGGCAACAAGCTGACGCTCGATCACATCGGCGAGGAGATCATTGAATTTACGGTTCCCGGTTCAAGCCGAAAGCGCGCCTACATCCATATCGGACCGGATGGGCGCTTCGAGTCATATACGGGTTTGGTCGAGGCCTAACGAAGACATCACTTGAGTTTGATGTCCGATATGTCAATAGAATCGACGGCATCGCGCATGAGGGACCAAGCCTGATCCAATGATTGGGCTTGATCGCCTCGCACATGAAAGGCTTTGCCGTGGTCGCCGTAGATTTGCTCTCGCGATGAGAGAGGATCAGTAGGATCGGGCCATACGGTCCGATGACGGCCGCCCTTGAATCTTACGGTGAAGTGACGTCGATCGCGCAGGTCGGCGTTTGCGGCGTCTGACTCAAAACGCTGGATGAGTTCCTGCGCTAATGGAGAATCGTCGCCCGACTGTTGTACGAGCTCAATCCACCGCTCTGGGCGGGCAACAGCGCCCACCGGATATAACGCAACGTCGCTGACGAGCGCCCGCAGTCGCGACATTGCTTGGGCGCGCAGCTTGTAAGCGTTCCCGCCCTCCTTCGATTGGAGACTGGCCACAAGCGACTTAATCTGGTCGCGGCTCTCGTAGAACTGCCGCGCGGTCGACTGAACCTCAGAAAGCCGCCGCTCCTTGTTCGCGACGGTTTGGGACAGCTGATCCAGTTCGAGCTGATGTTCACTCAACTTCGACTGTACGAACGCCTCAGCCGCCGACCCCTTCATGAACAGCCGATAGGTGCGTTCCTGATTCTTGTGAAGAAGCGCGATGCGTCCCCGGGCGGCGTCAATCTCATTCTGAAGCGCGACGCGCTGACTTGAAACATCACTGTCCTGAACGATAGGCTCGAGATCAAGCTCCTGCACGAAAGCGAGAAACGCCGCCTCAAAATGATCGTAGCGCCAAAGCGTCTTATCGCAGTTGAGACCGCGGCGCCCATTGTCGCATACCAGATAGGTGCCTCCCTTGGGCGAAGTTCCTTTGTTGATGAAGTGCATGCGGCCCTTACAGTAGCCGCAAGTCGCCAAGCCGGAGAAAAGGTTGCTGATGCCTGCTCCTTTACGACCGCCCCCGCCAAGACGACGTTGCGTTCGGGCAGAGTGAGCTCGGTTGAACAGCTCTTCACTGATGATCGGGGGAAAATAGCCGGGAACGACTTCTCCTTCGGGTGTTCGATGGCCCTCCCGCATCCGATGAGGCTGGAACTCCCCTAGCACCGCGCGATTCTTCAGAACCTTGTCGAGCGAGGACTTTTGCCATCCAGTCGACCGGCCAAAGGGTTCGATTCCCTCTTCGTTCAACCGGCGACAGATGACATAGCTGCCGATTCCGTCGGCGCTTTCATGAAAGATTCGCCGCACGACTTCGACCCGGTCCGGGATCAGCTCAAAACTGCGGCGGTCGGAGGACAAGCGAAGCCATTTAGGAGCCTGCTTTGTAAGTTTTATGCTGCCCGCGTTGCGCCTTTTATTCTCCCATGCAGCGCCGACCCGCCTGCTCTTCATAACGGACTCTTCGTGAGCTCGGCTCAGATGGACGACCGAAAAGATCAAGTCCATCTCGGTTCCCGCCCCCAATCGATAAGCGCGCCGATCAGCTAGGGTTACGACCACGATCCCGCAATTGACCAAAGCAGTTAGGACGGGGACGGCTTTGTAGGGATGCTGCCGACTGATCCGATCCAGCGACTCGACGAGCAAATACGAGCCCTTCTCAATCTTTCCTTCTTCAACAGCTCTGATGAAGGCGCCGAGAGCGCCATCTTCAAGATTCTTCCCCTTGAATGCGGAGACGCCAATGTCTTCCAGACCGAAGTTTTCCACGAAGTCCAAGTCGTGGTCAGCCGCATACTTGCGGGAGAGCTCAGTCTGACGGCGGAGACTATCGCCTTTGAGCTGCACCTCCGTCGACATCCGAATGTACGAATAGGCCTTTGGCCGAGTCGCGCCTTCAAAATCTGTCATCAGCCTATCTATCACAGAGGGCTTTTACAGTCAACGGTAATTGGGCATAATATTCCAATTAACGGCCCGCCTTCTATTCGCATCCTGGCTTGGCGGTTGGCAAGGATGCATTCCTTCGACCCCGGAGACGGGAAATGGTGGCGAGACTGACCCCGTGGGCATGCGCCAGCTCCGCCAGCCCACCGCCCTCTCCCAAACAGCGGCGAATCTCCCCAATTTGAGCGGGGGTGAGCTTGGAAGGCCGACCAAGGCGCACTCCGCGCTGCCGGGCGCGTTGCCGCCCTTCCGAGGTGCGGGTGCGGATCAGATCGCGCTCCACGTCCGCGACCCCACCAAGGACGGCGAGCATCAACCGACCTGTGCTGGTGGATGTGTCCGCCCATGGTTCGGCAATTGAACGGAAAGACGCGCCGGCGTCGACGATACGACGCACAATGCCGAAGAGGTCAAACGTGGAGCGCGCAAGGCGATCAATGCGCGTGACAATGACTGCGTCACCCGGCGACAAGGTTTCTAGCAGCGAGGCCAAGGCTGGCCGATCCGCTTTAGCGCCGCTGGCCTTATCCTGAAAGATCAACGTGCATCCCACGTCCTCAAGGGCCTGAATTTGGCCCTCTAAAGACTGATCCGCGGTGCTTACCCTTGCGTAACCTCGGCGGACGGCATGGCAACCCATCAACATATGTGATGATAAACCACAGAAAAACCTTGTCAATTCGTTTTGCAAAAATTTTGATTAATGAAATGAACGATGTTCAAACTGACAGCCGGATCCCGGCCACACGGCCACATCTTATCGTCCTCGGAGCGCGCTCGTTGGCAAGCGGGGATCGATCCCCGCCGAGAACTAAACAGGAACGGGCGTGGCAAGAAGCTAGATGAGAAAGGCGCGCTTCTCGGCGATGGTCAGCGGGCCTATGGCCCCGCGGATTGATCCATCGCCACAAACGCCGGCTATGCCCAACAAGCCCGCTTCGAATCTGCTAAGGGGTGCCCGGATTGGGGCCTTCTGCTCACCGTCCGATTCTGCCCGAGAAGCCGAGAAAGCCGAGTTCGACCTCCAACCTCAATTATCGCCGTTCAGCGTGCTTTACTCGCCACCTGAAACTAGCCACTCGCTTTGCTCTCCGCGAGCGACAGAGTTGGGACCAATGACAGACAATTTGTTTTCGATTTTGTCGGCCTAAAGCCGACCACCTTCTGATCATCCACGTATAAACATCAACGACCCGAGAACTCTGTATGCGGGAGCAAATAGGAAGCCGGACTGAGCGGACGGTTGCCGGATTCCCGCGCTTCGGCTCCCTCAGTGGAACCGTGTGCCGACGATCCAATCGAGCTATCTAAGCGTGAGACAGACGTCAGCGCCGAACGGCGCATCGACTGCTTTCACACATTCCGGCAATTGGCCCGCACAAGCCTTCCGTTCAACGGAGGTCGCGTCCATATCGCTCTTCCAACCGAACACGATGGCGCGCTGCCCGTCCTCCAAAGCGATGGCATCGGCGCGGTCGGCAATGAGGACGGCGCCGGCCTCGCGGCCATCTTGGAAAGGTCAGGCTCGCCCGCTCGGGCGAGGCGATCTGCTCGCGTGCATGATAGCCGCCGTGGATAAGCCTATTCCTTTGGGCTCCCGGCCTTTGCTATTCACTTACCGCTCGGGACTGAAGCGCGTCGACGAGGCGGGCATGCAGGTTTGGTTCACGCGTAAAAGGCCAAAGCCTGTCCGCCGCGAAGGTCTGCGTGCGGGCAACTATGCCTTCGTCAAACGACGCCCAGCCCAAGGGAACGGCGTATCCCGATGAGGCACCAATAGGCGCATGAACAAGCGCTGCCACCGCAATGTGAGGAACGATCAAGATCTCTAGCGCGGGCGGGATATCGCTGGAATCCGCGCCCAGCACCTCGTCGAAGGTCCGGTCGATAAACCATGCACTCTTACCAGGAAACAAGCAGACGGCGCGCAGTTCATTCGTGCTTGCCGGAGCGGCCGCCGCAATCCCGCGGCGGAGATAGGAAAGCGTGTCCCTTTGTTGGGTGGACGCTCCCCAAAGACGGGTCTGCGGGGCGACGGAAAAGACGAACTCCGGCTGCTCCGCACCGCCGCGCAAACCATAATCGACCACCTCAAGAAATCGCCGCGCGTTTGCTTCGGTGTAAAGAGGGCCGATGACAGGCACGGTCTTGCGGTCTGCGCGCGGCTCGCCCGCCCGTCCGACCGCCTCGCGCCAGTAGCGGTTCACGTTCAGGCCGCCTCTTGTGACAAACTCCTTTAGAAAGTCAGGTGCCAGCTCCGCGAGCACCTCGTAGGCTTGCAGCGCACCGACCTGTTTGCCGTTGACCTTCAGGTCATCGACCAGCATGGCCGCCGCGCTCTCGATCTGCGGCCGGTCGGATATCTCATACTCGGCCCTCCAGGAGCCGAGGTCTATTTCCGGGAGGCTGGGCGCGGACGCCTGTGCGAATATACGCACGCGCACCGGCACCTGAAAACGATCCTTGGGAGCGACCCGGTCCACCGAGTAGAGGTCGCGCTGCTGAATCTGTTCGCGGTCGCGGCGTTCGGCAAGTTCATGGAAGAACCTGCTGAAACGCTCAAATATCCTGTCCCCGACCTTTCCTGTTCCGGCGGGGTCCGCGATCGGTAGCTCCGGAAGCGACATCTCCACGGAGTCGATGGCACGCGGGGGTTGCGGCGCGATGGCGAGCAGGTCGAATCCGAGGTCGCGGCGGCGTTCCTCGACGGTATAGATGGCAGGATTGTCGGCACCCTCCCTGAAGAGGGCATCGCCTGCGGACGTAAGCCAGAGGCGGCCCTCGCGCCGCTCGACGAATCCGGGTCCCGTGGCCTCGTTGAGGACGTAGCCGATCTCGGCCTGCTCGAACCCGAAGAACGCTGCGGCGGACTCCTCCCCAATCCCGGGAACCGCCTTCACCAGCCGCAACAGGAATTCAAGGCTCTGGCTGACCTTGCCCAGTATCGCGACCTTGTACGCGACCTCATACTTGCGGCAGGGCAGAAGCACGTCATAAACGCCGACCTCCACTTTGCGGTCCTCGTCGGTTGGAAGCAGTTCATATCCCTTCAGACGCAGGAGCGGGCGCGGTTGGTTAGCCATGCGCTCCTCCCTCGGCCCGTGCATTCCGGGGACGCGACGCCGCTTCCCGCGCAGGCTGCGCCCCTGCGCGCCCGATGATGTCCTCGGCGCTAACCGCGCGCGCCGTTCCTCGCGTGACCCGCCGCCCGAACGCTTCCGCCATGCGCCCCATCGATCCCTGCGGGGACCACCGCCCCCGTAGGCCCACGATCACCAGGCGGTCCATGGCGCGGCTGACGGCGACGTTGATCCGGTTGGGCGTGGTCAGGAATCCCTCACGCACGCGCCGGACACCCACCTCCACAGGCCCCTCGTCGTTGTTCCTCACCAGCGAGAGAAGGACCACCGGGTTTTCCTTGCCCTGGTAGCTATCGACCGTCCCGACCTTCAGGTGACGGTCCAGAAGATAAGCGAGCGCCGACTGCCGCAGCTTCCGGCGGATGAGATCGCGCTGCGCGGCGTACATGCAGATCACCCCGATGCCTGCAGGATGCCTCTGCTGCGCGAGCAGCCAGTTCCGGAACGGCTCGTGGCTGTGCCAGTCCTCCAGCATCGCCACGATGGCGTCCGCTTCCGCCCGGTTGATGCGGCTCTTGCCGCCTTCTTCCGGCCGTTCGGCGGCGGCTTCGCCCATGCCGTCCGTCTCGATCCAAAGCAGCGGGACATCGAGTCCTGCCGGGAGAAGTGCTGGGTCGATTTCCGGAGTCTCACGCCCGGCATGCAGCGGCATATCAGGATAGAAGGCCTCCGAAACGACCTGCCCGATGGGCGCCAGCATCCGGTATTGCGTCTTGAGCCGCGCACCGGCGGCAGCGCCGTACGGCGTGGTGAAGACGCGCTCGAAATCGCTGCGCTTGATTTCACGCTTCGCTACTCCCGTGCGCTCGGCGACAGCGTTGACGACCTCCGCCTTGTGCTGCGGCTCCAGCTGCGCATGATCCCCGACCAGGACGGCCCAGCGCGCCGCTTGCAGCGGCACCAGCAGTTCGCTGGCGGTGCAGCGGGCCGCCTCATCGACTATGACAAGATCGAACGCCGTGGCGGTCAGCCCGAGCGCGGTGCGCCCTAGGCCCACGCAGGTTCCGGCGACGATCTGGCGCGTTCCGGCAAGAAAGCTCTCGAAGCTGCGCTTCGCGCGCGAAACGCTGCCCACGAAATCCCGGCCTATGGCGGCAGCCCGGTAAAGCCTGTCAAACCGGTCGGCGCCGGCGCCGCGCGCGTGGCGCCGCATGACCGTCTGCGCGACGTCGTCCGGCAACGATGACCATTCCCGCGATTCTTCACCATCGAGCAGAGTCGCGGCATCAAGCCTTTCGAGATGCCGGCGCACGGTGTCCAGCAGGCTGTTCAGCCGCTGCTGATCCCTTTCCTCCTGCTGCGTCAGGTCGGCGAGGCTTTCCGCCAGCGGGCGTATGGTCGTCTCGATCGCGGCGATTTCGTCGGCGGCGATTTCGGGAAGCCCTAGGGCGCTGGCGACCTCCGCGAGGCGGTCACGAAAAGAAGCCCGGAAGCGATCCTTGAAACCCTGCTCGACCTTCGGCGTGTGATAGGCGCGAAGCGGCAGCGACACCTGCTCCTCGTCACGTCCGATCCGCAGAAGGCTCGGCTGCACCCCGCCGTTGCGGAACAGGGTAAGCACCGCCTCAGCCGCTGTGTTCACCGCCTCGTGGGACTGGCTCGCCAGCAGCACGTTGCGCGCCAGCCCTTTCGTAAGGGCATAGTGCGCAAGCGCCGCGATGAAGCGGGTCTTGCCGGTTCCCGGCGGCCCCTGCAACAGCCCGACCGGCCGGTTCGCCACGATACGCGCGAACGCCGCTTCCTGGTCGGGATTGAGCCCGTAAATGCCGAGCGAACCCGCGGCGGGCTGGTGGCCGACGTTCGAGGGGAGTGCTCCGGTTCGTGGGTCGAATACCCCAAGAAGGTCGCGGGATCGCCCGTTGCCCGCCAGTATCCGGTCAACGGCGTCCGTCCGGCGTTTCAGGCTCTGGCGTTCCAGATGGCTCCAGAAGCGCAGGCGCTGCCCGGCATCGACGATATGTGCCTGGTGCGCCATGTTTGTGTCGCTGGCGTCGATCACCGCCAGATCCGACCGCGATGTCTGGAGGTGGAGCTGGCCGATGCGGCGCCACGCGCCCTTTTTGTCCTGTCGTTCCACGCCGACAGTATCGTGGCGCGCGAACTCGAACGCGCCGTTTTCAAGCTCGATGGGCACCTTGTGACGGCCCGATCCGCGATCGAAGACGCTTTCGATCTGCGCGATACCCTCGATGGTAAGCTCGTTCTCGACGTCGATCAGCGCGCGCCAGAGCGACGGAACGTCGATGGATGCCGGCGCGACGACAGGCCGTACGGCAATCTCCTCGGCAAGGGCGTCCTCGGCCGCCTCTTCCGCGACGGTCGCAGCAGCAGGATCTTCAACATCGACCGGCGCGGGGGCCGACCCCGCCCGTTCCGCCGCTATCCTTTCCTGCACCTCAGGGAGAGCCAGAAGAGGCGCCAGCGCGGACAGGTCGTTCACAATGGCGCTTTCCACCGAAAGGGTGGCCACGACCATATGGAATTCCTGGGTCGCGCTACGCTTGATCTGCCGCTGCTCAAGCTTGCGGCGCCTTGCGAATACGGGCTGTGCGTTGTTGTCCAGCCGGATATCCAGCTCCTCCGCTGCGCCGCGCAGCACGAGGAAAAGCGTGCCCCGCGCGGCATCCCGGCGTATGCGCAGGAAAATGTAGCCCTCGTCTGGTTCGATAGGGCCGGTGGCCGCGCCAGCAATGCTGACGGCGTAGTGGGCGGCAACATCGCCCACCGTCGGCGCGTTCAGCCGCACAATCGCCGCCTGGACCTGGTCGAGAAGCAGCAGGAGCGTGGAAAGGCGCGGCTCTTTTTCCCGACAGTCCGCGATGGCTCTCGCGATTTCGCGCGCATCGCGCTCGTCCAGTGCGGCGCAGGTGAACACTTCCTCTGCTATTCTGGTGACCGCGAACCGGTCACGCTCGAAAAGGCTGCCCGACGAAGGGGCATAAGCCGCTGTGGTGCGCTCCCCGTCTGCGCGCGGCGAGAAATCCAGCGCGTCAATGAGGATGGGAGCGTTTTCGGCGGACACAACAATATTGGCGGGCGATATGTCGCCATGCCCACGGCCGCTCTCGTGAAGTGCATCGACCGTTCGCGTCAGGCGCTCCACGAACGCCAACGCCGCCGCAGGCGTGGTAAAGTCCTCCGGCGATGCGGCCAGCACCGCCGCAAGGGTAGGGCCTTCGACCCAGTCCTGTACGACGGCGATGGAGTCGCCGAGCCACAACGCCTCCCGGACAGTGGGCAGGCCCACAGGACGGTCGCCCTTTGCTGCGGCCGCCTTGTCAAGGAAGGCCAGGATGGACGCGCCCTCGCGCGCTGTGTCGCCCCATGAAGCCTGTTTCCAGAGCTTCACGACAACCGGCGCGCCGTCGTTCTGGCTCCGCCACATTTCCACGCGGTCGTTCTCTACGATGAGGTCGCCCGCCTCCGGAAAGGCCGTCATGAGCTGGCGAACCGACCGGATGGCGCCGCGATGCCGTTCAAGCCCGGAGATGATCTCATCCCGCGTCGGGCGCTGCGCGGTCGCGCGGTTGAATCCCTGTAAGGCCTGCATGGCGTCCGGGTAGCGGC
>MKVY01000035.1:137135-137567 GCA_001899525.1 Rhizobiales bacterium 65-9
TCGAGTTCCAGCGCCTCGGCGAACCAGCCGTGGAGCGCGCGAAACGTCCCGGCCCCGTCGATCTCCGAGTTCCACTCCGGCGGACTGCCTCTGGGAATCTTTCCGAACAGCAGTTGGTGGACGCCGACCGCCGCGAGGAACACGTCGCGGCATTGGGGTCCGCTCTCCACGCCCAGGTGGTCTTCCGGCACATCGACGCTGGCAAGAAATTGGTAACGCGCCTCGCCAAGGGATTTGACCTCCGGGAAGCGCGCGGCCATCAGGTGCGAAAATTTGACGGTGGTAGGCGCCTCAAGCCAGATGCTGTGGCCGCCAAGGTCGAGATGGGCGGCATCCTGCCCGTGAAGATTCGCCGCCGAAGCGAGAATTTGGCGCGCAAGTTCGATCTTCTCGGAAGGCGCGAGCCGCGCAGCTTCGTTTTCGGCGAACACG
>MKVY01000035.1:137580-139392 GCA_001899525.1 Rhizobiales bacterium 65-9
AGACTTCCCAGTAATGCACCCCCCGCTCCGGATCGTCGATCTTCGGGGGAAGCAGGGTTTGCTCGGCGGAGCTACTGCGATCCTTGAGCCAGTGATAGACCACGTGTTCTCGCCCGGCTATTTCCCGACGTCCTTCCTCGTTCTGAAAACGAGCGTCCGGACATTTTGTGAAATCCCAAAGACGCAGTGTGCCGAGGTTGTTCTTGTTGCCTTCCTCGGCGACCTCATACTCGCGGTATATGTCCTGAGGATGCGAGAATGTGGGCACGTCCTCAGCGGCGAACCGTTCGAAACGCCGCCGCCCTGGCTGGAACGGCGAACTAGGACCGGCATTGAAGAAACGGTGAAGACGCTCCTTCCAGAAGGTATCCGTCAGCGGCGTGGAAAGGTATGTGCCCGGGACATTCCCGAACGCCGCGCGTTCGCGACCGCTGTCCTTCACGATGCTCAAGAACTCGTCGGCGGTCAGAACCTTTGCTTTTTCAGTTTCGGCTATGTCCGTGCGGTCGGCCTTCCCTGTCAAGACGACTAGCCCCTCTATCCGAGGCAGGGGAAGGCCCTTGGTATCAGGCCTCTTCTTGAATTCCGTACTGAGCAGCGGAAGAATATCTCGTGTGATCCCTGCGATCTTGGCGACAGGAGACGGGTCTCTATCGATGCCGTTGAGTTGCCAATGGCCATCGACACTGGAAATCTTCCCGTACCAGTCCTTGAGGTCGATCAGGAATATGCGCCGGTCGGATACAATCACTACATCGATTTCTCGCGCCCGTCCCACACCGAGCGCGAGGTCAAGGTTCGTGAAAGCATACCAATCGGCAGGCAAGTCGTTCCTAAACCGTTCAATACCTTTGATCTCGCGCTTGTGCACGCCGCGACCGGCGTTTGTTATTTTCATAAAACCCCACCCAGAACGCTGTTCGAGTTATAATCAGACTTCGGCGGAACATCGAAGCCTTTTTTGATCACCTCTTGTAGAAATCTTTCAGCAAGTCGGGGTTAATTGCGAAGCGCGGGATGTCGTGAAGTATCTGAGATGGAGGGCGTTGCCGTCGAGACGTGACGCCATCTGAACGACCGCTTTCCTAGCCCGGCTGGCCGAGAACGGACCGTCAGGTTCTGGGGATCGACCAGCGGCAAGCTGCAGTTTTGCGTCCGACCCTATTGTCGCCCTTCGGAGTGCTTCCGTCGTCACCGGAAACCTGCCGTTCGGGCAGTTCCCGCCCTTCTGGCAGAGCCATCGTCGAGCTCTGACCGACAGTCTGTTGTGCGGATCGAGTTAGTGACCGCTGGTGGGCAGCGGTCACTAACTCGCGTATGCTGGCGAGCGGTTCCTAAGTCCATATGACACGGACTACAATTTTTCCGTCTAGGCCTGCACCATGCAGCCGCGCGACATTACCGCCCACCGCCGCGCGAAATGGAGGACCGTCTTTGGCATACCCTTCCCAACATGATCCGCGCTACCAGCTCGAGAGCCAAGTGCGCGAGTGTTACGGCCGTTGCGCCTATACTCACAAGATTCACGAAAAAATGGCCGAGCGGCTTGCCGACCATCAATGGTATGCGAAGTGGTTCAACATCATCCTGTCTGCGCTCATTGCCGGGGGCGCGGTAACGACCATTTTCAGGGCGGAGACGGGGCTTCTACAATATGCCGAATACGCAACGGTCGTCCTTGCCATTCTGAGCTTGATCTACAACGCCTACCAGAAAGACTTGGACCCGGGAGCCCTCGCGCAGCGACACAGGGAAACCGCATCCGACATCTGGAATGCTCGAGAATCTTACCTCAGCCTGATAACCGACGCT
>MKVY01000035.1:139400-142159 GCA_001899525.1 Rhizobiales bacterium 65-9
CAATCTTCACAAAATCTATCGGGCTGCACCTTTCACCGATGGAAAGGCCTACAGAAAGGCACAGGGGTCTTTGAAGGACAACGAGGAGCTTATGTTCTCCGAGAAGGAGATCGATGACATGCTCCCCATAACATTGAGGCGGTCGAGCAGGGCTTGCCCAAGCGCCTCGTGATTTGTGTGAGCGTTTCGAAAGATATAAATGCAATGTTCCCGATTTGATCTACAAAAGAAACGGGGTATAGCGCAACCGGAAGCTGTGGGGGTTGACCGTTTGAGTATAGCAGACACATTCAAGCAGTTTCTCAGAAATCTTGCGGTCGATAACGCCCAAGCGATCTCAGATCAGTATGGGGAAATCACCTGCGCATTAAATAAAAAATTCCGCGACACGGAGTCGAAGATTGCGAATACATTGCAAGTAGGCTCCTACGGACGACACACCGCTATCAAGGGTATCTCGGACTTGGATATGCTCTACATCATGCCGAGGGGCGAGTGGGACAATTACAAAAACGGCGGTCAGTCAAAGCTGCTGTCCGATGTCGCCGTCGCCATCCGCGCGCGCTACCCCAGGACGACAGTCAGGGTGGACCGGCTCGTTGTCCAAGCTGTCTATTCTAATTTTACCGTGGAGGCCCAGCCAGTATTTGAGCAGGACGACGGAAGCTTCAGATATCCGGACACCTACAACGGGGGATCTTGGAAGATAACCAAGCCTAGGGAAGAGATTAAGGCCATGTCGGAGTTTGTGGCCGAAAAGAACGACAACCTCAGGCAGCTCTGCAAGATGGCTCGCGCCTGGAAAAACAAGCACGGAGTTGGGATCGGCGGTCTGCTGACCGACACGTTGGCGCACAACTTTCTCAAATCAACCAGCGAATATGATGACAAGAGCTATCTTTACTACGACTATATGAGCCGCGATTTCTTTGCCTATCTCAAGGAATTGCCCAAGCAGGACTACTTCGCAGCGCTGGGAAGCGGTCAGCGCGTAAAGGTGAAGAGGCAGTTTCAGCGGAAGGCGAAGAAGGCCTATGAACTCTGCCTCAAAGCTATCGAGGCCGACGGCAAGGACAACCAGAACGACAAGTGGCGCGCAGTATATGGGCGGCTATTCCCTGCCGCCGAGAAGATGCTGAAGTCTGCACTTACAGATCGCGCGGGCCACGCTGTTCGCATGACGGAGGAGTTCCCCGACGAGGTGTTCGCCGCCATCGACATTCGAAACAACATCCGCATCGATTGCCAGGTCGAGCAGAGCGGCTTTCGCCCCGCGTCACTCAGGGAGATGCTTCGCCACCGCACGCTCTTGATGCCGCGCAAGAAGCTCACTTTCTCCGTGGTTGAGACGGATATCGCTGGTTCCTATGAGCTATTTTGGAAGGTGCTCAATCGGGGCCAAGAGTCAATCAACCGCGACTGCGTTCGAGGTCAAATCGTGGCGGACGATGGGCATAAGAGGAAGGTCGAGCGCACAAATTTCAAGGGTGACCACGTTGTTGAGTGCTATGCCCTCGTTGACGGCGTTGTCGTAGCGACTGACCGCATCCACGTGCCGATAAGCGCGAATCAAGAAGACGATGAATAGGGAAGGTCTACTCCGGAGCGTTGCTGAGACAGGCTACAACGTCGGCTTCGGGCGAAGAAGAATTCCCCCACGCAAGACATCGTACCAAGCTGCAAGTACGCTTCCCACCCCACGATGGCCGGAGCAGCCTATCAAGCCCATGCCATGAGCGGCCATCCGCGCCCGGTCCGGACGGCCGCTCTGCGTCAGATCTCGGTTCTCTCGGCCAGGAGGAGCACGTCCTCCACGCCGACGCCAAGGTAGCGCACAATGTTCTCGATCTTCGAGTGACCGAGCAGGATCTGGATAGCGCGGATGTTTCCCGTCGCCCTGTAAATTATCGATGCCTTCGTGCGTCGGAGCGAGTGAGTGCTGTACTTTTCTGGACGCTGACCGATCGCAGTCATCCATTCGTCGACCAAGCGAGAATACTGTCTCGTGCTCATGTGCTTCGTATGATCGATGCGACTCGGGAGCGCGTAGTCCGCTCGCCAAGGGTGTCGACGACTTCGCCTGCAAGGACACGCGGATCAACGAGGCTCTGGCGCGCGGTCTTGCGAGCGGCAGCTTCATCGTCCAGCAACGCAATGTCGTGTTCGTCGGCGGCACGGGGACGGGCAAGACCTATCTGGCGATCGCGGTCGCCCGCTCCTGCATCCGCGCCGGCTCGCGCGGCCGCTTCTTCACCACCATCGATCTCGTCAACCGGCTCGGGGCTGAAGCTCGCACGGGGCGTCAGGGGCGGCTCGCCGACTATCTGACTCGTCTCGACTTCGTCGTGCTCGATGAACTCGACTACCTTCCCTTGCTCAGGCGGGCGGTCAGCTCCTGTTCTATCTGATCAGCCGTCTCTACGAGCGCACCTCGATCATTGTCACGACGAACCTCGCCTTCGGCGAATGGCCGACCTTCGAAGCCAGCGATCAGGACGATCTCGTGGCTCCAGTCGAACTGATACGCTTCGCCCGGCGCGAAGGTGAGCGGCACATAGGCGTCCGCCGCAGACGCCGCATGCTCCTTCGACCATCCTCGGGCGTAGCGCCGGATCGCATCATAGCCGCCGACATAACCGCGGCCGCGTAACTCCTCATAGATCCGGATCAGCGTCAGTCGTTCCTGCGTCGATCGACTGGCGTTCGCGGTCAACAACTCGTCGAGTTGCTCCTGCCACGGCCCGATCTTCGGCAGCGAC
>MKVY01000036.1:0-43694 GCA_001899525.1 Rhizobiales bacterium 65-9
CGAGCGCCTGAACGCCAACTGGTTCATGAGCTTCGCGGACGCCCGCGAAAAATTCGAGGATTGGCGCACTTATTATAATGAAGAACGTCCACACGGGGCGATCGGAAACTTAACCCCGATAACGCTGCAAAACTGCGATGGCGCAACCAGCCCGGCCATCGTGAAAGAAGGCCGGAAAATCGAGAGCCAACCGACCCAAACTTCCGTCGCAGAGCAAAAGCCGGAAAACTCCTCCATCCGGCGATCCAACATCGGTCTCGGATCATACTCAGGCCTGGTGCGCCCCGTGGCTGTCCTTCCGCTTCCGGCCATATCTCCGACAGTGAGCGCTTCAACGCTCCCCTCTGGAACCTTGAAATTTCTCCCGCCGCCGTGTCCCGGCAACCTCTCCCCGTTCCTGCGCCGCATCGCATTTGACGGCGAGGCCGCTCTGGGTCAGCGCGCGCCGGTAATGCATGGCGACCGCGCCGCTACGGAGCGGCGTGACTGAGATCAGCTCGAGCCGTCGCGTGCTGAGCAGCCCGCTCTGGTAAAGGGTCGGGCCGTGACCCGCGATCCTGGGATGCACGAGGAGCTTATATTCGTCGATGAGATCCAGCCGGTCCAGCTCGGTCGCGAGCTTGCCGCTGCCGAGGAAGACGCCGGCCGGGGTCATGTCCTTGAGCCTCTGCACGCCCGCGCGCAGTTCGCCGTCGATGTGGCGGCTGTTGGTCCACGGAAAAACCTTTCGCGTCGATGACACAACGTGCTTCGGCTTGGCCTCAAGCTTGACCGCCCACTCGCGCATCGCCGGCGGCGCTTCCTCGTCGCCGCGGGCGACCGCCGGCCAGTAGCTCTCCATCATCTCGTAGGTGACGCGGCCCCACAGCATTGCTCCGCTTTCATCCATAAGGCGGGTGAAGAAGGCGTGCGTCTCGTCGTCTGCAATGCCCTCTTGATGGTCGACGCAGCCGTCCAGAGTGACGTTGATGCTGAAGGTCAATAGTCCCATGTGGCGACTCCAGGTTATCCTGGCACGCTACGCAGCCTGCGCGCGCAACACCATCAGCAAACGGCATCGAACCGGAAGATCCACGCGCAACTTGTGCAGATCACGATGTCTATGCAGATGATGCAGGCGAAGATCGATCAAATTCTCAATATTCTGAATCGCACCGCCCAAAGAGATGCGGACGCTCGAAAGCTGGAGCAGATGGCTCACGCGGCCGGAATGTCGGCAAGAGGCATGTAGAATAGACCTCCCACGCTCGCTGCATCTTGAACCCAAGCTGAGCAGAGGCCGCTTCCGCGGCGCGAGCAATGTGGGCGTCGCGGATGTCCTTCCGCGTCAGGCCGATGTCTTCGACGGTCGTAATCGCGTTCCCATCTGGAGCGCGCTTCTTCGCGCCATCGTGAGCGCCAACAACCGCGCCTTTTTCCTGCGCCGCATCGTCCACCTTGGGATTGGCTAAACGGCCTTTTCAGCCGCCTCCTCATCCGACACGAACGGCGCGCAGACCTCTGTCGCGCTTTTCTCACAATCGCCGCGGCCATCATCGCATTCAGAGCCATCCGACGGTTCTGTTAGGCGCTATAAATCGCGCCACTTGATGACAGGACGTCGATCACCTATCGGACGAAGGTCCGGTTTTAGATATCGTACCCACGCCGGCGAGTGGATAGCAATCAGAGGGAGCCCTTCTGGAGTTGCGAGCCCGGGTAACGCGCGCAACGCTGGCATGCTGCGGAGAAGCCAATTTGATGCAGCTCTTCCGAACGCCGATCGGATGTGGAATCGCCGCGCCCCTCGCCTGCTTGTCTCGTCAACCGTGAAGGGGCCAGAAGATGAGAATCGCAGGAACGCCGACCACGATGATCAGGAGTGAGAGAGGCGCTCCGAGGCGCGCATAATCGCCGAATTTATAGCCGCCGGGCCCCATCACCAACGTGTTGCACTGATGGCCGATCGGCGTGAGAAAATCACAGGCGGCGCCGATAGCGACCGCCATAAGAAAAGCGTCGGGATTGTAGCCCAGCGCTTTCGCGAGACCCGCGGCGATCGGCGCCATCACGAGAACCGTGGCGGCGTTGTTCAAAAATGGGGTCACGGCCATCGCCGCGACCAGAATGAGCGTGAGCGCGCCCCAGGCAGGCAGGCCTGACGCGATGGATGACAACCATGCCGCCATGACATCGGTCGCTCCTGTTGTCCTCAAGGCGTCGCTGACAGGAATCAGCGCGCCGAGCATGACGAGAATGGGCCATTCAACCGACGCGTAAGCTTCGCGAAGAGGTAACGCCCCGGTCGCGATCAGGAGCCCCGCGGCTGCGAAGAAGGCGATGGCGACGGGAACCAGATTGAGCGCCACCGAAAGGATCGTCACGGCGAGGATCGCGACGGCCAGACCCTGCCGCCTCACGCCGCCCAAAGCGACCTGACGCGACGCGAGCGGAAGCGCTCCGAGCGCCCTGAGCGTGTCGGGAAGGTTCGCTTCCACGCCTTTGAGCACGATGACGTCGCCTGCGCGCAGGGTGACATCCCTCAGCCTTTGCCTGATCCGTTCGCCCGACCGGCTGACCGCGATCAAATTCACGTGGTGGAGCGTGTGCAATTGCAACCCGCCTGGCGATTGACCGATGAGCGAGGAGGCTGGCCCAATCACGGCCTCGACGGATATGACTCCCTCGATCTCATCCTGCGCCACCACCGGCCTGTCGTCTCCTTCTTGGAAGAGGTTGGCCGCCTTCACGAAGCGATCCAGCGCCGCCTGCTCGCCGCGAAGGATCAAGATGTCGCCGGCATGAAGTCTGGCGTCGGGCAAAGGCAATGCGCGCCGATCCTGCGCGCGGATGACGGCCGATATCGACACTTCGTCGTCAGCTTGCTGCATAAGATCGGACAACGGCTGTCCGACATATTTCGAGTCCTCGCCGATCTCGACCTCGGTCACATAGTCCTTGATGTCGAGCGCGTCCTCCAGGGATCCGCCGCTCTTTCGATCCTTGGGAAGAAGCCGGTAGCCAACGCTGAGAAAGGCCACTCCGACGATGGCGATCACGAGGCCGACCGGCGTAAAGTCGAACATCTGGAACGGCGCGCCGGTAAGCTCCTCCCGAACGCGGGCCACGATGATATTCGGCGACGTGCCGATCAACGTGACGATGCCGCCCAGCAAAGCGCCAAAAGACATGGGCATCAGAAACACGGAGGGCGAAGTCTTGCCGCGTCGGGCGATCTGGAGCGCAAGCGGCAAAGCCATCGCGAGAGCGCCGATATTCTTCACGACCGCTGAAAGAACGGTCACGAAGAGCGTCAGAGCGACAACCTGGCTTTGCACGGAGCGAAGATACGGCGCGGCTAACCGCAATCCCGCCTCCAGAACGCCTGATCGTCCCACGGCGGCGCTCACGATGAGAGCGCTGCCGACAATGATCACGATGTCATCGGAGAAACCTTTGAACGCCTCCTTGGCCGGAACCACCCCCACAGCGACGGCGAGGACGAGCGCGGCGCCTGCAACGACGTCGTAGCGATAACGTCCCCAGATGAATGCGGCCATCATCAGGACGATGACGGCGATCGCCAAAAGCTGTGGACTGGTCATGAACGCGAACCGTTCTCCTGGCGTCGCGCGACGCGAGCGCTCACATCAACTGCGATATCAGCGAAAGGTTCACCGATACAACAATCATGGATAGAGCTCTCGTCGAATTCTACGAGAAGGCGACGGGCCAGAAGGCTGGCTGGCCGACGCCGGCCTTTGCTCAGATTGCAACGCCGACGGCGACGCTGGCATTTGGCAGCGCCGAAACTATCGCCCTGTTCATCACAATGTCGCGCTCGCAGAAGGCGGTGGTCCCGCCACACACATGATAGGAGTAGCTGCGACCGACCACGCCCTCGTCGCTGGCGGCATCGTACGGACGGCCGATGCCCGAGTGCAGCATGAGGTGCACATTGCCGAAGGAGTAGCTCGACAGAACGACGAGATCCGCGGGCTGGAAGCGCTCTTGCCCGCGAGGATCGACGAGGACGACGCCGGTTGCGCGGCGACGATCCTCGCTTGGCGCGACGCGCAGCAGGCGCGACTTCGTTCGGACCTCGACATTCGGCGCTCGTTCCGCCGATGGCGGCAAGGTATTGCGCGGGCTTGCCTTGGCGTCTACCGGACACTGGAAACGGTCGCAGAAGCAGCAATAAACGCATGCGCCGAGCTTCTCGCCGAACGGGTTCGTATAAGGGCGCGAGGCGTTTAAGGCGCGTCCCCGCCGCGACATAGCAATTGGCGGCGGATCGCATGCTGTCCATCAGGGCGATGAGCGAGGCGCGCTGATCGCTGAGTCTCCGCCAACCCTCACGATCACGGAAACGCCAAACCTACGAGGGCGCTCCACAACCGCGCGCGAACGAGCAAATGCATTGAGATCGCTGAGCGACAGCAGCGGCCGCCAGGTCATACGCATGATCTGGCGATCTTCGGCTTGACGACCGTCAATGCAGCCTGTCGTAGTGAGGCCCCATGCGCGCATCGCCTCCCCTATCGAGCCTGTTCAGCACGCAACTGCTGAGATTGTCCAATTCGCTCGGCCTCTACAGCAGCAGGCTCTATCGTCAGGAGTTTCAAGTGACGCTGCCCGAATGGAGAGTCATGTCGGTCATCGCAGCCCAGGACAAAGCGACGGCGCGCGATGTGAGCCGGGCGCTCGCCACCGACAAGGCGTGGGTTGGGATGACTGTAAAGACGCTGATGAAGCGGGGTTTCCTCATCCGATCGCCAGATGCGCGCGATTCGCGGCGAATTTTGCTCAGCTTGACGGAGCTCGGACGGGAAAAGCACGACGCGATCCTGAACCTCGCGCGCAAGCGGCAGCAGCGACTCAAGTCCGTGCTTGCGCCGGACAAGGCTCGCGTCTTTGTCGAGTGCCTCAAGCTGCTCCAGGTCGAAGCGGACGCCATGCTTCGCGAACTTGGCGACCAGGACGACGATCAATAGCCTCGACGCCCCGCGCTGACACAGACGCGGCCGCTTGACCAAGCCGTCGCCCGGTCATATGGTAGTGATCACTCCTATTCCGCGTTCAGCTTTCAGCGCGGACCGATGGCGATGCTGAGACCATGAAACCACTGGAAGGCTTTCGGGTGCTCGATCTCACACATGTCCTCGCGGGCCCGTGTGCGACGCATCACCTCCGCTGTCTCGGCGCGGAGGTGATCAAAATCGAAAGGCCTGACACAGGCGATCCGATGCGCGACCTCGCGACGCGTCCCGCGTTGAATGGCGTGCCGCCTGGATTTCGCGCGCTGAACGTGGGCAAGAGATCAGTCGTTCTCGATCTCTCGACCGAAACAGGTCGGACGGCGTTGCTTGAACTGGTCAAGGGCGCCGACATTCTCGTGGAGAATTTCCGACCGGGCGTCATGCGGCGGCTCGGCCTGGGTCCAGATGCGCTTCACGCCATTCAGCCCCGGCTGATCTACTGCTCCATTTCGGGGTGGGGACAGAGCGGCGCAAGGAGTCAACAGGGCGCCTACGATCACGTCGTCCAGGCTGCGTCGGGGATGATGATGCTGCAATCCGGCGCGCGCGATCCGGTCAAGGTCGGCTACCCGGTTATCGACATCGCGACAGGCATGAGCGCCGCCGAAGCTATCTTGGCCGCGACCGTGCGCCGGCTGCGAGGCGATGCTTCGCCGATAACGATTGACGTCGCCATGATCGATTCCGCCCTCGCGCTCATGTCGGGCCACGCCGCCGCGACTGTCGCGACGGGAGAGGCTCCGAAGCGGGTCGGCAATCGCGGCTTCGTCGGCAGCCCGGGCGCAGATACTTTTTCGACGTCAGACGGATATATTTCGGTCGCCGCCAACACGATGAAGCAATTCGCGCGCCTGTGCGAGGTCATCGGCCGCCCGGATCTTGCGGCGCCGCCATACATCCCGGCCGGGCTCGCGCCGGACGCTTTTCTCAGCGATCTTGCGACCGACGTTCTGCAACGCGAACTCGCTGCGGCTTTCGGCCGGCGCCGCGCGGACGATCTGGAGGCGCGGCTTGGCGAGGCGGGCATCCCGGCCGCGCGGGTGCGCGATCTGAAGGAGTTCCTGTCGGAGCTTTATCGGCAGACGCCAGGCATCGACATTGCCGGAGAAGCAGGTGTTTTCGGCCCTGCGTTCCGCTTTGATGGGGACCGCCCGCTCGAATTGCCGCCGGCGCCCATGCTGGGCGCGGATACCATTGCGACGCTCGCAAAGGCCGACGGCGCGACCGCTCGCCTCTGACAAAATTCCACCGCGCGGCCCGTGAGAGCCGGAGCGACGAAAGAATAATAAGCAGATTGACCGGGAGGACCAAGATGAAGGACCGGATCACAGGGACGGCGATCGCGATCGCCATTGCGCTGGGATTTTCTGGCGCGCCGGCTTCCGCGCAAGGCGGCGGCGTATTCAAATACGCCGAACAGGTGAAGCTGATCACGATGGATCCGCAGCGACAAAGCGGCAGCGGCGTTCCTTATCTTCGGCCGGTCTATGAATCGCTGTTCGAAATGTCGCCCGAAGGCGCGCCGGTCCCGCTGCTGGCGACCGGCTACAAGATCGACGGCCTCAAGGTCACGATCAGCCTGCGGAAAGGCGTGACGTTCAGCAATGGCGAGCCCTTCAACGCCGAAGCCGCTGCTGACAACATCAATCGCGGGGTCAAGATCGGCGTCGCCGAAGGGCTTCAGACAGTCGCCGGCGCCAGCAAGATCGACGACAGCACCCTGTTGATCACGCTGAAAGAACAGGATCCCGCGATCATCGCGAGCCTTTGCTATACGGCCGGCATGATGATGGCCCCCGCCGCAATGAATGATCCGGCGGTCGGACGGAATCCGGTTGGCACAGGCCCCTACATTCACAACAAGGCCGAGTCGCGCGAAGGCGAGGTTCAGGTCTATTCGCCGAACCCGGCCTACTGGGACAAGGACAAGATCGGACTCGCGCGCTACGAAGTGTGGGAGATGCCGGATGATACGGCGCGACTCAACGCGTTGAAGACCGGTCAGATCGACGCCGGGAACTGGCTCGCGAATCCGCAGTCGGCGTCCATCGATCGCTCCCCCGACTTAAAGCTCATACGCAACACCGGCGGGCTGAATTATCACGTCATCATCTCCGATCGAGAGGGCGCGCGCGTGCCCGCCTTCGCCGACAGGAACGTCCGTCTGGCGATGGCGCATTCGATCAATCGGACGGCTTTCGGAAAGGCCGTCGAGTTTGGCCTGTCCGTGAACTCGTATCAACCCTATGGACGTGGAAACTGGGCTTACGATCCGGCGCTGGAGGGCGTCTACGACTACGATCTCAAAAAAGCGAAGGAGCTGATGGCGGCATCGGGCTTTCCGAAAGGCTTCGCCTTCGACATGCCGTCGATCCCGATCTATCGGTCGCGTCTGGAGGCTCTCGCGGGTTTTTTCAGAGAGATCGGCATCACCATGAACATCGCGCCTCAGGAGCCCGGCACGCTCGCGCGCGTCAGCCGCACCACCAATTATCCGGCGACGAATCTCGTCTGGAATACGAACACCGATCCCAAATTCATTCCACTTCGCTATATCTACGAGGACGCCCCCTACAATCCCTTCAAGGTCAAGCCAAGCGCCGAGATGCTGGCCTTGGCGAAGCAGGGGCTTGAGTCAGCCGACGTCAACGTTCGCGCACCCATTTACAAGAAGCTCGCCGGACAGTTGGCGAAAGAGGCCTACCTCATCTTCGTCACCAACACGCCGATTCTGATCGGCGTCAGCAAGAAGACCTCTGAGAATCCGTCCGTCGTCTATCGATTCGGCGAGGACTCGATCAATCTGCGTGGTTTGAAGGCGAACCGGTAGGATCAGTTGCGATGCTGAGGCTTGTCGCCCAGCGCGTTCTGGCGCTCGTCCCCCTTCTGCTCATTGTCTCGGTGCTGACATTCTCATTCACGTCGTTGCTGCCGAGCGATCCTGTGGACCTGATCCTCGGGGAGTCTGGAACGCAGGAGCAGCACGACATGCTGCGCAAGCGGATGGGCCTCGATCAGCCGGTTCAGGTTCGCTACGCGGCCTGGCTTGGCAAGGCCGTGCGAGGCGATCTGGGAACGTCGTTCTTCAGCAGCGTGAGCGTAACGGACGCCGTTCTGCAGCGGCTTCCGGTCACGCTTTCGCTCACGGCCTTCTCTGCGCTCATCGCCATCGTGGTGGGCGTCGCCGCCGGCGTCGCCGCCGCGCTGAAGCCGCAATCTCTCGCGGATCGCCTCGCGACGCTTGGCGCCACCTTTGGACAGGCGGTGCCCAACTTTTGGTTCGGCTTGATCCTGGTTGCGATTTTCGCGGTCGGGTTGCGCTGGTTTCCAGCGACCGGATTCGTCAGGTTCTCGGAATCGCCGTCGGACTGGTTGCGCAGCGTGACCTTGCCGTCGATCGCGCTTGGCCTGTCGGCTAGCGCGGCGATCGCGCGCCAGGTGCGGTCAGCGATGGTTGGCGTGCTGCAACAGGATTATATTCGCGCGGCGCGCGCGCAGGGCCTGTCGCGGTCGCGGGTCATCCTGCGGCACGCGCTCACCAATGCGATGGTTCCGGTCGTGGCCGTGTTGTCGTTCCAGATCACCGTGCTGCTCGGCGGCGCCCTCGTGGTGGAGCAGGTCTTTTCGATCAATGGCCTCGGCACGCTCGCCATCGGCGCGGTGCGGCAACAGGATATTCCGATGCTGCAGGGCCTTGTGCTGGTGATGGTCGCGCTTGTCGTCGCTGTTCAGCTCATCACCGACATCATTTACGGCCTGCTCAATCCGAAAGCGCGCCCCTCATGAGCGCCGCCGCCATCGCTGGGGAGAGCGACGCTCCGCGGCGCTCCCGGCGGAAGCCCGAGGCCTCCATGCTGATCGTCGCCTTCGCCGCGACGGTTCTCGGCGTCCTTTTTCTGCTGGCCGTGCTCGCCGACTGGGTCTCGCCCTACGATCCGCTTCAGCAGGATCTCATGAGCGCGCTGCAATGGCCGTCATCCGCGCACTGGCTGGGGACTGACGATCTTGGGCGCGACGTCCTCTCGCGGCTGATTTATGGTTGCCGCATCGCCGTCATCGCGACCGCCGAGGCGACGGCGATCGCGTTGGTCATCGGCGTGCCGATCGGCCTCTTCATTGGTTATCGAGGCGGTTGGTGGGACTGGATCGTGATGCGCGTCGTCGAGGCGCTCGTCTCGATTCCCGGCATCATGGTCGCGATCGTCATCATCGCGATCCTCGGCCCGGGCCTGCATCGGGCGATGATCGCGCTCGGCATTCTCTTCTCCACCTCGTTCCTGCGGCTCACGCGCGGCGTCGTGCTCGCTGAACGCGAGGAGGTTTATGTGCGCTCCGCCCGCGTCGTCGGCGCCTCCGAGACGCGCATCCTCCTGCGGCACATTTTCCCGAACATCGCGCCGCCGCTGATCGTGCAGACGACGCTGACCGTGGGCGCGGTCCTTCTGGCGGAGGCGGGCCTCAGCTTCATCGGCCTCGGCATTCAGCCGCCGCAGGCGAGCTGGGGAACGATGCTGAACACCGCCGCGGCGTTCATGGACCTCAACTGGTTTCTCGCCATCCCGCCGGGCGTCGCCATCATTCTCACCGTTCTGTCGGTGAATCTTCTCGGCGACGTGCTGCGCGATTCCATCGGCCGGGGCATCGCGGCCGCCGCGCCGCCGCCGGCGTCCGCGCCGCGCGTTGCGCCCCTGCTCGCGCGCGCCCCGTCGGATTCTCCGCAGTCGTCCCGTTCCGACGAGATGTTGCGCATCGAGGCCCTCGACATTGTGATCGCCATGCCGGGCGCGACGGAAATTCCGGTCATCACCGATGTCTCGCTGGCGATCGCCAAGGGGGAAACGCTCGGACTCGTCGGCGAGTCGGGCAGCGGCAAGACGCTCACGGGCCTCGCGATTCTCGGATTGCTGGGGCCGGTTCTGCGCATGACTCACGGTTCGATCAGGCTGAACGGCCGGGCGATCCACGACCTTGATCAGAAAGCTCTCGAGGCTGTGCGCGGATCCGAGGTCGCGATGGTCTTCCAGGACCCGACGACCAGCCTCAACCCGGCGTTCACCGTCGGCAGCCAGATCGCGGAGGTCCTGCGCATCAAGAACGGCCTCTCGGCCGAGGACGCGCGCCGGCGGACGGTCCAGTTGATCGACAGGGTAGGCATTCCGCGCGCGGCTGAACGGGCGCAGGCCTATCCCCACGAACTGTCCGGCGGAATGGCCCAGCGCATCGCCATCGCCCGGGCTCTGAGCTGCAATCCCTCTCTGCTGATTGCAGACGAGCCCACCACCGCGCTGGATGTCACTGTCCAGCAGGAGATCCTCGATCTCTTTCGCGACCTGCAGGACGAGTTCGGGATGGCCATGATGTTCGTGACGCACGATCTCGCCGTCGCGGCCGATGTCTGTAACCGCATCGCCGTGATGTATGCGGGGGAAGTGGTGGAGACCGCCGAGGTCGACGCGCTGTTCGCCGACCCGCGCCACCCTTACACGCGCGGGCTATTGTCCGCCCTTCCTCAGGGATCGAGTCGCAACCCGCCTCTACCGATCATTCCGGGCAGCGTGCCCAGACCGGGAACATGGCCCACGGGATGTCGCTTTCAGAATCGCTGCGACCGACGAGTCGAAGCATGCGAAGCGCGCATACCGCTGGTCGGCGCGGAACGCATGGTGCGTTGCGTCCACTATCAAAACGCCCGTCTAAAGGCGGTCCTGTCATGACCGCCGCGCCGCTCCTCGAAATCACCGACCTCCACATCACCTATTGGAGGCGTTCGCTCCTCGGCTTGCGCGGCAAGCCCTTCCATGCGGTCCGCGGCGCCTCGCTCTCCATCAGGCCCGGGGAAACGCTGGGGCTGGTCGGAGAATCCGGATCCGGCAAATCGTCGATCGCCAACGCGGTGCTCGGCCTTGCGCCTGTATCGTCGGGCTCCATCAGGTTCGCAGGGTCCGAATTGGCCGCGATGAACGCGCGCTATCCGCCTTCGCTGCGCAAGCGAATTCAGGCTGTGTTTCAGGATCCATATTCCTCTCTCAATCCCGCGATGACGGTGGAAGACATCATCACCGAGCCGCTGCGGGTCCACACCGAGCTGACGCGGGCCGAACGGCGCGCGAAAGCGATCGAGCTTCTGCAGCGGGTTTCGCTGTCGGAAGAGCATCTCCGGCGCCATCCCTATCAGTTCTCCGGGGGACAAAGGCAGCGGATCGCCATCGCCTCCGCCCTGGCGCTGCAGCCGGAGATGATCGTGCTGGATGAGCCGGTCAGCGCGCTCGACGTCTCCACGCAGAACCAGATCATCAATCTTCTCTATGAGCGGCGCGAGGCGCTCGGCATCGCCTATCTTCTGATCGCGCATGATCTGGCCCTGGTCCATCACATCTCGGACCGCATCGCCGTCATGTATCTCGGACACATCGTGGAGGAAGGCCCTTCCGACCGCGTGTTCCACGCTCCCGCGCATCCTTACACGAAAGCGCTGCTCGACGCCGTGCCGTTGCTCGATCCGCAGGCGCAACGGCGACGGCGGGCGGCGCGCAAATCCGCGCCGGCGCCGGAAGCAGCGCGCGTGGCCCCCACAGGCTGCCCGTACCGCAACCGCTGCCCGAGCGCGATGAAGAGGTGCGCCGAAGAGTCGCCGCCGGCCTATTCCGTCGCCGCAGGCGGCGTCGCGAGCTGCTTTCTGCTCGCGGACGCCCGGCCGGAGGCGGCAAGCGCCGCTTCGGCGACGGCGTAAGATGGCTAGGCTCTATGTCGGCGACCTTGGTCCCGTCTCGATCTGCGAACGACATGACGTCCTTGCTGACAATCCCCGCGTCAGCGCGCATCGGCCTCTGACCTGCCGCTGGCCCGATCAGCGCGAGATCTCCGGCGTCATCCTCTTCTGCCACGGGCTCGGCTCGAACGGCGGCGAATATGTCGAGTTGTCCAGCTATTGGGCGCGGCGCGGCTATCTGGTGATCCATCCGACCTTCGCGGATTCCATTGACCGCGTGGCGCGCGCCGAACCGGCGCTTGGGCTAGATCCGGACGCAGACCTGACGGGATGGTCCGCGTTGCCCTCGGTCCGGGCGCGCATGCACGAGATTCTTCATGCGCCGTCTTCCTGGTTGGCGCGCGTCGCATTGACGGCCGTGGTCATGGACGCATTGGAGGACATTATCGCCGCGACCGTGGGGCGGCAGGCCAAACCAGTTTTGTGCGCCGTGGCCGGACATTCCTTCGGGGCTTACACGGCGCAGCTTCTCGCCGGGGCGGAGATCGATCTGCCAGATGGCCAAACGGGCCGGTTTCGCGACCCCCGCTTCGCCGCCGCCTTGCTGCTGAGCGCGCAGGGGCGCGACCAGCAGGGCCTGCGCGACGGATCATGGAAGGCGGTGAACGTCCCGATGCTGAATGTGACCGGGACGCTGGATCGCGGCGCGAAAGGCGGCGACTGGCGCTGGAAGAGCGAGCCGTTCGAGTTATCGCCGGCCGGCGGCAAATATCTGCTCGTGATCGACGAGGCGGACCACTTTCTCGGCGGCTTCGCCCCCAACGCAGGCCAACGGCGGATTCCGGCTCAACAGGAGGCGGTCAAGCAGGCGACGCTCGCCTTTTTCGACGCCCATATCCGAGGCGTCCCCGCCGCCCTCGATTGGTTGAATTCGATGCCAGACAGCATCGCCGGGCGCCGCATCCTCTTCCGGCGCAAATAAGCGTGATCCACGACATCGTTCCTCTATGCTTTGGCTGCATCGGCGCTTCCGCCGCCATCTGAACTTTGACGGTCCGCTTCGGCGCCGGCCGGGCGAACTCAGGAAGCCGCTCGCTGGCTTGCCCGGCGCGGGATTATAAGCGGCGAAGCTGTTTGCCAGTCAGGTCAGACATGGCGAATCCCGACGTCCCCGTCACATCAACCGCGCCTCTCGCAATCAGGCGCTCGGCGATGCTATGAGCACCGAGCGCGCAAAGACCAGCGCGAGCGGCGATGAATCCTTCGGCTTCGGCTTGTCAGATATGGACGGGGGTCGGGTGAGGCGGTGACTAGTGCTGGACCTTGCGATGAAAACACTAGCTTCGGACGCAAGACGCGCCCCTCTCTTCGCGGGGCTGGAAGAAGCGGCGTGCGAAAAAATCCTTCTTGCTGCAAGGCCGCAGCACGCGGCGCCGGGAGAAATCCTGTTTCGTCAGGGCGAACCGTCACAGCAAATTCTGCTGCTCGTTCATGGCCTGATTCGGATGAGTCAGTCCGTTTCGCGCGAGGGTCAGGCGACGCTACGATTGATGCGAGCAGGAGAACTGATCGGTTGCGTGGCGGCGATCAGGGGCTTTCCCTATCCCGCAACAGCGACGACGCTCGAAGAAAGCCGTCTGCTGTCATGGGCGACAAGCGACTTCCTCGAACTGATGAAAAGCCAGCCCGCGCTCGCGCATAACATCCTCACTATCGTCGGCGACAGAACCCGCGAGATGGTCGAGCATATCGGCGACCTGTCGCGGAAGACGATCGAAGAGCGCCTCGCCGCCGCCCTTCTGCGACTGTCGCGACAGGCCGGCGTCGCCATCGACGGGCGCACGCAAATCAAGGCGAGCAACGCGCGCGAGGACCTCGCCGCGCTCGCGGGCGCGGGATATTTCACCATCAGCAGGACTCTCAGCGACTGGCAGAAGCAGGGGATCATCCGGAACGGCCGGCACCGCATCATCATCATCGACGAATCGCGTCTCGAGACGATCGCAACAGGCGGCGCATAGATCGAAGGCGGGATCGCAGGCCTGAAGGCGAAAGTTATTTGCGAAATCGCAAATAACTCTCCGAAAATCAGCATGCTTTGCTCAAAATCCGGCTGCATTGATGCAGATCATTGCGCGCCCTCGGCCGGCTGGATATCCAGAGCGAGCCGGGGCGGCTGCTTCGCTGGGAGGTTTTGCAAGGCGATGCGCGACGCTCTTTTTACAGGGGCGGTAAGATGCAGGTTGTCGCTGACGTCATCGCGCAATTCACCGGGGCCGAACGCCGGGGCGCGTTCTTCATAGCGCTCGCAACGGCGCTCCTCGGCCTGGCGATGGCGGTCACGGGCAACGGAGACTCCTTCGGCGCGCATGGCGCGCTCGTTCTCGCCGCCTCGATCATCACGATTTTCTGCTTGATCAGGAGCTTCGACAAACCGGAGCCCTCGTCTGAACGGCTGCAGAGCTATTACGACGAACCGACAAAAGCCGGAATTGTTCTCGCGATGGCTTGGGCGGTCTTGGGCCTGTTCGTCGGCGACTGGGTCGCATGGCTTCTCGTTTATCCTGATCTGACGTTTGACGCCGCATGGGCGAGCTTCGGCCGTATTCGACCGGTTCACACGACGGGCGTCATCTTCGGCTTCGGCGGCAACGCGCTGATCGCGACATCATTTTACGTGCTGCAAAGAACGACGAGGGCGCGTCTTCCCGATCAGTTGAGTCCATGGTTCGTGCTGTGGGGCTATAATCTTTTCTGCGTGATCGCGGTGACCGGCTATCTCATGGGCGTCACTCAGTCGAAGGAATACGCCGAGCCGGAATGGTACGCCGACATCTGGCTTGTGGTCGTGTGGGTGACCTATTTCGCCATCTATCTGCGCACGCTCGTTCGCCGCAAGGAGCCTCATATCTATGTGGCGAACTGGTACTACATGGCGTTCATTCTCGTCGTCGCCATCCTGCACATCGTGAACAATCTCGCGGTCCCGATATCGTTCGGCAGCGCGAAATCCTATTCGGCCTTCTCCGGCGTTCAGGACGCCATGACCCAGTGGTGGTACGGCCATAACGCGGTCGCCTTCTTTCTGACGGCCGGATTTCTCGGCATGATGTACTATTATCTTCCCAAGCGCGCTGGCCGGCCGATCTATTCCTACCGGATGTCGATCATCAGCTTCTGGGGCATAACCTTCTTCTACATGTGGGCCGGCTCGCACCACCTTCATTACACGGCTTTGCCGCAATGGGTTCAGTCTTTGGGTATGACGTTTTCCGTCATGCTGCTCGTGCCGTCATGGGCGTCGGCCGGAAACGCGCTGCTCACGCTCAACGGCGCGTGGGACAAGGTGCGCGACGACGCGACGTTGCGCTTCATGATGGTTGCGGCCGTCTTTTATGGTCTTTCCACCTTTGAAGGATCGTTCATGGCCATCCGTTCGGTGAACTCGCTGTCGCATTATACCGACTGGACGATCGGGCATGTTCATGCCGGCGCGCTCGGCTGGGTCGCCATGATCACGTTCGGCGCGATTTACGCGTCGGTGCCGTGGCTCTGGAAGACGCGGGGTATGTATTCGGCCCGCCTCGTCGAGGCGCACTTCTGGCTCGCTGTCGCGGGAACCGTCATCTATGTGTTCGCGATGTGGAATTCCGGCATCATTCAAGGCCTGATGTGGCGAACCTACACAGAAGGCGGAACGCTCGCCTACACCTTCACGGATTCGCTTGTCGCCATGCGTCCTTACTATATGGCGCGCGCGATCGGCGGCCTGTTCTTTCTGATTGGCGCGCTGATCGGTTGCTACAATATCTGGATGACGATCCGCATGGCCCGCGTTAGCGCGACCAATACGGCCGCCGATCTGCAGGATGCGCCGGTCGCCGCGCTTCAGCCGGGAGAGTGAGGTTATGTTCGGCTTTCATTATCGGCTCGAACGGAAGGCGATCGGACTTGTGCTCGCCATCATCGGCGTGGCCAGCATCGGCGGCGCCGTCGAGATCGCTCCGCTCTTCACGATCCATCAAACCGTTGAAGACGCGCCGGATATGCGCGTGTACACGCCCCTCGAACTCGCCGGCCGCAACATCTATATCCGCGAGGGCTGTTACGCCTGCCATTCTCAGATGATCCGCACGCTGCGAGACGAGGTCGAGCGTTACGGGCCCTATTCACTGGCGGTCGAATCCAAATATGACCATCCCATGCTCTGGGGCTCGAAGCGCACCGGGCCGGATCTTGCGCGCATCGGCGAGAAATATTCCGACGATTGGCATGTCGCGCACATGAACAATCCGCGCAATGTGGTGAAGGAATCGGTCATGCCCGCTTATGCGTGGCTTGCTCGCACCGAGTTGCGCACGGATGATCTTCCCAACCACCTGAAAGCGATGCGCGCCGTGGGCGTGCCCTATTCGGACGCCATGATCGCCAACGCCGCGGCGGACGCCTATGGCCAGGCGGCGCCAGATTCGCCCTTCGCCGAGGGCGTCGCCGAACGATATGGCGGCGCGACGACTGTTCGAGCCTTCGACGGAGATCCGGGAAAACTGACGGAGATGGATGCGCTTGTCGCCTATCTCCAGATTCTCGGCCGCTTGACGAACGCAGCGCAGAAACCTGTCGCGAGCGCGGAGAAATAAACCATGCCGGATCACGACACCGCCGTCTGGCTCTCGAAATCCTACGGGCTTGTCTATCTCGTCGCGTTGTCGCTAGGCGTTCTTCTTTACGTCTATTGGCCCGCCAACCGAAAACGTTTCGATCAGGCCGCTGAATCGATCATCCGCTACGAGGACAGGCCATGGCGATAGAAGAACGGGACGCGCATAGCGGCTATCTCACCACCGGCCACGAGTGGAACGGAATCAAGGAGCTCAACACGCCGGTCCCGCGCGCGGTCTATTTTTTCCTGATCGCGACCGCGATTTTTTCCTTTGCCTACTGGGTGCTGATGCCGTCCTGGCCGACAGGCGTCTCATTTACGCGCGGTCTGCTCGGGAACGATCAGCGCAGCATAGTGGCGAAATCCGTTCGACAGGCGGACCTTGAGCGCGGCGTCTGGACGAAGCGCATCGCGTCGGAAAGTTACTCCGCGGTTCAGGCGAATCCCGACCTGATGAAGCTTGTTCGCGAGTCGGGGCGGACGCTGTTCGGAGACAATTGCGCCGCCTGCCATGGCGCCGACGCTCGCGGCGGCAAAGGCTTCCCGAATCTCACAGCGTCGTCCTGGATCTGGGGCGGCTCGCCGGAGGCGATCGCCGAAACCATTCGCGTGGGGGTCAATTCCCCTCACAAGGACAGCCGGATTTCGCAGATGCTGGCGTTCGGCCGCAACCAGATGGTGTCGCGCGAAGAGGCGCTGAATGTCGCCGAATATGTGCGCTCGCTCTCTGACGCGGGCCCCGTTCGGGAGCCGGCTGGAAAACTCGCCGCCGGCAAGCAGGTTTTCCTGAAGAATTGCGCATCTTGCCATGGCGACGACGGCAAGGGCAAAAACGACGTCGGAGCGCCCGATCTCACCGATCGCTCCTGGATTTATGGCGGCGACCTTGAGTCCATCTACCAAACCATCTGGAACGGTCGTCAGGGTCGGATGCCAAGTTGGGAAAATCGGCTGAGCGATCTCGATCGCAAAATACTGACGCTCTATGTCGTCGATCTGAGGACGCCTCGATGACGGTCTTGGCGCCGATCGCGACGGGACGGCGAACCATTCTGTGGGTCGCAATCGCGGCGGGTCTTCTTCTATTGGCCGGAGCGAACGCCCATCTCGTCTATGTCGCGTTGAGATCGCAGCCGGAATGCGTCGCGCACGCCCGCCCCGGGGAAAGCGCGCGCGTTGCCGGAGAGTATAGCGCCGCGAGATCCGCATGCTCGCCTCTTTAAGCCAGGGCCGCGGCCATCAACCGAAGGAATGTTCATGACGACGATTCCGGCTGTCGCTCCGCCATCGGCTCCCGCGGTCGATCTGAATCGGCGCCTGAAGCCGGGCGTGGCTTTCGGATGGCTTGCAGCGGGCTGGCGCGACTTCATCGCGTCGCCGTTGCAGAGCCTCGCCTATGGCTTCATCGTGTTCGTGATTTCACTCGCGATCATCGGCGGCTTGTTCGCATTCGGGTTGGACTACATTCTTTTTCCTGCGCTCGCCGGCTTCATGGTCGTCGGGCCTGTCCTGGCCGTCGGCCTCTATGAGAAAAGCCGGCGTCTCGCCGCGGGCGAATCCATCAGCCTCGCGCGGATGATTTTTGTGAAGCCGGCGTCGGCGGGGCAAATCCTGTTCGCCGGCGTGCTGCTCTGTCTGCTCATGCTGCTCTGGATGCGCTCCGCCGTCATCATCTACGCCTTGTTTTTCGGCCTGCGTCCTTTTCCGGGGCTCGATCACGTCGCGCCCATGCTGTTCGCGACGCCGATTGGCTGGGCCATGCTTGTGGTCGGCGGCGCCGTGGGCGGCCTGTTCGCCGCTTTTTCCTTCGCGATCAGCGCCTTCTCGATCCCGATGCTGCTGAGCCGTCGCGTCGATTCTTTCACCGCCATGGGAACCAGCATGGCGCTCGTCTGGAACAACCTTCCGGTGATGTTGACCTGGGCCGCGATCGTGCTGGCGCTGTTTCTGGTGAGCGTCGCCACGGGATTGATCGGCCTCATCGTCGTGTTCCCCGTTCTCGGACATGGGGCGTGGCATGCTTATCGCGCGATCGCGCAACCCGCGGAATAGCGCCGGTCGCCGCCGGAGGCCGATATGAGTTGTTGCGCGACAGGCCTTGCGGTCGAGGGTATGAAGGATGACGAGATCTTGCTCGCCAGCCGCGCCATCGGCGACGGCCTGAGGCAGAGCGATCTTTCGGTTCCGTCTATCCATTGCGGCGGCTGCATCCAAAAGATCGAGCGCGCGCTCGCCGGACTTCCCGGCGTGGAAATGGCCCGCGTCAATCTGTCGACGCGCCGCGTCTCCGTGCAGTGGCGCGACGACGCCAGGCCGCCGCCGCTGATCGAGACTCTGCACAAGATCGGCTACCAAGCCCATCTGGACGATTCTGTGGTCGGTCGAGATGGCGCAGCGCCGCCTGACCTGATCCGCGCGCTCGCGGTCGCCGCCTTTGCGTCAATGAATATCATGCTTTTGTCGGCGTCCGTATGGTCCGGCGCGGACCCGGCCACGCGCGACCTCTTTCACTGGATATCTGCGCTGATCGCGCTGCCGACCCTGGCTTACTCCGGCAGGATTTTTTTCGTTTCGGCCTGGGCTGCGCTCCGCCGCGGCCACACGAATATGGACGTGCCTATTTCGATCGGCGTGCTGCTCGCCTTCGGTCTCAGTCTCTACGAAACCGTCCATGGCGGCCAACACGCCTATTTTGACGCCTCGGTGTCGCTGCTGTTCTTTCTTCTGATCGGGCGCACGCTCGACCACATGATGCGTGAACGCGCGCGCACGGCGGTGAACGGGCTTGCCCGGCTTGCGCCGCGCGGGGCGCTTGTGCTTCAGCCTGACGGCGCGAAAATCTATGCGCCATTGAAGGACATCGCGCCCGGCATGACGATCCTGCTTGCGGCGGGAGAGCGCGTTCCCGTCGATGCGCGCGTTGTGGAGGGGCGATCCGAGCTCGATTGTTCGCTCGTCTCAGGCGAAAGCGTTCCGCAGCCTGCCTCGCCCGGAGCCGATATCCGGGCCGGAATGCTCAATGTCGCGGCGCCGCTGACGCTTGTCGCCACGGCCTCGGCGAGCGACTCTCTGCTCGCTGAAATGACGCGGATGATGGAGGCGGCGGAATCCGGCCGCTCCTCCTATCGTCGCATCGCCGATCGGGCGGCGCGCCTCTATGCGCCCGTCGTGCATCTCGCCGCGCTCGCGACCTTCATCGGCTGGATGATCGCGACAGGCGACGCGCACCGCGCGATCACCGTCGCGATCGCCGTGCTCATCATCACCTGCCCCTGCGCCCTTGGGCTCGCCGTGCCGATGGTGCAGGTGATGGCGGCGCGACGCCTGTTCGAGCGCGGCGTCATGATGAAGGACGGCGGCGCTCTCGAACGCCTGGCGGAGATCGACAGCGTGGTGTTCGACAAGACCGGAACGCTGACCCGAGGCGAGCCTTCACTGATCGAAGACCCATCCGTCGATGATGAAGCGCTGGCGATCGCCGGCGCGCTCGGATCCTTGTCGCGTCACCCCTACTCGCTCGCGCTGGCTACGGCGGCTCGGCGCCTCGCGCGTCCGGGTCCGATGGCGACTGACGTGTCCGAACATCCGGGCGACGGCGTCGAAGCGTGCATCGACGGATCTCTCTACAGACTGGGCCGCCCCGATTGGGCTGCGTCGCCGTCCCTTGTCGATCAACACGCGCAGACCATCCTTGCGCGCGACGGGAAAATGCTGGCGGGCTTCCGTTTCGCCGAATCTTTGCGGCCCGGCGCGCGCGAAATGCTCAAGGAATGGATGGCGCAGGGAACGCCGGTGGAAATCCTGTCGGGCGATCGCGCGGAGCCCGTGCGCCGACTCGCAGACGCGCTCGAAACGCCATACACGGCAAGCGTCACGCCGAAGGAAAAGGCTGAGCGGATCGCGGCGCTCGTCGCGGCAGGGCGGAAGCCGTTGATGGTTGGAGACGGCTTGAACGACGCGCCTGCGCTCGCCGCGGCGCACGCGTCGATGGCGCCCGCCTCTGCCGCCGACGTCGGACGAAACGCCGCGGATTTTGTTTTTCTGCATGACGACCTGCGCGCTGTACCCCAGACATGGAGGATCGCCCGCAGCGCGGCGGCGCTTGTTCGTCAGAATATGATTCTGGCGGTCGCCTACAACGCGATCGCCCTTCCCGTCGCGATTCTCGGCCACGTGACGCCGCTCATCGCCGCTCTCGCCATGTCCGCGTCCTCGTTGCTCGTGATCGCCAACGCCTTGCGGCTGGGCGGCGAACGAGTCTTGAAGACGGAAGCCTTCGCCGGCGCGATGGCAGGCTCGCCTCCGCCAGCCGCGGAGCGCGCGGCATGATCGATTTCTTTTTTCTGGTGCCGATCGCGCTCGGGCTGGGTCTTGTCGGCCTGGGCGCTTTCATGTGGACGCTGCGCAGCGGACAGTACGACGACCTCGACGGCGCAGCGGAACGGGTTCTGTTCGACGAGAACGACCATCCTTTCAAGCCCTGAATGAACCTTCCGCTTCCGGTCGCCCTCGCTTCGCGGCGCCCCGACGACACCTGCGGGATGGAAGTAGACTGTAGACGGCAGCGTTCACCCTCGGCCCGCCCCGCGAAAGCCGAGGCGCGGCGAAGGGGCGCTATCCTTTGACGCGCGCCGGCTATATCGATTGGCGGGCATCCAAAGGCTCCCGTCATGACCCAGCATCAGCGCATTCCCGCCATCGACCCGGCAAAGCTCGACCGCCTCGCCGAGGTCGCCGTCAAGGTCGGCCTCCGGCTCGAGCCCGGACAGGATCTGTTCCTCACCGCCCCTGTCGCCGCCCTGCCGCTGGTGCGGCGCATCGCCGAGCACGCCTACAGGGCCGGCGCCGGGATCGTCACGCCGCTTCTCGCCGACGAGGAGGTCACGGTCGCGCGCTATCGCAACGCGTCTGACCAGAGCTTCGACCGCGCTCCGGCCTGGCTGTATGAGGGAGTCGCGAAGGCCTTTTCGGCGAACACCGCGCGCCTCGCCATCGTCGGCGACAACCCGATGCTTCTGGCGAACGAGGATCCCGCCAAGGTCGCGCGCGCGAGCAAGGCGAATTCCGTCGCTTATCAGCCAGCCCTGGAGAAGATCGCGGGCTTTGACATCAACTGGAACATCATCGCCTTCCCCGGCCTGTCCTGGGCGAAGCTTGTGTTTCCGGATGAGACGGACGACGCCGCGGTGACCAAGCTCGCCGATGCGATTTTCGCCGCCTCGCGCGTCGATCAGGCCGATCCGATCGCGGCGTGGGCCGCGCACAACAAGGCGCTGCGCAGCCGCAGCGCGTGGCTCAACGAGCAGCGCTTCGAGGCGCTGCATTTCACCGGGCCGGGAACCGATCTCACCATCGGCCTCTCAGACGGCCACGAATGGCAGGGCGGCGAATCCAGGGCGAAGAACGGGATCGCCTGCAATCCCAATATTCCGACCGAGGAGGTGTTCACGACCCCGCATGCGCGCCGCGTGTCGGGCCATGTCAGCAGCACGAAACCACTGTCTTATCAGGGCGCGCTGATCGACAATATTTCGGTGCGCTTCGAGGAAGGCCGCATCGTCGAGGCGAAGGCCTCGCGCGGCGAGGAAGTGCTGAACAAGGTGCTCGACACCGACGAGGGATCGCGCCGCCTTGGCGAGGTCGCGCTGGTGCCTCACTCCTCGCCGATCTCGAAGAGCGGGCTCCTGTTCTACAACACGCTCTTTGACGAGAACGCCTCCTGCCATATCGCGCTCGGCCAGTGCTATTCGAAATGCTTCGTCGATGGCGCGACGCTGACGCCCGAGCAGATCGCCGCGCAAGGCGGCAACAAGAGCTTCATCCATATCGACTGGATGATCGGCTCCGACAAGATCGACATCGACGGCGTGCATGCCGACGGCGCCCGCGTTCCCGTGTTCCGCAAGGGCGAATGGGCGTAGGCGCCGACCCGCGCTCCGCTTGGCTGGGCGAAAGGCGCGCCGCCAAGCGATCGAGCGACTGTGGAGCGCGCAGCGATGAGGCGGGACGCCCGACCTGATCCGGCTGCATTCATCCGCGCGAATCTGCGCGTCGCATCGCCGCGCGCGCTGCCGGAGATACGCCTTTACCTCGCGCATTCCGGCAGCAGATTGAGCCGTCTCGCCGGCGCTGATCCGGACGAGCCGCCCTACTGGGCCTATTGCTGGGCCGGCGGGGCGGTGCTGGCGCGTCATCTGCTCGATCATCCGGAAACGGTCGCGCGCCAGCGCATTCTCGATCTCGGGGCCGGTTGCGGCGTCGTCGCGATCGCCACGGCGAAAGCGGGAGCGTCAGAGGTTGTCGCGATGGATATCGACCCGAATGCGGTCGCGGCGGTCGCGCTCAACGCGGCCCTGAACGATGTCGCTGTCGCAGCGCATGCCTGCGATCCGCTGGACGGGCCGCCGCCGGACGCAGACATGATCCTCGTCGGCGATCTTTTTTACGAGCCCGCGCTGGCCGCGCGCGCAACCGCGTTTCTCGGCCGCTGCGTCGAGGCGGGCAAGACCGCCCTCATCGGCGATCCCGGCCGCGCCCACTTGCCGCGCGCGCGGCTCGTTCCGCTTTCGCGCTATCCGGCGCCCGATGTCGGCGACGCGCCGGGCGAGGCGAAGGCGGGCGCCGTCTATCGGTTCAGGTGACGCGCGCGGATCAGGGCTTCTTGCCGGGGAGCGCAGCCATGGGGTGATAGGCCCAGACGGCGCCCGTCACGCGATGGTTCGGCGTCGTCTCGACCACGTCGCCATTTGGCAGCGTCTTCTTGGTTTTCGGCCCGAGAAAGGATGTGATGCGCAGGCGATAGCGGCGCACGGGGTCGCCTTTCGGCGAATTCTGCTCGAGAATGTCGACGAGGCCCGGCTCGACCACTTTCTCGACGATGGCGGTGTGATGGGGGCGGCTTTCCTTCGTGGTCCCCTCCGTCTCCCAATCGCCGTTGGGATGGGTGACTCTGGTCTGGGTGTTGTTTTCCCAGACATAGTTGCGGAATTGCAGGATGTCGCCGGCGACGACGCCTCGCTGGAGGTCCTTCACGAGAACGCCCCACACATAGTTCTCGTCGTCGCCGACCGGCCCGCCCTTGATCTGGGTGGAGGTCTTGCCGCCGGATTCAGACAGCGCCGTCTCGACCATCGTCCAGCATTCGCCGTCGCCGATCACGACGCCCAGCTTCTTCACGCTCCATGCGATGATGTCGTCAGAAACGGCCATGACGGACCCTCCCGGCCCAGCGGGCCTCCGCCAGCATGACCATTCTCGCAACGAGAGGGGTGCGCGGGCGCACCTCCCCAGGAGACGGATTTGAATTTTGCGCCAGACGCTCTATATTCGCTGCGCCGTCGCAAGACGGCTATGGCGATAAACGGTCATCGTAATAAACCTATCGGACCCGGGGGCGGTACCCGGCGCCTCCACCAGAAGGAGATCGCGGTCTCTTTCTGATGGGGGCGAAACAGGATCGACGAGGGCGTAAAGGGTGTTCTTTTGCCCGGCATGATACCGCCGTTATCGGGTCAAACCTATAGTTGCGAATGACAACTATGCTCCCGTCGCGGTGGCTGCGTAAGCGGTCCCCAAAACGGAACCTAAGTCCTTGCGCTTAGCGGCGTAAGGCGGGGCTCGGAGGCGCCTGGCAACAGAAGCCTCCACCTTCCTTCTTTCGCTGCCGGGCGGCCTGCTTTACGGTCCGCTGGAATCGCACCACGGATCGCAATGGCAACCGATCTCATCCGCTATGATCTCATGGTGCAGGACGCGCTGCGCGGCGTGGTCCGGCGCGTCCTCGGCGACGTCGCCCGCTATGGGCTTCCCGGCGAGCATCACCTTTATATTTCGTTCCGCACCCAGCATTCCGGCGTGCGCATCTCGAATCGCCTGCGGGAGCAGTATCCCGAGGAGATGACGATCGTCGTCCAGCATCAGTTCTGGGATCTGAAGGCGCATGAATCGTCGTTCGAGATCGTGCTGTCGTTCAAGAACATCCACGAACAGCTTGTGATTCCCTATGACGCGATCGTCGGCTTCTTCGATCCGTCCGTGCAGTTCGGTCTGAAGTTCGAGGCCGAGGACAAGGCCGGCTCGACCGCGGCCGCTCCGTCCGACGAGCTCGGCGCGGAAGCGCCGCTTCTGCCGATGACCTCGAAAACCTCGCGCCGCAAAACCGAGGAGGCGAAGCCAGAGCCCGCCGCCGTCGAGGCGGAGAAGCCCGCTGACGACGAGGCGCCCAAGATCGTCTCCCTCGACGCCTTCCGCAAGAAGCCGTGATCCGATGGGCGACGTGATCAATCTGCGGCGCGCGCGCAAGGAAAGCGAGCGGCGAAAGGACGAACGGCGCGCCGAAGAGAATCGCGTCAGATTCGGCCGGACGAAGCAGCAGCGCGACGCCGACGCGCAGAGCGAGGCGGCGCGGCTCTCGCGGCTTGACGCGCATCGGCGCGAACCGTCGCCCGCTGATGAATGACGGCGCGCGGCTCGACGCGCGCAACGTCAAGCGATCGCTCTCGATCGCCGGCCATTCCACCAGCATCTCGATAGAAGAGCCGTTCTGGCGCGCGCTGAAAGCGCTGGCGGCGGAGGAGAATATAAGCCTCGCGACGCTTGTCGCGCGCATTGATGGCGAGCGGAAGGAGATCGGCCTCTCCTCGGCGCTCAGGCTGCATGTGTTGCGCGCGTTGCAGGAGAAGACGGCGCGATAATCTCCGCGCGGTCGCGCGAAACAGCCTATTGCGCCGGCGTCGCGTCGACCGGCGGCAGCGCGAAAGGCCCGGGCGGCGGGGGCGGCGTCAGCGCCGGTTCGGCCGCGCTTTTCTCCGCGTCGAGGCGGTTGCGATCGTAGCGCAGGCGCCGATTGAACGCTGCGCGCTCGCGCGCGTCCTGTTCGAGAATCTGCACGCGCGCGGCTTCGCGCGCCGCCGCCCGTTGCGTGACCTCGCTGAACAGCGCGGCGATGTCGATGGCGCGCTTCGGAGAGAGGATGGCGCCCGTATAGGCGAGGCCGATGTCCGGAACCGTCGCGCCGGCCGGCGCCTTGCCCGTCATCTGAATCCGGGCGTCGATCGTCCATGATTTCAGATCGATCTGAGACGATCCGACAAGGAATGCGGCAAGCGTTTCGGCGCGCGCAGGTCCAAGCCGCGCGGCGCCGCCGGTGATCGTCAGCGGCGCCGAAACCGCTTCGAGCGGCAGCGCCCCGCGCGCCAGCTCGCGCTCCACCATCGGCGTCAGATCGTCGAGCGACGGCATCGCATCGCTTTTATCTTGGATCGCGATGATGCGCGCCGCCGCGCCGGCGTCGACCTGCGGCAGCGAGGCCCGCCGCAGCGTCGCCGAGCCTGCGCCCGCGAGGCCGCTCACGAGTCGCGCGATCGAATCGCCCGCGCTGGAAAAATCAAGGGACAGGTCGACAAGGCCTGTCAGGCCGGACGCGCCGAGCGCGGTCAGGTCGAGCTGCGTCGCGCCGACCCGGCCGGTGACGGCCGCCTGCGATCCGTCGCGCCGAATCGTCGCTTCGCCATTGAACCGGCCGCCGCCGAACTCCGCAGAAAGAGTCTCGATGCGCAGCCCGTCATTGCGGCTGACGAGGCGCGTCGCCGCATTGGCCGCGACCCGACCGCCGCCCAGATCGAACGCGCGCGCGCGCAGATCGAGATCGAAGGAGACGGGAGCGCGCGCGAAGGCTGGAAAACGCTGCGACGACCAGAACGCGCCGGAGGGCGCCGCCCCGGAAACACCGAAAGCGAGAGTCGACAGGTCCGCGAGCGACAGCGCCTCGACCTCGACCTGTCCCGTCGCCCTGGGTTGCGCGCCGAGGCTGATCTGCAAGGCGCCGGAGCGCACGGCGAGCTCGCCCAGTTCGCCCCGCAGGCTGGCGAGGCGCAAGCCGCCCGCGCCGTAATCGAGACTGCTTTCCAGCCATCCCGGCCGGGCGGACGGCCCGGCGGCGGGGAGTTTCAGCAGACCGAGCGCCGGCGCCAGGTCGGCCGCATTGAGCCGCAGCGTTCCCGTCAGCGACGGCGCAAGTCCCTCGACGGCCTTCGCGGACGCCTCGATGGCGGCGCCGGCGATGGTGGCGTTGAGGGTGAAGCCGGCGGGCGCGCCGCCGCCGGTGGCGATGTCGAGCGCCAGCGAGCCGGGCGAGGCCAGGGGCCCGGCGTCCCATCCGAGCTGAGTGACGAGCTTGCCGGAATCGGGCGCCTCCGCCTTGATCCTGAGCGAGTCGAGTTTCGCCTGCGCATCGCCGCCGCGCGGCGCGTCCGCGAGCGCTGCGAAGCGGGTGCCTCCCGCCACGCCTTCCGCGCGCGCCAGCCAGCGCTTGCCGTCCCGGCTCGGCTGCATGGATCCGTTGAAGCGCGCCGGCGAAAGCGCCGATGCGCGCGCCGCGAATGCGTCCGCGTAGGCGCCCGGAAAGGCCCGCTGAAGCACCGCCGCCAGCGGCTTCAGATCGTCGGCCGCGATATCGGCGGCGAAACGTCCGACGCCGTCTTTCACCATTCCGTCGGCCGACAGGCTCAGTCCCTTCTGGCTGACGGCGAGCTTGCTCAGCGTCAGCACCCCCGCCTGCTGGCGCGCGTCGAGATCGAACGATCCGACCGAAACGCCGAGCGCCGCCGAAACGACGCGCCTCGCCGAGACGACAAGGTCGATGTCGGGGCCGTCGGCCGGCGGCAGCCACTCGACCGCCGGCATGAGATCGAGATCGAGCGTGTCGGCCCGAACCGTCAGGCCGAAACGGCCCGGATCGCCCGGCGTTGAAAAGCGCCGCTGAATCTCGACCTGCGCCTGAGCGCCGTCGACGGTGACCACGCCCTGATCGAAAGCGATGCGGCCCGGCCGCCAGCGCACCCGGCCGGAAGCGCTGACGCTGCTCGCTTTCACGAAGCGCTGGTTCGCGGCGATGTCGGGCGGCGCGCCGCTCAACCATTGCCAGGCTTTCGCCGGCGCGCCCGTGGAGAGATTGGCGGTCGCCTCGAAGGCCGGCTCGGAATCGATCCACAGCCGCCCCTTGGCGGTCGCTTTCAGGCCGCCCGGCCCCTCGGCCTCCACCTGGTCCAGCGTCACGGCGCCCGGCTCCATGCGGCCGTTGACGCGCAGCGGGCCGAGCGATTCTGCGCGCGCATAGGCCCGTTCGGCCTGAAGGTCGAAGACGATGGGAAACGGGATCGCCGCCAGCAGCCGTTCGATCTCGGCTACCGTCTCCACCGGCGCGGGGGGCCGGTTCTGGCCGGGATCGACCGCGAGCATCCGGTCGAAATCCATGGGGCGCAGCTTGAGCGCGACGCGCGCGCTGAGCCCGTTCGCATAACGAAGAGCCCCCTCGCCGTCAGCCTTCACGCCGACATCCTGCGGCCCGATCTCGAGCTCCATCGCGCTGGCTTCGAAGCCCGCGCTGTCCCCGCCGCCTGTCGCTGCAAGTCGCCAGGGTTGCGGGCCGGGCGCCCTGCCGAACGGCCAGGGCGTCATCCCCGAGGCCGAAATCCTGCCTTCGAACCGTGGCGGAACCTTCCAGCCGGCCCGGTCGATGACCAACATCCCCTCAGCCTCGCCGATGAAGGCGAGGCTGGCGTCCTGAACGCTGACCTTGAGGGCGGCCCGTCCATCCGGCGCGACCGCGCCGCTGCTCCAGCGGATGTCATAGCGACCGCCGTCGATCTCCGCCCTGCCCTGCGCCTTCCACGGGCCGTTCAGGGCCGACTGCTCGATGACGAAGTCGCTTGTCGCCGCGAACTGGAGGCGGCCGTCGGCGGCGAAACTCCGTATTTCGCCGCCCCGGATCGCCAGCCGGTCGATGGCGAGATCGCGCGCGCCCGGTTCCGGCGGCGGCAGGCTCTGGCGCAGCGCCGGGGCGTCCCGCCACACGAGAACCGGTCGCTCCATGGAGCCGTCGGTGATGCGCAACTGCCCGCCGAGCATCGCTGTCAGGCCAAGCTCGATGTCGAGGGATTCGATCGTCAGCGAGGCCGGCGCCTGGGCGGCGTCGATAGAGACCTTGCGGGCGCTGATGTGCGGTTGCGGCAGCAGCCTGATCGACAGCGGACCGCCGATCCGCACGTCGCGGCCAAGCGCCTCCGTCAGATGTTTTTCGACCTCGCCCCGCCAGGCGTTCCAGTCGACGAACCAGGGCGCCGCGGTCGCGGCCGCGAGCGCGAGGATCACGAGAATGGCGAGGCCCGTCAGCAGGTCGCGCACGGCGTCAACAGCTCTCCAGAAAAGTCCACGGGCACACTATCCGATTTGTCGGCCAAGGTGTGACAAACAGCCGACGCCCACAACGGATTTAGAAGGCGAGGATCTTGCCCGGATTCATGATGCCCTGAGGATCGATGGCGACTTTGATCGCCCGCATCGTCGCCAGCGCGGCCGGCCCCAGCTCGGCCTCGAGATACTTGATCTTGCCCTGCCCGACGCCGTGCTCGCCGGTGCAGGTCCCGTCCATGCTGATCGCGCGCTTCGCCAGCCGCTCCAGAAACCCCTCGGCGCGGGCGATTTCCTCTGGATCGTCCACCATGATCATCGGCTGCACATGGAAATTGCCGTCGCCGACATGCCCGACGATCGGACCGATCAGCCCGCTCGCATCGAGATCGCGTTTCGTTTCCTCGACGCATTCCGCCAGCCGCGAGATGGGCACGCAGACGTCGGTCGCAAAGCCCTTCGCGCCGGGCCTGATCTCCATCGTCGCCCAGTAGGCGTTGTGCCGGGCCTCCCACAGCCTCGTGCGATCCTCGGGCTTCGTCGCCCACTGGAAATCGCTGCCGCCATTGTCGCGCGCGATCGCGCTGAAGGTCTCGACCTGTTCGGCGACGCCGGCCGTGGTGCCGTGGAACTCCAGCAGCAGCAGCGGTTTTTCGGGCAGCGACAGTTTCGAATGGCGGTTGCACGCGGCGACCTGAAGCTCGTCCAGCAGCTCGATCCGCGCCATCGGCAGCCCGATCTGGATCGCCTGGATCGTCGTGTCGCAGGCCGCCTTGATCGAGGGAAACGAGCAGACCGCCGCCGAGATCGCCTCCGGCGCGCCATGCAGCTTGAGCGTGACCTTGGCGATGAGGCCGAGCGTGCCTTCCGAACCGACATAGAGCCGGGTGAGGTCGTAACCGGCCGACGTCTTCTTGGCGCGCCGCGCCGTCGTGACGATCTCGCCTGCGGGCGACACCACCTCCAGCGCCAGCACATTGTCCTTCATCGTCCCGTATCGGACGGCGTTGGTGCCGGACGCGCGTGTCGCGGTCATGCCGCCGATCGTGGCGTCGGCGCCGGGATCGATCGGAAAGAACAGGCCCGTATCGCGCAGATGCTCGTTGAGTTGCTTGCGGGTCACCCCCGGCTCGACCACGCAGGTCAGGTCTTCCGGCTGGACCGACAGCACAGCCTTCATCATTGAAGTGTCGACGCAGACCCCGCCGAGCGGCGCGTTGACATGGCCTTCGAGCGAGGTGCCGACGCCGAACGGAATGACCGGCATGCGATGGGCCGCGCAGAGCTTCACGATCGCGACCATCTCGGCGGCGTCGAGCGGATAGACCACCGCGTCCGGCGGCTGGTTCGCGATCCAGGTGAGCGTATGGCCGTGCTGCTCGCGGACGGCGGCGCTCGTCACGCAGCGATTGCCGAACTGGCGCGTCAAAGCGGCCGTGACGGCTGCGACGGCGGAGTCGTTGGGACGCAACAGCGGCGTTGAATCGATCATGGAGGAAATTTCCGGCTTGCGAGCGGTTTTGAGGTGAATACACTCGATTATGGATGGCGGGCCAGAACGCCGAAGACTTTTTCGCGAAAACGGCCCGCCAATCGATCTAACGCGGCGCGGCGCGCCGTTCTGGCGACGTTGACAGGCCTCCGTGAGCATGACTGACGCTCCCGTGCTGTTTTTTGCGCCCTTCGTCTCTTCGACGATGCGGGTCGAACCTGCATGGATCGATTACAACGGCCATCTCAACATGGCCTATTATCATGTGCTGTTCGACCGCGCGATCGACGAGGCTTTCTCTGTCGCCGGCCTGGGCGCCGCCTATCTCGAAGCGCGCAACTGCTCCTATTTCGCGGCCGAATGCCATATCCGCTATCTGCGCGAGCTGACCAGCGGCGACCCCGTGCGCGCCACGGTGCAACTGCTCGATTTCGACGAGAAGCGCATTCACTTCTTCATGACGCTCCGCCACGCGACGGACGGATGGATTTCCGCGACGACCGAAAACCTGTCCCTTCATGTGGACATGGACACGCGGAAGGTGACGCCGTTTCCGTCCGATATCCTCGCCAACCTCGCCATCATGAAGGCGATGCACGCCCGCCTGCCGCGTCCGGAGGACGCCGGGCGCGTGATCTCGCTGACGAAACGCGCGTCAGGCGAAACCCGCTCCGTGGCGGACCCGCGCACCGTCAACTGACGCCGAGATAGCGTCCCGGCTTGTGGTTCATGCCGACCACGAGATTGAGGACTGTCGCCCCGACGACCGACAGGGCGACCCGGTCCGCCGGCAATACGAAAACCGCCGCCGCCAGGATCATGAGATCGACCCCGAGCTGGAAATAACCGGCGCGGATGTTGAAGCGCTCCTGCAGATAGAGCGCGAGGATGTTCACGCCGCCGAGGCCGGTCCTGTGCCGGAACAGGATGAGGATGCCGACGCCGGCGAGGCCGCCGCCGATGATCGCCGCATAGAGCCCGTTGACCGCGACGATGTCGACCCATTGCGGCGTCAGCCGCGTCAATCCTGCGAGCAGCGCCACGGCGATGAAGCTGCGGGCGGCGAAAGCCCACCCCATCCGCTTCGCCGCCAGCCACCAGAAGGGCAGATTGATGACGAAAAAGATCAGGCCAAACGGATAGCCGGTGACATATTGCAAAAGCAGCGACAGGCCGGCCGTGCTGCTCGTGAGCAGCGTCGCCTTGGCGTAAAGCCCGAGCCCGAGCGCGACGAAGGCGACGCCCAGGGGAATCGCCAGCGCGTCCTCGACCAGCGCGTGCCGCTGCGGCGGGAAAGGGTCCTCGAACGGCAGGCGCGCATTGTTGCTGCTCATGACGCAATCTGCGAAGCAATCCTTGTTCCGCCAAGCTGCCGCGGCGGCGGCGGCGCCGTCAGTCGCCAAGCCTTCGCCGCAAATCCATGCGCGTTTGGCTCAGCCGTCCCGCCCCCCTATGTAAGGCGGGCGCCGCAGAGATTCGGCGCCATCGAAACCATGTCAGACCCGCTCAGCGCCTTCGACGACGACGATCTTGGCCCGGCGCCCCAGCCGGGCGCGCCTGCGCGCGCAAGCGAAGGAGCCGCTCCCGCCCCGGCGCAGCCTTTCGCGCCGCGCGCCGGAGGATTGGGGGCTCGGGCGGCGGCCGCCGCCGCAGGCCAGCGCTTCACCTATCTTGACGGGCTGAATCCCGAACAGCGCCAGGCGGTCGAGGCGACCGAGGGGCCCGTTCTGGTGCTGGCGGGGGCCGGCACCGGCAAGACGCGCGTGCTCACGACGCGCATCGCGCATATCGTGGCGACGGGCCGCGCCCGCCCCTACGACATCCTCGCCGTGACCTTCACCAACAAGGCCGCGCGCGAGATGAAGCACCGCGTCGCGGCGCTGATCGGGGACGTCGCCGAGGGCATGCCGTGGCTCGGCACCTTCCATTCGATCGCCGCGAAGATCCTCCGCCGCCACGCCGAGCTGGTCGACCTGAAATCCGACTTCACCATCCTCGACGCCGACGATCAGGTCAGGCTGATGAAGCAGGTGATCGCCGCCGCCAACATCGACGAGAAGCGCTGGCCGGCGCGCGCGCTCGCCTCCTGGATCGACGGCTGGAAAAATCGCGGCCTCGGCCCTGACGCCGTTCCCGCCGGCGAGGCCGCCGCCTTCGCCAACGGGCGCGGCGGCGAACTCTATTCCGCCTATCAGGCGCGGCTGACGACGCTCAACGCCTGCGACTTCGGCGATCTGCTGCTGCACAATATCAGGATTTTCCGCAAACACGCCGACGTGCTGGAAAACTACCAGCGGCGTTTCCGCTACATGCTGGTCGACGAGTACCAGGACACCAACACCGCGCAATATCTCTGGCTGCGTCTGCTCGCGCAGGGGCGGCGAACGGGAGAGCAGAATGTCTGCTGCGTCGGCGATGACGATCAGGCCATCTATGGCTGGCGCGGCGCCGAGGTCGATAACATTCTCCGCTTCGATCACGATTTTCCCGGCGCGCTCGTCATCCGCCTCGAACGCAACTACCGCTCGACCGGCCATATCCTGAGCGTCGCCTCGCATCTGATCGCGCACAATGAAAGCCGCCTCGGCAAGACGCTGCACACCGACGACGAGCCGGGCCTCAAGGTGCAGATCGCCGGCGCCTGGGATTCCGAAGAGGAAGCGCGCCTGATCGGCGAAGAGATCGAGGCGCTGCAGCAGATTCACAAGCACAAGCTCGACGAGATCGCGATCCTCGTCCGCATCTCGGCGCAGATGCGCGAGATCGAGGAACGATTCATCACGCTCGGCCTGCCCTATCGCGTCATCGGCGGCCCGCGCTTTTATGAAAGACGCGAGATTCGCGACGCGCTCGCCTATCTCCGCTGCGTCGCCAACGACAGCGACGATCTCGCCTTCGAGCGCATCGTCAATACGCCCAAGCGCGGCCTTGGCGACGCGACCATCGAACAGCTGCACGCTCACGCCCGCAAATCGAAAACCTCGCTGATGCAGGCGGCGCGCCTTCTGATCGAGACCGACGATCTGAAGCCGAAGGTGCGCGCGACGCTGCGCGACCTCATGACGAGTTTTTCGCGCTGGACGCAGATGGCGGAGAGCAATCATCCCCATCATCAGCTCGCGGAAATCATTCTTGAAGAGTCGGGATACACCGACATGTGGCAGAAGGACCGCTCGGCGGAGGCGGCGGGGCGTCTTGAGAATCTCAAGGAGCTGATCCGCTCGATGGAGGAATTTCCCGATCTGGCGGGCTTTCTCGAACATGTCGCGCTGGTGATGGAAGCCGCCGAGGGCGAGAGCGAGGACCGCGTCACGCTGATGACGCTGCATGCGGCCAAGGGCCTCGAATTCGAGACGGTGTTTCTGCCCGGCTGGGAGGAAGGATTGTTTCCCAACCAGCGCGCGCTCGATGAGAACGGCCGCGCCGGTCTGGAGGAGGAGCGCCGCCTCGCTTATGTCGGCGTCACCCGCGCGCGCCGTCGCGCCAAGATTTTCTTCGCCTCGAACCGGCGCATTCACGGCCTCTGGAGTTCGACGATTCCCTCGCGCTTCGTCGACGAATTGCCGGAAGAGCATGTCGAGCTGACGACGGCGCCGACGACTTATTCGCACGGCGGCTATGGCGCGTCGCGCTTCGACCGCATGGAATCCTTCGGCGGCTCCTCCTATTCGACGCCGGGCTGGCGGCGCGCGCAGGCGAACAAGGCGGGCTTCAGCAGCGGGCCGCAGCGCGGCTATGACGAGGACGAGGATCGCCGCGACCGCGCGCGCTCCTCGCGCGAGGGCGGGCGCTGGTCGGACGACGGCTTCACCGAAACGCCGCGCTCGAAATCAGGCGACAGGCGCTCGGGCGGCGGCGCGTTGCCGCGCATCGGCGGCCGTACGATCGAGGGTGAGCTTGTCGCGAAATCGACGGGCGCGATCTCGCGCTTCTCCGAAGGCGACCGCGTGTTTCACCAGAAGTTCGGGCCCGGCGCGGTGGCCTTCGTCGACGGCAACAAGCTGACCGTCGATTTCGACAAGGCCGGAAGGAAGATGGTGCTGGAGAGTTTTGTGGAGGGGGTGTGAGAACCTTCCGCGCGATCAGGATGCAATTTCCACAAGCCTAAGCTCTTGAATTATCAATCAGCGGCGAAAATCTCGCGTTAATACCCCGTTAACGTCGGGATTGAGCTTGTTGCATGTGGCTCGGATGTCATCTCAATAAAGAGGCGTTGCACGAATCACTCGTGAAGGCGCCTCAATGCTTACGGACAGCCGCGACATCATCCGCCGTCTTCTTGGTGATGGCTTTGAGCGCCTCTCCGTTCGCGGCTCCCATCACAAATTTTGGCATCCCGTCACCAAGCGGATTGTGATAGTCCCTCATCCTCGCAAGGACATACCGCTTGGCACGGCGCGCTCTATCTATAAGCAGGCCGGCTGGGCGAAAGACTGAGCGGAGGCGCGCATGCGCCACTACGTAGCGCTGATCCACAAAGAGCCAAAATCCGGCTACGGTGTATCGTTCCCCGATCTACCAGGCGTGATCACTGTCGGCGAAACGATCGACGATGCGATCGCACAGGCCGGCGACGTGCTCTCCTTCGCCGCGGAGGATTGGGAAAAGCAAGCGGGGACCGCCTTTCCCGCTCCGCGCACGATTGATCAGCTTCGCGCTGATCCAGACTTCGTTCGCGAATCGGCTGAGGCGCTTCTCGCCGTCATTCCATTTTCCCAAAGCGCCCTTCCCCACGCCGCTGAATAAGCCGCCTCGCAGCCCCTTGCTTGAGCGTTCTCGTGGCGGAGGGCCGTGAACTGCAGGCAACCCTATGCGCGCAGCTTCCGGACGTCGCCGCGACCGCAGCGATGGCGCCGTCCGATAATAGGATTTTAAACCAAAATAAAGGACTACTTGCTAATTTATCATAAGTTGCATACACGAATGGGTGCATCTTAAGATTATAAGGAGCAGCCTGTGAGCGCGACCCATCTCATGGAGAAGGCCTATGCTCTTCGACAGCCGCGCAATCATCCGGACGTTGTTCGATCACGGATTCGCGCTGAGCAGAGTACAAGGGCTTTACCTCTTCTTTCGCCATCCCAAGAGCAAACGAACCACGATCGTTCGCCATCCGTCGCCGCACACCGCGATTCTCTCCGCCAAGGCGGTGTTTCAATCCGCCGGCTTCTCCTGGGATGAGGCGACATGCGAATGCGCTACTACGTCGCCCTCATCCATCGCGATCCTGACTCGGCCTACGGCGTCACGTTCCCCGATGTCCCCGGCGCCATCGCAACCGCCGACGACCTGGAAGAGGCGATCGCGCAATCCAGGGAAATTCTCACTTTCGCGGCCGAGAAGTGGTTTGCGGTGACCGGGGACCCCTTTCCAGCGCCGCGCCCGATAGAGGAACTATGCCTCGACGGCGGCTTCGCCGAAGCTGCGAGAACCGCCCTGCTCATCCTCATTCCCGTGCCGGACACGGCTCATTGAGCGTCCCGCCTGCTTAACGTCTCCCTAACCAGATTCCTCAAATCCCGGCCAAATCAGGCCGTTTCGCCTTCACCTTCCGTCCCCTCGCGCGTTTCATTCCCTGAGGACAGAATCGGAGGGACAGGCTGCGATGACGAAGCTTTTCTGCGTGGCGATGATGGCGCTCGCCCTTGGCGGCTGCGGCCGCTCGCTCCAGGACAGGATGCTCGCCGGCGCGGCGGTTGGCGGCGGCGCCGGCGCAATCATCGGCGCGGTGAGCACGGGCACCTTGCCCGGCGCGCTCGTCGGCGCAGCCATCGGGGCGGCCGGCGGCGCGGCGATCGGCGCGATCGCGCCGCAGGGCAGCGGGTATAACGGCTACTGAGCGTCGGCGAAGCCCGGCGCAAACAGGAGACAAAAGAAGGCCGGCGTCGAGCGCCGGCCTTCTGCTTTGATGATTGCGAACGCGATTACTGAAGCTGCTGGATCGCCGACAGCTTCCAGACCTCGCGCGGCGCGCGGCGGAAGGTCCACACCTCCGCGACCTCCTCCGGCTGATTGAGGTCGCCCGCGACCACGCGGCCGGTCTTGCGATCCACCGTGGCGTCCACGATCGAATAGCGCATGGCCACCGTGGCGTATTGCGCGTCCGGCTCGGCCCACGCCTCCGACAGGTCGCCCTTCAGCAGTTCGACATTGCCGATGCGGTCCACTACGCCCTTGGCGCGGTTGTCCGCCAGCTCCTGCTCGAAATAGGCCGCCATCTCGGGCGTCGACTGCATGCGCAGCGTGGCGATGTCCTCGCGGCCATAGGCGGTCTGGATCACGCCGAGCGAACGCTGGAAGGCGTCGTAGTCCTGCGGCGTGATCTGCACCTGCGGCGCGCCGGCGCCGGGCGCGCCGTTCATTGCGGCGCGCGCATAGGCGTTCTGCTGGGCCGGCTGCGGCTGCGGTCCGGCGCCGGCCGCGGCCATCGCGGGCTGCTGGCTCCGGTTGAAGAAGAAGCGCCGGATGAGCACGAAGGCGAGGATGATCAGGCCGATCTGCAGCGCGAAGCCGAGCAGGCCGGCGAGCGAGCCGAGGCCGGAGAAGAAGCCGGCGCCCGTGAGAAGCCCGAAGATGCCCGCGCCGATCAGGCCCGCGAACAGGCCGCGCATCATCGTGCCGCCGAAGGACGGCCGCGCCGGCGTCGCCAGCGGCGCGCCGGGGCGCGCGGCCTGCGACGCGCCCGGCTGTCCGGGTTGAGTGACGGACCGCTGCATCGGCTGGGCGGCGCCGGGGGCTGTCGGCGTCGGCGCGGGCGACGACCAGGTGCGGCCGCCGCGGCTGCCGAAGCTTCCGCCCCGCCCGGCGCGGGCGTCAGCGATGTCGACGGTGATGAATCCAAGCGCTCCGGCCATCAGGGCCGTGGCGACGGCGCGGCGGTAGCGAAGCATGGACGAAAGCATTGCGGTCCTCAGTTCCCGGGCGACGAAGCGCCCGGCTCATCCCGGCGCTTTTCCCCAAGGGGAAATGTGGGGATCGCCGCCCTCGGCGCAACCCTTAAATGACCGATTGCATAGGTCGGGCGCCAATCCGGCCCCGCCCGGAAATCGCTGCATGGCTCGTCGCGCCGTGCTATCGCCCCCGCCATGCGCGAAGGCCTCATTCCCCACACGGTCACGACCGTCCTCAAGCTGACGACCGCGGAAGGCTCCGCGCGTGCGATCACGGAGCTGTTCGGCGAGATTTTCGACCCGGAAGAGACCGGCGTCGCCGCGTTCGAGGACGAATCGACCAAGGAATGGCGGCTCGACGTCTATTTCGCCTATCCCCCGAACGAGGAGGCGGTCCGCGACCTGATCGCGACCGCCGCCGGCGCCGACGCCGCGGCGCAGGCTGTCTTCGAATCGGTGGAGGCGAAGGACTGGGTGGCGGCGAGCCTCGACGGCCTGAAACCGGTCGAAGCCGGCCGCTTCCTCGTTCACGGGAGTCACGATCGCGGCCGGGTGGCGAACCGCACGAATCGCATCCGCATCGAGATCGAGGCCGCGCTCGCCTTCGGCACGGGCCATCACGGCACGACGCTCGGCTGCCTGCGCGCGTTCGACCGGCTGCTGCGCCGGCGTCGGCCCATGCGCGTGCTCGATGTCGGGACGGGAACCGGGGTGCTCGCCATCGCCGCCGCCCGCGCCCTCCGCCGCCGCGTGATCGCCTCCGACATCGATCCGGTCGCCATCGAGGTCGCCAAGGCCAACGCCCGCGCCAATGCGGCGGGAACGGAGGTGAGCTTCATCGTCACGCCGGGGCTGCGGCATCCCGCGATCGTGGCCGGCGGTCCCTACGATCTGATCTTCGCGAACATCCTGGCGGGGCCGCTGAAGCGGATGGCGCCCGATCTGACCGGCGCTCTCGCCGCCGGGGGCGACGTCATCCTGTCCGGCCTTCTCGCCGGCGATGTCCCCGGCGTGCTCGCGGTCTACCGCGCCTGCGGCTTGTCGCTTGTCGCGTCAGGCGAGATCGAGGGTTGGCGCGCGCTTGTCATGCGGCGCGGCGGCGCCGGCACCAGGCGGTCTCTACAGCGCGCATGACCAAACGAGCCGGGAGGCGCAATCAGCTTTCATTTCAACCGGATAGGCGTCGAACCGGAATCAGTTTCGTCGCCACGGGCGCCGTTGATTCAAAACATTAATTGTCGAAATTCATCCGGTAGGTCTTCGCCATCTTCCGGCGCATGTCGCGGGCCTCGACGACCGCCTCGGCGAACAGCTGGATGAAGCGGGAAACCGGCTGGGGAAGAATTTTTAGAACGAGAAGATGAAGCATTCTCAGCTCCTTGAACAAGAGTGCGGAATCAGAAGCGCAGGCTGCTGAGTTGTCTCGTGCGCTGACGGCCGTCATCGCCTCCGGTTCATGGCGCCTGCGCGCGCCGCCCATAACATGGCCTCGTTCGCAACCGCAAAAAAGATGACGCACCGCAATATACGCATGCGATAAACGCATGCCAATCATATGGTGATTAGAAAATCATTCTCAAAACGCATATAGGAGCAAGCGTTAGATCAGGCGCCAACCACGCCTGAACAAGCGCCGGTTCGCGTCGCTTTGGCGCCGCCGCTTTTCTTTGCGCCTGCGATATGGTCAGTCGCGGCCGGAGCGCTCGCCCAGCCATGCCGAAAAAGCCAGCAAGACCGCCGGAAAAGCCTGTCGCTGAATTGACCATCGACGAGGCGACGGCCGAGCACGGCCCGCTGGCTGCCGAGCTGGCGGAGCATGACCGCCGCTATCATCAGCTCGATGCGCCGACGATCTCGGACGCCGCCTATGACGCGCTGCGCCGCCGCTTCGTCGCCATCGAGGAGCTCTATCCGGACCTGAAGGCCCCCGGCGGCGAATCCGACAAGGTCGGCGCCGCGCCCTCGGAGAAATTCGCCAAGATCCGCCACCGGGTTCCCATGCTATCGCTGAACAACGCCTTCAGCGACCAGGACGTGGAGGATTTCGTCAAAAGCGTCCGGCGGTTTCTCGGCCTCGCGGCGGAAGCGCCCCTGACCTTCACCGCCGAGCCGAAGATCGACGGCCTCTCATGCTCCCTTCGCTACGAGCGAGGCGAACTGGTCGCGGCCGCGACGCGCGGCGACGGCTCTGTCGGCGAGGACGTGACCGTCAATGTCCGCACCATGGCGCGCCGGGCCGGCGGCGTCCCGTTGAAGCTGAAGGGCGACGCGCCGGAGGTCTGCGAGATTCGCGGCGAGATCTATCTCGGCCATGCCGACTTCGCCGAAGTGAACGCGCGCCAGCGCGCGTTAGGAGAGCGGGAGTTCGCCAATCCGCGCAACGCCGCCGCCGGCTCCCTGCGCCAGCTCGACCCGACGATCACGGCGAGCCGGCCGCTCCGCTTCTTCGCTTACTCCTGGGGCGAAATGAGCGCCCTGCCCGCCGACACCCAGAACGGCGTTGTCGCCGCCTTCGGCGCATGGGGGCTGCCGACCAATCCGCTCTCCACGCGCTGCGCCTCCGTCGCCGAGATGCTGGCGTTCTACCGGCGCATCGAGGCGGAGCGCGCTTCTCTCGGCTACGACATCGACGGCGTCGTCTATAAGGTCGACCGCCTCGATCTCCAGCAGCGGCTCGGCTTCGTATCCCGCGCGCCGCGCTGGGCGACGGCGCACAAGTTTCCGGCCGAGCGCGCCGTCACCGTCCTGCAGGACATCGAGATCCAGGTCGGGCGCACCGGCGCGCTGACGCCCGTCGCCAAGCTGAAGCCGGTCACCGTCGGCGGCGTCGTGGTGTCCAACGCGACGCTTCACAATGAGGACTTCATCAAGGGAATCGGCGGCGACGGCCAGCCGATCCGCGACGGGATCGATCTGCGCATCGGCGACACCGTCACGGTGCAGCGCGCCGGCGACGTGATCCCGCAGGTGGTGAATGTCATTCTGGAGAAGCGGCCGCCGGACGCCGCGGCTTATGTCTTCCCCACGGTCTGTCCGGCCTGCGGCAACCCCGCCCTGCGCGAGCCGGGCGAAGCGGTGCGCCGCTGCACCGGCGAATTCGCCTGCCCGAACCAGGTCGTCGAACATCTCCGTCATTTCGTGTCGCGCCGCGCGTTCGACATCGAGGGGCTGGGGGAAAAGCAGATCGAGTTCTTTTTCAACGATCCCGATCTCCCGGTCCGCGCGCCGGCCGACATCTTCACCCTCGCGAAGCGCGACGCCGCCAATCTCAAGAAGCTGAAGGACAAGGAGGGCTTCGGCGAAACCTCCGTCCGCAATCTCTTCGCGGCCATCGAGGCGCGCCGCACGATTCCGCTCGAGCGCTTCATCTTCGCGCTCGGCGTCCGCCATGTCGGCGAGACGACCGCGACGATCCTCGCCCGCGCCTATGGCTCGTGGAAGGACTTTGAAGCTGCCTGCCTTGCCATCGCCGGAGGCGACGAGGCGGCGCGCGAGGACATGGATTCCCACGACCAGATCGGCGAGACAGTCGTCGACGCCGTCGCGAAGTATTTCGGCGCCGACCACAACCGCGCGCTGGTCGACGCGCTGACGAAGGAGCTGACGATCCTCGATGCGGAAAAACCGCAGACGGAATCGCCTGTCGCCGGCAAGACCGTGGTCTTCACCGGGTCGCTGGAACGCATGACGCGCGACGAGGCGAAGGCGATGGCGGAGCGGCTTGGCGCCAAGGTCTCCGGCTCCGTCTCGAAGAAGACCGACATCGTCGTCGCCGGACCGGGCGCGGGTTCGAAACTCGCCAAGGCGGCCGAGTTCGGCGTGCAGGTGATGGACGAAGACGCCTGGCTGACGCTGGTCGCCGGCGCATGAGGCGGCGTCGGATCACGGCTCTTCGGCTGTTCGGCGTCTTTACGTGTGGCCCGGCTCACGGGCTTCACGAGGCTTCATGCGACTGATCAAACCTTGTTGATCGACACCCGCTGAATCGCGTGCAGCCTTCCGCCATGACCCTTCACGATGACTCGCGCGATACCCGCGCCGGATTCGCCGACATCTGGCCCATCGCTGTCGCTGCTGTGCCGATCGGACTCGTCTTCGGCGCGCTGGCGTCGGCGAAAGGCCTCTCGCCCCTGGAGGCGACGTTGATGTCGCTCCTCGTCTTCGCCGGCGGCGCGCAATTCGCGGCGCTGGAAATCTGGACGACGCCGGCGCCGATACTTCTGCTCGCCTTTTCCACGCTGCTGATCAATGCGCGCCATATCCTGATGGGCGCGTCGCTCGCGCCGAAAATGAAAACCATGCCCCTGCCGCAAAGGCTGTTCGGCCTTTATTTTCTCACCGACGAAGCCTGGGCGCTCGCCGAACGCCGCGCGCTGACGAAGCCGATCTCGTTTTCCTATTGGATGGCTGTCGCGATCCTGCTGCCGGGCGCATGGGTGGGCGCGACCGCAATCGGCGCCGGCCTCGGCGCGCTGCTTGGCGATCCCAAACGCTTCGGCGCGGACTTCGCCTTCACCGCGCTGTTCATCGCCCTCATCGCCGCATTCTGGAAAGGGCGGTCGACCGCGATCGTCATCGTCGCGGCGGGCGCCGCGTCGGCCATCGTCTATCGAACGATCGGAACGCCGTGGCATGTCGTCGCCGGCGCGCTGGCGGGGATCGCCGCGGCCGCTCTGGCGCAGCCGAGCGCGAACAGCGCTGAAAAGAACACAAGCCATGACGATTGACGCCACCGTGCTGCTCGCCATCATCGTGATGGGGGCCGTCACCTATCTCACGCGCGTCGTCGGCTTTCTGCTTCCGTCGACATTGGCGCTCTCGCCGCGCGCGCAGGCCGCGTTCGACGCGATTCCGCCCGCGGTGCTCGTCGCCGTGATCGCGCCGACGGCGCTGGCGACAGGCTGGCGCGAAACGCTCGCCGCGCTCATTTGCGTCGCCGCGGCGGCGCGCCTTCCGCTTCTCGGCGTTGTCGGCGTCGGCGTAGTTGCGATCGTCGCGCTGCGGGCGATCGGTTAGAACGCGACGCGGAAATCCGGAGAACGGTTTTCCGAAAACATTATGCGGCAAGAAGAATTGACGGCGTGACGCCGCCGCCCTGAAGCAGCGTCATGCGTCAAGCGCGCGGGTGGCTTCAGCGAGCCACCCCGCCGTCGCGGCGTCGACCTGGGGCGTCAGAACCTCGCGCACGCGCGCGTGATAGGCGTTCAGCCAGTCGATCTCCTCGCGCGTCATGAGCGACGGCTCGACCAGCCTCAGATCGATCGGCGCGAACGAGAAGGTTTCGAAGCCGAGCATCTTGCGGTCGCCGCCCGGAATCTCGCGGCGTTCGACGATCACGAGATTCTCGATGCGGACGCCGTATTCGCCCGTCTTGTAATAGCCGGGCTCGTTGGAAAGGATCATCCCCGGCTCCAGCGCGGCGGTTCCGAGCTTCGACAGCCGCTGCGGCCCTTCATGCACCGACAGGAACGAGCCGATTCCGTGCCCTGTTCCATGATCGAAATCGAGTCCGGCGCGCCAGAGCGGCAGCCGCGCCAGCGCGTCGAGTTGCGCGCCCGACGTTCCCTCCGGAAACACCGCGGTCGCGATCGCGATGTGCCCCTTGAGCACGCGCGTATAGCGGTCCTTCATCTCGCCGGTCACGGGTCCGACGGAAATCGTGCGCGTGATGTCGGTCGTGCCGTCGCGATACTGCGCGCCGGAATCGATCAGGAATATCCCGTTTCCGATGCGCCGGTTCGATGCGCGCGTGACGCGGTAATGCGGCATCGCGGCGTTCGGGCCGGCGGCGGAAATGGTGTCGAACGACAGATCATGCAGAAGATTCGTGGCGCGGCGGAAGTCTTCGAGCTTTTCGGCGGCGTCGATCTCGGTGAGTTCGCCTTTCGGCGCCTCGTCGTCGAACCATGCGAGGAAGCGCGCCATGGCCGCGCCGTCGCGCACATGCGCGGCGCGCGTTCCGGCAAGTTCCGTCTCGTTCTTCGCAGCCTTCATGCGCGCGATCGGATCGGGGCCGACATCGGCCGTTCCGCCCGCCGACTCGACGATCATCGACAGCTGCGCCGCGCCGGCCGCGGCGTCGATGCGGATCGTCGCGCCCTTGGCGACTTCCGTCACATCCGCGGCGAGCCGTTCGGGATCGACGACGCGGCAATACGCCGACAGCGTCTTGCGCAGGTCGGCGCTCAACTTCGCCTCGTCCATGAACAAAGTCGCCTCGCCGTCCGTGGGAACGAGCGCATAGCCGAGCGCCAGCGGCGTGTGTCCGACGTCGCCGCCGCGGATATTGAACAGCCAGCACAGCGCATGCGGATCGGAGACGATGAGCGCTCCGCAGCGATCCTTCGCCAGCGCCTCGCGCACCCGCTTCAGCTTCGATGCTGAATCCTCGCCCGCGAACGCCGCATCCTGCGCGAACACGGGCGCGCGCGGCGGCGGCGGACGATCCGTCCACACGGCGTCGATCGGATTGCGATCGAGCGCGACGAGCGCGCCGCCGGCTTTCGCGACCGCTTTTTCGAGCCGCTTGCGGCCGTCGCTCGTCACCAGCCAGGGATCGAATCCCAGCTTGCCGTCAGCCGGAAGATTCGCTGCGATCCACGCTTCAGGCGTCGTCTCCATGCTCGCGACGACGGAATAGACTGCGCCATCCACCTGGGCGGCCGCCTGCAGCGTGTAGCGGCCGTCGACGAAAATCGCCGCCTTGTCGGCGAGCACCACCGCCGTTCCCGCC
>MKVY01000036.1:43741-44818 GCA_001899525.1 Rhizobiales bacterium 65-9
GCGGGATGAAAAAGCCGTCGACCCTCTGTCTCTTCAATTCGTCGCGCAGCGCCGAAACGCGCGCGGCGCCGTCGCGGCCCTCGGCCTTGTCCTTGAAAGACTGAAAAATGCTCGCCGTCATCCGTTCGATCCAGCACGCCTGTCCGCGATACATTCGCGCGGCGCAACGCGCGCCGCAAGCGCTCAGGCGGAGGCCGCGTCGAGCAGGCGGCCGGCCGCCGCGCGCGCTTCCTCGGTGATCGTCGCGCCCGCGAGCATGCGCGCGATCTCCTCGCGCCGCCGCGTTTCGTCGAGCGCGGAGACCCGCGTCGCCACGCGCCGCTCCTTGCCGGCGCCTTCCTTCGCGATGAGAAAATGCCGCGACGCCTGCGCCGCGACCTGCGGCGCATGGGTGACGCAGAGCACCTGCACGGACGCGGCCAGCCGCTTGAGGCGCTGGCCGATCGCATCGGCGACGGCGCCTCCGACGCCGGTGTCGATCTCGTCGAACACGAGCGTCGGCGCCGAGCCGCGATCGGCGATCACGACCTTGAGCGCAAGCAGGAAGCGCGCAAGTTCGCCCCCCGACGCGACCTTCACCAGCGGACCCGGCCGCGATCCCGGATTGGTCTGCACCCAGAACTCGACGCGATCATAGCCGTCCGGACTGCGGGCGCGCGCATCCGTCGCGATATTCGTGGTGAAGGTGGCGCGCTCCAGTTTCAGCGGCGCAAGCTCGGCGCTCACCGCGCGGTCGAGTTTCGCCGCCGCCTTGCGGCGCGCTTCGCTCAGCGCGCCGGCCGCCCGCTCATAGGCCTGCTCCCCCTCGCGCGCGCTTGTCTCCAGCGCCTCAAGCGCGCGCTCGCCGGAATCGATCAGCGCAACATCAGCGCGAAACCGTTCGGCGCGCGCGGCCAGTTCGTCGGCGGCGCAATTATATTTGCGCGCCGCCGCGCGCAGCGCGAACAGCCTTTCCTCCGCCCGCTCCAGGTCGCGCGGATCGAACTCGCTCGCGCGCAGGCTGCGTTCGAGCGCGTCGCGGGCTTCCTCCAGCGCATTGAGCGCCGCTTCGAGCGCCTTCACCGGCGGGTTGACGAT
>MKVY01000036.1:44829-46208 GCA_001899525.1 Rhizobiales bacterium 65-9
GAGCCGCCGACCGTTTCGGCCGCCGAAGCGATCTCCGCGCGCAGCTTCTCGCCATGCATCATCATCTGCCGGCGGGCGGCGAGTTGCGCCTCTTCGCCGGCCTCCGGCGCGAGCTTGTCGAGTTCCTCGACCGCATGCCGCAGATAATCCCCTTCGCGCCGCGCCGCCTCGACTTTCGCGCGCTGCGCATCAAGGGCGTCGCGCGTTTCCGCCATGCGTCTGTAGGCGTCGCGCGCGGCGTCTCTCTGCTTGAGATGCCCGCCGAAAAGATCGAGCAAAGCGCGATGCGAGGACGGATCGACCAGCGCGCGGTCGTCATGCTGGCCGTGCAGCTCCACCAGCCCGGCTCCCACGGCGCGCAGGGCCTGCGCGCTGACCGGCTGATCGTTGATGCTGGCGCGCGTCCGCCCGTCGGCGAACTGAACGCGCTTGAGAATGAGGTCGCCGTCGACGAGGATGTCATGCGCCGCCGCCGCCAGCCGCGCGGGATGATTCGGCGGAAGATCGAACGCGGCGACGACCTGCCCCTGCGCCTGCCCCTGCCGCACGAGGCCGCCGTCGCCGCGCGCCCCGAGCGAAAGCGACAGGGCGTCGAGAAGGATGGATTTCCCGGCGCCGGTTTCGCCGGTGAGCACGGAAAGCCCGCCATTGAAATCCAGATCGAGGCGATCGATCAGCACGATGTCGCGAATCGCGAGCTGGACCAGCATCGCGCTAGATCGAGGCGAAAGGCTTCATGACCGCACGGATAAGCGGTCGCGGCCGGCGCGGGGCCATGAACGGAAGCGACGCGAGGAGAAGGCGTCCGCTGTTCGCCATGCGCTCCCGCTAAGTTCGAGCCGATGATCGTGCGCGTGAAGCCGCGGAACGCCTTGCTGATCCAGGATTCCTGGTTTTCGCGCGGCTCGAGGCCGCCCGATTGCAGGAGCTTATAGGCGTCCTGATACCAGCGGCTGTCCGGGAAATTGTGGCCGAGCACCGCCGCCGCCGTTTGGGCTTCCGGCGCGATTCCGAGCGCCATGTAGCATTCGGTCAGGCGCATCAGCGCTTCTTCGACATGCCGCGTCGTCTGATATTTCGCCACCACGTCGCGGAAGCGGTTGATGGCCGCCGTATATTGCCGCTTCTGCAGATAGAAGCGGCCGATGGTCATTTCCTTGCCGGCGAGTTGGTCGCGGACGACGGTGAGCTTGAAGCGCGCGTCAGCGGCGTATTCCGAGTTCGGATAGCGCTGCACGAGATCCGCGAGCGCCTGCGCCGCGAGGCCCGACCGCTCCTGGTCGCGATTCACGTCGGGCACCTGATTATAATAGGACATCGCAAGCAGATACTGCGCGTAAGCCGCGTCCGGCGCGTTGCCATGCAGCGCGAGGTAGCGC
>MKVY01000037.1:0-398 GCA_001899525.1 Rhizobiales bacterium 65-9
GCCATGCGGCGCTAAGCGGTTGAAGGCTTAGTTGCGATCGGCGGCGAAAACCGGAATCCCCATCGCGGGGGCCAGTTCTCCGGCGGGAACGCCCGTCGCAGCCGGCCGGGCCGCCTTGGCCTCGACCATCGCATAGGCCGAGCGATCGGCGAAAAGCGCCTGCAGCGCCATGAAATTCATGCGGTGACCGCCGCGATAGGAGCGGAACCGGCCGATCATGCGCGAGCCGGCCAGCGCCAGATCGCCGATGGCGTCGAGCAGCTTGTGACGAACGAACTCGTCGGGATAGCGAAGCCCCTCGGGATTGACCACGCGCTCCTCATCCAGGGCGACCGTGTTCTCGAGCGAGGCGCCGAGCGCAAGATTGGCTTTCCACAGACGTTCGACATCCTTGAGCA
>MKVY01000037.1:407-58134 GCA_001899525.1 Rhizobiales bacterium 65-9
TGCGCGCGCGAGCCACTTCGCGGACGAAAACGCCGGCTTCCAGATCGAAGACGCGGCGCTGGCGGCCGATGGCGGGAATCGGAAAATCAATCTCGACGTCGAGCGAAAAACCTTCATCGGCCGGGCGAAGCTCGCACCAGGACCGCTCATGCTCCACGCGGATCGGCTTCAGGATTTTCAGGAAGCGACGCTTCGCGGAGAGATTCAACACTCCGACCGACTGGATGGCTTCGACGAACGGCCAGGCGCTGCCGTCCATGATCGGGATTTCCGGCCCGTCGATCTCAATGAACGCGTTGTCGACGCCGAGCCCCATCAGGGCGGCCATCAGATGCTCGATGGTCGAGATGGCGCCGGAAGACGCGTCCCCGACGACGGTGCAAAGCTCAGTGGCGCTGACATGCTTGTGCGACGCTTCGACGATTCGGTCGCGCCCGCCGTCGAGGCCCGTGCGCTGAAAAACGATGCCGTGCCCCGCCTCGGCGGGATGGATGACCAGCTTCGCCGGCGCGCCGGAATGGACGCCGATCCCGCCAATCTCGACACGATTCTTGACGGTCGTCTGCCTCAAGCCAATCATCGACCCACCCGATAAAGACAACGCAATCTCCGCCGTGAACCACGAGCGGCCGCTGCCTGAACTGCTACGCTTGCCTGTGAGATGCCGGCGTCCGACGAATCGTTGCGGCGCCTGTCTTATTTGCAGCGAAAATAGACCTCGCCTCCGCGACCGCCAAATCACTGTTTCTTACTGTCTGTAACACAGTTCAGCCATAACGGAGGCGGCTGGCGTTTCAGGTTAAAATATAGCCTTTACAAATGATTAGGCCCGGGCTGTCGCCCGGGCCTCGAAAGCGTCGGTGAAGGTTGTCCTCAGTTCGCCTGGCGGCGTAGGAAAGCCGGAATTTCCAGCTGCTCCTCCTCCATCGAGCGGACCGAAACCTGGGGCCGTCCGTGCGGATCGAGCTGGCCGTGCGGCGCGCGCGGCTGGGCCGCCGCGGGCGCCCGCCGGGCGTATTCGGCATGGATCGGCGTCGGGGGCGGCGGAGCGGCCGCCGGCGCCTGCGGGGGCAGGGGCGCAGCTTCGTCCTCCTTGCGGCCGAGCCCGACCGCCGCGAGGCGCTGCAGCAGCGTCATCCGCTTCGATTCCATGGAGGCCGCGGCGCTGTTTGCGGGCGCGTTCCGCTGATAGGCTTCGACCTGCCGTTGCGCGGGAACCGGCAGTTCCTCCATGCGCGGCATGCGGGCCGGCCGGATGACCGGATCGGGCCGCGGCGGAATGAAGGCGTCGGCCGGAGCGCTCGCCGCCGGCGCATAATGCTGCGGGGCGGGCTGCTGCGCTTCGACCGGAGCGGGAGCCTCGAAGATCTCCTCGAAGGCTGCTTCGAGCGAAGCCGGCTCATAGGGAGCAGGCTCGGGCTCGGCGGCCGGCTGAAACTGAGCGGCCGGCGCAGGCGCTGGCATGGGGGCCGGAGCCGGAGCGACGGCGACCGGCGCCTCCATCGGAGGGGCGGCGCGGCGCGCCTGCTGCGCGGCGCGGGCGGCCTCGGCCTGACGCGCGCGCGCTTCCTGCGCGATCCGGTCCGCCACCTCGGCGAGCCGGCGCTCGGAGGCGGCGTGATCGATCTGCGCGTCCTCGACCCGGTCGATGCCGGTCGCCACCACGGAGACGCGGATCACGCCGTCAAGACTTTCGTCGCGCGTCGCGCCGAAGATCACATTGGCTTCCTCGTCGACCTCCTGACGGATGCGGTTGGCCGCCTCGTCGATCTCGTAGAGCGTCAGGTCTGAGCCGCCGGAAATCGAGATCAGCAGTCCGCGCGCGCCCTTCATCGAGGTTTCGTCGAGCAGCGGGTTGGAGATCGCGGCTTCGGCGGCGGCGAGCGCGCGTCCTTCGCCGGACGCTTCGCCCGTGCCCATCATCGCCTTGCCCATCTCGCGCATCACCGAGCGCACGTCGGCGAAATCGAGGTTGATGAGGCCTTCCTTCACCATCAGGTCGGTGACGGAGGCGACGCCCGAATAGAGCACCTGATCGGCGAGCGCGAAGGCTTCCGCGAAGGTCGTCTTCTCGTTGGCGATGCGGAACAGGTTCTGGTTCGGAATGACGATCAGCGTATCGACATGTTTCTGCAGCTCCGAGATGCCGGAATCGGCGATCCGCATGCGGCGCGTGCCTTCGAAATGGAACGGCTTGGTGACCACGCCGACCGTGAGGATGCCGAGATCGCGCGCGGCGCGCGCGACGACGGGCGCAGCCCCGGTGCCCGTGCCGCCGCCCATGCCAGCAGTGATGAACACCATGTGCGCGCCGGCGAGTTGATCGCGGATCTCGTCGATGACCTCCTCGGCCGAGGCGCGGCCGATCTCCGGCTGCGCGCCGGCGCCGAGGCCCTGCGTCACCTCGATGCCCATCTGGATGCGGCGCTCGACTTTCGACATCGCGAGCGCCTGCGCGTCGGTGTTGGCGACGACGAAATCGCAGCCGACCAGCCCGCCTTCCACCATGTTGTTGACCGCGTTGCCGCCCGCGCCGCCGCAGCCGAACACGGTGATGTGCGGCTTCAATTCGCGAATGTCCGGCGCCCGAAGATTGATCGTCATGGCCTTCCTCTCATCATCTTGGTGCGGACCCTGAACCATCCGCGATTCACTCGTTGCGGTTCCAGCGCAGATACGCGGCGCCGATTCTAGAAACTCTCGCGAATCCAGCGCGTGAATCGCTGGATCGCCCCATCCCCGCCGGACCGGCGAAAGCCGCCGCCATTGCGCAGGTCGATGCGATCGATATCCGCCACCTGCGGATAGACCATCAGTCCCACCACGGCCGAAAAGGCCGGTCCCTTCGCCGCTTCCGGCAAACCCTTGACGCCGAGCGGACGGCCGATGCGCACCGGCGCGTCGAAAATCTTGCGCGCCAGCTCCGACAGGCCGGTGAGCTGGCTTGCGCCGCCGGTCAGAACGACGCGGCGCCCCGCGCGCGGCGCGTGCCCGGCGTTGCGCAGGCGGTCGCGCGCCAGTTCGAGGATCTCTTCGACGCGCGGCTTGATCACGCGCACGAGATGCGCGCGCGGCGCCTGCGCCTCGACATCGCGATCGCCTTCGTCGACCTGCGGAATCGAGATGAGGTCGCGCTCATCGGCCATCGAACTGACCACGGTTCCAAACAGGGTCTTGATGCGTTCGGCGTCCGACAGGCGCGTCGAGAATCCGCGCGCGACATCCATCGTGACATGATGGCCGCCGACGGCGATTCCATCGACATGGGCGAGGCGCCCGTGATCGAAGGCGGCGAAGGTGGTGGCGCCGGCGCCCATATCGAGCACGATCGCGCCGATGTCGGCCTCGTCGTCGATGAGGCTCGACAGGCCCGACGCATAGGGCGTCGCGACCACGGCCTCGATCTCGACATGGCAGCGTTCGACGGCGAGCATCAGGTTGCGCGCAGCGGTGAGATCGCTGGAAACGACATGCAGCTCGCAGGCGAGCTTCGCGCCCACCATGCCGAGCGGCTCCTGCACGCCCGACGCGCCGTCGACCGCGAAGGCCGTCGGCAGCGCATGCAGCAGCGAGCGTTGCGGATGGGCGACATTCACCGCCGCTGCGCCGATGGCGCGGTCGATGTCGGCGGGCGTGATCGGCCGTCCCGTCAAGGGCGCCGCGCCGGCGTGGCGCGACGAGCCGAGCCTTCCGCCGCTGAGATTGACGATGGCGGAATGCACCTCGACTTTCGCCATGCGCTCGGCGGCGTCGATCGCGTGGCGCAGCGAGCGCTCGACCGCATCGAGATCGACCACGACGCCGCCCTTCACCCCAAGGGAGCGCTGATGGCCGACGCCGATCACGCGGCACTCGTGAGTGCGCATGCCGCGCGCCTCTCCGCGCGGCAGCGGCTCCAGTTCGGCGATGACGCACACCACCTTGTTGGTGCCGACATCGATCACCGACAGCGTGGCGCTCTTGTTGGCGGGAACGCGGCGCATGCGCGGCGTCTGGGGCAGGCGCGGAGCGGTCATGCGTCGTTCCCGATCCACTTGCCCATTTTCTTCTTGGCGGCGTCGAGGCGAATCTGGGCCGGCTCCGCCGCCAGGCGCACCGTCATGCGGTCGGTCTCGCGCAGATCGATCGACAGGATGTCGCGCTCCAGGAGACGCTGATCGCGCTCGGCGCGCGCGAGGCGCTGCAACGCCGAAGCGGGATCCAGCTCCGGCAGGCGCACCAGCACGCCGTTGGTCATGGTGAGATTCCAGCGGCGCTCGCCGATGAGCGAGCCGGCGCGAATGCGCGAACGCAGCTCCGGCGCGGCGTCGAGGAGCGTAACGAAATCCTTCGCGCGCGTGTTGGCGCCCTCGCCGACGACCAGCGGCAGATTGACGAAGCGCGGATCGTTCATCTTTTCGGTCGGCGTGCCGTCCGAAGCGATCACGCGCAGCTCGCCGTCGCGCTGCCAGACCGCGAACGCCTCGCGTTCGACCAGATCGATGACGAGGTCGTTCGGATAGAGCTTGCGCACCGACGCGCTTTCGACGAGCGGCAGCTTGAGGATGCGATCGCGGATCTTGTTGGCGTCGAGGAAGAGAAGCGAGTTGCGCGCGTCGACTCCGGAAGCGGCGACGATCTCCTGCTCGCTCAGCTCAACCTGTCCCGAAATCGTGACGCGCTGGACGCCGAATCCGGCGAGGCGGCCGGCGAGATCGAGAACCCCGCCATTCGTGTCCGAAAAGCCCTTGATCTCGCCGCCCTGGATCACGCCGAACGCTCCGATCAGCGCAAAGAAGCCGCCGAGCGCGGCCAGGCCGAGGAAACGGGGCAGCTTGACCCCTTTGTGCTTGAGCCGGCGGGGCGGCAGCGGACGATGAACGACAGCCGGCGACGAACCCTTGGGGATCGCCAGCGGGGGCGTCGCCTTCACCGATCGCAGGAGGCGTCCTCCACCATCCATCGCACCAACTCACCGAACGAAATGCCCGCATGGGCGGCTAGCTCCGGCGCCAGGCTCGTCTCGGTCATGCCGGGCTGCGTGTTCACCTCCAGCCAGACGAGAGTGTCGGTCTCGTCGTCATAGCGGAAGTCTGAACGGCTGACGCCGCGGCATCCGATTGATTGATGCGCCGTTAACGCCAACTGTTGAATGCGCTGGTAAATATTTGGTGAAATTTGTGCGGGACACACATGAAAAGAACCGCCCTTGGCGTACTTTGCGTCATAGTCGTAGAACTCGCCGGTGGCCGCCTTGATCTCGGTGACTCCGAGCGCCCTGTCGCCCATGACGGCGCAGGTCAGTTCGCGCCCGGCGACGAATTCTTCGGCCAGCATCACGTCCCCGCACGGCCAATCCGGACGGGTGAGCTCCTGCGGCGGATGCGTCCGCTCCTTCTTGACGATGATGACGCCGACCGAGGAGCCTTCGTTAACGGGCTTTAACACATAAGGCGGCGGCAGGGCGTGGCGCTTCGCCGCCTCGAACCGCGACAGGACGACTCCCTTGGCGACCGGAATCCCGGCCGCGGCCGCGACGATCTTCGCCTTGTCCTTCTGGATCGCGAGCGACGAGGCGAGCACCCCGGAATGGGTGTAGGGAATCTGCAGGAGTTCGAGGACGCCTTGGATCGTGCCGTCCTCGCCGAAGCGGCCATGCAGGGCGTTGAACACGACGTCCGGCTTCAGCGCGGCGAGTCTCTCGGCGATGTCGCGGCTGAGTTCGACGCGCGTCACGCGGTAGCCGACGCTCTCGAGCGCTGCGGCGCACGCCGCGCCGGAGCTGAGCGAAACCTTGCTCTCGACGGACCAGCCGCCCATCAGCACCGCGACATGCTTGGTCATCGTCGTTCCTCGATTGTCAGGACGGCCCTCGCCCGGACGGCGCAAACGCGCCGATGTAGGGAGGAGAGCACGTTCCGGTCAGTTTGGCGCTCGCGATGGCGAAGCCGCCTCGCCGATCCGTTTGATCTCCCATTCCAGCTCGATTCCGGAATGCTCCTTCACGCGGCGGCGCACCTCCTCGCCCAGGTTTTCGATGTCCGCCGCCGTCGCGTCGCCCGTATTGATGAGGAAGTTGCAATGCATCTCGCTCATCATGGCGCCGCCGACGCGCAAGCCCCTGCATCCTGCCGCGTCGATGATTTTCCATGCGCTGTGGCCGGGCGGATTCTTGAAAGTCGAGCCGCCGGTCTTCTCGCGGATCGGCTGCGCCTTCTCGCGGTGTTCCTGCACCGCCGCCATGCGTTCGCGGATGATCGCCGCATCGTCGCGCTTTCCGCGAAACACCGCGCTGGTGAAAATCACATCCGCCGGCGCCGAGGATTTGCGATAGGCGAAACCCATCTCCTCGTTGGAGTAGACGACAAGCTCGCCGTCGCGCCGCACGCCGCTGGCGAAGGCCAGAACATCTTTCGTCTCGCCGCCATTGGCGCCGGCGTTCATGCGCAAGGCGCCGCCGATCGAGCCGGGAATGCCGAAATAGAATTCCAAGCCGCCAATGCCCGCGTCCGCCGCCGTTTCGGCGACGCGCTTGTCGAGCGCGGCCGCTCCCGCCTCGATCTGGTCCGGCGCGACCTTGCGCGCCTGGCCGAAGCCGCGCGGCGACAGCCGGATCACGACGCCCTTCACGCCGCCGTCGCGCACGATGAGATTCGAGCCGACGCCGACCACGGTCACGTCATGCGCGCCATCGAGATGCGCGAGGAAGTAAGACAGATCCTCCTCGTCCGCCGGGGTGAACAGAACCTGCGCGACGCCGCCGGCGCGAAACCAGGTCAGCTCCGCCATCGCCTGGTTCGCGATCATCCGCCCGCGCAGTTTCGGCATGCGCGCGGCGAGATCGGGCGTGATGTCGGGGAAACTCACGCTGCAAGCTCGCCCGGCAGCGCATAGGCCCACTGCGTGATCGTGCCCGCGCCGAGACACACGACATAGTCGCCAGGCTTCGCGATCGCGCGCACCATGCCGGCGAGTTTCTCGGGCGCCTCCAGCGCGCGCGCGTCGCGATGGCCATGCGCCTTGATCGCGGCGACGAGCGCGTCGCGATCAGCGCCGGCGATCGGCTGCTCGCCCGCCGCATAGACGGGCGCGACGATGACCGTATCGGCGTCGTTGAAGCAGGTGGCGAAATCGTTGAACAGGGAGGCGAGCCGCGTGTAGCGGTGCGGCTGCATGACCGCGATCACCTTCTCTTTGGTCGACGCGCGCGCGGCGCGCAGCACGGCTGCGATCTCGACGGGATGATGGCCGTAATCATCGAAGATAGCGACGCCGTTCCATTCGCCGGTCTTGGTGAAGCGGCGCTTCACGCCGCCGAAGGAAGCGAGCGCCTTGCGAATCGCCTCGACCGGCATGCCGAGCTCATAGGCGACCATGATCGCGGCCGTCGCATTGAGCGCATTGTGATGGCCCGGCATGGGCATCATCAGATCGGGAATCTCGACCGTCTTGTTGAGCTTTCTGTCGCGGATGCTCACGCGGAACCGAGAGACGCCGCCGGACAGATCCACCTCCGACAAGCGCGCGTCCGCCTGCGGATTCTCGCCATAGGTGAGCACGCGGCGATCCTCAATCTTGCCGACCAGCTCCTGCACCGTCGGATGATCGAGGCACATCACCGCGAAGCCGTAGAAAGGCAGATTCTCGATAAAGGCGCGGAACGCGTCCTTGATCGCATCGAACGTCTTGAAATGATCGAGATGTTCGGGGTCGATGTTCGTGACGATCGCGACCGTCGTCGGCAGCTTGAGGAAGGTTCCGTCCGACTCGTCCGCCTCCACCACCATCCATTCGCCGGCGCCGAGACGCGCATTGGTGCCGAGCGCATTGATGATGCCGCCATTGACGATGGTCGGATCGAAGCCGCCCGCATCGAGCAGCGTCGAGACGAGCGACGTCGTCGTGGTCTTGCCATGCGTTCCCGCGATCGAGACGCATTTCTTGAATCGCATCAGCTCGGCCAGCATCTCCGCCCGCCGCACAACGGGAATGCGCTTCTCGCGCGCCGCCGCGAGCTCCGGATTGTCGCGCCTGATCGCCGTGGAAACGACGACGACCTCGGCCGCGCCGAGATTCTCCGCCTTGTGGCCGACGAAACATGTCACGCCTTTGTCGCGCAGGCGCTGCAGGTTGGCGCCGTCAGCGGCGTCGGAGCCCTGCACCTTGTAGCCGAGATTGGCGAGCACCTCGGCGATGCCCGACATGCCGATGCCGCCGATGCCGATGAAATGAATCGCGCCGAGCTGGCGTGGCAACTGCATCCGTCAGGACTCCGAGAATTCGGGAAGGCGCGCGACGCGGCCGACAAGCGCCGCCAGACGCGCGGCCGCGTCTGGAACGCCCGCGCTTTTGGCCGCGGCCGCGGCGTTCGTCAACCAGCCCGGATCAGCCATGAGATCGGCGATCTCCTGCGTCAACCGGAGCGGCGTGAAGTCCGGCTGCATGATCACCCGCGCCGCGTTGATCGAAGACAGCGTCGCCGCGTTCGCGGCCTGGTCCTGATCAAGCGAGCCTGGCAGCGGCACCAAAATGGCGGGCCGACCAATCACCGCAAGCTCGGCGACGGTTGAAGCGCCGGCGCGCCCGATCACGAGTTGGCTCTGCGCCATCCGTTGCGGAAGATCGTTGAAAAAAGGCTCGACCACCGCCTCGATTCCAGCCGCGCGATAGATTCCGCGCGCGCGCTCGACATCCTCCTGCCGCGCCTGCTGCGTGACGCGCAGGCGCTGGCGCATCTCCTGCGGCAGCGCCGCGAGCGCCGGCGGAACCACGTCGCTCATCACGCGCGCGCCCTGCGAGCCGCCGAACGCGAGCAGGTGAAGGCCGCCGCCCGGCGCGAAAGGGCGCAGCGGCTGGCGCGCCGCCTCGAGCACCGCCGGCCGCACCGGGTTGCCGACATGCGAAGCCTTCGCCGCGAGTGCGCCATCGACGCCGCGCACCGTGGCGAAGCCGGTCGCGATCGCCGTGGCGCGACCAGCGAGGAAACGGTTCGCGCGTCCGAGCACGCCGTTCTGTTCATGCAGGATGGTCGCCGCCCCGAGCAGCGAGCCCGCGAGCATTGGCGGCACGGTGGGATAGCCGCCGAAACCCACGATCGCAGCGGGCGCGATCGTCTTGATCCGCGACCGCGCGACGATCACGCCGCGCGCCAGCGTGGCGATAGCGCCGAGTTTCGCCAGCGCGGATCCGGACGACGGCGTCGCCGCCGGCAGAGCGTGAATCCGACGCGCTGGAAAGTCTTTTGCATAGCCGGCGGCGCGTTCATCCGTGGCGAGCTCCACCGCGACGCCATGCCGTTGCAGCTCCGTTGCGAGCGCCTGCGCGGGAAACAGGTGCCCGCCCGTTCCTCCCGCTGCGAGCAGCACGACCGATGGTGACGAACTCACGCCGCCGCCTCGCGCAGCGGCGATGAGAAGCGCGCGTCGATCTCCGCTTTCGGCCGCCTGCGCGTGACCGAAATGAGAAAGCCGACGCCGAGCGCAAGCGACAGCAGCGATGATCCGCCATAGGAGATGAACGGCAGCGTCATGCCTTTCGGCGGAATGAGATGCAGATTGACCGACATGTTGATCGACGCCTGCACGCCGAACAGGATCGCGAGTCCCGCCGCGGCGAAACGGCAGAACGGATCTTCATTGCGCCGCGCGAGCCAGAGCGACCGGAACACAATGAACGCGAACAATGCGACGAGAGCGAGACACACGATGGCCCCGAACTCCTCGCCTGTGACGGCGAAGAGAAAATCGGTGTGGCTGTCCGGCAGAATGCGCTTGATCGTCCCTTCGCCGGGCCCCTTGCCCAGCCAGCTTCCAGAAACGAAGCTTTCAACGGCCGTGTCGACCTGGAACGTGTCTCCGCCCGATCCGCCCTTGTCGAAAAAGCGATTCACGCGCTGGGTGACGTGGGGAAAGAAAAAATAGGCGAGCACGATGCCGCCGACGCCCGCGCCGCCCAACCCGAAAACCCAGAACATGTGCAGCCCTGCCAGATAGAACAGGCCGGCCCACACCACGCACAGCAGCATGGTCTGGCCGATGTCCGGTTGAAGAACCAGAGGAATGACCGTCAACGGGAGCAAAAGAACGCCGAACAACGTGCCCGGCATTTCCGGCCGCCGCGTCCCTTCCGAAAAGGCCCAAGCAGCGAGAATGACGAAGGCGGGCTTCACGAACTCTGACGGCTGCAGATTCTGGCCCGCGAGAATCACCCAGCGGCGCGAGCCCTTCACCTCGACGCCGAACAACAGCGCGTAGATGACGAGCGCCATGAACACCACGTAGATGACGAGCGCGGTGCGCCGGATATGACGCGGCGACAAGAACGACGTCGCAAGCAGAACAATTGCCGCAACCGACAGCCAGAACATCTGCCGATGCACGAAATGGAACGGCGGCAGGTTGAGTCGCTCCGCCACCGGCGGCCCTCCGCCCATCAGGAAGACGAGACCGGCGATCATGAGAACAAAGACGCCGGCGAGCGACAGGCGGTCGACGGTCCACCACCAGTCGGAGAACAGAGAGCGTTCTGTGCGGGACGGCATCGGCGCCTCCTCAGGCTGCGCGTGAAACGGGCGTAAAGCCCGGAAGGGCTGCGGCAAGCGCGCGGAAATGATCGCCGCGTTTCTCGAAATTCGGATATTGGTCGTAGGATGCGCAGGCCGGCGACAGAAGAACGACAGGTTGTTCAGCGCGCGACTGCGCGGCGTCGCGCGCGGCGTGCGCAACGGCGACGTCGAGCGTTCCACACCGTTCGTAGGGCACTGAACCGTCAAGCGCCGCCGCGAATTCCTCCGTCGCGGCGCCGATCAGAAAAGCCTTGGCGACGCGTGGAAAACAGGATCTCAGCGAAGAGATGCCGCCTTCCTTCGCCTTGCCGCCCAGAATCCAGAAAATGTCCGAGGGAAAGGACAGAAGCGCCTTTTCGGTGGAATCGGCGTTCGTCGCCTTCGAGTCATTGACGAAGATCGCATCGCCAAGGCTGCCGATCTGTTCGAGACGATGCGGAAGGCCGGGAAATGTGCGCAGCGCCGATGCGATCACGGGCCAGTCAATCGCTCTCGGCGCGAGAGCAGCGGCCGCAGCGGCGAATGCGGCTGTGGCGTTCTGGAGATTATGTTCTCCCCGCAAGCTGCGAACGCCAGCGATGTCCGCCACTTTCGCGGCTTCGTTGACTCTGGTCACAAAATAAACCGCCGTCTGACTTCCGAAAAATCCCGTGCGAACCGAGCCGCGAGTCGAGATCAAATCCACATTCGCGATGCGATCGGCGATCGCAAGACTTCTCCCATCGTCAATGCTGACGATGCATTCCTTCGCGCCCAAGAGGAGCCGCTCCTTGATCGCCGCATAATTCTCCATCGTCCCGTGTCGATCCAGATGATCTGGAGTGATGTTGAGCAGAACGCCAACCGTCGGGTCGATCGTCGGCGCGAGATCGATCTGGAACGACGAGCATTCGATGACATGGAAGCGGTCATGCGCCGGCGGCGCAAGCGACAGAATCGCCGCGCCGATATTGCCGCCCATCTGCGCATCGCGTCCGGCTTTTCGCAGGATATGCGCAATCAGCGCCGTCGTGGTCGATTTGCCGTTCGTGCCGGTGATGGCGATGAAAGGCGCATCCGGCGCGATGGCGCGCCGTTCGCGGCAGAACAGCTCGATATCGCCGATGATCTCGACGCCGTTGTCGCGCGCGAGCCGCACGGTCCAGTGTGTGAATGGCTTTCCGTCCTTGTGCGTCAGCGGAACTCCCGGAGAAAGGACGAGCGACGAGACGCCGCGCCAGTCGATCGATCGCAGATCGCCGGTTTCAAGTCCCTCCGCAGCCGCCTTGTCCATTTGTGAGGCGCTGTCGTCACAGGCGATCACGCGCGCGCCACCCGCTTTGAGCGCGCGCGCGGTCGCGAGCCCGGAGCCCCCGAGCCCGAACAGCGCAACCGTCTGCCCCTTGGCGTGCGTGACCGGCGTCATCCGCTCACCGCAGCTTGAGCGTGGAAAGGGCGGCGAGCGCGAGGATCACGGAAATGATCCAGAAGCGGATCACGACCTGCGGCTCGGTCCAGCCCTTTTTCTCGAAATGATGATGGATCGGCGCCATGAGAAAAACGCGCCTTCCCGTGCGCTTGAAGACAAACACCTGGATGATGACGGACAGTGCCTCGACGACGAACAGGCCGCCGACGATCACGAGCACGACCTCCTGCTTCGTCGCGACCGCGATCGAGCCGAGCAGCCCGCCCAGCGCGAGAGACCCGGTGTCGCCCATGAAAATCTGCGCCGGAGGCGCATTGAACCAGAGGAAGCCGAGACCGGCGCCGATGATGGCGCCGCAGATCACGGCGAGTTCGCCGGCGCCCGGCACGAAATTGATCTGGAGATAGTTCGAGAAGATGACGTTGCCCGCGAGATAGGCGACGAAACCGAACGTCGCGGCGGAAATCATCACAGGCACGATCGCGAGCCCGTCGAGTCCGTCCGTGAGATTGACCGAATTACCCGCCGCGACGATGACGAACGCGCCGAATGCAATGAAGAACCAGCCGAGATCAAACAGCAGATCCTTCACGAAGGGGGCCGCGACCTTGGTTGCGAGCTGCGGCGTGGAGAGCTTCATCATCGCATAGCAGGCGACGGCGGCGATCAGCGCCTCGATCGCCAGTCTCGTCTTGCCCGAAAGGCCTTTATGCGACTGCTTCGTCACCTTGAGATAGTCGTCATAAAATCCGATCGCTCCGAAGCCGATCGTGACCAGCAGAACGACCCACACATAGCCGCTGCGCGGGTTGGCCCACAGCAGCGTCGAGACGACAAGCCCGGACAGGATCATCAACCCGCCCATGGTCGGCGTGCCTTTCTTAGTCACGAGATGCGACTGCGGGCCATCCTCGCGGATCGGCTGGCCCTTGCCCTGGCGCAGGCGCAGCAGGGAAATCATCGACGGGCCGAGCAGAAAAACGAACAGCAGCGCCGTCACCGTGGCGCCGGCGGTCCGGAACGTGATGTAGCGAAACAGGTTGAGCGGCTGGAAATGCGCGCTGTATTCCGCAAGCAGGGTGAGCATCGTCTGTTCTCAGTTCTTGGCTGGCGGCGTCAGCCGCGCGCGGATCGCCTTGACCACCGGTCCCATGCGGCTGCCGAGCGAACCTTTGACGCTGACAATGTCATGCGCGCCGATCGCCGCGATGACGGCCGGGGTCAGGGCGGCGGAATCGGCGGCGTAGGCGCCGCGCCGCGACGGCGGCAGTTCGTCCCATAGCGCGCGCATCATCGGCCCGCATGCGAAAACGAGATCGACGCCATTGTCGTTCATCGCCGATGCGAGCTCGGCGTGAAAATCCCGCGCCCTGTCGCCGAGCTCCAGCATGTCGCCGACGACGGCGATGCGCCGGCCGCTCTCTTTCGCACGGATGCGGCCGAGATTCTCGATCGCGGCGCGCATGGAGGCGGGGTTAGCGTTATAGCTTTCGTCGATGAGCGTGACGGCGCCGCCCGCGACGGGAATGATTTCGCGGGCGCCGCGCCCGGTCGGCGGCGGAACCTCGGCGAGATCGGCTGCGACGCGCGCGACATCGGCGCCAACGGCGCGCGCCGCCGCGAGAACCGCGAGGCTGTTCATCGCGACATGCCGGCCCGGATTGCGCAGCGAATAACGCACCGCCTCGCCATCGATCGAAGCCGCGACATCAGAGCCGTCCGCATGCAGAGCGACTGACAGAAGACGCGCTTCGGCGCGCGCGCTCTCGCCAAACAAAACGACCCTCGCGCCGTGCTCCGCCGCGCGCGCGATCAGCCTGTCCGTCTGCGGCTGGTCGGCGTTGATGATCGCGACGCCGCCTGGCTCGAGCCCCGAGAAGATTTCCGCCTTTGCGTCGGCGATAGCGTCCACGGACGAGAAATAAGCGAGATGCACCGGCAGGACCGCAGTCACGATCGCGACATGCGGTCGGACCATCGCTGTCAGCGGCGTGATCTCGCCGGCGTGATTCATGCCGATCTCGAAAACGCCGAAGCGCGCGCTCGCCGGCATGCGCGCCAGCGTCAGCGGCACGCCCCAGTGATTGTTGAACGAGGCGACGGAAAAATGAGTGTCTCCCTGCCGGGAAAGCACGAGTCCCAGCGCTTCCTTCACGCCCGTCTTTCCGGCCGATCCCGTCACCGCGATCACGCGCGCATCGCTGCGCGCCCGCGCCGCGCGGCCTAGCGCCTCGAGCCCTCGCAGCGGATCGTCGACCGCGAAAAGAGCCCCGGCGCCGGCAAGTTCTCTCGCTCGCTCCCGGCTCACAAGCGCCGCGCCCGCGCCGTTGGCGAACGCCGCGCGCGCGAAATCATGGCCGTCATGCACGTCGCCCTTGATCGCGACATAGAGTTCGCCCGGCTTGATCGTGCGTGAATCGATGGAGACGCCCGCGAGCGTTTCCGGAATCGCGCCGCTCGCCGTCGCCCCGGTCGCAGCGATCGCCTCGTCAGAAGTCCATAAAGCGCGCGTCACGCAGCCAGCTCCCTCAACGCGGCCGCGACCGCCTCGCGATCAGAGAACGGCAATGTGCGATCGCCGATGATCTGTCCGGTTTCATGGCCCTTTCCCGCGATGAGGACGACGTCGCCGGCGCCGATCATGCCGACGGCCGCGCCGATCGCTTCGGCGCGGTCGCCGATCTCGCGCGCGCCGGGAGCCGCCGCGAGAATTTGCCGCCGGATGGCGGCTGGCGTTTCGCTGCGGGGATTGTCGTCGGTCACGATGACGATATCCGCCTTGTCCGCCGCAATGGCGCCCATCAACGGCCGCTTGCCCCGGTCGCGATCGCCGCCGCAGCCGAACGCCACGATCAGCCTGCCGGATGCGAACGGGCGCAGCGCATCAAGCGCCGCGGCAAGCGCGTCAGGCTTGTGCGCATAATCGACAAGCGCGACGCCGCCGCGCGCTTCGCCGACGACCTCAAGCCGTCCGGGAACGCCGCGCAGCGTCTGCAGCGCAGGGAAAACATTGTCCGGATCTTCGCCCGCGGCGATGGCGAGACCCGCGGCGGTGAGCGCGTTCTCGCCCTGGAATTCGCCGATCAGGGGCAGCCGCAACCGCCAGCTCCGGCCGCCGCTGGCAATGACAAGCCGCTGGGCGAATCCTTCGCGCGCGACGCTGTCCAACGTAGTCTCGGCGCCGCGACGCCCGACCCTGACGAACTTCAGTTCGCGCCGTTGCGCAGCCTTCACGACATCGGCGCTTCGCTCGCCGTCCATATTGATCACTGCGACGCCGTCGGCCGGAAGAAGGTCGGTGAAAAGACGGAGCTTGGCCGCCAGATAAGATTCGACGTCGGGATGGTAGTCGAGGTGATCGCGACCAAGGTTGGTGAACGCGGCGGCGCGCAACCGCACGCCGTCGAGCCGCTTCTGATCGAGGCCGTGCGACGACGCTTCCATCGCGAGGCGGGTGACGCCCTCGCGCGCGAGCGAATCAAGCGTGCGATGGATCGTGACCGGGTCTGGCGTCGTCAGCGAGCCATAGGCGGCGCCGTCGCTCTTGATGACGCCGAGCGTGCCGAGGCTTGCGGAGGAGCGTCCGCATGAGGCGAAGATCTGACGCGTGAACTCGGCGACCGACGTCTTGCCGCTGGTGCCCGTGACGGCGACGATCGTCTCCGGCTGCAAGGGATGGAAGCGGGCGGCGATGGATGAGAGAGCGGCGCGCGCATCGGCCACGCGGATCGTTGTGGCGGAGGCTGCGCCTTGCATGTCCGCCTCAGTCACAACGGCGGCTGCGCCGCGCGCGACGGCGTCCTGGATGAACTGCGCGCCGTTCGCTTTCACGCCAGGAACGGCGACGAACAGATAACCGGGCTGCACGGCGCGGCTGTCGGCGGTCACGCCGACGATGTCCGTGTCGTCGAATGGCGACGGACAGTCCGTGATGAGGGCGCCAAGCTTCATTGCTGAATCTTGAGCTGGTAGCGCGCCAGTCCTGGAAATGGCTGGCGCGGCGGTTCGAACCTGGGCTCGACGCCAAGCATCGGACCGATGCGCTCGATCATGCGGCCGGTGACGGGAGCGGAGGTCAGACCGCCCGTCGCCGCGCCGTTGATCGCCTGCGGCTCGTCGAGAATCGTCAGAAACAGATAGCGCGGCTTGTCCGCCGGCACGACCGCCATGAAGGTTGCAAGATTTTTGTTCTTTGAATAACGTCCGCCGATCACCTTTTCGGCGGTGCCCGTTTTGCCGCCGACATAGAAGCCGGGCACGTTCGCGCGCGTCGCCGATCCCATTTCGGCGTTGAGCCGCAGAAGATACCGCATCGCTTCGCTGGTTTCAGGCTTGACCAGCCGCGAGCCGAGCGCCTTCGCTTCCTCGGCGCTGCGCTTCAGAAAGGTGGGCGGCAAAAGAACGCCGCCATTCGTCAACGCCGCGACCGCGGACAGCGCCTGCAACGGCGCGACCGCAAGCCCGTGGCCGAATCCGATTGTCGCCGTGTTCACTTCCGACCAGCGGGACGGAACGATGGGCCGCGCATTTTCGGGAAGCTCCGTGATCAATCGTTCGAGCTGGCCGGCCTTGCGCAGAAATTCCTTGTGGCCATCGACGCCGATGCCGAGCGCGAGCTTGGCCGAGCCGATATTCGACGAGTAGATGAAAATCTCGGGGATCGAGAGCGCGCGATTCTTGCCGCCATTGTAGTCGTGGATCGCGCGTCCTCCGTAGCGCAGCGTTCCGGCGCGCGAATCGATCATCGAATTCAGATTGAATTTTCCGGAATCGAGGGCCATGGCGGTCGTCAGCGCCTTGAACGTCGATCCCATCTCGAACACGCCGACATTGATGCGGTTGATCTTGTCCGGTTGCAGCGCGTCCGCCGGATTGTTCGGATCATAATCGGGCAGCGACACCAGCGCGATCACCTCGCCGCTGTTGACGTCCATGATCGCTGCGGACGCCGCCTTGGCCCGGAATTTCTCGAGTCCCTTGGCGAGTTCGTCGCGAAGCGCGTGCTGCACGCGCAGATCGACCGAGAGGCGGATGGGATTCATGTCGCGGGCCGACAGCGCGAACCCGGCGCCGTTCAGATCCTGCAGACCCAGCGTGTCGATATGCTTTTCGATTCCGGCGATTCCGACATTGTCCACATTCGCGAAGCCAAGCACATGCGCGGCCGCCGGTCCGTTTGGATAGACGCGCTTGTTCTCCGGCAGGAAGCCGATGCCTGGAATGCCCAGCCTGTGGGTCTCCGCCTGCTGGCGCGGCGTGATCTCGCGCTTGACCCAGATGAATCCGCGACGCTGGTTCATGCGCTCGCGCAATTCGCGCGCGTTGAGATCCGGCATGACGGCGGTGAGAAGCTCGACAGCCTCATCCTTGTCGATGATTTTCCGCGGCTCCGCGAAAACCGAAAAGACCTTCACGTCGGTCGCGAGCAGTTCGCCGTTCCGGTCGACGATGTCCGGACGCGCGGCGGAGATGTCGGCCGCCGCCGAACGCGAGATGCTGCCCGTCGTTTCCGGCGCCGTTGCAGCCAGTTGCGCGACGCGGCCTGCGATCACCCCGAAAACGCCGACAAAACCCAGCCCCAACACGATCAGCCGGGTGGAGCTTTTGTCGGCGCGCAGCCGGAACAGCCCGCGTAGGGCGCTGAGCAGGGTTCGCTTCACGGAGGGCTTTGGGGAGACGTCTTCAGGCTTTTTCATGACGGCGCTATTGTCCCGGAGAAGCGCGTCCGCCGGCGGGCCGCGCCGCTCCGATCGAACCGGTGACGTCCCGCGGAGCAGCCGGCGCCGCGAGGCCGAGAAGATCGAGCTTCTTGCCGAGCTCGTCGCCGCGCTCCGGACGCATGGGCAGCTCGGCGATCGTTCCGATCTGGTGCGGCTGGAGAGGAGCAAGCTGCGGAAACTGCTTGGCCAGTTCCTGAAGCCGCTCCGGCCGGTTGAGAAGCTGCCATTCCGCGCGCAGGATCGCGATCGCGTCCTTTTCTCGCTGCACCTTGTGCTTGAGCTTGATCAGCTCCTCCGCGCGCCAGGTCGTCTCATATTTGATCGTGTACGCGTAGAGCGCCGAAGAGATCAGCCCGCCGACGGCGGCGATATGCAGTATGCGCAGGATCACGCGCGCCTCCCCACGGATGGCTGCGGCAAGCGCGCAAGCATGTCGATCGCCGGATCCGGCGCGCGCGCGGGCGCCGCCGTGCGCGCCGCGGCGCGCAGGCGCGCCGATCGCGCTCTTGGGTTTGACTCGATTTCGGCCGCGCCGGGCTCGATCGGCTTGCGCGTCACGAGCGAGAAGGTCGGCGCGTCCGCCTCGGGTTCGCCCGGCAGCCGCCGCGACGCGGCTTCGCCGCGCCCGGAGCGCGATGCGAAAAACTGCTTCACGATGCGGTCTTCGAGCGAATGGAAGGTTACGACGGCGAGCCGCCCGCCGGGCGTGAGCGCGCGCTCGGCCGCGTGCAGCGCGCGAACGAGTTCGCCGAGCTCGTCGTTCACGGCGATGCGCAGCGCCTGAAACGTGCGCGTCGCCGGATGAATCATGGTGGGTCGCGGCCGCTCGATGGTGGTGATCAGATCAACAAGCTCCCGCGTCGTCGCGACGGGCGCGCTTTTGCGGCGTGCGACGATGGCGCGCGCAAAGGCGCGCGCGCGGCGCTCCTCGCCGAAATGGTAGAGGATGTCGGCCAGTTCCTCCTCGCTCGCCTCGGCAAGGATATCGGCGGCCGAGCGGCCCGACTGCTCCATGCGCATGTCGAGCGGCGCGTCGAAGCGGAAGGAAAACCCGCGCTGCGCTTCGTCGAACTGCATGGAGGAGACGCCGACATCGAGCGCGACGCCGTCGAGCGTCGCAGCGCCTTGCGTCTGCGCGATCCGGTCGAGATCGCCGAAACGCCCTTGCACGAGAACGAAGCGGCCGCTGAATTCATCGGCCAGCGCGGCGCCGGAGCGGATGGCGTCCGGATCGCGATCGACGGCGATGACGCGGCAGGAGGGTTCCGCTTCAAGGATCGCGCGTGAATAGCCGCCCGCGCCGAATGTGCCGTCGAGATAGACGCCGCCGGCGTGAAGCGCGAGCGCTTCGATGGACTCCTTCCGGAGCACGGGAACGTGACGAACCGGTCCACCAGCAGCGTGGGAGGAGGGTCCCGCGCCGCGGCCCGTCATGAATCCCGCGCTCCGGAAGGCGGACGCGAGCCAAGCTCGCGCCGGTACGCGCGCACCTTCTCCGTGGCCTCGGCGCGATGCGCTGCGAAACGTTGCGGCTCCCAGAACTGGAATTTGTGGCCGAGACCGACGAAGGTCGTCTCGTCGCGAATGAAGGCCCGTTCTTTCAGCCGTTCGGAGAGTTGCACCCGCCCCTCCCCGTCGATCTTGAGCTGTTCGCTGTCGCCATGCAGCGCGGTCGAGAAGACCTCCCAGGCCTCCGAAAAGGAATCGTAGCGGGAGAGCAAGGTCTCGATCTCCCGGATCAGACCGTTTCCGCCGGCGTCGAGCGCCGGCCGGTCCAGCGAGGGATGAACATAGAGCCCCTCGTAGCCGTCCCGGGCGAGCGCCGCGCGAAAGGAGGCGGGAACGGAGACCCGCCCCTTGGCGTCCAGCCGCATCGTCACATGGGACAAGAAGCGATCCATTCCAGAAGACGCAGCACGACGCCGGATCGCGCGCAGCGCACGAGGCCCCCTCGCCAGCCGTCGATCCGCAGTCCGCTCGCGAAAGGCGCGCCTGCCGCCGGCCGTCTCGGGCGGCTGCCGGCGTAGCGATAGGTCGCTCAGTCCGAAGCGGGATGATTTGGGATAGCATGGGATACTTTGGGCGTCAATGAACCGTTCATAGTTCGCGCGGCGAGTCGACGGCCTTTTCGAAGCAGACGCGCGCCCTCCACGGATCAGAATCCTTTAGGGTTAACGAAGCATTGAGAGGGGCGCGGGCGAACGCGCGAAACGCCTCCGGGGAGGCGGAAAACCCGAGATCGTCGGTCAGGCTCGAAGGTTCGTCAGCCGCGCTGGCGCGATGGCGGAGCGGGGCGCGCCAGCCGCAGCAGCGCGACGCCGGCGCCGGCCAGCGCCACCCACCAGCCGGGGCGGATGGCGATGTCGAAATTCAGATTGGCCTTCAGCACCGCGAGACCCGGCACGCCGGTCGCCAACCCGTACCAGAGCGCCTCGATCGCCATCGTCAATGCGCCGCCAGCCGCCGCCGCCGCGAGAAGAGACAGGGGCGTGTAGGCAAGCCCGAAGCGCCGCATCAGCCTGTAGAGAATGAGCAGGACGAACAGTCCGGTCGTCAGCACCGCCTCATAGACGTTGATCTTGGTCTGGATGAAGAAGTGCAGCAGCGCGAGCGCCGAGATCGGATAGATCAGCAGGTGCAGCCGATGCCACGCCGCGCCCATCCTGCGGATCGTCGCGTCCGTCGAGGTCGCGCCGAGGATGATGAGGCCGACGACGCCGATGGCGCCGATCGTCAGATAGAAGCGAAGCACGATCTCCGACAGCACATGCGGAACGTCATAGGCTTCCTGCACGACATAGAGCGACACATGCAGAATGGCGTAAGCCAATGCGCCAAGGCCCAGCATGCGGCGGACGAGGAAGAGCTTGGGCCAGTTCCCGATGTAGCGGAAGGGCGTCACAGCCAGGGTGACGCCGAGCAGCCGCGCCGCCCACAGGCCGCACTGATGCAGCGCCTCGGTGATCGGCTTCGACCCGAGCCAGTCGAGGCGCCATTGCAGCAGGATCCAGAGACCCGGAAGCAAAAGCGCGAGAAAAACAACGAGCTTGAGCGGCGACAGCCGGCCGGCGCGATCCCGCCATGGCGGAAGGACGGCCGCGCGGCGGATGGCGGTCTGGGGCGCGGTCGTCGAACTCATCGCGAAGAGGATTACAACAGCAGCCGCGAGGCGGCTGCAAAATCATGCGCACATTGCCGTGAATTGCGCGACGCGCGCAACCGGACAGACGCCCCGGCCAAAAGAAAGGCCGCGCTGGCGGCGCGGCCTTCCCTGGCCGGCATGACGCCGGCCCTGGTCCGTTAACAGATCAGTAGCGCGGAGCGCAGACGTCGCGACCGCGACGGTCGCGGACCAGCACATAGCCATCGGGGCAGGCGGCGGTCGAAGCGCCGATCACGCCGCCCGCTGCAGCGCCGATCAGGCCGCCGACAAGCGCGCCGCCGGCCCTGCCGGTCGCAAGTCCGCCGATCGCCGCGCCGGTCGCGCCGCCGATGAGAGCGCCGCCCACGCCGCGCTCGCTCGGCGTGTTGCAGGCGGCCACGGAAAGCCCCAGCAGACCGACGGAGGCGAGGGTGACAAATTTCTTCATGGGTGTTCCTCGGGTTTCAAAACGCCAACGGACCTTGACGTTCAGCGATGGTAGCTTGCTGAACTTGAACGTTCAAATGCAATGCGATGTGCGCCGCCGCACTTTTCGGGTTGTTAACGTCCGGAACGGCCGATCGTTCCCCGACCGTGACAAAATTCCAACACATCGTGCTCTGGAGCCCGCGCAAAGCGACCTGAGAGCGCGCAAAGCCAAAAGGCGCTTTTTGTCGTTGCCCCGTCCGCGCCACAATGCGCCGTCAGGGCTGCCGCCTTCGCAACAACCGAAAGCCGGCCCATTGTCGCATCGTCCGCTTCTCTCGCTCTTCGTCTTTCTCGGTTTCGCCACGATGTCGCCCGCCGCCTACGCCCAGTTCGATGCTGCGTCGCTGGCCCGCGCCACGGCGTCCGACACAAGCGAGGAGCAGCAGGCGGAACAGACCGCGGCCCCGGAAGTGAAGGAAGAACCAGCCGTCGAGAAGCCTCGTTCGCGCCGCGCCGGCCGTCAGACGGATGAGGAGTGGGCCGCCGCGACAGGCGTCCGCAAGATCATCGCCAAGCACGCGGCCATTCACGGGATCCCGCCCGCGCTGGCCGATGCCGTGGCTCGCATCGAGAGCCGCTACAATCCACGCGCTGCTCACGCCGGCAATTTCGGCCTCATGCAGATCAAGCTCCAGACGGCCCGCGGCGAAGGCTATGGCGGTTCTGCGCAGGGTTTGCTCGACGCCGAGACCAACGCGAGCGTCGGCGTCAAGCATCTCGCCCGCGCCTACCGCATGGCCAACGGCGACACCTGCGGCGCCATCATGCGCTATCAGGGCGGCCTTCGGACCACGCGCATGAGCCCGCACGCCCGCCTTTATTGCGCGCGGGTGAAGAGTTTGATGGCCGACAAGACCGCAAACGCTTTCTGACCTCGCCCTCTTGATTTTCATCGCGCGCGCCGGCATGTCCGGCCTGTCAGTCGGCCGGGCGGCCGCGGCCCTTCGGGTCGAGGAAAGTCCGGGCTCCACGGAGAAACGACGCCGGATAACGTCCGGCGGGGGCGACCCCAGGGATAGCGCCACAGAGAACAGACCGCCCGCGCTTGCGCGGGTAAGGGTGAAACGGTGCGGCAAGAGCGCACCGCGCGACCGGCAACGGAAGCGGCACGGCAAGCCCCGTCGGGAGCAAAACCGAATAGGGACGACGCGCGGCGGGCGACCGCCGCAGATCTCTCCGGATCGTCGTCCGGGTTGGTTGCTTGAGGCGTCCGGCGACGGACGTCCCAGAGGAATGGTCGCCACGCGGTCGGGCGCAAGCTCGACGGCCATCCAGAACCCGGCTTACAGGCCGACTGACCTTTCACCGGACAATGCGATGAACGAGACCGCGCGAGCCTTCTGCGACGACTCCGAGCTCGGCTATCGCCGCAGCCGCGGCGCGCTGACGGCGGGCGAGCCGCTGCTCATGGACGACGCATACCGGCTCGCGCATCTGCCCCTCGTCGCTCCGGATCATCCCGGCGCCGTGATGCGTCGCGACGGCGCCCATTACGACCGCGGCCGCCACCCGCGCGTGTTTTCACTCGTGATTCCGGTTGATCCGGATGCGCTCGACGCCTCCCCCGCGTTCAAGGCGATGGATGCCGAGTGTCGCGCGGCCTCCTTCTCGAAAAAAATCGCATGGGATCTGATTCCGCGTCGTCGTTCGCGCCTGCACGCGACGCTCTGCGGTTCGCTCGCGGTGGGAGAGCCTGCCGCCGGACTCGCCGACGGCCTTCGACGCAGGATCGGTCAGATCGATTCATTCGCGATCGAGCTGCGCGGCCTGTTTTCGGGAAACATCAACATCGGCCGGCTTTATCTGCGCGTCTATCCCGAACGCCGGGGCGGCGCGAACGCGCTTCAGGTCGTACAGCAGACGCTCGGTCAGAAAGCGACCGATCTCTACCTCGTCGGGCTCTACAATTTCATTGACGATCTCGCTCCCGAGGAAACGGCCGAATTGAAATCGTTGATTGATCGGTGGTGGGAGCGGCCTCTGCTGCGGCTCGACGTCAGGACGCTCTGGCTGCTCGGCTCCTGCGACGATCTCGTCCTCGACGCATCGGTCGCCGAGAGCTTTCATATGCGTTGACTTGGCGTCGCCGGCTGACAGACAGGTTCGAGCCGTCACGCGATCTCGTCGCGAAGGATCAGCGTCTCGCGGACGCCGAGGTCGTCGAAGTGCTTCGCCAGCCAGTGGCGCGCCGCGCGCTGCCCGGCCCTCTTGAGCGTCAGCAGAAAGTCGTAACGGGAGTCCATTTTCGTCGACGCGCCGAAATCTTTCAGCGCCTTGTCGGCGTCGATCCTGTGCATGCGCACGCGCTTGTATCTGTCGCGCGGCAGCACGCCCTGATCGACAAGGCGTTGCACGAATTCGACGGCGCGAAACTCCCGCAGCAGCGTGGCGTTGAAAGTGATCTCGTTCATGCGGTCCTGGATTTCTCGCGCCGTGCGCGGAATCTCCTTGCGCATGATCGGGTTGAGCTGAACCAGCAGAACGTCGTCAGCCGCCGTCGAATAGAAAAGCGGAAACAGCGCCGGATTTCCCATATAGCCGCCGTCCCAGTAAGCCTCCCCGCCAATTTCGACAGCCTGAAACATCATCGGCAGACAGGCGGACGCCATGATGTGATCGGCGGTGATGTCCTTTCGTTCGAAGACCTTGATCTTTCCCGTGCGGACATTCGTCGCCGAGATGAACAGCTTGACGCCGTCCTCCTTCTGCATGCGGGCGAAATCAATCTGCCGATTGAGAATGTCGCGCATCGGATTGAGATTGATCGGATTGAAATCGTAAGGGCTCGCGAAGGTCGAGATCCAGTCGAACCAGGCCGTCGCGAGCGAGGACGCGGGCGAGGCGCCGGACAGGAAACGACCGAGGAGATCCCTTTGGCCGGAGGACCACAGCGAATCGGCGCTGATCGCCCGCCAGAATGAATCGAGCTCCTTCCGCGCGCCTTCCGCTCCGCCTTCGCTCCAGCCGTCGACCACGAGAGCGCCGTTGACCGCGCCGGCGCTGGTGCCGGAGATCGCCTCGATCGCGATCCGGCCGTCTTTCAGGATTTCGTCGAGAACGCCCCAGGTGAAGGCGCCATGCGCGCCTCCGCCTTGCAGGGCTAGCGAGATCTGTTTGCGGCCGTCGCTCAATGGGCGGTCCATCCGCCGTCGATCGACAGCATCGCTCCGGTGATCGACGCCGCAGCGTCGGACGTCAGGAACAGGGCCAGAGCGGAAATCTGATCGACGGTGACGAACTCCTTCGTCGGCTGCGCCTCCAGCAGCACATCGCTGATGACCTGCTCCTTGGTCATGTTGCGCGCCTTCATCGTGTCGGGAATCTGATGCTCGACCAGCGGCGTCCAGACATACCCCGGACAGATCGCGTTTGCCGTGATGTGATGGGTCGCGACTTCGAGCGCGACGGTCTTGGTCAGGCCAGCGATGCCGTGCTTGGCCGCGACATAGGCGGACTTGAACGGCGAAGCGACAAGCGCGTGCGCTGACGCGGTGTTGATGATGCGGCCCCACCCGCGCGCCTTCATGCCCGGAACGGCGGCTTTCGTCGCATAGAACGCGGCGAGGAGATTGATGCGGATGATGGCCTCGAACTTGTCGTCCGGAAAATCCTCAATCGGCGCGACATGCTGGATGCCCGCATTGTTCACCAGCACGTCGACGCGGCCGAATTGCTTCTCGGCCGTTCTGATCATCTCCGTCACCTGCTCGCCCTTCGACATGTCCGCGGGCGAATAGAGACATTTGACGCCGAACTCGCTCTCGATTCCAGCCCGCTCCTTCTCGATGGCGGCTGCGTCGCCGAACCCGTTGATGACCACGTTGGCGCCGTCCTTGGCGAACGTTCTGGCGAGAGCGAGACCTATTCCGCTGGTCGATCCGGTGACGACGGCGACTTTTGATTGAAGGGACATGGCGACTCCTTGTAGCGGGGTTCGGCGGTTGGGGGCGGAAACAAACCCAAGCGATTCAGCCGAAGATCATGACAACCGGATGGCTGACTGTAGGCTCTCAATATAACGGCGCAATATCGGGAAATGATGGCGCGACGACGTCGCAGCCTGCGGCCGCCGCCGACCCTTGGCGCAGCGCAGGACATGAAATCAATTACTGTGAAAAAATCCATCAACATCCGTTATGAACCGCGAAATTCTTGTGATTTCGCAAATTCTTGATTGACGATTGCATCGCTCGCGGCGCACTTATGCACCTCGCGCATGCTATGTCGATCGGCCGAGCTGCAGCCGACTGTTTCCCGTCACGCCCGATCGAGGGATGCGAACCGGCGCCGAGGCCGGACGGCGTTTGGCCGCGCCGAACGATAACAGGGGGAGCGCATGGATTGGGATCGATTGCGGGTGTTCTACGTCGCGGCGGAGGCGGGCAGCTTCACGCACGCCGGCGACCAGCTCTCCCTTTCCCAGTCCGCCGTGAGCCGTCAGGTCTCCGCCCTTGAACGGGACCTGAAGGCGCCGCTTTTCCATCGCCACGCGCGCGGGCTGATCCTTACCGAGCAGGGCGAACTGCTTTATCGCGCCGCGAAGGAAATGGTGCAGAAGCTCGACGCCACCCGCGCGCGGCTTCACGACAGCCGGGAGCAGCCGAACGGCGATCTGAAGGTCACGACCACCCTGGGACTGGGCACCCACTGGCTCACGCCCCGCCTATCCGAGTTCGCGCAGCAATACCCCGATATCCGGATCGATGTGATTCTCACGAACGAAGAACTCGATCTGGCGATGCGCGAGGCGGATGTGGCGCTGCGCCTGCGGCAGCCGACGCAGCCCGATCTCATCCAGCGTCGACTCTTCACCGTTCATTTCCACGCTTACGCATCGCAGGATTACATCAAGAGTTACGGGCGTCCGGAAAATCTGGAAGCGCTCGATGATCATAAAATTATCGCATTCGGCGGAACCGAACCGAACTATCTTGCGCAGATCAACTGGCTGCCGACGTTGGGACGCGACGCGCGCGACGCGCGTCAGGCCGTTCTGACTGTGAACAGCGTCACCGCGCTCAAGATCGCCGTCGAAAAATCGATGGGCATCGCGGTTTTACCGGATTATCTCGTCGATCAGCCCAGCAATCTCGTTCAGGTGCTTCAATTCGCCGAGATGCCGGCGCTCGAGAGTTATCTCGTCTATCCGTCCGAAATGAAGAATGTGGCGAGAGTGCAGGTGTTTCGCGACTTTCTTGTCAGCAAGGCGCAGCGCTGGACTTATTGATCGCGAAGCTATGGGGAAAAGTCGTACGCAACTGACTAAAAAGTCGCGAGACGTGCGTCGCGCATAGCTGCCATGAGACGAGGCAGATTGCCTGCCATTGGTGATCAGTTATTTATCAATGCGATCGGAACGATCGCTCCGCACCTCCTCCCGGCGTCGAGTTTCGTTCTGATCGTTCCCCTCGAAAGGGCTTGGCGCTTGCGCCGGCCCTTCCACCTTTGGCCGGGCATGTTTCATGTCCGGCCTTTTCTTTTCACATATACAAATTCTCTTTCTCGAGTCCCTTGTAGAGGTGCGCGACAAACTCGCCGTAACCGTTGAAGAGCTGCGTTGGAACGCGCTTGCCGGCGCCGAGCACCTCTTCGGTGGCCTGGCTCCAGCGCGGATGCGGCACAGCCGGATTCACATTGGCCCAGAAACCGTACTCGGAATCCTGCAACGCCTCCCAGTAGCTTTTCGGCCGCTTGTCCGTGAGAGTGATCTGAACAATCGATTTGATGTGCTTGAAGCCGTATTTCCACGGCAAGGCCAGCCTGATCGGCGCGCCGAATTGTTTCAGCAGCGGCTTGCCGTAAGCGCCGGTCACAAGGAACGCGAGGTCGTTCGCTGATTCCTCGATCGTCACGCCCTCGACATAGGGCCACGGATACCAGGTCTCCTTCTGGCCCGGCGCGATCGACGGATTGAGGAACGTCTTGAACTGGACATATTTCGCCGATCCGAGCGGTCGGGCGAGGTCGAGCAGGCTCCTGAGCGGAAACCCGGTCCAGGGCACCGCCATCGACCACGCCTCCACGCAGCGATGCCTGTAAAGCCGTTCTTCGAGCGGCATGCGCCGGACGATGTCGTCGATACCCAACTCGACCGGCTTTTCCACCATGCCATCGATCTTGACCGTCCAGGGACGGATTTTCAGCGCTTGCGCCTCCTTGGCGACGCGCTTGTAGGACCCGAACTCGTAGAAATTGTTGTAGTTCGCGTTGATCTGCTCCGGCGTTATCTCGCGATCGAGGACGAACTTGTCGTTGCGTTTGGCGGGATAGAGATCGGCCGAAGGATCGGCGTCCTGCGCGCGGGCTCCGCGCCCCGCGAGCGCCGTCGCGCCGATCGCGCCCAGGCCGGCAAGCGCCTGACGACGATTGCTGAACAGGCTCTCGGGGGTGGCGTCCGTCTCCGGGATTTCCCAGCCCTTGCGGAACCGAACAAGCATGAATTCCTCCCTGTCACCCGTCCAGAGATAGCGGAGAGGCGGACTCGCGCCAAATCACGAGCCGGCGATGGGCGGCCTTCGCTTCAGCCCGCCCTGAGTATTTTGCATCGCAGCAATTCCGCCTCCGTCTTGCATATGATAAGCATGCTTATATATGCCGTCTGCAATGACGACCCACCCCAACCAGCCTCCCCCGATCGGCTTCCTGCTGCATGATTGTGCGCGCTTGATGCGCAAAAGGTTCGAGCAGCGGACCCGGGCGCTGGGCCTCTCCCGGGCTCAGTGGCAGCTTCTGTTCGTGCTCAAGCGAAACGAAGGCATTCAGCAGGGCGCGCTCGCGGAATTGATGGACGTCGAGCCGATCACCTTGGTTCGGCTGGTCGACCGTTGCCAGAAGGCCGGTCTGGTCGAGCGCCGGCCCGACCCGAAGGACCGTCGCGCCTGGCGGCTTCATCTCACCGCCCAGGCGGGCCCCGAGCTTGAACGCCTGCACGAGATCGGCATGGCCACCCGGGACGAAGCGTTGACCGCCGTCAGCCCGGCGAGGCGGGACGAGGTCGTCAGAATTCTCGAAATAATCCGCAACAATCTGTCAGAAGCCTGCGCGCGGCCGCCAGAGCTGCAGACGATGGAGTCGGCCGATGCCTGAACCCGCCGCGAACGACGATCCCGGCGCGACCCGCCCGCCTGCCGTCGATGCGACGACGCATGCGGGCGGCGCCAAGATTCACGAGCTTCCCAGCGCGAAGGCGCCGGCTCCGACTGCGGAGCGTCCGCCGCGCGTCGCCCCGGCGGGAGAAGCGCCCGCCCTCGCCGCCGCGCCGCCCGCGCGCCGGTCGCGCCTGCGCGGCGTCCTGCTTCTGCTGGGCCCCGTCGTCGTCATCGCGGCGGCGCTTGGATTCTACCTGCTCGGCGGCCGCTACGTCTCGACCGACAACGCCTATGTGCGCGCCGACAAACTGAACATCGCCACGCAGATTTCTGGCGCCGTGAGCGACATTCCCGTCCACGAAAACCAGGGCGTCAAAAAGGGCGACGTGATCTTTCGCATCGACGATGCGCCCTATCGCATCGCTCTGGCCGCCGCCGAGGCGCAGCTTGGCGCGACGCGCAACGAGATCATGACGCTGCAGGCGACCTATCGCCAGAACATCGCGCAGATCGAGCAGGCGAAGATCGACGTCGCCTTCTATGAGACCGCTTTCCAGCGCCAGCAGGATCTGATCAAGCGCGGCGTGTCGAGCCAGACTTTGTTTGATCAGGCCAAGCATGATCTGGACGCCGCGCGCGAGCGTGTAACCGTGGCCCAGCGCTCAGCGGAAACCGTTCTCGCCCAGCTCGGCGGCGACGCGGCGAGCGATGTCGGCGGCAATCCGCGCGTGCGGAACGCTCAGGCGCAGGTTGACGGCGCGCGCCGCAACCTGTCGCTCGCCACGATCGTCGCGCCGATCAACGGCATTGCGGCGAACGTGTCCTCGCTGCAGATCGGACAATATCTCGCCGCCGGCCAGCCGGCCTTCTCCATCGTCGGCTCCGACGATGTCTGGGTGGACGCCAACCCGAAGGAAACGGATCTCGCCGGCGTGAAGCCGGGCGCGAAGGCGCATGTTACGATCGACGCCTATCCCGGCCGCGAATGGAGCGCATCCGTCGCCAGCATCAGTCCGGCGACGGGCGCGGAGTTCTCCGTGCTGCCGGCCCAGAACTCGTCGGGCAACTGGATCAAGATCGTCCAGCGCGTGCCGGTGCGGCTGCATGTCGATCATGTGGAGGGCGCGCCGCAATTGCGCTCGGGCATGAGCGCGAATGTCGAGATCGAAACCGGGGAGCGGCGCTCGCTTGGCGGCCTGTTCGCCGCGCTTCGCCATCTTCTCGGACTCTGAGCCATGGCGGCCGCCCAAGCTGCGCCCGCCGACGGACAACGGACGCTGATCACCGCCTGCGTGATGCTGGCGACGGTGATGCAGGCGCTCGACATGACGATCGCCAACGTCGCGCTGCCCTACATGCAGGGGTCGCTCTCCGCGACGCAGGATCAGATCAGCTGGGTGCTGACCTCCTATATCGTGTCGTCGGCGATCGCGATGCCGCTGACCGGTTTTCTGACCGCGCGCTTCGGCCGCAAGAAGATATTTCTGACAGCCGTCGCCGGATTCACCGTCGCATCCTTGCTGTGCGGCGCGGCGCAGACGCTGGAGCAGATGGTGCTGTTCCGCCTGCTGCAGGGCGTGTTCGGCGCGCCTTTGGTGCCGATGTCGCAATCGGTTCTGCTCGACGCTTATCCGCGCGAGAAGCACGCCTCGGCGATGGCGCTGTGGGGCATGGGCGTGATGGTCGGCCCCATTCTGGGACCCACGCTCGGCGGCTTCCTCACCGAGAATTACAATTGGCGCTACGTTTTCTACATCAATCTTCCGGTTGGCGTCCTCGCTTTCATCGGCCTGTCCGCCGCCTTGTCGGAATCGAAACTGTCGCGCGCGCCGCTGGACTGGACGGGCTTCATCACGCTCTCTCTCTTCATCGGCGCGCTGCAGATGATGCTGGATCGCGGCGAGCAGCTCGACTGGTTTTCGTCTCTCGAGATCGTCACTGAAGCCGCGATCGCCGCGCTCGCCTTTTACCTGTTCATCGTCCACACCTTCACGACGAAAGCGCCGTTCGTCGATCCCAACATGTTCCGCGACCGCAATTTCGCGGTCGGCGTCGGCTTCATCTTCGTCGTCGGCATGATCCTGTTCTCGACCCTGGCGCTGCAGACGCCGTTCCTGCAGAATCTCATGGGCTATCCCGTGCTGCAGGCCGGCCTGATCGTCGCCCCGCGCGGTCTCGGCACGATGACGGCGATGATGCTGATCGGCCGGCTGTCGGGCAAAGTCGATCCGCGAATCTTCCTGACGTTCGGGCTCTGCCTGCTCGCGGTGGCGTTGTGGGAAACGACGGGCTTCACGCCCGACGTCGACAAGGGCGCGCTGATCCGCACCGGCGTATTGCAGGGTTTCGGCCTCGGCTTCCTGTTCGTGCCGCTGTCGACGATCGCCTTCGCCACGCTCGATCCCAAATACCGCGTTCAGGGCGCGGCCCTGTTCAGCCTCATCCGCAACATCGGCTCATCGATCGGCATTTCGATCGTGATCTTCCTGCTCGCCCGCAGCGGACAGGTGATGCATGCGGAACTGTCGACCCATGTCACGCCGTTCAACCAGGCGCTCCAGCATCCCGAGATCCAGAAATACTGGAATCTCGGAACCACCGCCGGCCGCATGGCGCTCGACGGCGAGGTGACGCGCCAGGCGACGATCATCGCCTATGCGAACGATTATTACGTGATGATGCTGCTCACCCTCTGCTGCATGCCGCTGGTGTTCCTGCTGCGCCGGCCAAAGAGCGCGCCGGGCCCCGGCCACTCCGCCGCCGCGATGGAGTGAGCGCAGCGGAGGCGGTTCAACAATCGCGCCAAAGGCGGTCGCGCGCTGCTCTGTTACGAAAGTCTCTCGCGTCTTCGCAGACGATCAACGCTCTGGCCGCGCTATCGCCGCTTCGGCATGCCCGGCGTCAAGCCGGGGCGTCCAGCCCATGTCGTGAACCTGAAAACCGAATCGCCGCGTCAGGGAAGCGATGACGAATTGCTGGGAAGAGGCGTACGAAACGCGCTCACCCCGCCGCCTCCTCCCTCAGCGCCCGCCGCAACACCTTCCCCACATTCGTCTTCGGCAGCGAATCGCGGAACACGATCGTCTTCGGCCGCTTGTAGCCGGCGAGATTCTCGCGCGCATAGTCGCGCAGCGCCTGCTCGGTCAGCGCCGGATCGCGCTTCACCACATAGGCCGCCACCGCTTCGCCCGAATGCTCGTCCGGCTGCCCGACCACCGCGACCTCCAGCACGCCCGGATGTTGCGACAGCACCTCCTCGACCTCGTTCGGATAGACGTTGAAGCCCGACACGATGATCATGTCCTTCAGCCGGTCGACGATGCGGAACGAACCGTCCGCATTCATCACCGCGATGTCGCCGGTGCGGAAATAGCCGTCGTTGGTGGTTGCGCGCGCGGTTTCGTCGGGCCTGTTCCAGTAGCCCGCCATCACCTGCGGCCCCTTCGCGCAGAGCTCGCCGGGCTCGCCCTGGCTCACCTCGGCGCCGGTCGCGGGATCGCGGATCGCGATGTCGGTCGAGGGCAGCGGGAAGCCGATCGTGCCGGTGAAATCGACGATGTCCGGCCGGTTGGTGGTCAGCACCGGCGAGGTCTCGGAAAGGCCGTAGCCCTCCGTGACGGGCACGCCCGTCCGCGCCTTCCACTGTTTCGCCACCGCCGACTGCATCGCCATGCCGCCGGCGGACGCCATCGTCAGCTTCGAGAAATCCACCTTGCCAATGTCGGGGTGATGCACCAGCGCGTTGTAGAGCGTGTTCACGCCCGAGAAGCACGTGAAGCGCGAATGGCGCAGCGTCTTGATGAAGCCCGGAATGTCGCGCGGATTGGCGATCAGCAGATTCTTGCCGCCGAGCGCGAAGAGATAGAAGCAGCAGCAGGTGAGCGCATAGATGTGATAGAGCGGCAGCGCCGTCACCATCACCGGCTGCCCGTCCGTCTTCGCCATCGAACTCGCAAACCACGCCTCCACCTGCGCGATGTTGGCGGCGACGTTGCGATGGGTGAGCGTCGCGCCCTTCGAGACGCCGGTGGTGCCGCCGGTGTATTGCAGGAAGGCGATGTCCTCCGGCGCGATCGTCGCGGGCTTGAACGGCGCCTTCGAGGCGAGCGCAGCCTTGAAGGAGACGGCGCCGGGAATCTCGTAACGCGGCACGAGCTTCTTGATGTGGCGCGCGACGAAGCTGATGATCGCGCCCTTGAAGCCGAGCGCGTCGCCCGCCGAGGCGACGACGACGCGCTCGACCGGCGCGTGCGGCAGCGTCGCTTCGACGGTGTGCGCGAAATTCTCCAGCACGACGATGGCGCGCGCGCCGGAATCCTTGAGCTGATGCTCAAGCTCGCGCGGCGTGTAGAGCGGATTGACGTTGACCACGACGCAGCCCGCCATCAGCGTTCCGATCAGCGCGATCGGATAGGCCATCACGTTCGGCATCATCAGCGCGACGCGGTCGCCCCTGTCGAGACCCTGCTTCTGCAGCCAGCCGGCGAACGCCTTCGCCTGCGCCGCGACGGCGCCGTAGGTGAAATTGACGCCGAAGCTCTCGAACGCGTCGCGGTCGGCATAGGTGACGATGCTGCGATTGATGCGGTCGATCAGGCCGCCCACGGCGGCCACGTCGATCTCCTGCGGAACGCCTTCGGGATAGGACGAAAACCAGGGCCGCGCGGCGGCGGCGGGAGGTTCGGTTGCGGCGCTGACGGACATTTCCCCTCGCTTTGGTCGTTGCCGGCAACGTAGCGCGCCAATGCGGCGAAACAAGATGGCGCGGCTTCTCGGCCGCGCCATGCGCCATGTCAGTGCGCGCGCTCCAGCGCCCGCGCGGCGACCACATGCTCGGCCGGCTTGCCCGTCAGCTCGGCGAGATGATCGAACTGGGCGGTGAAGGTCGCGACGCCGGCGGTCGCCGAGCGCAGCTCGACGATCAGGCCGCTCATTTCGGATTCAGGAATCTGCGCCTTCAGCACGTCCCATCCCTCCCAACCCGGTCGTGAATCGTAGCCGAGAATCTGGCCGCGCCGCGCCGTCACCATCGCGCTCGCGCGCGAGGTCCCGTCCGAGGGCGTCAGGATGTCGATCGCCATCACGGGTTCGAGCAGCACCGGCTTCGCCTTCGGCATCGCCTCGCTCATGCCGATGCGCGCCGCCTGCTGGAACGCCATGTCCGAGGAGTCGACCGTGTGATAGGAGCCGTCCGTCAGCGTCACCTTCACGTCGACCACCGGGAATCCGAGCGGCCCGCGGGCGCAGAAGGCGCGCACCCCCTCCTCCACCGACGGGATATACTGTTTCGGCACCACGCCGCCGGTGATCGTGTCCGCGAAGACGACGCCCTCGCCGCGCTCCAGCGGCTCGACCGTGATCACCACGTCGCCGAACTGACCGTGGCCGCCCGACTGCTTGCGATGGCGCCCGCGCTCGCTCACCCGCGCGCGGATGGTCTCGCGGTAGCCGACGCTCGGCTTGCCCGTCGTCACCGTCGCGCCGAAGCGTCCTTCCAGCCGTTCGATCGCGACGCGCAGATGCATTTCGCCCTGCCCGTGAAGGCGCAACTCGCCAAGTTCGGGGACATGCTGGATCATCAGCGAGGGGTCCTCGTCGGCGAGCTTCGCCAGCGCCGCCGACAGGCGCACCTCGTCCTTGCGCTCCTTGGCAGCGACGGTGATCGTATGCACCGGCTCCGGCGGCGCGACGGAAAGAACCGACGACGGCCGCTGCGCCGAAACCGCGATCGCATCGCCGGTCGCGATCGGATCGAGCCGGCCGAACGCGACGGTGTCGCCCGCCTCCGCCTGCGGAACTTTCGCGACGCTGGCGCCGGTCATGCGCGACATTCCGCCGATGCGCGCTTCCTGTCCGCGCGAGCCGACGATGGTGTCGTTGTCCTTGATGGTCCCGCGCAGCACGCGCGCCACGGAGAGCTTGCCGCCATGGCTGGTGTGGATCGTGCGCATCACCTGCGCCAGCGGATCGCCGACGCTGTCGACGCCGAGCCGTCCGCGCGTCGCGGCGATGCCCGGCGCCTCGTGGCGCAACGCCTTCAGAAGTCGCGTCACGCCATTGCCGCGCTCCGCCGCGCCGATCAGCACGGGCGCGACATGCCCGCCGCGCAATTCTTTCGCGAGGTCTTCGAACACCCGGTCGCGCGGCGGCTCGAGATCGGAGAGCAGATCCTCCATGAGCGAGTCGTCATAATCCGCGAGCTTCTCCAGCATCGAATAGCGCGCTTCCTTCTCGCGATTCGATTCCTCCGCCGGCATCGTCAACACCTCGCTCGGCGCATGCTCGCGATAAAGGAACGCGCGTTCGAGCGCGAGATCGATGAAACCGACCGCGATGCCGTCCTTCCAGATCGGGATATGGCGCAGAAGCAGCGGCGTGCGCGAGGCGGGCTGCAGCATCTGCAAGGTTTCGCGCACGCGGCGCGTGGCCGTATCGATCTTGTTGAGGAAAAGGAAGCGCGGCACGCCCGCCTCCTCCAGCTCGCGCAAAATCAGGCTGAGCTGCGGAATCTTCTTGTCGTCAGCCTCGCACACCACGACGGCGGCGTCGCAGATCGGCGCGATCTGCCGCATCTCGTGTTGAAATTCGATCGACCCCGGGCAATCGATGAAGGTGAAGCGCTCGCCCATGAAGTCGGCGGTGGCGATGTTGGCTTCCACACTCATTGCATGGGCGCGCGCCTCCGCGGAGCCGTCGCCGACGCTCGTTCCGTCCGACACGCGGCCCTGTCGCGGAATGGCGGCCATGCGCGCCAGAAGAGCTTCCGTAAGCGTGGTCTTGCCGCTCTGGAACGGGCCCACGATCGCGATGCATCGTGAACCCGCTGTTTGTCTGCCATTGCCGGATGCTGAGCCCATGCGTTCCTCCTTCGCTGCGCCCGCTGTGCGGGCCATCGTGCGACCGGTCGCTGGCTTGCGGCCGGACCTTGGGAACGGCGCGGGCGCAGAAATGTCCTGCGCCGAGAGGTCTTCAAACGTCGCGCCGGCTGCTGGCGAAGTAAAGCGAAATCAAAGGTCAGGATCGCTGACGGATGAGGCGGCGCGGGGCGCGTTCTGATCGCCGGCGCCGCCACTGTAAATTTGTTGACTAGGAAACAATATCAAATAGTTTCCTAGTCAACAAAAAGGATGAGCGATGCGATCTGGCGTGTCCGACCTGACCGACCATCTCGGCTACTGGCTGCGCCTCGTGTCGAACCATGTGTCGCAGGGCTTCGCGCGCAAGGTCGAGGCCCGGGGCGTGACTGTCGCGGAATGGGTGCTGATGCGCCAGCTTCTCGACACTGAACCTCTCGCGCCGAGCCGCCTCGCCGCCCGCATGGGAATGACGCGCGGCGCGGTGACCAAGCTCGCCGACCGGCTGATTGCAAAATCGCTGCTGGAGCGCGCGTCGAATCCGCGCGACGGCCGCGGGCAGACGCTCGCCCTCACCGCCACCGGGCGCGCGCTCACGCCTGAACTGGCGGCGCTGGCGGACGCCAACGACGCCGAGTTCTTCGACCATCTCGCATCAGATGACCGCGCCGCCCTTCTCCGGCTTCTGCGCAGCATCGTCGACAAGCGCGGCCTGACCGCGTTGCCGGTCGATTAATGGCGACTGCTTCACCCATGAACAAGGATTGCGACATGACTGACCATTGGAAAGAGATCGCCCGCTCGACGCTCGAAGCCGCTGAATTGGACACGATGACGTTTCCCGAGAGTGTGCGACTGCTCATCGACGCCGGCTTTGACGGATACGCTGTCGATTTCCGCCGCGCCACGCGCATCTACTACCGGCCGGACGGCGCCTCAATGGAGCTGGAAACGCAAAAAACCACGACGCCAGTCGCTGAACATTTCGATCTGGCCGCGGTGAAGGGCGCCATTCGTCAAGCGCAGGCGATGGCGCCGGGCTACACCTACAAAGGTTTTTGCGAGCATGTCGCGAAGGCCGGCTGCGCCGGGTATCTGGTTTCCTTCCCGGGTCGGCGCGTGCTCTATGTCGGCCGCACAGGCGAGACCCACACCGAATATTTCCCGCAGGCGAAGCAGTGACGCACGCGCTCCTGGCGAGCATGACAGCAACGCATCGGCGACGCGTCGCTCTCCCAATCGTTACGAAACCAAAAGCGCGCGCGCTGACGACAGCGCGCGCGTGACGTTATCGTTTGATGAAGGCGAGCAGATCGGGATTGATGACGTCCGCATGGGTGGTGAGCATACCGTGCGGGTAGCCGGGATAGATTTTCATCTCGCCGTTCTTCAGCAAGTCTATCTGCTTCAGCGCGGCGTTCTTGTAGGGGACAACCTGATCATCGTCGCCATGCAGCACGAGGGTCGGCGCGGCGATCGCCTTGAGATCCTCGGTCTGGTCGGTCTCGGAAAACGCCTTGATGCCTTCATAATGCGCTAGCGCGCTGCCCATCATCCCCTGGCGCCACCAGTTGTGAACGACGGCCTCGGATGCTTTCGCATTCGGGCGATTGAAGCCGTAGAACGGCCCGGACGCGACATCCATGAAGAATTGCGCGCGGTTCGCCGCCAGGGCGGAGCGGAATCCGTCGAACACCTCCATCGGAAGACCGTCCGGATTGCTGTCGGTCTTCACCATCAGCGGCGGCACGGCGCTGACCAGCACCGCCTTCGCCACGCGGCCCTGCGGTTCGCCGAATCGCGCGACGTAGCGCGCCACCTGACCGCCGCCGGTCGAATGACCGATATGGACCACATTCCTGAGATCGAGATGCTCCACCACGGCCGAGGCGTCGGCGGCGTAATGATCCATATCGTGTCCGACGTCGGTCTGAGACGATCGTCCATGGCCTCGACGATCGCTGGCGACGACGCGATAACCGTGACCGACAAAGAACAGCATCTGCGCGTCCCAGTCTTCGGAGGACAGCGGCCATCCGTGATGAAACATGATCGGCTGTGCGTCCTTGGAACCCCAATCCTTGTAGAAGATCTCCGCGCCGTCTTTCGTGCTGATCATTCCCATCGTCGTCTCCTGGTTCGCAACGGCGCATCAAGCGGCCGCTTTGCGGCGAGCGTAACCGCGAGTTTTGAAGCAGGCTCGCCTATTTCTTGGGCAGCGGCCCGACTGTGGTGCCGTAAACGCAAACGCCCGCTCCGGGGCGAAAACCTCGGAACGGGCGAACGACAAGCGTGTCGCTTTTTCGCGGAATCAGCGACGCGCGCGCATAGCCGGCGTCAGCGTCAGTGATTCAACGCCGACGGCGACATTGACGCCGCGCTGCGCCTGCACCGAGAGCGGCTGCAGCGTGATCGTGTTGTTGGAGCCGCCGACGAGTATCTTCGCGCCGCCGCCGACGCCGAGCGACGCGTCAGCCGCCGCGCCGGCATAATTGCCCGCCAGCGCGCCGCGGCCGAGCCGCCGCGTCTCCGCCACGACCGTCCAGACCATGCGCGCGCGCTGCGTGACGCCGACATCCAGTCCGAGGCGCGACACATTGCCAAAATAGACTTCGCGCCGTCCGGCGCGGTCCACATAGGAGCAGCGCGCCGACTTGTTCGATCCGATGATCATGCCGACGCCGCCGGAAATATCGCACTCAAGCGTGCCGATGCGCGATGCGGCGGACGCGGGGCCGGCCGCAAGCAAGCCGCCGGCGACACAGGCCGCAGCCAGAATTGTCTGAGTTTTCATAAAACCCTCCTGTCGTTTGTTGAAACGCGGCGGGCGCGTCGTGGTTCCTCCGCATGGGACAAAAAGCGCGCGCGAAACGCGGGCGCTTTGCTTGCCTAACTGCTCGCCACACGAAAATGGCCGGGAAATCCCGGCCATTCGCGTGACGATAGCAGGAATGCGCTGATTTAGCGCAGCTCTGCGCAGAACTTCTGGATGCGCCGGCAGGCCTCCTCGAGCTTTTCGTCGGAGGTCGCATAGGAGATGCGCATGTTGGGCCCGAGTCCGAACGACGAACCGTGCACGCCGGCGACTCCTTCGCTCGCCAGCAGCTCGAGGACGAAATCTTCGTCGGTCTCGATCGTCTTACCGCCCGGCGTCTTCTTGCCGATCAGCTCTGCGAGGTTCGGATAGACATAGAAGGCGCCTTCCGGCTTCGGGCATTTCAGCCCGCGCGTCTGGTTCAGCATCGACACCACCAGATCGCGCCGGCGCTCGAACGCTTTCCGGAACTGCGGCAGATGGTCCTGCGACCCCTCCAGCGCCTCGACCGCCGCCCACTGGGAGATCGACGAGGTTCCCGAGGTCTGCTGTCCCTGCACCATGTCCATCGCCTTGATGAGATGGTCCGGGCCCGCCGCATAGCCGATGCGCCAGCCGGTCATCGCATAGGCTTTCGACACGCCGTTCATGGTCAGCGTGCGGTCATAGAGGCCGGGCTCGATCTGCGCCGGCGTGACGAAGGTGAAGTCGCCATAGACGAGGTGCTCATACATGTCGTCCGACAGAATCCAGACATGCGGATGCTTCATCAGCACGTCGGTGAGCTGCTTCATCTCCTCGCGCGTGTAGGCCGCGCCCGACGGATTGGATGGCGAATTGAAGATCACCCATTTCGTCTTCGGGGTGATCGCGCGCTCGAGCTCCTCCGGCCGCAGTTTGAAATCGTCCTTCAGATGGGTCATCGCGAAGGTGGCGGTTCCGCCGCAGAGCGCGACGATTTCCGGATAGCTCACCCAGTAGGGCGCGACGCAGATCACCTCGTCGCCCGGATTGAGGGTGGCGAGCAGCGCATTGTAGATCACATGCTTGCCGCCGGTGCCGACGATCGTCTGCTGCCACTTGTAGTCGAGACCGTTCTCGCGCTTGAACTTCCTCGCGATCGCCTCGCGCAGCGGCTGGATGCCGGAGACGGGCGTGTATTTCGTCTCGCCGCGGCGGATGGCGGCGATCGCCGCCTCCTTGATGTTGTCGGGCGTGTCGAAGTCCGGCTCGCCGACCGACAGCGAGATCACGTCTTTGCCCGTCGCTTTCAGGTCCCGGGCCTTCTGCGTCAGCGTGATGGTGGCGGACGGCTTCACGCGCTTCAGCGCGTCGGCGAGGAAAGCCATGAGATGACGGGGCTCCGAGAGGATGGGATGCGCCGCAACAGGCGCGGCGGCCTTCTAGCGCCGCGCCGCCGCCACAGCAAATGACGATTGCGAATGGCGGGGATCACCGGCGCGGCCGGAGCATGCTAGATTGCCGCGCCCGGACCGGGCGGGAGCGCCGCATGAAACTGACCAGAGTCGCCGACAGGCCGACCCGCATGGGCCCGGCCGACGCCTTCGCCGGGACCGTCTGGCAAGAGCCGATCATCGAAGCGCCGGCCCCGGCGCGCCTCCGGGCGACCCGCGTGACCTTCGCGCCCGGCGCCCGCACCGCCTGGCACACCCATCCGCTCGGCCAGACGCTCTATGTCCTCTCGGGCGTCGGCCGTTTCCAGACCTGGGGCGGGCCCGTGACCGCCCTCCAGCCCGGCGACGTCGTCTGGATCCCGCCCGGCGAGAAGCACTGGCACGGCGCGGCGCCTGGCCAGATGATGATCCATCTCGCCATGCAGGAGGCGCTCGACGGCGTCTCCGTCGTCTGGCTGGAGCAGGTGACCGACCAGGAGTATGCGGCGAGCCCGTGAGACGCCGCGTCTCCTTTCAACCAGGACAAGGTCGATGAAAGCGCGTGTGAAATGGGTCGAGGAGCGGACGTTCGTCGGCGAATCCGGCAGCGGCCACAGGCTGGTCCTGGGAGCGGCGGCCGCGCCCGGCGGTCCGACGCCCGGAACGAGCCCGATGGAGCTGATGCTGATCGGCGCCGGCGGCTGCGCCGCCTTCGACGTGGTTCATATCCTCGAGCGCGGCCGCGAGCCGGTGGAGGATTGCGAGGTGTCGCTGGAGGCGGAGCGCGCGGCCGAGGACCCGAAGGTGTTCACCCGCATCCACATGCGTTTCATCGTGAAGGGTCGCGGCCTCTCGCGCGAGAAGGTCGAGCGCGCGGTGCAGTTGTCGGCGACGAAATATTGCTCGGCCTCGATCATGCTCGCGAAAACCGCGTCGATCACGCATGAGATCGAGGTGGTGGAGACGTGAGAGCGACGACGACCATCTGCTTCCGCCACCGAAGCGGTCGTGAATCCACGCTGCTATTTCACTCCGCCGCCACGCTCAGTCTCAGTCCCAGACTCTTCATCACTTTCAGCACCGTCGAAAATTCCGGATTCCCGTCCGGGCTGAGCGCGCGATAGAGCGCTTCGCGGGTGACGCCGGTGTCCCGCGCCATCTGCGTCATTCCGCGCGCGCGGGCGACATCGCCCAGCGCAGCGGCGATCAGCGCTGGATCGCCTTCCTCCATCGCTGCGTCGAGATAGGCCGCGATCGCTTCCGGACTATCCAGGCGCTCGGCTGGATCCCAGGGCCGGGTTTTAACGGGCGTCATGATTGTTCGCTCCAGTCTTTCGCCAACGCCTTCGCACTGGCGATATCGCGCGCCTGATGGCCCTTGTCGCCGCCGCCCAGCAACACGATCAGTTGTGACCCACGTTGCAGGAAATAAACGCGATAGCCCGGCCCGTAATCGATCCTCAGTTCGCTGACGCCGCCGCCGATCGGTTTCACATCGCCCGGATTGCCGAGCGACAGACGGCGAATGCGAATATCGATACGGGCTTTTGCGCGATGATCCCGCAATCGGTTGAACCACTCCGTGTAGACTTCCGTCTCGCGGACTTCGATCATCGATGTAACCTATAAGTTACAGACAGGCAAGACAACGCTTCCATGCGACGCACCGCCAAGCAAGCGGCGGCCATAAAATGGCGCCGAATAATCAAGCCTACGATCGATGCTCCCACCCTCGCCCGCGAGCGGTCCTCGCGCGCCCCCTCGCGACAAATCCCGTCCGCGTCCTATATATCGGTCATGTCCCTCCTCCGCCGCCTCTTCGGGAGTTCGCCCATGACCACCGCCGCCGAGAAGACCTTTCCCGTTTCCCATACCGACGCCGAATGGCGCCATCTCCTCACGCCGGAGCAGTATGACGTGCTGCGCGGCCACGGCACCGAGCGTCCGGGCTCCTGCTCGCTGCTGCGCGAGAAGCGGCAGGGTTCGTTCGAATGCGCCGGCTGCGGCCAGCCGCTGTTCCGGTCCGGCAAGAAATTCGAGAGCGGCACCGGCTGGCCGAGCTTCGATACGCCGATCGAGGGCGCCGTCGAGCAATCCGTCGACCGCTCCTACGGCATGACGCGGACCGAGGTGCATTGCAGCCGCTGCGGCGGCCATCTCGGCCACGTCTTTCCGGACGGCCCGCCGCCCACCGGACTGCGCTACTGCATCAACGGCGTGGCGCTGAACTTCACGCCGGCGGAATAGCCGGCAGGCCGCGCTCCGCCCGCTCGGCGCGGATGTCGTGCAGCCGCTGGCGCCAGCGCTCCACCGCCGCTTCCTTGCCGGGCGGCGGCGGCAGCGTCTCGTCGCGCGCCGCGGCCGCGATGTCGGGCGCCGGATAGATCATCAGGCTGTGGTCGCGCCACGAGGCGAAGACGGGAAGGTTTCCCTCTCCCTGAATGAACAGGCCGATCCAGCCCTGCACCTCCGGCCGCTGGAATGCGGAATGATGATCCAACGCCAGCGCCGAGATGAAGAGATGCTCGAGAGGGTCTTCGCTGCCGGCGTCGGACATGATTTCGAACGCGACGCCGCTGAGATCGGGCCGGGCCTCGTCGGGCAACGCTTCGATCCGCCTCCAGAGGCAATGCCAGCCCCTGCACGGCTCCGGGCGGGTCTCATAGATCGCGCAGCTGCATCCGGTGCTGTGCGGACAGCGCTCGCCCGCCGGCTTGAAGAAGCCGGGCGCCCTGACCGCCTTGAAGTCGCAGCAATGGGCGCAGTCGCCGCATGTGCGGCCGGCGACGAGATGCTCCGTCAGCAGATGGCGCGCCGAGTGTCGGCGCTTGCGATGGGCGCCCATCCCGTGATCGGGCCATATCGCGCCGGCCCCGTCAATGGTCGCCCCCAAAGGAAGCGTTCAGCCGTCGTCGGAAAACACGATGAAGCGCACGATGCGCCAATGGCCGTCCGGCTGGCGGCGGAACACGTCGAGTCCGCGCTCGACGCTCACCATCGTTTTGTCGCCTGCCTTCACGGTCAGCGTCCAGTCGAGCCGCACGGCGGCGAGGTCGCCTTCCGCCTCGATGTCGTGGATGCGCACCGCATAATGAAGCGCGCGGCCCGGCTTCGACAGCGCCGCCGTCAGGTTGGCGCACAGCGCGTCGCGCCCCCGATCGCCGTCGCCGCGAATGGTCGCGACGAGGCCCGGCGCGAACAGATCGCACAGCTTGTCGGCGCGGCCCTGGTTGAAATCGTCAGCCCAGCCTTCAAGCGCGCGCCTGACCTGCGCCGGCGCATCGCCGGATTGCGCGACCGCAGGCGAACAAAGAAGCGCGAGGCCGCAGAGGCCGATCAGCCGGCGTTTCATCGATATGCTCCCCATCCGAACGAAGCCCGGATCGCCCCGCCTGCGTCGACCTTATCACGGAATGGCCGGCATCCATTCACGGGAGAGACAGGGCGGCACGGCGGGTCTACTATTCGGCCGTTCTCACATCCTCCGGATCTCCTTCATGCAATTCCGCACCCTCGGCCGCTCGGGCCTGCGCGTTTCGGCCGTCGGCCTCGGCTGCAACAATTTCGGCGGCCGCATCGACAAGGCGGCGACGGCGAAAGTGATCGACCGCGCCATCGAGCAGGGGATCACCCTGTTCGACACGGCCGACGTCTATGGCGAGCGCGGCGGGTCGGAGACGGTGATGGGCGAACTGCTCGGCGCGCGCCGCAAGGACATCGTGCTCGCGACCAAGTTCGGCATGCCGATGGACGATTCCGGCGTGAAGAAGGGCGGTTCGCGCCGCTACATCATCAACGCGATCGAGGACAGCCTGCGCCGCCTGAAAACCGACTGGATCGACCTCTACCAGATTCACGCGACCGACGAGCAGACGCCGATCGAGGAGACGCTGCGCGCGCTGGACGATCTCATTCGCCAGGGCAAGGTGCGCTATATCGGCTGCTCCAACCACGCCGCATGGCGAATTGCGGATGCGGCCTGGGTCGCGAAGACGAACGGCCTCAACCGCTTCATCTCCGCGCAGGATGAATACAGCCTCTTGGTGCGCGACGTGGAGAAAGAGTTGGCCCCGGCCCTCGTGCGTTTCGAGATGGGACTTCTGCCATACTTCCCGCTGGCGTCGGGTCTTCTCACGGGAAAATACGCGCGCAACAAGCCGCTGCCGGCCGGCACGCGCCTCGCCAACACTCAGCGCCTCGCCGACCGCTACATGACCGACGCCAATTGGCCCAAGGTCGAGAAGCTGGCGGACTTCTGCGCGGCGCGCGGCAAGACGATGGTCGAGCTCGCCTTTTCCTGGCTTCTGTCGCGTCCGTATGTCTCGAGCGTGATCGCCGGCGCCACCAGGCCCGAACAGATCGACGCCAACGTCAAGGCGGCGGACTGGGCGCTGACGCCCGATGACCTGGCCGAGATCGACCGCCTCACGGCCTGACCGCTGCAGCCGCTCGCATCTTGTCAGCCTTCTTTAAGGGGCCGTCCGCCCGAGGCGCGCCGCGCCGCCGTGTAACGCGATCGCGATCGCTCGTGATGCGCCGTCAGCCGCCATGCGAGGCGCGATCCTGGTCGCTTGCGGGATGGTTTCCGTTCGGTTACAGCCTCGTCATGAATTGCGCGGGCCGCCTCGGGCGTCCCTGTTCTTTTGGAGGTTTCATGAACGGATTTTACAAGCTCATCGCGGCTGCCGCCGTGAGCGCCGCTGGACTGGCCGCAAGCGCCGCGAACGCCGCGGTGGTCGTCTCCTGGGCCGACCTGACCTCAAGCGCTTCCAACTCCGTCAGCGGCTCGATCACGGCCCCCGGCGGCGCCATCGGCGTCACCTTCACCGGTTCGTATCTGTTCAGCCAGACCAACGGCGCCGGCGCGGATTACTGGGTCGACAACGGCTACACGCAGGGCCTGGTCAACCGCCCGACCGGAACCGACATGATCGCGCTCAACGCCGGCGGCGCGAAGACCATCACCTTCAGCACGCCCGTCTCCAATCCCTACATCGCGTTCACGAGTTGGAACGGGAATGTCGTGGAATTCAGCGCTCCCTTCGCCGTGATCAGCCAGGGCTGCGGCTACTGGGGCTGCGGCTCCTTCGCCGTCACACCCGACAGCAAGGGCTTCACCGGCGTTGGCGAGGTCCATGGCGTGCTTCAGTTCACCGGCGTCTTCACCTCGATCAGCTTCACCGACAGCAGCGAAGGCTGGCACGGCCTGACGGTCGGCGTGGCTGACGTCGCCTCCGGCGTTCCCGAGCCGTCGACCTGGGCGATGATGCTGATCGGCTTCGCCGGTCTCGGCTTCGCCTATCGGCGCCGGCGGCTGGTCGCGGCCGCCTGAGGCGCGCCGCGCGCCCCATCCTTCCCGGCTTTCTTGAACGCGCGGCTCCGGCCGCGCGTTTTGCGTTGGGGGGGCCCGCGCCGGCGGGATGACATTCGCGGCAGCCCCCACTAAGGAGGCGCAACCAATCAAATAGCCTTGCGGGAGAAATCGCCTTGACCCTGAATCGTCGCTCCACGCTGGCCGCGCTCGCCGGCGCCGTCGCCGCCCCCTCGATCGCGCGCGCCCAGACCTTTCCGACCAAGGTGATCCGGATGATCGTCGCCTATCCGGCGGGCGGCCCGACTGACGCGATCGCGCGCTTCGTGGCGCAGGATCTGACGGCGTCGCTCGGCCAGAACGTGATCGTCGAGAACATGGCCGGCGCCTCCGGCTCGGCCGGCACCCGCTTCGTCGCGCGCTCCGAGCCGGACGGACACACCATTACCTTCGGCAACAACCAGACGCACGGCAACAACATGTTCCTCCTGAAGGAGCCGGGCTACGACGCGATCAGGGATTTCGCCCCGCTCGCAGGCGCCGGGGCGTTCGAGCACGCCTTCGTCGTGCGCAAGGATTTGCCGGCGAAGACCCTTCAGGAATTCATCGCGCTGGCCAAGAGCAAGCCGGGCGAACTGAATTACGGCTCGACCGGCGTCGGCTCCGGTTCGCATCTCTCCACCGAGCTGTTCATGGTGCGGACCGGCATCAAGATGCAGCATGTGCCCTTCAGGGGCGCGGCGCCGCTGGTGCAGGAGATGATCGCCGGCCGCATCGACATCGCGAATTCGACCCTGCCGAGCGTGCTCGCGCAGATCCAGAGCGGCGACCTGCGCGCGCTCGGCATCGCCAGCCCGAAGCGCAATCCGCAGGTTCCTGACGTGCCGACCCTGCGCGAGGGCGGCGTATCCAACGCCGACGCCGAATCCTGGGCCGGCTTCTTTGCGCCCGCCGCCACGCCGCAGCCGATCCTCGACAAGCTGTCCAGCGAGATCATCGCCTCCCTGAACCGGCCGGAAACGAAAGACCGCATCATCAAGCTCGGCTTCTCGCTGAACGTGCGCGACCCGGCCGCCTTCCGCCCCTACCACGCCAACGAAATGAAGGTGTGGGAAGAGGTCATCAAGACGGCCGGCGTCAAGCCGGAATGAAACAGTCTCGCCGCCGGCCGCGCGGCTGGCGGATTTGACGCCTATCCGGCGCGGCGGCTTCCCGCCGCGCTTTTCATTGGAGCAAGAGAATGGAAGTTCGTCCGCTCGGGCGCACGGGCGTCAACGTGTCCGCGATCAGCCTCGGCACGATGACATGGGGCCAGCAGAACACCGAAGCCGAAGGCCATGCGCAGATGGACCTCGCCTTCGATCACGGCGTCACCTTCTTCGACACGGCCGAGCGCTATTCGATTCCGCCGAAGCCGGAGACGCAGGGCTCCACCGAACGCATCATCGGAAACTGGCTTCGCGCGCGCGGCCGCCGCGACAAGATGTTTCTCGCCTCGAAGGTCGCCGGCCGTTCGGCCGACACCTATATGCGCAACCCGCCGGAGCCCGCGCGCGTCACGCGCAAACAGATCAACGCGGCGGTCGAGGGCAGCCTGAAACGGCTCCAGACGGATTATCTCGATCTCTATCAGATTCACGCTCCCGAACGTCCGGCGATGTGGGGCTCCAACCCGACGCGCTTCAACCGCGCGGATTTCGAGCCGGCGCCGGACGAAACCCCGATCGCCGAGCAGCTCGCGGCGCTCGGCGATCTGGTGAAGGCGGGCAAGATCCGCTTCGTCGGACTGTCGAACGAGAGCGCCTGGGGAACCATGCGCTTTCTGTTCGAGAGCGAGACGAAAAACCAGCCGCGCGTGCAGACCGTGCAGAACGCCTACAATCTTCTCAACCGCACCTATGAGACGGCGATGGCCGAGGTGTGGCTGCGCGAGCAGGTCGGCCTTCTCGCCTATTCACCGATCGCGCAAGGCTATCTCACCGGCAAATATCTCGACGGCGCGCGCCCGCCGAATACGCGCACGACCTTGTTCAATCGCGGCCAGCGCTACGAATTGCCGGGGACGGACGAGGCCATCCGCGATTATGTGGCTCTGGCGCGCGAGCTTGGCGTCGATCCCGCCGTGCTGGCGAACGCCTTCGTGCTCAGCCGCCCCTTCGTCACGGCCAGCATCATCGGCGCGACGACGATGGACCAGTTGAAGCTCGCTCTGTCCTCGGTCGAGATCAGGATCACGCCGGAGATCGAAGCGAAAATCGACGCGATCCATCAGCGGCGCGGCAATCCCGCGCCATAAGGCGGAGCGCGCCGGACGCGATGGGCGGAGCTGGGAGCGCGGTGTCGAAAGCGCCGCCGTTCAGTCACAGTTGACGGCGAGACTGGTGGCGGAGGATGTCATGACCCGCCGGCTCGCACTCGCCCTGATCGCAATATTGTTTGCCGCGTCTCCCGCGCTCGCGCAGGCGCCGCAGCGCTTCGCCTCCGAGAAGGCGTCCTTCACTGTCGAGACCGTGGCGGGCGGCCTGCAAAACCCCTGGGGCTTCGCCTTTCTGCCCGACGGCCGGATGCTGGTCACCGAACGGCAGGGCCGCATGCGCATCGTGAGCGCGGACGGCGCGCTGTCGCAGCCTCTTTCCGGCGCGCCGCGCGTCGATGCGCGCGGCCAGGGCGGTCTTCTCGACGTCGCGCTCGATCCGGACTTCGCGCGGAACAGGCTGGTCTATGTCTCCTTCTCCGAGCCGCATGACGGCGGCCGCAACAACACCGCCGTCGCCCGCGCGCGGCTGAACGACGCGGCGAACGCGCTCGAGAATCTGACGACGATCTGGCGGCAGGAGCCGAGCATCGCCAGCACGATGCATTTCGGTTCGCGCCTCGTTTTCGCGCGCGACGGAACATTGTTCGTCACGGTCGGCGATCGCTATTCGCAGCGCGATCAGGCGCAGAATCCAGACAACGCCATCGGCAAGGTCATTCACATCACCACGGATGGACAGCCGGCGCCGGGAAATCCCGGCTTGAACGGGGTGAAATGGAATCCGTTCATCTGGTCGATCGGCCATCGCAACGTGCAGGGCGCCGCGCTTCATCCCGCGACCGGACAGCTCTGGACCGCCGAGCATGGCGCGCGCGGCGGCGACGAGATCAATCATCCTGAAGCGGGGAAAAACTATGGTTGGCCGGTGATCACCTACGGCGTGGATTATTCCGGCGCGAAGATCGGCGTCGGCACGCACAAGGACGGCATGGAGCAGCCTGTCTTCTATTGGGATCCTTCGATCGCGCCGTCAGGCATGGCGTTCTACACTGGCGACGCCTTCCCCGGCTGGAAAAACAGCGCATTCGTCGGAGCGCTCGCCGGCCAGCTTCTCGCGCGGCTCGAATTCGACGGCGACAAGATCCTGCGCGAGGAGCGCCTGCTGCAGGGATTCGGCGAACGCATCCGCGACGTGCGGCAGGGACCGGACGGATTTCTCTATCTGCTCACCGACGGCGCGCAGGGGCGCCTGTTGCGGTTGAAGCCGTCGAATTGACGGCGCGCCGTCTTTCTCAGACAGGGCCGCGAAGCGCATCCCGCAGCGCCGATGCGACGCGCGCCATCTCATCTCGCGGCGGTTGCGGCGGATTGCGGTAGGTGACGACCTCCTCGGCGATGTAGCGCCGCGAGGTGAGATCGTCCTTCTCCCGCATTGGAATGACATGCCCGTGCGCATGGTCGACATCGTTGCCGGTGAACAGGAAGCCGACGCGCGCGACGCCGAACATCGGCTTCATCGTCCTCGCGAGGCGCTGGCCAAGCTGAATGATGCGCGCCGCAAGATCGGCGGGCAGATCGTCGAAATGACGATGATGCGCTTTCGGGATGATCAGCGAATGACCTTCGCGAACGGGCGCGATGTCGAGAAAGGCTAGCAGCGCGTCGTCCTCGTAGACCCAATGGCTGGGAATGTCGCCGGCCGCGATCTGGCAGAAAAGGCATCCTTCCATCCGCATCGGCCCGTCCGTTCCCTTCAGTCGACGACCGCCAGCCTCGGCTGCGGCGTCAGCACCACGCAGTGATGGCCGAGCGCGTCGCCGCCGAGCGTGAAATGTCGCTGCGGGTAGCGCTTCATCAGAGCATTCTCGTAGAGCGGAACCGCATCGGCCCGGCACAGCAGGAACTTCGCCGCGCCGATGATGTCCTCGCGATCGATGATCGCCATCACGCGCATGTCGGGATGCGCCTCGAGATAGTCGCGCACCGTCGCGACGAGGAACGGATAGGCCGGATGCAGCATGTCGTCGAGGCAGATCAGACCTTTCGGATGCAGAACCGCGGTCGCCAGCGAAAGATCGTGCAGCAGCGGTTCGGGCGAATGGTCGCCGTCGATATGAAAAAAGCGTATGAGCGCCGCGCCGACACGATCGCGCAGCGCCTCGGCGGTCAGCGTCGACGCGTTCGTCTTCCAGGCGTCGATACGATCGAGCCGCGCGCCGTGGGTCGCGCAATTCTTCCTGAAATTGTCGAGCGTGCGTTCGCTCGGCCAGTCGAAACTGTCGATCCCGAGCGCCTTTTCATCGTCGGCGAGCGCCAGCGCCAGGGCGATGAAATAGCGGCCCTCGAAGGTTCCGATCTCGACCACGTCGCCGCGAACGCCTTCTTCCGTCTGGTGAACGAGCAGCCAGGCCGAGACGGCGCCGGCGAACCGGGACGACATGCCGCGCACATGCGCATAGCCGTTGTCCAGATACCGGTCGATGACCGAGCGTCCCGTGCGAAGGTCGAGATCCAGCAGACGGCTCATCGTCATTTACCGAGAAAGATGAACCAGGCGCCGGCGGCGATGAGCGAAAAACCGACAGCGTGGTTCCATCCCAGAGGCTCCTTCAGCCAGAACACCGAAAAGCCGGCGAACACGACGAGCGTAATCACCTCCTGCATGGTCTTCAACTGGGCCGCGGAATAGACGGCGTGGCCGATGCGGTTGGCGGGAACGGCGAACCAGTATTCGAAAAAGGCGAGGCCCCAGCTCACGATGACCGCCATCCACAGCGGCGCGGTGGCGTAGCTGAGATGGCCGTACCACGCGAACGTCATGAAGATGTTCGAGACGATCAGCATGAGGATCGGAAGCACGAAGGGCGATGTGGCGACGCTCATGGACGAAGTCTCGCGGCGGAAGGGAAAGGGTTGTCTGGACGGCTCAGCCGTGGCGCAGCTTCATCGCCACGATGACGGCGATCAGCGGAACGCCGATGAGATTGGCGATGATCAGCGGCCAGGACAGGATCGTCACGCCATAGGCGAGCCATAGCGAATTGCCGATAAGCAGCGCGAGATAGGTGGACAGCGAAAGCCCGTTCGTGTCGCGGGTGCGGATCGTGCGCCACGCCTGCGGAATCCAGCTTCCGGTGGTGAGGATCGCGGCGAGCGTTCCCATTGCTTCGATGATGGCGGGATTCAAGCGGGCGCGACCTGACGAAAGCCGCGCCGCTTCGGATTGAGAGCGACAAGGCAGAGGAGTTCAAACAGCATCTGCGCGCCGTTCTGCGCGGTGGCGGTCGTGGCGTCGTATTGCGGCGCAACCTCGACCACGTCGCCGCCGACGATGTCGAGCCCCTTCAGGCCGCGCAGCAGTTCAAGAACCTCGCGCGGCGTGAGGCCGCCTGCTTCCGGCGTGCCGGTGCCGGGCGCGAAGGCGGGGTCGAGCGAGTCGATGTCGAAGCTCACATAGGTCGGCCCGTCGCCGGCGACCGCGCGCGCTTTCGCGATCACGGCTGGAACGCCCATGGCGGCGACCTCGTCCGCGTGCAGCACCGTCATGCCGGAGGCGTAGGAGAACTCCCAGAGATATTCGGCGCCGCCGCGAATGCCTATCTGGATGACGCGCTCGGGATCGAGAACGCCGTCGAGCACGGCCTGCCGGAACGGCCCGCCATGATGGAATTTCGACCCTTCGAATTCGCCGCCCGTGTCGCAGTGAGCGTCGATATGGATCATGCCGACCGGCCGCTCGCGTCCGACCGATTTCAGGATCGGCCATGAGATCGAATGATCGCCGCCCACCGTGAGCGGAATCACGCCGGCCGCGACCACCTTCGCGATGAAAGCTTCGATATCCTCGTGACAGTCCTGCAGGCTGTAGCGGCTGCGCATCGGAATATCGCCGACGTCGGCTGCGTTGAGCTCGCCCAGCGGCGCGCATTTCAGCACATGCTCGTAGGGACCGATGCGCTCCACCGCGCGCACCGCGCGCGGCCCGAGCCGCGCCCCGGCGCGGTTCGAGACGCCGAGATCCATCGGCGCGCCGATCAGCGCGACATCGAGGCCGGCGAAAAGGTTGTCGAGAGCCTCCGGCGCGAACCGCGCGCCGACGAACGTCGCCGGATCAGCGAAGGGCCATTTGCGCCGGTCGCCGTCCTTGAACTGAGATCGCGCCACGCGCGCAAACTCGGGATCGGTGATGTCGCCGCCCTTGCCGTTGGCGAACCGCGCGCGCAACAGCGCGAGTTTCTGAGCGTCGACCATTCCGGCCTCGCGACTGTCGGGAGCCGTCTCTTCGCCGGGTTCGGCTCGCCGATCAAGCGTCTTGCGGCCGCGCGGCGGCGGCGGTCGGCGCTTTGGGGTGTTTGGAGTGGGAGAGAGCCGGGCGGGCGGGTCCGGCTCTCTCCCCGCAGGCTCAGTTGCAGCCGCAGCCGTGGCCGCGAGAACCGAGCAGGCCTCCGAGGATGCCGTTCCGGCTCACGATGGCGGTCAGGCCGGCCTTGTTGCCGCTGGCGACAACATTGCCGCTTCCGACGCCGTTAAGCACCGAGACATTGTTCAGCGCGTTGACCTTCACGCCGGACACGGCGGTCGTCACGGGAGTGATGACTCCGCCGATCAGCGAGCCGGCCTTGCCGCCCGCGAGGGCGGGAGTGGCGGCGAGCGCCGTCATCGTTGCGAGGACGAAAGCATACTTCATTGGACCCTCCTTGCGGTCGTCCCGGTTGTCGGGGCGACGCCAAACGGGATAGTTGCATAACAAAAAATACACAATCGGAAGGACGTGTTAACAATACTTTATAAGTTTAACGGCTTGGCGCGATCGCCAAACTACCAGCATGACAACGAAGACTATTTTATGAAGCTCGCGCTCTTGGCGATATACTTCCGGTTGCGCTCGCCTTTAACAGAATATTACCCATGATGTTCGCACATTGGCCTTGCGCGGAGGGCCCGATGGCGCGGAGGCGATTCATCTGTCTGTGCCTCGCCGTCGCCCTCGGCGCGGCGGAGAAAGCGCCCGCGGAGGACATCTCGGCGGCGGTGATCGGCCTGCGCAGCGGCTATGACTCCAATCCGGCCGACGTGGACGGCGGGCGCGCAAGCGCGGTCCTGACGCAATATGCGCGCTGGGACTTTCTGCGCGGCTCCGACAAGGACGGCTTCGGCGTCGCGCTGAATCTCGCCAACACCGTGTATGATCCGCGCGCGCTTGCGCCGACGCTCAACAACGAGGCGGCGTTCAAGCATGCGATGGGATTGTCGGACGCGCTCCTGCTGCGCAGCACGGTCGTCGCCTCCAACGAGCAGACCTGGTCGCGCCGGCGCAATTCGCTCTCATGGCGCGAACGCCTCGATTACGAAAACGGCGCATGGCGCCTGTTCCTCGGCGCCGAGGCGACCGTCGCATCGCTGAACGAGCGCAACATCTTCGCGCTCGGCGGCTTCCTGCCGCGCGACGAGACGCTGGCGACTGCGTCGCTGTTGCCCGGCGCGGCGTGGCGCGCGCCGTTCGGCGAGATCGGCGTTTCGCTCGCGGCGTCGCGCACGCGCTATCTCAACGGCAAGGACTATATCGGCTTTTCCCGCCACAACGACCGCGTCACGCCCAATCTGTTCGGGTCGCTCTCGATCCGCGGCGTCAGCCTCGAAGGCTCGATCTCGGCCTTCAACGCGATCTTTCCCGACAAGGATTTCGAGAATGTCAGGCGCATCCTCTACACGGCGAAAGCGACGATTCCCTACGACCGCTTCACGCTCTCGCTGTCGTCCCAGCGCGCCGCGCTCGACACCACCCTTCCCTTTTCCGTGATCAACATCTCCTCGCTGCATGAAGGGCGCCTCTCCGCCAAGCTCAATGAGAAAAACACGCTCGACGTCTTCGCGCGCTACAAGACGGACGATTATCTCGGTCTCGATGCGCGCGCCGCCACCTTCGCCGGCGGCGTGGAGTATCAGCGCGCGCTCGGCGACGGGCTGACCGCGATCGCGGCGGCGTCCTGGCGGCGCACAGTCGAAACGGGGCTCGATCCGGTGAACGCGCTCAATCTCCAGGTCGGCCTGCAGAAGCAGTTCGATATTGGCGCGGCGCGCGCCGGAGCGGATGAAAAGCGCGCGGCAGGACGCAAGTAGCAGGACGCAAGTAAACGGAGCCGCCAGTCCGGACGCGCGCACGAGCGCTGCCGCCGGCCGCAGCGCGACGCCTCGGGCGGGAGCCGGGTTTCTCAGAATCGCCGCGTGCGTTAGGAAACGCCCGGAAAGGACTCGGCGCGCATGGCGGATGCATTCGAGATCGAGACGGCGATCGCCGGCTGCGCCGCCGGAGATCGCGACGCGCTGAAGCGCATCTTCGACGCCGAAGCTCCCCGGATGCTCGGCGTCGCGTTGCGCCTGCTGCGGCGACGAGCGCTGGCGGAGGAAGCGGTGCAGGATTCGTTCGCGCTGCTCTGGCGCCACTCGACGAGCTTCGATTCAACGAGAGGCGGCGGCAGAACCTGGCTTTATGCGATCCTGCGTCATCGCTCGCTCAACATCCTGCGCGACGAGGGCAGGCCGGATTCCGGCGAGCAGCCTGCCGCTGACGAGAACGCGAACCACGAAGCCGGCGCCGAAGACATCGTCGCCCGCCTTTCCGAGGCCCAGAAGCTGCGCCACTGTCTTGAAGCGCTCGAACCGCAGCGACGGATCGCGATCGTCATGACTTACGCGCATGGCCTCAGCCACGGTGAGTTGGCTTCACGGCTTGGCATGCCGCCTGGCGCGGTGAAGTCATGGCTGCGGCGCAGCCTCATCGCGCTGCGGGAATGCATGGGATGATCGACCGCGCTCCCACCGCCGAGGACGCGCGCGACCTGCTCGCCGCCGAATATGTGCTGGGCCTGACCGAGCCGGCGGATCTGCCGCAGGTCGAGGCGTTCATCCTGCGCGACACCGCCTTCGCGGCCTTGGTCGCCGCCTGGCGAGCCCGCCTGTCGTCCCTGGATTTCACCGCCGATGCCGTCGAGCCCGATCCGCGGCTGTGGGCCGACGTCGAAACGGCGCTTGGCGGCCCTCCGCCTCTCTCACAGGCGGTCGAGGAGCCACCCTCCCCTCGAACGGAGATGGAGCCCTCCGTCGCGCCGACCCCTCCGGTCGAGCCGCGCCCCTCGCAGCCGCGAGCGGTCGCGCAGGAGGAAGCGCAGCCGTCAGGTTTATGGCGGTCCCTCACGTTCTGGCGCGGCCTCGGGCTGGCCGCCTTGGCCGCAGCGCTGCTGCTCGGAGCCGGCCTCGGCTATTTCCTGCAGGAGGCGCGCCGCCAGCCGACGCTGATCGCCGTTCTTATGCCGCCGAACGGCGGGCGCGCCGCCGCCATCGTGCGCGCCTTCGCGACCGGCCGCGCGGAGATCGAGCCATTGCAGCCTGTCGATGTCCCGCCCGGCAAGGCGATCCAGATATGGACCCTCCCGGACGTTGCGACGGCGCCGAAATCCGTGGGCGTCATCGACCGCGCCAGCCGCGCGACGCTCAAGCTCGAAGGGCTGCCCGCGACAAGACCCGGCCAGATGTTCCAGATGACCATCGAGGACGCCGGCGGTTCGCCGACCGGGGCGCCGACGGGCCCGTTGCTCGGCAAGGGGGAAGCCGCTCAAGCGTTGTAAGCAAGCCGGGGCGGCGCCGTGGTTAACCGAACGCTAAGAACTTCGTTAAGAAACAGGTAAGAGGTTGGCGCGACGATTCGCGCGGGGTGTTCGTTGCGAACGAGTGCATGAGTGAAGACATGAGTGACAAGAAGTCGTGGATTGAAAAGCTGAAATCGGCCAGGCCGCATGAAGTGACCAAGGCGCCGATGCCGATCGGCGGCGCGAAAAAAGGCGACAGGCTGCTGATTCCGTCGCCGCAGATTCTCGAAGATGAAATTCGCGCGATTCCCGAAGGCCAGAGCCGCGACATCGAACAGTTGCGCGCGACGCTGGCGGCGAAGTTCGGCGCCGTCGCCACATGCCCCATCGCGACCGGCATCCAGCTCCGCGCCGTCGCCGAGGCCGCCTACGAATCGCTCGGCGCGGGCGCGACCTTGCAGGACATCGCGCCGTTCTGGCGCGTGCTTGACGGCAGCGAGCCGATCACGCGCAAATTGTCCTGCGGCCCCGAATTCATTACGCGCCGGCGCGCGTTCGAGGGCGTAGAGACGATCGATCCCGTCATCGACGAGGAGGCGGCCCGGCGCGAACGCTACAACAGCAAATCTCTCTGGGCGTGAGCGTATTTTCCAGTTTTTCGGGAACCGCTTCGGCTTGGGACCGTTCCTCCTCCATATCCACAGGAGGACCTCATGGCCACTCAGATGCGCGCATCCGCGCCTGCGGCGGGAGTCGTTTCGGGAAAACCGCTCATCGAGAGCGATCGCGTCGATGGAACCGCCGTCTATGATCCGAACGGCGAACATCTCGGCTCCATTCGCCGGATGATGATCGACAAGGCGAGCGGCCGCGTCGCCTACACGGTGATGGCGTTCGATACGTTTCTGGGCCTCGGCGGCCGCGAATATTCGATTCCGTGGGCGAAGCTGACCTACGACACCTCGCTCGGCGGTTTCCGCACTGACATCACCCAGCAGAAGCTCGAAGGCGCGCCGGATTTCTACAACAAATCCGACTACGCCTGGGATGACCGCAAGCGCGAACGTGAACTGCACGACTATTGGGGAACACCTTACTATTGGGGCGTATGACTCGTTAAGTCATGTGACCAGGAAACGCCGGCGGCAGCCGGCGTTTTCTTTGCAAACGGTTCTATGTTTTCGCTTCTAAATCTTGCGCCGATAGAAATCTCCGCGCAGGCGTTCCTTCTCCGGCGGAAGTTAATCAACGGCCCTCTTTGCGCGCCTGTTGTCGCGTGGAGAGCCTATATGTTCGGGAAGCTTATATGACGACGTAGAGTCGCTTGGCCGCGCGGGTGACGCCCGTATAGAGCCAGCGCGCGCGGCTGTCCTGAAACGCGAAGCTCTCGTCGAAGAGGACCACGTCGTCCCATTGCGAGCCCTGCGACTTGTGCACGGTCAGGGCGGAGCCATAATCGAACTCGTCATAGGCCTTGCGCTCCGGCCAGGCGAAATCCTCGATGCCGCCGGTGAAGCACTCCGGCCGCACCGTCCCCTTGAGGTAGCGCTGGCTCGGATCGTCGTCCGAGGCGAGCCGCATCGTGATGAGGGCGCTGCGCGATTCCTTGCGCTCCTGCACGATCCACAGCGAGCCGTTGAGCAGCACCTTGCGGCGATTGTTGCGCAGGCAGACCAGCTTGTCGCCGGCCTGCGGCAGCTCTCCCTCGAAGCCGCGCAGCGCGCGCAGCCGCTGATTATAGGCGCGGCGCGTGTTGTTGCGGCCGACGAGAACCTGATCGGCGCCGAGCACGCGGGCCTGATCGACGTTGCTGCGCCTCACCACCTGCGTTTCGCCATAGTCGCCGGCTGCGAGCGCGCGCCCCTCGCGGACATCCATCGACAGCCTGACGATCGGATCGTCGGCCGCCTGGCGATGCACTTCCGTCAGCATCGCGTCCGGCTCAGCCTCGGTGAAGAACCCGCCGCCGGAGATGGGCGGAAGCTGGGCCGGATCGCCGAGCACGAGAAGCGGCGCGCCGAAGGAGAGCAGGTCGCGCCCGAGTTCCGCATCCACCATCGAGCATTCGTCGATGACGATGAGCTTCGCCTTCGAGGCCGGCGCATCGTCCCACAATTCGAAATTCGGCTGCTCGGCGGCGCTCTCGCGCGCCTTGTAGATCAGCGAATGGATGGTCGAGGCGCCCTCGCAGCCCTTGCGCTTCATCACCAGCGCCGCCTTGCCCGTGAAGGCCGCGAACAGCACCTTGCCGTCGACCCCTTCCGCCAGATGCCGCGCCAGCGTCGTCTTGCCGGTGCCGGCGAAGCCGAACAGGCGGAACACCTGCGGAACGCCGTTCCGGCCCGGCTTGGCTTTCAGCCAGTCGGCGACGGCCTTGAGCGCGGAATCCTGTTGCGGTGAGAAAGCCATCGAATCGCCGGGCAGGAGGGACGCCTGCCCTCGCCTGTTTTGACGGCGAGAACAAGACGGAAACGGACAGGTCCCGATTCTCCCGTCCGGCGATCAGCGGCAGGCACCCGCGCTCACGACTTGCGGCGCCAGATGCGAGGCGAACAGCGCGTGGCCTTCGGCGCTGAAATGCTGACCATCCGGCAGGCGGAAACGCCCGGCGATGCGTCCCGGCTGATCGAACATCACGACAGCCACCCCGCGCGCCGCGGCGAACTGCTTGATCGCCTCCACATTGTCGCCGGTGTCTCCACCGCCGCGTCGCTGGTCGTTGCCGCCGGGCTGGAGAATGAGAACCCGCGTATCCTTGCCCAGCGCCTTGGGCAGACGGGCCAGCATCTGCGCCGTGGTGTTTCCGGCGACGCCGGCGTTCGCGACGCGCACGCGGCAGCCCTGCGCCTGAAGAAGCCGTTCAAGCTGAGCCGGATAGGCCTGCGGACGATCGACGCCGTCCGGGGTGGCCCCTCGACCGCGTCCCGCGGTGTTGCTTGCGCCCAGCGCGACGACCTCCGCCGCCTGCCCCGCAGTCGCTAACGCCGCCCCGAACACAGTCGTAAACGCCAAACCCGCCCATCCCGCTTTCGCCATGAATGTCTCCACGTTCCTTGGGGTATTGTATTTCAAGGTCATGAGCGAAAGGTGACTGCCGCCACCTGCTGTCAGCAGGCGGTC
>MKVY01000037.1:58144-64134 GCA_001899525.1 Rhizobiales bacterium 65-9
CGAAAAAAGATCCCGCGAAAGGTTCCGGCCCGTCCGCAACCGTCGAACCGAAGATCAAGCCAACGCGCGCCAAGGCCAGCAAGCCGCATCTGAAGCCGCTGGACGAGCATCTCGCGACCCTGCTGAACCCTGGCATCGGCCGCGGCACCGCCGGGCCCGGAACCGCCGCCTCAGACCGGGGTTTCGGCGAGAAGCCGCAGGCCGGTTTCGACGCGGGCCCGGTGAAGGAGGTCGACGCGAAACTCGCCAAGGCGCTGGGCCTGGAGAGCGGCAAGAGGGAAAAAGGCTGGGGCAAGGGCGGCGGAAAGTTCAAGCCCGAGCGCTGGGTCGACGAGGTTCCCGCCGCCCCGCTCACCGATGAGGACGGCGAGCCGCGCGAACGCAAACCCGTCGCCCTGAGCGACGCGCCGGACGCCTACCGGTTCGGCGGCATGACGGGCGCCGACGCCACCGCGAAGGCGCTCGAGACGCGCCTGCGCGAAGGCAGCCCGTTCATCGACAAGAACCGCGCCTGGACTCCGCACCGGCCGGAGCGGCCCGACAAGATGGAAGGCGGCATCCGTTTTGACATGCAGTCCGATTTCACGCCCGCCGGCGATCAGCCCACCGCCATCGCGGAGCTCGTCGACGGCGTGCGCCGCTTCGAGCGCGATCAGGTGCTGCTCGGCGTCACCGGCTCGGGCAAGACCTTCACGATGGCGAAAGTGATCGAGGAGACGCAGCGCCCCGCGCTCATCCTCGCGCCGAACAAGACGCTGGCCGCGCAGCTCTATGGCGAGTTCAAGAGCTTCTTCCCGAACAACGCCGTCGAATATTTCGTCTCCTATTACGACTATTACCAGCCGGAAGCCTATGTGCCGCGCTCCGACACCTATATCGAGAAGGAGTCGAGCATCAACGAGCAGATCGACCGCATGCGCCACTCGGCGACGCGCGCATTGCTTGAGCGCGACGACGTCGTCATCGTCGCCTCCGTGTCCTGCATTTACGGCATCGGCTCGGTCGAGACCTACACGGCGATGACGTTCACCGTGCAGGTCGGCGACCGCATCGACCAGCGCCAGCTCATCGCCGATCTGGTTGCGCTGCAATACAAGCGCACGTCAGGCGATTTCGCGCGCGGCTGGTTCCGCGTGCGCGGCGACGTGGTCGAGATTTTTCCGGCGCACTATGAGGATCGCGCCTGGCGCGTGGGGCTTTTCGGCGACGAGGTGGAATCGATCCAGGAGTTCGACCCGCTCACGGGCCAGAAAACCGGCGACCTGAAATTCGTGAAGGTCTACGCCAACTCGCACTATGTCACGCCGCGCCCGACCCTGACGCAGGCGATCAAGGGCATCAAGGAAGAGCTGAAATGGCGGCTTGAGGATTTGAACCGGACGGGCCGCCTGCTCGAGGCCCAGCGCCTCGAACAGCGCACCGTGTTCGATCTCGAAATGCTGGAGGCGACGGGCTCCTGCAACGGCATTGAGAATTATTCGCGCTATCTCACCGGCCGCAAGCCCGGCGAGCCGCCGCCGACCTTGTTTGAATATCTTCCCGACAACGCGCTCGTCTTCACCGATGAGAGCCATGTCACCGTGCCGCAGATCGGCGGCATGTATCGCGGCGACTTCCGGCGCAAGGCGACGCTCGCGGAATATGGCTTCCGCCTGCCGTCCTGCATGGACAACAGGCCGTTGCGCTTCGAGGAATGGGAAGCGATGCGCCCGCAGACGGTGCATGTCTCGGCGACGCCCGGAAGCTGGGAGATGGAGCGCACGTCGGGCGTCTTCGTCGAGCAGGTCATCCGTCCGACCGGCCTGATAGACCCGCCCGTCGAGGTGCGCCCCGCGCGTCATCAGGTCGCCGATCTGCTCGACGAGGTGAAGGAGGTGGCGGCCAAGGGCTATCGCACGCTGGTGACCACCCTCACCAAGCGCATGGCCGAGCATCTCACGGAATATCTGCACGAGAATGGCGTGCGCGTGCGCTACATGCATTCCGACATCGACACGATCGAGCGCATCGAGATCATTCGCGATCTGCGCCTCGGCGCGTTCGACGTGCTCGTCGGCATCAATCTGCTGCGCGAGGGCCTCGACATTCCCGAATGCGCGCTCGTCGCGATTCTCGACGCCGACAAGGAAGGCTTCCTGCGCAGCGAAACCTCGCTGGTGCAGACCATCGGCCGCGCCGCGCGCAACGTCGATGGCCGCGTCATTCTCTACGCCGACGGTATCACCGGCTCCATGGAGCGCGCGATGGCGGAGACGACTCGCCGGCGCGAGAAGCAGCAGGCTTACAACAAGGAGCACAACATCACGCCGGCGAGCATCAAGCGCAACATCGCCGACATCATCAACTCCGTCTACGAACGCGATCGCGTTACCGTCGACAAGGGCCTTGCCGAGAAAGGCGACGCGCTGGTCGGACACAATCTCAAGGCGACGATCGCCGATTTCGAGAAGCGCATGCGCGAAGCCGCGGCCAATCTCGAATTCGAAACTGCGGCGCGCCTGCGCGACGAGATCAAGCGTCTGCAGGCGACGGAGCTTGCGATCGCCGACGATCCGCTCGCCAAGCAATCGGATGTCGAACGCAGCGCCGGGTCTTACGCCGGCGAGCGCGCCTATGGCGACGCGGCGAATCTGCCGCCGCCGTCCAGCCGCGTCAGAAAGCCCACGGACGCCGACATGGGCCCGCACAATTTCGGCGGCGGCGAGGCCGCGCCGCTCGCGAAAGGCGCAAGCCGTCCGCACAAGCCGTCGCTTGATGAAATGGGCGGCGACCATCTGCCGCCGACGCGCGCCCGCAAGCCCTCGCTCGACGATATGGGGCCCGGAACCGATCGCGAGAAGCCTCTCGGCAAGGAGCCGACGCGCGCCGCGCCGGGCAGCGCCGGCTACAAGGGAAAGCGCTGGCGGCGCGGGAAATAACCGCTCCGACATCGGTCATCGCCCCGCTCCGTCGCGCATAGGACGGAACGCGCGTCGCGCGCGGGCGTTTCATCTGGTCACATCAAAAAGGAGATCGGACCAATGGCCGTCACGCGCCGAACCGCGCTCGCGTCTTTCGCCGCGCTTGTATCGCCGCTTGCGATCCCTCAACGCGCCGCTTCGCAGGCGCCCGCCGATTGGCGTCTCGCGCGCGAAACGGAATGGCCCGAATTCGCCGCGAAATTTGAACAGCTTGGCGCGAAGGGAACGCTGGTTCTGCTCGACGGCCTGCGCGGCGGAAAGCTGATCGCGAACGCCGGACGCGCGAGCGAGCCCCTGCCGCCGGGCCTGACATTCGCGATACCGACGACCTTGATCGCGCTTCATCTCGGCGACGCGAAGGATATCGATGAGGAAATGTTCAAATGGAGCGGGCAGCGCGTCGTGGCCGATGGCAAGCAGCTCTATTCGTCGGCCTGCGACGCCGATATTCCCTTGCGCGTCGCGTTCGCGAACGGCTGCGTTCCGGTCTATGACGAGCTCGCGCGGCGCATCGGCGCGGACGCCTACAACGACTGGCTGACCAAATTCGATTATGGCGATCCGCTTCCTGAGACCGCGAGGGTCGAGAAGTTCCGGGGCGACGACAATCTGCGCATCAGCGCGGACCAGCAGACCAAATTCCTGCGGCGCCTGATCACCAAGACATTGCCCGTCACGCCGCGCGCGTCGGCGCTGACCGAGGAGGCGATGTTCATCGAGCGGATCGACAAGACGGCGATCCACGGCGCGTCCGACGATCGACTCGCCGTTCCGCCCGCGAAGGGATGGTGGGTCGGTTTCGCCCAGCGCGGCGAGGACGTGGTTCTTGTCGCGCTGCACCTCGATCGCCCGAACAACGATCGCGCCGGCCTGCGCTACGATCTGGTGAAGGATGCGCTGCGCGCCATCCAGATGCTCTAGAATGATGGCGTCGGTTCAGTGATCGGCTCATCTGCAAAAGACCGCACGTAGGCGGGTCGCCAGACGGCTTCGATTTTGGCATGGTTCCTGCGTGCGCGTCCGCGAAATCGGACAGGAGGGCGCAACCATGCTGAACCGACTGAGGCGTGAACTCGACCTGAAGCTGCTGCGCACGCTGCAGCTTCTCATCGCCGAGAGCAGCGTCTCCCGCGTTGCGGAACTCCAGGGGCAGAGTCAGCCGGCCGTGAGCGCCACGCTGAAGCGGCTCCGCCGGATGATCGGCGATCCGCTGCTGGTCCGCGCCGCCGGCGGCCGCCTGACGCCGACGGACCGCGCCCGCGAGATCGCGGTCGTCGTCGGCCGCATCCTGGCCGACATGGACCGGCTTTTCGAATCGGCCGAGACCTTCGATCCCCGCTCCGTCCGGCGTCAGGCGCGCATCGTCGCGTCGAACTGCCTCGGCGTGCTCATGCTGCCGCTCATCGTCGAGCGTGTGCGGGCGCAGGCGCCGAACGTCGATCTCGATCTCTGCGTGCGGCCGGGCGAAGACGAGGCGGTTCTGCGCCGGCGTCTCGACGCAGGCGACATCGACATGGTGATCGGCAACTGGCCCTCGCCAGCGGAAAGCCTGCGCTTCGCGCCGCTGTTCGAGACCGACATCGTGTGCCTGATGCGGCCCGCGCATCCGTTGGCGCGCGCCCGCTCGCTGCCGTTCGATCTCTATCTCGCGCAGGATCATCTCTCGCCGACGCCGCGCTCGGGCGCGCTGTTCAGCCCGATCGACGGACGGCTCGCCCAGCTCGGCGTCTCGCGCCGGATCGCGGTGTCGATTCCCGAATACGCGCTCGCGCCCTACATCCTGTCGCGAGACGATCTGATCTTCACCACCGGGCGGCCCTTCGCGGATCACTTCGCGTCGCAGACGCCGCTGTCGGTCGTTCCGTCGCCGCCGGAGCTGGGCCGGATGAGCTTTTACATGCTCTGGCACGAGCGGGCCCATCATTCGCCCTTCGAGCGATGGCTTCGCAGCCAGATTCGCGATGTCGCCGCCGAGCTGGCGGCGATCGGCGCGGTCGAGCCAGGCGCGCGGCATAACGGATCGCTGATGCCCCTCATATCGTCGGGATGGATGGCGCAGGCGCGCGACGCGGCGTCTAGTTCGGGCTGACCGGCGGCGTTCCGCCGCCCCGGAGCCCAGACGCCATGCTCATGCACCAGCCTTTGCTGGACAACGCCGCCCGCCGCCCCGACGCGCCGGCCTTCCGCTGGGTCGACCGCGACCGGGCGCTGTCCTACGCCCAGGCCGTGACGCAGATGGACCGCATGGCCGGCGCGCTCCACCATCTTGGCGCGCGCAAGGGCGACCGGATCGCCGTCTTCGCCCATAACGGGCTCGACTATCTCATCGCCATGTTCGGCGCCTGGCGGATCGGCGCGATCGCCGCGCTGGTCAACGTCAAGTTCGCGGACGAGCTTGCCTATTATTTAGGCGACCATGATCCAACCATCGTCATCTACACCCACGACATGGTCGACGCCGTGCGGCGCGCCCGCGCCGCCGCGCCTTCAATCAGGGCGCTGGTTTGCATGGACGGGCCGCAGGACGGCGCGGAATCTCTTCCGGCCCTGCTCGAAGCGGATCTGCCCCCGCCGCCGGACCCATGGGACGAGGACGCGGTCGCGCATCTGTCCTACACCTCCGGCACCACCGGGAAACCGAAGGGCGCCTGCCTGCGCCATGAGCCGACCGTGCGCGCCGCTCGCTGCATTGCCGAGCGGCTCAGGCTCCGGCCGACGGACATGTCGTTCGGCGCCACCGCGCTGTCGAGCTCTTACCAGCTCGTCGGCAACATCCTGCCGCCGCTCGCCTGCGGCGCGCCCTTCCACGTCATGGGCCGCTGGACGCAGCAGAGCGGCTGGGACGCCCTCGACGCGGCGGGAGCGACCGCCTTCGTCGCCAATCCCACTCTCCTGTCCGAAACGATCGTCGAAAGCCGCCGGCGCGGCCGCGCTCCGGGCCGCCTGCGTTACGCCCTGACCGGCGGCGCGCCGATGCCGCCCTCGCTCAAATCGGCCTGGCGCGACGAGTTCGCGCTGCCGGTAGTCGAA
>MKVY01000037.1:64159-96773 GCA_001899525.1 Rhizobiales bacterium 65-9
CGACAGCCTCCAGCGCGTCGGCCCCGCCCTTCCCGACAAGGAGGTCCGGACCGTCGATATGGACGACCGGCCGGTCGGACCCGGCGTGATCGGCGAGATCGTCCTGCGCGGCGGCTTCATGGCCGGCTATTGGGGCAACCCGGAGAAAACCGCCGAGGCGACGCGCGGCGACTGGCTGCGCACCGGCGATCTCGGCGTCATCGACGCGGACGGCCATGTCACCATGCGCGGCCGCCGCGCCGAGCTGATCCTCGTCTCCGGTCGGCCCTGGTATCCCCGCGACGTGGAGGAAGCTCTGTGCGAACAGCCCGGCGTGCGTCAGGCCGCGCTGATCGGACTGCCCGATGCGGCGCGCGGATCGCGCCCGACCGCGTTCGTCACGCTGCATGACGGCGCCTCGGTCGATCCCGCCGCGCTGACGGGGGCGATCGCGAAGTCGGTGGACGACGACGTCTCGCTGCTTGACATTCGGGTCGTGGAGGAATTGCCCATGACGCCGACCGGCAAGATCGCCAAGGCGGAGCTTGCCGCGATGGCGCAGAAGGGATGACGTCGCCGTGGAGCTGAAGTCGCATTGGTGGTGGGACCTCTCGGCGAAGGATTTCGCCGGGCTCGACATGGAGCGCATCGTCGCCGTGCTGCCGGTCGGCGCAGTCGAACAGCATGGCCCGCATCTGCCGGTGCGCGTCGACGCGGCGATCAACGCGGGCATCGTCGCGCGCGCGGTGGAGATGATGCCGGCCGATTTGCCCGTGCTCGTCCTGCCGATGACGCCCGTCGGAAAATCCAACGAGCATGTCTCCTATCCGGGCACGCTGACCCTCTCGCACGAAACCCTGTTCCGGCTCTGGTTCGAGATCGGCGAGAGCGTGCGCAGGACGGGTTGCCGCAAGATGGTGATCTTCAACTCGCATGGCGGCCAGCCGCAGGTGATCGATATCGTCTGCCGCGAATTGCGCGTGCGTCACGGCATGTTCGTCGTGAATGCGATGTGGTCGCGCATGACGAAGCACGACGACCTGTTCACGCCGAAAGAGCTGACTCACGGCATCCATGGCGGCGAGGTCGAGACCAGCGTCATGCTCCACCTTCATCGCGACAAGGTGGATATGGCTGAGGCGGCGGATTTCGAACCTTTGTCGGTCGCGCTCGCGGAAAAGGGCGGGCTGCTGACGCCGGAGGGCGGCGTCGGTTTCGGCTGGCAGGCCCAGGATTTGCATCCCTCCGGAGCGATGGGCGACGCCGCGTCCGCCGATGCCGCGCGCGGCGGCGTGCTGGTGGAGCGCGCGGCGACAGCCCTGACGCAGCTTTGTCGCGAGGTCGCCGACTATCCGCTGGCGCGCCTCGCCAACGAGACGATCTATGCGACGAAATGAGATGAGGTCAGCGCGCGCATCGATGTGTCGCCAATCATGATCAGCCGACCCCGTTGCCCTCAGACGCGAGCGAACGCGACGCAATGAAATCACTCCGCGCTCCCTATCTTGTGCTCGACGCGCTGACCGCGACCTATGGCGAAACGCGCGCCGTCGATCGGCTGACGCTTGAAATCGGCCGCGGCGAGTTGATCGCTTTGCTGGGCCCCTCGGGATGCGGCAAGACCACGACGCTGCGCATGATCGCGGGCTTCGTGGAGCCGTCGTCGGGCCGGGTTCTGGTCGACGGAGAGGATGTCACCGCGCTGCCGACGCACCGGCGCAACATGGGCGTCGTGTTCCAGTCCTACGCGCTGTTTCCTCATCTCACCGTCATCGAGAATGTCGCCTTCGGCCTGCGCATGCGCCATCTCGGCGCGAAGGAGCGTCTGGCGAAGGCGGGACAGGCGCTTGAGATGGTGGCGCTGTCTCATCTCGCCGAGCGCTATCCGTCGCAACTGTCCGGCGGCCAGCAGCAGCGCGTCGCGCTCGCGCGCGCGCTCGTCATCGAGCCGCGTTTGTTGCTGCTCGACGAGCCGCTCTCGAATCTCGACGCCCATCTGCGCGCCGAGATGCGCGGCGAGATTCGCCGCCTTCAGCAGCGGCTCTCGATCACGACGGTGTTCGTCACCCATGATCAGGAAGAGGCGCTTGCGATGTCGGACCGCGTCGCGGTGATGAGCGCGGGCAAGCTGGTCGAGGTCGGAACGCCCGCGGCGCTGTGCGACGAGCCCAGCGACGCTTTTACAGCCTCGTTCCTTGGCGCGCGCACCGTGGTTCCGGGAAAAACCGAGAACGGCGTCTTCGTCGCGGCGGGCCTGTCCTGCGTCGGCGCGCCCGCCGGCGCCAGCGCCATCGTGCTGCGCGCGGCGCGGCTGCGGCTCGCGGAAAAAACGCAGGGCCCCCTGACGCTCCAGGGAGTGCTGTCCTCATCGGCCTATCTCGGCGATCTCTTCGAGCTCGACGTCGACACCGCTTCGGGGCGCGTGCGCGTGCTCGCGCCGTCGCAAACGCCGCCGCCGCCGATCGGCGCGGCCTGCCATGTCGAGGCGCTCCCGGGCAGCGTCAGTTTCATCAACGAAAGAAGGGGATGACGGTATGACGATCTCACGCAGAACATTCGGAAAGCTGACGCTGGGCGCAGGCGTCGTCGCGCCCGTGCATTTCGTGCGCACCGCGGTCGCGCAGCCGAAGCCGGGCGACGAGCTCGTCATCGGCGTGTGGGGCGGCGCGCAGGAGCGCATCGTCAAGGAATATTGCGAGAAGCCGCTGGTGGCGAAATATGGCTGCAAGGTTTCATACGTCCTCGGCAGCACGGTCGATCGTCGCGCGCGCGCCTATTCCGAGCGCGGCCGGCCGAGCTTCGACGTTCTCTATCTCAATATTTTCGAGAGCCGTCAGGCCGTGAAGGACGGCGTGACGCAGGCGCCGACCGACGCTGTGCCGCAATTCGCCAATCTCTATGATTTCGCCAAGCTCGGCGGCTATGGCGTCGCCATCAATCCCTGCACGATCGTCTATGACAAGCGCAAGGCGTCGAAGCCCATCACCTCATGGAAGGACATCTGGAATCCGGAATGGAAAGGCCGCATCGCCTGGCCGTCCTATCCGGGCGCGGAAGGAACCGCGGCGCTGCTGATGACCGCGAAGATGTTCGGCGGCGACGAGAAGAACGTCGGCGTCGCATTCGACAAGATCAAGGAGCTGAAGCCCTTCGCTGCGATCCAGAGCAGTCAGGATCAGCTCTTCCAGATGTTCGATCAGGGCGTCGCCGATCTGTCGATCGAGTTCGGCCCGTTCGTGCGCAAATATGCCGAGACCCGCAATCCGAACATCGAGATCGCCAATCCCGTCGAGGGCCAGGCGCTGGCGATGAACGTCGCCTGCATCACCGTCGGCACGAAAAACCAGAAGCTCGCGGAAGAATGGATCAACTTCCATCTCTCGGAGCCCTGCATGCTCGCCTATGCGCGCGAGATCTATTACTCGCCGACCGTGAAGAACCTCAATATTCCCGATGATCTGAAGCAGAAGCTGGTGCTCGGCGCAGACGCGCAGAAGCTCGTCGATTTCGACTGGGACATCGTCACCAAGAGCCAGCCCGCCTGGACGAGCCGCTTCAACCGCGAGATCGCCGGGTGACGGACATGTCCGCGTCGGCGGCGATGGCCTCCGGCGTTTCGCAGCCGGCCGCGCCGCGGCCTGCGCTCAGCCGCTTCGTCGGACCGGCGCTCGCCGCGCCGGTCACGATCTGGCTCGCCCTCACCTTCGCCGCGCCGCTCGCGGTCGTGGTGCTTCTGTCGTTGCAGGAGTTTCCCGACCCTTTCGGGCCGATCGTGCAGCCGCCCAGCGCTGCGCAGTTCGCGGCGATCGTCAGCGACCCGTTCTATCTGCGCGTGATCGGCGAAACGCTCGCGCTCGGCGCGGGCGTCACCGCGCTCACCGTGCTGCTCGGCTATCCGCTCGCGCTGTGGCTGACCCGCGTGCCGGCGCGCTGGCGGCCGATCGCCTTCGCCGTGATTCTCATTCCGCTGTTGACCAACGTCGTCGTGCGCTCGCTCGGCATCGTGCTTTTGCTCGCGCCGGACGGGCTGATAAATCAGGTTCTCGGCCTAGTCGGGCTGCCGCCCATGCGCGGCATGCTCTACACCCACGGCGCGGTCGCGATTGCGCTCGCGCAGGTGTTCATGCCGTTCCTTGTCCTTGCGCTGTACGACGTCCTTCAGGGAACCTCGCCGCGCGTGCATGAAGCGGCCGCGAGCCTTGGCGCCTCGCGCGTGACCCGTGTTTTTCTCGTCGATCTGCCGCTGTCCCTGCCCGGCCTGCGCGCCGGAATCGTCATCGTGTTCCTGATGTCGTCGACAGCCTATGTCTCGGCGACGCTTCTCGGCGGCAAGAAGGTTTGGACCACTGGCATGCTGGTCTGGCAGGAGGCGCTGCAGAATCTCAACGCGCCGCTTGCGTCCGCCCTCGCGCTGGTCATGACCGTGACGAGCACGCTGTTCGCCGTGGCGACCTTCATGATCGTTCAGCGGCTGATGCCCTGGCGCTCCATGCGCGCGGTGAGCGCGATGTCGGTTCCCGGCTGGCTGACGCGCCTGTTCGATCTTCTCGGCCCCCCGCTCGGCAAGCTGCTGCTGGCGCTGTCTCTGCTTCTTCTGCTGCTGCCGCTGGCGCTGGTGTGCATCCAGAGTTTCAACGACGTGCCGCAGGCCACCGTCGCCGGCTTCCGCGCTTTCACCTGGAAATGGTACGAGCGCGTTCTCTTTGGCGGCGCTTATGCGGAATCCTTCCGCGTCTCGCTGGAGCTTGCGCTCGCTTCCGCCCTGGTGGCGATCGCGCTCGCCCTGCCCGCGGCCTTCGCGCTCGCGCGCTTCCGCTTTCGCGGGCTGACAGCGCTGACGGCGTTCTGGACCCTGCCGCTGTCGCTTCCCCATGTCGCGATCGGCGTCGGCATGCTGCGGCTCCTGCAAGCCTATACCGCTGTCCCGCCCTTCCTCGGGCTGATGAGCGTGCATGTCGTGCTGATGCTGCCCTTCGCGATCTCGCTGCTGCAGGCCTCGGTCGAGCAGCTCGATCGCGTGCAGGAGGAGGCGGCGGCGAGTCTCGGCGCCAACGCCGCGCGCCGTTTCTTCCTCGTGATCCTGCCGGGTTTGACGCCTGGCTTGGTGGCGGCCGGCGTGATGAGCTTCCTGCTTTCGTTCGGCGAAGTGACCGTGACGAGCTTTCTCACCACGGCCCGCATGACGACCCTGCCGGTCCGCATCTACGCCGAGGCGACCTTCAGTCTCGAACCCACCGTTCACGCGGTGTCGGCGCTGCTGATCGTGGCGACGATTCTGGCGTTGCTGTTGCTGAACCGCTTCGTGCGGCTCGATCGCCTGCACGCACGCTGACGCGGCGCGGACGGGCCAGTCTCCCGACGCGCCGCAAGGCGCGTCCGTTCGCCGGCGCTTGATGTCGATCAAGGCCGTCCCCCGAAAATCCATGCACCATCGGCGCAGGATTTTTGGAGGATGCGATGCCGCTCGGAGAAGCCGTCTTTATGACCGTGATCGTCGTGACGCCGCTGCTGTTCATCGTGTCGATGCTCTACATCGACTGGTCGACGCGCGACCTGCGGCGCGCCGCTCTGGCGCGCTATCGGCTGCCCGCCGGCCGCGTCGCCTCCGACAAGGAGATTTCCTTCAAATCCGCGGCGTAGCGCCGGCCGTTGCGAACGTAATTCTCGGCTGAGCGCTTCAGGCCTTCCACCGCCGCGTCGTCCAGCGTCCGGGCGACGCGCGCCGGCGCGCCGATGATGAGCGAGCGCTCCGGAAACTCCTTGCCCTCCGTGACGAGCGCGCCGGCGCCGACAAGCGAGCCGGCGCCGATCCGCGCGCCATTAAGAATGGTGGCGCCCATGCCGATGAGCGCGCCGTCGCCGATCGTGCAGCCATGCAGGATCGCCTTGTGGCCGATGGTCGCTCCGCGTCCGATCGTCAGCGGAAAGCCCGGATCGACATGGAGCACGCAGCCTTCCTGGATATTCGTTCCGTCGCCGACGACGATCGGTTCATTGTCCGCGCGCAGGCTGGCGCCGAACCAGATGCTGACATCGAGCCCGAGAACCACCTGCCCCATCACATGCGCGCCGGGCGCGATGTAGATGCGGGCCGGATCGGCGATGGTCGGGATCAGACGACCGACGGCGTATAGCGACATGGATGATCTCCTCGCCTTTCAATGGCGTCGCAAGGCGGGAAAGGGAACCTCAAAAGAAAAACGCCCGGACGATCCGGGCGTTGATGTCATATCGCGAAACGCCGGCGATCAGGCGTGCGCCCCATCCGGCAACTTCGACCAGATGCGCTTCTTGGTGAAGTAGAGCAGTCCCGCGAAGACGACGAGGAAGATCAGCACTTTCAGACCGAGCGCCTTGCGCGCCTCCATGTGCGGCTCCGCCGCCCAGACGAGGAACGCGGTGACGTCCTTGGCGTATTGCTCGACGGTCTGCGGCGCGACCAGCTTGCCGCTCGAATCCTTGGGATATTCGACGCGATCGTTCTCGAGCGGCGGGCGCATCGCGATCAGATGCCCCGGCATGTATTTATTGTAGTACTGGCCCGGCTGAAGCGTCACGCCCGCAGGCGCTTCTTCATAGCCGGTCAGCAATGCTACGATATAGTCGGGCGCCTGCTCCTGATATTGCGTGAAGATGTCGAAGATGAAGCGCGGAAATCCGCGCTCATACGTGCGCGCCTTGGCGAGCAGCGACATGTCGGGCGGCAGCGCTCCGCCATTCGTCGCGCGCGCCGCTTTTTCATTCGGAAAGATCGCGGGAAAGCGATCCGCCGCCAGGCCCGGACGCTCGGTCGGCTGCCCGTTGTCGTCGGTCGTCGCGATCCGGTATTCGGCGGCCAGCGCCTTCACCTGGCTGGCCGTGAATTGCGGTCCGCCCGGCTCCGAGAGATTGCGGAACGAGAGCAGCGTCATCGCGTGGCAGGTCGCGCAGACCTCGCGATAGACCTTGAAGCCGCGCTGGAGCTGCGCGCGGTCGAAGGTTCCGAACGGTCCCGAGAACGACCATTTCTGGCCCGGCGGCTCCGGCGTTCCCTCGGCGGCGAAGGAAGCCGTCGCGAAGCTTGTCGCGGCGATGAGGGCGGCGGCGAGAATCTTGTTCATGGACATGGACATTCCGCTCGCTCAGCCCTTCGTCTGCGGCGCCGCCGCGGCGGCGCTCGCCATCATGGGCGCGCCCGCTTTCTGCTTCAGCACCGAATCGGCGATCGACGCCGGCATTTTCTTTGGCGTCTCGAACAGGCCGAGCACCAGCAGGATGCCGAAATACGCGAAGTAGTAGAAGGTCGCGATCCGGGCGACGATGATGTAGCCGCCTTCCGCCGGCTTCGCGCCGAGCCAGCCGAGCAGGACGGCGTCGGCGACGAACACCCAGAAGAACACGCGCGCCACCGGCCGATAATTCATCGACTTCACGCGCGAGGTGTCGAGCCAGGGCAGGAAGGCGAGAATAGCGATCGCGCCGAACATGCAGAGCACGCCGCCGAGCTTCGAGGGGATGGCGCGGAGGATCGCGTAGAACGGCAGGAAATACCATTCCGGCACGATGTGCGCGGGCGTCACCGCCGGATTGGCGCGCTGGTAGTTGTCCGCATGGCCGAGGAAGTTCGGCGTGTAGAACACGAACCAGGCGAACACGACCATGAAGCAGACCATCGCGAACACGTCCTTGATGGTCGCATAGGGCGTGAAGGGCAGCGTATCCTTGCGCACATCCTTCACTTCGACGCCGGTCGGATTGTTCTGCCCGACGTGATGCAGCGCCCAGATATGCAGCACGACGACGCCAGCGATCATGAACGGGATGAGGTAGTGCAGCGAGAAGAAGCGGTTCAGCGTCGGATTATCAACGGAGTAGCCGCCCCACAGCAGCGACAGGATCGTGTCGCCGACGATCGGCAGCGCGCCGAGAAGATTGGTGATGACGGTCGCGCCCCAGAAGCTCATCTGGCCCCAGGGAAGCACGTAGCCCATGAAGGCGGCGGCCATCATCAGCACGAAGATGATGACGCCGAGAATCCAGAGAATCTCGCGCGGCGCCTTGTAGGAACCGTAATAGAGACCGCGGAAGATGTGGATATAGACCGCGAGGAAGAACATCGACGCGCCGTTGGCGTGGAGATAGCGCAGCAGCCAGCCGTAATTCACGTCGCGCATGATGTGCTCGACCGAGTTGAACGCCAGTTCCGCGTTCGGCGTGTAATGCATGACGAGAATGACGCCGGTGACGATCTGCGCCACCAGCATGAAGGTCAGGATGCCGCCGAAGGTCCAGAAGTAGTTCAGGTTGCGGGGCACCGGATAGGACACTGCTGAATCGTGCATCAGCCGCACGATGGGCAGGCGGGCGTCGAGCCAGCGCGTGAAGCCGTTGCTGGGGGCGTAGGAGGAATGGCCGCTCATGATGATGTCGTTCGTCCGTCAGCCGATTCGGATTTTGGTGTCGGAAAGGAAGGCGTAGGGCGGAACCGGCAGGTTCAGCGGCGCCGGTCCGACGCGCACGCGGCCCGACGTGTCGTATTGGGAGCCGTGGCAGGGGCAGAACCAGCCGCCATAGTCGCCCTGGTGGCCAAGCGGCACGCAACCGAGATGGGTGCAGTTGCCGAAGACGATGAGCCACTTCGCATGCCCGTCCTTGACCCGCGCCTGATCCGTTTCGGGGTCGATCAGCGTGTCGATGTTGACGTTGCGCGCTTCGTCGATCTCTTTCTGCGTCCGGTTGCGGACGAAGATCAGCTTGCCGCGCCAGAACAGGGTCGCGATCTGTCCCTCCGCGACCGGAGCCAGGTCGAAATCCACCGGCGCGCCGGCGGCGATCGTCGCGGCGTCGGGCAGCATCGAGCTGACCAGCGGCCAGATCACCGCGGCGGTCCCGACCGCGGCGACGGCGCCGGTGGCTATGTACAGAAAATCGCGGCGGGTCGGTTCAGCGGTGGTCGTTGCCACGGATCAGCACCCTCGTCTCGGCGGCCCGAACAGGCCTCTCCGCCGTTCGATAGCGGCGGAATCATCGGGAATCACACGAACGCCGCATCGAAACGGCCTCGCAGGCGGGCTCTTTGGCATGGCTCCAATATGCTGTCCATATTTGCGCCACGGGAATGGGCGCGGCGCAAAGTCACTGTCTGCGAAAACCGTATGTCAACCCGACGGGAGGTTGAGAAGGCCCAGCCGCTCGCGCTGGGCCCACCGGATCACGAGGGCGATGGCGACGGCGGCCAGGCCGGCCGCGAGCCCGATCCAGATCCCGCTGCCGCGCAGCGGCGTGAGGAAGGCGAGCGCCACGCCCAGCGGCGCGCCGACGAGCCAGTAGCCGACGCCGGCGATGATCATCGGCGAGCGGGTGTCCTGCAGCCCGCGCAGCATGCCGGCGGCGACGACCTGCGCCCCGTCGAAAAGCTGGAACATGGCGGCGAACAGGAGATAGGTGGCGGCGAGCGACAGCACCGCCTGATTCCCGGCCTGCTCCGCCGGCAGGAACACGCCGACCAGCGCGTGCGGAAACGCCATCAGGATGATCGCGGTCGTCGACATGTAGGCCATCGTCAGGCCGAACGCGGCCCAGCCGGCGCGCGAAACGCCGGCGGGCTCGCCGGCCCCGTAGAACAGCCCGACGCGCACCGTCGCCGCCTGGCCAAGCCCCAAAGGCACCATGAAGGAGGCCGCCGCGATCTGCAGGGCGATCGCGTGGGCCGCGAGTTCGTTCGCGCCGAGCTGGCCCATGACGAAGGTCGCGCCCGTGAAAATGGTCACCTCGAACGCCAGCGCGCATCCGATCGGCAGGCCGATTCGCCACAGCTTCCGGAAACGCGGCCAGTCCGCGCGCCAGAAGCGCCCGAACAGGTAGTAGCGCCGGAAGCGGCGATCGATCGTCACCACCGCCGCGGCGGCCGCGAAAACAAGCGTGCTGACCACGGACGTGGCGACCCCGGCGCCGACCATGCCGAGCGCCGGCAGGCCGCCATGGCCGAACATCAGCGCCCAGGCGAGCCCGACATTGAGCGGAAGGGCGGCAAGCTGGATCGCCAGCGCCCAGCCCGGCCGCTCCCGCGCCGCGAGGAACTGGCGCAGCACCAGAAAGCCGAGGCCGGGCAGGACCGACCATTGCAGCGCCCGCAGATAGTGGCCGGCGTCCCGCGCGAGTTCGGGCTCCTGCCCGATCGCGAGCAGAAGCGCTTCCCCGTTCCACAGGATGAGCCAGATCGGCAGCGTGATGGAGACCGACACCCACAAGCCCTGACGAACGGTCCGCCGCACCTCGCGCACCGAGTGGCGCTTGCGGCCCAGCTCCTCGGCCAGCAGGGGCGAGACCGCCGCCGTGACGCCGATGCCGAAGATGAACGTCGCGAAATAGAGATTGGTGGCGAGCGCGCCCGCGCCGAGCGCCCGCGATCCGATCCAGCCGAGCAGGATCAGATCGGCGAGCGTCAGCATGTTCTGGGCGAAGTTGCCCAGAATGAGCGGCCACCCGAGCTTGAGGGTGGCGACGACCTCCTGTCGCCAGAGACGGGGCCTCTGGTCCTGCGCGACGGCTTCAAGCATGCGCCCCTATGCGGCGCCCAATCCCGGTTGCCTAGTGAATAGGCGTGATGGATCGCATTCAGGCGCCTCTCCGCGACGCGCATCAAGGCCAACGCGGAGCCGGCGCCGGCGCGCCATCGTTAATGGGCCGCTAACGCTCTTGATGAATCCATAGCGGACCGGCGCGCCGCCGGCCGGCTGATCCGCCCATGCTTCCCAGCGCCTTCGTCAATCTTTTCCGCATGCGTCCCGACAAGAGCAGCGGCCGGCTGGCCGTTCTCGGCGCAGGCTTTGTCGTGATTTTCAGCCTGATCGGCGGTCGCATCGCCCTGCTCGCCAGCGCGCCGCAGGACGCCGAGCCGGACACGCCGCGCGCGGCGACCGCGGCCGCCGCCGCGTTCCGGCCCGACATCGTCGACCGCAACGGCGAACTGCTCGCGACCAGCATTCCGAGCTATTCCGTCTTCGCCGAGCCGCGCAACATCCTCGACAAGGATGAAGCGACAGAGTTGCTGACCGCGGTCCTGCCGGATCTCAACGCCAGCGAACTGCGCGCCAAGCTCAACACGAAGAAAGGCTTCGTCTGGGTCAAGCGCTTCATCACGCCGCGCGAGAAGGCGGAGGTGTTTCATCTCGGCATCCCGGGGGTCGCCTTCTGGCCCGAGCACCGGCGCGTCTACCCGAACGGCGTCGAGGCGGCCCATGTGCTCGGCGCGACCAATCTCGATGGCGTCGGCATCGCCGGCATTGAGAAATATATCGACGCGCAGGGCGTCGGCGCGCTCGCCAGCGCGGGGCTTGGCTCGACCGCGGAGGATCTGAAGCCGATCCAGCTCTCGATCGACCTGCGCGTGCAGCACATCCTGCGCGACAAGCTCGCCTGGGGCCTCGATCACTTCAAGGCGAAGGCGGCGGCCGGCCTCGTCTATGACGTGACCACAGGGGAGGTGATCGCGCTCGCCTCGCTGCCGGATTTCGACCCCAACAAGCCCGCCGACGCGCTCGATCCCGATCACATCAACCGCATCAATGTCGGCGTCTATGAGATGGGCTCGACCTTCAAGGCCCTGACGACGGCGATGGCGCTCGATTCGGGCAAATACGGCATCAACTCGACCTTCTCGACCGCCGGCGGCGTGCTGCGCTGGGGGCGACAGGTGATTCACGAGTTTCACGGCACGGGGCGCAGCCTCACCATCCCCGAGGTCTTCCTGCACTCCTCCAACATCGGCTCGGCCCGCATGGCGCTCGGCGTCGGCGTGGAGGGCCACAAGGCGTTTCTGAAAAAGCTCGGACAGCTTGACCGGCTGCGCACGGAGCTGCCGGAAAGCGCCGCTCCCATTGTTCCCGCCCGCTGGGGCGAGATCAACACGATGACGATCGCCTTCGGCCACGGCCTCGCCGTCGCGCCGCTGCAGGCGGTCGAGGCGGTCGGCGCGCTCGTCAATGGCGGCCGCCTCATCACGCCGACCTTCCTGAGACGGACGCAGGACGAAGCGCTCGCCAACGCGCCGCAAGTCATCAAGCCGCAGACCAGCGAGGCGCTGCGCTATGTCATGCGGCTCAACGCCGTCTCGGGCTCCGCGCGCAAGGCGGCGGTGCCGGGCTATTTCGTCGGCGGCAAGACGGGAACGGCCGAGAAGGTGATCAACGGCCGCTACGTTCACAACCGTCTGTTCACGACCTTCATGGCGATCGCGCCGGCCGACAAGCCGCGCTATCTCTTCCTCACCATCATGGACGAGCCCAAGGGCCTGCCGGAGACGTTCGGCAACGCGCAGGCGGCGTGGAACAGCGGCGACATCACCGGCAAGGTGATCGAGGCGGTGGCCCCCATCCTGCTCGAGCCGCGCTTCGATCCGCCGGCCAACCCCTTCCCGACGATGGCGAAACTGCACGCCTGGGGAATCGACCGGCAGCAGACGCAATAGCTGCGACGGGTCCGGCGGCTTCAATCGCGGGAGCGGACGCTGGCTTGCGCCCCCGCGAAAACCGCCGCTTGAAAAAAGGCCGCCACATCTCAAAAATCTCGCATCCGCTGTCGGATCGGCCCGGCCCTGTGCGTCTTTGAATGGAGACCGCGCGTCGCGCGGGCTCGCCGAGGCCGCCGCTGCGATCGGATCATCCGTCGCGAGGGCGGGCCGGCTGATCAGGGAAAGGACCATCACATGACCACAGACGCCTATCTCGCCGTTTTCACGGGCGGCAAGCACAGCCCGCGCATGAAGGAATGGATGGCGCTGCCGGAAGCCGAACGGCGCGCGCGGGAGCAGAAGGGCATGGCCGCATGGAAGGCCTGGGCGGAAAAGCACGGCGCGGAAACCGTCTTCATGGGCGGCCCGCTCGGCAAGACGAAAAAGGTTTCAGCAGGCGGCGCCGAAGACATCAGCAATCATCTCGCTGGCTTCATGGTCGTGCGCGCGGCGTCGCACGAGGCGGCGGCGAAACTGTTCGAGAACCATCCGCATTTTGCTATCTTTCCCGGCGAAGCCGTGGAGATCATGCCGGTTCTGCCGGTCCCGGGCGCCTGATCGGCCTGACAGCGAGAGGACAAGGACATGCCTAGCACCATCCGCCTGCACCGCGTTCTGACGACGAGCCCCGAGAAAATCTATCGCGCCTTCATCGAAGCCGACGCGCTCGCGAAATGGCTGCCGCCGAACGGCTTCACCTGCGCCGTGCATCATCTGGAGCCGAAGGTCGGCGGCTCCTTCAGGATGTCCTTCCGCAACTTCACGACGGGCGCAAGCCATTCCTTCGGCGGCGAGTTCGTCGAGCTCGTTCCCGGCGAGCGCGTGCGCTACACGGACAAGTTCGACGATCCCAATCTGCCGGGCGAGATGCAGGTCACCGTGATCCTGAAGAAGGTGTCGGTCGGCGTCGAGGTGAGCATCGAGCAGGCGGGCGTGCCGGACGTCATTCCCGCAGAGGCCTGCTATCTCGGCTGGCAGGAATCGCTGCGCAATCTCGCTCGGCTGGCGGAGCCCGAGATCAACCAGTAGGCGCTGAAATCCGGATGCCGCGCGGTCATCACTGCGCGGCTTCCGTCATGGTTTTCTCGTCGCGGTCAAAGGCGAGGAAGCCGCCGGACTGCCGCGCCCACAGCGAGGCGTAGAGTCCGCCGCGCGCAAGCAGCTCGGCATGCGTCCCTTCCTCGACGATTCTGCCCTCGTCCATCACGACGAGACGGTCGAGCGACGCGATCGTGGACAGGCGATGCGCGATCGCGATCACCGTCTTGTCGCGCATCAACGTGTCGAGCCCTTCCTGGATCGCGGCCTCGATCTCTGAATCGAGCGCCGAGGTCGCCTCGTCGAGCACGAGGATCGGCGCGTCCTTCAGGATCACGCGCGCGATCGCGATGCGCTGGCGCTGGCCGCCCGACAGCTTCACGCCGCGCTCGCCGACGCGCGATTCATAGCCCTTGCGCCCGTCGAGATCGACCAGCTCCGCGATGAAGCCCTCCGCCTTGGCGAGCCGCGCCGCGCTCTCGATCTCCGCGCGCGCGGCGTTCGGCCGGCCATAGGCGATGTTGTCGTGGATCGAGCGATGCAGCAGCGACGTGTCCTGCGTGACGACGCCGATCGCCGCGCGCAGCGAATCCTGCGTCACGCCGGCGATGTCCTGGCCGTCGACCAGGATGCGGCCGCCCTCCACGTCGTGCAGTCTGAGCAGCAGGTTGACCATCGTCGATTTGCCGGCGCCTGACGGGCCGATGAGCCCGACCTTCTCGCCGGGGCGGATGACGAGGCTCATGTCCTCGATCACGCCGCTTCCCTTTCCGTAGTGGAAAGACACATGCTCGAAGCGGATCTCGCCCTTCGTGACGACGAGCGGCCTGGCGTCCGGCGCGTCCAGCAGCGCGTGCGGCTTCGCGATCGTGTTCATCGCCTCCTGCACCGAGCCGATTTCCTCGAACACGTTGCGCACGAGCTGCATCACCCAGCCCGACATCTGCACGAGCCGAAGCACGATGGCGACCGCGGCGGCGACCTCGCCCGGCGTCATCGCCTGTTCGGACCACAGTCGCAGCGCGATATAGAGCGTCGCCACGACGAGAACGCTGTTGAGCGTCTGCAGGATGGTGACCACGCCGGTGATCAGCCGCGTCAGATCGAGGAAAGTCGCGGCCCAGCGCGCCAGCGCCTCGTGCACCGAGGAGCGCTCGACGTCGCCGCGCGCGAACAGCTTCACGGTCGCGATGTTGGTGTAGCTGTCGACGATGCGCGCGGTGGAGGCCGAGCGCGAGAAGGAATTCTGCTCCGAACGCGCCCGCGCCCGCGGCACGAAATACCACAGCAGCGCGACGTAGAGCGCGACCCAGATCGCCACCGGCGCCATCAGCAGGTAGCTGACATGGCCGAAATAGCCCATCGCCACGGCCGCGAAGACCATGACGTGCCACAGATCGTCGATGATGCCGACCGACGCGCTGCGCACCGACTGGCCAGACTGGATGACGCGCGCGCCGAGGCGGCCGGCGAAATCGTTCTGGAAATAGCTCAGCGCATGGCCGAGCGTGTAGACATGGCTTCGCCAGCGGATGCGGTTGGTGAGCTGCGGCACCACCACCTGATCGACGACCGCGTGATTGAAGAAGAACACCAGCGGCCGGACGATGAGGATGAAAAGAACGCCGCCGATCAGCCATCCGCCATAGTCGCGCCACACCACGTCCGGGGGATTGTTGGTGATCAGATCAACGAGCCAGCCGACGCCCATGAGCGTCAGCGCCTCGACGCCGCTGAACACCAGCCCGCTGACGAGGATCACCGCCAGCCAGCCGCGCACCTCGTAAAGATGATGCCAGATAAAGCGCCAGACCGTCGTCGGCGGCGTGCTGCGCTCGTCGAACGGCGCGAACACGTCGATCCGCGTCTCCAGCCATCGAAAAAAAGAAGCAAGCATGGGCGCCGCTCCTTTCGGCGACGAGGATCATATGGGGAGGGGCTGAGGCCGCTTTGCGGCGCCTCGCCCGGATTCACCAAACCGCTTGACCGCGCAGGCGCGACTCGCCAAGCGGCGTCATGCAAATCGCGCTCTACCAGCCCGATATTCCGCAGAACGCGGGCGCCGTCGCCAGGCTATGCGCCTGCCTCGGAACAGCCCTGCACATCATCGAACCCGCCGGCTTCGACGTGTCCGATCGGAACTTCAGACGCGCCGGAATGGACTATCTGGAGCGCGCCAACATCGTGCGGCACCCCTCCTGGCAGGCGTTCGACCAGCGCCGGCGCGCCGATGGCGCGCGACTCCTGCTCGCCACCACAAGGGGGGCGACCGCATATCTCCAATGGCGCTATGAGGCAACCGACATTTTGCTCTTTGGCCGCGAAAGCGCCGGCGTTCCCGATCAGGTGCATGAGGCGGCCGACGCCCGGCTGCTGGTCCCCATGCGGCCCGGTTTGCGCTCCATCAATGTCGCGCTCGCCGCGGCGGTGATACTGGGCGAGGCCATGCGTCAGACCGGCGGTTTCGTCTCCCTCGCCGGCGGCGTGGACTGACCCTGTACGCCGCCGCACCGCGAAGGCCGGTTTTTGCGCTAGAATAGGGTCCGCCACAGGAGGAGGCAGCCATGGTGGACGTGCGGAAACTGCAGGCGAAGATGATGAAGGAAGGCGCCTTCGTCACGCTCGAACAGGCGCGCATAAAAGGGGAGATCACGCCCGACGAGACGGGTCGTTTTCTGGCGCAGGTTTTTGAATGGTTGGAAGAGATCGTTCAGGAAGGCAAGAAGGAGACGAAGCGGCTCGAACAGGTTCTCGGCCGCATGGAGGCTCTGGCGCGGCGACAGAAGCAGCGGCGCGGCCCCGTGCCGCTCGTGCATCACGAAACCGACGCCTTCGAGAACGAGGTTCACACGCTGCTCGGATGGGTCGCGAGCCTTTATGAGACGCAGTTGAAAATCTATAGTTTCATCAATCCCCAGGATGTGCCGGAAAAGCTGAGGCAGATGGCTTCGGCGCAGTTCAATCTCTGGAGCATGCGTCAGGCCAGCGGCAAGCTGATGCGCAAGGACTCATCCGCGTTCAAGGAGCTCATGTCTTGACGTCACGACAAAGGCCTGCCGGTCGCCCTCTCTGTTCGCGATGCGAGGGAGCCGCGCGATGAACGATCGGGCGATGAATGACGAAGTCTCCGGCGCGCTGAAGCCGCGCGCCGCGGCATGGTTCGCGGAGCTTCGCGACCGCATCTGCGCGGCTTTCGAGGCGATCGAGGACGATGCGACGGGGCCTTTCTTCGCGGACGCTTCGCGCGAGCCCGGCCGCTTCATCCGCAAGCCCTGGGAGCGGACGAACCATGACGGCGCGCCGGGCGGCGGCGGCGTGATGAGCATGATGCGCGGCCGCGTGTTCGAGAAGGTCGGCGTGCATGTGTCGACGGTGTTCGGCCAGTTCCATCCCGATTTCGCCGCGCAGATTCCCGGCGCCGACAAGAATCCGGATTTCCACGCGACCGGCGTGTCGCTCATCGCCCATCCATGGAATCCGAACGCGCCGACGGTCCACATGAACACGCGTTTCGTCACGACGACGAAAAGCTGGTTCGGCGGCGGCGCCGATCTGACGCCCGTCCTCGACAGGCGGCGCACGCAGGAGGACCGGGATTCGCGCGACTTTCACGCCGCGATGAAAAAGGCCTGCGACGATCACGCCGCGATCGCGCCCTACGAGAAATACAGGAACTGGTGCGACGAGTATTTCTTCCTGAAGCATCGCAACGAGCCGCGCGGGATCGGCGGCATCTTTTACGACTATCACTGGAGCGGCGATCCGGAGGCCGATCTCGCCTTCACGAGATCCGTCGGACTCGCCTTCCTCGATTGCTATTCGGCCATTCTTCGCCGCAACATGGCGACGCCCTGGACCGACGCAGACCGCATCGAACAGGAGACGCGGCGCGGCCGCTATGTCGAATTCAATCTTCTCTATGATCGCGGCACGTTGTTCGGCCTGCGCACCGGCGGCAATGTCGAGTCGATCCTGTCCTCGATGCCGCCGCGCGTGCGCTGGCCGTGAGGCCGTCGCATGATCGTCAACCGTCGTTGCTAGAGCATTTTCCAGCGAAGTGGACACCGGTTCGCGTGAAGAAAATGCGACAAACAATGATCGGGAGCGCTTCCGCGATTCGAAGAATTGCGGAAGCGCTCTAGAACGCGCAACCTTACAATCGGAGTTTCAGCGATGGCCTTCAAGCCTGGTCAGATCGTGCGCATGAAGTCGGGCGGCCCTGACCTGACGGTCCTGTCTGCTGACGAGGAAACGGCGTCATGCCTGTTCTTCTCGGAGGAGCTCGGCGAATTCAAGGAAACCGATCTTCCTGTCATCGCGCTGGAAGGCGTCGACCCGGACGACGACGAGGACGACGACGAAGGCGACGAGGAAGACGAGGAAGAGAAAGCCGCCTGACTGGCCTTTCCGGCGGGCCGCGAGCCGTCCGCCGCTTGCAAAAGTTCAGTCGGCTGTCGGCAGGCGGCGCATCGTGAACTCGATGCGTCCGTCAGACAGTTCGCGCCAGCTTTCCACCTCTGTCATGTAGGCCGCCTTCGGAAAGCGTGAGAACCATTCGCGCGCGGCGACGCGCGCTTCCTCGCGCGGCAGCACGAACGTCTCGCGCCGCCACGAGAAATCCCGCGCCTGCTGGCGCGCCTGCGATCGGGCGCGGCGCCCGAGCGAGCGCGCGACGTCTGCTGGACTGCGTGACGGCGACGCCATGACGGCCTCATCCGGCTGAAACGGACCCGAGGCTAGAACGTCGGCGTGGATAGGTGGAGTCTTTTATTCGCTGGCGTCCGGAACGGCCGCGTCTGCTGCTTCCTCGGCGGCCGCCGGCCGCGCGCGCGACCAGATGTCGGCGAGGATCTCCGGTTCCGATGGGAAATCCGCCTCGATCCAGTCGGCCTCGGCGCGGGCGAGCCATGCGCCGACCTCCGGTCCGGCCGCGACCCCGGCCGCGATCGCGTCCGCGCCGCGCCAGGGCGGCGACGGCGGCGCCCATTCCGCTGCGATATAGCCGTCGGCGATCGTCGGCGCAGGGGCTTTCGCAGCGATCAGGCAAACAGTCATCGCGGGCGCGATGTCGATCCCGAGCCGGTAGGCCAGCGCCTTCAGCTCCTTTTCGGACGGGCGGAAGCCGCCCGCGCGCAGCGCCGTGAAGGCGCGCGCTGCGCGATGCAGAAGATCAGTTTCGTCATTGGAGAGCGCGAGCCGCTCGCGCAGTCGCGCCGCATCCTCGACGCACTCGACGCCGAGCGCGGCGAGCGAAAGCGCCGGAGAGCCAATTTCAGGATACTCCTCGCGCAGCGCCGTGAAGCGCGGCCGGCTCGCCACGCCGCCGAAGATCAGCGTCAAAAAGCCGGTCTCATCCATCACGGCGAGGGTCTCGACGGCCTTCGGCGCCGTCAGCAACTTCATCAGCTCCGCCCGCACCCGCTCGCGCGACAGGCTTGAAAATCCGTCCCGCTCGCGTACGCACGCCGACAGCCCCTCGCCGTCGATCGCGCCTTCGGAATAGGTGGCGTGGAACCGGAAGAAACGCAGGATGCGAAGATAATCCTCGCGGATTCGCGTCGCCGCGTCGCCGATGAATCGCACGCGCCGCGCCGCGAGGTCGTCGAGGCCGCCGACGAAATCCGTCACCAGCCCGTCCGCGTCAGCGTAGAGGGCGTTGATGGTGAAATCGCGCCGCGCGGCGTCTTCAGCGAAATCGCGCCCGAACGAGACGACGGCGCGCCGCCCGTCGGTTTCGATGTCGGAGCGCAGCGTGGTCACCTCGAACGGCGTCTCGTCGACGATCACGGTCACCGTGCCGTGCGCGACGCCGGTCGGTACAGTGCGGAAGCCGGCCGCCGCCGCCCGGCGCGTCACCTCGTCGGGAACGGCCGTGGTCGCGCAGTCGATATCGGTCAGCGGCAGGCCGAGCATGGCGTTGCGCACCGCCCCGCCGGCGACCCTGATCTCCTCGCCCTCGCCGCCGATGGCCGCGAACAGCCGCGCGACGGGGCCTGACGAGAAGATCGTCCTGTCGGGAAGGTGCGAGGTCGCCGCGCTCATGAATGATCCGTGTGTCGACTGGCCGCTACGGCATGGCCGGCGGCGCGGTCAAGCGCTTCGACCGGCTCTCAAGGCCTCACGAGGCGGATTCCGCGCAAGATGGGAAACGGCGAGGCGGCCCGCGCCGCGCTATTTCAGCCGGCCCGGCGCCAGCCGGCCGTCTTCCAGATGGGCAGGCTCATAGGTTCCGGAGCCCCGGTCGGCGGTCGCTCCGACATAGATGAACGCCGCCACCACGATCGCGAGCCCGGCGATGGTGAGCCATCCTCCGGCCCCCTCCCACGACTCCTTCGACATGACCGGCCGCCCGCGCGCCACCAGCCATCCCGCGAACAGGATGAACGGGACGACAAAGAAAATGACGACCTCGAAGGCGACGCGGCTCACGATCCGTACATCCTGTCGTAAAGCAGCCGGATGATGCCGGCGGTCGCCCCCCAGATATCCCGTTCGCCGTAGGGCATGCGGTAAAAGGACCGTTGCAGGCCGCGCCATTCCCGCGACGCCTGCACATGGTTCGCCGCGTCCATGAGGAAGCCGAGCGGCGTTTCGAAGGCGTCGCTGACCTCGTGGCTGTTGAGCGTGAGGGAGAAACCGGGACGCACCAGCCCGACGACCGGCGTGATGCGGAAGCCGGTGCCTGTCAGGTAGGGCGGCAGATAGCCGATCGGCGACACGAACAGGCGGTCGAGGCCGATCTCCTCTTCCGCCTCCCTGAGCGCCGCGTCGAGCGGCCCGGCGTCCTCCTTGTCGATCTTGCCGCCCGGAAACGCCACCTGCCCGCTGTGGTTGCGCAGCGTCTCCGCCCGCTGGGTCAGCAGCACGGTGGCGTCATGATGGGCGACGATCGGCACCAGCACGGCCGCGGCGCGCGTCGCTCCCCGGTCGTGAAATGGCGGATGGTCCGGATTGAGGGAGTGATCGCCCGCTTCCGCGAACGGGTCCTCGCCCGAGAGGGCCAGCGGCGCAGGAAGCAGCCGTTCCCGCGCCCGCGCCAGAAAATCGTCCATGTCGATCGGTCCGGCGACCGGCTCGCGCAAAGTCATGGCGCTTCGATAGCCGCAGCCGGCGCGATGGGAAAGAACCGGCCGCCGGACCACACGCCGAACCAGACCAGCCCGTCGACCTCCTTTTCGGAGCCGCGCTCGACGAGATCGTGAACCAGCGACCGCGACAGCCGCGCCCACAGATCGCCGCGCACCAGCACCGCAGGCTTCAGCCCACCCCTGTCGTCCCGGTCGAAGCGCAGCGGCCGCGCCGGTCCGGCGATGGTTTCATCCTCGACATTCGTGGTGAAGGACAGCGTCTGCTCCTCGCCCTCTCCATCCGCGCGCATCTCGGCCGCGATGAAGGGGAGGTCATCGACGGCGATGCCCACGCGCTCCACCGGCGTCACCAGCACATACCGGTCGGGGTCCTTGCGCAGGATGGTGGAGAACAGCCGCACCATCGGCTTGCGGTCGATCGGCGATCCCATGTAGCGCCAGCCGCCGTCGGCCGTGATGCGCATGTCGATGTCGCCGCAGAACGGCGGATTCCACAGATGCACCGGCGCCGGCCCGCGCTTTTCGGTCGCGCGCGCCTGTCTCGTTAACCCCTCCAATCGGGACCGGGCGTCGTTGCTGCTGGAATCTTTTGCTGTCGCCGCCATCATTTCGCCGTTCGTGGCCCGGAGCCTGCAAGGCTGGCGCAGGGCGTTCTGGTATATGGGGATAAGCGCTCGCCTGTCATGCGGCGGCGGTCACGTTCTGGCGAGGCCCCTTGAGCGCTGGATCGACAGGTCCACAATAGCGGGCGCAGGGTTTGGAGATTCATATGAGCGCTGAGGCAGCCACCCCCCTTGAGGACGGCGTCGTGCGGACGGCCGAGGCCGCGCTCGCGTCGCTGGCCGAGGCGAAAGCCGGCGTTCAGAAGATCGTTTTCGGCCAGGAGACCGTGATCGAGCGGGTGCTGACTACCTTGCTCGCCGGCGGCCACGGCCTGCTGGTCGGCGTGCCCGGCCTCGCCAAGACCAAGCTCGTCGACACGCTCGGAACCGTGCTCGGGCTGGACGCCAAGCGCGTGCAGTTCACGCCCGATCTGATGCCGACCGATATTCTCGGCTCGGAGATCATGGAGGAATCGGTCGACCGCAAGCGCGCGTTCCGGTTCGTCAAAGGCCCGATCTTCGGTCAGCTCCTGATGGCCGACGAAATCAACCGCGCCAGCCCTCGCACCCAGTCGGCGCTGCTGCAGGCGATGCAGGAATATCACGTCACCGTCGCCGGCGAGCGCCATGACCTGCCGCGCCCCTTCCATGTGCTCGCGACGCAGAATCCGATCGAGCAGGAAGGCACCTACCCGCTTCCCGAAGCCCAGCTCGACCGCTTCCTGATGCAGATCGACATCGGTTATCCCGACAAGGACGCCGAGCGGCGCATGCTGATCGACACGACCAGCGATCAGGAGACGAAGCCGGTGAAGGTTCTCGACGCCGAGGCGTTGCAGACCGCGCAGCGGCTGGTGCGGCGCCTCCCCGTCGGCGAGAGCGTCGTCGAGGCCATTCTGGCCCTCGTGCGCGCGGCGCGCCCGGGCGAGGGCGATCCCGAGATCGTCGACAAGCTGTCATGGGGACCCGGACCGCGCGCCAGCCAGGCGCTGATGCTGGCGACGCGCGCCCGCGCGCTCCTCGACGGCCGTCTCGCGCCATCGGTGGACGATGTGGTCGCGCTCGCCGAGCCGGTGCTGAAACACCGCATGGCGCTCACCTTCGCCGCCCGCGCCGATGGCGAGACGATTCCCGGCGTGATCGCGCGCATCGCCGCGAAAATCGGCTGAATGGCGAGGCTGGGACCGCCGTTGCGACAGGCGGACGAAAGACGCGCTGATGGCTGACGCCCAGGTTCTGACCCCCGAGGCGCGCGCGGTTCACCGCCGCCACGCCGAGGGCGCATTCGACCTCGCCGGCCGTATTCCGCGCATCGTGCTCGAGGCGCGCAGGGTCGCGATGGCCACGGTCCACGGCGCGCACGGCCGACGACGCGCCGGCGCCGGAGAGAATTTCTGGCAGTTCCGCCCGTTCACGTCGGGCGAGCCCGCCGCGCGCATCGACTGGCGCCGCTCCGCCCGCGACGACCGCGCCTTCGTGCGCGAACGCGAATGGGAGGCCGCGCACACGATCGCTCTCTGGATCGACCTGTCGGCGTCGATGGGCTTCCAGTCGAAGCTGGCGATGGCGCCGAAGATCGATCGCGCGCTGGTGATCGGGCTCGCCCTGTCCGACATGCTGGTGCGCGCCGGCGAAAGGGTCGGCCTGCTCGGCGGGCCTCCGGCGTCCGCGTCGCGCGAGATCATCGAGAAGCTGGCGCAGACCATCGCGCGGATTCATCGCGACGGGTTCGACGATGCGCCGCCGCCGGTGTCGCTTCCCGCGCTGTCGGAAGCCGTCATCATCGGCGACCTGCTTGCGCCCGCTGACGAGATCGTGCGCGCGATCGAGGCGATCTCGGCGCGCGGCGCGCGCGGCCATGTTCTGGTCGTCGCCGATCCGGTCGAGGAAGCCTTTCCCTATTCGGGCCATGCGGAGATTGTCGATCTGGAGATGGGCGCCAAGCTGCGCGTCGGCGACGCGGCCGAGTTCCGCGCGCGTTATCTGAAGCGGCTTGCCGATCATCGCGACCGCATCAGGGACGCGTGCCGCCGGCGCGGCTGGTCCTTCGCCGTGCACCGCACCGATCGCCCGGCCTCGGAGCCGCTGATCGGTCTCGTCGGGCGCATCGCCGAAGGACGGAAAGGATGACCGGATGATCGGCGGCCTCGCATTCGCAGCGCCCCTGACGCTCGCGGCGCTCGCGGCGCTGCCGGCGCTCTATTGGCTGCTGCGCGTCACGCCGCCGCGGCCGAAGCGCATCGATTTTCCGCCGCTGCGCATTCTTCTCGATCTGCTGCCGGAGAAGGAAACCGTCGCGCGCACGCCCTGGTGGTTGCTGGCTCTGAGACTTGGCGTCGCCGCCGCGCTGATTCTCGCGCTCGCCGCGCCGGTGTGGAACGCGGCGCGGCGGGTCGCGACCGTCGCCAATGGCCCCCTGCTGCTCGTCATCGACAATGGCTGGCCCTCCGCGCCCGACTGGACGCAGCGCGTCGCCGCCGCCGAACAATCGCTGCTCGACGCCCAGACCCGTGGCCGCGCCGTCGCGCTCGTCGCCACCGCTGACCGCGCTCAGGAGCCGGTCCTTGGCGACGCCGGCCAGGCGCTGGAGAAGCTGCGTGGCCTGACGCCCCAGCCCCACCTGCCCGACCGCGCCGCTCAGACTCAGCGCATCGGCGCCTTCCTCGATCGGCAGCCGGCCATGAGCGTGCTCTGGATCGCCGACGGCGTGACGATGCAGACGCCCGATCCTCTGATGGCGGAGCTTTCCGCGAAGGCGGCGAACCGCGCGATCGAGATCAGCCGCAATCCGCAGACGACGCAGCGCGCGCTCGCGGGCGTGGAGAATGGCGAGAACGGCTTGAGGGCGCGCGTGCTGCGCGCCGCTCCGGAGGCGAAGCCGGAGGTTCTGCTGCGCGCGCTCGACCGCAAGGGTCTGTCGCTCGGCGAGGGAAGCGCACTTTTCGAGAACAATGCGCTTGAAGCGAACGCCGACATCGAACTGCCGCTGGAGTTGCGCAATCAGGTCGCGCGCGTGGAGATTCTCGATGAGGCGTCGGCCGGCGCCGTTTCGCTTCTGGACGGACCGCAGCGCCGCCGGCGGGTGGCCGTCATTTCCGGCGCGACCGCCGACACGGCGCAGCCTCTGCTCGCCCCGACCTATTATCTCAACCGCGCGCTGGCGCCCTTCGCCGAGATTCGCGAGGGCCGCGGCGGCCCCGCGGAGGCCGTTGCGACCCTGCTCGCGGAAAAGCCGTCCGTCGTCGTGCTCGCCGATGTCGGCGCGCTGACCGGACAGGCGCATGACGAACTGCGCAAGTTCGTGGATGACGGCGGCATGCTGATCCGTTTCGCCGGCACCCGCCTCGCCGCCGCGAACGACGACCTTGTTCCGGTTCGCCTGCGGCGCGGCGGCCGCACGCTGGGCGGCGCGCTCTCATGGGAGACGCCGAAGACGCTGGCGCCGTTCAGCGAGCAAAGCCCGTTCAAGGCGCTCAAGCCGCAGGCCGAAGTATCCGTCACGCGGCAGATTCTCGCGGAGCCTGATCTGTCGCTCGCGGCGCGCACCTGGGCCGCGCTGTCGGACGGCACGCCCGTCGTCACCGGCGAGGCGCAGGGCAAGGGCGTCGTCGCGTTGTTTCACGTCACCGCCGACACCTCATGGTCGAACCTGCCTCTGTCGGGATTGTTCGTCGACATGCTGCGCGCGCTCGTGAACATGTCGCCGGCGTCGGCCGACGTGGCGCGGGCGCCGACCAATTCCGCTCTCGCCGCCGCGACGACGGCGACGCTGGCGCCCATTCGAACGCTCGACGGCGAAGGCCGTTTCCGCAACCCTCCCGCGACCGCGAGGCCAGTGCCGGTGAATTATCAAGGCTCCGCGACGGCTGACTTCCCGCCCGGCTTCTATGGTTCGCCGGACGATCCGGCGGCGGTGAACGCGCTGCGCGCCGGCGACAGGATCGCCGCGCTCGAAACGGCGCCGTCGGGCCTCGCGACGACGGCGATTGAAACCGCGCATCCCGTCGATCTGCGTCCCTGGTTCATCGTCGCCGCATTGATCGGACTGATCCTCGACACGCTCGCGACCCTGTGGCTGTCCGGCGCGGTGGCGCGGGTCCGGCGTCCCGCCGCCGCTGCGGCCGCCGTCGTCCTGATCGCGCTCGTGGCGACGAGCGCGACCCGCGACGGCGCGCGCGCGCAAACTCCGCTTCCGCCGCCGCCCGCCTCCGCGCCGCTTCCGCCGATCCAGAAGCGCGAGATCGAGGCCGCGCTGGTGACGCGCCTCGCTTATGTCGTCACCGGGGATGCGACGGTCGACGAGACCAGCCGCGCCGGCCTGTTCGGCCTGTCGCAGGCGCTCTCCCAGAGAACGGCGCTCGATCCCGGCGAGCCCGTCGGCGTCAACCTCGAACGCGACGACCTGTCGGTCTATCCGCTTCTCTACTGGCCGATCGTCGCCGGCCGCCCCGCGCCGCCCGAGGCGCAGATCCGCAAGCTCGACGCCTTCATGAAGAATGGCGGGACCGTGATCTTCGACACGCGCGATTCCGTCAACGCGCGTCCCGGCGCGCAGACGCCTGAAAACGACGCGCTGCGGCGCATCCTCGGCGATCTCGACGTTCCCGAGCTCGAACCCGTGCCGCGCGATCACGTCGTGACGAAAGCGTTCTATCTCATCGATCGTTTTCCCGGCCGCTATGACGCAGGCCAGACCTGGATCGAGGCGCTGCCTCCCGCGGCCGAGGACGGCCGCCGGCCCGCGCGCGCCGGCGACGGCGTGTCGCCGATCGTCATCACCGGCAACGATCTCGCCGCCGCCTGGGCGATCGGCCGGCGCGGCGAGCCGATGTATCCGCTCTCCGGCTCCGATCCGCGCCAGCGTGAGATGTCGCTGCGCGGCGGGGTGAATCTCGTGCTCTATGTGCTGACCGGCAACTACAAGGCCGATCAGGTGCATGTGCCGGCGCTGCTCGAGCGGCTGGGACAATAGCCATGTGGAGCGTGTCCTTCTCGCCGCTCGTTTCGGACTGGCTGTTCGTCGCGCTCGCTTTTGCGGCCGCGGTCGCGGCCGTCGCGGCGATCGTCTTCAAGCGCGCCGTCGGCTTTCTGCGCGCGCTCGCGCTCGCCGCCTGCGTGATCGCGCTCGCTGACCCTTCGCTGCGCCGCGAGGATCGCGATCCGATCAAGGATGTCGTCGCCATCGTGGTCGATCGCTCCGCCTCGAACCGCATCGCCGGCCGCGCCGAGCAGACGCAGCGCGCGCTCGATGAGTTGAAACGGCGCATCGACTCGATGCCGGGTCTCGAAGCGCGGGTCGTCGAGGTCAACGATGTGGACGGCGGCGAGGACGACGGCACGCGGCTGTTCGCCGGCCTGCAGAACGGATTGTCCGACGTCGCCGCGAACCGGGTGGCCGGCGCGATCATGATCACGGACGGCGTGGTCCATGATATTCCGCTGAACGCCGGCGATCTGTCGTTCAAGGCGCCGCTGCATGCTTTGATCACCGGACGGCCGAACGAGCGCGACCGCCGGATCGAACTCGTCGAGGCGCCGAAGTTCGGCATGGTCGGACGCGAGCAGGCGATCCGCTTGCGCGTGCTGGACACCACGCAGAACGCCGGCGCGCCGGCGCGCCTCAAGGTGCTGCGCGACGGCGCGCCGCTGGCTGACATGAATGTCGCGATCGGCCAGACCGTGCGCGTGCCGATCCGCATCGAGCATGGCGGCGCGAACGTCATCGAGCTGGAGGTCGCGCCGATCCCGAACGAATTGACCGACGCGAACAACCGCGCCGTCGTCACCATCGAAGGCGTGCGCGAGAAGCTTCGCGTGCTGCTCGTCTCCGGCGAGCCGCACCCCGGCGAGCGCACCTGGCGCAATCTTCTTAAGTCGGACGCCAATGTCGAACTCGTGCATTTCACCATTTTGCGCCCGCCGGAGAAACAGGACGGAACGCCGATCAACGAGCTGTCGCTGATCGCCTTTCCGACGCGCGAACTGTTCGGCGAGAAGATCAAGGAGTTCGACCTGATCATCTTCGACCGCTACGCGAACCAGTCGATCCTGCCGCGCCTCTATTTCGAGAATATCGTGCGCTATGTGCGCCAGGGCGGCGCAGTGATGGTCGCCGCGGGTCCCGAATTCGCCGGGAACGCGAGCCTCGCGATGACGCCGCTTGCGCAGGTTCTTCCCGCGCGTCCCGACGGCCGCGTGATCGAGGAGCCTTATCTCGCCCGCATCACGACGGTGGGGCGTCGCCATCCTGTGACGCGCAATCTTCCCGGCGGGGAAACCGAACCGCCGACATGGGCGGAGTGGCTTCGGCTCGTGTCCGCCAACGCGCAGAACGGCGCGACGGTGATGGACGGGCCGCAGGATCGCCCGGTCATGGTGCTGTCGCGCGAGGACAAGGGTCGCGTCGCGGTCATCCTGTCCGATCACGCCTGGCTCTGGGCGCGTAATTTCCGCTCCGGCGGCCCTTATCTGGAAATGCTTCGCCGCGTCTCGCACTGGCTGATGAAGGAGCCGCAGCTCGAAGAGGAGGCGCTGCGCGGCTCCGCGCGCGGCCGCGTCATCACGATCGAGCGACAGACGATGGCCGACGCCGCGGCGCCCGTCATCGTGTCGACGCCGAGCGGCCAGCGGCGCACTGTCGAACTGAAGGAACAGCAGCCGGGGCTTTTCACCGCCACGATGGAAACCGATGAAATCGGCCTGCACCGCATCGCCGACGACAAGCTGACCGCGTTTGTCGGCGTCGGACCGGAAAATCCGCGCGAGTGGCGCAACGTTGTCTCCACCACCGAGCTGCTGCAGCCGATCGCCGACGCGACGGGCGGATCGGTGCGCCGGCTCGTCGAGCGCGGCGACGCGCTGCGGCTGCCGAATCTCGTCATGATGCGCGCGGCGACGCGCTATGGCTCCGGCGACTCGATCGGCCTGCGCGCCAACGATCAGTCCGTCGTGCGCGGCGTGTCGGTCTGGCCGGTTTTCGTCGGCCTCGCCGGTCTGCTGCTGCTCGCTTCGCTGCTGATCGGCGCCTGGCTCGGCGAGGGCGGCCGCTTCGGCCGGCGCGACGGCGCCGGCGCCTGAGGCTTCACTCGCAGCGGATCATCGTCCGCTCCGGCGGCTCCGCGACCGGCTTGAACGCGCCTGTTTCCGGATCGCGCACGAGCAGCTTGCCGGTCGCCACGCCGAAATAGGCGCCGTGCAATTGCAGCTTGCCGCGTTCCACCAGGATGCGCACGCAGGGGAATGTCATCAGGTTCCTCAGGCTCAATTCGACCGACGCGAATTCGAGCCGCCGCAGATAGCTCTCCTCGTCGCCCTTTTCGCGCGGCCCGAGACCGTCGGCGGCAGGCGCGATCTGCGACATCCAGCGGCCGATGAAGTCGCCCGGCGACAAAGGCTCCTGATCGTCGGCGAAGGCGCGGATGCCGCCGCAATAGGCGTGGCCGAGAACGACGATGTGCTTCACCCGCAGCGCCTGCACGCCGAATTCGAGCGCGGCGCTCGTGCCGTGCTGGGAGCCGCCATGCGGCTCATAGGCGGGCACGAGATTCGCGACGTTGCGCACGACCAGCAACTGGCCGGGCGCGGCGTCGAAGATCACCTCGGGCGACACCCGCGAATCGACGCAGCCGACCACCATGATCTCCGGCCGCTGGCCTTTCTCGGCCAGCATCTCGTAACGCGAGCGTTCGCCCGCGAACCGCCCGTTGAGAAAGGCGCGATATCCGTTCGTCAGCGTGCCTGGAAACATGTCGTCGCTCTTTGTCCGACGCGCGGGAAGCTTACGCCGCGCGGGGTCCTTCGCAAGATCAGGATCATTCGGCCGCGCGCGCCGGACGCATCTCGCCGGACGCCGCCGCAAGCGCGCCCTCGGAGAGTTCAAGGACGAGAAAACGCGCCGGATTGACGGGACCGGGAAGCCTTGCGCCTTTCGCCGGCGCGCGCTTGAAGCCGAAGCGACGGTAGTAGGGCTCGTCTCCAACGAGATAGATCAGCGTCTCGCCTTGCGCCTTGGCCGCGTCGATCGCGGCGCGCATCAGCATCGAGCCCACGCCGCGCCCCTCGAACGCCGGGTCCACCGTCAGGGGGCCCAGCACCAGCGCCTTGCCCGCGTCGATGCTCACCGGCGACAGGCGCACCGATCCGACGATCAGCGTCGCCACGAAGGCGACGAAATTGCCCGCCGGGAAGGACGCGCCGCCCTCGCGAACGCGGAACGCCGTGCGCGCGAAGCGGCCGGGACCGAACGCGCGCTCATGCAGCTTCTCGATCGCCGCCGCGTCGCTCGGGCGCTCCGGGCGGATGGTCAGGGACAGGTCGGACATGGCTCGTCGTTCAGTCAGGGCGACGCAGTCCTGTCAAGCGGGCGGCGGAGTTGCGCGCCGAAGCGCCGCATGCAACCAGCGCGGAGAACTGGTCGAAGGGGTTCGCCATGCCATTTGGTATCGACGCGGAAGGCGTTTATCCGATCGCGCCCACGCCGTTCCTGCCCGACGGGGCGATCGACTGGGACAGCGCGAAACGGTTGTTCGGCTGGTATCGCGAGATCGGATCGACGGGCGTCACCATCCTTGGCGCGCTCGGCGAAGCGCCGAAGCTCGACCATGCGGAATCGGTGAAGGTGATCGAGACCTGCGTCGCCGCGGTCGAGGGGCTTCCGGTCGTCGTCGGCGTCTCCGCGCCCGGCTTCGCCGCCATGCGGGCGCTGGCGCGCACGGCGATGGAGCGCGGCGCGGCGGGCGTGATGATCGCGCCGCTCAACACGCTGCGCACCGACGACCAGATCGTCGGCTATTATGCGCAGGCCGTCGAGGCGATCGGCCGCGACGTCCCCTTCGTAATCCAGGATTACCCGCTTCTCACCTCCGTCGTGATGACGCCGGGAGTCATCCGGCGCATCGTCATGGACAATCCGTCCTGCGTGATGCTCAAGCACGAGGACTGGCCGGGCCTCGAGAAAATAACCACCCTGCGCGGCTGGCTGCGCGATGGTTCTCTGCGCAAGATTTCCATTCTGACGGCGAATGGCGGGCTTTTTCTCGATTTCGAGATGGAGCGCGGCGCCGACGGATCGAACACCGGCTACGCTTTTCCGGAAATGCTGATCGACGTGGTGCGCCTGGCGAAGGCCGGCCGGCGCGACGAGGCGCATGATCTTTTCGACGCGCATCTTCCCCTGCTCCGCTACGAGCAGCAGATGGGAGTCGGGCTCGCGGTGCGAAAATATGTGCTGATGCGGCGCGGCGTTCTCGCGCATGACGCGCAGCGCAAGCCCGGCGCGGCGATGTCGGCGACGGCGCGCGCGGAAGTCGATTATCTGCTCGTCCGTCTCGCGCGTTTCGACAAACGCGCGGCGGCGCTGAAGACCGCCTGACGCGATCCTTCGCTCACCAGAACAGATCGGCGGCGCGGCCTTCTACAGCCTCGGCGATGCGCGCGGCCGTGCCGCGCGTCGTACCCTCGGGCAGCGCGTCGAGCGGAAAGAAACCCGTCTCGATGATCTCCCAGTCAGGCTTGCGCGGCGCGGTCTGGCGAAAGGCGCGAACGACGTAGATCGCGATATGATCGCGGCCTGACAGCGCGCGGTTGAGGCAGACTCCGTTGAAAGCGGCCGGCGCAGTCAGTTCGATGTTGCCTTCCTCGCGCAGTTCGCGACGCATCCCCTCCTCGAACGTCTCGCCGGGCTCCACCCCGCCGCCCGGCAGGTGCCAGCCGGTGGTGTAGGAGTGCTTGACGAGGAAGACCTTGCCGGCCTCGTCCAGCACGACGCTGCGCGTGCCGAGCGTCATGCCGCGCCGCAGACGCGACCAGAAATAGGCGAGCGTATAGAGACCGGGAATGAGCGCGCGTTCTTCCTGCCGCGTCATGACCGCCTCCGCCGCCGTTAGATCTCAGCCGTCGAGGCCAAGCGCCGCGCGCACGCGGCGATCATGGCCGTAGATGTCGTCGCGCGTCTGCAGCTTGCCGTTCTCATCGACGAAGGTCGTGAAATAAACGAGATGGATCGGGATCGTCTGCTCCATCTTCACGGAGCGCTCGCCGCGGCCGATGAGCGAGCGCACGCGCTCCTCGGTCCAGCCGTTCTCTTTGCCCAGCACGATTTCCGCGAATTGCAGCGGCTTGTCTACGCGCACGCAGCCGTGACTGAACGCGCGGCGGTCGGAGGCGAACAGATTCCGCGTCGGCGTATCATGCAGATAGACCGCGTGGCGGTTGGGGAACATGAACTTGATGTTGCCGAGCGCATTGCGTTCGCCGGGCGGTTGGCGGACCGTGATCTGGTTGCCCCGGCGGATGACTTCATAGCCGCGCCGCTGCGCGTAACCCGGATCGCTCGCAAGCTTCGGCAGGAATTCCTTCTTGAGAATCGAGGGCGGCACGTACCAGGACGGGTTGAGGACAAGAAACTGCATTCTGTCGGAGAACACCGGCGTCGGCGTATCGGGCCGACCGACGATGACGCGCACCTCATGCGTCACCTTGCCGTCATCGACGACGCGCATCTCATACTCAGGAATATTGACGATGATATGTCGTTCGCCGAGATCGCGCGGCAGCCAGCGCCAGCGCTCCATGTTCGCGACGATGTTCGCTTCAAGGCGCGGAACGTTCGGCGCCGACAGCGCGGCGACGGTCCGCGGCGTGAGGGTTCCGTTGGCGCGCAGGCCGCGCTCGCGCTGAAACTCGCTCACAGCGGCGGCCACGGTCGCGTCATAGGTCGTGTCGCTGAGCGGCGCGAGCTTCAGCCGCTCCCGCAGCAGCGCGACGCGCGAATCGCTCATGCCGACGCGCAGCACGGGACCGTTCGGAATCGAAACGGACGCGACGGGCTCGGCGTTCGCGCGCAAATCGCGCAGCCGGGCGCGCAGCGCGCGATAGCCGGCGTGCGGCGGATTGAAATCCTGCAGCGCTTTTCCGGCGTCGGATGCGGCCGACAGAGCGGCCGCGACATTGGCGACGGCCGGAAGATCGAGCGTCGGATCGATCAGGTTCGACAGGCGGCGCGCGTCGATCCGGCCGCCCCGCGCGTCGCGCGCATAGAGGAAGGCTGACGTCGTGATCTGCAGATCGGCGGCCGCGAGCGCGGCGGCGTCGGACAGCGCGGCGGGAGGGACCGGATAGGCCGTCGCATCGAGCCCGTCCTCGTCGGCCTCGCCGAGCCGGGCGATGATAGACTGTCCCGCCGGAGCGACGCCTTTGACGTCGACCCACAATGGCCGGTTCGCCCGCGCCGCGTAGAAGGCGGCGATCTCATCGCGCATCGCGCGGGTCAGGCGCGGATGCGCCGGCGGCCCCTCCTGCGCCAGCCGCGCGCCGATCGCCTGCGCGATGTCGGACGGCGTCAGCGCCTCGACCACGACCTGGACGTCAGGCAGATCGGGCGGCGCGATGTCGATGGCGGGCGCGTTCGCGGCGGCGCG
>MKVY01000037.1:96800-105959 GCA_001899525.1 Rhizobiales bacterium 65-9
TCGACGGTGACGATCACCGGCGGCAGATCGGGCGGCTGAAGCTCGGGCGACTGAAGCGCGGGCGGCTGAAGCTCGGGCGACTGAAGCGCGGGCGGCTGAAGCTCGGGAAAGGCCGGCAGAGGCCGCGGCTCGGCGGCCGGCGCAAGGCCCGCCTGCTGGGCGAGCGCGCCCGATGCGAGAATCCACAGCGCAACGGACGCGAACATCGTGCGGCGCATCCGCCTCATCCCCCGGTCAGATCAGAAACGAATGTCCTTTACCGGGGGAATGTTGACGGCAAGTTTCCGCCGATCGCAAGCCCGCGGGAGCGCGGGCGAAAGCGTTTCAGCATCTGCGCAAAAACTCAGGCCGCCTCGCCGGTCTCGCTTGGCGCGCCATCCTCGAGCCCATACTCCTTGAGCTTGCGATAGAGCGTCGAACGGCCGATGCCGAGCCGGCGCGACACCTCGGTCATGTTGTTGCGATAGAAGCGCAGCGCGAAGCGGATGATCTCCTCTTCGACCGCCTGCAGCGGACGCATCTCGCCGGTGTCGTCGACGAGCGTCGTGACGTTCGGATCGCGCACCTCGATACGGACGATCTCCTTCTCGACCGGAGTCGCGGGCGCGAGCGCCGGCCGTTCGATCGGCGGTACGCGCACCTCGAAACCATCGACATGCGCCGCGACCTGCGGAAACTCGGCGACCGTCAGCTCATCGCCATCGCACAGCACGACCGCGCGGAACATGGCGTTCTCAAGCTGCCGCACATTGCCGGGCCAGTCGAAATTGCGCAGCAGCGCGATCGCCTCCGGCGTGATGTTGCGGATCTTGCGTCCCTCCTCCGCCGCGAAGCGGGCGGCGAACATGCGCGCCAGCTCCGGCACGTCGTCGCGCCGCGATCGCAGCGGCGGGATCGTGACCGGAAACACGTTGAGCCGATAGAACAGGTCCTCCCGGAAGCGTCCCTGCTTGACCTGCTCGAGCAGATTGCGGTTCGTTGCGGAGATCAGCCTGATGTCGACGCGCACCGGCTTGCGTCCGCCGACCGGATCGACCTCGCCCTCCTGGATCGCGCGCAGCAGCTTCACCTGCGCGTCGAGCGGCAATTCGCCGATCTCGTCGAGAAACAGCGTGCCTCCGTTCGCCTCGACGAATTTGCCGGAGTGCTTTTCCGTCGCGCCGGTGAAAGCGCCCTTCTCGTGGCCGAACAGCACGCTCTCGACCAGATTGTCGGGAATGGCGCCGCAGTTCACGACGATGAACGGCTTACCCTTGCGGTCGCTCGCGCCCTGGATGGCGCGCGCGACGACTTCCTTGCCGACGCCGGATTCGCCCTCGATCAGAACGGGGATCGTCGATTTCGCCGCCCGTTCGCCGAGGCGGATCACCCGCTCCATCTCGCCGCTGCGCGTCACGATGTCCTTGAAGGTGAAGGTGCCCGACGCGCGGCGCGACATGCGGCGCACCTCGGTTTCGAGCGCCTCGAACCGCAGCGCGTTCTTGATCGACACCTGAAGGCGCTCGGCGCCGACGGGCTTCACCACGAAATCGGCCGCCCCGGCGCGCATCGCCGAAATGACGGTCTCGATGGAGCCGTGCGCGGTCTGCACGATGGCGGGAATTTCGACGCCCTTCTCGCGCATCCGGCCGAGCACGCCCATGCCGTCCAGATCGGGCATCACGAGGTCGAGGATCACGAGGTCGATCTTCGGTTCGGGCTGCGACATCGCCTGCAGCGCCTTGTCGCCCGATTCGACGCAGATGGTCTCGTAGCCGAAGCGGCGCACCATCGCCTCCAGCAGGCGCCGCTGCACCGGATCGTCATCGGCAATGAGAATCATATGCGCCATCGCGCCGCCGCTCCTTGTCCCGTTTCGGGGCATGCTTGGCCGGGAGGAGTAAAGTCCGCGTTAATGCTAAGGAGGTCGGCATGGAATGTCCGGGCTTGGCCATAGGGCTTTGGCGGCGGCGCAAGGCCCGGTTGAAGCGGCGGCGCGGCTGGCCCATATCCGAGCATGACCTTCAAGCCCCGACCGTCGATGCCGTTCAAGCTTTTCGCCCCCTCCGCCCCTGCCGCCGCCGCTCCGGACGCGCTCGGCGCGCTCCCCGAATGGGATTTGAGCGCGCTCTATTCCGGCATGGATTCGCCCGCCTTCGCCGCCGACATGGCGCGGGCGCAGACGGAGTGCTCCGGTTTCGCCGCCCGCTGGCGCGGCAAGCTCGCCGCCGCCGCCAAAGGATCGGATCCCGCGGGAACGCTGGCCGAGGCGGTCCGCGCCTACGAGGCGCTGGAGGACCTCCTGGGACGGCTGATGTCCTATGCCGGCCTCGTCTATTCCGGCGACACCACCGATCCGGTCCGCGCCAAATTCTATGGCGACACGCAGGAAAAGCTCACGACGATGAGCGCCGAAATGCTGTTCTTCACGCTGGAGCTGAACCGCATCGACGACGCGGTGATCAACGAGGCGGCCGCGCACGCGCCGCTCGCGCGCTATCGCCCCTGGCTGGAGGATGTCAGGCGCGAGAAACCCTACCAGCTCGACGACGAGATCGAGCGGCTGTTCCTCGAAAAATCAGTCACCGGGCGCAGCGCCTGGAATCGTCTTTTTGACGAGACGATCGCGTCGCTGCGGTTTCATGTGGATGGCGAGGAGCTTGCGATCGAACCGACGCTCAATCTTCTTCAGGACGCGCAGGAAGAGAAACGAAAGCAGGCGGCGGACGCTCTGGCGGCGACATTCCGCGAGAATCTGCGCGTCTTCACGCTCATCACCAACACGCTGGCGAAGGACAAGGACATCTCCGACCGCTGGCGCGGCTTTCAGGACATCGCCGATTCGCGCCATCTCTCGAACCGCATCGAGCGCGAGGTCGTCGACGCGCTGGTCAGCGCCGTTCAGGAGGCCTATCCGCGCCTGTCGCATCGCTATTATCGCCTCAAGGCGAAATGGTTCGGCAAGGACGCGCTGAATCACTGGGATCGCAACGCGCCCTTGCCCAGGGTCGAACAGCGCACGATCGCGTGGAGCGAGGCGCGCGACACCGTGCTCGACGCCTATGCGTCCTTTTCACCGCGCATGGCCGACATCGCGCGCCGCTTCTTTGACGAGAAATGGATCGACGCCCCGACCAGGCCCGGCAAGGCGCCGGGCGCCTTCGCGCATCCCACGGTGCCGTCGGCGCATCCCTATGTGCTGCTGAACTATCTCGGCAAGCCGCGCGACGTGATGACCCTCGCCCACGAGCTGGGCCACGGCGTGCATCAGGTGATGGCGGCGCCGAACGGCGCTCTGATGGCGCCGACGCCGCTCACGCTGGCGGAAACGGCCTCCGTGTTCGGCGAGATGCTGACCTTCCGCAAGATCCTGTCTGCGACCTCCGATCCGGCGGCGAAGAAAGCCCTGCTCGCCGGCAAGGTGGAGGACATGATCAACACCGTGGTGCGTCAGATCGCCTTCTACACCTTCGAGCGGCGGGTTCATCTCGCGCGCAAGGAAGGCGAGCTGACCTCCGAGCGGCTGTGCGAGATATGGCTGTCGGTGCAGGGAGAAAGCCTCGGCCCCGCGATCAGGATCGGTCCGGGCTACGAGACCTTCTGGAGCTACATCCCCCACTTCATCCACTCGCCGTTCTATGTGTACGCCTACGCCTTCGGCGATTGCCTCGTGAATTCGCTGTACGGCGTCTACGAGAAGGCCGATCCGAAATTCACCGAGCATTATTTCGCCCTGCTCGCGGCGGGCGGCTCGAAACCCTATGGCGAACTGCTCAGGCCCTTCGGGCTGGACGCCCGCGATCCCGGCTTCTGGCAGATTGGGCTTGGCATGATCGAGCGGCTGATCGCCGAGCTGGAGGCGATGGAGTAAAGCGGCGGCGCTGATGTTTTACGATCCGTAAAACATATTGACTCTCTCGCGGTCCTTGCATTATACAGACTGTATAACACTGCGGAGTTTGTCATGAACAAGCCGGTCGCCAAGTCGGAAACCGAGGAGCGGGTCCTCCAGATTCGCCGGGTCGGCAACTCGGTGGGATTGATCCTGCCGAAGGATCTGCTGGCGCGCCTGCGTCTGAAGGAAGGCGACAAGCTTCACTACATCGAGCAGCCCGAGCGGGGGCTGAAGCTGAGCCCGTTCGACGAAAAGCATGACCGGGCGATGAAAATCGCGCGGAAGGCGATGAGCAGTTACGCCAACACGCTTCATACGCTTGCAAAATGAGCGAGCCTGACTGGCTGACGCTGGACATTGTGCTCGATATTCATTCGGAGCAATTGGCGATTTATGGCGGCCCGGATGGCGTCCGCGATCTTGGCCTTCTTGAGTCCGCGCTCGCACGCGCGCAGAATAAATTCTCCTATGGAGAAACGGACCTGGCGGCGCTCGCCGCCGCTTATGCATTCGGCATTGCGCGAAATCATCCCTTTGTGGATGGCAACAAGCGCGCGGCTTTTTTGTCGCTGATCACATTCCTTGGCCTGAACGACGTCGATTTTGCGCCGACAGAAGCTGACGCGACCGCCATCATCCTCGCTCTTGCGGCCGGCGATGTCGGCGAAGAAGGGCTGACGCGCTGGATTCGCGATAACTGGCCGACCGGCTGACGCCTCCGCGTTTCAGCACGCGCTAGCCGGGCGCTTCCCGCTTACAATCATCGACGACTGCGTCATGGCTGCGCTTCGCGGCCGCGTCTTAAGAGGAGACAAACACGCGGATGCGCGGAGCGTCCGGGATCGGCTCATGACGCGCTCATCGGCGTCGATCGTGAAATGTCCGAAACAAACCTCAAAGCGCGCGGCGACCGCCACTTGCATCACAACCGGAAAAAAAGATCGCCGCGCCTGAAAAACAGCAATCCGCTCCGACTCTGCGCTCAAGCGCATGCGGAAAACCAGGTTTTGATTCTCCGCATCGCATCTTAGCAAAAAAGGGAAAATGGCAGGAAAATTGCGCCTAATGCAGGGTTGGCGCTGGCGTAAGCCCGTCTCTGAGTTTGGCGATTTCGTCTTTCAGCAGCAGCTTGCGGCGTTTGAGCTCAGCGATCTGCAGGTCGTCTGTCGACGGATGGGCGAGAGCGTTTTCAATTTCACGCTCGATGGTTTGGTGACGTTTTTCAAGCTCCGCAAGATGGGCTTGCAGGGACATCGGGCGCCTCCATGCTGGTCCGCGTCGCCAACTTTGCCATGCTGAATGTGGCGAGTCGAAGGAATTCGATTCCGTACCGCACAATAAGAAAAATTGTCTCCTTCGCCTTGCCGCTTGAACGGCCGCCGGCCGGCGTCATACTGGCGGCGGCGCCATCACAGATCCCGCATGCGAATCACCCTCGACGCGACGGAACGAACAAAGCTCGAGGAAGAGCTCAGCAGCCTGAAAGAGGAGCATCGCGATCTCGACAGCGCCATTCAGGCGCTCGAAAATTCCGGCATGTCGGATCAGTTGCAGATTCAACGCCTGAAAAAGCGCAAGCTTGCGCTGAAGGATCAGGCGGGCCGCATCGAGGACATGCTGACGCCTGACATCATCGCTTAGGGTGCAAAGCGGCAAAGCGGAATCCGGTTTCCGAAAACATCAGGCCGCGTGAATAAGTGAGAACATGCTGCGATTGTCGTGGCGTGTTTTGGGAGCCGGACAAACCGCGTTCAGGACGCGAAGCGGCGGATGTCCAGGTCCGGGGGCGTATCAGCCCCGCGCCGGCCCCGCGCCGACTTGTTTTCGTAAAGCCGTCGGTCTGCCAGCAGCATCGCCGCTTCGACGCCGTCGTTCGACATGATCTCCGCCGCTCCGACCGACGCCGCGAGCGGCAGGCCGACCGCCCCCCAGCGCGCATGGCACGTCTGGAGCGCGCGCTGCAGCGCGCGCGCCTTCAGGCAGGCCACCGATTCGTTCGCATGCCAGAGCAGCACGGCGAACTCGTCGCCGCCCAGCCTGGCGGTCGCGTCGGATTGCCTGAGCCGGCCTTTCAGCGCCTGCAGGAAGCCTATGATGAGCGCGTCGCCAGCCGCATGGCCGTAGCGGTCGTTGGTCTGCTTCAGCCCGTCGATGTCGAACAGGACGATCGAAATGGACGTCCCGTAGCGCTGGCGGAACGACAGGGCCCGGTCGAGCTCCCGCCGGAAGCCGTACCGGTTGAGCGCTCCCGTCAGCGGATCCGCCTGCGCCAGCGCCTCGGCCAGCGCCGCCCGCTCCTCGGCGGCCGCGAGCCTCGCCTCCAGAAGGGCGATGCGCGCGGTCAGTTCGGCCCGGCCCGCATCCGGGTTCAGCGCAGAGTCCAGCTCAGCCATTGTGGTAAACTAGCCCAGGCGGGTTGCCGGGAGGTTGACAGCCCTACGCCAGTTGCGCGCATAGCGATCGCGGCAGACAGATGGAGCCGCCTTTGGCCGCAGTCGCGATCATCATGGGAAGCCAGTCGGACTGGTCAACCATGCGGCACGCCGCCGAGACGCTCGACGCGCTCGGCGTGTCCCATGACGACAGGATCGTTTCGGCCCATCGCACGCCCGACCGGCTGGTCGCGTTCGCCAAGGGAGCGAAGGCCGAGGGCTTCCAGGTGATCATCGCCGGCGCCGGCGGCGCCGCCCATCTGCCCGGCATGACCGCCGCTATGACTCCCCTGCCGGTATTCGGGGTGCCGGTCGAATCGAAAGCGCTGTCGGGCCAGGACAGCCTTCTCTCCATCGTGCAGATGCCGGCGGGCGTGCCGGTGGGGACGCTGGCGATCGGCAAGGCCGGGGCGATCAACGCCGCCCTGCTCGCCGCCTCCGTCCTCGCCCTGAACGACGCGGGCCTCGCGCGCCGTCTGGACGAGTGGCGCGAGAAGCAGAGCGCCGCCGTGGCCGAGCGGCCGAAGGACGAAGCGTGATCCGAGGCCTGAAGCCCGGCGATGTCATCGGCGTGCTGGGCGGCGGCCAGCTCGGCCGCATGCTGGCGCTCGCCGCCGCGCCCCTTGGCCTAAAAACGCATATCTACGCCCCCGAAGCCGATTCGCCCGCCTTCGACGTCTGCGCCGCGCGCACCGTCGCCGCCTATGACGATACGGCCGCGCTGACGCGCTTCGCTGAAGCCGTCGATGCGGTCACCTACGAATTCGAGAATATTCCCGCCGAAACGGCCGCTTTTCTCGAGACGAAAGCGATTCTCCGCCCCGGCGCGCGCGCGCTGGCGACGGCGCAGGACCGGCTGAACGAGAAGACGCTGGCGCGGGAGCTGGGGATCGCCACGCCCGCTTTCGCCGCCGTGGACGATCTGGCCGGCCTGCGCGCCGCCCTCGCCGGGATCGGCGCTCCGTCCGTCCTGAAAACCCGTCGCTTCGGCTATGACGGCAAGGGCCAGGCCAGGATCATGGACGCTTCGGAAGCCGAATCGGCCTGGGAGGCGATCGGCCGCGCCCCCGCCATTCTGGAAGGGTTCGTGCCGTTCACGCGCGAGATCTCCGTGATCGCCGCGCGCGGCGCGGACGGCGCGTTCGTGCCCTTCCCCATCTGCGACAACGAGCATCGCAACCACATCCTAAGCGTCACCCGGGCGCCGGCGCTCATCGCCCCCGCGCTGGTGGCGGAAGCCGTCTCGGCGGCGCGGCGGATCGCTGAGAAGCTCGACTATGTCGGCGTGCTGGCGGTGGAACTGTTCGTCGCGCCGCACGGCCAGGGCGAGCAGGTCCTGTTCAACGAAATCGCCCCGCGGGTCCATAATTCAGGCCACTGGACGATCGAAGGCGCTGTCGCCTCGCAGTTCGAGCAGCATGTCCGCGCCGTCGCCGGCTGGCCGCTGGGGTCGGCCGCGATGACCGGCCGCGAAGCGGTGATGCACAACCTCATCGGCGACGAGGCGGGCCGCTGGCGCGCCCTGCTGGCCGAGGGGGGCGCCCATCTGCACCTCTACGGCAAGGCCGAGGCCCGGCCGGGCCGCAAGATGGGGCATGTCACACGGGTGATTCGGTAAAAAAGCCTTCAAAGCAGCACGAAAACTGCCGGTCCCGCGTGGACAAGTCCGCTTTTTCCTGCTAACCGCCGGCTCCTGTTGGCCCGACAGCGCCGCATCGGCGCGCCGGACCGCTCTCATCAAACCAGGATCGGGTCACACGTGCAGGTTCTCGTTCGCGATAATAACGTCGATCAGGCGCTGAAAGTTCTCAAGAAGAAGATGCAGCGCGAAGGCGTGTTTCGCGAGATGAAGCTGCGCGGCCATTACGAGAAGCCGTCCGAGAAGCGGGCCCGCGAAAAGGCTGAAGCCGTCCGCCGCGCCCGCAAGCTGATCCGCAAGAAGATGCAGCGCGAAGGGCTGCTTCCCTCCAAGCCCGTCAAGCCCCGCACGCCGGGCCGTCCCGGCTTCGGCCCGCGTCCGGCGCTTGCCGGAGCAGCGCCGGCGGCGGCCCCCGCCGCGGTCGGAGGCGGCGAGCGCTGAGTTTCGCCGCTTCGCAGAGCTGACCTTGACGTCGGCGCCCCGCTTGACCGCGGCGGCGCCGAAATCATTTATCAACCATGCGCTGCGCATTGGCGTAGGGGCCGGAGTTGCGGAACGGACATCGGAAAGGTGTGGATATGCGAGAGTGGTCTGGATTGATCGTCGCCGGAATCGCGCTGGCGCTCGCAGGCTGCGAGACGATCGGCTCCGTCACCAATTCGCCTCAGGTCGCCGAAGTCGTTCAGGATAATTCAGGCTCGCAGGCGGTGAACATCGCGTCGCTGTCCGACGTGATCAGCCGCAATCCGAACGATGCGCAGGCCTACAACACGCGCGGCTCGGCCTATGCGCGCGGCGGCCGCTACCGCGAGGCGATCCAGGATTTCGACAAGGCGATCCAGATCAACCCCAATTTCGCCGCCGCCTATACGAACCGCGGGCTGGCCTACCGCCAGACGAATCGCAACGATCAGGCTCTGAACGACTTCAGCCGCGCCATCACGATCAATCCGAACTACGGCCCGGCCTACCTCGCGCGCGCCAATCTCCTGCGCGTGCAGAACAACTACCAGCAGGCGTTTGAAGACCTCAATCAGGCGATCCGCCTCAATCCCGAATCAGCGCAGGCGTTCCATGCGCGCGGGCTGCTTTACCAGCGGCAGAATCAGCACCAGTTCGCGATCTCCGACTTCGACGCCGCGATCGACCGCGACCCCTACGCCGCCGCGCCTTATCTCGCGCGCGGGCAGAGCCTCATCGAGACCAGTCAGTTC
>MKVY01000037.1:106162-115797 GCA_001899525.1 Rhizobiales bacterium 65-9
CTTCGCCTGCGGCCCGGCGCTTGCTCAGCCGGCGCCGCCCGCGAAGCCGAAACCTGCGGCGGCGCAGGCGAAGCCCGCCGAAATGCCGGGCGCGTCTTTCGCGGCCTTCATCAATTCGCTGTGGCCTGTCGCGCAGGCGGCCGGAATCAGCCGCGCGACATTCATGGAAGCGTTCGACGGGCTGACCATCGATCCCTCCATCGTCGCGCTCACGAAAAAGCAGTCCGAATTCTCCAAGCCGATCTGGTCCTACGTCGCCGGCGCGGTGACCGCGTCGCGCATCGAGCGCGGCCGCGCGATGGCGGAGCGCTACGCCGACTCGCTGGCGCGGATCGAGAGCCAGTATGGCGTGCCGCGTGAGATCCTTCTCGCGATCTGGGGCATGGAGACCAACTACGGCTCCTTCGCCGGCGACAAGGACGTGATCCGCTCGCTCGCGACGCTCGCTTATGTCCGCTATCGTGGAACCTTCTTCCGGGACGAATTGATTCAGGCGCTGCGCATCATCGACGACGCGCATATCCCGCGCGCCAGCATCCGCGGCTCATGGGCCGGCGCGATGGGCCACACGCAGTTCATGCCGTCGAGCTTCATGAAGTACGCCGTGGGCGGCAGGAACATCTGGGGCTCGCCGCCCGACGCCCTCGCATCGACGGCGAATTTCCTCTCGCAGAAGGGTTGGGTCGGCGGCCTTCCGTGGGGCCTCGAGGTGACGGTTCCTCACGACCTCGACTATCGCGTGATCCGCCGCAGCTTTTCCGACTGGGCGCGCGCCGGCGTCGCGCCGGTCAGCGGCCGGCCGTTGCCGCGCGGCGGCGAAGGCCAGCTTTTCATGCCTGCCGGCGCGAGCGGGCCCGCGTTCCTGCTCACGGACAATTACGCGGTCATCAAGACCTACAACATGTCCGACGCCTATGCGCTCGGGGTTGCGACTCTCGGCGACCGGATCATGGGGCGGCCGCGCATCCAGGCCGCCTGGCCCAAGGCCGATCCCTTGCCGTCGAAGGCGCAGCGCGAGGATGTCCAGCGCCAGCTCAAGCGGCTCGGCTTCTACGATCAGGAAATCGACGGCCGGCACGGCTCCGGCACGCGCGACGCCGTGCGCCGGTTCCAGCTCGCGCATGGCGTCCACCCGGCGGATGGCTACGCCACGGCCGCGCTGCTCGCGCGCATGAAGGCGGCGGCGCGGTAGTCGCCTGCGAAGGCGTTCCCGCCGCGCTCGGAAGAGCCGCGATGGGAAGATCAGCCGATCGCCGCCAACGCGTTTGAAAGATCGGCGATCAGATCATCCGGATGCTCGATGCCGATAGACAGCCGGATCGTCGCGTCCGTCACCCCGAGACGGCGCCGCACCGCTTCCGGAACGCCCGAATGCGTCGTCGTGCCGGGATGGCTGGCAAGCGATTCCGTGCCGCCGAGACTGACCGCGAGCTTGAAAATCTCCAGCGCGTTGAGGCAGGCGAACGCCTCTTTCAGGCCGCCCTTCACGTCGAATGAGAATGTCGAGCCGGCCGCCGCGCTCTGCGCCTCGAACACGCGCCGCGCCGCGCTGCCGGCTGCGAGAAACGGCAGATAATGCACCGTCGCGACGCGCGGATGCTGCGCCAGAAACTCCGCGACGATCCGCGCGTTCCTGTCCGCGCGCTCCATGCGGATGCCCAGCGTCTCCAGCGAGCGTCCGAGCATCCAGCATGAATGCGGATCGAGCTGCGTTCCGATCGCGCTGCGCAGCGCCTTGATCGGCTTCGTCATCGCCTTCGAGCCGAGCGCCGCGCCGGCGATCAGGTCGGAATGGCCGCCGACATATTTCGTCAGCGAATAGAGCGATACGTCCGCTCCGAGCGTCAGCGGCTTCTGGAAGACGGGGCCGAGCAGCGTGTTGTCGCACATGACAACCGGCCGCGCGCCCTGCTTTTCGCCGATCTCGTCGGCGATCGCCCGCACGAGCGCGATGTCGACAAGCGTGTTGAGGGGGTTGGACGGCGTCTCGATCAGGATCACCGACACCCGCCCCTTCGCCGCCGCCTCGCTCGCGGCGGCGCGGATGGCGTCGCCGTCGACGCCGTCCGCGAAGCCGACCGCGCCGATTCCGTAGGCGCCGAGCGTCTTCGCGATCAGCGTCTCGGTGCCGCCATAGAGCGGCTGCGAATGCAGGATGACGTCGCCCGGCCGCGCGAAGGCGAGGATCGATGTGGTGATCGCCGACATGCCGGACGAGAACAAGATGCAGGCTTCCGCGCCCTCATAGATCGCGAGCCTGTCTTCGACGATCTCGCTGTTGGGATGGTTGAAGCGCGAATAGACGAGGCCGGAGGTCGAGCCGCGCGGCGGCTCCTTGCGCCCCGACGTGTAGTCGAAGAAATCGCGCCCCTCCTCCGCCGACTGGAAGACGAAGGTCGAGGTGAGGAAGACCGGCGGCTTGACCGCGCCTTCCGACAGCAGCGGATCGAAGCCGTAGCCCAGCATCAGCGTTTCGGGGTGAAGCTGGTGATTGCCGATATGGGTCTTCGACGGGCGGGGAGCGGTCATCGTCTGTCCTCGTCGCGGTGTCACAATCCTCGCCATTCTAGACGCTGGCGGCCCCTCTGTCCCCGAAAGCGGCCATGACGCGCGTCTTTGTGAGCGCGCCGCCAAGCGCAGGCGTCTTCGGAACGAAACAACGCCGTCATCGTTCTCCCGTGCGACAGCACACAAAAACCGGGCCGGCGCGGGTCCATAAGGTCTTCACACACAGGGGGCTTTCACAATGATCAATCTCAAGACCATCGCCGCCGCGGCCGCTTTCACGCTCGCCGCGATCGCGCCCGCCGCCGCGCTCGACAATTCCAGCGTGCTTGGCGCTCTGTTCCAGCAGCCCGATTTCCGCACCGAGCGCGCCGCGCCCGCCGAGACGCGCGAGCTCGTCGCTGCGCCGCAAGGCTACGGCCCTGGAACGATCCTCGTCGATACGCCGAACCGCCACCTCTACCTGGTCGGCGACAACGGCCAGGCCATGCGCTACGCCATCGGCGTCGCCCGCGCCGGCTTTGAATGGGGCGGCGACATGCGCGTCGGCCGCAAGGCCGAATGGCCGGCCTGGACGCCGCCTGCCGAGATGCTGAAGCGCCGTCCCGACCTGCCGAAATTCATGAAGGGCGGCGAGGACAATCCGCTCGGCGCGCGCGCCCTCTATCTCTACACCGCCGCCGGCAAGGATTCGATCTTCCGCATCCACGGCACCAACGAGGAAGCGACGATCGGGGAAGCGGTGTCCTCCGGCTGCATCCGCATGATGAACGACGACGTGGTCGATCTCTACAGCCGCGTCAGGGTCGGAACGCGGGTCGTCGTGCTGCGCGACAATGCAAACGCCAACTGGGCGATCGCGAAGCGCTCCAAATTCTGAACCGCCTCGCTTCTGCAGCCCGCGCAGGGATTGAGACGAATCCGCCGCCCCTTCGGGCGGCGGATTGCTTTTGAGGCGACCAGGCAAGCGGCCTTCAGTCGAGCGGCTTCACCATCTCGATCGCATAGGCCTCCATCCCGAACGATTCATAGAAGGAGCGGCCCTTGCCGTTGCCGGCCAGCACGCCGAGCATCAGCCGCTTGATGCGCCGGGAGCGGGCGAAGGCTTCCGCCTCCTCCATCAGCATCCGGCCGACGCCGCCGCCGCGCGCGCGTTCGTCGACGATCAGCTCGCGCACATAGGCGACGCGCCTGACATCCTCGCGCACGAAGCTGCCGATGGATTCGATCGCGAGGCAGAGGTAGCCGACGACGGCGCCGTCGCGCTCGGCGACGATCGACAGCCCCATCGTGTTGCGCGCCGCGCCTTCGTTGTCGCGCAGGCAGCGCCGCGCCGTCTCGCGATCCGTCGGACGGTCGCCGGAAATGGGCGCCTCGAAGCGGTTGAGCTGCCAGATGAGGTCGATGATCGCGTCGCGATCCTCCGGCTGCGCGAGCCGGATGCGATCCTCCGGAACGGAACGGCGTTGCCCCGCGCTCAAGTCGGCCTCAGTGCGCCAGCGCCTTCACGATGCTTTCGGTGACTTTCTTTGCGTCGCCGAACAGCATGAGGGTGTTGTCGCGGAAGAACAGCTCGTTCTCCACGCCGGCGTAGCCCGAGCCCATGCCGCGCTTGATGAACAGCACGGTCTTCGCTTTCTCGACGTCGAGGATCGGCATGCCGAAGATCGGCGATTTCGGATCGGTTTTCGCGGCTGGATTGGTCACGTCGTTGGCGCCGATGACATAGGCCACGTCCGCCTGCCCGAACTCCGAATTGATGTCTTCGAGTTCGAACACCTCGTCGTAAGGCACGTTCGCTTCCGCGAGGAGCACGTTCATGTGTCCCGGCATGCGCCCCGCCACCGGATGGATGGCGTACTTCACCTCGACGCCTTCTTTCTTGAGGATGTCGGCCATCTCCCGCAGCGCATGCTGCGCCTGCGCCACCGCCATGCCGTAGCCCGGCACGATGATGACCTTCTGCGCGTTCTGCATGATGTAGGCTGCGTCTTCCGCCGATCCCTGCTTCACCGGCCGCGCCTCGACGGCGCCGGCGGGCCCTGCGGTCTCGCCGCCGAACCCGCCGAGAATGACGGAGATGAAGCTGCGATTCATGCCCTTGCACATGATGTAGGACAGGATCGCGCCGGACGAGCCGACGAGCGCGCCGGTGATGATGAGCGCCAGATTGCCGAGGGTGAAGCCGATTCCCGCTGCGGCCCAGCCGGAATAGGAATTCAGCATCGAGACGACGACCGGCATGTCGGCGCCGCCGATCGGAATGATGAGCAGCACGCCGAGCGCGAACGACACGAGCGCGATCAGCCAGAACAGCGTGTGGCTTTCCGTCGTCACGAACAGGATGACGAGGAGAACGAGCAGCGCGCCAAGCGCGATGTTGATCGCATGGCGCTGCGGCAGAAGGATCGGCTTGCCCGACATGCGCCCGTCGAGCTTGAGGAACGCGATCACGGAGCCCGTGAAGGTCACCGCGCCGATGGCGACGCCGATCGCCATCTCGACGAGGCTCGCCCGGTGGATCGCGCCGGGGGCGCCGATGCCGAACGCCTGCGGGGCATAGAGCGCGCCGGCGGCGACGAGCACCGCCGCGAGGCCGACGAGCGAATGAAAGAACGCGACGAGTTGCGGCATCGCCGTCATCTGCACGCGCTTCGCGAGCACAGCGCCGGCGCCGCCGCCGATGGCGACGCCGAGCAGAACGAGCAGCCAGGCCATGAAATCCGCCGGCGGCGACAGAAGGATCGTCGTCAGGGCGGCGAGCCCCATGCCGATCATGCCGAACTGGTTGCCCTGCCGCGACGTGGTCGGATGCGACAGGCCGCGCAGCGCCAGAATGAACAGGACGCCGGAGACGAGATAGAGAAGGTTGGCGAGGTTCGCGTTCAGCATCGCGTCACGCCTTCTTCTTGTACATCGACAGCATGCGCTCGGTGACGAGGAAGCCGCCGAAGATGTTCACGGACGCCAGAATGAGCGCGACGAAGCCGAGCACGCGCGCCCACAGCGGACCGTCGCCGAGCGCCGGCGCGGCGGAGACGCCGACCGAGAGGAGCGCGCCGACGACGATGACCGAGGAGATCGCGTTGGTGACCGACATCAGCGGCGTGTGCAGCGCCGGCGTCACCGACCAGACCACGTAATAGCCGACGAAGATCGCCATGACGAAGATGGCGAAGCGGAACACGAACGGATCGACCACGCCGCCTGTCGCCGCATGGGCCGCGACGCCGGCGGCGTCGCCCAGTCCCTGGCCGAACCCCTGCAGCGCGTCGAGCGCCGCCTGCCCCTTGGCGATGCCGATGCGCAGCGCCTCCTGCGCCTCTCGCACCTGCTGCGCAACCTGCTCGGGAGTCGCCATGTCACAGCCCCTGATAGATGCCGCGCGGTTTCGCGCTACGCCGCCTTCGGCAGGAAATTCGGATGGACGATCGCGCCGTCACGCGTGAGCAGCGTCGCCTTCACCAGCTCGTCGTCCCAGTTGGGCTTCAGCGCTTTCGCGTCCTTGTCGATAAGGGTTTCGACGAAGGCGAAGAGGTTCTTGGCGTAGAGCGCCGAGGCGGTCGCCGCGAGCCGTCCCGCGACATTGAGATGTCCGACGATCTTCACGCCGTTCGGCGTCGTCGCGATTTCTCCCGGCTTGGCGAGTTCGCAATTGCCGCCGCGCTCGACCGCAAGATCGACGATCACCGAGCCCGGGCGCATCGACTCGACCATGGCGGCGGACACGAGCTTCGGCGCCGGCCGTCCGGGAATGAGCGCTGTGGTGATGACGATGTCCTGCTTGGCGATGTGCGAGGCGACCAGCGCCGCCTGCTTCGCCTGATACTCCTTCGACATTTCCTTGGCGTAACCGCCGGCGGTCTGCGCCTGCTGGAACTCCTCGTCCTCCACGGCGAGGAATTTCGCGCCGAGCGATTCAACCTGCTCCTTGGTCGCGGGGCGCACGTCGGTCGCGGTCACCACGGCGCCAAGCCGCCGTGCGGTCGCGATCGCCTGCAGGCCGGCGACGCCGACGCCCATGATGAAGATCTTGGCCGCCGGCACGGTGCCCGCCGCCGTCATCATCATCGGCAGCGCCCGGCCATATTCGGCCGCCCCGTCGATCACAGCCCTGTAGCCGGCGAGGTTCGCCTGCGAGGACAGCACGTCCATCGACTGCGCGCGCGTGATGCGCGGCATGAACTCCATGGCGAAGGCGGAAACGCCGGCCCTCGCCATCGCCTCGACGGCGCTCTCATGGCCGTACGGGTCCATGGTTGCGATCACGAGCGCGCCGGGCTTGATCATGGAAAGCTCGGTTTCGCCCGGACGCCGGACCTTGAGCGCGATGTCGGCGTCCTTCAGCGTCTCGCGGGCGTCGGGAACGATCGTCGCGCCGGCCGCCTGGTAGTCGGCGTCGGTCACGCCTGACGCGAGCCCCGCGCCGGATTGCACGACCACAGACGCGCCGAGCCCGGCGAAGCGCTTGACGGTCTCCGGAGTCGCGGCGACGCGCCCCTCATTCGCATCCGTCTCGCGCGGGATGGCGATGCGCATCGAAGCCCCCGAAACTGCGGAAAATCAAGGATGAAACGACAGCGACACCCTCAGACGAGGAAATAGGCCATGCCGATCAGAATGACGCAGGGAACGATCACGCCCCACTTCGCGAAAACGAGGAATCCCTCGTAGGTGCGCTCATGCTCCTGAAAATCCATATCCGGATGCCAGTCGGCGGCCTGCGTTGAGCCTTTGTCAGCCATGAAACGCCCTCATCGTGTCCACCGCCCTCTAGCGGAACCGCCCGGCTGTGACAATCATCGCGCGCGCGAGCATCAGGAACGCCTGGGGACATCACAACCTCGGGCGGCGTCATGCGAAGGATGCAACCGCAAGCGCCGCGTGGCGCTGCGGGCCGCCGCCGCCGGCTTGCGCGGTCCACGGCTGTAAATCCCCTGCGGCAGGGCGCGAGCCCGCAGACCGCCATGCGGCGCTTCCACGGCGTCGCCCGATGGCCTAGCATAATCGCGTCATCTGGCGGTTCGGAGATCGGTCGTGAGCGCGCAACGCACTATCGCGGTTATCGTTGGAAGCCTTCGCAAGGACTCTTTCAATCGCAAGATGGCGAAGGCGCTGGCCGCGCTGGCGCCGGAGGCGATGAAGCTCACGATCGTCGAGATCGGCGATCTTCCGCTCTACAATCAGGATTACGACACCGCCTCGCCGCCGCAATATGCGGCTTTCCGGGACAAAATCCGGCCGGCGGACGCCGTGTTGTTCGTGACGCCGGAATATAACAGGTCTGTTCCCGGCGTTCTCAAGAACGCCATCGATGTCGGTTCGCGGCCCTATGGATCGAGCGTGTGGAACGGCAAGCCTTGCGCCGTCGTCAGCGTGTCGCCCGGCGCGATCGGCGGCTTCGGCGCCAACCACCATCTCCGCCAGTCTCTCATGTTCCTGAACATGCCGGCGATGGCGCAACCCGAAGCCTATATCGGCGGCGCGGGCGATCTTTTCGCGGAAGACGGCGCTATCAAGGTCGAGGCCACCCGCGATTTCATGAAAAAATTTATGACGGCTTTCGCCGCCTGGATCGAAACGACGCTGCCGAAAAAGACGTAAGCGGGAGCGATCATGCCGCTCCGGCGCGCGGGGTCACGCGAGTCCCGCCGCCGACAGCGCCGATGACTGCCGCGCCGCGAGCGTCTCAAGCGAGAAATCGGCGATCGCCTCCTCGAACAGGCGATGGAAATTCAGCTCCGCGGCGAGATGCAGGAACACGCCGCCAAGGCCGATCGCCGCGCGATCCATGAACACGAACTCTTGCGGGATGGTCACCGGGCCCTGTTCCTTCAGCGCCTGATGCACGCGGAACGCTTCCCGCCGTCCGTATTCCGACGGCTTCACGCCGTCGGCGATGCTGCGCGTGCGGTCGTCGAGCAGCGGCCCGTAGATGAATCGCGCCCAGATGTTGAGCGTGTCGATGAGGTCGCGCCGGAGCGCCTTGAAGCCCCAGGTCTCATAGGCGTGAACCACGCGCGCGTCGTCATTGGTCAGCAGACCGCGATAGAGATCGACCACGCCGCCGACGAAGCGCGCCGGGAAGATGCGGATGCAACCATAATCCAGCAGATTGATGCCGGCCGGCTCCGCGCCATCGATGTCGCCTGCGCGAAACACGGTGTAGTTGCCGAGATGCGGATCGCCGTGAATGACGCCGAACCGGCTGAACGGAATCCACCACGCCCGGAACAAGGCTGTCGCGAGACGATTGCGCGTGTCCTGATCCGATTTTTTGAACGGCAGCAGCTTTTCGCCCTTGAGCCAGTCAAGCGTGAGCAGCCGCCGCGTCGAAAGCTCGGGATGAACGCCGGGCACGCGCACCAGCGGCTCGTCGCGGAGGATGTCGGCGTACAGCGCGGCGTGCTTCGCCTCGCGCTGATAGTCGAGTTCCTCGCGCACGCGGGCCGCGACCTCCTTCGCCGCCTCGCGCGTGTCGATCACGGGGTTCATCCGCCGATGAACGGCGAAAAGAATTTCGAGCTGGCTCAGATCGGCCTCCACCGCCGACTGCATGTCAGGATATTGCAGCTTGCAGGCGAGCGACGCGCCATCGAGCGACGTCGCGCGGTGCACCTGCCCGAGCGACGCTGCGGCCGCAGGATGGAGATCGAACGCCTGAAAGCGTGAACGCCACTCCGGACCGAGCTCCGTCTGCATGCGGCGCTTGACGAAAGCCGCACCCATCGGCGGCGCTTCGGCCTGCAGCTTCTGCAATTCCTCGGCGTATTCCGGCGGCAGCAGATCCGGAATCGTCGCCATTAGTTGAGCGACCTTCATGATCGGGCCCTTGAGCCCGCCGAGAGCCGATGTCAGCGCCACCGCATTGCTCTGGTCGGAGCCGCCGAACAGCCTGGCGCCGACCATGCGCGCCGCGACGCCGCCGACATTGACGCCCACCCGCGCATAACGCGCGGCGCGGGCGGAGAAACGGTTCTGTTCGGGATCGACCGGAGGCATGATCGAAAGGTAGGCGGCTCAGGCGTCTTTTCCAAGGCGGCGGGATGAGAGGCGGCGGGATGAGAGGCGATCAGATCAGGCGCGCCAGCGCGTCCGCCGCGCGGTCGCGATCGCCGAGCAGATTCTTG
>MKVY01000037.1:115868-117298 GCA_001899525.1 Rhizobiales bacterium 65-9
ATGCTGGCGCAGCCCCGCGACGGGATCGGCGTAAACGCGGATCGTGAACAGGATGTCGCCGGAACGCGGCATCTTCGTCAAAGTCTGCCGCTCCACGCGAATGAACGCATTCGCTTCGAATGCATCCCTATCGTCCCACCGGCGCGCGCCTGATTGGCTCTCCGGATGATGCAGGTCGCCGTCGCCATAAAGCGACCAGTTGAGACGCCATAACGGCGCGCCGGGCTTGAGATGGTCGAAGATGCGCGCGACGCGCGTCTCCATCCGCCCTGGAAATCCCGGAACGTCGCGGTGGATCGCGCTCATCGCCGGTTAAACTTCTCGCCGAGCGACCATGACGACGGAAAACACAGCGACGCGGCGACAAGGCGCCAGCCGTCCCTGTCCTGTCGCATCAGGCAGAGATCGTCCTGCACGAGAAGCGACGCCGCCAACAGCGGCGAAACGCCGGAGAGATTCACGCGGCGCGCGCCCGAATCGATGACGATCGCATCGTCATCGAGACTGAAGCGCTCCCCATGATGGGCGAGAAGATGGCGCGCGATGGCGTCGAGGATCTCGGCCTGCGAGTCGCGCGTGTCGTCGCGCTCGGCGAAAACAGCGTCCCGCTTCTGCGCAAGCAGCGCGTCCTTCAGCGCGAGCTCAGGCAGAAGCCGTTCGTCGGGCTCGAACCAGCGTTCGGGCGCAAGCGGCGCAAGTCCGATCGAGAAGGGCTGCTTCGATCCGTCATAGGGCGCGTAGCGAAACGCCATGGGCGCTACGGCGTGGCGCGCGCCATCTCGCGCAGCCGGAATTTCTGGATTTTTCCCGTCGATGTCTTCGGTATCTCGGTGAAGATCACATGCCTCGGGATTTTATAGGAAGCGAGATTGTCCCTGCACCATGCGATGATCTCGGCTTCCGTCGCCGCCGCGCCAGGCTTCAGCTCGATGAAGGCGCATGGAGTCTCGCCCCATTTCTCATCCGGCTTCGCGACCACGCCGGCCGCCTGCACGGCGGGGTGCTTGTAGAGCGCGTCCTCCACCTCGATGGACGAGATGTTCTCGCCGCCTGAAATGATGATGTCCTTGGAGCGATCCTTGAGCTGGATATAGCCGTCAGCATGCTTGACGCCGAGATCGCCGGAGTGGAACCAGCCGCCGGCGAGCGCCTTCTGCGTCGCGGCCTCGTTTTTCAGATAGCCCTTCATCACGACATTGCCGCGGAACATCACCTCGCCGACCGTCTCGCCGTCGGACGGAACCGGCGCCATGGTCTCGGGATCCATCACGTCGAGGCCGTCGAGCGCGAGATAGCGCACGCCCTGCCGCGCTTTTCTCGCCGCCTGATCCGCCGGCGAAAGATCGTCCCATTCGGTCTGCCAGTCATTGACGACGGCCGGACCATAGGTTTCGGTCAGCCCGTAGAGATGGGTCACGTTGAATCCGGCC
>MKVY01000038.1:0-5011 GCA_001899525.1 Rhizobiales bacterium 65-9
AATCGGTTTGATTCGATCCGGGGCCACCAGAGCGGTGCCCGCGCTTTCGGCGATGTCAGAGACGAGCTTGAACCCGATCCATAAGCCGGCGGCGCGCGACAGTGCGTAGCCGTGCAGCCCAAAGTCCAGCACTTCCTGAATGTTTCCGGGGGCCAGAACAGGCATGTAGAAACTGGAAAAGATCGTGTTGGAGTCGCTCGGCAGAATCGTCGAGCGCGCATGCGGATCATCGCCGGCGACCGCGAGCACGCCGCCATTTGCGCCAACGCCATGGAAGTTCGCGTGATGAAAGGCGTCGGCGGCGCGATCTACGCCTGGAGACTTGCCAAACCACATGCCGAACACGCCATCATGCTTGCGCCCGGGAACCTCGTGGAGGAGCTGAGTGCCAAAAAGCGCGGTCGCGGCGAGTTCTTCATTGAGGCCGGCGATGTGCTCGATATTATTCTTAGACAACAGCGGTTTGTATCGCTGCATCTCGAAATCGACGCCGCCGACGGGTGATCCCGGATATCCGCAAACCAGTCCGGCCGTGTCGAGACCGTCGCGCCGATCAGCCCTCTTTTGGTCGAGCATGACCCGAAGCAGCGCCTGAATGCCAGTCAGATAGATCGTTCCAGTTTCTTGCGTGAATTTTGAATCAAGCGAGAAACTGTCGCGCGTGATCGACGAATGGATCCCCATATCGTGACGTCTCCTCCCGAAGCTCCGCCGCTCTCGCGTACTGCCGCGTCACGTGTGCGGCAAATGGCGCGCCCGGCCGAAGTCTTTGCTTCCCGACGCCATACGCCGCGCTTCGCCGATATAAATAACTATGACATCACTGTCATTTTATGTGCCCGGCTTTTTTTGTCAAGAAGCGCATCCTCGCAAAGGAGCGGCGCGTAAGCGAATGTTCTGCCGCAATATTCTGCGAAGATAAGCGCCGGTCTTTCCAGCAGTCGTTGCCGAGCGGAGATCGAAATCGCCTGCTTGGACCTTCGCGGCGCAGGTTAGTCGGCGGTTTGGGCGGCGAGTCGCGCTAGTTGCGGGGTTTGCTCTGGCGCCTGATGCTCGGCTCCGCCGACGAAAACGGCTGCGCACCACAGATCGGTGACTTCCTTCACCATCGCCTCAAGCTCGAACGTCTCCGACCATGGCTCGTATCCGGTCACGAGCCAAGCGTAGGCGATCGACTCGATCATCAGCCCAAGCGCATAGCTTGTCAGCCGCGTATCGAGGGGGCGAACGACGCCCTGACCGATCTTGCGACGAAGGTCGCGCTCAATTCGTGTGATGAAGCGACTCCGCAGCTCGCCATAGACGGCCGAAAATTCGGGGTTGAAATTGGCGATCTGCAGCAGCGCTTTCAAAATCTTACGGTTGCGCTGCATCGCTTCAAAATAGTGACGGTTGGCGAATTCAATCCGATCCCGATGCGAGCCGGCGCTGGCGGCGCGAGCGCTCTTCAAGATGTCGTCAACCACGAGATCAAGCAACTTACGGAAAATGTCTTCTTTGTTCTCGAAGTAGATGTAGAACGTGCCGCGGCTGATGCCGGTGTAGTCGACGATCTCGTCCACGGTTGCGTCAACATAGCCCTTGTCGCCAAAAACGACTTCCGCCGCCTTGAGCAGGGCGCTTTCTGTTTCCTTCGAAGACCGACGCCTGCGGGTGGTCTTGGCTCGCATTTAATTATCCGTCCCGCTTTTCCTGCTCTCACGGCACATTACAACTCGATACTCCAGTTTAGAACTCCCTGCCTGCAGTTGCCGGCGGGGGGAGAGAGGCTTCGTGAAATTACGTTTGGTTTGCGCGCTATAATAGTGATGTCATTGTCATACGTAGACATGCTTTGTCGAGTTGAGTCAACGGGTTGAGCCTTGGGAAACGGCGCGATCCGACTGCGCGTCGGCATAAAATATCGATGTTGGCGCGCCGCGGCGATTGACTAAGTGACGATGACGTCATAGTTATGGTAATACGACAAAGACTGGCTGGGAGGCCGCACGCATGCGGGGATGTGGGAGGCTCGCTTGAGCGAGGATAGCCTTCTCGTCGAGCGCGAGGGCGAGGTTCTTTGGGTGACCCTGAACCGCCCCGACCGTTTGAATGCGCTGAACCGCGCGCTGGTCGATGATCTGCGCCAGCTATTCAGGGATCTTCATCATCGTCGGGACGTGCGTGTCGTCGCGCTCCGAGGTGCGGGGCGCGCGTTCTGCGCCGGTCTCGATCTCAAAGAGGAGGCCAGCTACTCGAATCGCGACGTCTCCGGATTGCTCGACAGTCAGCGTAACATCGCCGAGGTCGTCATCGCCATGCGACGCTGCCCGCAGCCGATCGTGGCGATGGTTCAGGGCGCGGCGAGTGGCGGCGGCTTTGCAATCGCGCTCGGCTCAGACGTTCGCCTTGCGACCCCGGACGCGATATTCAACGCCGCCTTCATTAAGCTGGGGCTGAGCGCCTGCGACATCGGCGTGAGTTACTTCCTGCCGCGCATGATCGGCTCGTCTGTGGCGTCTGAACTGCTTCTGACCGGCGATTTTATTGGCGCGGAGCGCGCCGTTCAGCTCGGCCTCGTCAGCCGGGTGGTGGATGCCGATGATCTTGAGCGGCAGGCGCGGGCGATGTTCGACTCCATGCTCGCGGCGACGCCGGTCGGCCTGCGGCTGACGAAAGAGTCCCTGAACTATTCAGTGGACGCGCAAGGTCTCGAGGCTGTGATCGCAATGGAAGACCGCAATCAGGTGCTTTGCGTCAAGGACAACAATTTCGACGAAGGCATCAACGCGTTTCTAGAAAAGCGGAGACCAGTTTACGCGACTCGCGCCGGCTGAAGCGCCGGCTGCTCGGTTCCTTGATCTGAAGCGAATTTCGACCAGACCTCCGGGAGGAGTGGGTGAAGATCACTAATGTCAGGCTTATCGCATTCAATCGCCCACCACCCGGGGCGGCAAGCGATTTCGCGATCAAGAACACCGGCGATACACTGATTGATCTCCTGACCAAATATGTCGCTGTCCGCATCGAGACGGACGAGGGCGTCAGTGGCGAGACGCTGAGCCTCGGCGGCGGTGTAGGCATGGCCTACTACATAGAAAGCACCGTCAAGCCTTATCTAATCGGCAAGAATCCGCTTCATCGCGAAGCGATCTGGCAGGGGATGTGGCATTATAATCGATTCTGGCTTTCGCCGGTCACCATGATCGGCGTCATCGACACTGCATTGTGGGATCTCTACGGCAAGCTGACCAATCAGCCTGTGGCGCAGATTCTTGGCCTCTATCGTGACAAGCTGCCGACCTATGCGAGCAGCATGACCAAACCCACTCGCGGGGAATTTGTCGAGGAGGCGCTGCGCTACAAGGAGCGAGGCTTTCACGGCTACAAAGTCCATGCGATCGGCGATCCGGAAGCGGACATCGACATCTGCACCCGCATCCGCGCGGCGGTCGGCGACGCCTATGCACTGATGATCGACGTCGTTTCGGGTTACGATCAAGCGCAGGCGATGAGGGTCGGTCGCGCGCTCGAGGAGCTTGGATTTCTCTGGTATGAGGAGCCGCTCCGCGAATACGACGTGCATGGATACAAGATGTTGTGCGACAAGCTCGACATCCCAATCGCTGGCGTCGAGGTCAATGAAGGGTCGATGTATACGACCCCGGAATATATCGTGACGCGCGCGGTTGACATCGTGCGCTCCTGCGTCGGCTTCAAAGCCGGGATCGGGCAGGTGAAGAAAACAGCCGGGATGGCCGAAGCGTTCGGGATGAATTGCGAGCTGCACACGAACGGCAATCCGGTTCTGGACGCTGCCAATCTCGCCGTCGCCGCCTCGATCAAGAACACCAGCTTCTTCGAGCAACTCGTGCCGGAGCGCCTGTTCAACTTCGGCGTCGAGAAGTTCATCGAGATTGACGCCGATGGTTACGCGCATGTGCCGGCTGGCCCCGGCCTCGGTATGAAAATCGACTGGGACTATGTGGGACGCTACGCGGTGGCCGAGATGTAGCGCGGATAACTGCGCGCGGCCGCGAGACCGCATCAGAATGGCGCTCGACAGCCTCTCTTCACAAGAAGGGGCGGGGCGATAGCGGTAATAGACGCCGCCAAAAGGGTTTGGGAGGACGCTTTGTCAGGTGAGGATTTCTTTGCGTTGCTGGTCAGCGGCCTCACGACAGGGGCGATCTATGCGATGGTCGGCGTCAGCCTGAATATCGCCTACAAGCCGACCAACGTCTTCAACATGGCGCAGGGCGGGTTGATCATGCTGGGCATGATGTTCACCTGGGTCCTGCTGAGCGTCTTGGGCCTGCCCTGGATCCTAGGCGTGCCGCTGGCCATGGCGATCGTCGCGGCCGTCGGCCTGGTCGAAGAGCGAATCGCGGTCGCGCCTCTGCACAATGTTGCTGGTCACTCGCACGCCTGGGTAATCACGACGCTCGCATTTTCGATCATTCTCGTTAACGCCGCCGACCAGATCTGGGGGGCCGACCCCCGCTACGTCGCTCCGATGCCCGGAACGTCTCTGACGCATCATCGCTTCGGCATCGTCGGCTTCAACACTGCGCAGATCGCAATCATCGTCATCGCCTTTGCCTCGATCTGGCTGGTGGAGTATTTCTATCATCATACCCGTCTGGGCCGCGCCGTTCTGGCGGTCTCCGAAGATTCCGATGGTGCGCGTCTGTGCGGCATCAACCCCCTGCGGCTGACGATGGGTTCGTTCGCGGCCGGCGGCGCTTTCGCTGCGCTGACCGGCGCGATCGCTTCGCCAATTCTGTTCGCCAGCACCGAATTCGGACTCGATCTCCTGATCAAGGGTTTCATTGCACTCGCGATCGGTGGGCTTGGCAGCAATTGGGGAGCCCTCGCCGGCGCTATTCTCATCGCCTGCATCGAGACGCTGAGCTCGGTGTACCTGTCGCCGGGCATGCGCCAGATCGCGCTGCTCGCAGTATTCTTGGCAGTCCTCCTGATGCGGCCGAACGGCATGTTCGGACGTCCCGGCGGTCGGGAGGTCTAAAAT
>MKVY01000038.1:5027-12569 GCA_001899525.1 Rhizobiales bacterium 65-9
ACCCTGGCGCTTGTGGTTTGCGTCGCGGCGATTCCGTTCATGGTGACGGGATCTTTCTATTTGTTCCTCTTCACCTTTGCGGGCGTCTATCTGCTCGCAGCGATGGGCTTCAATGTTCTTGCCGGCTATATGGGGATTATTTCGCTCGCGCACGGAGCCGTCGTCGCGATCGGCGCGTTCACGACCGCGATCCTGACCGTAACCTATGGATGGAGCTTCTGGCCGGCGGCTGTCATGTCGACTCTTGTCGGCGGCGCCGTCAGTGGACTCGTCGCCCTGCCGGCCTTGCGCCTGTCGTCCTGGTATTTTGTGCTGATCACCATCGCCTTTACAACAGCGGTCACAGCGGTGATCACTGATATGAAATGGCTTACGGGCGGCTTCACTGGCATCCTCGGAGTGCCTCCGCCCTCAATCGCCGGCCACAAGTTTTCGGGTCGTGAGATGTTCTGGCTGGTGATGGTCATCAACATCGCCGTGTGGTGGGTCATCTCCAACATCGTCCATTCACGCATCGGGTGGTCGTTGCTCGCGATCCGCGACTCCAGCATCAGCGCGCTGTCGAACGGTGTTTCCGTCAGTCACACGCGGTTGTTTGCTTTCGTCTTCGCCGGAGCGACCGCGGGGCTGGCCGGCGCACTCTTTGCGGTACTGAAGATCGTGGTGACGCCGGAAGATTTTCCATTCCACTTCTCGATCTTTTTCCTGTTCGTCGTGGTGCTTGGGGGGCCGGCCTATCTATGGGGGCCCTTGCTCGGGGTATTCGCGTTCTATGTCTTGCCTGAAATGCTTGGCAGCCTGCGCGAATACCGCATGTTGATTTACGGCGTGGGCCTTCTGGCGTTTTCTATCGTTCTTCCCGAAGGCATCGCCGGAGGGCTCGTGGCGCTGCGCCGGCGCTATGGAGCGTCGTCAGCCAAGAAACAATCAGCTCAGCGCACAGTAAGCCAAATCACGCATGCGATCAGGCCGATCGAGGGCGTCGCGCTCAAAGTTGAGGACGTGTCGAAAACCTTTGGCGGCGTTAACGCTCTGAGCAATGTAACGATATCGGTGCCCGCCGGGCATATTCATGCTGTTGTCGGCCCGAACGGCTCCGGCAAAACGACGTTGCTCAACATCATTTCCGGGCTTTACGAGCCGAGTGGCGGTGACGTCCGGTTGGGCGACAAGCGGATCACCGGTCTGCGGCCTCATATGATCGCCCGAGCCGGCGTAGGCAGAACGTTCCAGACCCCGAAGATTATCGGCCACTTGTCTGTGCTGGAAAATATCCGCTTTGGCGCTTATCACAGGGAAAAATCGTCCGGCTTGTCGATCGCGCTGTCGCTGCCGTCCGCGCGCCGTGAGGCGGAGGAATTGACCCGCGAGGCGACGGAACTGCTCGCGCTGGTCGGCTTGTCGGACCGCGCCTATGATCGCGCCGACGAATTGCCGCACGGACAATTGCGCCTGTTGGAGATCGGCCGCGCGCTGGTCGGGCGGCCGCGCGTGCTGCTACTCGACGAGCCCGCCGCCGGTCTATCGTTGCATGAACTGGAGCGGCTTGAGGAACTCATGATCGAGATTCGCCGGCTCGGCGTCACGCTGATCATGGTCGAACATCACGTCGAACTTGTGATGGGCGTGGCCCAGTCGGCGACGGTTCTCGACGGCGGCAAGGTGCTCGCCGCCGGCACGCCGGAACAAGTCTTCGCCGACAAGGCCGTCGTCAGCGCTTACACGGGAGCGCCGCAATGAACGCGGACATAATGCTCGACGTCGAAGGCCTTGCAGCCGGCTACGGCCGAGTTCCGGTAATACAGGATATTTCGCTCAAGCTTCGTCGCGGCGAGGCGATTGCAATCCTGGGCGCCAACGGCGCGGGCAAGTCGACAATGTTGCGGGCGATTTCTGCGCTCCTGTCACGGGCGGCGGGAACCGTTAGATTGGCCGGCGACGATGTGACGGGCTTGTCTGCTGAAAGGCTGGTTGCCGCAGGCCTATCTCATGTCGCTGAAGGTCGGCGGCTGTTCCGCAAGCTCTCGGTGGAGCAGAATCTTGAACTCGGTCTTTACGCGCTCAATCCTCCGGCGGAAATGATCGCCGAGCGGCGCGAGGAGGCTTACGAACTCTTTCCGATGCTGCGCCAGAAAGCTCAACAGCCAGCCGGCTCCCTCAGCGGAGGTCAGCAGCAAATGCTGTGCATCGCACAGGCGCTGACGCGGCACCCGAAAGTAATCATGCTCGACGAGCCTTCGCTTGGCCTGGCGCCCATTCTGGTGGAAGAGGTGTTCCGAACTCTGGAAAAAGTGCGCCGCGCCGGACAAGCGATTCTGCTCGTCGAGCAGGTGGTCGAACGGACGCTCGCCTTCGTCGATTTCGCTTATGTGCTGCAGAACGGACGAATCGTTTCAAAAGGAACTCCGGCTGAACTTGCCAGCGCCGACGTCGTCCGCCGCGCCTATCTCGGCGAGGCGGTGGCGGTTGTAGATCACGCGTAGGAGAGTAGGGGGGTGGCTACGCTTGGTTGGATCGGGCTGGGAGACATCGGCGCCCCGATGTGCAGGCGGCTTGTCGCAGCTGGTCACGAGGTGCTGGTTTGGGGCCGTACACGTGAAAAGGCGGAGCGGGCGCTCGCAGGACGTTGCGAGGTCGTTGCTTCCGCCGCCGAACTCGGGCGGCGATGCGAGGCGATATTTCTCTGCGTCACCGATGCCGATGCGGTAGAAGCCGTCGTCTTCGATGAAGACGGAGTCGCCAGCGGAAGCCTCCCGCACACGCTTGTAGTCGATACGTCGACTATCGGGCCGCTGCGCACGCGCGTGATGGCGGAACGCTTACAGCGGATGGGGCGCGGGCGCTGGGTCGACGCTCCTGTCTCCGGAGGCGCCGTAGGCGCGAGCGCGGGCACTTTGGCGGCGATGGTTGGCGGCGAGACGGAGGATATAGCCGCTGCGCGCCCGTTTATCGAGGCTTTCGCAGGAAAGATCACGCATGTCGGCCCAGCGGGCTTCGGACAGATGTGCAAGGTCTGCAATCAGGTGATTGCGAACACCACGATCATGGTGTGGGCTGAAATGCTGTCGTTGGTCGAGCGTTTCGGAATTTCTCCAGAATCGCTGATGGATGCAGCCGAGGGGGGCTTCGCGGATTCGTCCGTTCGAAAGGTTCTGGCGCCGATGATTCTGAGCGGCGATTTCCCGGGCATCTACGCACCACTCATTCCCAAGGACATGGATCTGGCCGGGGAGGTCGCCAGCCGCTTCGGCGCTCCCATCCCGCTCGCGGGGCTGGTTCTCGCCCTCTACCGGCAGCACAAGATGCTGGATGAGCAAGGCTCGACAATGCGTGCGGGGCTGAGGGGCATTTTCGCGCCTCTTGTCCGGAAAAACTAGCCGCGTGCCCGGGCGGGCGGAATGACACGGAGAAATCACTATGAAGATTAAAGAAATCAAGGCTCACATCTTTCACCGAACGCCAGCGATCTATCAATGGAAAGAAGACTGGGCGCCCCGCAGCCTTGACCATGTGTTCGTGCGGCTCATCACGGACACCGGACTTGAAGGCCACTGCATCACCTATCTGATGAGTCCGATGGAGCTGAAATATGCGATGCCGGGGCTTCAAGCGGCCGTCGTGGGACGAGATCCTCATGAGGTTGAAGCGATCTCATACGCGCTCACCGATCGACTTGATCGGCCAACTCCTGTGGCGAGCACCGTGGACATTTGTTTGTGGGATCTCATCGGAAAGATACACAACGAGCCGATCTATCGGCTGCTCGGAGCCGCGCGCAACCGCATCCGCGCTTACGCCAGCACTTTTGTTTGCAAGAACGACGACGAATATGTGAAGCTGGCGCTTGATTGTCGTGAGCAGGGCTTCAACGCATACAAGATCCATCCCTATGGCGCGCCAGATCGCGACATCGAAACCTGCCGCGCCGTACGTCAAGCCGTTGGAAAATCCATGGATCTGATGCTCGATCCGGTCAATGAATATGACCGCTATGGCGCGGCGAAGGTAGCCAAGGCGCTGGAAGATCTTGATTTCTATTGGCTGGAATGTCCGATCTCGGACGCCGACGTCGATGGTCTGCGCGACCTCACGCGAAGCTTCCGCATTCCGATCACAGCGGTTGAAAGCATAGCGGGCGGACTTCGTTACTACCCGCAATACCTAAAAGATCCCGCCGTTGACTCGATCCGTTCGATTGGCGACTGGATCGGCGGCATTTCGGCGATGAAAAAAGCCGCCGCCTTATGCGAAGCTCACAATGTGAAATATGAGCCGCACAGCTACGGAACGGTTCATATTCAAGCAGCGCATCTGCATGTCATGCTCGCGATTCACAATTGTGACTTCTTCGAAATTCCGGTTCCGCAAGGCTGCCTGGATATCGGCATGAAGGATGTCATTCGGGTAGAAAAGGATGGCTTCGTCAACGCTCCGACCAAGCCGGGGCTCGGCTACGATGTGGACTGGACGCAGATAGAAAAGCACACGAGCGAAGTGCTGTCGGTCGGCGAGTTGCCAGAATCGCAGCGCCGCAAGGGTCGGTCTACAGCCTGGACTTAACAGCTGGAAGCGGGCCGGAAGGGGGCCCAGAAGTATGTTTCCCTTCAAAAGCGCTGATGTCCCCATCAACGTAGGTCCAACAGCAGTTCCACCGGGAGCGGTTCCGCAGTCTTCAGCGCGGCGGCCGGATCTCGACGAGGTTCGTTATCGGGAGGAAATCATGGCCAACAATAGTTCACTTACAACTGGTGGTACAATGAACCGTCGCCGGATTTTGCGTACCGGAGCGGCTGGCTTCGGAATACTGGCGGCGCCGGCGATATTGCGGCCAGCTTTCGCGGCTAGCGATCTTCCTATTGGCTGGGTGCTGCCGCTGACCGGATCGCTAGCGAGCACTTACTCGCATCTGTACCGACCCGGTGAAATCGCGATCAACGAGATCAATGCGTCTGGCGGAGTCCTTGGCAGAAAGCTCGTTGCTGTAAAGGTTGACGACGAAGGTTCGCCGGCCAAGCAGCCAGTGGTGATCCGGGAATTGATCGACAAAGGAATAAACGTCGTCGTTGGGCCAACTGGCAGCTCGCAGGCGATGTCAGCGCTGGAAGTGACGACCCCGGCGAGCATCATCCAGTGCTGCTATGCTTCCGCCGATGAAGTGGGCGACGGGAAGCGGTATCCGTATCACTACCAGATTAATTTTGGTGCGGTTCCACAGGCTGTGCGCCACGTCGATACGCTTCAAGCTCTAGGCAAGAAGAACATCGGCGTCTTGGTCGACGACACCGCGGCCGGCGACTCGACGCGGCAGGCAGTTGTCGCCGAACTGAAAAAGCGCGGATTCAACATTGTATCCGAGCAGGTTTTTCCGACTAAAACGACGGATATGACGCCGTTCCTCCGTAAGCTCAGAGCAGACGGCGCCGAAGCGATCGACAATCATATCTCGACGAATGGCGATGCGACGCAATTCTTCGTTGGCCTCAGTCGGATTGGCTGGAAGCCGCCAACGGTGGGGCACACCGGGCTGCTCTATGCAGGTCTTCCCGGCGCAGTGCCGGAAGAATCGCGCTATGAGGAAGTCTATGCGGCCACTTATAAGGCGTTGACCTATACTGATAAGGACATGATTTCGGACAAGGTGAAGAAGTTTGCGAAAGCGCTTTCAGACGCCGGCACGCCGGATGCGCTTCTACCGGTTGCCGCGACGTCTCCTTTCTATGACTTCGTCTATCTTCTGAAAGCAGTAGCGGAAAAAGTCGGTGCGGCCGATTCCAAATCATTGAAGGCCGGGTTGGATTCGTTCAGTGGCGAGGGTTTTTTTGGTCGGATTTCGTTCACGCCAGAGCGGCATCAGGGCTATGGAGCAGATGTGCTTGCGATGGCGGTCGTGAATTCGACGAATGAACCGATTTCGAAGGAGTCGAAAGGCCTCTATCGCCGCCGCGGTCCCGGAGCCTGACGCCAGAAACAACCCGGCGCGACAGCGCGCCGGGTTGAACCTTTCGTCAGAAACGTCGCCTCACAACTAATTGATACGCGCAGCGGACCGCTCGACTGCTCGGTTCGCATATTGATTTTGTCTTCCTTGCTAAAAAGGAGCTCTCATGAAGATCACTGACATCAAAGCGCACATTCTAAAACCGCTGGAGCAAGGATTCCTCTACAAGGAAGAATGGGACCCGCTAATCGTCCAGCCGGTCTTTCTACGCATTCTCACGGACGAGGGGCATGAAGGTCATTGCATCACTTGGCTTCTTTCGGCCGGCGAGACCGAATCCTCTCTTCCGGGAGTGAAAGCCAAGCTTCTGGGACGCGATCCTCACGATGTTGAGGCCATCTCGTACAAGTTGACAGACCGGTTGCAGAAGCCAACGCCTTTCGCCAGCACCGTCGACATCTGCCTTTGGGATTTGCTCGGCAAACACCACGGCGAGCCGATCTATCGTTTGCTCGGCGCTGCTCGCGATCGCATAAAAGCATACGGTAGCACGGTTATGTATAATACAGTGCCGGAATATGTCGATATCGCGCGACAGTGCTACGAGCAAGGTTTCCGCGCCTTTAAGCTGCATGCCTTCGGTGTCCCGGACAAGGATATCGAAGTTTGTCGCGCCGTGCACAAGGAGTTCGGTGGAAAGATGGATCTGATGCTGGATCCGGTGAACGCCTATGACCGCATCGGCGCCTTTAAAGTCGGAAAGGTGCTCGAGGAGCTTGATTTCTACTGGTATGAGGCGCCGCTGCCTGATTCTGATATTCAGGGCTACATGGATCTCACTCGCAGCTTCAAGATCCCGATCACGGCTACCGAGAGCGTGTCCGAAGGGCTGCGCGGCTATCCGAAGTATCTGGTCAACCACGCCGTCGACTCGGTTCGCAGCGTCGGCGACTGGATCGGAGGAATTACCGCCATGCGCAAGTCGGCTGCGCTGTGCGAAGCCTTCAACGTTAAATACGAGCCGCACAGCTATGGCACGACATTGGTTCAGGCCGCGCATCTGCATATTATGCTCGCGATCCACAATTGTGATCTGTTCGAGATCCCGGTGCCACAGGGCTGTCTCGATGTCGGGATGAAGGACGTGATCCGTGTCGAGGCGGATGGCTACACCAACGCCCCGACCAAGCCCGGGCTTGGCTATGAGGTCGACTGGGACGAGATCCGCCGACTCACAGTCAAGGAGCTCTGAGCGCGGTCCAGGGCGGGCGAACCGCCCGCCTTGCGGGCCGTGACGGTCGATTACGCGGTCCTGTTTCGCGCCGTTCCCCGCCCACCGCTTAGATCGGGCGGCGAGCGAATTTGCTGCGCCGACCGTGGAAAAGCGCCGCGAAACGAAAAGCCGAGAACCTTAAATTGATTCCAGGAATGGCCCGAAACATCGGCAATAGCGGTGCATGGACTTGACAAGAAATAGTCAAAATATGACGCTGACGTCACTATAACAATTGCGCTTTGCGGCGGCTGCGGATCGCGCCGGCCGCTCTTGAGCGAACAATAGGAAATCGGGAGGACGTGATGTTCGGGAAAGCCGTGCTTGCGGC
>MKVY01000038.1:12588-17090 GCA_001899525.1 Rhizobiales bacterium 65-9
CAAGATCGGGGTCCACACCGCGCTAACGGGCGTGGCGAGTTTCGTTGGGCAGGGCGGCAAGGTCGGCATCGACGCGGCCGTCGCGGAAATCAATGCGAATGGCGGCGTCAACGGCCGAAGGCTGGAAGTTTCCATCATTGACGACAAGGGAACGCCGGACGGCGGCGTAGCCGCTGTGCGGCGCCTTGTCGACGATCAGGAGGTTTTCGCCGTCTTCGGCGCGGGACCGAGCGGATCGACCGTCGCGGTCATCCCATATTTCATGCAGACTGGCGTCCCTTATTTCGTCAGTTTCGCTTCCGATCCACGCGTTCTGGAGAAGTTCGCGCCCAACATCTTCTCGGGCGCGACGGTGCCACAGCAGGAGGCTGTGCAATATTACGCCGATTTTTTGTCTAGGAATATAAAGGCGAAAAAGGTTGCGATGATGGTCTGCGACCAGGGCCATTGCACATCGGCTGCGCCAAAGATGACGAAACTTCTGAAGAGCGCTGGCGTCACCGTCTCTCGGAGCAATTACAATTCCGGCGACACGGACTTCACTGGTCAGATTGAGCAGATCAAGGCCGCCAAGCCGGACGCAATCTTCTTGCTCGGGCTCGCGACAGACGAAGGGCGGATAATTCCGCAAATCCGGCGCTCCGGCCTTAGCGTTCCTCTTGTGACCGACGTTTCCGGCGCCGACCTCACAGTTCTGCGTCTCGCGGGCGCGGCGGCGGAAGGCTACTACACATTCTGGATCGGCGGCTCTCAGTTCTACGACGACAATACCGGCGAGATGGCGAAATTCCTCAGGTCGCTCGACGCCAATAAGATTGATCGGCCCGCCAACACGCCTAATCTTTACACGCTGATGGCCTATGCGGACGTGTATGTGCTCGCCGAAGCGATCCGCGCGGCCGGTAAAGATCTGACGCGCGAGGGCTTGCTCAAGAGCCTCAACAACATTCGCGACTTTGTCGGCGGTAAGACACCTGAATGGAGCTACGCAGCGGCGCTCGGCTATCCGCGCAGCTTCACGCCGGAGGACCACAAAGGCACCAAAGGTATTCAGGCTGTCGTGGTGAAGGGCGGCTCCTTTAAGGCCGTCGCTGACTAGTGCGCGCGACTTTTTGCGGACTCTGAGCGGCGGGGTTTTCCGGAAGGATCATATGTCTCTTCTCCTTGGCGGGTTGGCGATCGGCGGCGTATATGCGCTGATCGCGATCGGGGTCGTCCTCTGCTATCGGGCGACCGGAGTGGTCAATTTCGCGCATGGCGAACTGATGATGATCGCCGCTTACGCCTATGCGATCGTGCATGACCTGACGGGCTCGCCGACGCTGGAGATAGTCGCCGCTATTTCGGCCGGAGCGGTCGGAGGATTGATCTGTTTTCTGCTTACCGGAGTCGTCATGCGCGGCGCGGCGGAAATGTCGTTGGTGATCGGGACGCTTGGCGTCCTCATCCTACTACAGTCGGGAGCGCGTCACCTGTTCACCGATACGCCGTTGCCGTCCGAGGGCTGGTTGTTCGGCGACCATAATCTTACTCTTTTCGGAGTGTCGGCGCCCGCGAATTCGCTGCTGATCCTGGCGGCCTTAGTCGTTGTGGCTGCCGCGATTCTTTATTGGCAGTACGCCACCCTGTTCGGCCGCGCCGTACTTGCTGTTGCGGAAGACCCGTGGCGAGCCTCGCTCGCCGGCATCCGCGTGCAGTCGACGCTGGCGATCAGTTGGCTTGTCAGCGGAATGTTGGCGGGCCTCGCAGGCATGCTGCTGGGGCCGGTCATCGGGGTGTTTCCCACAATGGGCGCCGACGTTCTCTTTCCGGCGATCGTCGCGGCGATTTTAGGCGGCTTCGGCAGCGTCGCAGGCGCGTTCGCCGGCGGCCTCATCATCGGGCTTTTGCAAACCTTCACAGTGGTTTTTCTAGGCGGCGCAGTGAAAGAGGCTGTGATGTTCGGCTTTCTTCTGCTGGTTTTACTGTGGCGCCCGAGCGGGCTTTTCACCGGCCCCGTGGCGCGGAAATTCTGAGGTGACCCGCATCATTCATCCCGTCCCGCTCGTGCTGGCAGTTGCTCTGGCCGCCGCGTCGGCCGCGATTTCGCTGCCGAAATTCCAGCTATTTCTCGTCGGCCAACTCGCGATGGTCGTCATCGTCACCGTCTCGATGACGATTCTGATGGGCGGCGCCGGGTTGCTGTCGCTGGCAAGCGCAGCCTTTCTAGCCGTCGGCGCTTATGGTCTCCTGATCGCGATGGGTCCGCTTGGCCTGCCTCTTCTGCCGGCGCTCGTTGTGGTGGTTGCGTGCTGCGCTGCGCTCGGCGGTGTGCTCGGCGTTCTGGCGCTCCGGATTTCGGGGTTTTATTTGGCCGTCGTCACGCTTGGTTTTCTCCAAGTCCTGCTGACGCTGCTGAAGCATGGCGGCGATCTGACGGGAGGGGGCTATGGCCTCATCACGCCCCTCCTTTCCTTCCCGGGCGTTAAGCGGTTGACAGTGGCGCATGTTTCAATGGCGAGCGTCTTCCTTGCGGTATGCGTAATTGGCGTCGGCGTCGCGCTGATGTCCTCGCGCATGGGGCGAGCTTGGCTGGCGCTGCGCGACAAGGAGCCTGCGGCGCGCATGCTCGGCATCGATGTCAGCCGCATGCGCATTCTGGTTTTCGCCTTCACCAGCGGTCTTATTGGCCTTGCCGGAACATTGCACCCGTTGCTTCTCGGCGTCGCCAACCCAGGCTCTTTCTCCGTTCATCTATCGATCTTTCACATTACTCTTGTGGTCGTGGGCGGCATGACAGGCTCCATGGCGGGCGCCGTCACTGCTCCAGCGTTGTTGTTCTTTATTCCTGAATATTTCAGCACGCTCGGCGAATGGCGCGATTTCTTCTATGGCGGCATCTTGCTCGCCGCGTTGATTTTCATGCCGAACGGTATCGCGGCGGCTGTGACGGAACGGTTTCCGCGTCTTCGCGCGCTGTCTGGAGGCGTACGATGACGGCGCTTTTCGAGGCCACAAATCTCTCGGCGACGTTCGGCGGTCTCAAGGCGCTCAGTGACTTCTCGCTGTCTGTCGATGTCGGCGAGATCCACGGCATCATCGGCCCGAACGGGGCCGGCAAAACGACGGCCATCAACGTCATGACGGGCTTCCTACCGAGACGGGAAGGCCAGCTCCTGTTCGACGGACGGCCCATTCCCCCAGCGACGCATTTGCTGGCGGCGCGTGGCATCGGCCGCACGTTCCAGTCGCCATCCATATTTCCTGGCCTTACGGTCCGCGAGAATGTCATGACGGGCGGGCATGTCTGGACCCGGTCCGGCTTGTTCGGCAACGCCTTGCGCAGCTCTCTGGCGCTTACGGAAGAGGAGCGGCTGTCGACCGAGGCGGTGGACTGGCTGGATAAAGTGGGCTTTGGCCGCGATCCGGACGCGGCCGTCGGCGAGCTTCCGTTCGGCGAGTTGCGCAAGCTCGAGATCGCGCGCGCTCTGATGGCGCGGCCCCGCTTGCTCTTCCTCGACGAGCCGACCGCCGGCCTTACCTTCGAGGAAATCCAGACCTTACGCAACCTGCTGCGTGCGATTCGCACGCCGGATGGCGCGCCAATCTCGATAGTGTTGATCGAGCACAATGTGCCGTTGGTGTTTTCGTTCTGTGACCGTGTGACAGCTCTGGACAAGGGGTTGGTGATCGCGCGCGGTGAGCCGTCTCAAGTCCGGCGCGATCCGGGCGTCGTCCAATCCTATCTCGGTCTGGTGGGAGATTCTGAGCCTGCCGCCACAAGACCGCCCCGCCCGGTTCGGCCAGCGGGAAAGCAGATTCTGGAGGTCAGCCGTCTGTGTGCGGGGTATGGGCGGATGACGGTGATTCGTGACATCGATTTGAATGTCAGCGAAGGTGAACTTGTATTGCTGTGCGGCCGCAATGGCGCTGGCAAGTCGACTCTGCTGAACGCGCTCACCGGCTTTCCTCGGCCGCAGAGCGGCGCGGTGTCGTGGTTGGGGGGACGCATGGATCATTTGCCGGTGAGCGAGGTGATCCGGAGCGGCATCGGATTGGTTCCGCAGGAACGCGGCGTTATCGCCGGCCAGTCGGTGGACGCAAATCTGCGGCTCGGCACGATCGGACTTCGCCTCGGTCGCCGCGACTTCGCAAAACGTCGCGAGGAGATGCTGTCGCTTTTCCCGGCGCTCGGTCCGCGCCTCGCGCAGTTGGCTGGAACGCTAAGCGGCGGCGAACGGCAGATGTTAGCGCTCGCGCGGGTGCTAATTCGCAGGCCGCGCCTGCTGCTGCTCGATGAGCCGACGATCGGGCTGGCGCCGACGATCGTCGATCAACTCACGCGCATCATCGATACGGTACACCGTGACGGCCTGTCCATCATCGTGGCCGAACAGAATGTCGGCTGGGTCGCGCCGCTCGCCGACCGGGCCTATATGCTCGAAGGCGGCCACATCCAGGCAAGCGGCAGACCGGACGAGATCATGCGTCAAGATCAATTGACCGAGGCATATCTCGGCCGC
>MKVY01000038.1:17148-19297 GCA_001899525.1 Rhizobiales bacterium 65-9
CACGCCACCACGATCGCTGGTCTGCTCCTGGCGTCGCATTTCCAGACGGGCGAGCTGATCGCGATGCACTGCGTCCGGGTCATCTGCGAGCCGCAGCAGGCGCGCAGTCGCATAGGCTCGCGAGGCCGAAATCGTTACTGGCTCCCCGCCGCCAAAAGCCTGAATCGCCCAATTGACAACCTTTTCCGCCATGTTCGGCGCCGCAACCTTGATCATCGCGATCTCAGCCTTTGCGTCCTTGTTACCGACCGTGTCCATCATATGTGCTGCGTGCAGAGTGAGCAGCCGGCTCTGCTCGATCATGATGCGCGCTTCAGCGATCCGCTCGCGCGTCACCGACTGTTCCGACACGGCCTTGTCAAAGGCAACGCGCTGTTTGGTTCTCAGGCACACCCGCGTCAGCGAACGTTCGGCCAGTCCGATAAGCCACATACAATGATGGATGCGTCCCGGCCCCGGTCGGTCTTGTGCGATCTCGAATCCTCTTCCCTCGCCCAAAAGGATATTTTCGGCCGGCACGCGCACATTCTCGAACGCAACCTCCGAAGCTCTGTTCGGCGCGCCCTAGAATCCGAACACGGAAATAGAGCGGACCACCGTCACGCCCGGCGCATCCTTCGGCGCGAGGATCATAGACTGCTGACGATACGGCTCGTCTTCAGAGTCGGTCTTGCACATGAAGTTTATGATGCGGCATCGCGAGTCGGTCGCGCCGGCAGTGTACCATTTTCGCCCATGGATGACATAAGTGTCGCCGTCGCAAACGATCCTGCTCTCGATGTTGCGCGCGTCGGACGATGCGACATCCGGTTCCGTCATCGCAAAAGACGAGCGGATTTCTCCGGCGAGCAGCAGCTTCAACCATTGTCCTTGTTGCGCGGGCGACCCATAGCGGGCCAACACCGCCATGTTTCCCGAGTCGAGCGCCGAACAGTTGGCGCCATCAGCGACCGGCCCATGATCTCGCACAGTGGCGCATATTCGAGGTTACTCAGTTCTGCTCCGCTTTCGCTACGCGGCAGGAAAAGGTTCCAGAGCCCGATCATGCGCGCCTTGGACTTGAGTTCCTCAATCAATGGGAGAACGCCCCAGGGGCCTATCTCCTCGGATTGGGCGAAGAACAGCGTTTCTTTCGGATAGGCGCGCTCTTTTATGAAGGTGAGCAACCTTGCCTCAAGCTCCAGGGTTCGAGCCGATATTCGGAATCATGTCGGCCCTCCTACCTGCCAATAGAGGCGGTTTATGTGGCTGAGATTCATAAAGCCGCCTGCCTAAATCTATTGACGTTGCCGTAGGGGATCAAGATGAGTTCAGAGACGAACAGGGGCAATGGGATGAGCGGGACGAGACCAGCCCTCGATGCAGATCCGCTGTCATCGCCGGTCGCGCCAGCCCGTTTGGAATGCTGGCTTGCGGCGAACGTCCGGAATTATCGGGGACCGGCGACACTCTCGCGCCTTTCCGGCGGACAATCCAATCCGACTTTTCGCCTTTCGAGCGCTTCAGGCTCATACGTGCTGCGGCGAAAGCCGATCGGCGATATTTTATCGTCGGCCCACGCGGTTGATCGCGAGTTTCGCGTTCTGAGCGCGCTCGCGAACACAGACGTTCCCGTGCCGCATGTTCATGCTCTTTGCCTTGACGTGCAGGTCGCCGGCGCCATGTTCTACGTCATGGATCTCGTGCCAGGGCGAGTGTTCTGGACGCCGGAGTTGCCGGAATTGCGCGCTTTCGAGCGACGCTCGATTTTCGAATCTCTCAATACCACAATCGCCGCAATTCATAGCCTCGACATCAACGCGCTGAGTCTCAATGACTTCGGGCGCCATGGTGGTTATCTCGAACGTCAGATCGTGCGTTGGACGCGGCAGTATCGCGCGAGTGAGACCACGCCAATTCCCGCGATGGATCGCCTGATTGACTGGTTGCCTGCGCATAAGCCGGCTGAAGGGCAAACGCGCCTCGTACATGGCGACTACCGTCTCGACAATGTGCTGATCCACCCAACTGAGCCACGTATCGTGGCGGTGCTCGATTGGGAATTGTCAACTCTCGGCGATCCATGGGCGGACTTCGCCTACCACGCGATGGCCTGGAGGCTTGCGCCGGCTCTGTTCCGGGGGCTGGAGGGCGTAAATCTCGCTGAGTT
>MKVY01000038.1:19312-23774 GCA_001899525.1 Rhizobiales bacterium 65-9
AGGACTGGGAGTTTTTCCTGGTGCTGAGCATGTTTCGCATCGCGGCGATTTTGCAGGGCGTCGCAATGCGCGCGCAACGCGGATCCGCAGCGAATGCCGATGCTGCGGCGGTAGGGGCGAAGGCGGCTCCGATCGCGGAACGTGCGTGGGCAATCATCGAAGGGCGCGGCTGATGATCAACGCTCCAGCCGGAAAACATCGCGCCGATCGCGCGTCAGGTCAGGATGCGATAATTCCGGGTCTCCACGACGGACGTGTGGCTCTGCTCAGCGGCTCGCCCAGCCCGGTCTCATGTTTGGAAGGACTAGCATCCTTGGCCGATATGTCGATGCGCGCTCATTTAGGCGGCTACCTTCGACAGGAGTGGCCGCGGTCACAGAATGACCACGCAGTATCGAGACGTTGATGCGGAAGGAAGCAAAACGGAAAAGCAAGACGCATTGAACCGAGCACGATTCTGATCGGGCATGACCGCCTCATTTACAGCGGACTACTCGGCAACGAAATGTGCGACAGGCGCCTTGGAGCGCTGTCGATTTATGCCTCCCCGACAGAAAGTTTCGAGGTTTCGCTCGCGGGCGGCCCCTGGCTGCGCAGAAGCGCCTTCGTTATACCGCCGTTCAGAAGTCATCGCCTGCGGTCAGGCACCGGACGAATCCTGAACGGTTGCGTCGAATCCGAATCAATCGACCGGCGGCAAGTCGATGCGATCGTCGAGGCTTTTAACCAAGGCCCCGACCGTCCGCGCAGACTTGCGCGGCTACGCGCCGCTGATCGTGATCTTGCCACCGGGCCGACGTATGAAGGTTTCAAGACTGCGCAATTTGATGATCTCACGCCTGGCGAGACGCTTGCGCCGCGCGCTATGGATAAGCGAATCGTCGACGCCATCAATATGTTCCGTGATGAACTCGATGAGGCGGCATTGTCTGCTGATAACTGCGCGCGCGGCGCCGGACTTTCGACCTTTCGATTTCTGCACCTGTTCAAGGAGATGACCGATATCCCGTTTCGATCGCATCGCATGTGGAAGCGAGCCCGACGCTTCATGGATCATGCCAACCGTTCAGATTGCCTGACTTTTGTGGCGCTTGATCTAGGATATCCGGATAGCAGCCATTTCAGCCATTCGATTCGCAAGACCTTCGGCTTGCAGCCGAGGTTCATCCGGGGCATGCCTCCCATTGAAGGCCGCCAGGCCTTCGCGAGCGTCTCCGGTGAGCGTCATCAAGCCCAACTGGCCTTCGGCGAAAGCGATCGCCTGATCGAAACTCATGTCTTCAAGCGCGCGGAGCGCGTATTTGCCGCGGTGAAGCGCGCTTGGCGAGCGAGCGGCGAGGGTCGAGACAATCGCGCCAATGCGGGCTTCAAGTTCGGCTGCCGCGACGATATGGTTGACGAGGCCTGCCTCCCGCGCCTCCACGGCGCCGAAGGCTTCGCCCGTCAGCGCCCATTCGCGCAGCGTACGGATCGGCGCAAGTTTCATGAGCAGCGTCATCACCTGCATCGGAAAAAGACCCACCTTCACTTCGGGCAGCGCGAACTTCGCAGCCTCCACAGCGACACCGATGTCGGCAAGACCGAGTAGGCCCATGCTCCCCGCCATGCAATGTTCATTGACCTCGGCGACGATGGGCAGCGGACAATCGCGGGCGAGCCGAAGTAGATCTCCATAGGGCGCCCTCGGCCGCGCGAGATCGAAATTGAAGCCGCCGTCAGGAGCAAGATCGCCACCGGCGCAGAAAGCTTTGTCGCCGACGCCCGTCAGGACGATAGCGCGAATGTCCGGGTCGGCCTGCGCGGCACGGAAGCCGTCTGCGACCCCGGCGATGAGCGCATCGTTGATGGCGTTGCGCTTCTCCGGCCGGTTGAGAGTGATGCGAAACGCCGCGGCGCGTCGCTCGTATAGGACTACGTCGCTCATGCCGCCGCGATCTCGATCATGACACGGTTAGCGTCGATCTGATCTCCCTGGTCGACATGAATGGCGATAACCCGCCCGCTGACGCTCGCCAGATGCGCATGCTCCATCTTCATCGCTTCCACGGCAGCGACTTTCTGGTCAGCCGTAACGGTATCGCCCACTGAAGCCTCCGCAGTGACGACGCGGCCCGTCGTCGGCAGCCCGAATTTGCTGACTGGCATCTGCCATTGCGGCAATTGCGGCGGGGCGATGGCGCTGCGCACCGGCAAGAAGGTGTCGAACGGCGCGGCCAGCACATCGCTGAATTGAACCAGCGCGCGGACGAAAGCCGACATGCGCCTCAAGCGTCTCTATGACCCCATCGAGGCGGGTTCGCTCGACACGGCCGAAGCCGCCATCGGCGAGCGGATAGCGGGCCTTATCGCGCTACCGGATCAGGCGCGGGCCGACGCCGAAAGGACCGATGCCATCCTGAAGAGTTCGGCCCATCAGGGCCTCATAGGCGCGGCCGTGCGGGAACTGGCGAGCGAAGCCCGTACCCGGCTCCGGCTTGGAAGGGGCGGCTATCGGCGGGATCATGTCCGGGCTTTCGCACAGCGCGTCGAGGTCGCGGACGACGCGATCTACCTCAAAGGCAGCAAAAGCACCCTGTTGAGGACGCTGGTTGCCACGAAAGGAAGGAAAACGGCGGGAACCGGCGTTCCCGGTTTTATACCAAGGTGGCGGAAGGGGTGGGATTATTTTTGATTCCGCGAAAAACCCATGAAGTCCAAAGAAATTCAATTTATTCTTCTCTCCCAGCAAATTTATCTTCCCATCCAGAATTTTTTGTTCCATCTATGTTCAATGCAGTCCAATTTCACTGGTGGGGAAGACGAGTTCGAATTCCACTTCTCGAACGTTGAACAAACTCTCGGCCAGAAGGGCCGAAGCCGTGCGCGGTCCCGGCCGACATGGCGATGGCGGCGGCCTGCATCTGAACGTGACCGCTGGCGGGGGCCGGTCCTGGGTGTTTCTGTACCGCGCCCGAACCCGACGCGTCGAAATGGGTCTCCGCCCCTATCCGTCAATCTCACTAGCTCGAGCCCGGGAGCTGGCCGCAGAGGCGCGTCGTGAACTTGCGGAAGGGCGCGATCCGCTTGCGGCTAGGCGGGCCCGCGTTCATGTCGTGCCGACCTTCAAAGATTTCGCCGAGGCTCACATAGAGGCAATGGCGCCTTCGTGGCGCAACGCGAAACACTCGGACCAATGGCGGATGTCGATCCGAGAGTATGCGGCGGCGCTGCACGGGAAGCCCGTGGATGCGATCGGGACCGAAGACGTGCTCGAGGTGTTGAAGCCGATCTGAACCACGAAGACCGAGACAGCGTCGCGGCTCCGGGGCCGGATCGAGGCGATCCTCGACGCGGCCAAGGCGAAAGGCCACCGGACGGGCGAAAATCCAGCCCGCTGGCGCGGCCACCTTGATAATCTTCTCCCCGCTCGTTCGAAGCTCGCGCGCGGGCATATGGCCGCTTTGCCGTTCGCTGAGGTGCCGGCTTTCGCCGACGCGATCATCGCGCGGAGGAACGTCCAAGCCATCGTCTCCCGGATCGCAGTGGGCAGCACGCCACCGCCTCAGGCTAGCGACCCGCACGGCTGGGGCAATGCGATCGAACGCGTGAATAGCCGGACGGCTAGTCGCCATGGAGGCAGGCCGCTCACCGATGGAAGGTCAGAAATCGCGTCAAATGGGCTGCCTTCTCAGTCGGTTTCACCGACCTCTCCAAAGGCGGAGACGGATGGCTGGAGCAAGGCGTTCGCGATGGCCGGCCTCACACCGAGGGAGCAGCCGCCAGCAGCGGGCGGATGGGAGCGCGCCATCGCGCGAGTGAATGAAGTAGCTGCCGGATGAAGACGATGGTCGTCTCAACGCCGTGGGGACGGAAGTCACATTCCGAAAGCAAGAAAGGGACCGTGTTCCTGACCTCAGGAGGCGCGGCGCTAAGTCGCCCGAGATTCGCGCATTTTTCAGCTTTTCGAATCCCGGCTTCCCTTCCCTTGGGAGGGCGTTGAATGAGCTGTCCGGACGCCAAAACCGAGGTTTCGGCCGCGCTGCTCGCCGGGGCTCTCGGCTTGAGCCGAAAGCGGGTCGAGCAACTCGCGGCCGAAGGGGTGATTCCCGCCGCGCCAAGGGGAAGTTCCAGCTGTTCGCGGGCGTGAAAGCCTATGTCGCCTGGATCAAGGACGAACAGCGCCGAGCATCGAAGACGGCCGCGGATGCCGGTTTGAAATCTGCGCGCCAGCGTGAGATCGAGATTCGCATCGCTGAACGCGAGCATCGTCTCATCGACGTCGAGGAGCACGATGCTGTCCTCGACGAGATATGCGGCATCTACAATTCCGCGCTCGTCGGCCTGCCGGCGCGGATGACGCGAGACAGGGAACTGCGAGCTCGGCTTGAGACGGAAATCGACACCGTCCGCCATCAGGTCGCGGATCGGTGCGAACAGAGGGCCCGCGAGCTTCGAGCGAGCGGCGCGTCTGGCGCGACCGGGG
>MKVY01000038.1:23799-37974 GCA_001899525.1 Rhizobiales bacterium 65-9
ACCTTCTCGGCCCGCATGCCGACGTGCTGATCAGAAAGCACGATGCACGCCTGGCGCAAATTGCCGACGCGATGCGCGTTTTCGACGCCGCCGCGCAATCCGTCATCGCCCAGATTAAGGAGAAGCCCAAATGGCCCGCACCGTAAAAATCCCGATGACGCCTCCGATTATCGGCCACGAAGGTCCGATCAACGAGATCGTCGTGCGCGAGCCGACCTATAGAGAGTTCATGCAAATCGGCGAACCGTACACCGTGGCGTATGCTGACAACGGCACGCCGTTCACGGTCGAAAACATGGAGGTGATCCAGAAATATTGCGAAGTGTGAGTTGTCTCGCCGGACGAAATCCTTCTGCGTCAAAGCAGCGGACGGACAGCGCGGCGCGTCAAGGAAGCTGTTCTGAGTTTTTTTATCGACGACGCCGTGGCGACCCCGGCGTCTCCGACCTCGCCGACGACCTAATCTTCGCCGTGAAGCTGGACGCCGGCGTCGTGTTTTCCCTTGGCCTCAGCGAGCTGATCGCGCTGCATGCCCGCGCCGCCGATTGGCTGCGCCGCCGGAAGGACGGCTGATCGCCATGGCGAAGATAATCGAAGCAAAGCTTCTTCTTTCCGCTGAAGATAAAACCGCAGCCGCGCTAAAGGCGGTCGCGAACCGCGTGAACGATATCGCGAAGGTCGGCAAGACGGTCGGCCAGTCGATGGCCGGATCAATGTCGTCGGTCGGAGCCAGCATCGGCAAGCTGAACGACCAACTCAGCAGAGTGCAGGGGTTCCGCGCGCTCCACGCCGGCCTTGTTCAAACCCGCCAACGATTGCGCGAAACCCAGGCCGAAGTCGAGCGTCTTGGTCGCGCCATGCGCGCCGCGGAAACACCGACGGCGCAGCTCACCCGGCAATATGCTCAGGCGCAGCGGGCCGTCAGCCAGGCGTCTCGCGCGTTCCAGGAGCAGGCCGCGGCGGTGCGCGCATCACGCGCCGCGCTCGATCAAGCCGGCATTCCGCTGCGCGGCCTCGCCGCCCGAGAGGATCAACTCGCCCGATCGCTGGCGCGCGCGAACGTTGAATTCGCACGCCAGGGGAATCTGGCGCGGGTTGCGACCTCACAGGTCCGTCAGCACGAGCGGCAGGTCCGCCATTCCTCTGGATCGCTGCTTCCCGTTGCGTTCGGAGCTTATCATCTGACCAGACCAGTAGCGCGGGAGATCGTTGAGCCTGGCGTCGATATCTCGCGGGAGCGCGTTAAAGCCTCTGCCGCCGGCATGACGCCTGCCGATGCGAAGGAGTCGGAAGAAATCTCGCTGCGGCTCGCGTCGCAATATCGGCTCGCCCAGCCGTCGTTGATGCATCTCACACGCACGACGCGATCGGTGCTTGGCGACACCCATCACGCGCTCGATGCGATGCCGTCCGTCGCGAAATTCTTCGCCCTCGAGCAGCGCGCGGGCGGTTATCGGGACGCGCATGGCGCGATGGAGGCCACGGACCAACTCGTCAAGGCGCTTGAAATCAAGGGCGCCGCGCTCCATCCCGACGAGTTCATGTCTTATTTGCAGGCCACTGCGAAGGCCCGGAACGCGATCGGCGAGAGCTTTCGACCTCACGAATATGCCGACGCCATCAAATATTCGCGCGGCGCCGGCCGGGGATTTAGCCAGGAATTCACCACGCAAATTCTGCCTGCCCTGGGCCAGGAGCTCGGAGGCTCCGTCGCCGGCACCGGCCTGCAGGCGCTCTACCGCGCCATGGTTGGTGGAAAGATGGAAAAGGGCGCGGCGAAGAACCTCGCCGCCTATGGCGTCCTCGACCCGAAAAAGCTGATCTATAACAAAGTGGGGGACGTGAAGGGCTTGAAGCCGGGAGCGGTGAACAACTCCGCTTTGCTGCGCGCCAACCCGTTCGAGTGGGTCAATCAGGTTCTCATCCCGTCCCTTCAGAAAAAAGGGCTCACTGAAGACCAGATCCTGGAAACGATCCCAACCCTGTTCTCGAAGGGCACAGCCGAAGACATCGTCGGCAAGATGTATGTCCAGCGCGACAAGCTGCGCAAGGACGCAGCCCATGCCAGCGTCGACGATGACGCTCGCCGGCGGCAACACCGCGGTTCCGCGCATCGCGCAGCTCGGTCCCGGTATTCAGGGCCCGCTGCGCGTCGAGGGCGATGTCAAAGGCGAGGTGACCGGCGAGACCAAGGTCAACGTGAAGGTCGACATCACGGCGTCGCCGGAGTTTCGGGCGCTCGTCGTCAGCATCGAAGCCGGTCTCGCGAAGCTGAAGGGCATGCTCGCCGGCAATGTCGGGACAACGGGGCGCAGACGCCATGGCGACAAGATCAGCGTCAGCTTGGCCGGGCCGCCCGGCTGGCGCTGACGGCCGAGCTCGTTTGAGCTCGACAAAGTCGGCGGCGCGGTGGATTTGAGCACTGCGCCGCCCGTTCCTCTCGACCTCAAACCATGAAGGCAGCGCTCCAACGCCTGCATATTGCGCCACCCGCCGCGTGCTGTTTGCCTCGGCGGCGATGCTCGCTGCGCCAGCGCAGCGCCAAGCCTCGTGTTTCTGCGCGCGTCTAAGAGTCGACCGCCGAAGCGTTGGAAATGAAGACGCTTCCGAACATTGCGACAACTCAGGATGTGGCGCGAAGTGGCAAGCAGCGCGCCAAAGAAGCGGTTAAGTCATCCCGCGCCATCGTTATCAGGCCGTGTCGGATGCAAAGCAAACAAAGTCGCGGCCGCGTGGCGGCGTTATCAGGGCTGATGGTCATGGCGTTGTGGCCGGCCGCCGCCGACGCGGCGGCGGTGCGACACCGCGCTGTCGTCCGAGCCCCGGCGCACGGGCGTCATGTTCATCGCCGGACGGTCGTCGTCGCCCCCGTCAGGGCGGTTCCCGCGGTTCGCCCCTGGTATTGGGGCCGGGTCGTCGCCGGCGTCACCGTCGGCGCCGTCCTCGTGGTTGCGGCTGCAGGAAGCCAACCGAAGCCGCCTTCGTCCACGCTGTGCTGGACCTGGACGGACTACGCCAAGACGAGCGGTTATTGGGACTATTGCACGCCTCCCGCGCGCTAGTCCGGCTCGACAATCCTCACTCCAGCGAAATCGTCTCCATGCTTCGTTTGCTCACTCTCGGCGCCGTCCTCCTGTCCTCAACGCTGGCGACGCCCCACAACGAGGCGCAGGCCGCCGATCTGCCTTCCCGAAACGCAGCGCCAGCCTCGCAGCCCGTCGCACCGACGCAATGGGTGATCACGGCCTCGGCTTATGTTTGGGCGACGGGCCTCGAAGGAAGCCTGCGCACCCTTCCGCCGCTGCCGACCGCCAAGGTGGATATCGGCTTCGGCACGGTGCTCGAACATTTCGACGGCGCCATCATGGGAACGGTGGAGGCGCGCTATGATCGTTTCATCCTGTTCGGCGATATTCTTGCGACCAAGATCTCTCCGAGCAAAACGCTTTTCCCGGCCGGATATCCGTTCGGCGTGAAGCTTGAAAGTTCATCGCTCATCGGCCTCGCCGCGGCCGGCTATCGCATCGTTGACGATCCCCTGTATTCGATCGACGCCTTTGCAGGCGTGCGCGGCTTCTCTCTTGGCACGACCCTGTCGGTGGAGGCGGGTCCGCTCGTGTTGCACACGAAGGAAAGCCGGCAGTGGGCCGATGCGATGATCGGCGCGCGCCTCAAGGTCAATCTGACCAGCAACCTCTATCTGTCAGGAATCGCGTTCGCCGGCGCCGGCGGATCGAGGTATGAGTGGGACCTGTATGGCGGCCTCGGCTATGCGTTCAATGAACGATGGTCCGCCTTCGCCGGATACCGGGCGTTCAAAACGGACTATCGCCGCGACAACTTCATCTACAACGCGCTCCAGCAGGGCCCTCTGTTGGGCGTGAGCGCACGGTTCTGAGATCGCTGAGTTCGCGACGTCATCTTAAACGCCCTCGCGGCGTCCCATAGCGACGCGCCAGCGTCCGGGAGCAGCGCCGACATGCGCCGTGAACGCGCGGTGGAAGTGTGACTGGTCCGAATAGCCCACGGCCAGCGCTATCTGAACAATAGGTTCCGGTCCTTCGAGCATCAGGCGCTGAGCGCGCTTCATCCGCGCGGCGAGCAGCATGTCCCTGAAGCGAATGCCGTCTGCGTTCAGATCCCGCTGAATCTTGCGCCTGGACAATCCAAGAATCGAGGCCAGCCTGTCGAGCGAGAGATCGCCTTCCTCAAGAATAGGCTCCATGACGATGGACAGGGCTTCGGCGGTCGTGTCGGGCAGGCGATCCGTGTAATACGAAAAGACATCGCTCGTCGTCATGATCGCGGCTCCGCCCGGGCGGCGCGTGACCGCGGCGTCCAGCCAGGCCGCCGGGAACACGATGGCGAATCGGCCTGCGCCGGACCAGACGGGAACGCCGGCAAGATCTTCGAGCAGCGAGGCGCCGCGAAACGGCGGCATGGCGACATCGATCCTCGTCGGCATGGCGCGTGGGCCTACGAAACGCTTCAGCAGACCCATCATGGCCGGCATGGAGTGAACGGCATGGTGATAGCAACTGCTCGCGACCTCCCGCCGATAGTTCAGGCTCCAGATCGCTTCGCTCCCGGTATCGTCGAGCGCAAGCTTCAGGGCGTTGTTCTGCAAACCGCTCAAACGCCCCGCGCGATGGATCCCCATCCTGAGCGAGGGGGCGTCGAAAGCGAAATCGGCGAACCTTCCGAATTCGCTCGGCGACATCCCGGCGCCGACGCGGAAGCCGAACGCCTCGTCGCCCATCAGCCGGGCTGCGAGTTCGAACAACCGGCTCATGCCAGCGAAGGCCACGGGATCCTTCGGGCGCTCAGGCGCGACGATAGCGCCGGCGACGCGGAAGAGCCGTTGCAGCGCCTGCTCGCCCTCGCTCGCGACCAACAGTCGGGCAAGAGGACCAAAGCTGGATTGTCGGTCGAACAGGGGCTTCCGGCTAATCAGCATAACTCGCCAGAGAGATAGAGCGTTGAGGTCAAATGCGCCCGCGCACGCTGAGGCGCCGCCATGGCGTTGCGCAAGATGGCAAGACGGCCGCAGTCACAGGTTTTAGACGGTTGCGCGCGCGGGCGCCGCGCGCATGTTCCATAAAAACGATCGCCTGTCGGCGTCGCCGCTTCACGCCGAGGTCGGCGGCGATCGACGATAAAACAAAAGGTCCTAAAATGCTGAGATACTCGCTTCTGGCCATCGCCGTTCTGATACCGTTGTCGGCTCATTCGCAGACGCAGCTCACCGCCTACGCCGACGCCGACGGCTACATCAATGTGAAGAAGCTGACATGCGGGCAGCTTGCCAACACCTTCCAGGAAGACGCCGATTTTCTCGGCATATGGTACAGCGGCTGGTATAACGGCCTGGCGAAGAAGTCATCGATCAATATCCCGCGCGTCAAAGAAAACATTCATCAGGTCATCGTCTACTGCAAGGCGAATCCGGCGAAGACGGTCATGCAGGCGATCGACGCGACGCTGAAGGCCGAGAAGCTGCGCAGCGCCAAATAATTGGCGGCGGCGCGCATCGCCCTCGTCGCGATCAAAAATGCAGCCGTCGGATCGCGTGGTCCGGCGGCCCCTCTGCGGCGCGATCTTTCCGCCAAATCGCGCAGAGATCATTGCGCCACATTGCGCTTCACACATCGAAACCCGACATGGCTTGTCGACGTATCGACGGATTCCGCATGTCGCGCGGCCGGCCGGTAGCGGCGGCAGTAGTTCGGGGCGCACAGATGTGAGCCGCCTTTCAGCACCTTTCGGGGAATATGGATGTCCGGCGTCATCGGGTCGAAGCTTGCCTGCTCCGGTCCGCCGCGCGGATTGACGGGCACGCAGCAGGCTTTGACCACGTCCTCCGGATGACGATTCGACCACCAGTCGGACGTCCACTCCCAGACATTGCCAATCATGTCGTGCAGCCCATACCCGTTCGCGGGGAAAGCCCGGACGGGAGACGTCCGCTCGAATGCGTCCGTTTTCAGATTCTCGAACGGGAACTCGCCCTGCCAGGTGTTCGCCATATGGCGTCCGTCTGGCGTGAACTCGTCGCCCCATGCGAACTCCACGCGATCGAATCCGCCGCGGGCGGCGTATTCCCACTCCGCTTCCGTCGGCAGTTCTTTACCCGCCCAGGCGGCGTACGCCGCCGCGTCCACATAAGCGATGTGGACGACTGGATGGTCGTCCAGCCTCTTGATTGAACTGCCGGGCCCGTATGGCCGACGCCAGTTCGCGCCGAACCGGAAATCCCACCACTGGCTCCAATCGCGCAACGCGATGGGATGGTTCGGGGGCGAAAAGACGAGAGAGCCCGCCTTCAACATCTCCGGCGGCGCGCCCGGATATTGCTTGGGGTCCGGGGCCAGTTCGGCGAAGGTGACATGCCCGGTCGCCTGCACGAATGCGCGGAACTGGGCGTTGGTGACGGGCGTCTCGTCCATCAGGAAGCTGTTCACCGTGACGCGGTGGACTGGCTTCTCCTCGGGATAGTGGGCGTCCGATCCCATGAAGAACGTGCCGCCTTCGACGAGCATCATCGTCGAGGCCAAGGGAGTCGCCGATGCCGGCGCAGATCGGCGCGAGCGTGCTTTGCTCATGACCGCGTCCGCGCAGGGCCGCTAGTCGCCCTGCGTGAAGAAGGCGTCGTCGTTGGGCAGCGGAGGCGCGCCCCGCGCCGAGGTCTGGACGGCGGCGAAGGCGTCCACCAGGAAAAGCGACTTCGCGCTTTCGCGGGCCAGCTCCTCGCAGCGCTTCTGCAGCTTCGCGACGATCTCGGGGTTCTTGTCCGCCAGATTGGTCGTCTCGGACGGATCGGCGGCGATATTGTAGAGCTCCAGCGCCGACGGCAGGGGCGTGCGCCAGATCAGCTTCCAGTCGCCCTCGCGCACGCCGCCGCGGAACGGCTCGATGTTGTAGACGACTTCCTTGCGCGGGGACGGCTTGTCCTCGCTGATGGAGGCCCAGACATCAAGGCCGTCGAGCGGCTTGCTCTTGACCGCAGTCGCGCCGGCCAGCTTGGCGAGGGTCGGGAACATGTCGACGACATGCATCACTTCCTTGCGCTCGCCCGGCTGGATGCGGCCTGGCCAGTTGGCGAGCGCAGCGACCCGCGTGCCGCCCTCGTAAAGCATTCCCTTGCCGCCGCGATACGGACCGTTGTCGGCCGGCAGCTTCAGATTGGAGACGTCCACGTCTCCGGACAGCATGGCCGTGCGGTTGCCGCCATTGTCGCTCATGAAGACGATCAGCGTGTTGTCGCGCATCTTTTTGTTATCGAGAGCCGCGACGACCTTGCCGATCTCGTCGTCCATCGCGGTGACCATGGCCGCATAGGCTCGTCGCGTCGGATCGGCGATGTCCTTATACTTGTCGAGATACTCCTGCGGAGCCTGATAGGGCGCGTGCGGGGCCGTGAAGGCGAGGTAGAGGAACAGCGGCGTCGCCGGATCATGTTTGTTGATCTGCGCGACCGCGTCCGCGCCCCACAGCTTGGTCACATAGCCGGTCTCGTCGAGAGGGCGGTTGTTCCGGAACCAGTCCTTCACATGGTCGGCCTGGTGCGTGAAGTAATCGACTTCTCCGACCATCGAACCATAGTGGTAGTCGAATCCGCGCTGCATGGGCCAGTATTTCCGGTCCGAATGACCGAGATGCCATTTGCCGACCATCACTGTCCGGTAGCCGGCCTCCTTGAGGGCTTGCGGTAGCAGCCGTTCGTCTGTCGGAAGGCCGTACTTGCTCGGGGTCGGGATGACCATGGTCTGAAGGCCGTAGCGGAACGGGTATCTCCCGGTGAGCAGAGCCGCCCGGGTCGGCGTGCACATCGGCTGTGCGTAGAACTGCTCGAGGCGCGCGCCGCCTTGCGCCAGCTTGTCGATGTTCGGCGTCTTGATGTCGGAGCCGTGGAAGCCAACATCCTTCCAGCCGAGGTCGTCCGCTACGATGTAGACGATGTTGGGGCGCGACGCCGGGGTCTGGCCGCTCGCGGAAGACGAGCCCATGGCGCCCGACGCCAGGCCGGCCAGAAGCAGAGTGCCCTGCAGAAGTTCACGGCGTTGCATTGATGCCCCCAGAAGAAGCGAGCGGCGCTCGCTGCGGCGGAGGTGTATGAGCGGCAAACCAACGCTGTCTTGCCTTTTTGCGCAAAGTCGGCAGTTGTCGTTCGACAAGCGATTTATCCGGCTTGTGCGCGCCTGGCGCGCGCCGCAGTCGCTGCTCATGCTGCCTGGACGGCGTTCATGACCGCAGCGCCCAGCGCCGACGTCATCGACCATCTGTTATCGTCGGGATGCGCCGCGGTCTCCGCCAGGACGCATGATGACGGCGGCTCGATCAGTTCGCGGCCTCCGCCGACTCCTGGGCGGACGGGTCCGTGGCGGCCCTGGCCTGGGCGTATGGCGCGGAGAAGGCTGAGGCCGTCCGCGGTGCGCCTCCGGCGCGAGATCGCGCTCCTGGGCGATCCAGCGGCCGGCGTTGAGGCCTTCCAGCGCCTCGCCGCGCTCGCCGGCGCGCGGCGGCATGGCGTCGTTCTCTCCGACGCCGAAGACAAAGGTCGGCCAGACCGCCGCCTATATCGAGCGGACGACGCGCCGCGCCGGCCCGCTCAAGCTGATCAATCGTGAATACAAGCTCCGCCGTCTCGCTGGCGAGGAGCTGCCGCCCTATCGGGAGTTCGCAGCGCAGCGGCTTCAGGAAGCGCCGGCGGCATGACCAACTGACGGCCTTCGTCTCGGCGCCCGTTTGCGGTGCTCGCGACAAGCCTTCTCGCGCTGCTCGCGAACTTCTGGGGTCCTGCTTCGCCAGAGCCCCAACGCCAAAAAGGCGAGGAAATCTGGCCGCGCTCTGCCGCATCCCCTCGCTGAGCCGCGCCAGTACATCCGTGGCCAAGCGTATGTCACGCGGACGAAACGCCTTCGCGCACGCCCCTATCAGCCATTGTCGGGTTGTTAGCCCACAGCCTCGCTGAAGCGCCGATCGCGAACCCATTTTGTAGCTTACCCGATTGCGCCGGCTCAGGCCGCCTCAGCGAACGCGCCGGGTAGCATTTCCTACGGGCTTCGATGCAACCCGAGCGGTGTCGGCGCGTTAGGAGGTCAACGCAGCGGATGCCGTCGATGCCCAACCTCAACGAAGATTGGCTTGTCCAAAACCATGGGCCGCTGGAGCGCCTGGAAGATGGCCTACTGACAGTCGCAGGCGATATCCGGATGCCTCTGGGCAATTTCCCTCGGCGTATGACAGTCGTGGCGCTTCCCGGCGGGCGGACGTTGATCTGGAGCGCTATCCCGTTGCGCGAACCGGAGATGCGGGAGATTGAGGCGCTAGGCGCGCCGGCGTTTCTTGTGGTCCCAGGGGTCGCCCATCGGCTCGATGTGAGAGCTTGGAAGAAGCGCTACCCTGACGCCAAGGTGGTCTGCGCACCGGGCGCCGCCCAGGCGGTACGTGAAGCCGTGGCGGTCGATGCGACGGCGAACGTGTTTGAAGATACCACCGTGCGCTTTGAACCGGCGCCGGGCGTCGAGGACAAGGAGGCCGTGATGATCGTGCGGCGCGACGGGCGGTCATCGCTGGTGCTCAACGATATTCTTGCTAACGTCCGCCACCCGAACGGCTTGGGCGCCACCATCATGGCTCGTCTTATGGGGTTCGGTGTTGATCGTCCGCGACTACCTTGGCTAGGGAAGTGGCTCTTCGTCAAAGATCGCGCGGCGCTCGCCGAGGGGTTCCGGAGCTGGGCCGCTGAGCCAAATCTGTGTCGGATCATTGTCAGTCACGGCGATGTGATCGACACGAATCCTCGCCAGATTTTACAAAGGATCGCCAAAGAACTCTCACCTGCCCGAGGATGAAAGCGCCCCCCGATCGCCGCCTTGCCGACGAATACGATGCAGCACAGGAAAGAGGGGAACTCGCCACTTCGAAAAATGGAACCTTGGACGTTCCAAAGGGGAACGCCCAGCGACCGTCGAAGACATCGACCTCTCTCGCAAAGACATCCATGAAGCCCGGCAGATCAGGGCCGAGGATGAGGCCTGGGTCGCGATGACCGATCTCCGAGCGACGACGATCGCTGGGGCGGCGGCTTATGCGGCCTATGCGTGCGAATACACGGGGCTTCGGGAGAACGGCACCGGCGGCATCCCCATGGCGCTGACAGTCTTGCGGGACATGCTCGCTCTCATGGCGGCGGGGGAGGCGCGGGCGGCTGCACACTTGCCCGACGCCACGCTTCTGGCCCTCGGGCAGAAGCTCGAGGCGGCATGGGCGAACGAACAAGCGGCTGCGGCGACGACCGTCAACGAGGAGGAGTCGACAACGGAGTACACGCCGGTTGATCTCGCCGTCATCGCCGCCGGCGAGATCGCCGACGCGATCCTGCTCCAGAAGGCGGCATCGCTGGCCGGCGCCAAGGTGAAGGCGCGCGCCGTTCTCTGGTGCTTTTCGCGCAACGTCGGCCACATGCTGTCTCAGGGCGAGTCGACCAGCGACAAGCTGGCCTATTCGCTGGCGCTCGACATGCTCGGCGACGACATCGCGGCGCCGGCGCCGGTGCCGACGCACATCGCTTCTGTCGCGATGCGGGCGGCCGAGGACGGCAAATGAGCGCCGCCCTCGCGCCAACCCAGATCAGGCGGCCCGTCGCACGCCGCTTGGGCGTCTCGCAGCGCCGTCGCATCGAAGACGCCATCGACCGGCTGATCGCGGTCCTGGACGCTCTGGACGCGCCCGGCGAGGACCTGGAGCCGGAGCCGGTCGGCGATGACGGCTTCGGCGACTGCGAGGTCGAGAGTTGGGGCTGAGGGCTTCGGCTGGCGGGAGCGGCCGCCTTCAGATGATATATTCCGCCCCAAAAGTACAATCACGCGCGCCCGGCTTGTATCGGGCGGCGATCGACAAAGGCAGCTTTCGCGCGCCAAGTGGCCATTTGAGCGAATGTTTCGGATTGGGAAGATGGTGGGGATAGCAGGATCATCGACCTGGATTTATTTTATAAAACAGATAGATAGGTGATTTTTCTGGCGGAAGGGGTGGGATTCGAACCCACGGTGGACTTGCGCCCACGGCGGTTTTCAAGACCGCTGCCTTAAACCACTCGGCCACCCTTCCGCATAGATAAATCAATCACTTAAGCTTTCGGCAGCGCGCCAGTTCTTCCCTTTGCCACCGATTTGCCACCCGAATTAGTTCTCATTCTGTAACCGCAGCGATTTTTCCATCACATCAGCCGCCTTATCGTGCTTGTTAGGGAACAAGTGGCCATAAACCGCAAGCGTGATCGCCGGCGACCCATGCCCGAGCCTGCGGCTGATAGTCAATGGATTTGCCCCGGAAAAGCGGAACGTTCCCTTCGGATGAAGGCGAACCCGATGACGAAGCAGCGACGGTTCACGAAGGAGTTTGAAGACGAGGCCATACGGCTGGCGGCGACCAGCGGGCGGTCGCAGCGCGAGATAGCGGAGGATCCGGGCATCGGTCCATCGACGCCGGCGCGCTGGGGCAGCCGCAACCGGGATCGTCTGGCGGAGTCGCCTGGCAAAGCGCCGCAGGCGGATTTGGCCGCTGAGGTGAAGCGCCTGCGGCGGGAGAACGAGATCCTCCGGCAGGAGCGTGACATCCTGAAGCGGGCGACTGCTTTTTTTCGCCCGGGAGGGAAATCGGCGAGGTTCCGGCTCAGCGATCGGGCGAAGCAGGGCTTCCTGGTCCACCGCCTCTGCCGCGCGCCCGGCGTCAGCCAGGGCGGCTATTTCTCCCGGAAGGATCGCCCAGCCAGTCGGCGCCAGCGTGACGACATGGTGATGCTGGCGCATGTCCGCTCGGCGTTCGCGCTGTCGAACGGCGCGTATGGATCGGCGATGGATTGCGACGCGCTTCGGGACGACCAGTGGGAGCGAATCCAGAGCTTTGTCCCAGGTGGGACGAAGGGCAAGCGCGGTCCGCGAACGAATAACCGCAGGTTTCTTGATGCGCTGTTGTGGATGGCGCGCCTATGACCTCGACCTCGACAAGGAGCGCAACCGCATCGAGCGCTTCTTCAACAAGCTCAAGCAGTTCCGACGGGTCGCAACGCGATACGACAAGCTCGTCGCCAACCTCATGGGCTTCGTCAAACGCGCCGCTATCGCCATATGGCTCAGACAGTTAAATCGTCACTATCGCTAAACACTTAGCGCTGGATCATTCCGCGCTCCCTGCCGAGGCGAGTCCGACGAAAAAAGGCCGAACATAGAAGTCGACGATATTGTCCGCCGTGACGCTCGGCACCCAGCGCTCGATTTCCGCGACCGCGTTGATCATGGCGGACACGGCATGCGCCGCGATCAGAGGATCCACGAGTTTCACGGTCCCGTCGTTTTGGCCATCGTTGATGATGCTGGCGAAGCGCTGGGTTTGCCGGTTCATGGAGCGCAGGACATCGTAGCGCACCTCGTCGGGCAAAGCGCTCCAGGCCGACGTGCGCAGAAGCGGACCGTGTCCGGACAATTGACTGCGCGCGAGGGTCGTCGCGATGGCGGCGAGTCGTCTGGCGCCATCGTCCAGCGTGGCTGTTGCGTCATTCTGAGCCGCTCGCACGATGTCAAAGCTCCGCGCGAAGCATGCGGCGACAACGTCATCCTTGTTGGCGTTGTGGTGGTAGAAGGAGCCCTTCGTCACGTTCAGGTAGGCGGAGATCTTCTCGACCGACGCGCCTCGATAGCCCTGCTCGTTGATGAGGACCGTCGCCGCGCGCAGGAATGATTCCGTCGATATCTCGCCATCCCCTGGCGGATTGGCGTCCGGCTTCTGAGCCTCGGGTTTTGGCCATTCGATAGGCTGCGCGAAGACGCCTCCAATCAGCACGTCGCACAGGCGCTGGCTGGTGCGGGCGTATTCCTCGAGATCATAGCGGCGGGCGAGCTGCTTCACTGTCACGAACAGCGACAGCAGAAGGTGAGTCCGGCTGTTTTCCTCGGACCGCGTCAGTCGGACGATCGTCTCGCCTCGCAGCAATTGTCTGAACGAGCGGAACATCGCGATATAGGCGTCAAAACAGATCTGCGCCTGCGCGCCGGTCAAGGCGCGGAGGTCGTTGAACAGGACAAGTTCAGCATGGTCGCCGCGTTCGATCGCCGCCAGAAGCTCGAGATAAGACGCAAAGAGCGTCCGAATGCGAGCCGCCGGCGTCTTTTCGCTGCCGGCGTCTTCCGCCAGTCCGCTGATGATCCTTATCGAGGAAAGGAGGCAGGCTGCGGCGAGATCTTCCTTCTTTCGGTAATAATAGGTGACGCTGTTGGTCGCGAGCCCCACCCCTCGGGCGATGTCGGCTAACGCCGTTCCCTTCACCCCTCGTTGATTGATGAGCCTGGCGCCTGCGTCCAGGATCGCTTCCTGCTTCTTCCGGAATCGGCGCGTCTCGCGGGGGATAGCCAATCCGGCGTCATTCATCCCTGCGCCCTCCATTGTGGCGCCAGCGCCGATCCGAGGGGCGGCGCCGGAGGATACCGTATTTTCTGGAAGAGATCGACTCATGCGCGTCCGGCGTTCGCGGGCGGACCCGCTTCAGAGTGAAGGCGAGGCGGGGCGACCGCGAAGCGTTTCCTCGCGGCGGCCGCCGTGCGATTCGAAGATGCGACGTGCAGCGCCCCCAAAAACCGGATCGGCAAGCCAAACATCGGAAGCAGCGAGCGGATTTGCGTAAAAAACGGTTTCAAGATTGCGCTTTGCCATACGTGTCATTCTAATTTGAAACTGCCGCCGCCGAAAGGCGATATGCAATGTATCGTCTCTGATCTGAGAGGCCGAGCGCGGCATGTCAATCGCAATCGGATCGCAAAAAACTATTAAAGCTATGATTTTTATCATGGATTATTCGCATTGAGGTTCGTTGAGGCTCTCTGTGCGCCTGCGAGGATCGCTTTTGCTCGCCCGTCCGTTGACCCATGGGAAACAGGTGAAGGTCGACTGTCGGGCTTCGTTTTTCCTCTTCCAAATCCATACTAATTATTCTAATAGTGGGTTGCGGCTGCTGAAGACGGCCGTTTGCGCCGACGCTGCCTCCCGCAGCTCCGGCTCATAGGGAGGTGGCTTCGCCCGTGATTGCTCCACGGCCGACGAGTGAGATGATCGCGCGCCGCGTATGCTGCAAGGCAGACGCTTTGGCGACGACGGCGGCGTGATGGCCGCGGTCGTCTC
>MKVY01000038.1:38014-51182 GCA_001899525.1 Rhizobiales bacterium 65-9
ATTGAAGCCGAGCGCATCGTGGGACTTATCGGTCCGAACGGAGCCGGCAAGACGACGCTCTTCAATTGTCTGAGCCGGCTGTACACGCCGACATCCGGAGACATCCTGCTCAATGGGCGCAGCCTGCTCGACCGTCCCGCTCACAGTATCGCGGCGCTGGGAATTGGCCGCACGTTTCAGAACCTCGCGCTGTTTCGCAAGCTGACAGTAGCGGACAATGTTCGCATCGGGGGACACACCGAAATATCAGGCGACTTCATAAGCGACGCATTGCGCCTTCCGCGCGCGCGGGCGGGCGCTCGCGAGCTCGACAGGCGGGTCGCCGAAATCATCGATGACCTGTCACTCGGCGATTGCGCGGGACGCTTGGTCGGAGATCTGCCTTTCGGCACGCAGAAGCGCGTGGAATTGGCGCGGGCGCTGGCGACAAATCCGTCTGTTCTCCTGCTGGATGAGCCGGCCGCCGGCCTCAATCATGAGGAGGTTGGCGAACTTGGCGCGTTGATCAGGCGCATCCGCGACAGCAGGCGCATCGCGATCCTGCTGGTCGAGCATCACATGGGCCTCGTGATGTCATTGTCTGACCGGGTGGTCGCATTGAATTTCGGCCGCAAGATCGCAGAGGGCGCCCCGGCGGACGTGCAGTCCGACAAGGCCGTGGTCGCGGCATATCTTGGGACAGTCGAGTCGTGACCGCGCTGCTTTCCGTGCATGGACTGACCGCCTCCTACGGCGAGGGGCAGGTTCTCGCGGGCCTGGACTTCGAAGTCCAGCGCGGGGGCGTGACGGTGCTCCTCGGTGCGAACGGGGCGGGAAAAACGACGACGCTGCGCGCCATCTGCGGCATGGTGCGCCGCGAGGGAAGCATCATCTTCGACGGAAAGCCGATCCAGAATCTGTCGACCGAGGGCGTGGTTCGTCTGGGCGTCGCGCATGTGCCGGACGGGCGGGGCACTTTCACGCAGTTGACGGTCGACGAAAATCTGCAGCTCGGGGCCATCACGCGACGCGGTCGCAAGGAGATCGAGCACGATATTGAGCGCTGCTTCGGCTATTTTCCTGTTCTGAAGGAGCGTCGCAGTCAGCAGGCCGGCACGCTGTCGGGCGGCGAGCAGCAGATGCTGGCGGTCGCGCGCGCGCTCATGCTGCGGCCGAAGCTGATGCTTCTGGACGAACCCTCGTTCGGGCTGGCGCCGATGATCGTCAAGCAGATCTTTGATATTTTCAGGACGCTCAATGCGTCGACGTCAATGTCGATGCTGATCGTCGAACAGAACGCCGCCCTGGCGCTTGAGCTCGCCGATCACGCCTATCTTCTGGAGACCGGGCGGGTCGTCTTTGCAGGACGCCCCGACGATATTCGCAATGATCCGGCGCTTCGTCGAAGCTATCTCGGCTATTGAGGCCCACGCTTGGAACTTCTGCTGCAACAGATTTTGTCAGGCCTGGCCACCGGCGCGATCTATGCGTGCATGGCGCTTGCGGTGGTGATGATCTACCAGTCGATCGGCCATCTCAATTTCGCGCAAGGCGAAATGGCGACGTTTTCCACGTTTGTCGCGTGGCAGCTCATCACCTGGGGCTTTCCTTATTGGGCGGCTTTCGCGCTGACGGTTGCGCTGTCCTTCGCAGGCGGCGTGTTGATTGAGCGCGTCGTTTTCAGACCGCTGAAGGACGCGCCCGCCTTGTCGCACATCGTGGTCTTCATCGGTCTGCTGGCGATCTTCAACAACGCCTCGGGTTTTGTCTGGGATTTCACCATCAAGACCTTTCCGAGCCCGTTCGGACAGGGCCCGATGTTCGGGGCCTTTCTGAACATGCATCAAGCGGGAATGATCGCCTGCACGCTGGGCATGCTCGTGCTTCTCTATCTCTTCTTTTCGAGAACGCGTCTTGGACTCTCCCTTCGTGCGGCGGCGGCCAACCCTGAATCAGCGCGCCTCGTCGGCGTTCGGGTCGGCTGGATGATCGCCTTGGGGTGGGGGCTGGCGTCAGCGATCGGCGCCGTGGCGGGGATGCTGATCGCGCCGGGTGTTTTTCTCGAACCAAACATGATGCTCGGCGTTCTGCTCTATGGTTTCGCCGGAGCGGTCGTCGGCGGACTCACGAGCCCGATCGGCGCCGTCGCGGGCGGCCTGATCGTCGGCGTGATGGAGAATCTGGCCGGCACCTATGTGCCCGTCGTCGGAAGCGAACTGAAGCTCACCATTGCTTTGTCGCTCATCATTCTGATCCTCATCTTCAAGCCGAGCGGACTTTTCGGCAAAACTCTGGCGAAGCGGGTGTGAAGATGGCGATCGAACGCGTCTCCGCTATCTTGTTTCTCTTGGCCGCGATCGCGGCGCCGATGCTGCTGAGCGGCTTCTTCATATTCCAGGTCACGATGCTGCTCGTCTATGCGATCGCCATCATGGGGCTCAACCTGTTGACGGGATTCAACGGTCAGTTTTCGCTCGGCCATAGCGCGTTCTACGCCATCGGCGCCTATGCGGCGGCGATTCTGATGGACAAGTTCGGCATTGGATACCTCTGGACGCTGCCACTCGCGGGCCTGATCTGTTTTGCGGTCGGTTTCCTTTTTGGATTCCCCGCGCTTCGTCTGGAAGGCACTTATCTTGCGCTGGCGACATTCGGTCTTGCCGTCGCAACTCCGCAGATTTTGAAGCTGACGCCGCTCGAACACTGGACCGGCGGCGTGCAGGGCGTATTCGTCGCCAAGCCAAATGCAGCAATGGGACTGCCGCTGACCGCCGACCAGTGGCTGTACTATCTCACGCTATCCGTTTTCATTCTGCTTTATATCCTCGCGCGGAATCTGATCGGCAGCCGCACCGGCAGGGCGCTGCTCGCCATCCGCGAAAATCCGATCGCCGCTCAGTCCATGGGCATCAATGTCTCGCTCTACAAGACGCTGACCTTTGGCGTGAGCGCGGCCTATACCGGCGTCGCCGGAGCGCTTGGCGCCATTGTGATTCAGTTCGTCGCGCCGGACAGCTTCGGATTCATGCTGTCAGTGACGTTTCTCGTAGGCCTGGTGGTTGGCGGCATCGCCTGGTTGCCGGGCGCGCTCATCGGCGCCGCCTTCATCCTGTTCGTGCCGAATTTCGCCGAGGAGATTTCCAAAGGCCTGTCCGGCGCCGCCTACGGCGTCATCATGATCCTGCTGATGTACGTGATGCCGTCAGGCGCCGGCGGCATCGTTCAATCCGCGCTGCGCGCCGTGCGCGCGCGCTAATCGCAATCAACAAGGGAGAGAAGCGTGCAGAAACGTTATGCATCAACGTCCAGGATCGCAGTGATCGCCGCTCTGGCGACCGTTGCAGCCGCATCAATGGCGATGGCGAAGGGGAAATATGACGTCGGCGCCAGCGACACAGAAATCAAGATGGGGCATTTCAATCCGTACAGCGGACCGGTTTCCGCCTGGGGAACGGTAGGCAAGCTGCAAACCGCTTTTTATCGAATGATCAACGAGCAGGGCGGGATCAACGGCCGCAAGATCACGTTCATCACGTATGATGATGCGTACAGTCCGCCGAAAGCCGTAGAGCAGACCCGACGGCTCATGGAGCGCGACCAGGTGCTTGGCCTGTTCAATCCGATGGGCACGGCGTCCAATCTCGCGATTCAGAAATACATGAACAACATGAAAGCGCCGCAGATTTTCGTGTCCAGCGGCGCCGTGGCTTTCGGAAACCCGAAGGACTATCCGTGGACCATGGGCTGGCTGAACTACGCCAGCGAGGGCCGCGTGTATGCCCGCTATCTGTTGCAGAACAAGCCGGACGCCAAGGTCGCGCTGTTCTTCCAGAACGACGATTTCGGCAAGGGCTTCGTCGCTGGCTTCCGCGAGGCGTTGGGCGACAAGGCGAAAACGATGATCGTTGGCGAGGCGAGCTATGAAATCAGCGAGCCGACCATCGATTCCCAGATCGTCAAGCTGAAGGCCTCCGGCGCCGACGTGCTGTTCAACATGTCGTCGCCCAAATTTGCGGCGCAGGCGATCCGCAAGCTGACGGATCTCAACTGGAAGCCGTTGCATTTTTTGACAAGCTCGAGCGCGCAGATCGGCTCGACGCTTGGACCGGCGGGGCTGGAGAATTCGAAGGGAATCATTTCCACCAACTATTACAAGGACTCGACGGATCCGCGCTGGAAGGATGATCCGGCGATGAAAAACTGGAACGCTTTCATGGACAAATACTATCCGGAAGGCGACAAGAGCGATACGACGAACGTCTACGCATACCTCGTATCGGAAACGATCGTTCAGGTGCTCAAGCAGGCCGGCCACGATCTCACGCGCGAGAACATCATGAAGCAGGCGGCGAATCTCAAGCAGTTTTCCACGCCCCTGCTGTTGCCCGGCGTGACCATCACCACGAGCGAGACCGATTTCTTCCCGATCGAGCAGCTTCAGCTGATTCAGTTCAACGGTCGGACCTGGGACTTTATCGGCGGCGTTATCGACGGCTCCGCCAAGTGAGCAGCAAGCTGGCCGGCTCAGGCCGGCCAGCTATCTCCCGCGCGTCCGTGGCTCGACGCGCGCACAGCGGGGAAGGGACAGTCAGGATGAGCGACATGGCAGGCGACAGCCGCACCGACACACGGACGTGGTTCGACCCTCGAGTCCCGTCCGCCGATGAATGCGTGCTTGGCCCGCTTCTCGATCGCTGGGCTGTGGAGCAGCCGGACAAGATTTTCGCGATCTTCCCGGACGGCTCGTCCTGGACGTATCGTGAAACGTGGAAAGAAGCGCGCAGCGCCGCTGCGGGGTTTGCCCGGCTGGGAGTTCAGCCGGAAGAACTGGTCCTGTCCTGGCTGCCGAATGGTCCCGACGCTTTGCGCGTCTGGTTTGGCCTCAACTATCTTGGCGCGATCTATGTGCCTCTGAATGTCGCCTACCGCGGCGCGATTCTCGAACACGCCGTTCGCAGCGCCGCCGCGTCGACGATCGTTCTCCACGCCGACCTGGCGCCGCGCCTCGACGCCATCGAGAAAGCGAGCCTCGAAAGGGCCGTGATTGTCGGTGGTGACGGCGCCGTCGCCGGACTGGAGTGTTTTGGCCGCGAGGCGATCGAGGCGGATGACCAGAACCTTCCTCCTGCCGATGGCGTGATGCCGTGGCATACGCAGATGGTGATTTTTACTTCCGGCACTACGGGGCCGTCGAAAGGCGTTCTGTCCTCTTACCTTCAGTGTTATACGACCGCGCTTGAATCGTTTCACTATCTCGGGCGCGACGATCGTTTTATAGTCAATCTGCCGCTGTTTCATGTCGGCGGAACAGGCGCCACGTTCACTGCGGTGGTGCTTGGCGCCTCGATCGGCCTCGTCGACTCTTTCAAGACCACGGAATTCTGGCCCACGATCCGGCGCCTTGAGGCGACGAGCGTGGTCCTGCTGGGCGCGATGGCCAATTTTCTCATGAAGAGTCCGCCGTCGGAAGACGATCGCGGACATACCCTGCGCACTGCGATGATGCTGCCGCTGAGCGAGGACACGAAGATGTTCTCCAACCGCTTTGGATGCGACGTCTACACGGCCTTCAATATGACGGAGATTTCTTCGCCGTTGCGGGCTGGCCCCAATCCCGCCCCGCTCGGAACCTGCGGCCGGCCGCGTCCGGGCGTCGATGTGCGATTGGTCGATGCGAATGACTGCGAGGTTGCGCCGGGCGAGGTCGGCGAACTGATCGTGCGAACCGATAGGCCGTGGGGCATGAACCACGGTTATCTCGCAAATGTCGAGGCGACCGCGCGCGCCTGGCGCAACGGATGGTTCCATACCGGCGACGCATTTCGCACGGACGCAGACGGGAATTATTTTTTCGTCGACCGTATGAAGGACGCCATCCGCCGTCGGGGCGAAAATATCTCCTCGTTCGAAGTTGAAACGGAAGTCTGCGCGCATCCTTCGGTTCGCGAGGCCGCCGCTGTCGCCGTCCCGAGCGAACATGGCGAGGATGAAGTGCTTGTCGTGGTGGCGCTGCAGCCCCACGCCGCGCTCGATCCTGTCGAGCTGATTGAATTTCTTCGGCCACGGATGCCGCACTATATGGTTCCGCGGTTCATCCGTTTCGCTGAAGACCTTCCGAAGACGCCGACGCAGAAAGTGCAAAAACACCTTTTGCGCGCCAAAGGCGTGACGGGAAGCGACTTTGATCGCGAAAAGGCGGGCATTGTCATGCGGCGCGAGAAAATCGGCGGTTAGCTGATTTCCTCATAAAATTCGACGAAAGCGAGCCGATGAATCAATTGGTTATCGAGCGCCGGGAGCAAGGTCTGCTCATCCTTACGATGAACAGGCCGGAAAGACGCAATGCGCTCAGCGCGGAGATGCTGGACGCGCTTTTGAGCGCGACCGAGCGCGCGGCGAGCGATCGCGGCGTACGCGCGGTGTTGCTCAAGGGCGCGGGCGGAACCTTCTCTGTCGGCGGAGACGTCAAGTCTATGGCGGATCCGCAGGAATGGCAGGGCGGCCTGGAGGCGCTCACCGATAGCTTGCGACGGCGCGCGCGCATTTCTGAACTTCTGCATGAGATGCCAAAACCGACAGTCGCGATGATCGATGGCGCCGCGGCCGGCGCCGGACTTTCGCTGGCGCTTGCGTGCGATTTCCGGATCGCCGGCGCAAAGGCGAAAATGACGACGGCTTTCGTCCGCGTCGCATTGTCGGGCGATTTCGGCGGTTCGTATTTTCTGACCAAGCTCGTCGGAAGCGCAAAGGCGCGCGAGCTCTATCTGACATCGCCGGTTATGACCGGGGAGGACGCTCACGCGCTTGGATTGGCGACGCGCGTCGTTCCCGAAGAGGCGCTTGAGGAGGAGGCGCTGTCCTTCGCGTTGGAACTCGCGACGGGCCCAACGCTGACTATCGGCTACATCAAAGCGAACATCAATATCGCGGAGAAGCTCAGTCTGAAGGAGCATCTCGATCAGGAAAGCCTCCATCACTCAAGGTGCATGGCGACGGACGACCACAAAGAGGCTGCAAGCGCTTTTCTGGAGAAGCGGCGCGCGGTCTTTTCCGCACGCTGACAACGCCATGCTGCATCTTCGGCAGATATGCCTTGCAGAGTCGGAGCTGGAGCCCGCGATCTCCGATCTGGCGGCGATCCTGGCGGCGCCCATTTGCGTTCGCGATTTCCATGTCGACATCTATGGGCTGACGAACGCGCTCGTGGCGCTGGGGAGCGATTTCATCGAGATCGTGGCGCCTATCGAGGAGAATACAGCCGTGAGGCGGTTTCTCGGGAAGTCGGGCGGCCGGGGCGCTTACATGGCGATCTTCCAATGCGATGACCCGGAGCGAAGGCAGCGTCATGTCGGAGCGCTTGGCGTCCGCACGCCTCACATCATCGACAGGCCTGAATATAGAAATGTGCAGCTTCACCCAAAGGATTGCCGCGCGACGATCCTGGAGTTCGCGCGTAACGGCGACTATTCGGCGGACGACTGGTGGCCGGCAGGACCGGATTGGCGCGGCGTCGTTGATGGGAAAGAAAATCTACCTGAATTGCTAGGCGTCGTGATCGAGTCGCCCGACCCAGGGGGACTGGCGCGGCTTTGGTCGGAGATCATCGAGTTGCCGCTGCAGAAGTCCGGCGGCGCGCTCTTTATAGCGGTCAATGGGCGCAGATTGACATTCTCTCCCGGCGACGGAGAGCGAGTTTCCGCGCTGATGGTGTCAGTTGACGACCCGTCGCGCGCGCTCGACGAAGCGAGGCGGCGCGGCAGGAGCGTCCTTGCTGACGGATTTCGTTTGGCGGGGGTGGATTTTATCCTCTCCGAACGGGGCGGATCACGCCGCCATGCGTAAAATATTTTCCATGAGGAGCCCGCATGGACTTTGAACAGATCACGTATTCCGTCGCCGATGCGGTGGCGGTCGTTACGCTCAACCGACCGGACAAGCTGAACGCCTGGACGGATCGCATGGAGGATGAGGTTCGCGCAGCCATGCGGCGCGCCTCTGATGACGATGACGTGCGCGTGATCGTGCTGACCGGGGCGGGTAGAGGATTCTGCGCCGGCGCTGATATGAACGATCTTACTGTGAAATCGGATGAGGGCGCCGAGAGTCTTCCGTCAGGCCCTCCGCCGGTGTTCGATGCAAGCGCGCGTCGCGACTTCCAGAAGCGCTATTCCTATTTCCCTGCGGCGCCAAAGCCGATTCTTGCTGCGATCAATGGACCCTGCGCGGGCCTCGGGCTGGTGATGGCGCTGTATTGCGATATGCGCTTTTCCGCGCCTGAAGCCGTCTATACGACGTCCTTCTCGCGGCGCGGGCTGGTGGCGGAACATGGCGTCAGCTGGATATTGCCCACGCATGTCGGGTTATCGAAAGGGCTCGATCTTCTGCTTTCCGCCAGGCGCGTGTCTGCCGATGAAGCGCTGTCCATAGGCATGATTGATCGCATCTGCCCGAGCGGAAAGTTGATGGAGAGCGTCCTCGAATACGCGGTCGAACTCGCCACCATGGTTTCACCGCGCTCCATGCGGGTCATCAAACGGCAGGTTTGGAACGCGCGCTTCGAAACGCTCGATCAGGCGATCGACGTCGCCGACATCGAGACGGCGCTGAGCCTGGAGTCGGACGACTTTCGCGAGGGCGTCAGCCATTTCATCGAGCGGCGGAAGCCCGCTTTCACCGGACGCTGACGGGTTTTCGGCGGGAAGGAACGGGATATGGCGCAGCGCAGAAGCGTCGACGATTTTCGGGCTGAGCTGCGGGAGTTCTTCGCCCGCAACCTGCCCGTCGAAATGGCGCGCCGAAATCGTACAGCGGTCCATCAGACGAAAGAGGACGCTCAGGCGTGGATTTCCGTACTCGCAAAGCGTGGATGGTCTGCGCCGTCATGGCCGACTGAATTCGGCGGACCTGGCTGGAGCGCTCTGGAAAGCTACATATTCGAAGAGGAGTGCATGCTCGCGGGCGCTCCATGGGTCAATATTCAGGGCGTTTATCTGATCGGGCCTGTGCTTCACGCGTTCGGCACGGACGAGCAGAAGCGCCGGTATCTCCCTAGAATTCTCGATGGAACCGAGTTCTGGGCGCAGGGGTTTTCCGAACCGAACTCAGGTTCGGATCTTGCGTCCCTGCGCACGCGCGCTGTGCTCGACGGCGACGAGTATGTGATCGACGGGCAGAAGATCTGGACCACGGGCGCGATGGATTCAGACATGCTGTTCTGTCTCGTGCGCACCAGCGCGGCAGGGCGCGCGAGCGCGGGAATCAGCTTCATTCTCGTCCCTACGCGCGCCAGGGGAGTGACGGTGCGGCCGATCAAGTCCCTGGACGAGGGCTACAGCCTTTGCGAAGTATTCTTTGAATCGGTTCGTGTTCCGCGCGAAAATCTGATTGGCGCGGAAGGGCAGGGATGGGCGATCGCACGTTTTCTTCTTGCGGGCGAGCGCATCTCGGGCGCCGACCTACCCCGTAACAAGCGCAATCTCGAGATTTTGAAAGAAATCGCGGTCGCCGAAAGATCGGGCGATTGTCGGCTAATTGATGATCCCGTTTACGCCAATCGCATCGCTGCGCTTGAGATCGATCTGATGGCGCTTGAGGCGTCAATCACCGACATCGTCACCAACGAGCGGAAATATGACAACATCCCCGTCGCGTCGCTGGTGAAACTGCACGGTTCCGAGCTGATGCAGTCTCTGTTGAAGCTGGAAACCGATGCGCTCGGCCCATATTCCGCCGCCTATTACCCGCAGGGCGACGATCTGGCGGGAAGCGAAGATTTCACAGCCCGGCCCGCTCATGCCGCGAACATCACCGCGGAATATATGTATCGTCGCGCGTCGACCATCTATGGCGGATCCAACGAAATTCAGAAGAACATCGTTTCAAAAGCCCTCTTCGTCATGGCGGATGCGGTTGAACAGACCTTCGGGAACGAAGACCTTCAGCTTCTTGCGCACAGCGTCGAGCGTTTCATTGTTCGCAATTATGACTTTCAGCGAAGGGCGGCGATCATCGCCGGCGGATCTGACGCGCAACGGCGCATCTGGTCGATGTTCGCTGAACAGGGCTGGCTGGGCGCAGCGTTGCCGGAGGAACTGGGCGGTTTGGGACGAGGCGCTGCGGCCGCCGCGATTATCGCAGAGCGCATCGGGCGGGCTCTTGTTCTGGAGCCATATGTGGGTTGCGCGGTGCTTCCAGCCAAGCTGATAGAGCTTTGCGATCGCGGCGATCGGCGGCAGGCTCTTCTCGACGCCATCGTTTCCGGCGAAGAGATCTTCGGCGTCGCGCACGAGGAGCGCGGCGCGCGCGGTCGGCTTGAACATGTGGCGACGCGAGCGGCAAGCTCGCAGGACGGCTATATCCTGTCCGGCGCCAAGGTGATGACGTTGGGCGGCGTGCTTTGCGACAAGCTGCTCGTCTCCGCGCGGACGGGCGGTGGCGTATATGAGCGCGCGGGCGTAAGCCTCTTTCTCGTCGACGTGCGCCACGCAGGCGTAACCGTTCACACGTACCGCACGATCGATCAGCGGCTGGTCATGGACGTCGATCTCGACAGCGTGCGATTGCCCGCGGACTCCTTAGTCGGAGAGGAGGGGCGGGCGCTCGATGCGGTGGAAGCCGCCTATGATCATGCGACGGTCGCTCTCTGCGCAGAATCGATCGGAGCGATGGAGCGGGCTTTCTGGACAGCGCGCGACTATATCGCGACGCGCAAGCAGTTCGGGAGCGCCCTCAGCGAATTTCAGGTGCTGCGTCACCGGCTCGTCGACATGTATGTCGAACTCGAGATGGCGCGCGCGATCGTGAACAGCGCTGTATCGTCGATCGACACGGCGCGGCCGGAAGAGCGGCGAAGGCTGGTGTCGGCGGCCAAGGCGCGGGTCGGCCGCGCAGGCCATTTCGTCGGAGGGCAGGCGATTCAGCTGCATGGCGGAATCGGCATGACCGATGAGTACGTCATTGGGCATTATTTCAAAAGACTGCATGTCGCTGACGCGCTTTTCGGAAACACGCACTTTCACACCGCGCTGCGCGCATCCGCTTTGGCGACGTCAACGAAACCCGCGGGAGGACAATGATGTCGATGTGGGATGATGGCGGCGGGTTTAACAATGTGACGCTGACGACGCCGCGTCAGGGCGTCGCCATGCTGACGCTCAATCGCCCGCGACAGCTCAACGCCTACACGCATGCGCTGTGCGTGGAGGTGGTTGCGGCCATCGAGGACTATTTGCGGGATGATGCTCTGCGCTGCCTCGTCGTGACTGGCGCAGGCCGCGCGTTCTGCTCAGGCGGCGACGTTTCCGGGATCGACGGACACCGTGAGACATTGCGCGACAAGCAGCTTTTCGATGGGCGTGAAATGCGTGACGGCATGCATCGCGTGATCCTCGCGCTTGCTCGCCTCGACAAGCCTGTCATCGCCATGATCAACGGCCCCGCAGTCGCTGGCGGGCTGGCGCTCGCCTTGTCATGCGACCTGAGGATTGCGTCCGATCAGGCGCGTCTGGGCGACACCAGCGGCCGGTTCGGGCTTCTTCCGGACGAAGGGGGCGCCTGGTTGTTCCCGCGCGCCATGGGACTTGATCGCGCTCTCAAGATGACGCTGCTGGCGGAGGTTTATGACGCGCACGAGGCGTTGCGGCTCGGACTTGTCACGGAGGTCGCGCCTCATGACGAACTCGAGGTGCGCACGCTCGCGCTCGCTGAGCGGATCGCGAAACAGGCGCCGCTGGCGGTGAGGCTGGCGAAGTCCATGATGATACGAGGACTCGACAGCACGTTGGAGCGATCGCTCGGAGACGCGCAGATGGCTGTGCTGATCTCCAACCCGACGGACGACATGGCTGAAGGCACAAGGGCTTTCTTTGAGAAGCGCCCGCCGGTCTTCAAGGGACGCTGACCGTCTCATGACCTCTTCGCCGATTGATCGCGCCAATCTTGATTTCCTGCTGTTCGACTGGCTGAGGCTTGGGGATTTCCTCGGACGCGGGCCTTATGAGGAGCATAGCCTGGAGACGGCTTCCGCCTTCCTCGATCTGGCCGAACGACTGTCCGGAGACTATTTTCTTCCTCATTACAAAGCGTCGGACAACCGCGAGCCGCGCCTGACGACCGACGGCGTCGACATCCTTCCGGAGGCGTGCGAGGCGGTCCGACAGTTCGCTCAAGCGGGATTCATCGCCGCGCCGTTCGCGGGTGAATTAGGCGGAATGCGGGTTCCCGAAACGCTGCACGCCGCCGCCTTCAGTTTTTTCATGGCGGCCAATATCTCCACCTCGGCCTATCCGATGCTGACCATCGCGAGCGCGCGGCTGCTGGCGGCGTATGGCGCTCAGCGCCAGATCGAGGCTTTCGCCGCGCCGCAGATCGCAGGTGAAGCAATGGGCACGATGTGCCTGTCGGAGCCGCAGGCTGGCTCTTCGCTGGCGCATATTCGAACCCGCGCGGTTTTTGAAGAACAGACCGCCTTTGGCGAGAGGTTTCGTCTCTTCGGCAACAAGATGTGGATTTCGGGCGGCGATCACGACATCACGCAGAACATCTTTCATCTCGTTCTCGCGAAAATCGCCGACGGAAACGGCGGCGTTCGCGACGGAACCGCCGACATATCGCTCTTCCTCGCGCCCAAATGGCTCGTCGATGAAAAGGGCGACGCAACGGAGCGGAACGACGTTGTCGTGGCCGGCCTCAATCACAAGATGGGATACCGCGGGACAAGCAATTGTCTGCTTAATTTCGGCGAAGGCGCCCGCTATCGGCCGGAGGGAAAGGCGGGCGCGATCGGCTATCTGATCGGCGCGCGCGGCGGCGGGCTCGCTACGATGTTCCATATGATGAATGAAGCGCGCATCGCGGTTGGCCTTGGGGCCGCCGCCATTGCATCGCGCAGTCATCGGCTGTCCGTCGATTATGCGCGGGAGCGGGTGCAGGGGCGGGGACCCGCGGGTCCATGTCCGATCATCGAGCATCCCGACGTGAAGCGGCTGCTGATGCGGCAGAAATGCTACGCGGAGGGCGCGCTTTCACTTGTTCTGATGTGCGCGCGGCTGGCCGACGAGCGCGCTGCGGGGTCGGATCAGGATGCGATGGAAAACGCCGACAAGCTGCTGAGCCTGCTGACGCCTGTCGCCAAAACCTGGTCTTCGGAGCGTGGCGTATCCGCAAGCGACATCGCCATCCAGATCCATGG
>MKVY01000038.1:51198-65487 GCA_001899525.1 Rhizobiales bacterium 65-9
TTCGTCCTTCGCAAGCTTGCGCGGGACGATGGCGCTTTGAAGCTTCTGCAAGCGCGCCTGTCGTCCACATGCCAAACGGCGAAACAGGATGCGCGGCTTGCAAAATGCGCGATTGGATTGAGGGCCGCGTGGGATGAATTTCTGTCTCTCGCCGCGCGATTGGAGACGGCCGATTCCGCCGCCCTGCTAAGCAACGCGACCGCCATCCTGGATGCGTTCGGCGATATCGTCGTCGGCTGGCTCTGGCTTGATCAGGCCGCCGCAGCGTTCCGTTCCACGCGCGCCGAGGCGTTCTCGCACGGCAAGCTCGCGGCGTGCCTGTTTTTCCACGATGTCGAGATTCCCGCTGCGCGGGCGAGATTGTCGCAAGCTGGATTTCTGTCGCGCGCCGTCGCCGACATTCCAGCCGCCGCTTTTTCCTGATCATCTTCGAAAGGTTATCAATGACGCCGCCATCAACGGGCCAGCCGGCGCCGCGCACGATCGAGCAGATGCGATCGGCGATCGGCTCGAGAATCGGCGTTTCCGACTGGGCGCCGATCGATCAGCGTCGGATTGACCTTTTCGCCGATGTCACGGCCGATCGCCAATATATTCACGTTGATCCCGAGAAGGCGGCTGCCGGCCCGTTTGGGCAAACCATCGCGCACGGCTTCCTGTCCCTCTCTCTGTTGAGTGAGATGGCGTCGAGCGGTTTGCCGCCCATTGACGGGGTGTCCACAAACCTCAATTACGGTTTTGACAAAGTCAGATTCATATCGCCCGTGCCATTCGGCGCGCGGATACGCGGCTTGTTCACGCTGACGGAGGTGTCGTCGCGCGCGCCGGGCCAGACGCTCTTGCGGTATCAGGTTGAAATCGAAATTGACGGCGCCAAAAAGCCTGCGGTCGTAGCCGACTGGCTTGTTCTGGCGATGACTGATGAGGCAGGGAGCAAGTGATGCGCGGTTTTGAGAACAGGGTGGCTGTCGTCACCGGCGCGGGCGCCGGTCTGGGCAGAAGTCACGCGATCGGCCTGGCCAAAGAGGGGGCGAAGGTGGCCGTCACGGATGTCTCCGAAGCTGCGGCCCGTGCGGTGGCGGACGAAATCAACACGGGGGGCGGCGAAGCCGTCGGCCTGGCGGCGGACGTTGCGGACGCCGCCGCGGTGGCGCGGATGATTGACGCCGTAACCGCCAAGTGGGGGGCCGTCGATGTGCTCGTCAACAACGCCGGCATCCTACGCGACAAAAGCTTCGGCAAGCTTGAGCCTGAGGACTTCGACCTCGTGGTGAAGGTGCATCTCGCGGGAAGCTTCAACTGCGCGAAAGCGGTGTGGGGTCAGATGCGGGAGCGTCGCTATGGACGCATTCTCTTCACCTCGTCCGCCTCCGGCATCTATGGTAATTTCGGTCAGGCGAATTACGGCGCCGCCAAAGCGGGCATGATCGGCCTTATGAACGTCCTTCATCTTGAGGGCGCCAAGTATGACATCCGCGTCAATACGCTCGCGCCGACCGCAGCCACCCAGATGACGGCGGGCCTGATCTCGGAGCAGGTCGCGGCGGTGCTCGCTCCTGAAACGGTGACGCCGGCGGTTCTCTATCTCGTGAGCGAGAACGCCCCGTCGCGCATGATCATGGGCGCTGGCGGCGGCGTGTTCGCCGTTTCGCACATCATGGAGACCGAGGGCGTGTATCTTCCCGAGGCCGAACGGACGATAGAGGGGATCACGGCGCGGATTGCGGAGATTTCCGACGCCGGCACCGCGCGTCCGTTTGAGAGCGCCTTCGAGCAGACGTCGCGCTTCGCAGCCAAAGCGGCGCGTGCGCAGGGAACCGACCTTACCTGAAGGAAAACGGACAATGAGGGAAGCTGTTATCGTTTCGACGGCGCGGACGCCGATCGGCAAGGCCTATCGCGGCGCGTTCAACGACACGCAGGCGCAGGAACTGGGCGGCCACGCCATAGCCAGCGCGGTCTCGCGCGCTGGCGTTGATCCCGCCGAGATCGACGATGTCGTGATGGGCGCCGCCCTTCAGCAGGGCTCGACCTATATGAACGTCGCGAGACAGGCCGCGATCCGCGCCGGGTTGCCGACCTCGATCGCCGGCATGACTATTGACCGTCAGTGCGCCTCCGGCCTGATGGCGATCGCGACCGCGGCGAAGCAGATCGTCGTCGACGGCATGACGGTCGCGGTGGGCGGCGGTCTGGAATCGATTTCGCTCGTGCAGACGCCGAAGATGAATCTGGATCGCTGGCAGGATCCATGGCTCGTTCAGCGCAGGCCTGACATCTTCATGTCCATGCTGGAGACGGCTGAGATCGTCGCCGAGCGGTACGGAATTTCGCGCGAGCGTCAGGACGAATATGCATTCCAGTCCCAGCAGCGCACGGCGCAGGCGCAGACGGATGGCCGCTTCGACGACGAAATCGTCCCGCTGAGATCGTCGATGCTGACCAGGGACAAGGCGACGGGCGAAGAGAAGTGCGTTGAGGTGGAGCTGCGTCAGGACGAAGGCAATCGGCCCGACACCAGGCTGGAAGGGCTCGCCCAGTTGCAGCCGGTGTTCAAGGACGGGATGAGCGTCGCCGCCGGAAAATACATTACGGCCGGCAATGCGTCGCAACTGTCCGATGGCGCGTCTGCGGCGGTTCTGATGGAGGCGAAAGAAGCCGAACGGCGGGGACTTGAGCCGCTGGGCGTCTATCGCGGCATGGCGGTCGCTGGCTGTGATCCGGACGAGATGGGGATCGGCCCGGTGTTTGCGGTTCCGAAACTGCTCAAGGCCAACGGTCTTTCCATTCAGGATATCGGTCTTTGGGAGCTGAACGAAGCCTTCGCGGTTCAGGCGCTCTATTGTCGCGATCGTCTTGGCGTTGATCCGGCGATCTACAACGTGAACGGCGGAGCGATTTCTGTCGGGCATCCCTATGGGATGTCGGGCGCGCGGCTCGCGGGACATGCGCTGATAGAAGGGCGGCGGCGCAAGGCGCGTTATGTGGTCGTCACCATGTGCGTCGGCGGCGGCATGGGCGCCGCTGGCCTTTTCGAGGTGTGCTGATCCAGTCGTGAAGGTTGCGGCGCAGGACTAAGCTGTACCGGAACGATGAAAAGCGTTCGATTGGATTCAGCGTGAGGGAGCGGGGAGGATCGCCGCTGACGCAGTGCGATCCGCGCCCGGTCGACCAGGCGCGCATTCCTGAGGCCGCTGGTTGAGAAGAGTCGGCCTTATAAAAGCTGCTGAAGCCGACGCGCTTTAGCCGCGCGTGGCGCAGCCTCACGAGGCGGCTTCTCCGACGGTGTCGGCCATTACCGCGCCGCGCGCGCCGATCGGTTTGGGTAGGCCTTCGGTCGTATCGCGCGCCGTCTGGTGCTCGATTTCCGAATTCAGCTCCGCGCCCATCAAAACCACGATCGCGCTCATCCACATCCAGATCAGCAGCGCCATGAGGCCGCCAAGCGAGCCGTAAACCGCGTCGTAGTTGGCGAAGTGCGAGAAATAAAACGACAACCCGGACGACGCGGCCAGCCAGACGGCGGATGCGAGCGCGGCGCCCGGCGTGATCCAGCGCCACTTCGCCATGCGGCGGCTCGGGCCGAATCGATAGAGCACGGCGAGGGAAAACATCATTCCGAGGAACAGAAGCGGCCAGCGGGCCAATGCGATCCCGGACTCGATCGATTGTCCGAGGGCAAGCGCGTTGAGAAGGATGGGCGTGACGACCAGCAGCGCGATGGCGCAGCAGCCGAGGATGATCATCCCCGCCGTCATCGTCAGAGATACGATGTTCAGCACAATGAAGCTGCGTTTTTCCTTCTCGTCATAGACGACATTCAGCGCGTCGATGGCCGCTTTCATGCCGGCGTTGGCGCCCCACAGCGCGACGCAGATGCTCACCGCGAAAGCCCACGACAATGTCGAATTGTTCGTCGCGAGAATGCGGGTGATCTGATCCTGGATGACGGAAAAGGCGCCCGGCGGCAAAACAGACGCCAGCGTCGCGAGGTGATCCGACGCCGTCGCCCATGAGGCGAAGAGACCGTAGGACGACACCAGCGCCGTCACCGCGGGAAAGAGCGCGAGCAGGCCGTAGAAGGCCGCGCCAGCGGCGATCGCCAGAATCCTGTCGTTCGCGGTCTCCTGCGCGGTGCGATAAAGGATATCCCACCATCCGCGGGCGGGAATGGTCGACGGCGCATCGCTCGAGCGGCCCCGGCCAGGCTGAGCGGCGCGCGCCAGTTGCGTGTTGAGCGCTTCAGCCGACGGCGGCGTCATGCGAGCGCCGGAATTTCGCTGTCCGGACACACTCCATGCGAATCCGGTGAGAGCCGCCAGCGCGAACAGAAGCCCGAGATTGCCCCGGCGCTGAAACTTTGACCCGTGCCGCCCCATCATAGCGCTCAGCCCCTCACGGCACGAGAACGCCGGGGAGGCGGTAAAGTTCACTACGGCGTCGCGCGGCTCATTTGCCGTCGCCCGAGAGAATCGGCGACGCGCAGGCGTCCGGTGATGATCGGCGGCGCTGTGCCCCGCGTCGTCACCTTGATAAAGATGCTTGGCGACCAGGTCGTCGGCTCAGAACCATTGCAGCGTTCCAAGTCCGACGCCGTTTCATGGGGGTCCGCATGAGCAGCCTGATGCAATGCACGATTGATCTCGGCGGGAGCGGACGGCAGGCGGGCCATATCAGGCTGCTATCCGGCGGGAGCGCGGGAGGGCCGGACCTTCTGGCGCCCATCGTATCCATCGCGAACGGCGCCGGCCCGACAGTCCTCGTTTGCGGCGGCAATCACGGGGATGAATATGAAGGCCAGATCGCCGCGCTTCGCCTCGCCCGCGACATCGAGCCGGCGCAGGTTTCGGGCCGGATCATCATCGTCCCGGTCATCTCCGGGGCGGCCTCCCGCGCGCACGCAAGGCTTTGGCCGTCAGGGGCGAACTTCAACCGTTCGTTTCCTGGAAACCCGGACGGACCGCCGATCGAGCAACTCGCCCACTTCTTTTCGACGGTGCTGTTTCCGGCGGCTGATATCGTCATCGACATGCATTCCGCGGGCGCCTTCGGCTGGATCGTTCCCTGCTCGCATATGTGCGTCCCGAAGAATCGGGCGCAGCGCAAGCTCATGCTCGAGGCGATGGAGGCCTGGAACTCCGACTTCCACTTTCTCTATACGTCGCACGGAAACTATCTGCCGAACGAGGCGGAGCGTCAGGGCAAGATCGTGGTCACGACCGAGCTCGGCGGCGGCAACCGCATTCCGGTCGCGGTCCAGGAACTCGCCTGGAGCGGGCTCACGAACGTGCTTCGCCATGTCGGCGTTCTCGAAGGAAAGGTCGCGACCCGCGCGTCGCTCGGCCTTCCGCCGGCGACGCTCGTCGACTGCCGGTTCGACGATGGCCGCATCGGGAACGTCGGCAGCGGCCTCTTCGACAGCATCGTCGCGCCTGCGGGCGGACTCTTCGAGGTTCTGGTCGAGCCCGGCAGCGCGGTGGCGGAGGGAGAGCCGGTCGGCCGCATCTGGTCGCCGGACGACCCGACTCTGCCGCCGGTCGAACTCAGATCGCCTTTCTCCGGCTATCTCATAGGTCTCAAGACTTTGCCTGTGATCGAGCGGGGGCAGAGCCTCGCGCTCATCGGGCGCCTCATCGACCGGGATGCGCTGCTGAAAGAGATGTGATCGGACGATCAAAAGCGACTCTGTCGCGGCTTCGGGCCGGACCCGTCCAGAAGCGATCGTTAGGCGTCGACGCTGCTCAATTCGCAAGTAGCGAGCAGCGTCCGGGACAATGAACTCGTCCCGAGCCTATCCCGCGCGTCGGCATGCGCGTTGCGGCATGGCGGCGGCGGCGCTCCGTCGGAGGCAGCCAATAGCGCAAAGGGGCCGAACCGCCACGGGGGAAAGCGCGCGGCGGCGTTTGCCCCGGAGGGCGGAGGTCGCGGCCGGCCGGATTTTACTCTTGTAAAAAATTTTTCCCTGCGCCACTCTGCGCCCGATGCGTGGACAGGAGGGGCTCTTGGCGCAGCTCGACGCAGGCGAATTCGCCCGCCGGGTTCGGAATTTTCGCAAAATGCGGCGGTGGACGCTGGCGACGCTGAGCGAGGCGAGCGGCGTGTCCATTTCCGCGCTCTCAAAGATCGAGAACGAGCAGGTCGCCGCCAGTTTCGACACGTTGCTGAAGCTGTCCCAGGTGATCGGCGTCAGCTTCGAGACGATCGTCTCGGGCGGCGAGGAGGCTTCGGAGGTCGCGGTTCCTGCATCCGGCCGGCGCACCACCACGATGCGCGGCGCGGGGATGCAATTTTCGACCGCGCGTTATGATTACGAGGTTCATTCCGCGGATTTGACGCACAAGCGGATGATCCCGCTGGTCATGCAGATCCGCGCGCGCGATGTCGCGCCCCAGGCGGAATGGAGCAGCCATGACGGCGAAGAATTCATCTATGTAACGCGCGGCCGGATCGAACTGCACACGGAGATGTATCTGCCGGCCGTCCTTTCAGCCGGCGACAGCGCTTATATCGACAGCCGCATGCGGCACGCCTTCATCAACCTCTCGGACGACGACAGCAGTGAGATTCTGTCCGTCTGCCTGTCGGACAAGGTATCGCATCAGGTCGATGAAATTATTCGCAGCCGAGCTTCCACCGGAAGCTGAAAGCTCGTTTTTCCATCAGGAAATGCAATTGACAATCTTTCTTCTTTGACAGACGCTTTGGGCGCCGGTGCGGCAGGAGATGGGGGGGCCTTCGATGTCAGGAGCCTTGAGTGGTTGGAGGCGCGCTCTGACGAGCGCCCGGGTGTTGGCGCTTGCAGCCGCGCTCAGCGGCGGAGCCGGATTTGTTCTTTCGCCGGCGATGGCGAAGACTTTCCGCGTCAATGTCGTCGCCGATCCGGCGCAGATGGACCCGATCACTTACTCGGAGATCGTCGCGGGACGCATCCTGCGCAATATGTATGAGGGATTCACGGTCATCACCGACGATGGCAGAAACGTCCCGGCCCTCGCCGAGAAATGGGAGCCGCTGACCACTGGCCCCGGGTTCCGCTTTCATCTTCGCAAGGGCGTCAAATTTCACAGCGGCCGGCCTTTCACTGCGCGGGACGTCAAATACACCTATGAGGCGCTGCTCAAGCCGGGCGGGAAGGGCGGCCTGAATGCGACCTATCTGAATATCATCGTCGGCGCGAAGGAGCTGAAGGACGGCCAGGCGACGGAACTCGCGGGCGTGAAGATCGTCGACGACTACACGATCGAACTGTCTTTCACGAAGCCTGACGTGCTGTTTCCGATCTACCCGATCTATTACATGGACTCCGGAATCGTCGCGGAGCTTGGCGCCGACTGGATGACGAAAGCGTCCGCCGGCACCGGCCCCTACAAATTCAAGCAGTGGCGTCGCGGCGTGTCCGTGGATCTCGACGCCAACACCTCCTATTGGGGCGGCGCGCCGAAGATCGACGGCGTCAGCTTCATGATCGTGCCCAACGCCGACACGGCGCTGTCGCAATACGACGCCGGCGAGCTCGACTTCGTTGACGTTTACGCCGCCGCCGTGCGCCGCGTGCTGCGCGACGAACGCTATGCGAAGGAGTTGATCCGGGTTCCCCGCGCGCAGTCGACCTATCTCGGCATGAACCAGAATCTCTACGCGCCGTTCAAGGACAAGCGCGTGCGCGAGGCGATCTCGCTCTCGATCGATCGCAACGCGATGATTCGCGGACTCTACGGCGGCGCCGCGTTTCCGCTCAACGGCGTCGTCACGCCTGGCATGCCCGGATTCAATCCCAATCTGCCGGAGCTGAAATTCGACCCGGAACGCGCCAAGAAGCTGATGGCGGAAGCGGGCTATCCCGGCGGCAAGGGTCTGCCGCCGGTCGACATCAGCAGCACCGAGGCGTTCAAGGACGAGATCACCTACTACGCCAACCAGTTCAACCGCGTGCTCGGCATGCCGGTGAACGTGAAGACCGTCGAACGCGCGACCTTCATTCGCGCCATGAACGCCGGCGAAGTCGCGTTCTTTCCGTGGGGATGGACCGCGGACTACACCGACGCGGCCTATTATCTGTCGCAGATGTGGTATGGGCCGAGCCCGTACAACCGGCCGCGCTGGAAGAACGCGGAATACGACAAGCTCATCGACGAGGCGCTCACCGTCGCCGACGATGACAAGCGCTACGCTCTTTATCATAAAGCGGAGAAGGTGCTGCTCGACGACTGGGGCATGGCGCCGGTGCCGATGACCGCCTCTGTCGCGTTGCGCAAACCCAATGTGAAGAATGTGACGCTGACGCCGTTTGGCTTCTCGCTTTTTTCGAAGATCGAGATCGATTAGCCAATGCTGCGTTTTATCGTGGGACGCGTCGTCGGGCTCGCGCCCGTGCTGTGCGCCGCCATCGTTGCGACCTTCATCGCCACGCGCCTTCTTCCCGGAGATCCGGTGGCGGTGATGTTGTCCGACCATTCGGCCGATGTTCAGATGGCGGCGCGCCTGCGCGCCGAATACGGCCTGGACAAGCCCCTGCCGGAACAGTTCGTGCGCTATATCGGCGACATCCTCACCGGCGATTTCGGGCTGTCGTTCCGGTATGTTCATATGCCGGTTTGGCAGGTGTTGAAGGACAGCCTGCTCATCAGTCCGCTGCTCGCGCTTGCGGCTCTTGCGCTGGCGCTTCCCGTCGGCGCGCTGGCTGGCGTGCAGGCCGCGGCCCATCGCAACCGCTTCCAGGACACGGCGATCATCGTCGTGCTGGTCGCGGGGCTTTCTCTGCCGAACTTCGCCATTGCAACCTTTCTTGTCTATCTGATCAGCGTGAAGCTCAACCTTCTGCCTGTCGCCGGGTGGGGGACGTTCCGGCAGGCGATCCTTCCCGTCGTCATTCTCGCCATTCCCAGCGCGGCTTACATCGCGCGCCTGACGCGCACGTTCATGCTTGAGGTGATGCAGCAGGATTTCGTGCGCACGGCGCGCGCCAAAGGGCTGACGAACCGGCTGGTCATCTACCGGCACGCTTTCCGCAACACGCTGGTCCCGCTGATCACGTCCGCCGGCATCATCTTCGGCGGCCTGCTCAGCAACACCGTCGTCGTCGAGACCATCTTCAATATTCCCGGGCTCGGCCGGCTGGCGATCGATTCCATTTTTGCGCGCGATTATCCCGTCGCGATGGCTGTAGTGATGCTGTTCGTGGTCTTTTTTGCGCTGATCAATCTCATCGTCGATACGCTCTATGCGCTTGTCGATCCGCGCGTTCGCGACGGGGCCCCGGCATGACCGCCATTGATGTCAGCGTGGCGCCGCCGCCTTCGCGGCCCCGTTTCTGGCGCGTGTTTCTGCGCCAGCGAAGCGCCGTCATCGGCGGGGCGATCGTGCTCATCGTCGCTATCGTCGCCTTGCTGTCGCCCTGGCTCGCGCCGCATCCTTATGACGCGACCGATCTCGTCAATGTCTGGGCGCCGCCGGATTCGGTGAATTGGCTGGGGACGGACAAGCTCGGGCGGGACATTCTGAGCCGCCTGATCGTCGGGGCGCGGACCTCGCTTGTCGTCGCCTTGTCCGTTCTGGCGATCACGTTCCTGTTCGGCGTGACGCTCGGCATGGTCGCCGGCTATTTCGGCGGCCGCGTCGAGGCGGCGATCATGCGCACGGCCGACGTCACGCTCGCCTTTCCCGAGGTCGTCTTCGCCATCCTGATCGCGGCGATGCTCGGTCCCGGCGTTTCCACGATCATCATCGCGCTGGCGCTCGTCTGGTGGCCCGGCGTCGCGCGGTTGGCCCGTTCGCTCGTGATCGTCCAGAAGGAAGAGCTTTATGTGGACGCGGCGATCCTAGCCGGCGCGTCGCCCTGGCATATCCTGCGCGTTCATCTCCTCCCCAACATCGTCGCGCCGCTGATCGTGCGCGCCTCCGTCGGCGTGGGCTTCATCATCATGGCCGAGGCGACGCTGAGCTTTCTCGGGCTCGGCGTGCAGGAGCCGACGCCGAGCTGGGGCGGAATGATCCGCGACGGACTGCCCGCGCTGCGCACCGATCCCATGCTGGCCTGCGCCGGAAGCGCCGTTCTCGGCGTCACCATCATAGGCTTCAATCTTCTCGGCGACGGCTTGCGCGACGCGCTCGATCCGCGCCTCCATCGCAGCTGAGCGAAACAACGATGATCGTTGAGCGCACCCATTATTTCGCCAGGCCGGGCATGGCGGAGGAGACGCTGGCGATACGCCGCCGCGCTTGCGCCGTGCGCCGCGCGATCGGTCTGCCGTCAGGCGAGATTCTGGTGAAGCGTCCCGGCGGCGATGGAACCGAGCCCGACGTTGTGTGGCAATGCGGCTTCGCCGACGCGCAGGCGCAGGCCGCCGATCTGGCCGCGCGCGCAGCGAGCGCGGAGTTCGAAGCGGTGCGCGCGTCGATGCGGAACGCCATCGCGCGCTTCGAGCGCCAGGTTCTGGAGCGGGTCGATCTCGCGCTCGACAGCGGCATGCGCGCGACGCCGATCGCAAACCATCCGATCGCGCCGCGGGAGATCGCGTTTCGCAGCGACGGTCATCGTCTGAAGGGCTGGCTGCATCTTCCGCCCGGCGAGGGGCCGTTCCCCTGCATGATCACCAATCACGGCAGCACCATCGACAAAGGCACGGAGGATGTGTCGCGGCCCGGAACCGCGTCGCTTCTGATGTCCTGGGGGATCGCGTCCTTTCTGCCGCACAGGCGCGGCTACGGCGCGTCGGAGGGGCCCGGCTGGCGCGAGGAAGCCTCGGCGCCCTACGGCTCGGACGAGTATGATCGTCAGCTCGCGGCGCGCCTCGATCGTGAAAGCAACGATGTCCTCGCTGCGCTTGACGTGATCGCGGCGCTGCCGGAGATCAGGCGCGATCATATCGGCGTCATGGGCTCGTCTTTCGGCGGCACGACGACGCTGCTCGCGGCGTCCAAAACAGATCGCTTCCGTTGCGCGGTCGAATTCGCCGGCGCCGCGATGAACTGGGATCGCACGCCGGGCCTGCGCAAGCTCATGATGGATGCGGCCGCCCGGTTGACCATGCCGATCTTTCTCATCCAGGCGCGGAACGATTATTCGATCCGGCCGACGCAAGAGCTGGGCGCGATGCTGGAGGGCGCGGGAAAATCCGTGCAGTCGAAAATCTATCCGGCGTTCGGCGTCAATCATCATGAAGGGCATCTGCTCGAGAGCCGCGGACCGGCGGTCTGGGCCGACGATGTTCGTCTTTTTCTGGAGCGACATCTGTGAAGGGCCTCTGGATCGAAACGCTGGCGTGGCCCGTCGTCGGTGAGAAGCTGAAGACCGGCTGGCCGGTGATCGTGCCCATCGGCGCGCGCGCGAAGGAGCATGGCCATCATCTGTCGATGCAGACCGATTATCTGATGGCGCGCGCGCTGGCCGACGGCGTCGCGGCGAGATTGCCGGTGCTCGTCGCGCCCGTGGTGGATTTCGGCTATTATCCCGCGTTTCTTCGTTATCCTGGCAGCCAGCATCTGAAGGCGTCCACCTTCATCGCCGTGCTGGAGGACGTGTTCGACGGGCTTCTGGATCAGGGAGCCGCGACGATCGCGGTCATCAACACGGGCGTTTCTACCGAAGGGCCGGTTCAGATCGCCGTGCGTAATGTTTTCGCGCGGCGCGGCGTTCAGATCGCGGTCGCCGACATCAGACGGCTGGGCAAGGCGAGCAACAAGCTGCTGACGCAGAAGCTCGGCGGGCACGGCGATGAGCACGAGACGTCGCTTCTCCTCGCGATCGCGCCGGACAGCGTCGATATGAGCAAGGCTGTTTCCGACTACGGCCACATGCTCGACGAGCAGGAGACGGTGTTCTACCGGCCGACGGAGTTCACCGGCGATGCGTCGCGCGGAATCAATTACAGCGCGACGGGCGTGCGCGGAGATCCGACGCTCGCGACGGTCGAAAAAGGCCGCGCGATGCTCGACGATGTCGTGAGCGAACTGACCGAAGGCCTGCTTCTGCTGCGGCCCGATCTCGCGCCATGACGGATGCGTTCGACGTCATCGTCGTCGGATTCGGATATGCCGGAGGAGTCGCGGCGATAGAAGCGCATGACGCCGGCGCGCGCGTGCTCATTCTCGAGAAGCGCGCCGACGCCGGAGGCGTATCGGTCTGCTCGGCCGGCGGCGTGCGCTATACGCGCGACGCCGCGTCCGCGCTCGCCTACCTCGAAGCGACCAACGCCGGAACCACGCCGACGCCGGTGCTGAAGGCGCTCGCCGACGGCATGGCGACAATGCCGGATTATATAACCAAACTCGCCGAAGACTGCGGCGCGTCCGCCGTCGCGCGTCAGGCCAGCGCGAATTATCCGTTCGCCGGTTATGACAGCTTCGGTTTCGTCAACATCGATGACGCGCCGGGCTTCGACGCCGCGCGCGACTTTCCCGCCGTGCGCGGCTCGGCTCCAGGCGCGCGCCTGTTCAAGGTGGTGCTGGAGAATGTGCGGCGCCGGTCCATCGAGGTTCGCTACGCCGCGCGGGCGGAGCGTCTCATCGTCGAAGAAGGGCTCGTCGCGGGCGTCGTCGTCAACGGCGAGGCGATTCTGGCGCGCGGCGGCGTGGTTCTCTGCGCCGGCGGCTTTGAAGGATCGGCGGAGCTGCAGGCGCAGTTCTGGCCCATCAAGCCTGTGCTTTCCGCCGCGATCCGCACCAACACGGGCGACGGATTGCGCATGGCGCAGGCCGCCGGCGCCGCTCTCTGGCATCTCTGGCATTATCACGGCTCCTACGGCTTCAGGCATCCCGATCCGGATTACCCGTTCGGAGTGAGGCTGAAGCGTTTGCCGGACTGGACGCCGGGCCAGCCGTTTCGCGAAGACGCTCCGATGAGCTGGATTCTCGTGAATCGCGAGGGCCGCCGCTTCATGAACGAGTATGAGCCCTACATGCAGGATACGGGGCATCGGGCGTTCGAGGCTATGGATTTCGCGCGCATGGCGCCGGCCAACGCGCCCGCTGTTCTGATCGTCGATGCGAACGGGCGCGAGCGGTACGCGCTCTCGGCACCGACCTGGCATGACGAGGAAACCGCGCGGAAATTCGCCTCGGTTTCGCCGCGCGACATGGATGGCGCGATACTCCGCGCATTCGACAGTCTGGAAGAGCTTGCCGACGCTTTCGAGATCGACGCCGCTTCGCTGCTGCAAACGGTGTCCGAATGGAACGCGGGCATCGAGGCGGAGGTCCCCGATCGCCTCGGGCGCCCCGATCGGAGCCGCATGCCGATCGTCGCCCCGCCATTTTCGGCTGCTCTGACGCATCCGATCGTCTCGAACACGCAGGGCGGCCCGGTTCACGACGAACGGCAGCGCGTGCTGGATGCGTTTGGCGCGCCTATTCCGCATCTCTGGGAAGCCGGCGAAATCGGCAGCGTGTTCGGGCACATCTACATGTCCGGCGGAAATCTGGCGGAATGCTTCGTGGGCGGCGGCGTCGCCGGCCGCGAAGCCGCCGCGAATGCGAAAAATGTGAGAGCAGCGTCATGAGCCGTCTTCGCAACGATCTGGAAGCGCGCAAGCCTTATCTCGATCCTGATTTCAGCGACGCGGAATATGATCGCCGGCTGGAGGTCGTGCGCGCGGGAATGGCGCGCGACAATCTCGACGCCTTGATCGTCTATTGCGGCGCCGGCTCGTCCGCCAACGCGCGCTGGCTGACGAATTTCCAGCCCGTCAGCGGCTCGACGTTTGTGGTCGTTCGCGCCGACGGCGGAATCACGATGGTCACCGACGGGGTGCTGCACGCCGAGCCGATGCATTCGATGGTCTGGACCTGCCGGGTCGCGGACATTCGCTGCTCGGCCGGACCTGTTTATGGCGCTCCCGTCGGCGAGGCGGCGATGCTCGCGGCGGATGCGGCCGCAGGATGTCAGCGCGTCGGCCTGAGCGGCGGCGCTGTGATATCGAAGCTGTTTTACGACATGCTTGCGAAGCGGCTTTCACGCCTTGAGCCGGCCGATCACATCATGGCTGGCGCGCGCCTGATCAAGAGCGCTGAAGAAATTTCATATATGGAGGAATCCGGACGCATCGCCGACGCCGCGTTTGAGGCGCTCGTCGCGCGACTGAAGCCCGGCGTGATGGAGACGCAGGCCGCGGCTGCGGCGGTTGAAACCATGATCGCCCGCGGCGCGATCGAATCTTTCCGGACCTGCGTCGTCAGCGGCAAACAGGCTGGTCTGAAACACGCCTATCCGCGGGCGCGCAAGATGATGAAGGGCGATATGGTCTTTCTCGATCTCGGCGCGAGCTATCGCGGCTATGCGTCCGACACGAGCCG
>MKVY01000038.1:65642-67865 GCA_001899525.1 Rhizobiales bacterium 65-9
CCGGGCGGTCTTTTCGCGGGTTCGAAAGCGGAGCTGAAGCCGGGAATGACGGTCGCTTACGAGCCGATGGTCGTGGTCGAGGGGCTGGGCACGGGCGTCGTCGAGGACACGCTGCTGATCACTGAAACGGGTTATCGGCCGCTGACGCATTCGGCGCAGGCGCTCGACGCAGCCTGAGCGTCATGCGGCAAGACAAAGTGAGGGCGTGCGCTGTTCTGATGAAACGGCGACAGCCTGGAATATCCCGCGCGGCGGCGCTTCGATCCATGTCACGCGCTTAACGGAGGCTTCTATGCAATATGTCCAGCTTGGCGCGAGCGGCGTCAGGGCGTCCCGCCTGTGGCTCGGCGTGATGATGTTCGGCCTGCGCACCGACGAGGCCGAAGCGCGAGAGATCGTCGCCGTGGCGCGCGACGCTGCGCTCAATGCGATCGACACGGCCGATGTCTATGCCGGCGGAGAGTCGGAGCGCATCACCGGACGTCTGATCGCGGAGGATCGCGCCCGCTGGATTCTTGCGACCAAGGTCACCGGCAAGATGGGCGACGATCCCAACAGCGGCGGAGCGTCGCGCCGCTGGCTGATGCAGGCCGTCGAGAACAGCCTGCGGCGGCTCGGGACCGATTGGATCGACATCTACTATCTTCACAGCGATGACATGAAGACGCCGCTCGAGGAAACGATCGCGGCGATGGGTGATCTGATCCGGGCCGGCAAGATTCGCTATTTCGCGCTGTCGAACTTCCGCGCCTGGCGCGTGGCGCGCGCGGTTGAACTGTGTCGCGCGATGAATGTGCCGCAGCCCATCCTCCTGCAATCGCCCTACAGCGCGGTGACGAGGGGGATTGAAACGGAGATCATTCCAAGCGCGGTTTATTACGGGCTCGGTCTTGTCGCTTACAGCCCGCTGGCGCGCGGCGTGCTGACGGCGAAATACGCGCCCGACGCCGCGCCTGATCCGACGTCGCGCGCCGGTCGCGGCGACAAGCGGATGATGGAGACGGAATTCCGGCAGGATTCCCTCATCGTCGCCCAGCGGATCGCAAAGCACGCCGAAGCGACGAAGCGCAGCCCGACGGAGTTCGCGGTCGCCTGGGCGCTTGCGAACCGCTACATCACCGGCGTTATCAGCGGCCCGCGCACGGTCCACCAGATGAAGACCTATCTGGCGGCGACGACATGCGGGTTTGACGCCGCCGACGAGGCTTTTGTAGATTTGCTCGTTGCGCCCGGACACGCCACGGGCGTCGGATACACCGATCCCTCCTATCCGGTTCTGGGGCGCGCTCTTGGCGATGCGGGCGCCCTCGCGCGCTATCCGCTGTAGGAGCGCTCGCCGGAAAGCGGCGTAGCGAAAAAGTGCGGAACACGGGCGGCTGAAGCGGACGGAGCGTCTCCGCCGGCTTCGGCCTGATCAGGCGCCGCAAACGTCAGGCGACCGGAATTCACGCGGGCGGGCGGAGAGGGCGGTTCACTCCAGCCGGTTCGGCTCCTCCGGCGCGCCTATCATGATCCGCGCCCCTGAAGCCGCGGTCATTTTGCGGTCGCGGACGTCCGCCCCAAAGCGCAACGTCGAAAAAGCGCCGCCTCGACAGGCGCGCGACGGGCGCCTGCGCGCGGCCTTCAGCTTCTCTTCTCGGTGTCTGGATGACGTTGACGGCCTCAGGCCCTCATGTTAGCGCTACCATCAAGGCGGGCGCCGCTGCGGGAGCGTCGCCCGCTCCATGCGCTTCAGCGCGGGCCAAGGAGGGAACGATGCCGATCAAAGAGGGCAGCCGGGAGTCGGGAAAACTGTCGCGTCGCCGCATGCTTGCGGGCGGCGGAGCGGCGATGGCGGCAGGCTCGCTCGCCATGCCCGCAATCGCGCAGCCGGCGATCACGGGCGAGGTGACTTTCGCTACGAATGAATGGACGCTGCCTCACACCGCGCGCGTCCTTCGCCGCATTTCCGAGACCTTCAGCGCGAAATATCCCGGCGCGAAGGTGCGCGAGATTCCCTATCCCTATGCAGGCTTCCATGACCAGATGCTGACGCAGCTGACTGCGGGGACGCCGCCGGACATCATTCGCGTCGAAGACCCGCAGATGTCGCTTTATATCGAGCGCGGCTTTCTTTCGCCGCTCGACGATGCGCTGAGGGAGGCGAAGGTCAACACCGCCGGCTTCGTCGCGGCGGGAAAAGACGCCATGCGCGATGGCAAGACTTACGCCGTGGCGTATCAG
>MKVY01000038.1:67935-81656 GCA_001899525.1 Rhizobiales bacterium 65-9
GCTACTCGCTCGCCAGCAAATCGGGCGAGGTGGTCGGCATGTTCATCTATATGGTGCCGATCATTCTCGGTTTCGGCGCGCATTTCACCACCAGCGACGGCAAGCCCAACGCTGCTGATCCGCGCATCGCGGAGGGGCTCGCCTTCATCAAGCAGATGTGGGACGAGAACAGCGTGCCGCGCGGCCTTGACGGCGCCGCGGCGCTGAAGCTTGTCACCGATGGCCGCGTGGCGATGACGCTGAACGGCTCGTTCGTGCTGGGCGCGGCGCGCGATGAGGTTCGCCCGCTTCTGGGCGTCGAGCCGAGCCCGCTGCCGAGCGGCATCGTGATGCGCGCCAGCTCCTGGTTTGCGGCGACGACGCAGGCGAAGAACAAGCCGGCTGCGATCGCATGGCTGATGCATATGCTGGAGCCGGAGAACCAGAATCTGATCGCTGAATCGGAGCGGATCGTTCCGGCGCTGCCGGAATTCATCAAGCCCGAAACCTACAAGGAATCTCCCTGGCTCAAGACGTTCGTCGCTGGCGCGGCGACAGGAGTTTCCTACCTGCCGCCCGGCCTGGGCTCGAAGGCGTTCGGCCAGATCAAGACCATTGGCGAAGAGATCGAGAATATTCTCTACCGCAACAAGCCGATCGCCAGCGCGATGGGCGACCTGCAGAAAAGCCTTGAGGCGAATCTTCGCGGCTGACGCTGGGCGCGATGTCGATGTCTGGCGAAGGCGGCGCGTCAGCCGCCTTCCGTGAGTTCACGTAAGTCAAACCGCTCAGGTCAGATGTCGAATTCGCTCACGCTTGAGAAACTTCTGCTGGCGCCGGTGGTGGCGTTTCTGCTGGTGTTCTATGTCGGGCCGATCGGATTCGATCTGTGGGCGAGCGTCCGGTCGGAAGGCGGGGCGGTGTCAGCGGCCGGCGGATTCGTCGGCTTCGCCCATTACGCGTCGCTCCTGTCCGACGCGCGCATCTGGTCCTCCGCCGGCGTCACGTTGGTTTTTACCGTCACCGTCGTAATCGCCACCTATGTCGTCGGCCTTGTCGCCGCGATGACGCTCAATCGAAAGTTCTTCGGGCGCGACGTCATCGGCAGCCTGCTGCTCATCCCCTGGACGATGCCGCTCGTGGTCGCCGCGGTGGTGTGGGGCTGGCTGCTCGATTATCAGTTCGGCATCGTCAATTATCTGCTGGAGAAGAGCGGCCTCATCAGCCAGCCCATCGGATTTCTCACCGATCCGGATGTCGCGCTGACGAGCGTGGGCGCTGCCCAGGTGTGGCGACTTTTTCCGCTGGCGATGGTGACTCTTCTCGCGGCGCTGAAGGCCATTCCGCAGGAGCTTTATGAAGCGGCCGCCATCGACGGCGCGAATCGGTGGCAGTCGTTCTGGAGCGTGACGTTGCCGAGCATTCGCTCGACGACCACCGCGCTCGTGCTGCTCATCGCCATCTGGGCGTTCGGGCGCGTTTTCACCATCGTCTTCGTCATGACCGGCGGCGGGCCGGCGGGCGCCACCGAAACGCTGGTCATCGCGACCTATCTCGAGGCGTTCCGCTACTTCCGCCTTGAGCGCGCTTCGGCGCTGGGCGCGATGGTGCTGGCGATTTCGGTCATCCTGACCCTGCTTTATCTGAGGGCGAGCCGTGACCGAAGCAAATGAAGCGAAAGCAGGGTTCGGCACGGCCGTCGTCGCGACCCTGGCGACGCTCGTCCTGCTGTTTCCGGCCTATTGGATGGTGATCACGGCGCTGCAGGGCGACTCGGCGATTTTCGCTTATCCGCCTCGCTTCTGGCCGACCGATCTCAATGCGGACGCGCTCTGGTCGGCTTTGAAAACAACCAATGTCGGTCGCTGGCTCGCGAACACCACCATCGTCGCCGGCGTGTCGACGCTTTTCGTCGTGCCCGTGGCGGCGCTGACGGCCTACGCCCTGTCGCGCTTTCGCGGCAAGGTGGCGTCTTTCTCCGCGCTGCTCATCGTCGTCTCGCAGATGATGCCGCCGGTGCTGCTGCTCGTTCCTTATTTTATTCTGTTCCGCGAACTCGGGCTGCTCGACGGGCTGCTCGGCCTCATCCTGGCGAATTTCGCCTGGGCCCTGCCTGTGTCGGCCTGGTTGATGAAGGCGGCTTTCGACGGCGTTCCGCATGATCTGGAAGAGGCCGCCTTGATTGACGGGTGCACGCGATTCTCCGCGATCTGGCGCATCGCGCTGCCGCTTGCGCTCCCCGGCATCGCCGCCTCCGCTGTTTTCGCCTTCATCTCCGCGTGGGACGAATATTTCTTCGCGCGGACGCTGATCGCGGACAGCTCGAAATGGGTCGTCGCCGTGGGGCTCGGCTCCTTCGTGGGCGATTATTCGGTGAGCTGGCAGCAGGTCATGGCGGTCGCGACGATTTCGACTCTGCCGCCGGCGATTCTTTTCATGCTGGTTCAGCGCGCCTTCGTCAGCAATCTGTCGGCCGGCGCGGTGAAGGGCTGATTGTTTTCAGGGGCGTTGAGATGGATCTGGGCATTCAAGACAAGATCGCCGTCGTGACCGGCGCGGGCAAGGGCATCGGCGGCGCCATCGCCAGGGCGCTTGCGGAGGAGGGCGCGCGGGTGATGACGACGGACATTGACGAAACGCTGGCGCGCGAAACGGCCGAAGCGATCGGCGCGGCCGGCGGGCGGGCCTTTCCTTTCGCGCTTGACGTCACGAGCCGGAAGGACGTGGCGAAACTGTTCGGGTCCATCCGATCGTCGCACGGCCCGATCGACATCCTCGTCAACAACGCCGGCATCCTGCGCCGGCAGCCGACCGCGACCGTGACGGACGAGGAATGGGATGTCGTCGAGGGAGTGAATTTCCGCGGCGCGCGATATTGCTGCCAGGAGGTCATGGAGGAGATGCGCGAGCGCCGCTGGGGGCGGATCGTCAATATCGTCTCGCTCGTCATCAAGATGATCGGACGGATCGACGTCGCCTCCTATGCGACGTCGAAAGCCGCGCTCGGCGCGCTGACCAAAATTCTCGCCAAGGATCTGGGAGAGTTCGGCGTCACCGTGAACGCCGTGCTGCCGGGATCGATCGCGCTCACCGACTTCAACAACGACGTCGGCTATCCAAAGGACACGAAGCTGATGCCGGGCATGAGCATTCCGGTCGGCCGGCGCGGCACGCCCGAGGACGTCGCGCCCACCGTGGCCTTTCTCTGCTCCCAGAAGGCCGGTTATATCACCGGCGAGTTCATTGACGTGAATGGCGGCCTGCTGATGGATTAGCGCGCCGGGCCGGACGCGCCGCACGACGACAAGGGAATGATGAAGGCTCGCGAACAGGAAGGCGAGAAAAGCTCGCCCCAGGCGGATCGCGAGCCGCGCCGTTCGCGGGCGTCCGGCCGCGCGCGCATCGAGGATGTCGCGCGTCTGGCCGAGGTTTCGGCGCAGACCGTGTCGCGCTATTATCGCGAACCTGCGGCCGTCAGCGCGGACGCTTCGGCGCGCATTCGCCGCGCCGCCGAGCTGATCGGCTATGTGCCGAACCTGATCGCGGGCAGCCTGGCCTCCAATCGCAGCCATATCGTCGCCATCGTGGTGCCGACGATCGCGAATCCGGCGCACTCGGTGTGGGTGCAGGGCCTCACGGAAACGCTCGCCGCCGAGGGCTATCAGGTTTTGCTTGGCGCGACGAACTACGATCCGGCGCGCGAGCGCGATCTCGTGCGCGCGTTTCTCGGCCGGCGCGTGGACGGGGTGGTGATCACCGGCGCCGTTCTTGACCCGGAGGCCGACGACCTGCTGCGTCGCGTCAGGGTTCCGACCGTCCAGGTTCTGGAGCTGCCGCGCAATCCGATCGACATGGCTGTCGGCGTCGACAACCAGGCCTGCGGCGCAGCGATCGCCGATCATCTCGTCGCGCGGCGCTATCGCCGCCTCGCCGTGGTCGGATCGCGCGCGAAAGCCGACACCCGCGCCGCGGCGCGCGCAGCCGGATTTCTGCGGCGGGCGCAGGAGCGCGGTCTCGCGCGGCCTGTCGAACTTGCCGTCGATCGTCCTGCCGACATCGGCGTCGGGCCGCAGCTGCTGGCGGACATTCTCGCGATTGATCCGCCGGTCGAGGCGGTCTTCTGCGTCGGCACGCAGATATCGGTCGGCCTCATGCTGGCCTGTCTCGCGGCTGGCGTGGAGGTGCCGCGCCGGCTTGCGGTCGCAGGCTTTTCCGACGGCGATCTGGCCGCCATGCTGAGCCCGTCTCTGACCACCATTCGCGTGCCCGCGATCGAGATGGGGCGGAAGGCGGGTCAATTGCTGCTGTCGCGTCTGCGCGGCGGCGAGCCTGACGCGGCCGTCGCGGATGTCGGCTTTCAACTGGTCGTGGGCGATTCGACGTGACGCGATTCCACGGCTTTACAAATGCGAGACGGTTTGGAATGTTAGCGCTATCATGAGGCTGGACTCGGAAGGTGGGATGGGGCGGTGAAGATCAAGTCCGTTAAGGCGTTCGCGATCAGGAGCGATCTTGTCGGCTGGGGCATGACCACGCCGCCGCGCCGGCCGTCATGGTCCGCGAACGCGGAGGTCGCCGGGCCGATGTCCCGCTATCCCCGTTACAAGCGCCTGCGCGCGGCGTGGCGGCCGACCTGGCCGTCTGTGGGCTGCGTGGTCACGGCGACCGACGGGACGTGGGGGCTCGGGATGAGCCGCTATGGCTCGCCGGTGATCGACATCATCAATGAGCATCTCGGTCCTTTGCTCGTCGACGAGCCCGCGCTGGCGACGGAGCGTCTGTCGGACATGATGATGCGGCTCGTGTCGCCCTACGGCCCTTCGGGCCTCGCCACCTACGCGATCAGCGCCATTGATCTGGCCCTGTGGGATCTGAAAGGGAAGGCGCTCAAGCGTCCGGTCTACGAACTGATCGGCGGCCCCGCGCGCGACGCGATCCCCTGCTACGCCACCGGCAACGACACCGACTGGCATATCGAGCTCGGCTTCAAGGGAACCAAGCTCGCCTGTCCGCATGGCGCCGCTGACGGACTCGACGGTCTCGACAGGATCGAGGAGTTGCTGGCGCGCACACGCGCCCTCGTCGGCGATCATGTCGAGCTGATGCTCGATTGCTGGATGGCGTTTGATCCGGAGGCCGCGGTGCGCCTGGCGGAGCGCATGCGGCCTTACCGCCTGAAATGGATCGAGGACTGTCTTCCCGCCGACGATTTCGACGGCCAGACCGAGTTGCGCCGCCGCTTGCCCTGGCACACGCTCGCGACCGGGGAGCACTGGTATGGACTCGCGCCTTTCGCCTCCGCCGCGGCGCGGAGAAACACGGATGTTTTTCAGCCGGACATCGGCTGGGTCGGCGGTCTCACGGCCTGCGTCAAGATCTGCCATGTGGCGGAGAGCGCCGGCATCGCCGTCGCGCCGCATGCGGGAATGAATACGCCCTATGGCCAGCATCTCGTCTTTGCGATGCCGCAATGCACATGGGGGGAATATTTTCTCGGCACTGCGCCGGGCGTGCCGCTTGCGGAAACCGCGCTCACGCCCGGCGCCGCGACGCCGAAGGACGGCTTTCTCACGCCCAGCGATGAACCGGGTTTCGGCCTTGGCCTGACGCTCGACGGAGTCGAGGCGATGCGCGTGTAACGATGAATGGCCGAGCGGCGGTGATGACGATCATCGATAGCCATTGCCACGCCTGGGAGGTCTGGCCTTACGATCCGCCGGTTCCCGACCCCGCCTCGCGCGGGCGCGTCAAGCGGCTGCTGTGGGAGATGGACAGCAGCGGCGTTTCCCGCGCCATCCTGATCGCAGCCGGCATTCGACACAATCCGCGCAACGCCGATTATGCGCAGCAACAGGCGCATAAACATCCCGGCAGGCTGATAGCCTTTCCCGACGTCGATTGCCGCTGGTCGCCGACGCATCACGCGCCCGGCGCCGACGGGCGCCTCGAAGCGACCGTCGCCCGGCGCGCGCCCGTCGGCTTCACGCACTATCTCGATGAGAAGGCCGATCCGTCATGGCTGACGTCGCCGGACGGCGCGGCTTTCTTCGCGGTCGCGGAGAAGCATCGCCTGATCGTCAGCCTGTCCTGCGGGCCGTCGCAGATGGCCGCCGTGCGCGCCCTGGCGCGGCGTTTTCCCGACACGCCGTTTCTCCTGCATCACCTCGGCTGGGTTCCCGCATCGCCGCGCATCGACAGCGAGGCGCTGCGCGCTGTCGTGAACGGCGCCGCCGAAGCCAATCTGTTCGTCAAGTTTTCCGGCTTCGGCTATGCCGAAGGCGAGGGATGGAATTTTCCCTGTGACCGCGCGCGCGAGGTGGCGAAGGCGCTGTATCAGGCTTACGGGCCGCAAAGATTGATCTGGGGCTCGGACTATCCTGTCTCGCAGCGCTACATGACCTACCGCCAGAGCCTCGAGATCGTGCGCGCGCGGTGCGATTTCATCGGCGAGCGGGACATGGCGCTCGTGCTCGGCGGCGCGATGGGAAAGCTGCTGTCCGAGCGCGGATGCTGGAGCGAGCCGCCGGTGGAAGCGTCATAGAGTCGAAGCGTCATGGAATGTCGGGACGATCCGCATGCACGCGCGTCGCGCGATCGCGTCGTCGGAGCGTCGTCACGACGCGGGCGAGTTGCGCCCGTCCACCGGCGCCGGGTTTCCGCCGTCGCGCGCTGATTGAAGGATCGCCGCGAGAACGGCCGTCGTCAGCGCGCCATTCTCACCGGGCGAACAATTGTCGCCGGCGCCGCGCGCCAGCGCGACCAGAGCCTCGACCGGTCCCCGGCAATGATAAACCCATTGGCCCGGCGCGATGTCGATCGCTCTGTTCGCGCCGTCGTGACGTGACAGCTCGCACCAGTCGCGATCGAATGCGAGATCAAGAACGCCTTCGCTGCCGGAGATAAGCAAGCGCAGATAAGCGCGACGCCCCTCAGGCGCGGCCGCTGCGCCGCTGAACGACATGACCGCGCCGCCGGCGCATTGCGCGATTGCTGAATCGCAGAGATCGACGCCGTCCTGATCGAGCGTGCGCGCCGCGACGGAGTGCGGCTGCAAGCCGGTGAGCCAGAGGGACAGGGCGACGGAATGCGACATCTGGCCATAGGCGAATCCGCCGCCTTGCGATGGATTCCGCCATGTCGAGGGGTCGGGCCGGAAGAACGCCGCATTCCAGCTCGCCATGCCGGCGCCGCCGGAGAAGACCGCCCGCGTCGCCGAGATGAAGCTGCAGGCCACATGCTCGATCCGGCCGACGGCGCCGCCAAGAATCAGCCGCCGCGCGTCTGAAACGCCCGGCAGATAGTGATAACCGTTGGCGATCAGCAAAGACCGCTTCGCGGACCGCGCCGCCTCGACAAGGCTCCACGCCTGCGCGGGGTCGAGCGTCATCGGCTTTTCGCAGAGAACATGCGCGCCGGCGGCGAGCGCCGCCGTGGCGTGTTCGTAGTGAAGATGATGAGGCGATGACACGATGACCGCCTCCGGCTTGCGCGCCAGCACGTCGCGATAATCCTCCGACGCGAAAGCGAAGCCAAAATGGGATCTCACCCGTTCGAGCTCGTCGGCGCCAAGTCTGCTCACGCCGTCGAGCGCGACGCCGTCGCAGGCGGCGAGGGCCGGAATGTGATTCTGCGCGGCGTACCAGCCTGCGCCGATCACGGAGACGCGCAGCCGCTTGTCGTTCGCCACTGTCGTTCTCCTCGCAGGACGTGGAGGATTTCTAGATTGTCGACGCTGCATGTCCAGCGTTTTGCGAAGCGGCGAAAGGTTGATAACCAGACGCATGCGCGCGCGACCATGAATGGATTTCGGTCGGCCTGAGCGTCGCGCGCAGTCAGGTCGGATCCGAGCTCGGTCTGCGCGCTCTAAGGAACGTAGCCGCGCGCCAGCGCAAGCGCCTGCTCTCCTGACAACGGCGGCGCATGCTCCCACACTTCCGCCGTGGGCGTCGCAGCGACGGCGTCGGCGAGCAGCCTGCGATAGCGCGCGCGGGGAATCTCGACCGCGCCGAGCGAGGCGAGATGATCGGTGATGAACTGCGTGTCGAGCAGCCGGTAGCCGCCGCTGCGCAGCCGCGCGACGAGATGGACCAGCGCCACCTTCGAGGCGTCGGTCTGACGGTGGAACATGCTTTCGCCGAAGAACGCGGCGCCGAGGCTGACGCCGTAAAGCCCGCCGACGAGCGCGCCGTCGCGCCAGCACTCAACCGTGTGCGCGGCCCCGCGATCGAAGAGCGCGCGATAAAGCTGGCGGATGCGGCCGCTGATCCAGGTGTTCGGCCTGTTCTGGTTTTCCGCCGCGCAGGCGTCGATGACCGCATCGAAATCATGATCGACGCGCGCCTCGAAGCGATCCTGCCGGACCGTCTTGGCGAGCGAGCGCGAGATGCGCAGCCCGTCGAGAGGAACGACTCCGCGCTGCTGCGGCTCGACCCAGTAAAGCCCCGGATCGTCCGCGCTTTCCGCCATCGGAAACAGCCCGGCCGCATAGGCCCGCAGAACGATCTCGGGCGTGATCGCGAGCGGCTCTTCGGGGGAGCGCGTCATCGCCGCGCCGCCGCGAGCAGCGTCTGATCAGCCGACCGCTTCGATCGGCGGATCCTGCGCGAGATATTGTTCGAGCCAGTGGATGTCATAGGCGCCGTTCTGGATGTCGGCGTTGCGCACCAGGGCGCGAAAAAGCGGCAGGGTCGTGTCGACGCCGTCGACGACGAACTCGTCCAGCGCCCGGCGCAGGCGCATGAGGCATTCGTTCCGCGTGCGGCCCGTGACGATCAGCTTGCCGATCATCGAATCGTAGTTCGGCGGAATGCGATAGCCCTGATAGGCGGCGGAATCGACGCGCACGCCGAGCCCGCCGGGCGGATGATAGGATTTGATCTGGCCCGGCGAGGGGCGGAAGGTCAGCGCGTTCTCGGCGTTGATGCGGCACTCGATCGCGTGGCCGCTGAAGCGCACGTCCTGCTGTCGCGTCGTCAGCGCGGCGCCGGCCGCGATCTTGATCTGCTCATGCACGAGGTCGATGCCAGTGATCATCTCGGTCACCGGATGCTCGACCTGGATGCGCGTGTTCATCTCGATGAAATAGAACTGGCCGTCCTCATAGAGGAACTCGACGGTTCCGGCGCCGAGATAGCCGAGGTCGCGCATCGCTTTCGCGCATGTCTCGCCGATCTCCGAGCGCATGCTGGCGTTGAGCGCGGGCGAGGGGCCTTCCTCCCACACCTTCTGGTGCCGTCGCTGCAGCGAGCAGTCGCGCTCGCCGAGATGGATGGCGTTGCCGCGTCCGTCGCCGAGAATCTGGATTTCGATGTGGCGCGGCTTTTCCAGATATTTCTCGAGATAGACCGCGTCGTCGCCGAAGGCGGCCTTCGCCTCCACCTTCGCGGTCGCGATCGCATGGGCGAGTTCTTCCTCGTCGCGCGCGACCTTCATGCCGCGCCCGCCGCCGCCGGCGGCTGCCTTCACGATGACGGGATAGCCGATATCCCTGGCGATCCGCGCGGCTTCCGTCTCGTCCGACACGCCGCCGTCCGATCCGGGAACGCAGGGGATGCCGAGCCGTCGCGCCGTGCGCTTCGCCTCGATCTTGTCGCCCATGATGCGGATATGTTCGGCGCGCGGGCCGATGAAGACGATCTTGTGCGCCTCCAGCATGTCGGCGAACCGGGCGTTCTCCGACAGGAAGCCGTATCCCGGATGCACGGCGTCGGCGCCGGTGATCTCGCAGGCGGCGATCAGCGCCGGAATGTTGAGGTAGGACTCGCGCGCCGGCGGCGGTCCGATGCAGACGCTTTCGTCCGCGAGCCGCACATGCATCGCGTCGGCGTCGGCGGTCGAATGCACGGCGACGGTCTGGATGCCGAGCTCTTTGGCCGCGCGCAGGATCCGCAGCGCGATTTCGCCGCGGTTGGCGATGAGGATCTTGTCGAACATCAGGTGCGCCCGCGCCGCCTCACTCGATCACGCACATCGGTTCGTCATATTCGACCGGCTGTCCGTCATCGACAAGGATCGCGGTGACCGTGCCGGCCTTCGGCGCGACGATGTCGTTGAAGGTCTTCATCGCCTCCACGAGGAACAGCCTGTCGCCGGCCTTCACCGACGCGCCGACCTCGATGAACGGCTTGGCGTCGGGGGAGGGGCGCCGATAGGCGGTGCCGACCATCGGCGATTTCACGGCGCCCGGATGGTCCTTGGGCGAGGCGGCGGGGGTCGGCGCGGCTGCGGCCGCCGCCGGGGACGGATGGGGGGCCGGCGCGGGCGCCGCCATCGTGACCGGCGCCGCCACGGAGACGACGGCGCGCGCGACCCGGACCTTCAGGTCGCCCTTCTCGACCTCGATCTCCGACAGTCCGGTTTCGGCGACGAGCAGCGCCAGCTCGCGGACGAAATCGGTGTCGATCGGGCTTTGTCTGGCCATGAATCAAACCTTCCTGGAGGACGCGCCAAGGCTGTCGGCGAGGGCGATCAGCGCGAGCTTGTAGCTTCCCGCGCCGAAACCCGCGATCACGCCCTTGGCGACCGGAGCGATATATGAGTGATGCCGAAACGCTTCGCGCGCATGGACATTGGAAAGATGCACCTCCACGACCGTCGCTCCCACGGCCCGGATCGCGTCCTGGATGGCGACGGAGGTGTGGGTGTAGGCGCCTGCGTTGAGGATGACGCCCGCGCCGGCCTGGCCCGCTTCCTGAATCCAGGTCACGAGGTCGCCCTCGCTGTTGGACTGGCGAAAGACGATCTCCACGCCGAGCCCGGCGGCCTGAGCCCGGAGCCCCCGCTCGATGTCGGCGAGCGTCTGCGCGCCATAGGTTCCCGGCTCCCGGGTTCCGAGCAGGTTGAGGTTCGGGCCGTTCAGGACATGGACGACGGGCATGGGCGCTGGGAAAGGGGCGTCGGAAGGCGAATCCCCGGCTTATAGGCGCGCCTTGCGGAAAGGGGAAGCAGTCCTTGTCGCGCCCATCCCGCGCGCGGTCGCGCGCCTCAGACGGCGCCCGACGGGTAAAGCGGCTGCGATCGACCGGGGAGATCGGCTCTCCGGTTCAGCACTGCGCCTTGCCGCACTGGCGGACGGACTTGATCGCGTCCTTCATCGGGCCTTCGCCGACGGCGCCGGCGATCACCTCGTCGCCGATGATGAAGGCGGGGGTGCCGTTGATCGACAGCGCTTCGGCGATCTGTAGCGTGCGCTGGATGCCGGCGACGACGGCGGGCGATTCCGCTTCCGCGGCGATCTTCACCGGATCGAGTCCCGCCTCCTTGGCGGCCTCGAGCGCGCGCTCCTTGCCCGCGCGGCCGCGCGTGGACATCAGCTTGACGTGAAAATCGAAATACTTGTCGCCCTTGAGGTGCTGCTTCACCACCGTGGCGATCTTGGAGGCCTCGACTGAATCGGGTCCGAGGATCGGGAAATCGCGCAGCACGACCCTGAGCTTCGGGTCGTTTTTCACGAGCGACTGCATGTCGGCGAGCGACTTCTTACAGTAGCCGCAGTTGTAATCGAAGAATTCGATCAGCGTGACGTCACCCTGCGGGTTGCCGACGACGATCGATCCCTGATCGCTCAGAAGCGCCGCGCGCTGCTCCTCCAGCGCCTGCTTCTGGGCGACCTTCTCGGCGTCGCGCTGGCGCGATTCGAGCTCCATCAGCGCGTCGCGCAGGATCTCCGGATTGCGCATCAGGTATTCCTTGATGATCGCCTCGATGGCGAGCTTCTGCGTCGCGTTGAAGCCTTGCGCGGGCGAGGACTGCGCCTGCTGCGCCAGCGCGGGCGCCGTTCCGAGGGCCGCCGCCGACAGGGCGATGGCGGCGATGGTCTGGATCAATCGCATGGATGTCTCTTGGCTCGGCGCCCGGCGGCGCATGGCTGATTTCGGGCAGCTAGGCGGAAGGACCGTCAACGGTCAATGAACGCCGGCCGCGTTTCGCGTTCATCTCGCCGCCAATCACAGCTTGGTGATGGCGGCGGCGGCGCGCGCGGGCGGTCCGCTTTGCGGGCGGCTCTCGGCAGGCTATGCGCAGCCTCCCGTCGTCGTTCGCGTGCCGTCATGTCCTCACCGCCCGCCCTGTCCCGTCTCGCCGCCAGGGTCGACCCGTTCATCGTGATGGACGTGATGTCGGCCGCCGCCCGCATCGAGGCGGCAGGCGGATCGGTGACGCACATGGAGGTCGGCCAGCCCTCGGCGCCGACGCCGGCCAGCATCCGCGCCGCGGCGGCCAACGCGCTGACGGACGGCCGCATCGGCTACACCGAGGCGCTCGGCGTTCCCTCGCTGCGCGAGCGGATCGCGCGCCACTACCGCGACGCCTATGGAATGAATGTTCCTTCGAGCCGCGTCGTGGTCACCACCGGCTCGTCCGGCGGATTCATCCTCGCCTTCCTCGCCTGTTTCGAACCGGGCGCGCGCGTGGCGATCACCGCGCCGGGCTATCCTGCCTATCGCAACATCCTCGTCGCGCTCGGGCTCGAGCCGGTCGCCATCGAGGTCGACGCCGCGAGCCGCTATGTGCTGACGCCTGACCACATCCGCCGCGCACACGCCGAGAAGCCGCTCGCCGGCGTGCTGACCATGAGTCCCGCCAATCCCACCGGCGTCGTGATGGAGCGCGACGCCATCGCCGCCATCGCAGCGGAATGCCGCCGTCTCGGCCTCTGGTATATTTCCGACGAGATCTATCACGGCCTGACCTACGACCGTCCGGCGGCGACGGCGCTCTCGGTCGATGACGAGGCGATCATCGTCAATTCCTTCTCCAAATATTACTGCATGACCGGATGGCGCGTGGGCTGGCTCGCGCTGCCTGAGCGTCTCGTGCGCACGGTCGAGCGCTTGCAGCAGAACCTGTCGATCTCCGTGCCGTTTCTCAGTCAGGTCGCCGCCGAAGCCGCGTTCGACGCGGGCGACGAATGCGAGGCGATCAAGGCGACCTACGCCGCGAACCGCGCCTATCTGCTGCGCGAGCTGCCGAAGATCGGCGTCAGCGACTTCTTTCCGGTGGACGGCGCGTTTTACATCTACGCCGATGTCGGCCGCTTCACCAACGACTCGATGCGGTTTTGCCGCGACGTTCTCGAACAGGCCGGCGTCGCGATCACGCCGGGCCTCGATTTCGACGCGCGACGCGGCGCGCGCACGGCGCGGCTGTCCTTTGCGGGGTCGATGCAGGACTGCGAACAAACGATCGAACGGCTTGGCGGCTTTCTTGCGGCGCGCAGTTCAGGATGAAAAAACGGGCCGCCGCTCCGGTGGGAGGAACGGCGGCCCTGAACGGCGCGTGCGGGGTGGTTGCAGGTCGCGCGCGCCGAAGAAAAGGGCTCCGCGCATGTCAAGGATGCGCGGAGCAGATGACGCTGGTGGTCAATTCACAAGCACGCCTCCATCGCATCGCGCCCCGTTCGCCCAGATGTCCGCTTCGCCCACGCCGACGCCGAGCAGATTGAGAAGGCTGTAGAGCAGCGCGTCGATCGACGGCGTCGCGCCTTCCGTCAGCGTTCCGACCGTTCGCGTCAGCAGTGAAAGGTCGATCAGCGGAATGCCGAGAATCTGGGTTTTCAGCTCCAGATCCTGGACGAGCTTCGAGACGAGGGAGGTGGTGAAGTCGCGGGTGCGCGTGGTTTGCGGCCGCCCGTTGCGGATGTCGTCGATGGTGAAGGACAGCCGGTCGTAGCGCATGTTGCTGATCGTCGCATGCGCGCGGCCCGTGACCTTGACGCCGAGCAGCGAGACGAGCGCCGCGGCGGG
>MKVY01000038.1:81709-100605 GCA_001899525.1 Rhizobiales bacterium 65-9
CGGCAGCGCACGTCGGCGAGGCGCGCGTCGGCGGCGGCGAGCTCGACATAGACAGGCAGGCGGACGCCGGCGGGAACGAGCGCATTGCCGAGCAGCTTCACGTCGAGCAGCAGCCGCGTCTGCGCCGTATGCGCCTGCGCGGCGTTGGGCGGGCCGTTCGCCAGCCACACGGCTTTCACCGGACGTTCGCCGATTCCCAGCGTGACCTTCGCGCTCGCAAGTCCGGGCAGGCTGACGCCGAGATCGAGCGAGACCTGACGCTTCGCGTTGGCGACCTGCGCCTCCGCCATCAGCAGGTTGAGCGCGCTCACCTGCGCCGCGACCGCCGGCCCCTCGCCAAGCGTCTTTGCGCCCATCGGTCCGAGATCGATGATGTCGCGCAGCTTGACGCCGAGCCGCGCCACATCGGTTCCGTTCGCGAGACGGCGCAGCGCGTCGGCGGCTTTGGTCTGGTTTGTCAGGGACGCGACGCGCGCGGCCGCCGTCAACGTCTTGCCGATCGGGCCGCTGACGTTGAGCAGCGTGTCGTAGCTGACGGCGCGCAGATTGAGTTCGTCGCCGAGCGCGTCGAGAAGCGGAAACAATTCGATCTTGGCCGTGGCCAGCGCCTCGTAATCCATCACCGAGAGCGAGACGCTGGTTCCGAGCAGCGCCGACAGAAGCGCGTTCGCGATTCCGCCGTCGAGTTTCAGCAGGCGCGTTCCGACCGAGAAGGCGGCCGACTTCGCCACCGAGGCCGTGCCCGAGACTTCATACGCCGCTTCCGTCTGGCCGGTGATGAGACGTCCGAAATAGAGGGGAGTGGTCTGCCGCATCGTGACGCGCAGCGCGTTCGCCGTCGCGGCGCTCGCCGGCGTGAAGCGTTTGTCGACGGGAACGGCGATGTCGGGCGCATAGCGGCCGGGCGTGATGGTCAGCGCCGTCAGCGACACCTGAGGAACGGGCGGCCCGGCTTGCGGCTGGCGCGGGGTCAGGAAAGAGAAGCCATTGTCCGCCAGGCTGTCCCTGACTACCTTGTCAGGATCGGGCAGGCCGCCCGCGCCGGCGATCGCGGCGAGATCGACGGCCGTTTGCGCCTTGCGCTTGGCGAAATAAAGCGAGCCGACATCGACCGCCAGCGCGGCGGCGCCGACGAGCGCCGTCATGCTTCCGGCGACGAGAATGCTCGTCGTTCCGCGCCTGTCGCGCGCAACGGCGGCGACGCCGCGTCGAATCCGGACGAAACGCGATGCGCGCATCAGGCGCCTCCCTTGCGGATGATCGCCGTGCGCTCGATATGCTCGGGCGGTTGCGGCAGAAGGCTACCGAACGCGGACAGGCCGAGATGCGTCGCGTCATAGGCGATCGAGACGACATATCGCTCGGGCGATGTCGGATCGGTGCGCGCGGTCACCTGCATGTGGGCGCGCTTGAGCAGCGGGTAGTCGCCGATCGTCGCGTCGATCTGGCGCCTGGCGAGGCGCTCGCGTTCGGGATCGTCGAGGCCAGCGATCGTCGCGCGGCCGGCTTCGGCGACGAGCTGTTGCAGATTGTGCAGCGTCGCGAAATAAATCCCGTAGATCAGAATGCCGCCCAGAAACGTGATGAGCAGCGGCGCGACGATCGCGAATTCGAGCGCGGCGACGCCTCGCGCGTCGCGCGCCAGCCCTTTCGTTCTCCCGGTCTCGATCATGGCTCTCTCCAGATCAGCGGAGAGCGTTATCGGACGCGAGCCTCTAAATTCACGGTATGGCGCAATGCGCGCGGAGGTTGCGCGAATTGTTTCAATTTTAGCGGATGGAGCGACGATCAGAGAACCGGAACGGCTGCGCGCGCCAATGCGCCCGCGTCGACCGCCGGGGGAAGATCGCCGAAATGTCCCGACCATTCCCCGCCGAGCCTGGTCGCGACGAATGCGTCGGCGGTCGCCGCGTCGCCGTGACGGATCAGCAGGCTCGCGCTCAGCGCGAGCGCGAGGCGTTCGACCAGCCGCCGCGCTTGACCCTCATGGCGCGCGAGGTCGATGAAATCGCTTTCGAGCCGGGCGAGAAACGCGTCGAAGCGCTTGTCGGCGCCGCGCGCCGCGCGCAACTCGTCGATAAGAGCGGGCGCGCTGTCGGGTTCGCGCTGCATGGAGCGCAGAACGTCGAGGCAGATCACATTGCCCGATCCTTCCCAGACGCCGTTCAGCGGCGCCTCGCGATAGAGCCGCGCCATCACGCCGTCCTCGATGAAGCCGTTGCCGCCATGGCATTCGAGCGCCTCGACGACGACCGGCGGGCTTCGCTTGCAGATCCAGTATTTCGCGATCGGCGCGGCGATGCGGTTGAAGGCGCGCTCCGCGGCGTCGTCTTTTTCGCGATCCATCGCCGCAGACACGCGCATCGCGAGCCACGCGGCCGCGTCGGCTTCGATGGAGAGATCGGCGAGCACGTTCTGCATGATCGGCTGGTCGATCAGCGCGCGCTGGAAGGCGCGGCGATGGCTGCAATGATGCGCCGCCTGCATGAGCGCCTGCCGCATCAGGGCCGCCGACGAGATCGCGCAGTCGATGCGCGTGAGATGGCCCATTTCCAGAATCGTCGCAATGCCGCGGCCTTCCTCGCCGATCAGCGTTCCGATCGCGCCGCGGAATTCCACCTCGGACGACGCGTTGGAGCGGTTGCCGCATTTGTCCTTCAGCCGCTGGATGGCGAGACGGTTGCGCGATCCGTCCTCCAGCCATCCCGCGCAGACGAAGCAGGACACGCCCTTCTCCGTGCGCGCGAGCGTGAGGAACACGTCCGAATGCGGAACCGAGAAGAACCATTTGTGCCCGACGATCGACCATGTTCCGTCGCGGTTGGATGTCGCCGTGGTTTGCGTCTGGCGAAGATCGGAGCCGCCCTGCTTTTCCGTCATCGCCATGCCGCAGGTCGCGCCCGCCTTGTCGCGCGCCCTGATCTGGCGCTTGTCGTAGGTCCGCGAGAGAACGCGCGGCAGCCATTCGGCGGCCACGGCCGCGTTCTTTTCGAGCACCGGGGTCGACGCGTAGGTCATCAGGATCGGGCACATGACGCCCGTCTCGCCCTGGTTCCACACATAGGCGAGGGCGGATCGCGCGACATGCGCGCCCTTGCGCTTCTCCGTCCATGCGAGCGAATGGCATTCGTCCGCCATCGCGCGCGTCATCAACTCGTGCCACGCCGGATGAAATTCGATTTCGTCGATGCGGAGGCCGAAACGATCATGCGTGCGCAGTTCGGGGACGAAGCGGTTCGCCTGCCGCGCCCATTCCTGCACCTCGGCCGATCCCGCGCTGCGGCCGGCGCGATGGAGCCTGTCGCGCGCCCAGTCGGCGTCGAATGTCTTGACGATGCGCTGGAGCGTCGCGTCGGCGCCGTAGACATCGAAATCCGTCAGCGGCGGCGGCTGATTGAGAACCTCATGCGTCGCGTAGAAGAAGGCGTCCGGCATGGCGGCGTGTCCTGTTTCGCCCATTATCCATGCGCAGGATTTCGTCGCAAATGCGTCGCCGCCCGGCGTGCTACAGCGCAGCCAGCGCTTGCGCGAAATCCGCGAGAGCGGCGCGGCCCTTCGGCGAGAGATCATAGACGCCCCGCTCGACGCGGATGAACCAGCCATACACGTCGTCGCGCAGCATGGCGCCGGCGCGCGCCACTCCGGCTTCGGTCCGGATGAGCGCCGGCCGGCTCGGCCCCGTCCGGTCGAGGAAGCGGATGCAGCGCAGCGCGTCCTGCCTGTAGGCCGTCATCAGCGGCCGCCGCCGCGCGCTGCCGCCGAGATTGGGATCGCCGACGCGATGGGCGAACTCCTTCAGCAGCATTCCCTGGCGCTTGCCGTTCTTGCGCGGCTGATAGGGCGCGGGATCGAGCGCGGCTTCGACATGATCGCCCGAGACGGTGAGCAGGCCGAGGCCAAGCCGCCGGCAGAGCTTGTGGATGTCGGGGTCATGCCGGCGCGGCAGGCCGATGGCGAGATAGACCGCGTCCGTCAGCGACTGGCGGTCGACGCCTTGCAGGACGAGCTTCAGCGAGAAGGCGCGCTTCAGTTCGACCACGACCGGGGGCTCCTCACCCCGGATCGCCACCAGATCGCAATCCCGGATCTCCGCTTTCACGCAATAGCCCTGCGCTTCGAGGAAGCGCTTCACCGGCGCATAGAGATCGGTCTCGGCCATCGTGCGTGCGGGCAGGGGCGGAATCAAAACGCCCGCAGCGTGTGCGGGCGTCTCGTCATCGGCAAGGGCGGGCAGGCGCGGGCGGCTATTCGCCGCCGAGCGCCTTCTTCGCCTTGGCCCACCAGCCGCCGCGCTTCGGCGCCGCCGGATCTTCGGCGTTGATGCGGTAAGCGTCGGGGTTGGAGGTTACGGGCGCGCGGGCCGGCTTCGCAGGCTCGACCGGAGCGTCGGCCACGCTCGCCGCGCCGGTTTCCTGCGCGACCGGGGCGACCTGATCGTTCGCCGCCTGCTCGGCCACGGCCGCGGGCCGGTCCGACGTCACATTGAAGAGATCGGAAGACGACTGCTCGGCCTCCGCGCGCTCCGTCACGGCCGGGGAGGCTTCGAGATCGAGGTCGGCGGCGGCCGGCGGAATCGCAGGCTCCCGCAACTGGCCCTGAACCTCTTCGGCTTCGGCGGCGAGAGGGCGGCGCTCGTCCCGGTCGCGGCGGTCGCGGCGTCCGCCGCGTCGCCCGCGCCGTCGCCCGCGACTGTCGTCGCCGCGCTCTTTGCGGTCGGAGGCGCCCTCTTCGGACGCCCGTTCCGGCTCATGATCGCCTTCGGCGTCGCTGTCGGTTTCGGCCTCGTCATCGGAGTCTGTCCGGGCCTGCGTCTCGTCGGACTCGGTCTCGCGCTCATTCGGCTGGTCGCCCCGGCCGCGGCGGCGACGGCGGCGGCGGCGGCGTCCGCCGTCGCGTCCCTCGGCCTCGCCGTTCTCGGAATCGCTTTCCGCGTCGGCCGCGCTCTCGTCCGCGCGAACCTCTTCGTTCTCGGCCTCGTCCTCCTCGATGGGGATGTCGTCGTCCTCGTCGGGCTCGATGACGGGCGGCGCGAGCTGCACCACGATCCGCTGCCCTTCGGGAATCATCTCGCCCTTCTCGACCAGGTGGGTTTTTCCAGCGCCGAGATGGTCGTCGAGATTGATGGTGATCGAGACGCCGAAGCGCTGCTCGATCGCGCGCAGATGGGCGCGCTTGGCGTTCAGCAGATAGATCGCGACATTCGTCGGCGCGCGCACGATGAGGTTGAATGCGTTCGACCGGATCAGTTGATCCTCGAGGATGCGCAGGATCTGCAGCGCGATCGACAGCGGCGCGCGAACATGGCCCGAGCCGCCGCAATGCGGACAGAGGATGCTCGAGGATTCGACAACGCCGGTGCGCAGACGCTGGCGCGACATTTCGAGCAGGCCGAACGGCGAGATGCGGCCGATCTGAATGCGCGCGCGGTCGTTCTTGAGGGCGTCCTTGAGCCGCTTTTCGACGGCGCGGTTGTTGCGCCGCTCCTCCATGTCGATGAAGTCGATGACGATGAGCCCGGCGAGGTCGCGCAGGCGCAACTGGCGCGCCACCTCTTCGGCGGCTTCCAGGTTGGTCTTGAGGGCCGTGTCCTCGATATTGTGCTCGCGGGTCGACCGTCCGGAATTGACGTCGATCGCGACGAGCGCCTCCGCCTGGTTGATGACGAGATACCCGCCCGACTTCAGCGTGACCTGGTTCGAGAACATCGCGTCGAGCTGCGATTCCACGCCATAGCGCGCGAACAGCGGCGTCGGCTCGCGGTAATATTTCACCTGCCGCGCATGGCTCGGCATGAGCATGCGCATGAAGTCCTTGGCTTCGCGATAGCCTTCCTCGCCGCCGACGACGATCTCGTCGATGTCGCGCGAATAAAGGTCTCTGATCGAGCGTTTGATCAGGGAGCCTTCCTCGTAGACGAGAGCGGGGGCCGACGATTCCAGCGTCAGCTCGCGCACGCTCTCCCACATCCGCAGCAGATATTCGAAGTCGCGCTTGATCTCGGCCTTGGTGCGCGCCGCGCCGGCGGTGCGCAGGATGATTCCCATCCCCTTGGGCACCTCGAGATCCTGCACCAGCTCCTTGAGCCGCTTGCGATCCTGCGCGCTGGTGATCTTGCGCGAGACGCCCCCGCCGCGCGCCGTGTTCGGCATCAGCACCGAATAGCGGCCGGCGAGAGACAGATAGGTGGTCAGCGCCGCGCCCTTGGTGCCGCGCTCTTCCTTGGCGACCTGCACCAGCAGAATCTGGCGGCGCTTGATGACTTCCTGGATCTTGTAGTGACGGCGGACATGACGCGGCCGTTCCGCGGCCTCCTCGAGGGCGTCGCCGCCGAGCTGCTCGACGGAATCGTCTTCCTCCTCGTCGTCTTCGTCTTCTTCCTCCTCATCGTCATCCTCGTCTTCTTCTTCGTCGTCATCGGAGGAGGAGTCTTCGGAGGGGGAGTCTTCGGAGGAAGAGTCATGGTTGTCGGCGCCCTGCGCCGGCGCGTCGTCTTCCTGCCTGTCCTCGACGTCGGCGGAGGGCGCCGAGGCTTCGGCTGCCCGGGGCGCAGCCTCGTCGGAGGTCGAGGCGTCTGCCCCATGATCGCCGCTCGCCGCAGCTTCGTCGCCGGCGTCCGTCGCGGGGGCCGCGTCCATGTCCTGCGGCATGATTTCGCCGATGGCGGCGCTTTCCGCCGACCGCCTGTCCTCGCGCCCGTCGTCCTCGCCCTTGACGGCGGGGCCGCGAACGCGATCGCGGCGGTTGCGCCGGCTCTCGGAGCGCTTCTGCTGGTCGTGCTCGTAGCGCTCCTCGGCTTCGATCAGCGCCTGCCGGTCGGCGACCGGAATCTGGTAGTAGTCGGGATGGATTTCCGAGAAGGCGAGGAAGCCGTGCCGGTTGCCGCCATACTCGACGAACGCCGCCTGCAGCGACGGTTCGACCCTGGTGACCTTGGCGAGATAGATGTTGCCGCGAAGCGGCTTGCGGGAGGCGGATTCGAAATCGAATTCTTCGACGCGGTTACCGCGGGTGACGACGACCCGGGTTTCCTCCGGATGCGTCGAATCGATGAGCATTTTGTTGTTGGCCATTGGCGGACCCCTTGAAGGTGCGCGCCGTCATTCTCTCTATGTCTGGCCGGATGCGGATCATGGCCGGACCTCGCGCAAGAGCGGCGATGGTCCGGTGCGACGAATCGCTGAATTCGACAGGAAAGGGAGAAGCTCGGCTGCGCCGTGGATGGTGAGCGGCTGGGCGCTGCTCGTGAAAGAGAAAGAGGGTGAGGGGGCGCCGCGCTTCTTCGCGCTCAAAGTCCGCCGGGCCGGCAGCAAGCCGCCGGGCGGCTCTGCGGGGCAAGGCGGACGGACGCGAAAATTCATCGACACCTCAAAACAGGGAGCGCTGCGCGCACCCGCCCGACGGCCTTCCTCGCACGATCTGCATGGAAACGGTCGCCGGCGCGGAGAGGGCCTTTCGTCTGCAAGCGCGCCCGGGGCGCGACTCGCCTCAGACCCTTGGTCCGCAATGGTCCGTCCTTACGGTCTTCACGCAATCTTGGCAAGATTCCCGCCGAAGGCCGTTTCCGGGCGCGCTTGCCGGCTGCGGTCATTCAACATTAACCATGCCCCGGGCAAATGAATCCATGCGCGCTCCCCCAGCAAACGGCGTGAGACGGCGGCGCCTGCCGGCGCGGCTCGCGCTCTGCCTGTTGTCCCTGCTGGCGTTTGCGGCGCCCTCGGCCAGCGCCGGCCAGCCGGCCCGACGTTATGCGCAGGCCGCCCCTGCTCCGAAGCCGGCCGTTCCGGTCGCCTTCGAGAGCGACACGAAATCGTTTCCGGGCGGCGGCGCTGAAATCGCGATCTCCATTTCACGGCCCGTACAGGCGTCCGTGTTCGCGCTGGAGCGGCCGGATCGGATCATCGTCGATCTGCCGGAGGTCAACTTCCAACTCGGCGAGGAGGCCGGCCGCAAGGCTGAGGGACCGATCCGCTCTTTCCGATATGGATTATTCAGCGCCGGAAAATCCCGTATTGTCATTGATCTGGCGCAGCCTGCTCTCGCGGAAGTCGAAGTCGAGCCGGAGGGCGAGGCGGGCCGCTCGCGCCTGCGGATAAAACTGTCCCGGGTGGATCGGGCGGCCTTCTCGCGCGCCGCGCGTGAGCCGCAGCGCGTCGCCAGCGTCGCGCCGCCCGCGGCCGCTCCCGCTGACGACCAACGGCCGCTCGTCGTCATCGACCCCGGTCACGGCGGCGTCGACCCCGGCGCGCGGGCCGTGAACGGCCAGTTTGAAAAGGACATCGTCTTTTCGATCGCTCAGGCGCTGAGGGACCGTCTCATCGAGACCGGGCGCTACCGGGTGGCCATGACCCGCGAAGAGGACGTGTTCATTTCGCTGTCCGAGCGCGTGAAGTTCGCCCGCCAGGCGCGCGCCGATCTGATGATCTCGCTGCATGCCGACGCCCTCGTCTCTCACGACGGGGTGCGCGGCGCCTCGATCTACACAGGCTCCGACCGGGCCTCGGACGCTTACGCCGCCCGCCTCGCCGAATCCGAGAACAACTCCGACTCAAGCGCCGGCGCCGACAGCGGCGGCGAGGTGATCGACGAGGTCAACGACATCCTGTCGGACCTGACCCGGCGGGAGACGCGGACGTTCTCCCACCGTTTCGCGCGGGCGCTGGTCGGCGGGCTGGGGTCGGCGCTGCCGATGCACAAGACGCCGCTGAAGTCGGCCGGTTTCCGGGTGCTGATGGCGCCCGATGTGCCTTCGGTCCTGGTCGAGCTCGGCTATCTCACCAATACGCGGGACATCGCGCTCTTGACCTCGGCCGACGGCCGGGCCAAGGCCGGCGCGGCGATCCTCTCGGCGATTGACGCCTATTTCGCCAGCCGAGGCCGTCCGTGAAGCGCGGACGCCTTTTTTCGACCATGCTTCTGCGTCACGCGCCGGTGGCGGGCGTCGGCGGCTTTGCGTATGATCGGGGCCGGCGCGGAGCGATTTGAACGCGGCGCTTCGGGGGCAGGCGCGGAACGGACAGGGTGCGATGAGATTCGTTGTTCGATTCCTGGGTTTCCTGTTCGCTATCGGCGCGATGGTCTTCCTCGTGGGTTCGGCTGTCGCCGGTTTCTACCTCTGGAAAAACACTCGCGATCTGCCGGACTACACCCAGCTCGCCAATTATGAGCCGCCGGTGGCCACGCGGGTTCACGCCGGCGACGGCAGCCTGATCGCCGAATATTACAAGGAGCGGCGGCTCTATCTTCCGATTCAGGCCGTGCCGAAGATGATGATCGCGGCGTTCCTGTCGGCGGAAGACAAGAATTTCTATACCCATTTCGGCATCGACATCGAAGGCATCGCCCGCGCCGGCTTCCAGCTCGTGGCCGGCCGCACCGACCGTCGCCAGTCGGGCGCGTCCACCATCACCCAGCAGGTCGCCAAGAACTTCCTGCTGACCCCGGAGCGCACCTTCGAGCGCAAGATCAAGGAGATGCTGATCGCGCTCCGAATCGAGGCCACCTATTCGAAGGACCGCATCCTCGAGCTCTACCTGAACGAGATTTATCTCGGCGCGGGCAATTACGGCGTCGCCGCCGCCTCGCTGAACTATTTCGGCAAGTCCGTGCACGAGCTCGAACTGCATGAACTCGCCTATATCGCCGCGCTGCCGAAGGCGCCGGAGAACTATTCGCCGATCAAGAATCGCGACGCCGCCGTCGCCCGCCGCAACTGGGTGATCGAGCGCATGGTCGCCAACGGCTATGTGAAGAAGGAGGACGGCGACAAGGCGATGAAGATGCCGCTCGGCGTGACCTTCCGCAGCCTGTCGCCCAACTCCTTCGCCGCCGGCTATTTCGCCGAGGAGGTCCGCCGCGAGATCGCCGACCGCTACGGCTACAAGAAGCTGCTCGAGGGCGGCCTGTCGGTGCGGACGACGCTCGATCCCGCCATGCAGGTCATGGCGCGCAAGGCGTTCGTGGACGGCCTGGTGCGATTCGACGAGGCCCGGGGCTGGCGCGGCGCGCAGCATCATCTCTCGTTCGGCGCGCGCGAATGGGGCCTCGCGCTGGCGGACATGCCGCTCTACACCGACGTCCAGCCCTGGCGTTACGCCGTCGTGCTGGACGTGTCCGCACAGTCCGCCCGCGTCGGGCTGCAGCCGCGCCGCGAGAAGAGCGGCGAGATCCAGCGTGAGCGCGAATATGCGACGCTTGGCGCGGACGGCGTGAAATGGACGCGCAAATCCTCCGTCGCCCAGGTGGTCCAGCCTGGCGACGTCATCTATGTCGAGCCGCTCGACGGCAAGCCGGGCCAGGTGCGCCTGCGCCAGCAGCCCGAGGTGTCCGGCGCTCTTGTCGCGATGGACCCGTGGACGGGCCGCGTGAAGGCGATGGTCGGCGGCTTCTCCTTCGACCAGAGCGAATTCAACCGCGCGACTCAGGCGATGCGTCAGCCGGGCTCCTCGTTCAAGCCGTTCGTCTACGCCGCCGCGCTCGATAACGGCTACACGCCGACGAGCATCATCGTCGACGGCCCGATCGAGATCGACCAGGGCAATGGCGAGGTGTGGCGGCCGGAGAATTACGGCGGCAGCATGGGCCGCGGCCCGATGCCCCTGCGCAGCGGCATCGAGCAGTCGCGCAACCTGATGACCGTGCGCCTCGCGCAAGACATCGGCATGCCGCTCGTCGCGGAATACGCCAAGCGGTTCGGCGTCTATGACGAGATGCTGCCGGTGCTGTCCATGTCGCTCGGCGCGGGCGAGACCACCGTGATGCGGATGGTCACCGGCTACTCCATGTTCGCGAACGGGGGCCGGCGCATCAAGCCGACGCTGATCGAGCGCATCCACGACCGCTGGGGCGCGACGATCTTCCGCCATGACGACCGCCAGTGCGACGGCTGCAAGGCGGACAAGTGGGAGAATCAGCCCGAGCCGCGTTTGCGCGACAACCGCGAGCTGGTGATCGATCCGATGACGGCCTACCAGATCACCTCGATCATGCAGGGCGTGATCCAGCGCGGCACCGCGACGATCATCAAGGAGCTTGGCCGCCAGTATCTCGCCGGCAAGACCGGCACGACCAACGAGGCGAAGGACGTCTGGTTCGTCGGCTTCTCGGCCAATCTCGTGATGGGCGTTTATCTCGGCTACGACAAGCCGCGCTCGCTCGGCGACTCCTCGACGGGCGGCGCCTATGCGGCGCCAATCTTCCGCGATTTCATGCGCATGGCGCTCAAGGACCAGCCCGACACGCCGTTCAAGATTCCGCCCGGCATGAAGCTGGTGCGCGTCGGCAACTATATGGAAGCCTACAAGCCGGGCACCGGTCCCGGAGACAACTATGTCTCGCCGGGCAGCTTCGGCGCGACGGCCTCCTCCGGCGGCTCCCGGTCGGTCGGCACCGGCACCGGCGGCCTCTACTGAGCCTTCCTCCCGCCGGCCGGCGAATGTTTGCCAGCGCCGCATTGCGTCGCTATGCACGCGGCGCCATCTCAATCCCGTTCCAGAGAAGGGTTCAGCCGTCGCCATGCGCGCCGAGATCAACAACCATCTTGATGAAATCAAGCAGTCGATCGCACTGCTGAGGAGGCATCTTTGACGTCGACAGGGCCGAAAAACGTCTTGCCGAACTGAACGAACTCGCCGAATCGCCGGACCTCTGGAACGATCCGGCCAAAGCCTCTCAGATGATGCGCGAGCGCACAGCGCTCGATGCGCAGCTTGGCTCGATCAAAAAGTTTGAGCGCGATGTCGACGACGCGACGACGCTGATCGAGCTCGGCGAGGCCGAGAGCGATCAGGCCAGCGTGACCGAGGGCGAGACCGCGATCGTCAATCTCGCGCGCGAGGCGCGCAGGCTGCAGGTCGAGACGCTGCTGTCGGGCGAAGCGGACGGAAACGACACCTATGTCGAGGTCAATTCCGGCGCCGGCGGCACCGAAAGCCAGGACTGGGCGCAGATGCTTCTGCGCATGGTCACGCGCTGGGCGGAGCGGCGCAAATACAAGGTGGAGCTGAACGACCGAAGCGACGGCGAGGAAGCGGGGATCAAGTCCGCGACGATCACCGTCAAGGGTCACAACGCCTATGGCTGGCTGAAGACGGAGTCGGGCGTGCATCGGCTCGTGCGCATTTCGCCCTACGACTCCAATGCGCGTCGCCACACGAGCTTCGCCTCGATCTGGGTCTATCCCGTGGTCGACGACCGCATCGAGGTCGACATCAAGGAAGCGGATTGCCGGATCGACACCTATCGCTCGTCGGGCGCCGGCGGCCAACATGTGAACACCACCGATTCGGCGGTGCGCATCACGCACATCCCCACCGGCATCGTCGTCGCCTGCCAGAGCGAGCGCTCGCAGCACAAGAATCGCGCGACCGCATGGAACATGCTGCGCGCGCGCATCTACGAAGCCGAACTGAAGAAGCGCGAGGAGAAGGCGAACGCCGCGGCCGCGTCGAAGACCGACATCGGCTGGGGCCACCAGATTCGCTCCTATGTGCTGCAGCCCTATCAGCTCGTGAAGGATCTGCGCACCGGCGTGACCTCGGGCACGCCCTCCGACGTGCTCGACGGCGATCTCGACGAATTCATGGAAGCGGCTCTGGCGCAGCGCATTTCCGGCGGCGGGGCGACGGTCGAGGACATCGACTGACGGGGCGGGCAAAACCCGCCTTGAGATATGATGCGGAAAGCTGAATCCGGTTTTCCGAAACCATCGTGCGACACGGGCGAGTGAAAGCATGCTGCTGCGTCGGTGACGCGGCGGCGTGCTCCGGGTCCGGCGCGGAGGGCCGCCCATGCTGACCTTCTTCCGTCTTCGACCGACGACCGCCGCGGCGATCCTGGTCGCCGTCGCGGTCGCGCTCCTGGCGCCGTCGTCGTTTTCGCCCTCGACGCGGGCGCTGCTCGGCTGGGACGCAGGCGCGGCGTACTTCATCGTGGCCATTGCGATCACCATGATGCGCACCGATCTCAAGGCGCTTCAGCGGCGGGCCCGCGAACTGGATGGGGGCCGCGCCTCCATCCTCGTCGTGACGCTGATCGCGGCGGCGATGAGCGTGGTCGCGATCGTGGTCGATCTCGCCGCCGCCAAGGCGTCGAACGGCTACGGCGCTTCGGTGGTGGCGCTCGCCGTCGCCACCATCGCATTGTCATGGACGCTCGTGAACATGATGTTCGCGCTGCACTACGCCCATGAGTTCTACATGCCCGATGATGGCGGCGATCCCGGCGGATTGAAATTTCCCGGCGATGCGGCCCCGCTCTACGGCGATTTCGTCCATTTCGCCTTCGTCATCGGAGTCGCCAACCAGACGGCGGACATCATGATCACGTCGCCGTCGCTGCGGCGCGTCGTCACCGCTCACGGCATCGCGGCTTTCGTGTTCAACACGACGATCATCGCGCTGACGATCAACATCGCCGCCGGCCTGATCGGCGGCGGTTGACAATCGCGGATCAGAGAAGGTCGCGGTAGCGGCCGCCGAGCTTCAGGAAACGCATCGGATCGGTCGCGTCGCCTGTGACGCGCGTCTCGTAGTGCAGATGCGATCCGGTCGACCGGCCCGTGGAGCCGACGCGGCCGACGATCGCGCCGGCGTCGACATGCTGGCCTTCGCTGACCAGTATCGCCGACATATGCGCGTAGCGCGTCGCCAGACCGTTGCCGTGATCGACCTCGACCATGTTGCCGTAGCCGCCGGAATAGTCCGCTTTGGTCACCACGCCTGCGCCGGTGGCGCGCACGGGCGCGCCGCTTTCCGCGCGAAAATCCGCGCCGGTGTGCATCGCGTAGCCGCGCGTGAACGGATCGTTGCGCGCGCCGAACGGCGAGGTGACGTCGGCGGGATGGCCGAGCGGGTAGCGGAGCGGAAGAGATTTCGTCGCCTTCGTCAGGCGTCGTTCCGTCTCGACGATCGACCGGGCGCGGACGAGGGCGGAGTCGAACGTCGCCGCGTCGGCTTCCGTGATCGGCACCAGCGGGCCGCCCACGCCGCCGGCGCCCGTCGGGGTTCGCGCGACGCGATCCGGATCGAGGCCGGCCTCGGAAAACACGCTTCGCAGCCGCTGCACCTTGCCGGTCGAGCGGGTCATGATCCGGTCGAGCGCGCCGGCCTGTTGCTGTTCCATCGCTGCGAGCGACTGACCCAGCGACGACACCCGCTGCTTGAGCGGCTCGCTCGTCTCCTTCGCCGCCGGCGCCGCGCGCAGTCCCGCGCTGCCCCGCAGGGGTTCGTCGAAGACGGGCAGGGGGCGGGGCGCGACCGGCGCGAAACTCAACGCCGTCGGCGGCGCGGCGGGAGCGGGCGTCGGCGCCTTCGCGAAGGGGGCCGATTCGGGCATTGTCTTGCGCGCCTGGGTTGCGCCGCCCTCGACGCCGGCCGCCTGCGCCAGCATCGCCACCATGGCGCCGCGCGTCTCGAGCTGGGCCTGCCGGCTCATCAGTTCGTTGACCCGCGCCTCGACGCTGTCCTGATCCAGCATCTGACGGCTCGCCAGGCGGTCGACATGGGACTTCAGCGCGGCGATCCGCTCCTCATAAGCGTACTGCGCCTCGATCTGCCGCGCGATCAGCCGCGCCGAAAGGTCGTCGCGGAAATAGATGAATCCGGTGACGCCCGCGCCCCAGACGCCGGTCAAGGCGAGCGCGCCCGCCATCGTCCAGAACAGGCCGCGACGAACGCGCATCACTCCCGGAGATTCGACGGCGGCGGCGCTGCGAACGGCGCGCGAAACGGTGGGGCTCATGACCCGCGACAACTCCAAGCCACGTGCGGATCATCAGAAAGGATTAAGGTTAATAAAGCCCGTATCGCTCGCGCGCGGGCGGATCAGGCGCTCTGCGCGGCGGCTAGAACCTCCTCGGCATGGCCCGGCGTTTTGACCTTCCGCCAGATGCGCGCAATGCGGCCGTCCGCGCCGATCAGCACCGTCGTCCGCTCCGTGCCCATATAGGCGTGGCCGAACATGCTTTTCTTCACCCAGAGACCGTAGGCGTCGATCAGGCTGCGCGTCTCGTCGGAGATCAGGGGAATCGCAAGCGCGTGCTTGCGCGCGAATTTCGCGTGGCTCGCGGCGTCGTCGACCGACACGCCGACTAGCGCGGTTCCGGTTTTCTCGAACGCGTCGCGAAGCCTGTTGAAATCGATGGCTTCGCGCGTGCAGGTCGGCGTGTCGTCCTTCGGATAGAAGAACAGCACGACTTTCCTGCCGTGGAGCTGGCGTGACGAGACGCGCTCGCCGCCTGATGCGGGAAGGTCAAAGGCCGGCGCCATGTCGCCCGCCGCCAACTCTTTCGTCATTGCGCCTTCCTTTTGTCCATTTCGATCCGCTTATGGCCTCAAGCCCCGTCGCGCAAAGAGGAATCCGCCCCGCCGCCAGCGCGGCGGCCGGAATCCTGTCCGGACGGGCCGGACCTGTTATAACGAGTGAGCCGGGCGCCCCCCGGGCCGGGACGCGCAGCCGGTGGTGACCTGATTGACCCACGATCCGACCACGGATTCCTGTTCTCTTCCTTCGCGTCGGCAGGGCCCGGCCAAGTTGCGCCGGCTTGGCCTTCGCTGCGCCCAGGGCGCCGGAGTCGCCGCGATGCTGATGCTGGCGACCGGATTCGCGCTCTGGCGATTCGCCGCCGGCGAGTTGCCGGTGGACATGGTCCGGGACAGGCTGATCGGCGTCATCGAGCGGGCCACGGGCGACCGCGCCAACGTCGCGCTGAAAGCGGCGAGCATACGCCAGACCGACGACGGACCGCGGCTGGTGCTCGACGGCTTCGCGCTGGAGGATGCGTCGGGACGCTCCGTCGTCGGCGCGCCGCGCGCGGAGATCGCGTTCGATCTGTGGACCCTTCTCGTTGGCGGCGCCGCGATGAGGCGCGTCGAGCTGTATGACGTCGAGGTGCGGCTGTCCGTCGACAGCGAGGGTCGGGTGGCGCTGTCGTCGCGCCATGCGGCGGGAGAGACCGCCGCGACCACGACGGACTGGCGCGGCCTGCTCGCCTCGGTCGAGGCCGTGCTGTCGGGCCGGGATTCCTCGGCGATCGCGGGTCTCGACCGCTTCGCCCTGCGCAACGGCACGCTGAGCATCGACGATCAAAAGACGGGCGCGAAACTGCGCTATGACGACATCACGATCGATCTCGACACGGCAGGTTCGGGCCGACGCCTGTCGCTGGCGGCGCGGGGCGCGTCCCGCGCCTGGTCGGTCGTCGCGCAGCCCGATGCGGGGTCGGCGCACGCCTTCACGCTCGATCTGAGCGGCGTTCCGCTTGCGGACGCCGGAGCCTTTCTCCGGCTGCCGATCGCGTCGAGCGGCGGCGGCGGGGCGCTGTCGGGGCGCATATCCCTGACGGCCGACGAAGACGGCGCTCCCCAGACCCTCACGGCGAAGCTGTCGTCGCAGGGCGGGCGCATGACCGTCGCGCCGGGAGAGCGATATGAAACCGTCGTCACCGGTCTTGGTCTCGACGCGTCGTGGGACGCGGCGTCGCGGATGATCGCGGTGTCGCGCGCCTCCATCGCCACAACGGCGGCGGAGCTCGCGATCGCGGGCGCAATGACGCATCACATGAACGGATCATGGGAGATCGACCTTGCGTCGGGCTCCGGCTCGGCGCGGCCGATCCACGCGGGCGGGCAACGCGCCGTCATCGACCACATCAGCGGCCGCGCGGCGTGGCTCGCGGACGGCGCCGTGAATGTGCCCTCCTGGTCGATCGGCGGGAAGGATTATGAAATCCGCGGCGAGGCCAGGATCGCGGCGCCAGCGGACGGCGGCGCGGTTTCCGCCACGCTGAGCGCGTCGCCGATGGACCTGTTGACCGTGCTGGCGCTCTGGCCGGCCGGCGTCGCGGAGGATGCGCGCATCTACATGGCCCGGACCGCGCTCGCCGGCCGACTCGACCGGCTTGCAGTGCGGCTTGATCTCGACGCGGCGACGCGCGCGGCTTTCATTGAAAACCGTCAGCCGCCCAGGGAGGTCCTGTCCGTTCAGGCGTCCGTATCCCGCGCGCGCTATGCGCCGCTCGATGACCTGCCGCCGCTTGATGTCGACGCCGCCGAGGCGCGGATCGACGGGCGCGACCTGATCGTGACCGCGCCGGCCGCGTCGCTGGAGACGCCGGCGAAAACCAGGGTGGCGCTCTCCGACGTCGTCTTCAAGAGCGACTACACCAACGGCGCGGGACCGAGCCGCGTCGATTTCCACATCAAGGGATCAGCCGAGTCCGCGTTCGATCTCCTTGAGACGCCGCTGCTGAAAAAGGTCGCGGGCGTCGACGACGAGATCGATGTCACCAAGGGCGCCGCCGACATCAGGGTCGATCTGGCCTTTCCCATCAACGTGCCCATCGATGTGTCGGATGTCGTGGCGACGATCAACGGCTCGTTCACCGGCATGGCGGTCGAAGGCGCGGCGCTCGGCGATCCCATCACGGACATTCGCGCCGGGTTTTCGTTCGAGCGCGGCGCTTTCTCGATGAAGGGCGATGGAAGGATGACCGGCGCTCCCACGTCCATCGACATCAGGCGCGGCGCGAAGGGGGAGGGCGACGCCACGCTGTCGATCATGATGGACGACGCGGCCCGCGCGCGGCGCGGCCTGCCGAGCGCGCCGTCGCTGGCGGGGCCGACGCCGGTGAAGATCGTGCGCGCCTTCGGACAGGCGAAATCCTCCGCCACGCGCGTCGACATCGATCTGGCGCGCGCCGCCATCAACGGCGCCGTTCCGGGATGGGTGAAGCCCGCGGGCAAGCCCGGCAGGATCAGCTTCGCTTACGCCAAGGCGGCGAAGTCGTCTGATTTCGAGCTTCAGGATTTTTCCGCGGAGAGCGCGGGATTTATGCTGAAGGGGATCGTGACGCTCGGGCCGAACAACGCGTTGAAATCGGCGCGATTCACGCAGGCGCGCATGTCCCAGGGCGATGAGGCGCGCATCGACTGGGAGCGCGCCGGATCGACGGTGAAGGTTGTCGTGCGCGGCGCGAACATCGACGCGCGGCCCTTCATCAAGGCGATCTACGAACCGTCGAAGGAGTCGTCCGCCGAGACGTCCGAAACCGATCTCGATCTCAAATCAGCGATCTTCACCGGGCATAACGGCGAGGCGGCGACCAATGTCGAGATCCGCGTCGTCAAGCGCGGCTCGGATCTGCGGCAGTTCACGATGAGCGGACGGTTCGGCAAGGCCGATCTGCGCGGCCTGCTGGCGCGCCGGCCCGGCGGCCCGCCGCGCATGCTGATCGAATCGGCGGACGCAGGGGCTTTCCTGCGCTTCATCGATCTTTATCGGAGGATGGTCGGCGGCCATCTCACAATCGACGTCGGCGTGGACGAGGCGCGGCAGGACGGGCAGCTCGTTGTCAAGGACTTCATCCTTCGCAACGAGCCGGCCCTGCGGCAGGTGAGCCCGCCGGCGACCGCGCCCGTGAACGCGCAGTCGACGGACACCAGCGCGCTGTCGCGCGCGCCGACGCGCGCGGCGGCGCGCGGCGATGTCGAGTTCGAGAAGGTGCGCGTCGATTTCGTCCGCAGCGCCGGCCGCCTCGACATCAAGGACGGCGTCATGTGGGGGCCGGTGCTCGGCGTGCAGTTCGAGGGCATCGTCGACGGGCCGCGCGACCGGATCGAGGTCACGGGCAGTTACGTGCCGGCCTATGCGCTGAACAACGCCTTCGCCCAGTTGCCTGTCGTCGGCCTCATTCTCGGCGGCGGCCAGTATGGCGGGCTGTTCGGCGTGAATTTCAAGGTCACCGGCGCGTTCTCGCAGCCGTCGGTCGTCATCAACCCGCTGTCGGCGCTGACGCCCGGCGTGTTCCGGCGCTTTCTGGAGTTCAACAAGCAGAGCGTGGAGGGTCGCGCGCCGCGACCGCCGCGCGACCTCGGCGCCGCGCGGCCTTGATGATCCGCGCG
>MKVY01000038.1:100612-131990 GCA_001899525.1 Rhizobiales bacterium 65-9
GGCGTGAGCTTCCGCGCCTCGTCGGTCACGATCTCGTCGTTGACGCGCAGGCCGCCGCCCTTGATCTGCCGGCGCGCCTCGCCGTTCGAGGCGACCAGCCCCGCCGACACGAAAGCGCTCAGCACGCCAAGCCCCATTTTCAGCGTTTCGGGATCGACCGTGACGGTCGGCAGCGAATCCGCTGCGACGCCCTCGACGAAGGTCTTGCGCGCGGTTTCCGCCGCCTGCTCGGCCGCCGCGCGTCCATGCAGCAGCGCGGCGGCCTCGGTCGCCAGCACTTTCTTCGCCTCGTTGATCTCCGCGCCTTCCAGCGCCGCGAGGCGCGCGATCTCGCCCATCGGCAGCGTGGTGAAGAGCTTGAGGAACTTCACGACGTCGGCGTCTTCCGTGTTCCGCCAGTATTGCCAGAAGTCGTAGGGGCTGAACTGGTCGGCGTTGAGCCACACCGCGCCCTGCGCCGTCTTGCCCATCTTCGCGCCCGACGCCGTGGTCAGCAGAGGCGTCGTCAGCGCGAAGAGCTGGTGCGTTCCCATGCGCCGCCCCAGATCGACGCCGGTGACGATGTTGCCCCACTGATCGGAGCCGCCCATCTGCAGGTTGATTCCGTACCGGCGCGACAGCACCACGAAATCGTAGGACTGGAGGATCATGTAGTTGAATTCAGTGAAGGACAGCTCCTGCTCGCGCTCGAGCCTGAGCTTCACCGAGTCCATCGTCAGCATGCGGTTGACCGAGAAATGCCGGCCGATGTCGCGCAGCATCTCGATGTAGTTGAGCTTGAGCAGCCACTCCGCATTGTCGACCATCGCCGCGTCGGTCGCACCGTCGCCATAACGCAGCATTTTTGCGAACACCTCCTTGATGCTCGCCTTGTTCGACTCGATCTCCGCGACGGTGCGCATCGGGCGCGACTCGTCCTTGCCGGAGGGGTCGCCCACCATCGTGGTGCCGCCGCCCATCAGCGTGATCGGCTTGTTGCCGGTCTGCTGCAGCCAGTGGAGCATCATCAGCGTGAGGAAGTTGCCGATATGCAGCGACGGCGCGGTGCAGTCATAGCCGACATAGCCGATCGCCTGACCCTTCGCGGCCAGCGCGTCGAGCCCCTCGAAGTCGGAGCATTGATGGATGAAGCCGCGCTCCTGCAACGTTCGCAGGAAATCGGATTTCGGGGTGAAGCTCGACATTGATTCAGCCTTGTCAGGCCGACGCCCGGCGTCGGCGCGCTGGATTCCGATTGACGCCCGCCGACGGCCGGCGGGCGCGGCGCATCCCTGCGCGCAAAACGTCTAGCTTCTCCGGCTGCCCTGCTTGCGCGGCACGATGTTCGCAAGGCGCCGGTCAAGGTAGGAGCCGACCACCCCGACCAGGTCGTCGACCTTGTTCTCGAAGAAGTGGTTCGCGCCCTCGATCGTCTCGTGCTCGATGACGACGCCCTTCTGGGTCTTCACCTTCTCGATCACGGCGGTCACGTCCTTGGCGGGCGCGACGCGATCCTCCGAGCCATGCACGAACAGCCCCGAGGAGGGGCAGGGGGCCAGGAACGAGAAATCGTAGCGGTTCGCCATCGCCGCGATCGAGATGAAGCCTTCCACCTCCGGCCGCCGCATCAGGAGCTGCATGCCGATCCAGGCCCCGAAGGAGGCGCCGGCGATCCAGCAGGCGCGCGCCTCCGGGTTGAGCTGCTGCGCCCAGTCCATCGCCGCGGCGGCGTCGGACAGTTCGCCGGCCCCGTGATCGAACGCGCCCTGGCTGCGGCCGACGCCGCGGAAATTGAAGCGGAGCACCGAGAAGCCGCGGTCGACGAACAGGTAATAGAGGTTGTAGATGATCTGGTTGTTCATCGTGCCGCCGAACTGCGGGTGCGGATGCAGCAGCAGCGCGATCGGCGCATTGCGGTTCTTGGCGGGGTGGTAGCGCCCCTCAAGCCGGCCGTCCGGGCCGTTGAAAATGACTTCAGGCATCGCCTATGAGCTTCCGGTTGTCGGCGCCCCGCGACGGGTCGCCTGCTTGACTTCACGCACGCCATGTCCGAAAAACGCTTAGAACGGTTCTAGCACACACGGAATGCGTGCAAAAATAATAACGCATCCCTTGGTTGTAGACGCTTCCGGCGGATTGGTTGCGAGGCGCGCTCGTTAGCACGAACCGGCGGCGCCAAGGCAAGAAAAACCGTCACGGAGCCAGCACGTCACAGGCGATGAGAGGAATGCGGTCGAACGCGCGTCTCTATTTCGATCATAACGCGTCGTCGCCCTTGCGGCCGGCGGCGGCGGAGGCCGTCGCGCGCGCGCTGTCGCTGCCAGGCAATCCGTCGTCGATTCACGCCGAGGGTCGGGCGGCGCGCGCCGCCCTCGAACGGGCGCGCGAACAGGTCGCGCGCGCTGTCGGGGGACGCGCGCAGGACGTGATCTTCACCTCGGGCGCGACCGAGTCTCTCAACGCCCTCCTGCGGCCGGCGGTCACGCCGACCACGGGGCCGGCCAGATTCGAGCGGCTGCTTGTCCTCGCGACCGAGCACGCGGCTGTTCTGGATGGCCATGGTTTCGCTTCAGCTTCGGTTGAGAGAATTCCCGTAAACGGCTCGGGAATAATCGATCTTTCCACCTTTAAGGCGCGGCTTGCAGCGCTGCGCGGCGACGGGCTCTTTGCGTCGGCGATGGTCGCCGTGCAGGCGGCCAACAACGAGACCGGCGTGCTTCAGCCTCTCGCCGAGATCGCCGGGCGTTGCGACGCCGTCGGCGCCGCTCTGATCGTCGACGCGGCGCAGGCGGTCGGCCGGGTCCCGTTCGATCTCGCCGCGTCGGGAGCGGCGGCGATCGCGCTTTCCGCCCACAAGTTCGGCGGGCCGAAAGGCGTCGGCGCGATCGTCCTCAACGGCGACCGGCTGCGCTTCGAGCGGCCCCTCATCGCAGGCGGGGGGCAAGAGGGCCGCAGGCGGGCCGGGACGGAAAATCTGGCCGGGATCGCGGGAATGGGCGCAGCGATCGAAGAGGCCGCCGGCGAGGCTCCCAGGCTCTCTGAGAGGCTGTCCGGCTGGCGCGACCGGGTCGAATCATCCATGCGGGCCGCCGCGCCCGATCTGGTGATTTTCGGCGCCGGAGCGGAGCGCCTTCCGAACACCAGCCTCGTCGCCGTTCCCGGCCTGTCGGCCGAGACCCTGCTGATGGCGTTTGACCTCGCCGGGGTCGCCCTGTCGTCCGGTTCGGCCTGCTCGTCGGGCAAGGTGGCGCGGTCGCATGTGCTGGACGCGATGGGCGTCGATCCCGCGCTCGCGGGGGGCGCCGTCCGGATCAGTCTCGGTTGGTCCACGACTGAGGAAGAGGTGGGTCGCTTCGAAAGCGTCTTCGCAAACGTCATTCGATCACTATGTGAGAAGAAGAACCGACGCGCGGCCTGACCGGCCCCAGCGTCCCAACCGCCCGGGCCTTGAACCCGGCGAGGTCAGGAGAAAGTGAATGCCAGCGGTCAAGGAAACCGTCGATCAGGTGCTTGCGATCGACGTGGATCAGTACAAGTGGGGCTTCTCGACCGAGATCGAGATGGAGAAGGCCCCGAAAGGCGTGAACGAGGACATCGTCCGCCTGATCTCCGGGAAGAAGGGCGAGCCAGCCTGGATGCTCGAATGGCGTCTTGAGGCCTTCCGTCGCTGGAAGACCCTGCAGGAGCCGACCTGGTCGCGCGTCCATTATCCGCCGATCGACTATCAGGATGTCTATTACTACGCCGCGCCGAAATCGAACCCGGCGCCGAAGTCGCTCGACGAGATCGATCCCGCGATTCTCGAGACCTACAAGAAACTCGGCATTCCCCTGAACGAGGTCGAGGTTCTGGAAGGCGTTCAGGAGCGCAAGGTCGCCGTCGACGCGGTGTTCGACTCCGTCTCCGTCGCCACCACCTTCAAGGAGGAGCTGGCCAAGGCGGGCGTGATCTTCATGCCGATCTCGGAGGCCATCCGCGAGCATCCCGACCTGGTGCGGAAATATCTCGGCACGGTCGTGCCGGTCACCGACAATTTCTTCGCCACGCTTAACAGCGCGGTCTTCTCCGACGGCTCGTTCGTCTATGTGCCGCCGGGCGTGAAATGCCCGATGGAGCTGTCCACCTATTTCCGCATCAACGAGCGCAACACCGGCCAGTTCGAGCGCACGCTGATCATCGCCGACAAGGGCGCTTACGTCAGCTACCTCGAAGGCTGCACGGCGCCGAAGCGCGACGAGAACCAGCTTCACGCCGCCGTCGTCGAACTGATCGCGCTCGACGACGCCGAGATCAAATACTCAACCGTTCAGAACTGGTATCCGGGCGACAAGGACGGCAAGGGCGGCATCTATAACTTTGTCACCAAACGCGGCGACTGCCGCGGCGCGCGCTCGAAGATTTCCTGGACGCAGGTCGAGACCGGCTCGGCGATCACCTGGAAATATCCGAGCTGCGTCCTGCGCGGCGACGATTCCCGTGGCGAATTCTATTCGATCGCGATCTCGAACGGCCGCCAGCAGGTCGATAGCGGCACCAAGATGATCCATCTCGGCAAGAACACGACGAGCCGGATCATCTCCAAGGGCATCGCCGCCGGCCATTCCGACAACACCTATCGCGGCCTCGTCTCGGCGCATCGCAGAGCGTCGAACGCGCGCAACTTCACGAACTGCGACTCGCTCCTGATCGGCGACCAGTGCGGCGCGCACACCGTGCCCTACATCGAGTCGAAGAACGCCAGCGCGACCTTCGAGCATGAGGCGACCACCTCGAAAGTGTCCGAGGAGCAGCTGTTCTATTGCCAGCAGCGCGGCCTCGACGCGGAGGAGGCGACCGCGCTCATCGTCAACGGCTTCGTCAAGGAGGTGCTGCAGCAGCTTCCGATGGAGTTCGCGGTCGAGGCGCAGAAGCTCATCCAGATCAGCCTGGAGGGGAGCGTGGGGTGACGACGGAGCCGCTGGAGCCCTGGTTCGAGACGGTCGGTCGCGGCTACAAGCCGCTGCTGAAGCCGATCCATCCGGAAGGAAAGCGCGTTTTGCGCATTCTCGTGTTCGGCATGGCCGCTTCGCTCCTTGCGCCGCTGCTCCTCGCGCTTGTCGATCCGCCGATCTGGTTCGCGATCACGCTCGTCGTTGCGACTCTCTTCCTGAGCTTCGTCGTGACGCCGGTCTGGTTCCTGCTGAAGACCCGCAACCGCATCCGCATCGTCGGGTAGCGCTGTTCAACCAACAACACTGGCGGCGCCAAGCGCGGCCTTCCATCGACATCAAGGACTTCTGGAAAACGATCATGCTGGAAATCAGAAATCTCTCCGTGAAGATCGCCGACGAGGACAAGCAGATCCTCAACGGCCTCAACCTCACTGTGAAATCAGGCGAGATCGCCGCCATCATGGGGCCGAACGGCTCTGGAAAATCGACGCTCTCCTACGTCATCGCCGGCAAGCCGGACTATGAGATCATCGAGGGCGACATCCTGCTCGACGGCGAGAGCATCCTGGAGTTGGAGCCTAACGAGCGCGCCGCGAAGGGCCTGTTCCTCGCCTTCCAGTATCCGCTGGAGATTCCGGGCGTCGCCACCATGACCTTCCTCAAGGCGGCGATGAACGCGCAGCGCAAGGCGCGCGGCGAGGCGGAATTGTCGACGCCCGATTTCGTCAAGCGCGTCAACGCCGCCGCCGACGAACTCGGCATCGCGCGCGACATGCTGCGCCGGCCGGTCAATGTCGGCTTCTCCGGCGGCGAGAAGAAGCGCATGGAGATTCTCCAGATGACGCTGCTCGAGCCGAAGATGTCGATCATGGACGAGACCGATTCCGGCCTCGACATCGACGCGCTGAAGATCGTGGCGGCCGGCGTCAACGCGCGCCGCGATCCCAAGCACGCCTTCCTCGTCATCACGCACTATCAGCGCCTGCTCGACTACATCACGCCCGACACGGTGCATGTGATGGCGGCCGGCCGCATCGTCGAAAGCGGCGGCAAGGAGCTGGCGCTCGAGCTCGAAAAGAGCGGCTACGCCCAGTTCACGGCGAAGGCGGCGTGAGGCGCGCATGGCTGCTCTGACCGTCATCCGCAATCCGGCCGAGGAAGCGATCATCGCGCGCTTCCCCGCCGCCAAAACCAGCCTGCCCGGCGGCGCGACCGTCGTCGCGCTGCGCGAGCGCGCGTTCGCCGCGCTGCGTGACAAGGGGCTGCCCCATCGCCGCGTCGAGCAGTACAAATACACTGATCTGCGGGCGCTGATGCGCGACGCCGCGCCGCCGGCGCCGGAGCCGGTCTCGACGTCGGCGGCACAGCCGCTCCTCGCGGACGCCGCCTGCCTGCGCTTCGTGAACGGCTGGTTCGTTCAGCCTCCGTCCTCGCTGCCCGCCGGCGTGACGGCGCTTCGGCTCAGGGACGCGCTGGCGAATAACCATCCGCTGATCGGCGAATGGTTCGGCAAGGCGACGAAGCTCGCCGGAGACGACGCCATCGTCGCGCTGAACGACGCGTTCGTGACTGATGGCGTCGTCATTCACGTCGCGAAGGAGGCGAATGTCGAGCAATCGATCCTGCTCGACCTCGCGATCCGGTCCGACGCGCCAGCCTCCATTTATCCCCGCGCGCTCATCGTGGTGGAGGACGGGGCCAAGGTCTCGTTCGTCGAGCATCAGCACGGCCCCGCCGGCGTCGCGACGCAGGCCGACAGCCTCATCGAGCTGATCGTCGGAAAGTCGGCGGCCGTTGAACTCGTCCGCATCGACGAGACCGGCGACAAGGCGTTGTCGCTGTCGTCTCTCGCGGTGTGGCTTGGTGAAAGCGCCACGCTCTCGACGCTCAATCTCAACGTTGAGCCGGCGGCGTCGCGCTATCAGGCGTTCGTCACCTTCGCCGGGCGCGACGCGAAGGCGTCGATCCGCGGCGCGACGCTGGTGCGCGGATCGCAGCATGCGGACGCGACGCTCGTGGTCGATCACGTCGAGCCCGGCGGCGAGAGCCGCGAGTTGTTCCGCACGGTGCTCGATGGCGAGGCGACCGGCGTGTTCCAGGGCAAGATCGTCGTCAAGCAGAAGGCGCAGAAGACCGACGGCCGCATGGCCTCGAACGCGCTCATGCTGTCGGACGGCGCGGCCATGAACAACAAGCCGGAGCTCGAGATCTTCGCCGACGACGTGCAGTGCGCGCATGGCGCGACTTGCGGCGCGCTCGACGACAACCTCCTGTTCTATCTCATGGCGCGCGGCATCTCGCGCCGCGAGGCGGAGAATCTCATGATCGAATCCTTCGTCGGCGAGACGATCGAGCCGATCGAGAACGAAGCCTTGAAGGAGGCGCTGACCGCGCGCGTCGATGCGTGGCTGTCGGAGCGCGCGAAAGGTTGAGCCGATGAACGCGCCCGTGAAGCCTTACGACGCGCAGGCGATCCGGCGGGATTTCCCGATCCTGTCGCGGCAGGTCTACGGCAAGCCGCTGGTCTATCTCGATAACGGCGCATCGGCTCAGAAGCCGCGCGCCGTCATCGACGCCATGACGAATCTCATGGAGAACGACTACGCCAACGTGCATCGCGGGCTGCATTTCCTGGCCAACGCCTCGACCGAAATCTACGAGGCGGCGCGCGAGAGCGCCCGCCGCTTCGTCAATGCGCGGTCGACCGAAGAGATCGTGTTCACCCGCTCGGTCACCGGCTCCCTCAATCTCGTCGCGTCCTCGCTCGGGCGGCATCTGAACATCGGGGAGGGCGACGAGATCATCCTCTCGATCATGGAGCATCACTCCAACATCGTGCCCTGGCATTTCTGGCGCGAACGGCATGGCGCGGTGATCAAATGGGCGCCGGTGGACGATGACGGCAACTTCCTGCTCGACGAGTTTCAGAAGCTGATCTCGCCGCGCACCAAGGTCGCCGCCATCACCCATATGTCGAACGCGCTCGGCACGGTGACGCCGATCAGGGAGATCGCGGCGCTCTGCCATGCGCACGGAATTCCGCTGGTCGTCGACGGCGCGCAGGGCGCGGTGCATCTGCCGCTGGACGTGCAGGCGCTGGATTGCGATTTCTACGGCTTCACGGGCCACAAGGTGTACGGGCCGACCGGCATCGGCGTGCTGTACGGCAAGAAGAAGTGGCTCGACGTCCTGCCGCCCTTCGAGGGCGGCGGCGAGATGATCGAGACTGTGACGCTCGACACGGTGACTTACAACGATCCGCCGCATCGATTCGAGGCCGGCACGCCGGCCATCATCGAGGCCGCTGGCCTCGGCGCCGCGCTCGAATACATGATGGCGCTTGGCCGCGAGAACATCCTCGCCCACGAAGCGGGCCTGCGCGACTACGCCCATCAACGATTGGGCGAGATGAACGCCGTCACCATCTATGGCCGGGCGCGCGACAAGGGCGCGATCGTCTCCTTCAACATGGCGGGCGCGCACGCCCATGACGTCGCGACGGTCATCGACCGCGCCGGCGTCGCGGTCCGCGCCGGCACCCATTGCGCCATGCCGCTGCTCGGGCGCTTTGGCGTCACATCGACCTGCCGCGCATCCTTCGGCCTCTACAACACGCGCGAGGAGGTGGACGCGCTTGTCGATGCGCTGCGCAAGGCCGAGACCCTGTTCTCTTGAGGCTGGGCCGCGGCGGGTCGCGCGACCGGCTCCGGCCGTGCTATCAAGGGACGAAATATTCCTTAGGGAAAAGCCATGACTGCTGACATCGCCGTCGCCGAACCGAACCGTCCGGATGTCGCATCCGCGCCGGCCATCCCGGCGGAAGAGCTGGACCGCCTGACCGATGACATCGTCGCGGCCCTGAAGACCGTCTATGATCCGGAAATCCCCGCCGACATCTATGAGCTGGGGCTGATCTACCGCGTCGAGATCGGCGACGACCGCTTCGTGTCGATCGACATGACGCTGACGGCGCCGGGCTGCCCGGTGGCCGGCGAGATGCCCGGCTGGGTCGAGAATGCGGTGGGCGCGGTGCAGGGCGTGTCGGGGGTCAAGGTCGCCATGACCTTCGATCCGCCCTGGGACCAGTCGCGCATGTCCGACATGGCCCGCGCCGCGCTCGACATGTGGTGAGCCTTTCGCCGTTCGGGTCTATCCCTTCGCGAACACCATCTGGCGCACGTCGATGTTCCTGGAGCGGAAGCCGGCCTCGCAATAGGAGAGGTAGTAGCTCCACATCCGCTTGAAGCGCTCGTCGAAGCCGAGCGGCGGCAGATGCGGCCACGCCGCGAAGAAGCGTTCGCGCCACGCCGCGAGCGTGCGCGCATAGTCGAGCGCGAATTCGATCTCATGCTTCAAGGGCACGCCGAATTTCTCCCCGAGGTCGCGCATGATGGTCGGCGTCGGCAGCATTCCTCCCGGGAAGATGTAGCGGCGGATGAAGTCGATCTCGCGCCGGTAGTTCTCGAAGAAGCGCTCCTGGATCGTGATCACTTGCACGCCGGCGACGCCGCCGGGAGCAAGCCGCTCGCTCATCTGGCGAAAGAAGGTCGGCCAGTAGCTTTCGCCCACCGCCTCGAACATCTCGATCGAGGCGATGCGGTCATAGACGCCGGTTTCGTCGCGATAGTCCTGCAGCTTGAAGGTCACCCGCTCGGCGAGGCCCGCATCGTGGATCCGCTTCTGCGCGAACTCGAACTGCTCCTTCGAGATCGTCAGCCCGGTGACGCGGCAGCCGATCTCCTTGGCCGCATATTCGGCGAAGCCGCCCCAGCCGCAGCCGATTTCGAGCAGGCGATGGTCGGGCTTCGCGTCGATGGCGTTCGCGAGCGCGCGATATTTGCGGGTCTGGGCGCTGACGAGGTCGTTGTCGCCCGGCGCGAAGATCGCGGATGAATAGGTCATCGTGCGATCGAGCCAGGCTGAGTAGAAGCGGTTGCCGAGATCGTAGTGAGCGTGGATGTTGCGCCGCGAACCGCCCTTGGTGTTGCGGTTCATGACGTGCCTGATGCGCTGCCACCAGCGGATCAGGCCGCGGCCGTCGAGCATGGTGGCGATGGCCGCGTGATTGACGCAGAACAGTTCGAGGAACGCGGTCAGGTTCGGGCTTTCCCATTCCCCGCGCATGAAGGATTCGGCGAGGCCGATTTCGCCGCCCGACATCATGCGGCGCGCAAAGCCCAGATCATGGACCGTCATTTCGGCGTGCGGCCCCGGCTCGCGGCCGCCGAAGGTGAGCATTCGACCGTCCGGCAGCGTGACGTCGAGCCGGCCGATGCGGAGATTTTCGGCGTAGCGGAAGGCGAGCCGCGCGAGCAGCGGCAGACGGCTCAGATCGGCCGATCCCGTTTGACGGGCTTGCGTCATCCGCGTTCCCCCGTGCAGGGCGCACATGCGCTCGTTGGCGTCCTTGGGCGGCGCCGTATCGACGCCGCCCAAGCGAAGGATAAGCGGGAACCGGCGGATCGCTCAACCCGCGAGTTAGGGCTCCGCTGATCCCTGCGCCTTGAGGGCGGCGAACGCGTCCAGCGCGCGGGCGCGCGCGGCGGCGTGATCCACGATCGGCGCCGGATAGGTCTTGTCCAGAACCACCCCGGCTTCCGCGAGAATCGCTTTCGGCGCCTTCCACGGCTGGTGAATGAACTTGTCCGGCATGCGCGCCAGCTCCGGAACCCATTCCCGCACATAGGCCCCGTCCGGATCGAACTTCTCGCCCTGGAGCACGGGGTTGAAGATGCGGAAATAAGGCGCGGCGTCGGCGCCTGTTCCCGCAACCCACTGCCAACTCGCCGGATTGTTGGCCGCGTCGGCGTCCGCCAGCGTGTCCCAGAACCAGCGTTCGCCCTCGCGCCAGTCGATCAGCAGATGCTTGATGAGGAAGGAGGCGACCACCATGCGCACGCGGTTGTGCATCCAGCCGCTCGCCCAGAGCTGGCGCATGCCCGCATCCACGATCGGATAGCCCGTCTGTCCCTTGCGCCATGCGCGCAGCGCCTTGCCGTCGGTTCGCCAGCCCAGCGCGTCGAACCGCTTCTGGAAGTTCTCGGTGGCGAGATCGGGATTGTGAAAAAGGAGGTGATAGGAAAATTCGCGCCAGCCGATCTCCGCGAGGAATTTCTCGACGTCGCGCTGAAGGCCGGGCCCGCCGGTCGCGTCGGCGTGATGGCGCGCGGCGCTCCATATCTGGCGGGGAGATATGTCGCCGAAAGCCAGATGCGGCGACAGCCGCGAGGTCGCGGGCCGCGCCGGCCGGTCGCGGTCCTGCGCATAGCCGCGCAGCGAGTCGTCAAGGAATTCGGCGAGCCGTTCACGCGCGCCGTCCTCGCCCGGCTTCCACCAGCGCGGGAAGCCGGCCGCCCAGTCCGGTCTCGCCGGGCGCAGCGAAAGCGACTCGAGAGTGACCGGCCTGATCGCCGCCGCGTCCGGCCAGGGCGCGCCATTGATCCGGCGCGGCGCCGCGAGCGGCTGCGCCGGATCAAGTCTTGCTCGGGCCGCTTTCCAGTACGGCGTAAAGACGCGCATCGGTCCGCCCGCCGCGCTCTTGACCTCCCACGGTTCGTTCAGCAGCGAACCGTTGAAGCTCTCGCAGCGCACGCCCTGCGCCGTGAGCATCGCCTTGATCGCCATATCGGCCTCGATGCCGGGCGCGTCGTAGCGGCGGTCCCAGAACGCCGCTGTCGGCTTCGCCGCTGCGCAAATCTCCGTGAAAATGCGCAGCGGGTCGCCGCGCAGGAGGACGAGGCGTCCGCCGCGCTTGTCGAGATTGCGCGCGAGAGTCTCGAGAGAGCCGTGCAGCCACCAGCGCGCCGCCGCCCCGATGGCGCGGGAGCTGCGCCCCTCCTCAAGAATGAAAAGGCATGCGACCGGCGCGCCGCTTTCGACGGCGGCGTGAAGCGCCGGATTGTCCGCGATGCGCAGATCGCGACGCAACCAGACGATCGCATGACCCGCCGGTTCGCCTTTAATCATGCGTCGTCTCTCGGGCGGCGGGCTGTGCGGCGCGGGCGATGAATGGTCGGACCGCGTCGTCCATCAGGCTGCGGAATGTTCGACGTCGCGCCGGCGCCGGGAGATTCTTGAACGCGCGCGTCGCGGCAGGCTATTTGTCATCGTCATCCTGGTCGCGGTCGCGCCAGTCGGCGAGACGGGCGCCGATCATGGCGGCGAGCTTTCCTTCAGGCGATTCGCCGCGCTCCGAGAAGGAAAGGCCGGCGATCGCCGCGTTGAGCGCGGCCTCGCGGCGCGCATAATCGGCGCCTTGCGCGTCGCTCTCGACCGGCGGCGTCCGCTCCGGCCGCCAGCCGAATCCGTCGAACCATGCGACGTCGCCGGGCGTTAAGCCCGACGCGGAAGCTCTGCTCCTGATGTCCCTGACGTCGTTCATCGCTGCATCCTGTGATCAGTCGTTCCGGCGAACAATAGCGCGGAGAAGGCAAACGTTCCCCAAACCGCTTGCGAAGCGCGCCGCATCGGACCTAGAGTGCGCGATTGATAAGCCGGCGAAGTAAAAGGAGGTATTTCCCTCAGTGAATCAAGCCTCCCGGTCCGACTCATGACCGACAGCCCGACCCATCTCGCGATCATGATCCTGGGCTCCGTCGCGCTCCTGATCTGGAGCGTGCGGCAGCTTGGGCTTGGCGTCAGCCAGGCGTTCGGCGCGAATCTTCGCCGCTGGCTGGCTGCGGCCGCGGGCAATCGCGCCTCGGCGTTCGGCGTCGGGCTCGTGGTGAGCACGCTGCTGCAATCCTCAACGGCGACCGCGATGCTGATCGGCTCCTTCGCCGGGCGCGGCCTCGTGACGCTCTCGGTCGCGACCGCGATGATGCTCGGAGCGGGCGTGGGAACGACCGTCGCGACGCAGATTCTGTCCATCGAGGCGAAAGGCGCCTGGGCGCTGTTCGTCGCGGCCGGAGTCGGCCTCGCCATCGCCACCGAAGCCGACCGGGCGCGCGGCGTTTCACGACTGCTGATCGGGCTTGGCGTGATGATGCTGGCGCTGGAGCAGATTTCGGGCGCGGCGCTGGAGCTGCGCAGTTCCGAGCTGTTCCGCGCCGTTCTCGGATCGCTCGCCGGAGCGAGCCTTCTGGCGATGATCATCATGGCGGTGGCGACCTGGCTCGTTCACGCCAGCCTTGCGATGGTGCTCTTCACCATGTCGCTGGCGAGCGCGGGCGTCGTTCCCGTTCCTCTCGCGCTCGCGCTGGTGTTGGGCGCCAATATCGGCGGGGCCTTCGCGCCCTATGTCGCGATGACGGGATCGTCCGCGGCGGCGCGGCGCGTGCCGCTCAGCAACCTGCTGATGCGTGCGATCGTGGCGGCGGCGCTGCTGCCGTTTCTCAACATGATCGGCGCGGGCCTGTTCGCCTGGGGCGTGGATGCGACCGGCCGTTTCGTCGTCAACGCGCACACGGCTTTCAACGTGCTCGTCGCGCTCGTCTTCCTGCCCTTCACCGACGCCGCGTCGCGTCTTTGCGTCAGGCTGCTGCCGGAGGCGCCTTCGGGACCGGAGAGCGGCGCGCCGCGCCATCTCGATCCCAGCGTCGTGAACGCCCCGTCGGAGGCGCTGGCGGGAGCGATGCGCGAGGCGCTGGAGCTCGGCAATCAGGTGTCGGATATGTTGAAGCGCGTGCTCGACGCCTTCCGGTCGACGGACATTCGCGTCGCGCGCGACATCGAGAAGATGGACGACTCCGTCGATCACCTGTTCGAGGCGATCAAGCTCTATCTCGTTCGCGTATCGAAGTCGGAAATGAGCGATGAGGAGAGCCGCCGCGCGCAGGAGATCCTCTCCTTCGTCACCAATCTCGAACATATCGGCGACATCATCGACAAGAATCTGATGGAGCTGGTCGCCAAGAAGATCAGGAAGGGCGCGTCGTTCTCAAGCGAGGGCGCCGAGGATCTGGCGAATTTCCACGCGCGCATCGTGGAGAACATGGCGCTTGCGCTCAATGTGTTCGCGACGCGCGATGTCGGCCTCGCGCGCCGGCTCGTGGCCGAGAAGGCGGCGATCCGTCAGGCCGAACGCGAAGCCGCCGACCGTCACTATGAGCGGCTGCGCGCCGGCCGTCCGGAATCGATAGAGACCAGCACGATCCATCTCGATCTGATCCGCGATCTGAAGCGCATCCACGGTCACCTCGCGGCGACCGCCTATCCCATCCTCGAGCAGATCGGCGAACTCGGCGAGAGCCGTCTTCGCGTCGTCAACGGATAGCCGGCGGCGGGCGGAGAGACGCGCCGCCGAGCGCCGCCGCGTCAGGCGGGCAGCACCGTCATGCCGTCGCGATCGAATGTCAGATTCGTCTCGTCGCCGACGGCGAGCGGCTGCTTCACGCGGCGGTCGACGACGAACAGCTCCGCGCCGCCGGCCAGAACCGTATATTCCATATGCTTGCCGAGATAGGCCGCGTGCAGGATGCGGCCGGGCAGGGCGTCGGGAGCCGCCGCCGCCGACAGGTTAATCGCATCGGGGCGCAGGCCGAGCTTGGCGGCGCCCGGTTTCGCGCCGCGGCTCGGCAGTTCGAACCGCGCCTCGCCATAGAGCGCGACGGCGCGGTCGCCCGACACCGATTCGATCTCGATCGGCACGATGTTGGAGTCGCCGATGAAGTCCGCGACGAACAGGCTCGCCGGCTGCTCGTAGAGTTCGCGCGGCGTTCCCGACTGCGCGATGGCGGCGTTCGACATCACGATCACGCGGTCGGACACCGCGAGCGCCTCCTCCTGATCATGCGTGACATAGGCCACGGTGAGGTTGAGGTCGCGTTGCAGGCGGCGGATGTCTTCGCGCACGCGGCGGCGCAGCTTGGCGTCGAGATTGGACAGCGGCTCGTCGAACAGCAGCACCTGCGGCTCGAGCACCAGCGCCCGCGCCACCGCGACGCGCTGCTGCTGCCCGCCCGACAGCTCCGATGGCATGCGCTTCTCGAAGCCTTTCAGGCCGACGAGTTCGAGCTTCTCGCGCGCCATCGCATGCGCCTTCTGCTTCGGCTCGCCGCTGACGCTCGGCCCGTAGGCGACATTGTCGAGCACCGACATGTGCGGGAACAGCGCATAGCTCTGGAACACCATGCTCACGTCGCGCTCGGACGCGGACAGGTTCGTCACGTCCCGCCCGCCGATGATGATCTGGCCGGACGTCGCCATTTCAAGCCCGGCGATCAGGCGCAGCGTCGTGGTCTTGCCGCAGCCGGACGGGCCGAGCAGCGTCACGAGCGTGCCTGGCTCAATGGTGAACGACACGTCGTTGACGGCGGTGACGCCGCCATACAGCTTGGAGACGTTGCGGAATTCAACGGATGCGGGGCCGTTGCGGCTCATGTCCTGATCATTCCCCCATCACCCGGCGCCGACGACGACTTCGTTGGCGCCTCTGCGGCCCAGCTTGCGTTCGCCGACGAAGAACTGAATCAGCGCGATCGCTGCGATCATGATCACGATCAGCGCCGACGAATAGGCGATCGCGAGGCCGAATTCGCCCGCCTCCACGCGCCCGACGATGTAGTTCGTGGCGAGATTGTATTCCGCCGAGACGAGGAAGATGACGGCGCTCACCGCCGTCATCGCGCGCACGAAGGAATAGACGAGCGACGCGACGATCGCCGGCCTCAGCAGCGGCAGCACGACGCGGCGCAGCGTCGTGAAGGAGCGGGCGCCGAGCGTCAGCGACGCCTCGTCCAGCGACTTGTCGAGCTGCGAAAGGCCTGCGATGCCCGAGCGCACGCCGACCGGCATGTTGCGGAACACGAAGCAGATGATGAGGATCAGGCCGCCGCCGGTCAGTTCGATCGGCGGGATGTTGAAGGCGAGAATATAGCTCACGCCGACCACCGTGCCGGGGATGGCGAAGGACAGCATCGTCCCGAATTCGAAGAAGCGCTGGCCGGCGAAGCGGTTGCGGGTCAGGAGCCAGGCGGTGAGGATGCCGATCGCGGCGGTCAGCGGCGCGGAGACGGCGGCGACCTCCAGGGTCGTGAACAGCGAGTTCCACGCCGAGCCGGAGAAGAACAGGCCGTGGTCCGTTTGTTCGATCCGGAAAGCGGTGAGGTAATGAATTAGCGTCGGCGTGTAGTCGCGGCCCATCGTCCGCACGAATCCGCCCACAAAAATGATGACATAGACCACGATGGTGAGGATCGCCCACGGGATGGCCGTGCCGTAGCTCAGGATGGCGATGCGCCGCGGCAGCGGTTGCGGCAGGCCGGAATCGCCTTTGCCTGTGACGGTGGTGTAGTTCTTCTTCCCGAGCCAGCTGTTCTGCAGCCAGAAGGCGGCAAGGGTGAAGGCGAGCAGGATGATCGCGAGCACCGCGGCCTTGCCCGGATCGACGGCGGCGCCGACGACCGCGAAGAAAATCTTCGTCGAGAGAACCTCGAAATTGCCGCCGAGCACCAGCGGGTTTCCGAAATCCGCCATGCTCTCCACGAAGCCGAGCAGGAAGGCGTTGGCGACGCCCGGCCGCATCAGCGGCCATGTCACGGTCCGGAAGGTGGTCCAGCGCGTCGCCCGCAGCGTCTGCGTCGCTTCCTCCAGCGCGGGGCTGATGCCCTGCACGACGCCGATCAGCACCAGGAAGGCGATCGGCGTGAAGGCCAGCATCTGCGCGATGAGCACGCCGGGCAGCCCGTAGATCCAGCGCGACGGCGGGATGTCGAACCAATCGGAGAGGAAGGTCGACGCCACGCCCGAGCGGCCGAACAGCAGGATGAGCGCCAGGCCGATGACGAAGGGCGGCGTTATGATCGGCAGCACGCTGAGCAGCCGCAGCGCGCCCTTGGCCTTGAATCCGGTTCGGGTGGCGATCAGCGCGAAGGCCAATCCGAGCGCCGTCGTCATCACCCCGACCAGCACGCCGAGAAACAGCGTGTTCCACGCCACGCCGCAGCGGACGCCGCCCGCGAGGCAGTCGAGTCCCCAGATCGAGGAGTCGAGGAATTTCGTCACGAACTCCGCCGGCGCGAAGCGGCCGTCGAGATCGAGGAACGCGCTTTGCAGCACCGCGATGATCGGCATGAACACGAACACGCCGATCAGCGCGATGATCGCGCCGATGGAGGTGACGATGAAAACGTCGCCCCGGCAGTAGCCGCGATAGGCGAGGCCGTGGCACAGCATGACCAGGAACGAGCCGGCGACGAAGAAGGCGCCGAATCCCATGCCGCCTTGGCGGGGGCCCTCCCAGCCGGTCAGCGTCTTGAGAAAATCGAATCCCCAGCCGGCGTGCCGGATCGCAAACCCCTCGATGATCATCAGCGCGAGTCCGCCGGCGCCGGCGGCGATGAGCGTCTGCGACAGGCGGGGATTGTCCTTGTTCATCGTCAGCGCCCAGAGGCCGACGATCAGCGGAATGAGAATGGGGACGAGCTGCCACGCGCCGCCGAGCAGCCCGAGCGCGAGGCCGGAGCCGCCCTTTCCAAGCGGCCAGTCGGCCATCCACGCCGTGCTGAAGAACGAGCCTTCCAGAAGATACCAGGGAAGAAGCGCGTAGGCGGCCGCGCCGGTCAGCACCGACCAGCGCGTCGAAGCATTGATGCGCGTCGCCGTCCGCTGTCCGTCGCCGGCGAGCGCGACCGCGTCGCCGGTCGGAGAGAGGCTCGTCATCGGTCAGCCCGCCATAGACTGTCTGCGCTCCAGCGCGCTCACTTGGGCAGCGATTTCACGTCGGTGTCGAAGCGCTTCAACAGCCGCGACCGCTCGGCGGGCGTTCCCCATTTCGCGGTGTCGTAGTCGATCAGCTTGAACTGCTTGAAGTCCGGCCCCTGATCCGACAGCACGGTTTCCGTGTTCGACGGGATCGAGAAAATCTTCAGCTTGTTGTTGATCTCCTGCGCCGCGGGCGAGAGCGTGAAATCGATGAACTTCTTCGCTTCGGCCGCGTTCTTCGCGCCCTTGATCATGGAGACCGCGCCCGTCTCGTAGCCGGTGCCCTCGCAGGGGGCGAACGCCTTGATCGGCGCGCCCGCGAGGATTTGCGTGTACATGTCGTGAATGAAGCCGATCGAGATCGCCGTTTCGCCGGTCGCCACCGCCTTCAGCGGCGCGATGCCCGACTTGGTGTATTGATTGACGTTCTTGTGCATCGTCTTGAGGAACTCGAAGCCGGGCTCCTCGCCGAGCCGCTGCACCGTGGTCGCCAGAAACACATAGGCCGTTCCGGACGAGCTCGGGTCGGCGACCTGCACCTCGTCGCGGTATTTCGGGTTCAGGAGATCGGCCCAGCATTTCGGCTCCGGCAGATTCTTCTTTTTAAGGACGTCCGTGTTGTAGGCGACGCCGAGGGCGCCGAGATAGATGGCCGACGACTTGCCGCCGGAGATCTGCGAGAAGCGCTGCGCCCAGTCGCGCAGTTTGGGCAGCAGCGGCGAGCGATATTCTTCCAGCAGGTTCTCGCCGCCGGCCTGAAGATGCGGTTCGCCCGGACCGCCCCACCAGACATCGCCTTTCGGGTTGGAGGCTTCCGCCTTCACCTGCGCATAGACCTCGCCGGTGCTCTTGCGGACCATCGACACCTTGACGCCGGTGGTCCGCTCGAAGATCGCCGCGCCTTCGCGGCACTGCTCCTCGAGGATCGAGCAATAGACGGTGACCTGTCCCTGCGCGACGGCGGGCAGGACGCCGGCGAAGAGAGCCGCGCCGCCCAATAGCGCGGCGCGGACGGCGTGATGAAACGCGAGCATCGGATCGATCCTGTCAGGCCGGAGCTACTTGGGCAGGTTCTTGACTTCGTTGTCCCACTTCGAGAGCAGCCGCCGACGCTCTTCGGAGGAGCCGTATTTCACGAAATCATAGTCGATCAGCTTGATTTCGCTCATTTTCGGCGCCTGCGGCGGAACCGGCGCGTTCTTGTTCGACGGCACCTGATAGGATTTCGCCGGCGCCGCGAGTGCCTGCGCCGCGGGCGTCAGCGCCCAGTCGTAGAACTTCTTGGCGTTCTCGAGATTGCGCGCGCCCTTGATGATCGACATCGAGCCGATCTCGTAGCCCGTGCCCTCGCAGGGAGCGACCGGCTTGATCGGCGCGCCGTCGACCGCGAACACCACCGCGTCGTGAATGAACACGATGCCGACGGTCGTCTCGCCGAGGCTGGCGGCCTTCGCCGGCGCGGCGCCCGACTTCGTGTACTGGTTGATGTTCTTGTGCAGCGCCTTGAGATAGTCGAAGCCCTTCTGCTCTCCCATGAGCTGGATCATGGTCGCGAGCAGCGTGTAGGCGGTGCCCGAGGAGTTCGGGTCGGCGACCTGCACCTCGTCCTTCAGCTTCGGGTCGAGCAGGTCGGCCCAGCATTTCGGCTCGGCCAGACCCTTCTTCTTGACGAGGTCGGTGTTGAAGCCGAACCCGAGCGCGCCCGAATAGATGCCGATGGTGCGGCCCTTGGCGGCTCCCCACTGGCGGATGGCCCAGTCGTTCAGGTCCTTGTTGTTGGGCGACTCATATTCGAGCGTGAGGCCTTCGTCCGCCGCCTGAAGATGCGGGTCGCCGGTGCCGCCCCACCAGATGTCGCCGCGCGGATTGGCGGACTCAGCCTTCACCTGCGCATAGACCTCGCCGGCGCTCTTGCGCGTCATGGCGACCTTGATGCCCGTCTCGCGCTCGAAGGCGGTCGACATCGCGCGGCACCATTCCTCCTGGACGCCGCAATACATCACGAGCGACTGTTGCGCCCAGGCCGGTGCCGCAAGCGCCGACAGGCCAACCCCCGCGAGCGCAAGCGCCGTTCTGCGCGCGGTTTTTAGAAACGCCATGGAATCCTCCCGAACTCGCCAATAATTTGCCGACTATATGAATAGCCGCCGCCGACGCAGTCAACTGCCATTGCGCAGGCGTCGGCGGAAGCCGTCCGAACCTTTGTCGGTTTTGAACGCGACCGCTTCAGTTCGCCATGAACATCGGCAGCGTGACGTGGCTCAGAAGATGGGCGGTCGCGCCGCCGAACACCATCTGCCGCAGCCGGCTCTGGGTGTAGGCGCCTTTGAACAGGATGTCGGCGCCGAGACGCTGCGCCTCATCGAGAAACGCCTGGCCTGCCGAGCGCCCCGCGAGCGGCGTCGTGTGGAAATCGGCCGGCAGGCCGTTGCGCGCGAGATTGCGCGCCAGCGCGGCGGCCGTGGGGCCCGTGGAATTGCTGCTGTCGGTTTCGACGACAGTGATTTTCTTCGCGCCGTTCAGAAGGCGGGAGCCGAGCGCAACGGTCCGCGCGGTTTCCGAACTCGCATTCCACGCAATGACGATGTGATCTCCGAAGGTCTGCGGCCGCTCCGGAGGAACCACCAGAATCGGCCGGCCGCTCTCGAACAGACAGTCGTCGAGAAGCGCCGCCTGTCCGGGCGCCGCGTCCTTGCCGCGCCGGGAAACGATCGTCACGTCATAGGCGCGCGCCTGCTCGGGCACGGAGAGGGAGCCGCGCTCGTCGCGGCCGATCCAGTCGAAGCCGAATCCCGTCTCCTCGGGCGCAAGGCGCGGCGCGCCCGCCGCCGTCATATGGCTGATGAAGAGCTTTTCGCTTTCCACCTCGTTTTCCGCGGCGCGCGCCTGGATGTAGGCGACGTCCGCCTCGCCGACGAACTGAATCGGAGTGGCGGCGGGGCTGAACAGCCCGTCCGCGGCGATGCCCGACAATCGCGCGCCGTTACGGCGTCCCAGTTCGATCGCGAACGACAGCACGTCGCCGATCGTGTTGGAGGGAAATGTCGGAATCAGGAAGTTCTTCATGCGCTCGCCCTTTGCTCGCCCGCCGGCGAGGGCGTCGGCCTTTCGCTTGCGAGCGCGCGGAGTTTAACCCCGGGCCGCCCGATCGCAAAGCGTCAGGCGCGCTGCGGCAGCCGCTCGACGCCGTCGGCCGCGACGCGCGTGGCGAGCGCGCGCACCGCTTCGCCGCCGATCAGTCTGTCGGGCGCGATCTCCGCGAGCGGCAGCAGGACGAAAGCGCGCTCCGCCAGCAGCGGATGAGGCAGGCGCAGATCGGGCTCGTCCAGCGTCAGGTCGTCATAGGCGAGAAGATCGATGTCGACGGTGCGCGGGCCCCATCGCCGGCTCGCGGCGCGATCGCGGCCGAGCGCCTTTTCGACAGCGAGCGCGCGGCGCAGCAGGTCGCGCGGCGACAGCGTCGTCTCGATGCGCAGGCAGAGATTGATGAAGGGCGGCTGCTCGCGCACGCCCCATGGCGCGGTCCGATAATCGGACGAACGCGCGACGAGCCGCACGTCTGCGCCGTCGCAGAACATCGCCACGGCGCGGTCGAGCGTTGCGCGCGCGTCGCCGATATTGCCGCCAAGCCCGATGAGCGCGTCAGCCATCGCGCCTGCGCGTGATCGTGACCGAGACGTCGTCGAAGATCGCGGCGATCGGCGCGTGCGGTTTGCGCACGGTGACGCGGGCTTCGAGAACGGGCGGGAAGGCGGCGATGACGGCGTCCGCGACCGCGCCGGCGGCGGCCTCGATCAGCTTGAACCGTCGGCTCGTGAAGGCCTCCGCCGCGACCACGACCACAGCGGCGTATGAGACGGTGTCGGCCAGCCTGTCGGTGCGCGCGGCGCGTTGCAGGTCGACTGCGAGCGTCATGTCGATCGCGAAGCGCTGGCCGACTTTGGCCTCGTGCGGCAGCACGCCATGCCGGGCGTGGACGAGAAGTCCTTTGATGGCGATCTGATCGGTCATCGGGCCTCGCGGATGGCGGCGGCGACCTTCATCGCCTGGAGCGTCTCGGCGACGTCATGGGCGCGCACGATCGCCGCGCCCGCCTGCATCGCGACGATGTGGGCGGCGATCGATCCGCCGATGCGTTTGTCGGGCGGCGCCGGCGAGACGGAGGCGATGAAGCGCTTGCGCGATGCGCCAACGAGAAAGGGCAGACCGAACGCGCGCAGCCGTTCGAGCCTGGCGAGCGTTTCGATGCTTTGCGCGGGCGTCTTGCCGAAGCCGACGCCCGGATCGAGCACGATGCGCTCGCGCGCCACGCCCGCGCGCGCCGCGATCGCGAGCGAGCGGGCGAAGAAAGCATCGATGTCGGCCATGATGTCGATGGCGGGATCGGCGGCGTCTCGATTGTGCATGACGATGATCGGCGCGCCCGTTTCCGCCGCGACCCGCGCCATGTCCGGATCGCGCTGCAGGCCCCACACATCGTTGAGAATCGTCGCGCCCTGTCCGATCGCCCATCGCGCCACGGAGGCTTTCATCGTGTCGATGGAGATCGGAACGCCGAGCCTCGCGGCCTCGGGCAGCACCGGCGCGAGCCGCGCCATTTCCTCGTCGGCGTCGACCGCCTGCGCGTCGCCGTAAGGCCGCGTCGATTCCGCGCCGATGTCGATGATGTCCGCCCCCTGCGCGATCAGTTCGGCGACGCGCGCGATCGCCCGTTCGGGCGCGTGAAACTGACCGCCGTCGGAGAAGGAGTCCGGCGTGACATTGACGACGCCCATCACGGCGGGGCGGCCCTTGGGCTTCGGCAGGGCGGGCTTCGGCAGGGTAAGCGTCATGCGGCCCTGATCGGGATTGCGGACGAGTGGGCATCCCCGCCGCGCGCCCGGCTGTCAACCTGCGGGGCTGGAATCCGTCAGTCGGTCGCGCGCCGCAGCATCAGGAGGTGGATGACGAGGTTGCCGCCGGCGAGCCCGATCAGCCAGATCCATTTGATCTCCGGCGGCAGCGATTCGTGAACCTGCGTGAAGCCGAGCATCTCGCTGACGCCCTGGACGATGAATGCGGCGTTCCACGCCATGTTGGCGAATACGAGCTTGCGCATCGGCGTTTCCCTTCACGAACGACGATAGCCATAGCGTCGTTCGCGCCGTTGCGCATGGCGCCCGGCCGCGGAAATCCGCGCGGGGTCGGATTCAGGCGAAGGGCCGCAGCAGCGCCTCGAGGGCGATGAAGACAGCGACCATCGCGCCGGCGCCGACGCCTATGCAGCGGAGCGCTTGGCGGCTCGGGCTCGCCTCCGGCTTGTCCCAGAAGGAGGGTTGCCGCGCAATGACGCGGGCCGCCGCCGAAGCGGGAGAAACCCAGATCGTCGCCGGGATTCGGCGGCGGGCGTCCCCCTGGGCGAACACTGTGCCTGCGCAGATCATCGACCGGGCCTCCTGTCTGCGCCTGAATATCCGGCGCGTCTCAAGGGATGCTGACCGCGATCGTTAAAATGCGGCCGGTCGCGAGGCGGATATCGGCTCAAACCGGGACGTCGTCGTCGCCGAGGAAATGGAGTCGTTGCCGCGGGAATGGATGCGTGAAAAACTTGGCGCGAGGCAGGATCGCCGACTCGGCGCAGCATCGAATCAGCGGAATGGTCAAGAAGAAGGAAAAGGAAAAGAAAAAGAAGCCGACGGTCGCCGACGCCCGCCAGGTGGCGGCGCTGCCTTACAAGCGCACGCGGAAAGGCGCCCTGAAGTTTCTGATCATGACCTCGCGCGGGACCAGGCGTTTCGTGATCCCGAAGGGCTGGCCGATGAAAAGGCTGCGCGACCACGACGCCGCGGCGCGCGAGGCGTTCGAGGAGGCCGGCGTGCGCGGCAAGATCCAGCGTTTGCCGATCGGCGTTTACGTCTACTGGAAACGCATGAGCCGCGTTTTCAAGCTTGTCGAGGTCGATCTTTTTCCCCTGCGCGTGACGCGGCAGGCGAAGGAGTGGCCCGAGAAGGGCCAGCGGGCGATGGCGTGGCTCAAGGCGCAGGACGCCATCCTTCTGCTGGACGAGCCGATGCTGAAAACGCTGGTGAAGGAATTCGTCGAGCAGATGGAGGCGAAAGGCGCGGCCGTGGGGAAGAAGAAGGAGCCGGCGCCCTAGCGTCTATCCGCGGCGCTCCAGCGAAGGCGAGGCGCAAAACGATCGATGGCGGCGGGCGCGAGCCGGCTTCACTGGAAATCCCACGCGAGCAGAAACGCGGCGATCGCCACGACCGCGATCAAGGCGACGGCGATCCAGTGTCTGGCGGCCAAGCGGTGCAGGATCATTCGGGCTCACCTTGGCTTTCTGATCTTCTCGGTCGCCGGCGGCGCGATCAGTTTGCGCTTGCGCTCCGCCTTCGTGTCGTCCGGCGCGTCGATGCGCGACAGCGCCTCTTTCACGGCGGTGGCCGCCAACTCCTTCGCCCGCTCGCGGGCCGGCTTCGCCGGGGCAGGGGAGGCCTTTTTCGCGGCGAGTTTCTTGCGCGTCTGTTCCGTCATCGCGGCCGGAGGCGATCGCCGCGCCGTTCGACGCGCTGGAGCGGAGGCGAAGTCGAAGGAGATCGGCGCCCCGCGGGCGAGCGAGTTCGCGACCGCCGACCGCAGCCGCGCGCGCTCGAGCAAGGCAGGGATGTCGGCTCCGGCGATCGTGGGAGCGGCGTCCGCCTTGACGTGCGTCCGCGTCGCGACCAGAGGGGCGCCTGAAAATTCGATCCTCACATCGACGGACACCGATTGCAGCTCAACGCCCATTTCGTGCGCCACGGACTGGATGCTGTTATGCAGGCAGCCGCCGATCGCCAGCGCCAGCAATTGACCGCCGCTGAAGCCGAGACCTGCGCCGCCGGCGCCGTTCACCGGGCGATCCACGATCACGCTGTGGCTGTCAGCCCATCCGGCCGCGGCCTTCGTGTCGCGAATGCTCCTCAGCCGCGCCTTCATCGTTGGCATTGATCCGTCCTCATGAGCTGTCGCCGGCCTTGCGCCGGCGCCGCTCGCTCCATCTCATCGCCGATCATCCGTCAGGCGTCGAGTCGGGCCGCATGCGTTGACAGGAACAGCGCCGATCATCGGCGCGCGAGCAGCGCCGGCAGTTCGGCCAGCAACTCGTCGCGGGCGCGCGGGCCGGCGCGCGTGTCGGTCGGGCCTTCGTCGCGGATCAGGCGCGCGAAGAGGACGGTCCGCTCGCCCTTGATCGCCCAGCCGACGAACCACCCGATCTGACGGTCGCGGTCGAGCGCGCCGTCGAATTTTCGGCGAAAGCCCGTTCCCGTCTTGCCATAGACCGTCCAGCCGTCCGCGAGCGGGAAGGGCGGCATGATCGACAGCGTCTTGTCGTAGGCGTCGGCTGAAACCGGCAGGCGCCGGTTCCACAGGCGGCGAAGGAAGGAGATCTGGCCGTCCGGAGAGATCAACAGCGAGGAGCTGAGCCACGCGCCCGTCAGTCCGTTGTCGCGTCCGGAGTCGCCGGAGAGATCGCGGTTGCCATAGGCGAAGGCCGAGACATAGCGCTGGAATTTTTCCTGTCCGAGCGTTCGCGTGAGCCGCCGGGAGTACCAGACCACCGAATCGCGCATCCATTCGATGGGATTGACGCTCCGCTTCTGGTCGGAGACGGCCGGGCCGTCGTCCGGACCGGAGGTCCACAGGGGCGCGTGCGCGTCGGTCAGCGCGCCGGAATCAAACCCCATCAGCGCCAGCGCGATCTTGAAGGTCGAGGCCGGCGTCGTCGGGGCGCCGCATTCGGCGCCGTCGCGCGCAAGGATGGCTCCGGAGACCGCATCGGCCATCAGGGTGCAGACGGGCGCGGCGACAGCGCTCCCCGCGATCAGCAGCGAGGACGCCCCCGCCGCGATGAGTCTCTTCAATTCGCCTGCCTCCGTCGCGCCGCGTCGGGCGGCGCGTGCAGCGCATCGCCAACTTTCCGGGCCGATTGATGGCGGCCCGAAAGCGCGCGCGGGGCGGCTGTCGACCGGGCGTCGTAGCGGCGCTGGGCCGCCTGCACCGCCCCGATGTTCGTCTCCGCCCAGTCCCGCAGCGCGTCCACCGTCGCGGCGAGGGTGCGGCCGAGCGGAGTGATCGAATACTCAACGGTCACCGGAACGGTGGCGAACGCCTTCCGGCTGACCAGACCGTCGCGCTCCAGCGATTTCAGCGTCCGGGACAGCATTTTCTGCGACAGTCCGGCCACGGCCCGCCGCAGCGCGTTGAAGCGCCGCGGCTCGACGGCGAGCAGGAGCAGGATCAGCGTCGCCCATTTGTCGCCGATCCGGTCGAGGACGAGCCTCGTCGGGCAATCAGGGTCGAAAACGTCGCCTTTGCGCATGGCGGTCACCTCGAAGCAACCAGATGACGCCAGGGTGCCTTCTTTACAGAAGGCATCCATAACAGCATCTGGTTTCCATCGGTTACTATCATCGAGGAGACCAGGATGAAAGTCGCGTTGATCGGCGCCACCGGATTTATCGGTTCGCGCATTTTGTCCGAGCTCGTCCGGCGCGGTCACGCCGTCACGGCGATCGTCCGCAATCCGGAGAAGGTTCCGGCTAGCCCCGGCGTGGTCGCGGCCAAGGGCAATGCGCTCGACAAGGACGCGCTGGCCGCGCTGCTCAAGGGCCATGACGCCGCCGTTAGCGCGGTGCATTTCACCGCCAGCGATCCGGTCGCGCTGATCGGCGCGGTCAAGGCGTCGGGCGTGAAGCGCTATATCGTCGTCGGCGGCGCCGGCAGCCTGGAAATCGCTTCCGGCGCTCGCCTTGTCGACTCTCCGCAGTTTCCGCCGGCCTACAAGGCCGAGGCGTTGAAAGGAGGAGAATTCCTGGATCTGCTGAGAAAGGAAAACGATCTGAACTGGACCTTCTTTTCGCCTGCCGCGATGATCGAGCCGGGCGAGCGGACGGGACGGTTCCGTCTCGGCGGCGACCGTCTCCTGACCGATGCGAAAGGCGACAGCCGCATTTCAGCCGAGGACTACGCTATCGCGCTCGTCGATGAACTCGAAGCGCCGAAGCACGAGCGCGCGCGCTTCACCATCGCATACTGAACTGTTGACGGGCGCCGGCCGGAGGTCAGCATTTCTTTGATGCGGCGCGCCACGGCCGGCGCCGCCCGCGCGTTTTGACGGATGGCGAAACGCGCCCCGCCGCGCCGCCGCGCGCGGGGTTGCCATCTCGCGCGCGATCAGATAAGCAACAACGACAGGCTTAACTCGAACGGACGGGAGCACTGCATGATTGTGATCTGCTTCGCAGCGCCCGCCGCATCGCGACCTCGTTAGAACAGGTCGATCCGCGGCCCGCCTCGCAGGCCGCCAGACGGGCAGTCTCTTTCCACATCCGCCTTTCCTGAGCCGGCGTCGGCGCGTTTCGCGTCGCCCGCTCGTCGTTATTGGGAGCCGGCCGCCCTCTGCGGCGCCGGATCGCGATCATGTTTCGCTCCGCTTCGGCGCGCGCCAATCCATTCGGCGCGGCGCTTCGCTTCACCTTTGTTCACTGGCGCCGCCAGTCGCCCACCGTCGTCGCCGTGATCGCCACTGTGCTCGGCATGACGGCGGTCGACGTGCTCACGCCGCTCTACGCCGGACGCATGATCGACGCCGTCGCCGATGCGGCCGCCGGCGCCGCCGCGCTCGACGCCGCCGTCCGCGCGCTGATCGTCATGATGGCGCTCGGTCTCGGCTGGCTTTTGTTCCGCCATCTCGGCTTCGTCGCGGTCACCGTCATGACTCTCAGGGTCATGACCGAGGTCGCGCAGGAGGCGTTCGCGCGCGTGCAGCGCTTCTCGACGGATTGGCACGCCAATCATTTCGCCGGCTCGACCGTGCGCAAGGTCACGCGCGGCATGTGGGCGCTCGACCTGCTGCACGACACGATCCTGATGGCGATCCTGCCGTCCGTCGTCGTTCTCGTCGGAACCACGATTCTGCTGGGGCTCTACTGGCCTCTGCTCGGCGCGATCGTGTTCGTCGGGTCGGTCGCCTATGTCGGGCTGACGATCGTGCTGTCGCTGGCCTATGTCGCGCCGGCCGCGCGCCTCGCCAATGGCTGGGACACCCGGCTCGGCGGCGCGCTCGCCGACGCGATCGCCTGCAACGCGGTGGTCAAGTCGTTCGGCGCCGAGGCGCGGGAGGACCATCGGCTGGCTGGCGTTCTGGCGAAATGGCGCGGCCGGACGAGGCGCGCATGGCTGCGCGGAACCGACGCCGGAACGGCGCAGAACGTCGCGCTGCTGATGCTGCGCGGCGGCGTGCTCGGCGGCGTGCTGTGGATATGGTCGCGCGGCGGCGCGAGCGCCGGCGACGTCGCTTTCGTGCTGACCTCCTATCAGGTCGTGCACGGCTATCTGCGCGACGTGGGCATGCACATCCACAATCTCCAGCGTTCGGTGAACGAGATGGAGGAGCTGGTGGCGATGCACGAAGAACCCTTCGGAGTCGCTGATCGTCCGGACGCGCGGCCGATCCGCGTCACGGACGGGCGGATCGCGTTCGAGAACGTCACGTTTCTCTATGGCGGTCATGTCGAGCCGTTGTACCGCGATTTCTCGCTCGCCATCCGCGCCGGCGAGAAGGTCGGCCTCGTCGGGCGATCCGGGTCGGGCAAGACGACGTTCGTCAAGCTCGTCCAGCGTCTCTATGACGTGACCGGCGGCCGCATCACGATCGACGGGCAGGACGTCGCCGATGCGACGCAGGCGAGCCTGCGCGCGCAGATCGCGATCGTGCAGCAGGAGCCGATCCTGTTCCATCGCTCGCTGTCGGAGAACATCGCCTATGGCAGGCCCGGCGCGACGCAGGCCGAGATCGAGCGCGCCGCGCGCCTCGCGAACGCGCACGACTTCATCGAACGATTGCCGAAGGGCTACGCGACCCTCGTCGGCGAGCGCGGCGTGAAGCTGTCGGGCGGCGAGCGTCAGCGCGTCGCGCTGGCCCGCGCCTTCCTCGCGGACGCGCCGATCCTCATCCTGGACGAGGCCACCTCGAGCCTCGACTCCGAATCGGAGGCGCTGATCCAGGAGGCGATGGAGCGGCTGATGGTCGGGCGCACCACCATCGTGATCGCGCACCGGCTGTCCACGGTGCGCGCGATGGACCGCATCCTGGTGTTCGACCGTGGCCGCGTCGTGGAGGAGGGCGATCACGCCGCTCTCGTGCGCCGCGACGGCGGCGTCTATCGCAGCCTGTTCGAGCGGCAGGCGGTCGAGCTCGCCAAGGGGCTTGCGGCCTGAACAGGCGAAGCCCGCCGCTCCCGCGCGGGGCGGCGGGCCTTGCCATGGCGGGCAATTCCGGGCGTATAGCCGCCCCATGCCGAATCCACCCTATCGCCGCGTCGTCGTGAAGCTCTCGGGCGAAGCCCTGCAGGGGCCGGGCGAAGCGGGCCTGCACGGACCGACGCTCGTCGCGATCGCGACCGACATCGCCGACGCCCGCAAGGCGGGGTTCGAGGTCGCGGTCGTCGTCGGCGGCGGCAATTTCTTCCGGGGCGTGCGCGGCACGGCGCAGGGAATCGACCGCGTGCGCGGCGATTCGATCGGCATGCTCGGCACGGTCATGAACGCGCTCGCGATCGAGGGCGCGCTGCTCGGCCATGGCTGCGAGTCGCGCGCCATGAGCGCGGTCGCCATGCCGACCCTGTGCGACACCTATGAGCGCAACATGGCGCGCCGTCACATGGAGGCGGGGCGCGTCGTTGTCCTCGGCGGCGGCACCGGCAACCCGCTGTTCACGACCGACACCGCGGCCGCCCTGCGCGCGGCGGAGCTGTCCTGCGACGCTCTGCTCAAGGCGACGAATGTCGACGGCGTCTACACCGCTGATCCGAAGATCGACAGGACCGCGACCCGCTACGACCGGCTGACCCACGCCGAGGCCATCGCGAAGGATCTGAAGGTCATGGACACGGCCGCCTTCGCGCTTGCCCGCGAAAGCCGCTTGCCGATACTCGTCTTTTCGATTCAGGAACCCGGCGCGATCACAGCGGTGCTTCAGGGCCGGGGCCATGCGACCGAAGTGACGCCTGATTGATGCGGCGGCGAGTTGGCTTGCGCCGCCAGGGAAAAGAACGGGAGTAGAGAATGGCCGCCCCTCAAGCGTTCGATCTGAACGACATCAAGCGCCGCATGCAGGCGGCGATCGCGTCTTTCAAGCATGATCTGCAGTCGCTGCGGACAGGCAGGGCCAATCCCAACATCCTCGACCCGATCCAGGTCGAGGCCTATGGCGCGACGATGCCGCTGTCCCAGGTCGCCACCGTCACGGTGCCGGAGGCGAAGCTGATCAGCGTGCAGGTCTGGGACCGCTCGATGGTGACGCCGGTCGAGAAGGCGATCCGCGAGTCCAATCTCGGCCTCAACCCCAACACCGAGGGACAGGTCATCCGTCTGCGCCTGCCCGACATGACCGAGCAGCGACGCAAGGAACTGGTGAAGGTCGCCCACAAATACGCCGAGGACGCGAAGGTCGCGGTGCGCCATGTGCGTCGCGACGGCATCGACGTCATCAAGAAGCTCGAGAAGGACTCGCACCTGTCGAAGGACGATTCGGCGCGCGACCAGGACCTCGTCCAGAAGGCGACCGATCAGCATGTGAGCGAGATCGACCAGCTTCTCGCGGCGAAGGAAAAGGAGATCATGCAGGTCTGAGGGCGCGGCGCGTCAGGAGACCTCGGCGATGAAAGCGGCGGACGCGCCGACGGCGGAAGCAGGCCTTTCGGCTATTCCGCGCCATGTCGCGATCATCATGGACGGCAATGGCCGCTGGGCGGCGGCGCGCGGATTGCCGCGCCTGGAGGGCCATCGCCGCGGCGTCGAGGCGCTCAGGCGCACGGTGCGCGCGTCGATCGATCTCGGCGTCGAATATCTCACCTTCTACAGCTTCTCGTCCGAGAACTGGCGCCGGCCGGCGCAAGAGGTCGCGGACCTCATGGGCCTGCTCAAGCTTTTCATCCGCCGCGACCTTGCGACGCTGCATGACGCCGACGTCCGCATCCGCGTGATCGGCGCCCGGGACGACCTGTCGCCCGACATCCGCGTCCTGCTCGACGAGGCCGAGACCAAGACCCGCGCGAATGGCGGCCTGACCCTGATCATCGCGTTCAACTATGGCGGACGGGCCGAGATCGTGCGCGCGATGCGGCGCATCGCGCTCGGCGTCGCCGAAGGGACGATCTCTCCCACGGCGATCGACGAGAATCTGGTGTCGCGCCACCTCGACACCGCAGGCGTTCCCGATCCCGACCTCCTGATCCGCACCTCGGGCGAGCAGCGCATCTCGAACTTTCTTCTGTGGCAGATCGCCTACACGGAATTCGTGTTCCTCGATCTCCATTGGCCGGACTTCGACCGCGCGGCCTTCGAGGCGGCCATCCGGACCTACGGCGCGAGGGAGCGCCGTTTCGGGGCTGTGTCCGCGGTGGAATCGAAAACCGGCTGACCGGCTCACGGTCGACCATCGCGCAGGGATCAGGGAGGCGGCGATCAAGCCATCACATTCCAGGCGGCGCCGTGTCTGACGCGGCCCCCGCGGCTCCGATGGCCGATCTGAAAAGCCGCGTCGCGTCCGCGTTGCTCATGGCCGCGGCGGCGCTGGCCGCGACATGGTGGGGCGACTGGCCGTTCGCGATCATCTGGCTTGTGGCCGCCGCCCTGGCCGCGACCGAGTTTCTGGCCATGGTCGGCGCGCGGGGTCGGGCGCCGCTCCTCCTTTCGCTCGTCAGCATCCTGCTCAGCGGGTTCTGGGCGCATGATCTCGCGCAGGCGCCGATCCGCTCGGCCGGCGCGCCGCTGCTGTTCCTGTTCGTCGCGCTCGTCATCGG
>MKVY01000038.1:132010-144753 GCA_001899525.1 Rhizobiales bacterium 65-9
CGGCCTGATCGCGATCGTCCCCATCGTCGGGCGCAGCGACCATGTCGGCGGGCTGTCCCTGATCTGCTGGCTGTTCGCCACCGTCTGGTTCACCGACATCGCCGCCTATTTCGCCGGGCGGGCGATCGGCGGGCCGAAGCTCTGGCCGGCCGTCAGCCCGAAGAAGACATGGGCCGGCGCGGTCGGCGGGATGATCGCCGGCGTTCTCGCTGGCGTCGCTGTCCTGCTCTGGCTCGGGCGGCCGCCGCTGTTCGCGTCCTGGTCGATGGCGTCCATCGTCGCCTTCACGCTGGTCGCGACCCTCATGGCGGAGGCGGGCGACCTCGCCGAATCCGCCATGAAGCGAAAGTTTCAGGTTAAGGATTCTGGCCATCTCATTCCAGGACATGGCGGATTGATGGACCGCCTCGACGGGTTCTGGGCCGTCTGCCTGCTCCTTGGCCTGACCATGCTAATAACGGAGGGATAAAGATGCGTTCCGTCACGCTGCTGGGCGCCACCGGATCTGTCGGCTCCAGCGCGGTCGATATTCTCCTTCAGCAAAAGGATCGCTTCAGCGTCGAAGCCGTCGCCGCTGCAGGCGACGTCGCCGCGCTCGCCGACGTCGCGCGCCGGCTTGGCGCCAAGGCCGCGGCGATCGCCGACGAGGCCAGTCTGCCGGCCCTGCGGGACGCCTTGTCAGGGAGCGGCGTCGTCGCGCTCGCCGGCGATGCGGGCGTGATCGAGGCGGCGCGGCGGCCGTCCGACATCGTCGTCGGCGCCATCGCCGGAACCGCGGGTCTGGCGCCGACCCACGCCGCGCTCGCGGCAGGACGCCGCATCGCCCTCGCCAACAAGGAGTGCCTCGTCTGCGCCGGAGCCGCTTTCATGCGGGACGCGCGCGCTGTCGGCGCGGAGATCATGCCGGTGGACTCCGAGCACAACGCGATCTTTCAGGCGCTCGCCGGCGCGCCCGGCAAGGAAGTCGACGCGATTATCCTGACCGCCTCGGGAGGGCCGTTCAGGCTCTGGGACAAGGCCAGGATCGAGGCGGCGGCGCCAAAGGACGCGCTCGCGCACCCGACATGGTCGATGGGGGCGAAGATCACCGTCGACTCTGCGGGCTTGATGAACAAAGGGCTGGAGCTCGTTGAAGCGCATCATCTTTTCGACGCGCCGATCGACAAGCTCAAGGTCCTGGTGCATCCGCAGTCGGCCGTCCACGGGCTGGTCCAGTTCCGCGACGGGTCTTTGACGGCCGGCATGGCGGCGGCCGACATGCGTGTGCCAATTGGTCACGCCCTGAATCATCCCGACCGTCCTCCGCTCGCCACCCGCCGCCTCGATCTCGCCGCGATGCGCGCGCTTGAGTTTTTCGACCCGGATATGGAGCGTTTTCCGGCCCTGAAACTCGTTCTGGACGCCATCGAGGCGGGAGGCGCGATGCCCACCGTCCTGAACGCGGCGAACGAGATCGCGGTCGAAGCGTTCCTGTTGGGGCGGCTGCGGTTCGGCGGGATCGCGGCTCTGGTGGGGTCGACCTGCGCCTGGGGCGCTGGCCGGAACTGGCGGAGCCCCGAGACAGTCTCGGAGGCTTTGGCCATTGACCATGAGGCGAGATCGCAGGCCAGGGCGCTCTTGCCGGGCTATGTGATCGCTGCCACGTAAAGCGCGGGACCGTCGGCGAGCGTCGGCGGCAGGGATGCGTCGGAACTGATGTCGACTTTTCTGTTCACAGTCGTGGGCTTCATGTTCGTGCTCGCGCTTGTCGTGACCGTGCACGAATACGGGCATTACATCGTCGGCCGGTGGTGCGGCGTCGAAGTCTCCACCTTCTCGATCGGCTTCGGACCCGAACTCTTCGGCTGGACGGACAGGCGCGGCACGCGGTGGCGCGTCGCCGCCATTCCACTTGGCGGCTATGTGAAGTTTCTCGGCGATGCAAACGCCGCGAGCGTGCCCGATCCCGACGCCGTCAATAATCTGCCGCCCGAACAGCGATCGCGCAGCTTTCCGGGAAAGTCCGTCGCGCAGCGGGCCGCCATCGTCGCCGCCGGGCCGGTCGCGAACTTCCTGCTCGCCATTCTCATCTTCGCCGCGACGGCGTTTTTCATTGGCAGCAATGTTTTGATTCCGCGCATCGATACGGTCCAGCCCGGAAGCGCCGCCGAGCGGGCCGGGCTGATGTCGGGCGATCTCATACGCGCCATAGACGGCGCCCCGATCAACGCGTTCAGCGACATCCAGCGCATTGTCAGCCAGAAGGCGGGCGTGCCGCTGGCGATCTCGGTCGAGCGCGGCGGCAGGACGATCGACCTCACCGCGACGCCGGAGCTGCGCGAGATCAAGTCGCCGCTGGGCACGCAGCGAATCGGCGTGCTCGGCCTTCAGGCCTCCCGCGATCCGGCCGACTGGCGCGTCGAACATTACGGCCCGCTGGAATCCCTCGCCATCGGCGCCGGCGAAACCTGGCAGATCGTGGAGCGGACAGGGAGCTATATCGGCGGCCTTTTCGCCGGCCGCGAATCGATCGACCAGATGGCGGGTCTTCCGCGGATCGCCCTGGTGTCCGGCCAGGCTGCCAAGGCGGGCTTCATCCCCCTCATCAATCTGGCGGCGATTCTGTCGGTCTCGATCGGGCTGGTGAACCTCCTTCCCATTCCCATGCTTGATGGTGGGCATCTCTTATATTACGCTTTCGAATGGGTGCGGGGCCGCCCCTTAAGCGAGCGATTCCAGGAATATGGCTTCCGCGTCGGGCTCGCGCTGGTCGTCGCGCTGGTTATCTTCGTGACCTGGAACGATATTCTGGCGATTTCAGCGGGTTAACCCTCCGGTAACCGATCTGCGTGGCAGTTGCGCCACGTTAACCCCAAATCAGTCCCAGAAGCGGTTTGTAGGCGTTTGCATGGGTTGCGAAAATCGCTAGAAGGCCGGTAACTCTACGTTGAGAATCCGGACCTTTGCGCGGTCCGACCGACAACAGGGCAGGCGTGCTTATGAATAGTTCCGACGTGATCAGCCCTCTCGCCGGTCGCAAGTTTTTCGCAGTGGCGTTCGCTGTGTTGACCGTTGCGCTGACGGCCGGCGTCGCCACCGAGGCGTCCGCGCAATCCTCGCGCGGCCAGCGCGTGGCGTCGCGGGCTCCCTCGACGCAGATGATCGTCAACCGCATTGCGTTCGACGGAAACAGCAAGATCAAGGGCGAGAATCTTCGCCCCGAGATGCAGACCAAGGCCGGCTTCCCCTACAATGAGGCGGTCGCGCGCGCCGACGTTCAGCGGATCACCGAAATCTATCATCGCACGGGCCGCGGCCTGGCGCAGGTGACCTTGCGCCTCGTTCCGCTGGACAACAACCGCGTCGACGTCGTCTTCATGATCAATGAAGGGTCGAAGACGCCCGTTCTCGACATCAACTTCGTCGGAAACAACAACTTCTCCGGCTATCGCCTCCGCAACCAGATGAACACGACGGAAGGCAATTTCCTCAGCTTCCTGAAAACGTCGGACGTCTATGATCCCGACAAGCTGAACAGCGATCTGGAACTGATCCGCCGCTACTACCTGAAGAACGGCTACGCCGATTTCCGCGTTGTCAGCAACGATGTGCGCTTCGATCAGAACCGCGGCGGCTACATCGTCACGATCACGGTGGACGAGGGGCCGCAGTACCGCGTCGGAAACGTCCGCGTCGATTCGCGCGTCCCCAGCATTCCCGAGGACGCGCTCGCCGGTCAGGTCCGCACCCGCACGGGCGACGTCTACAACGCCGATTCGGTCGAGCGTTCGCTCGTCGGCATGACGAACGAGGCGTCGCGCCGCGGCCTCGCTTTCACGCAGGTTCGTCCGCAGGGCAACCGCAACGTCGGATCCCACACGATCGATCTGGCTTATGTCGTCGATGAAGGGCCGCGCGTTTACATCGAGCGCATCAACATCCGCGGCAACACGCGATCGCAGGATTTCATCATCCGCCGCGAGTTCGACGTGGTCGAGGGCGACGCGTACAACAAGGTCCTCATCGATCGCGCGGAGCGCAGGCTCAACAATCTCGGCCACTTCAAGCGGGTGCGCATCGTCGCCGAGCCGGGCTCGACGCCTGATCGCGTCGTCCTGAACGTCGAGGTCGAGGATCAGCCCACCGGCTCCTTCTCGGTGGCGGCGGGTTATTCGACGTCGGACGGCGCGGTCGGCGAGGTCTCCCTGACCGAGTCGAACTTCCTCGGCCGCGGCCAGTATGTCCGTCTTGCCGGCACCTACGGCCAGCGCACGCGCGGCGTCGATTTCTCGTTCACCGAACCCTTCTTCATGGATCGCCGCCTCGCGGCCGGCTTTGATCTGTTCTGGAAGGACAATGACGAGACGCAGTACTCGCTGTTCAAGAGCCAGACTGTCGGCGGCACCCTGCGCCTCGGCGTGCCGATCACGGAGGAGCTTTCGCTCGGCCTGCGCTATTCGCTGTATCAGTCGAAGATCACAGTTCCGAACGATACGAAGCAGCCCTATTTCGACTGTCAGCAGCCGATCCCCGGCTATACCGGCTTCAATGCGAGTTGCCCGGCGACGGCCGGCCTGCCGCTGCCCGGTTCGACTGTCGGCGGCGTGACCTATGTCGATCCGATCTACAACGGCGAAGCGTCGAACGCGGTCAAGCAGGCGCAGGGCAAGACGCTGACCTCGCTCGCGGGCTATACGCTGGCCTACAACTCGCTCGACAACATCAAGGATCCGCGCAACGGCCTGTATGCTGAAATCCGGCAGGATTTCGCCGGCCTCGGCGGCGACTCGCGTTTCATGCGCAGTTCGTTCGACGCCAAGTACTATTATGAGGTCTACGAGGACATCGTCGGCATCGCGCGCGTTCAGGGCGGCCACATCATGGGCTTCGGCGGCAAGGATCTGCGCATCCTCGATCATTACTTCATCGGCCCGAGCCTCGTTCGCGGCTTCGCGCCGAGCGGCATCGGCCCGCGCGACATCTCGCTCGCCGATCCCTCGGCCGGCGCGATCGGCGGTAAGACCTACTTCGGCGGCTCGGTCGAAATGCAGTTCCCGTTCTTCGGTCTGCCGCGCGAGGTGGGCATCCGCGGCGCCGTGTTCGCCGACGCGGGCACCGTGTTCGGCAACGAGAGCGGCGTGAAGACCGGCGCTCAGGGAACCTTTTTCGGCGTCACCTGCGACGTGCGCCTGTACAATGTCGGCGGTCAGCCGGTGAGCAGCTGTATCCGCGACTCGAAGAAGATACGGTCGTCCGTCGGCGCGAGCATCCTGTGGAACTCGCCGCTCGGCCCGATCCGGTTCGACTATGCGTGGGCCCTGTCGAAGGACAAGATGGACCGCACGCAGGCGTTCCGCTTCTCGGGCGGCACGCGCTTCTGATGAATCGCCGCCGCCCGGAGCTTTTCCGGGCGGCGGCGTCTCGATCACCAATGGTGGTTCGAAAGAGGCCTGTCGGTTGTCCGGCCTGGCGCGCCAGGGGAAGGCGGCGCGGAGCCTTCGCCGCCCTGCTTGATGCGACAGGCCGATGTCCGATCCGTTTTTTTTCACTTCTCCAGTCGGCCTGACTCTCGGCCGCATCATCGAGGCGACCGGCGCCAGGGCGGCCGACGGCGTCGATCTCGAACGCATGGTCACCGGCGTTCAGCCGCTCGACCGCGGCGGGCCGGGCGATCTGGTTTTTCTCGATAACGCCAAATACGCGAAGGACCTGGCCAGAACGCGGGCGACCGCGTGCCTCGTCTCGCCGAAGCACGCCGCCGAGGCGCCGGCGGGCGTCGTCGCGCTGGTGACGCCGCAACCCTATCACGCCTTCGCGCGCGTGCTGGCCCTGATGTTTCCGGCCGCCGTCCGGCCGCAAAGTCTCTTCGGCGCCGTGGGCGTCGCTCCCGGCGCGGTTGTCCATCCGACAGCGCGGCTCGAGGAGAACGTCATCGTCGACCCGCTGGCGCTGGTCGGCCCCGGCGCTGAGATCGGATCAGGGACGGTCATCTGCGCCGGCGCCGTCGTCGGTCCGTCCGTCCGGATCGGCCGCGATTGCGCCATCGGCGCGAACGCCTCGATCCAGCATGCGCTCATCGGAAACCGCGTGATCGTTCATCCCGGCGCGCGGATCGGGCAGGACGGATTCGGTTTCGCGATGGGTCCCACGGGCCATCTGAAAGTTCCGCAGATCGGCCGCGTGATCATTCAGGACGATGTCGAGATCGGCGCCAACACGGCCATCGATCGCGGCGCCAACCGGGACACGGTGATCGGAGAGGGAACCAAGATCGACAATCTGGTGATGATCGCCCACAACGTGGTGATCGGCCGCCATTGTGTGATCGTCGGCCAGGTGGGCATTTCCGGCTCGACGACGCTTGAGGACTTCGTGGTTCTGGCCGGACAGGCCGGGTTGGTCGGGCATGTGACGATCGGCATGGGCGCGCAGGTCGGCGCGCAGGCCGGCGTCATGAATGACGTCGCTCCCGGAGCACGCGTGCTCGGCTCGCCCGCCAGGCCTGGCAGGCAGTTCTTTCGTGAAGTCGCTACGCTGGAGAAGCTGGCTGCGAAAGGCGACGGGCATGGAGACGCTGGACGACAGGAGGACGGCCGTGGAGGGTGAGACGAAGACGGTTGAGCACGCGGACATCCAGACCATTCTGGATATTCTGCCGCACCGATATCCCTTCCTCCTCGTTGACCGGATCGTCGACATGCGCGGCGCCGAGTCCGGCGTCGGGATCAAGAACGTCACCGTCAACGAACCGCAGTTCACGGGTCATTTCCCCGGCAGGCCGATTTTCCCCGGCGTGCTGATCGTGGAGGGCATGGCGCAGACGGCGGGCTGTCTGGTGTCGCTGGGCGCGTTCGGCCCGGGCTCGCGGCCGAAAAGCGTGCTGTTTTCGACCGTCGACAAGTGCAAGTTCCGCAAGCCGGTCGTTCCGGGCGACACCCTGCGCTATGAGATGACGCGCATCGCCAACAAGCGGAACATCTGGTGGTATCGCGGCGAGGCGAAGGTCGACGGCAAGCTGGTCGCCGAGGCGGAGCTGTCCGCGATGGTGATCATGGAGTAGCAGCGCGAGTTTCCGCGCCGGGGATACAAGACGTTTCATGACCGCATCCATCCATCCTTTGTCCGTCGTCGATCCGGGCGCGACGCTCGGCGAGGGCGTGACGATCGGCCCGTTCTGTCAGGTCGGGCCGCACGTCGCGCTCGGCGACAGGGTGGAACTGACGAGCCATGTCGTCGTCGCCGGCCGCACCACGATCGGAGACGACACGCGCGTCTATTCCTTTGCGTCGATCGGGCACCCGCCGCAGGATCTGAAATACAGGGGCGAGCCATCGACATTGTCGATCGGCAGGCGCTGCCTGATCCGGGAAGGCGTCACCATGAATCCCGGCACCGAGGGCGGCGGGATGATCACGTCTGTCGGCGACGAATGCCTGTTTCTCGCCAACAGCCATGTCGGTCATGACTGCCGCGTCGGCGATCACGTCATCTTCTCCAACAATGTCATGCTCGCCGGCCACTGCGTCGTCGGCGACTATGCGATCCTCAGCGGCGGCTCAGCGGTGCATCAGTTCGTGCGCATCGGCGCGCACGCTTTCGTCAGCGGTCTCGCCGGCGCGGTGCGCGACGTTATCCCGTACGGCTCGGTCATCGGCGCGCCGGCGCATCTCAACGGGCTCAATCTCATCGGGCTCAAGCGCCGCAATTTCTCGCGCGAGACGATTCATGACCTGCGGCGCGCCTACCGGCTGCTGTTCGCGGAAGAGGGCACGCTGCAGGAGCGCATCGAGGATGTCGCCGTCGAGTTCGCCGGCCATCCCGTGGTGCGCGAGATCATCGAATTCATGCGCGCCGGCGGCGATCGCGCCTTCACGCTGCCGAAGCCGGACGAATCGGGCGCTTGACCGCGGTCGCGCAGACGGGCCGCGTCGCTCCGGGAAAGCCGATCGGCGTTCTGTGCTTTGGCGGCGACCTGCCGGTCGAGCTTGCGGCGCGCGCGCTTCAGGCGAACCAGCCCGTTTTCATGGTGGGATTTCGCGGCTTCGCGAATCCCGCGATCGAGACCTATCCCCATGTCTGGGTGAAGCTCGGACAGATCGGCCGCTTCTTTCGCGTGCTGCGCCAGAATGCGATAGAGCGGATCGTGATCGTCGGCGCCTTGACGCGGCCGTCCGTCCGGGACTTGAGCCTTGACTGGCTCGGCCTTTGGGATTTGCCGCGCATCATCCGCATGCTGCGGGCCGGCGGCGACGACAGCACGTTGCGGCGTGTGGTCGGCTATATTGAGGATCGTGGCGTGAGCGTTCTTGGCGTGTCCGACATTGCGCCCGAGTTGCTCGCCGGCGAAGGCCAGCTTGGCCGCGTCGCCGTGGGCGCGGAGCAGGAGAATGTCGCGGTCGGGCTTGCGCTGCTCGATGCGCTTTCGCCGTTCGACATCGGCCAGGCCTGCATTGTGCTGGATCGCCGTCCGGTGGCGGTCGAGGGCGTCGAAGGCACGGACGCCATGATCCGCCGCGTCGCTGAACTGCGGTCGAACGGACGCCTGCGGGTCAAGGGATCGCGCGGCGTGATGGTGAAGGCCGCCAAGCGCGATCAGGATCTGCGCGTCGATCTTCCCACCATCGGACCGCGAACCATCGAGCTGGCGGCCGAGGCGAAGCTCGCCGGCGTCGCGGTCGAGGCGGGCAAGGCCCTCATCGCCGACCGCGCCGAGACCCTGAAGCTGGCCGACAGGCTCGGCCTTTTCGTCGTCGGCGTCCGGCGCGTATGAGCGATCCTTCGCGCGCCCTGAGGCTCGCCATCATCGCCGGCGAAGCCTCCGGCGACGCGCTCGGCGTAAGTCTCGTGCGCGCGCTCCGCTCGCGCGGAGTCGATCTGTCGCTGTCGGGCGTCGGCGGCGCGGCGCTGGAGCGCGAAGGGCTTGCGAGCTTTTTTCCGCAATCCGACATCGCGGTCATGGGCGTCGCCGCGGTTGTGCAAAGGCTGCCCCTGATTCTGCGGCGCATCAATGAAACGGCGAAGCGGATCGTCGCGGACAAGCCCGATATTCTTCTGACGATCGACAGCCCGGATTTCTGCCTGCGCGTCACAAGGAAGGTTCGCGCGGCGGCGCCCGGCGTTCCCATCGCCCACTGGGTCTGCCCGAGCGTCTGGGCCTGGCGGCCGGGGCGCGCCCGTCGCATGGCGCCGCATGTCGACCGGGTTTTCTGCCTGCTGCCGTTCGAACCCGCCGCGTTGACGCAGTTGCGCGGACCGCGCGGCGTCTATGTCGGCCATCCGCTGATCGAGCGCATCCCCGAACTCCGTCCCCAGTCAGACGCAGAGCGCGCCGCGCGCGCCGATGCGGACGCGCCTGAAATTCTGCTGCTTCCAGGCAGCCGCCGTTCCGAGGCGAGCCGCCTCATGACGGGATTTCGCGAGGCGGCCGTCCTTCTGTCACGGGAGTTTCCCCGCGCCCGCTTTGTGCTTCCAGCCGTCGAGCATCTGCGGTCGTCGATCGAAAGCGAGGTGCGCGCCTGGCCTGTCCCGGTCGGCGTGGTCGCCGGCGAACAGGCCAAGCTCGCCGCCTTTCGGCGCGCCCGCGCCGCGCTCGCCGCCTCGGGCACGGTGACGCTGGAGCTGGCGCTCGCGGGCGTGCCGACCGCCGCCGTCTATCGCGTCGCCGAATGGGAGGCTGTCATCGCGCGGCGTTTGCTGCGCGTGTCTTCGGTGCTGCTGCCGAACCTCGTTCTCGGACGCAATGTCATGCCGGAACTGCTGCAGGGCGATTTCACGCCGGCGGCCTGTCTTGGCGCGCTCGCGCCCCTGATCGCCGAAACGCCTGCGCGCCGCGCCCAGCTCGATGCGTTCGATGAGATCGCTGCGCGCATGCGCGGCGACGGCGCCTCGCCGAGCGCTCATGTCGCGGATCAGATCATGGACATGCTGGCGCAAACGAAAACGCCGCGCTGACGAAGCGCGGCGTCTTCTCGTTCGCTTAAATGCCGGCTCAGCGGCGCTGCGCCGTCGTCGTATATTCGCGGCGGGTCGCGCCGGTGTAGAGCTGGCGCGGACGCCCGATCTTCTGGCTCGGATCCTCGATCATTTCCTTCCACTGGGCGATCCACCCCACGGTGCGCGCGACGGCGAACAGCACGGTGAACATCTCGGTCGGGAAGCCCATCGCCTTCAGCGTGATGCCGGAATAGAAATCGACGTTCGGATAAAGCTTCTTCTCGATGAAATATTCGTCGTGCAGCGCGATGCGCTCCAGCTCGATCGCGATGTCGAGCAGCGGATCGTCCTTGATCCCGAGTTCCGCCAGAACCTCATGCGCGGTCTTCTGCATGATCTTCGCGCGCGGGTCGTAGTTCTTGTAGACGCGATGGCCGAAGCCCATCAGGCGGAACGGATCGTTCTTGTCCTTCGCCTTGGCGATGAATTTCGGGATGTTGTCCACATGCCCGATCTCCTCGAGCATCTTCAGCGCCGCTTCGTTCGCGCCGCCGTGCGCAGGCCCCCAGAGACAGGCGATGCCCGCCGCGATGCAGGCGAAGGGATTCGCGCCGGACGAGCCGGCGAGACGCACCGTCGACGTCGAGGCGTTCTGCTCATGGTCGGCATGAAGGATGAAGATGCGGTCGAGCGCGCGGGAGAGAACCTGATTGACCTTGTAGTCCTCGGCCGGCACCGCGAAGCACATGCGCAGGAAGTTGGAGGTGTAGTCGAGTTCGTTCAGCGGATAAACGAAGGGCTGGCCGATGTGATATTTGTAGGCCATCGCGGCCAGCGTCGGCACCTTCGCGATCATGCGCATCGAGGCGATCATGCGCTGATGCGCGTCGGTGATGTCGGTCGAGTCGTGATAGAAGGCGGACAGCGCGCCGACGGCTGCGACCATCACGGCCATCGGATGCGCGTCGCGGCGGAACCCCTGGAAGAAGCGCTGCATCTGGTCGTGCACCATCGTGTGGCGCGTGACGCGATAATCGAAATCGGACTTCTGGGCGGCTGTCGGCAGCTCGCCGTAGAGAAGCAGGTAGCAGGTCTCGAGGAAGTCGCCATGCTCGGCGAGCTGTTCGATCGGGAAACCGCGATAGAGGAGCACGCCCTCATCGCCGTCGATATAGGTGATCTTGGATTCGCAGGCGGCGGTGGAGGTGAATCCAGGATCGTAGGTGAACATGCCCGTCTGGGCGTAGAGCTTGCTGATGTCGATGACGGACGGGCCGACCGTTCCGCTCTTCACCGGCATTTCCTGGGAGTTGTCGCCGATTTTCACCGAAGTCGAGGCAGCGGACATGGAGCAGACTTTCGTTGGCTTGATTTTATAGGCAAGCGCCGGGGCGACGCGTCCGGCCCCCGCATTTGTGCAGCGCCGCAAATCTAGCGCGAAGGGAAGGGGGGTTCAAGCGCGGGGCCATGCCGTTCCTGTAAACCAGATCACGGCTTCGGCAACTGGTCGCTGAGCCGCGCCAGCGTTTCCTCGCGGCCCAGAACAGCCATCACATCGAACAGGCCAGGCGACGTGGCCCGCCCGGTGAGCGCGGCGCGCAGCGGCTGCGCCGCCTGGCCCAGCTTCAGGCCCGACTCCTCGGCGTAGCGGCGCACCACGCCCTCCGCCCCGACATTCGACCAGTCGTTCAGCGCCGAGAGCTGCGGGTGAATGGCGGCGATGCGGGAGCGGCCAGCGTCGTCGAGCAGGGCGCGCGCCTTGTCCTCCAACCGCAGCGGCCGGGAAGCGTAGAGGTAGTAGGCCGACTGGATCAGCTCGATCAGCGTCTTCGCCCGCTCCTTGAGGCCCGGCATGGCGGCCACGAGCTTCGCCCTGAGGTCCGGCGACAGCGTCCGCGGCGCGCCGATCTTGTCGGCGACGAGCGGCAGCAGCGCCTCGATCTCGCTCACCAGCTCCTCGTCGGACGCCTGGCGGATATAGAGGCCGTTGAGGTTTTCGAGCTTCGCGAAATCGAAGCGCGACGGCGACCGGCCGACGCCCTTGATGTCGAACGCCTCGATCATCTCCTCGGTCGAGAAGATCTCTCGGTCGCCGGACGCCCATCCCAGCCGCACAAGATAGTTGCGCAAGGCCGGCGGCCGATAGCCCATCTCGCGGTAGGCCTCGACGCCGAGCGCGCCGTGGCGTTTGGAGAGCTTCGCGCCGTCAGGGCCGTGGATCAGCGGAATGTGCGCCATCGACGGCACGCTCCAGCCTAGTCCCTGATAAATCTGCGTCTGGCGCGCGGCGTTGGTGAGGTGGTCGTCGCCGCGGATGATGTGGGTGACGCCCATGTCGTGATCGTCGACGACGACCGCCAGCATATAGGTCGGCGTGCCGTCGGAGCGCAGCAGCACGAGATCGTCGAGGTTCTTGTTGTCCCACACGACGCGACCCTGGACCTCGTCGTTGACGATGGTTTCGCCCTCGCTGGGCGCGCGCAGGCGGATGACCGGCTTGGCGCCGGCGGGCGCCTCCCTGGCGTCGCGGTCGCGCCAGCGTCCGTCATAGCGCATCGGCTTGCCCTCGCGGCGCGCCTGCTCGCGCATCTCCTCGAGTTCCTGCGGCGTGGCGTAGCAGTAATAGGCGCCGCCGCTGGCGAGAAGCTGCTCCGCGACCTCCCGATGACGCGCGGCGCGGGCGAACTGAAAGATGACGTCGCCGTCCCAGTCGAGGCCGAGCCATTTGAGGCCGTCGATGATCGCCTCGATGGCCGCGTCCGTGGATCGCTCGCGATCGGTGTCCTCGATGCGCAGGAGCATCTTGCCGCCGGTGTGGCGGGCGTAAAGCC
>MKVY01000038.1:144806-166490 GCA_001899525.1 Rhizobiales bacterium 65-9
CAAGGTCGCGCGCGTAGCACGCTTGCCCCGCCGCGTTAAGCGGGCGAACGTGGCGCATTGGGGGCGGAGCGACGATGATTTCGCGGGGCGCGCGCGGACGGGCGCTGGCCATCGCGGCGGTGGCTGGGCGGGCGCGTCGATCGGGAGCGCTGGCCGGCCGGTTCGCCGCGCTCGCGGCCGGCTGGCGCGACGCGCTTCGGCTTTGGCTGCTGGCGGAGATGGGCGACCGCCGCCTGTTTCTGTGGCTGCCGGTCGCGATGGGCGCTGGCGTGTGCCTTTATTTCGCGGCCGCCTCCGAGCCCAACATCGCCGCGCCCTTTGTCGGAACGATTCTCTTCGCGGCCGCCGCCGTCGCGGCGCGCGACAGGCCGGCGGCGTTCGCCGTCTGCGTCGGCCTCAGCGCCGCGATGGCGGGATTTTTTTTCGCATGCCTGCGGACGATGCAGGTCGCGGCGCCGCGCGTCGCGCGCGTGATGACGGTCGAGGTCGCCGGCTATATCGAGGCGCGCGACGATCGCGCCGAGGGCGCGCGCATGGTTGTGCGCGTCGTGTCGATCGAGGGGCTCGCCGCCGCCGACACGCCCTATCGCGTGCGCGTGACCACGCGGAGCCGTCCGCTCGCGGTCGCCGGCGATTTCATAAAAATGAAGGCGCGTCTGCAGCCGCCGCCGGAGCCGCCGCGGCCGGGCGCTTATGATTTCGCTCGCGACGCCTTCTACAAGCGCGTCGGCGCGGTGGGCCATGCGCCCGGCCAGGTCGGCCCCGCGCTGGCCGCGCCGCCGCCGCCCTGGGATCTGCGGCTGTTCGCGGCCATCGACCGCAAGCGCAACGAACTGACCGACCGCATCATCCGCGCGATCGGCGGGCAGCCGGGCGCGCTGGGCGCGGCGCTCGTGACCGGCAAGCGCGACCTCATCACCGAGGACACGAACGACGCGCTGCGCGCGGCCGGCGTCTATCACATCGTCTCGGTGTCGGGCCTTCACATGGTGCTGGCCGCGGGCGCGTTCTTCTGGACCGTGCGCGCGATCCTCGCGCTGTTTCCGATGGTCGCGCTTGCCTGGCCCGTGAAGAAGATCGGCGCGGTTCTCGCGATGCTCGGCGCGACCGGCTACTGCCTGTTCACCGGGTCGGAAGTCGCGACGGAGCGGTCGCTGATCATGATTCTCGTGATGCTCGGCGCGATCCTCGCGGACCGGCCGGCGCTCGCGATGCGCAATCTCGCGATCGCGGCTTTGATCACGCTGGCGCGCGAACCGGAAACTCTTCTCGGGCCGAGCTTTCAGATGTCCTTCGCCGCGGTCGCCGGCCTGATCGCGTTGACCGAATGGCGTCGCGATCACGCGCCGCAGCCGGGCGGCGAGCCGTCCGGGCCGATCCTCAGAATAAGCGGCCATCTCCGCGAGTGGGTGGTCATGCTTTTCGTGACGACGGCCGTCGCGACATTCGCAACCGCGCCCTATTCGGCTTTCCATTTCCAGCGCCTCAATCCCTGGGGCCTGCTCGGCAATGCGCTGGCGCTGCCTTTCGTCTCCTTCATCGTGATGCCGGCGGCGGTGGTCGGCGTCCTCCTGTGGCCGTTCGGGCTGGACGGCTGGGTCTGGCGTCTGATGGGAATCGGCGCCGAGCCGGTGATCGCCGTCTCGCAGGCGGTCGCGGGCTTGAGCGGATCGGTCTCCGTCATGCGCGCCTTCGGCTCGGGCGCGCTTCTGCTCGCCACGCTCGCGCTGCTCTGGTTCACGCTGTGGCGGACGCCGCTGCGATGGGGCGCGCTGCCCCTCGCGGCCGCAGGCCTCCTCGCGATGATGCGGGCGGAGCCGGCGGATTTCTATCTCGCGCGCAGCGGGCAGGGCGCGGCCTATCGCGCGGCGGACGGCAAGCTTGTCGTGCTCGGCGACGCCTCCCGCTTCGACGTTCAGTTCTGGCTGCAGGCCGACGGCGACATCCGTCCCGCGACCGATCCGTCCCTCAAGACCGGAACCGCCTGCGACAGGCTGGGCTGCGTCGGAACCGACAGGGCCGGGCGCATCGTCGCCTGGGTCCGGGACGCGCGCGCATTTCCCGAGGATTGCCGGCGCGCGACTTTCATCATCACGCCTCTTCCGGCGCCCGGCTGGTGCAGCGACCCGCTGATCGCCGACCGGAAGACCTTCGACGACTATGGCGCGATCGTCCTGAAATTTAGAAGCGGCGACGATGTCGACCTTCGCGGAACGCGCGCGCCCGATGAGCGCCGGACGTGGCAGGCCCCGATCCGCGCTGCGCCTCCGGTCGCTCAGCCGCCCCGAGCGGCCGATGCCCGCCCGCCCGCGCATCCTGCGCCATTGCCCGGCGAGGACGGCGATCCCGATCAGTAGCGCCGCATCAGCGTGACGAGCCGGCCCTGGATGCGCACCCGGTCGGGACCCAGCACGCGCGTCTCGTAGGCCGGGTTGGCGGCTTCGAGCGCGATGGACGAGCCGCGCTTGCGCAGCCGCTTCAGCGTGGCCTCCTCGTCGTCGATGAGCGCGACGACGATGTCGCCGTTGTTGGCCGTGTCCTGCTTCTTGATAACGACAGTGTCGCCGTCATTGATGCCGGCCTCGATCATCGAATCGCCGCGCACCTCGAGCGCGAAATGATCCCCGGCGCCTAGCATGTCCGCCGGCATGCCGATGGCGCCGTTGCGCGACTGGATCGCCGAGATCGGCGTGCCGGCCGCGATGCGGCCCATGAGCGGGATGGTGACGATCTCATTGTTGTTGCCGGCCTCGGGCGGCTTCTGCTTCACCCGGCCGAGATTGCCTTCGATGACGCTCGGCTTGAAGCCGCGCGGCGCGTTGTTGGGCGTCGTCGCCTCGGGCAGGCGCAGCACCTCCAGCGCGCGGGCGCGGTTGGGAAGGCGGCGGATGAAGCCGCGCTCCTCGAGCGCCAGGATGAGCCGATGGATTCCCGACTTCGATTTCAGGTCGAGCGCTTCCTTCATTTCATCGAACGACGGCGGCACGCCGGATTCGCGCAGCCGCACGTCAATGAAGCGCAGGAGTTCGATCTGTTTTCGCGTCAGCATGGTTGTGCGGTTCCCGGGTCCGAATCGACGTTGACGTTCGCGCCGAAACAAATCACGAACAGGTTAAGCGTTCCCTCTGTGTTCCGCAAGCGCCTTCGCCGCCCGCGTCTGATTTGACCGGGCGCGAGCGCCGTCGGATGGAGGATGCGGAGGCTGGAGTCGCAGAAATGAGCGCTGGCGCTGGGGGATTATGGGCGTCCTATGGATGGACGGGGGCGCTCGCGCTCGTCTGGCTCGTTCTGCTCGCCGGCACGGTCGCGTTTCTCGGCTATCGGCTGGTGCAGTCGCGCCGGCGCGACGCCGAAGGGAAAGCGGCAGCCGAATCAGCGCGCGCCGTCCAGATGCTGGAGCGCTCGTCGCAGCGCATGCCGCTGCTTGAATTCGTCAAGCGCGCGGGCCGGTCCGGGTGGGACGTGTCGGGCCGCAGCATTGAGATCATGGATCTCCTGCAAGGTCTGCGGAAAGCCTGCGCCGCCGGGATGGTGAGAACCTGGGGCCGGCCGATCAGCCCCAATCCCGAGCTCATGCGCACCGAGCTTCATCGCCCCATCCCAGACAATCACTGGCGGTCGTTCGAGTTCGACGTCGACACGATCGTCGGGCGCGCCGACAATTTCGAAACCAAGAGCTGCAACCTCAGGCAGAGCGACCGCCACAACGGCGGCTATATCGACATCTATGTCGATCAACAGGCGGCGCTCGACTGGCTCGACGCCGGCGCGACGGAATTCAGGCGCGGCGCGCGGACCTAAGCACGATGCGGAAAGTGGAATCCGGTTTTCCGAAGACATCGTGCGGATGGAATGACTGAGCGCATTCCGCTGTTTTCATGAAACGGCGGCATGCCGTCTAAGACAGCCGGAGAATCCGGCACGGCGCGCCCGCTGGCGCGGCCGGCGCGAAGGGCGGCCTGATCAGCAGCGCGTCGGCGTGCGCGAGCAGGCGGGTGATGGAGGAATCCTGCGTTCCGACAGGCGTCGCGACCAGCGTGCCGTCGCCGTCCCGCGCGAGCGTCGCTCGGGCGTATTCGGCGCGCGTGTCGTTGGCTGGCATGGGCGCGCCGAGCCGAGCGGTCTCCGAGCGGTCTTCGTCCGCGCGCGGATCGCCGAGCAGCGCGCGAATGAGCGGCGCGAGAAACAGGAACGAGCAGACGTAGGACGACACCGGATTGCCGGGCAGGCCGAGAATGCGCATCGGGCCGAGCGCGCCGAACATAAGGGGCTTTCCCGGACGCATCGCGATCCGCCAGAAATCGAGCCGCATGCCCTCCTTCACGAGGGCGGACTGCACGAGATCATGGTCTCCGACCGAGGCGCCGCCTGTCGTGACCAGAATGTCGGCGCGCGCGTCGCGCGCAGCCCGCAGGCCGCGTTCGAGCGCCGGAAAATCGTCGGTCGCGATGCCGAGATCGATCGGCTCTCCGCCTGTCCCGGCGACGAGCGCCGCGATCGAATAGCTGTTCGACATGACGATCTGGTCGGGGCCGGGCGCTTCGCCGGGGCGCACCAGTTCGTCGCCCGTCGCGAGGATGGCGACGCGCGGCCGGCGCCGGACGGGCAGCGTCCCATGCCCCATCGCCGCGGCGAGGCCGATCGCGCGGGCGTCGAGCCGCCGGCCCTGTTCGAGCAGGATCTCTCCGCTTTCGAAATCGACGCCGGCGCGCCGGATGTGGCGGCCGGGCGTCGCGGCCTCCCGCATCGTGACGCGGTCGCCGTCCGCCGTCGCGTCCTCTTGCAGGACGATCGCGTCGGCGCCGTCCGGAACCGGCGCGCCGGTGAAGATGCGCACGGTCTCGCCGGAACCAACGCGGCCTGTGAAGCCACGCCCGGCGGCGCTCATGCCGATGAGCCGCAGGATGGCCGGCGCGGTGGCGACGTCGGCGGCGCGGAGGGCGTATCCGTCCATCGCGGAGGCGGGGAAAGGCGGCTGCGTGCGCGTCGCGGCCAGAGGCGCGGCCAGCGTCCGCCCGGCGGCTTCCGCGATCGGCGCGGATTCGGCGTCGAGCGGCGAAACGTCTTTCAGGATTCTGGCGAGGGCGTCGGCGACAGGCAGCAGCGCCATGCTTATCGCTCCGCGGAGAGGGCCGCGCGCCATGCGCCGGACGCGCCGCCCGATTTCTCGATGAGGCGCACGCCGTCGATGCGCATGCCGCGATCGGCGGCCTTCGCCATGTCGTAGATCGTCAGGCACGTGACGGACACGGCGGTCAGCGCCTCCATCTCGACGCCGGTCTGTCCGGACACTTTGGCCGTCGCCGTCACGCGCACGCCGGGAAGAGTCTCGTCGAACGCGCAATCGACGGCGATCTTCGTCAGCAGCAGCGGATGGCAGAGCGGGATCAGTTCGTGCGTGCGCTTCGCCGCCATGATTCCGGCGATGCGCGCCACGCCGGCCACGTCGCCCTTCTTCACATCGCCGGCGCGGATCAGGTCGAGCGTCTCGCGCCGCATCACGACGCAACCTTCGGCGACGGCCACGCGATCCGTCGCCGGCTTCGCCGACACGTCCACCATGTCGGCCTTGCCGGTTTCGTCGAGATGCGTGAGCTTCGCCATGGCGCGCTCTAGGCGGCCTTCAGCAGGGTCCGCGTCGCTTCCGCTACGTCGCGCTGGCGCATCAGGCTTTCGCCGACCAGCAGCGCGCGGATGTCGGCGCGCGCGAGGCGGGCGACGTCGGCCGATGTGAAGACGCCGCTCTCGCCGATGACGATGCGATCCTTCGGGATGCGCGGCGCGAGCGTCTCGCAGGTCGCGAGCGAAACCTCGAAGGTGCGCAGATCGCGGTTGTTGATTCCGATGAGATCGGAGTCGAGCGCGAGCGCGCGATCGAGCTCGGCGCCGTCATGCACCTCGATCAGCGCGTCCATTCCCGTCTCCTTGGCGGCCGCGACGAGCGCGCGCGCGGCCTCGTCCGTCACCGACGCCATGATGACGAGAATGCAGTCCGCGCCCCAGCTCCGCGCCTCATAGACCTGATAGGGCTCGAACATGAAATCCTTGCGCAGCGCCGGCAGCTTCACCGCCGCGCGCGCCTCGGTGAGAAATTCGGGCGCGCCCTGGAAGGACGGCGCGTCGGTCAGCACTGACAGGCAGGCCGCGCCGCCCGCCTCGTAGGCGCGCGCGAGCGTCGGCGGATCGAAGTCCGCGCGGATCAGGCCTTTCGACGGGCTGGCCTTCTTGATCTCGGCGATGAGAGCGGTCCGGCCGGCGGCGATCGTCTGGCGCAGCGCGCGCGCGAAACCGCGCGGCGGGTCGGCGCGCCCGGCGCGGGCGCGCATCTCGCTCTCGCTGACGCGCGTCAGGGCGTCCGCGATCTCGCGCCTTTTGTAGTCTTCGATCCTGGCGAGAATGTCTGTCATCGGATCAGGCGTTCGAGACGGCGACAAGCTTGTCGAGCGTGCGCGCGGCGGCGCCGGAGTCGACGGCTTTTGCGGCGAGCGCGAGGCCCTCTTCAAGCTCGGTCGCGCGACCCGCGACGACGAGCCCGGCGGCCGCATTGATGAGCGCGATGTCGCGATAGGGGATTTTCTCGCCATAGAGAACCGCGCGCAACGCCTGAGCGTTGTAAGCCGCGTCGCCGCCCTTCAGGTCGTCGATCGTCGCGCGCTGCAGGCCGAGCTTCTCCGCGTCGATGGTGAAGGCGTGAATCTTGCCGTTTTTCAGCTCGATCGCGCGGGTCGGTCCGGTCGTGGTGATCTCGTCGAGTCCGTCCGAACCGTTGACCAGCCAGACATGCTCGGAGCCGAGCGATTTGAGCACCTGCGCCATCGGTTCGAGCCAGCTTTCGGCGAACACGCCGATCATCTGCCGTTTCACGCCGGCGGGATTGGACAGCGGCCCGAGGACATTGAAGATCGTGCGCGTGCCCATCTCGACGCGCACCGGGCCGACATGGCGCATGGAGGCGTGATGCGCCGGCGCGAACATGAAGCCGACGCCCGCTTCGCGGATGCAGCGCGCGACGCCCGGCGCGTCGATGCCGACCTTGACGCCGAGCGCCGTCAGAACGTCGGCCGCGCCCGATTTCGACGAGGCGGCGCGGTTGCCGTGCTTGGCGACGGGAACGCCGCAGGCGGCCGCGATGATCGCCGCAAGGGTCGACACGTTGTAGCTGCCGGAGCCATCGCCGCCGGTGCCGACGATGTCGATCGCTCCGTCCGGCGCTTCGACGCGCAGCATCTTGTCGCGCATCGCCGTGACGGCGCCGGCGATCTCATCGACGGTCTCGCCGCGCACGCGCAGCGCCATGAGAAAAGCGCCGGCCTGTGCCGACGTGACGCCGCCCGACAGCATGGTATCGAAAGCCGACACGGCTTCGGCGCGGCTCAGCGAAGCGCCGGTAGCGACCTTGGCGATCAGCGGTTTGAACTCGTCCACGGAAAATGTCCTTCAGGCGGCGACGCGGCGCGCCGCGCGGTTCCAGTCGCGGGCCATGTCGAGAAAATTGCGGATGATCGTCGCCCCTTGCTCCGAGGCGATGCTCTCCGGGTGAAACTGCACCCCGTGCGTCGGGCGGGAGCGGTGCGACAGCGCCATGATCAGCCCGTCCTCGGTCTCGGCCGTGACGGCGAGATCGGCCGGGCAGGTGTCGCGTCGCACGATGAGCGAATGATAGCGGGTCGCCGCGATCGGGCCGTTGACGCCGCGGAACAGCCCCGCGCCGTTGTGGCGCACGGTGGAGATCTTGCCGTGCATCGGCGCCGGCGCGCGCACGACCTCGCCGCCATGGGCTTGTCCCATCGCCTGCATGCCGAGGCAGACGCCGAAGATCGGACGGCTCGCGCCCAGCTCGCGGATGACGTCGAGGCAGACGCCCGCCTCGTTCGGCGTGCAGGGTCCGGGGGACAGAACGATCGCGTCATGCCCCGCGCGGGCGATCTCGGCTGCGCTCATCGCGTCGTTGCGGACGACCTCGACCGACGCGCCCGCGTCCGCCGCCCCGATCAGGTGGACGAGGTTGAAGGTGAAGCTGTCGTAGTTGTCGATCAGCAGGACGCGCATGGCGGCTCTGGGGCGGACGGGCCGCCTATCTGCGGCAGAGGGGCCCTGCGGTCAACTTTCCCGGGCGAAGGCCAGGTTTTGAGCGCTATGATCGCTGCGACAAGGAATTGCGCATCGGCCTCTCCGGGACGGCGGCCAACCCGCTTTATCGCGCGCCGAAGCGATAGACGGGATCATTCAGCGGCGTCGCTGGTTTCAGCTCATAGCCGCAGCGCCGGTCGAGCGATGTGAGCAGCGCATAGGCCCGCATCCTCGCCGCTTGCCAGTCGGGCTCGGCGCGCAGAACGGCGAGCGCTTCATTCCAGCGGCCCGTGGCGTCAAGCAGCTCCGCCGCGATCAACCGGTTGTCGGAGACGGAGACATCCGCGCCACTCCGCAACGTGTTGGCGATGCGCGTCCAGTCATTCCACGGAAAGTCGGCAGGGAGCGACGCGGGTTTGGCGGCGTCCTGCTCCTTACCCGTCACAACTGGAGCGAGCGCCAATCGCGCAACGGACTTGTTGAGAGCGGCGGCGGCGTTGTCCCCATTGCTCCACGCGCCGTAGGGCTTGAAGCTGCGCAGCGTCCGCTCCCGCGCCTCCCGCCCGAGAAGGCGGTCAAGCTCGCCGATCATCGCGAGATGCACTGCGTCCGGCGCGTTGACAGGGTCGAGCGCGCCGGTGTCGATCGAGGCCAGCAGGGAGACGGCGAGCTCGGAGCCGACGCGGGACTCGCCGGTGACGTTGAGCGCCGTCATCAGAACCTGCGCTTCCGGCATTCTGGCCGCGAGCGAATAAAGCGCTTCCGTGACCATTTTCGCCGGACGCCTCGCGTCAAACTGACGAAGCTCCTCAGGCTGCTTCGCGATGTCGAGCGCCCGCCAGCGCGGATGGTAAAAGGGGCGGCGAAGCATGGCTTCGCGGTCCTTGGCGTCGATGGGACCCGCCGGGCGGCGATCGAGAATGGCGAACCATCCGGCAAGATCGTCGTTTCGTTCGAGCACCAGTCCAGCCGGCGCCCAGAGACCGCCCGCCTCGAGCCGCGCCGCGAAGCGCGCTCTCGCATCGTCATCGAGATCGGCGAGCGCATTCGGCAGGCGAACCGCGAACAGCGACGAGTTGAAAGTGCCGGGATCGTCCTTGCTCCAGCGGATCAACTCCGCCGCCAGCCATTCGCCGCCATTCTCAACCGCCATCGCGCGCAGAACGGAATCGCCGATATCGCGCAGGATCGAGCCCCGTCCGGCCTCCACCGGGATCGCTGCGATCAGGGCGGCTCGTTGCGCCGGATCCGCCTGGGCGAGTTTCAACTCGACGATGCGTTCGGGCGGACGCCGGCGGGACGCGAGCTTGTCGATCAGCGCCTTCGCTTCGTGATCGCGCATGTCGGCGTAAACGATACGCAGGAAAGCTGCGTCCGCGCCGATCCTGTCGCGCCAGAATCGCGGCGGATTTTGCGGCTCGCTCAAAAGGAAATCGGCCGTCGCGATGATGACGTCGTCCAGCGCGCACGCGCGCGAGGGCTTGCTGGGCGCAAGAACGATCTGCGCGCCTGCGGTCGCCTGAAATGCAAACAGCGCGACGGCCGCTGCAAACAACCTGACGAAAACGCACATCGCCAAACCCCCATGAAAGAGGCCGTAAAATGATCTGGCGCGGTCTGAACGCCCCGACCGGGCGGGGCCATTGTCGCCGTGGACGCCTGTCAAGGCAACCTGTTCTCAAGCGACGAGCGGTGAACGGAACAGCGCTCGCTACTGCCCCCGTCGCGCTACGGCGGCTGTTTTCACGGCCTCTTCCGCCGCGCGCACCAGCGCCTTCGCCTTGTTGACGCATTCGCGGTGCTCGGAGGCCGGATCGGAATCATAGACGACGCCGGCCCCGGCCTGGATGTGCATCATCCCGTCCTTCACGATGGCGGTGCGCAGCACGATGCAGGTGTCCATGTCGCCGTTCCAGCCGAAATAGCCGATGCAGCCGCCATAGATTCCGCGCTTGTCGCGCTCCAGCTCGTCGATGATCTCCATCGCCCGGATCTTCGGCGCGCCCGACACGGTGCCCGCCGGAAAACCCGCGATCAGCGCCGACAGCGCGTCATGCCTGTCAGCGTCGAGAGAGCCCTCGACGTTCGAGACGATGTGCATGACGTGGCTGTAGCGCTCGATGAAGAACTGGCCGGTGACTTTGACCGAGCCGGTGCGCGAGACGCGGCCGACATCGTTGCGGCCGAGATCGAGCAGCATGAGATGCTCCGCCCGCTCCTTCGGATCGGCGAGCAGCTCCTGCGCCAGCCGCTCGTCCTCGTCCGGGGTCGCGCCGCGCCAGCGCGTGCCGGCGATGGGGCGGATCGTCACCTTGCCGTCCCGCACCCGCACGAGGATTTCGGGCGAGGAGCAGACGATCTGGAAATCGGCGAAATCGAGATAGCAAAGAAATGGAGCCGGATTCACGCGGCGCAGCGCGCGATAGAGCTGGAACGCCGGAAGATCGAACGGCGTCGAGAAGCGCTGCGAAAGCACGACCTGAAAGATGTCGCCGGCGCGGATATAGTCTTTCGCCTTCTCGACCATCGCCAGAAAGTCGGCTTCGGGCGTATTCGACGCCATCTCGGGCGGCGCGGCGTCGCCATGAGCGCGATCCTCGCGGCTCACCGGCGCGTCGAGCGCCGCGAGAACGCGCTCGATGCGATCGAGGCCGGCCTCGTGGATCGCCTTCGGCGTCGCGCCCGGCTTCGGGCGCAGCGGCGTGAGGATCGACAGTTCGTCCTTCACATTGTCGAAGACGGCCATGATGGTCGGCCGCATGAAGACCGAGTCGGGCGTTCCGATTATGTCGGGCTTCGCCGGCGGCAGCTTCTCCATCAGCCGCACCATGTCGTAGCCGAGCGCGCCGAACAGGCCGGCGGCCATCGGCGGCAGGTCGGCGCCGGCGTCGGGAATGGCGCTTTCGGCGATCAGGGCGCGCAGGCTTTCGAGGGGAGGGCGCTCATCCCTCTGGAAGGTCGACTTGGGCTCCTGCGGGCGCCTGTTGACGAGCGCGGTCTCGCCTTCGCAGCGCCAGACCAGGTCGGGCGCGAATCCCATCATGGTGTAGCGCCCGCGCTGCGCGCCGCCCTCGACGGATTCGAGCAGGAAGGAGGGCTGTCCGAAAGCGGCCGTCAGCTTCAGATAGGCCGCGACCGGCGTCTCGAGGTCGGCGACGAGCGTCGCCCGCAGGATGAGCGGTAGCCCGCCCGCGAGACGCGCCAGCCCTTCGTCTTCGGTCGGGGCGAACTGCATCGTGTTACGGCGAGGGCGCGCCGAGCGCCAGCCGCACCGCTTCCTGATTCACCGTCACGCCGAGGTCGGTCTGCACCCGCGCCACATAGCTCGCGAGCAGGTCCTGCGTGAGCTGCGCGCGAAGCTGTTCGTCGATCTGCGCCGCCGCCTGCGTGGTGGAGACGAAAGGCGGAACGACCGCGTCGGTGATCTTGATCAGAAGGCGGTCCTTGCCGTCGGTCGCGGTGGCGCTGAGGACGCGGCCCACCGGCGCGTTGAAGATCTGGACCGCGGCCGAGCGCGAAAGATCGCCCGAGGCCGTGTCGCGCTTGAGCCCCGTGGCCGTCTTGGGCGCCTCAAGCTTTTCGGCCGCCGCGACCGCCGCCAGCGTTTCGCCGCCCTCGACTTTTTTCGCCAGCGCCGCCGCCTGTTCCGCGAGCTGGCGCGCGATGTCGTCTTCCTTGAACCGCGCCACGACCTGGTCGCGAACCTCGTCGAGCGTGCGGTCGCGCGCCGGGTCGACCTTGGTCACCTCGAACCAGACATAGCCGTTGTCGCGCGTGGAGATCGGCTCGTTGTCGGCGCCGATGTCCGATCCGAAAGCCTGGCGCAGCAGCGTCTCGCGTTCTGGCAGGGCGACAGCCGCCCCGGCGCGATCCTCGCCCTGCCGGCTCACGGCGTCGACGGTCCGCATCGTCAGCCCGAGCGACTGCGCCACCTCGCCGAGCGGCTTGGCGCCCGCCCGCTGATCCTCGATCTTGTCATGCAGGTCGCGAATCTGGTCCTGCGCCCGCGCCCGGGCGATCTCCAGCTTCAACTCGCCCTTGACCTCGTTGAAGGGGCGCGTCTTTTCCGGCTCGATCTCGGTCACCGTGACAAGCACCGGCCCGAACTGTCCGTCGATGGGGCCGCTCACCCCGTCCTTGGCGAGCGCGAACGCCGCGTCGGCGACGGCGCGATCGACGATCTCTCCCTTCGTGAGCTGGCCCAGATCGACATCGCGGTCGGTGAGATTGCGCTCGGCCGCGATCGAGGCGAACGTCGCGCCCGCCTTGATCTTGTCCGACGCCGCTTTCGCCTCCTCCATGGTCGGAAAGCGAATCTGCCGGATCGCGCGCCGCTCCGGCGACCCGAAGCGGACGGTCTTGACCTCGTCATATCGCTTGCGCGCGTCGTCGTCGCTGACCTGGTCCGGCTTGGCGATCTGCTCGGCGGTCAGCGCGAGAATGTTCAGCGACCGGTATTCGGGCGCGCGGAAGGAGTTTTTCCGCTCGTCGAAGAAGGTTTTCAGCGCCGCGTCGTCCGGCGTCGCGGGCGTGATCCTGGCCGCCGGCAGAATCACATAGTCGACGCTGCGCGTCTCGTTGGCGATCCGGTTCGCCGCTTCCTTGAGAGCGACCGGAGGAACCACGCCGCCGGCGACGCCCTCGCTCAGATGCTGCCGGAGATAGACCCTGCGCTGATCGGCGATGAAACGGGGTTCGGAATAGCCGGCGTCGCGAATCGCGGCGTCGAACAGCCTGCGGTCGAACTTGCCGTCCGCGCCGCGGAAGGTTTGGTCGGCCAGGATCGCCTGCGCGATGGTCTCGTCGGAGATGCCGAGTCCGAGCTGGCGCGCGCGCTCGTCGAGGGCCGCGTCCGAGATGACGCGCGACAGTACGGCGCGGTCGAGGCCGAGCTGGCGGGCCGCGTCCGGGGTGATCGCGCCGCGTGTCTGGCGGATCAGGCGCTGCAATTCGTTCTGGTAGGCGATGCGGAGTTGCTCCACGCCGATCTCGGTCGATCCGACGCGGACGGCGGTCGAGGCGCCGTAGCCGCGGAAGATGTCCGCGATGCCCCAGATCGCGAAGCTCATGATCAGCAGGCCGAACAGCACCGTGACGACGAGCTTGCCCAGCCAGGTCTGGCCGGCGTTTCGCAATCCCTGCATCATCATGGCGGCGGTGGTTCCTCTCGCTTCTCCGGCGCCCATAGCCGGAAAACGAGGTTCGGCCTAGGGCCAATCGCCCGGAGCGGCCGCTCGATTTGCCGGCCGCGCCCGCTTTTGATACCGGCGGCCTGACTGTGAAAGAGAGCCAATCATGAGCGTGACGCGCCGCCCGCTGGTCGCCGGCAACTGGAAGATGAACGGCTCGAAGCTGGCTCTTGGCGAGCTTGTGAAGATGGCGGCCGGCCTCGTCGAGGACGGGCTGTGGCGCAAGGTGGACCTGGCGCTATGCCCGCCGGCGCCCTTCCTTTATCTCGCCAGCGCCGCCGCGATCGGCACGCGCATCGCGATCGGGGCGCAGGATTGCCATGCGGAGCCGTCCGGCGCCTTCACCGGCGACATATCCGCCGAAATGATCGCCGAATCGGGTTGCTCCTACGTGATCGTCGGCCATTCGGAGCGGCGCTCGCTGCACGGCGAGACGGACGACATCGTTCGCGCCAAGGCCCAGGCCGCGGTCCGGGCGGGACTGGCGCCCATCGTCTGTGTCGGCGAGACTCGCGAGGAGCGGGACGGGGGCCGGACGCTCGACGTGATCGGCCGCCAGCTCGCCGGATCAATTCCGAACGGCGCGGCCGGGTTGGGGATGGTGATCGCCTATGAGCCGGTCTGGGCGATCGGGACGGGACTGACGCCGACGGCCGCCGACGTCAAAGCCGCGCATGGCTTCCTGCGAGACCAGTTGCGCAAGCGGTTCGGCGCGGCGGCGGAGGGCGTGCGCCTGCTTTATGGCGGCTCGGTGAAGCCGGCGAACGCCGCCGAGCTTCTCTCGGTTGACGACGTGGACGGCGCCCTCGTCGGCGGCGCCTCGCTCAAGGCGGAGGATTTCCTCGGCATCGCCGCCGCCTACCGGACCGCGCCGGCCTCGACCTATCATTAGAAGCGGTCGGGTTCGGGTGGGAGCGGCGGGCAGGGCGATTGTCTGTCGCGGGCGATTTGCCGCCGGGCTTCCTTGCAATCGGCTGCTTCGGGGGCTATCTCCCCGCCGGCCCTACGCGCCCAGGCGCTCCGGAATTCCATGCAGACCGTCATCATCGTCATTCATCTTCTGATCGTTATCGCCCTGGTCGGCCTGATTCTCATTCAGCGGTCGGAAGGCGGCGGCCTTGGCCTCGGCGGCGGCGGCGTGCAGGGATTCATGACCGGGCGCGGGCAGGCGAATGCGCTGACCCGCGCCACCGCGGTGCTGGCCGCGGGCTTTTTCCTCACCAGCCTCGTGCTTTCGGTTCTGGCCGGCATGAACCGCACGCAGCGTTCGATTCTGGACGGCGCCGTCGCGCCGTCTTCTCCCACCGCGCCAGGTCCGGCGGGCGCGCCGATCGGCGGCCAGGGCGGCGGCGTGCTGAATCAGCTCAACCAGCTCCAGCAGGGGCAGGGCGGGGGTCCGGCGCCCGCCGCGCCGCCAGCGCCGACGGGGCCTCAGGTTCCCCAGTCCAAGTGACCCAAGGGCCGGCTCGCCGGCCCTTCTCTTTTAATGGGCGCGCTCTGCGCGCAAGGCATGTGGATGGCGCTTGCGGGCGCTATCCGAATCGATGGGTGAGGGATATGGATCGGCTCCCATGACGCGGTACGTTTTCATCACCGGCGGCGTGGTTTCCTCGCTTGGCAAGGGTCTCGCCTCAGCCGCCCTCGGCGCGCTGCTCCAGGCGCGCGGCTACAAGGTCCGACTGAGGAAACTCGACCCGTATCTCAATGTCGATCCGGGCACGATGAGCCCGTATCAGCATGGCGAGGTCTTCGTCACCGACGACGGCGCCGAGACGGATCTCGACCTCGGCCATTATGAGCGCTTCACCGGCCGCTCCGCGACACGCGACGACAACATCACCACGGGCCGGCTCTATCTCGACATCATCACGAAGGAGCGGCGCGGCGACTATCTCGGCGCCACCATCCAGGTCATTCCGCACGTCACCAACGCCATCAAAGAGTTCATCGTTCGCGGCAACGAGGAGTTCGATTTCGTGCTCGTCGAGATCGGCGGCACGGTGGGCGATATCGAGGGGCTGCCTTTCTTCGAGGCGATCCGCCAGATCAAGAACGAGCTGCCGCGCAACAGCGCGATCTATCTGCACCTGACGCTGCTGCCCTACATCCCGAGCGCCGGCGAGCTGAAGACCAAGCCGACCCAGCATTCGGTCGCGGAGCTGCGCTCGATCGGCATCCAGCCCGACATCCTGCTCTGCCGCACGGACCGCCCGATTCCGCGGGAGGAGCGGCGCAAGCTCGCCCTGTTCTGCAATGTGCGCGAAAGCGCCGTGATCGAGGCGCGCGACGTCGGCTCGATCTATGACGTGCCGCTATCCTATCATGCGGAGGGGCTCGACGACGAGGTTCTGGCCGCATTCGGGATCGAGGCGGCGCAGAAGCCTGACGTGGAGCGCTGGGAGAAGATTTCGGCGTCCGTCCACAATCCGCAGGGCGAGGTGACGATCGCCATCGTCGGAAAATACACCGGCCTGAAGGACGCCTACAAATCGCTCATCGAGGCGCTCACCCATGGCGGCATCGCCAACAATGTGAAGGTCAATCTCGACTGGATCGAGAGCGAGATCTTCGAGAAGGACGACCCGGCTCCGCATCTCGAGCATGTGCACGGAATTCTCGTGCCCGGAGGATTCGGCCAGCGCGGATCGGAGGGAAAAATTCGCGCCGCGACCTTCGCGCGCGAGCGGAAAGTGCCGTATTTCGGCATCTGCTTCGGTATGCAGATGGCCTGCATCGAGGCGGCGCGCAATCTTGCCGGGATAGCCGACGCCGGCTCGACCGAATTCGGCGAGACGCGCGAGCCGGTCGTCGGCATGATGACGGAATGGATGCGCGGCAACGAGCTGGAGCTGCGCCGGCAAGGCGGCGATCTCGGCGGCACGATGCGCCTCGGCGCCTTCAAGGCGAAGCTCAAGGAGGGCTCCCGGATTGCGGAGATCTACGGGAGCACGGACATCTCCGAGCGCCACCGCCATCGCTATGAGGTGAACACGGCCTATCGCGAGCGCCTCGAAGAGAACGGCCTGAAATTCTCCGGCATGTCGCCGGACGGTCTGCTGCCGGAGACGGTGGAGTACGCCGACCATCCCTGGTTCATCGGCGTGCAATATCACCCCGAGCTGAAGTCGCGTCCGTTCGAACCGCATCCGCTGTTCGCGAGCTTCGTCGATGCGGCGAAGACGCAGAGCCGGCTCGTGTGAGTGGGCGGCTGTTGTCGGCGGCGTGGGGCTGAGGGCGACGCTTGCTGAAGCTGATCGTCGCCCTGATCATCGTCGCGATCGGCGGATGGATCGGCTATCTGTTCGTCTTCCAGAACTGCGCCGGCGGCGTGATCGTGCGCGAGGCCGCGCAATGCCGCGCGCAGGGATTCGACAGCGTCTTCTGCGGTGAATTTCAGAAGCGTCTGCTGACGGAGGCGATGAATGCGGCGACGGTCTATCCGGCCGAAGCCGCATGCCGCGATCGGCAGGCCGCCTGCGTCGCGCGCGAGAATCCGCGCGGCTGGTCGCCGGTCCCCGCCGCGCTTTGCCTGGTCAGGGACGGCGATCGCATCGCCCGCGTCGAACCCGTGTATGAGCCCGCCGGCGCGCGCCGGATCGACTGACCGGATCGCGGCGCGCCGGCGCCGTGCGCCCGCATACGGAATTTGCGTGTGACGCAGCATGGCGGGTTTGCGCTGATTGAGTCAGCCCGCCAGTGGCGTCCCGTCCGCCGATTGGTTAAGCCGGGGCATGACTACCCAGACAACCGTCGCCGTCGGAGGCGTCCGTTTCGGAAACCGGCTTCCCTTCGCGCTCATCGCCGGCCCGTGCCAGATGGAAAGCCGCGCCCATGCGCTCGAAATGGCGGCCGCGCCCGCGGAACTGACCGCCGATCTGAAAACGCCCTTCGTCTTCAAAGCGTCGTTCGACAAGGCCAACCGCACCTCCGCGACCGGCGCGCGCGGAATCGGATTGAAGGCGGCGCTGCCTGTCTTCGCCGAGATCAGGGAGAAATACGGCGCGCCGACTCTGACTGATGTGCACGAAGTCGAGCAGTGCGCCATCGTCGCGGAGGCCGTGGACATTCTCCAGATCCCCGCCTTCCTCTGCCGGCAGACCGACCTTCTGGTGGCGGCGGCGAAGACGGGACGCGCCGTCAACGTGAAGAAGGGGCAATTTCTGGCGCCCTGGGATATGAAGAATGTCGCAGCCAAGGTCACCGGCGCCGGCAATCCGAACGTTCTTGTGACCGAGCGCGGCGCTTCGTTCGGTTACAACGCGCTTGTCAGCGACATGCGGTCGCTGCCGATCATGGCGGCCGGAACCGGCGCGCCTGTGATCTTCGATGCGACGCATTCCGTCCAGCAGCCCGGCGGGCAGGGGGCGTCGACGGGCGGCCAGCGCGAATTCGTCCCGGTCCTCTCGCGCGCGGCGGTGGCCGTCGGCGTCGCCGGCGTCTTCATCGAGACGCATGAGGATCCCGATCGCGCGCCGTCTGACGGGCCGAACATGGTGCCGCTCAAGGACATGCGCGGCCTGCTCTCCGACCTGATGGCGTTCGACGCGCTGGCCAAGCGGCCGCTCGCGACGTGATGTGAAGCGTCATGCGGCGCAGCCCTGCGTGTGACGCGGTGCGACAGAGCGTCTCTTGTGCGACAGTGCGACGATGCTCGCGCCGTCTCCCGCAGATTCTGAAGCTGCGCCTTCGCCCGCAGCGCTGACGCGCTTTCTGATCATCGTCGGATTCTGCGGTTTCGCCAGTGCGCTCTCCATGCGCACGCTCGACCCCGTGATGCCGCTGATCGCGGTCGAATTCGAGCGGAGCGTCGTCGAGGTCGCGTTGCTGACGACCTGGTTCACTTTTTTCTATGCGTTCGGCCAGCCGATCCTGGGTCCGATCGGAGATGCGTTCAGCAAGCCGCGTCTCATCAGCCTTGCGCTCGTCGCCATGTCGGCGACGACGGCGGTTGCGGCCGCGGCCGGATCGTTCGGGCTTTTCTCCGTCGCGCGGGGTTTGACCGGGATCGCGGCCGGCGGCGTCATTCCCTTGGTCATCGCGATGATTGGGGACAGGTTTCCTTATGAGCAGCGGCAGGTCGCGCTCGCCCGTTTCATGGTGGCGACGCTGACCGGCCAGATCATGGGCGGGCTCGCATCAGGCGTCCTGTCGCCGTTGATCGGATGGCGGGGCGTGCTGAGCGTGATCGCCGCGATCGCCGGCGTGTCCGGAATTGTGTTCTATCTCGCGATGGGGCGCCGCGACGTGTCGAAGCGGCGACCGTTCAGCATCGGTCAGGCGATCGCGAATTACCGCGATATTCTCGCCAATCCGCGCGCGCTGCCGCTCTATCTGCTGGTCGCCTGCGAGGGCGCCCTCGCGTTTGGTTTTTTCCCATATGTCGCCGCCATCCTGCTGGCGCGCGACGGCGCGACGTCGGTCGAGGCCGGCATCGTGATCACCGGCTACGCGATCGGCGGCATGATTTTCGCGTTCTCGGCGAAATGGATTCTCAAAAGCCTCGGAGAGAAGGGCATGATAAGGCTGGGCGGCGTTATTCTCTGCCTGTGCTTCCTGCTTTTCTCGATCCCGGCGCCGTGGTGGACGGCGCTGCCGATCTTTATGATGATCGGCTTCGGCGTCTACAACATCCATAACAATCTTCAGACGCAGGCGACGACGTTGTCCGAAACCGCGCGCGGATCGTCCGTCGCTCTGTTCGCCTGCCTGCTCTTCGCCGGCTCCGCCTGCGGGCCGCCGCTCGTGGGTCTGCTGATGCGTCTGGCCGGGGAAAGCGGCGCGCTCCTGCTTTATGCGGCGGGCGTGCTCGCGCTCGGACTTTCCGCGCCGCGACTGTTGAAGCTCGATCGCAAGGCGAACTGAGAGAGGTCCGGATGCAGCGAAGAACCATCAACGCGGCGGACGCGCCGCAATCGCAGGGCGGCTACGCCCAGGCCGTCGAGACCAGCGGCGTCGCGCGGACGCTCTACATCAGCGGTCAGATTCCCGCAGGCGTCGACGGCTCTGTTCCGGCCGCTTTCTCCGATCAGGCTCGCCTGGCCTGGGCCAATGTCGAGGCGCAGCTTCGCGCCGCCGGCATGACTTTCGATAACCTCGTCAAGGTGACGATTTTTCTCGCCGATCGGAAATACGCGATGGAGAACCGCGCCGCGCGCGCCGAGGCTTTGGGCGACCGGCGCGTGGCCATGACCGTGGTGATCGCAGGCATCTTCGACGCCGCGTGGCTTCTCGAGATCGAGGCGGTCGCGGCCGCTTGAGGCTTAACGGCCGCGATAGGGCGGAACGCCCTGGTCGGGCAGCCAGAGGTTTTTGGGCGGAGCGCCGGTCTGCCAGAACACGTCGATGGGAATGCCCCCGCGCGGATACCAGTAGCCGCCGATCCGGAGCCATGTCGGCTTGAGCAGATCGACCAGCGTTTTCGCGATTCCCACGGTGCAGTCCTCATGGAACGCGCCGTGGTTGCGGAAGCTTCCGAGATAGAGCTTCAGGGACTTGGATTCGACCAGCCAGCGATCCGGAACGTAATCGATCACGATGATTCCGAAGTCGGGCTGGCCAGTGACCGGGCAGATCGAGGTGAATTCAGGCGCGGTGAAGCGCGCGAGATAAAGGGCTCCAGGATGGGGGTTCGGCACGCGGTCGAGCCGCGCCTCCTCGGGCGAGGCGGGCAGGGGGGTCGCCTGTCCGAGCTGGAGCGGCTGTGGTTGTGTCGATCGCGGCTTCTTCGTCATGCCGCGCTGATAGCAGGGCGCGCCGTCGGCGGACAACGGACAATGGTTCAGCGCGGGACGAACCGCTTTCCCTTTCGCCAGCCGCCGATTAAAGCGGGCGCGACCCAGCCTGAGGAAGCCCCATGACCGAGATCATCGATATTCACGCCCGGGAAATTCTCGACTCGCGCGGCAATCCCACGATCGAGGTCGATGTGGTTCTGGAGGACGGCTCGCTCGGCCGCGCCGCCGTCCCTTCCGGCGCGTCCACCGGCGCCCATGAGGCGGTCGAGCTGCGCGACGGCGACAAGAAGCGCTATTTCGGCAAGGGCGTGCTCAAGGCGGTGAAGGCGGTCAACGACGTGATCGCCGAGGAGCTGGTCGGCATGGACGCGGAGGACCAGACCGGCATCGATTCCACGCTCATCAAGCTCGACGGCACGCCCAACAAGAAGAAGCTTGGCGCCAACGCTATTCTGGGCGTGTCGCTCGCGGCCGCGAAGGCGGCGGCCGACGCCCGGTCTCTTCCGCTCTACCGCTATGTCGGCGGCGTACAGGCCCGGATATTGCCTGTGCCGATGATGAACATCGTCAATGGCGGCGCCCATGCCGACAACCCGATCGACTTTCAGGAATTCATGGTCATGCCGTTCGGCGCGCCGACCTTCGCCGACGCGGTGCGCTGGGGATCGGAGATCTTTCACACCTTGAAGAGCGCGCTCAAGGCCGCCGGCCACAACACCAATGTCGGCGACGAGGGCGGTTTCGCGCCCAACCTCGCATCCGCGGAAGCGGCGCTCGATTTCGTGATGGCCTCGATCGAGAAGGCCGGATTCAAGCCGGGCAAGGATGTCTATCTCGCGCTCGACTGCGCCGCGACGGAGTTCTTCAAGGACGGCAAGTATGAGTATGAGGGCGAGAAGAAATCGCGCTCGATCGACGATCAGGTCGCCTATCTCGCCAAGCTGGTCGCCAGCTATCCGATCGCCTCGATCGAGGACGGCATGTCCGAAGACGACTGGGACGGCTGGAAAAAGCTCACCCTGGCTGTCGGAGAGAAGTGCCAGCTCGTCGGCGACGACCTGTTCGTCACCAATGTTGCGCGCCTGTCCGAGGGCGTTGACCGGCAGATCGCCAACGCCGTGCTGGTCAAGGTCAACCAGATCGGCACGCTGACCGAAACGCTGGCGACCGTCGATATGGCCCATCGCGCCGCCTACAAGGCGGTGATGTCGCACCGTTCGGGCGAGACGGAAGACTCTACCATCGCCGATCTCGCGGTCGCGACGAATTGCGGGCAGATCAAGACGGGTTCGCTCGCCCGCTCCGACCGGACCGCGAAGTACAACCAGCTCATCCGCATCGAGGAAGAACTGGGCGATCAGGCGATCTACGCCGGGACGACCGCGCTGCGCGTGCGCGGCTGAAGGGCGAGCCATGAAGCCGGACGTCAGAGATGAGCCGCTCATCGAGGATATCCGGTTTCTCGGCCAGATTCTCGGAGACACGGTCCGCGAGCAGGAAGGCGCTGCGGCGTACGACCTGATCGAGCAGATCAGGCGTCTCAGCGTCTCGGTCGGCCGCGAAGGCGGCGCGGAGGCGTCAGCCGCCCTCGACGCGCTCCTGCGCGGACTGACCTCCGCGCAGGCGGTTTCGGTCGCGCGCGCCTTCGCCTATTTCTCGCATCTCGCGAATATCGCGGAGGACCGGCACGA
>MKVY01000038.1:166533-174911 GCA_001899525.1 Rhizobiales bacterium 65-9
AATGCTGGACGACGCCTGGCTGTCTCCGGTTCTGACCGCGCATCCGACCGAGGTGCAGCGCAAGAGCCAGCTCGACGCCGAGCGCGCCATCGCCGAACTGCTCGCGGCCCGCGAGACGCTGGCGCTCGAAGAAGACCGGCGGGAAAACGCCTCCCTGATCCGCGCGCGCGTGACCCAGCTATGGCAGACTCGCCTTCTGCGCCGGACGAAGCTGACCGTCGCGGACGAGATCGAGAATGCGCTGAGCTATTATCAGTCGACCTTTCTCCAGCAGCTTCCGCGCGTGTATCGCGCGATCGAAAGCGCGCTCGGCGGCCGCCATGTCGAATCCTTTCTGCGCATGGGAAGCTGGATCGGCGGCGACCGCGACGGCAATCCCAACGTCACGGCGGCGACGCTGACGCTCGCACTCAAGCGCCAGGCGGAAGTGGCCCTGCGGTATTATCTGACCCAGATCCACGAACTCGGCGCGGAGCTGTCGATCTCGAGCGCGCTCGTGGATTCGACGCAGGCGCTGCGCGATCTCGCGGCCGCCTCCGACGACGACAATCCGCATCGCGACGAGGAGCCTTATCGGCGCGCCCTGACGGGCGTCTATGCGCGGCTCGCCGCGACGCTGCGACGACTGACCGGCGCGGAAGCGCTGCGTCACGCGGTGGCGCCGTCTCGTCCCTATGGCTCCGCCGCCGAGTTTCGCGAGGACCTGAACACGATCGCGTCGTCGCTGCGCGCCCATCACGGCGGCGCGCTCGTCGAGCCTCGTCTCGCGCCCCTCCTGCGCGCCGCGGATGTGTTCGGCTTTCATCTCGCGACCGTCGATCTGCGCCAGAATTCCGACAAGCACGAAGCGGTCGTCGCCGAGCTGCTGAAAGCGGCGCGCATCCATGACGCCTACGCCGCTCTCGACGAGCGTGAGAAACAGTCGCTCCTGCTCGAGGCGATGCGCGATCCGCGTTGCCTGCGCGTGCCGCAGAAAGCCTATTCGCCGCTCGTCGCCGATGAGCTCGCGATCTTCGAGACGGCGCGCGACATGCGCGCCCTTCTGGGGCCGGACGCGATCCGTCATTACATCATCAGCCATACCGAGAGCGTGAGCGATCTTCTGGAGGTTCTGCTTCTTCAGAAAGAGGTCGGCCTGATGCGCGGGACGCTCGGCGACGAACAGGAGCCCGCCGTCGTCGATCTGATCGTCGCGCCGCTGTTCGAGACCATTCCCGATCTCCGCGACGCGCAGCGCATCATGCGCGCCTTTTACGACATACCGGGCGTGCGCGCGATGATGCGCCGCTCCGGCGGCGTGCAGGACGTGATGCTGGGCTATTCCGACAGCAACAAGGACGGCGGCTACTTCACCAGCAACTGGGAGCTTTATCGCGCATCGACCGCGCTGGCGGCGCTTTTCGCGGAGATGCCGGACATCAGGATGCGGCTCTTCCACGGGCGCGGCGGCACGGTCGGGCGCGGCGGCGGCCCGAGCTATCAGGCGATTCTGGCGCAGCCGCCGGGCACCGTGAACGGACAGTTGCGCCTGACCGAGCAGGGCGAGGTCATCGCCAGCAAATACGCCGATCCGGCGAACGGACGGCGCAATCTGGAGACGCTGGCGTCTGCGCTGATCGAGGCGACCATGCTGACGCCCGCGGCCCCGCCGCCGGAGGGTTTCCTCGAAGCAGCGGCTGAATTGTCCGCCGCGAGCATGAAATCCTATCGCGCTTTGGTCTACGACGATCCCGGTTTCGTCGATTTCTTCTTTTCGGTCACGCCGATCGCCGAGATCGCCGAGCTGAATATCGGGTCGCGCCCCGCCTCGCGGAAGGCGAGCCGGAGCATCGAAGACCTGCGCGCCATACCCTGGAGCTTTTCCTGGGGACAGGCGCGCATCGCGCTGCCCGGCTGGTACGGTTTCGGGTCGGCCGTCGCGACCTTTGTCGAGGGCGATGAATCGCGCTCCGACCTGTTGAAACGCATGAATCGCGAGTGGCCTTTCTTTCAGTCGATTCTGTCCAATCAGGACATGGTGCTGGCGAAGACGGAGCGCGACATCGCGCGCGCCTATGCCGAGCTGGCGTCGGACAAAGTCACGGCCGCGCGCATTTTCGAGGCGATCACCCGCGAGTGGGACAGGACGGCGCGCGCTCTCGCGATGATCACCGGCGCGAGTGAGCGGCTTATGGACAATCCCACGCTGTCGCTCTCGATCCGTCATCGTTTTCCCTATATCGCGCCGATGAACTATCTGCAGGTGGAGTTGATCCGCCGCTGGCGCAGCGGCGCGCAGGACGAGAAAACGCGGCGCGGCATTCTCATTTCCATCAATGGCGTCGCCGCGGGCCTGCGCAACACCGGCTGAATGCGCGGCGCGATGATCGCCGCGCCGGTTTCGGTCCGGCGCGAGCGAGCGGCATTCTTCCGACGCCGGGTAGGCGTGCAAGCCGCACACTGGCGCTGCGGCCTGCCGCGCGGCAGAAGATTTCATGACCTCTTCGACGGGCGACTCCGGGGCGGCGGCTGACGATCGTCGCCGCAGGCTGGCGCTCGCCGCGACGGCGATCGTCGTCTCGATCTGGGGCTTGCAATTCGTCATGATACGGCTCGCCGTGACGACGAGCCTCACCGCCACCGACGTCACGCTGTTGCGTTATATCTTCGCTTTGCCGGTGATGATCCCGATCCTGTGGCGTTACGGGTGGCGAAACGGGGCGGGCCTCGGCTGGCGCAAGGCGATCATTCTCACCCTGTGCGGCGGCGCGCCGATGCTGATGCTGTCCAACATCGGCCTCCAGTTCGCGCCGGCCAGTCACGCGGCCTGCCTGCAGCCGGGAACTGTCGCGGTTCTCTCCACGCTTTTCCTGATGATGACGTCCGCGACGCGCGGGACATGGCTCATACCTGCCGGCCTCGCCATATCCGTGCTCGGGCTCGCGATTGTCACGCTGGGAGGCGCGAACGCCGGCGCCGCGGCGTCCCTGACGCCGCTCGGCGACGCGCTTTTCATGGCGTCGGGCCTTTTGTGGACCATCTACACCGTGCTGCTCGTCAGGTGGAAGGCGTCGCCGCTCGTCATGACAGCCGTCAGCGCCGTCGCCTCGATCCCGCTGATGCCGCTGTTCGGGCTGTTTCTGCCGATGAACATCCTGTCCGCCCCGGTGGCAGACCTGCTTTTGCACGGGTTGTTTCAGGGCGTGGTGAATTATGCGATCGCCTTTCTGCTCTGGGCCTATGCGGCGCGCGTGCTGGGCGCGGTGCAGATGGGCTATGTCGCGCCGCTCATCCCCGTGTTCGGCGTGCTGTTCGCGATTCCGATCCTCGGCGAGTGGCCGGCTCATATCCAGTGGCTCGGCATCGCGGCCGCGGTGTGCGGGCTGGGACTCATCGCGCTGGCGCAGAAAACGCCGGCGCATTCGGTCGGCTGATTTAACCGAACCTTAGCCATGCTCCGCCATCGTCGCCTTGTAGCGTGGTTGCGTAAGGTTGCGTCATGGTTGTGCGTAGGGGACTTCGGGCCTGGCTGGCGCCGCTTGCGCTGTATTGCCTGGCGTTCGCGGCGGCCGGCTTCTTCGTGAAGCAGGCGGAGCAGGGGCAGCGCGGCCTCGACGCCAAGAAGGAACTGGGGCAGGAGGAGGATCGCATCCTCGCCGAATACAGGAAGCTTCAGCGCGAGCGCGGCGACTGGGAGCGCAAGGTGGCGCTGTTCCGCGCCGACGCGCTCGACAAAGACCTTCTCGACGAACGAGTGCGGCGGGTTCTGAATCGCGTCCACCGAGACGAAGTGGTCATCGTGAACCGCTGAACCGACTTGAACCGAAATCCGGTTCATCTGGAATATCTTATTAATTTCAGCGTCTTGAAACAAGTTTCGCGCGAAACGGCCGCCTTCGGCCGCGGCTCGTCATCGCCTGTCGCGTAAGGTAGTCTTCCGGGAAAGCCGCCCAGGGAGATGAGACAGATGGCCGTAGCCGCCGCGCGCAAGGCAGCGCCCGCCCGCAAGGATCAGCCCAAGAAGGAAGTCTCCGCGCAACCGGCGTCCTTCACCCGGGATCAGGACGAACACGCCTACCGCGAGATGCTGCTGATCCGCCGCTTCGAGGAAAAGGCGGGACAGATGTACGGCATGGGCCTCATCGGCGGTTTCTGCCACCTCTATATCGGCCAGGAGGCTGTCGTCGTCGGCATGCAGATGGCGACGAAGGAGGGCGATCAGGTCATCACCGGCTATCGCGACCACGGCCATATGCTGGTCACCGGCATGGACCCGAAGGGCATCATGGCCGAGCTCACCGGCCGCCGCGGCGGATTTTCGCGCGGCAAGGGCGGTTCGATGCACATGTTCTCGAAGGAGAAGCATTTTTACGGCGGCCATGGCATCGTCGCCGCGCAGGTTCCGCTTGGCACCGGCCTCGCCTTCGCGAACCGCTATCGCGAGAACGGCAATGTCAGCCTCGCTTATTTCGGCGACGGCGCCGCCAATCAGGGCCAGGTCTATGAGAGCTTCAACATGGCCGAGCTCTGGCGGCTGCCGGTCGTCTACATCATCGAGAACAACAAATACGCCATGGGCACCTCGGTCACCCGCGCGTCGGCGCAGACCGATTTCTCGCGGCGGGGCCTGTCCTTCAATATTCCCGGCGAGCAGGTCGACGGCATGGATGTTCGCGCCGTGAAAGCGGCCGGCGACCGCGCCATCGGTCACGCGCACTCCGGCAAAGGGCCTTACATCCTCGAGATGCAGACCTACCGCTATCGCGGCCACTCGATGTCGGACCCGGCGAAATACCGCTCCAAGGAGGAAGTGCAGAAGATGCGCGAGGAGCGCGATCCGATCGAACAGGTCCGCCACCGCCTGATGGAGCAATGGAAAATGTCCGAGGCCGACCTCAAGAAGATCGACTCCGCGGTTCGCGACCAGATCAACGAAGCGGCGGATTTCGCGGCGAACGACCCTGAGCCGGACGCGTCGGAGCTCTACACCGACATCGTGCGCTGAAAGCCTTGATCGCGAAATATCTCCTCGTCGCCGTCGTGCTCGCCTTGGTCGTCTATCAGCAGCTCGTCCTGCGCCAGATGAGAAAGCGGCGTCAGATCGCGTCCATGCTGGGCGCGCAGGCGGCGCTGTTTCGCGAAATCACCGCGCGCGCGCTGAATGGCAGCGTCGCCGCGCAACTGCATCACGCCGCGCTGCTCGGTCTCGCCCTCTGGCTGACCGTCGGCTTCGGCTATCATCTTCTCAAACAATCCTGACCGCGGGATCGCCCATGCCGATCGACATTCTCATGCCAGCGCTGTCTCCCACCATGGAAGAGGGCAAGCTCTCAAAATGGCTGAAACAGGAGGGCGACAAGGTGAAGCCCGGCGACGTGATCGCTGAAATCGAAACCGACAAGGCGACGATGGAGGTCGAAGCCGTCGATGAAGGCGTGCTCGCGAAAATCCTCGTCGAGGCCGGCGCGGACAATGTGAAGGTCAACACGAAGATCGCCGTGCTCGCCGGCGAGGGCGAGGATGTGAAGGCCGCGGCGAGCGCGGCTCCGGCTCGGGCGAAAGCGGAGGCGCCCAAGGCCGAGGCGTCCAGGGCCGAGCCTGCTCCGGCGGCCGCGAAGCCGGCCGCGGAAGCGCCTGCGCCGCAGCCGAAACCTGCGGCGCAGCCCGCAGCGGCCCCGAGTTACGACGCCTCCGACGAAATTCCCGCCGGAACCGCGATGACGCGCATGACGGTGCGCGAGGCGCTGCGCGACGCGATGGCTGAGGAGATGCGCCGCGATCCGGACGTCTTCGTCATGGGCGAGGAGGTCGCCGAATATCAGGGCGCCTACAAGGTCACGCAGGGCCTGCTGCAGGAGTTCGGCGCGAAGCGCGTGATCGACACGCCGATCACCGAGCACGGATTCGCGGGCGTCGGCGTCGGCGCCGCGATGGCGGGCCTGCGGCCGGTCGTCGAGTTCATGACGTTCAATTTCGCCATGCAGGCGATGGACCAGATCGTCAATTCCGCCGCCAAGACGCTCTATATGTCCGGCGGCCAGCTAGGCTGTCCGATCGTCTTCCGCGGCCCGAACGGTGCCGCCGCGCGCGTCGCCGCGCAGCACAGCCAGGATTACGCGGCGTGGTTTTCGCAGGTGCCCGGCCTGACCGTGGTCATGCCCTACACGGCGGCCGACTTCAAAGGATTGCTCAAATCGGCGATCCGCTCGCCCAATCCGGTGATCTTCCTCGAAAACGAAATCCTTTACGGCCACCAGTTCGACGTGCCGCAGCTCGACGATTTCACCGTGCCGATCGGCAAGGCGCGCGTCGCGCGCGCCGGCTCGCATGTCACCATCGTCTCGTTCGGCATCGGCATGTCCTATGCGCTCAAGGCCGCTGACGAGCTGGCGAAGGAAGGCGTCGAGGCCGAGGTGATCGACCTGCGCACCATCCGGCCGATGGACATCGATACGGTGGCCGCGTCGGTGCGAAAGACCAACCGCGCCGTGGTCGTCGAGGAAGGCTGGCCGCAGTCCGGCGTTTGCGCCGAAATCGCCACCCGCATCATGGAGACGGGGTTCGACTATCTCGATGCGCCGGTCGCGCGCGTCACCGGCAAGGACGTGCCGATGCCTTACGCCGCCAATCTCGAGAAGCTTGCGCTGCCCACGGTGTCGGAAGTCGTGCAGGCCGCGAAGGCGGTGTTGTACAGATAGCGAATTCTCTGAGCGCCATGTCTGCGAGAACGAAAGGTCAAGCCACCTACGCCGATCTTGAGGCGGTTCCGCCGCATCTCGTCGCGGAGATCTTGCACGGTAGGGGCGATCCGGCCGGCTGGATTGCGAGCGAATGATGAACCGGCCGATTGAAGCGATCATTCTCGCCGTCGCATGCGCGATCCTCAGCGCGGCGATCGCCTCCGCCTATATCAGGCGGAAAGGCCGCGCGCGGTTGACGCTCGCGCAGCTCGATCTTGTGTCTTACGCGCTCGGAGTCTGCGCCGTGATCTCGCTCACGCCCGAAGTGCTTCAGGCGTTCGCGCCGGAGCTCGTGGAGCCCGGCACGCTGGTCAGCCTCGGCGTCAACAAACTCGACTACGCGGCCTATGTGCTCGCGCCGATCGGCGCCGGCGTCGGCCTCGCGCGTCGCTGGCAAACGATGCAGCTCGAGCGAGCCGCGCCCTCCGCCCAGTCTCTCGTCACCACCCCATAAATCTGGAAGCGCCGCCATGCCCGTCAACATCCTGATGCCCGCGCTCTCTCCCACGATGGAGAAGGGCAATCTCGCGAAGTGGCTCAAAAAAGAGGGCGACAAGATCAAGTCGGGAGACGTGATCGCCGAGATCGAAACCGACAAGGCGACGATGGAGGTCGAGGCTGTCGACGAGGGCGTGCTGGCGAAGATCGTCGTGCCGGCGGGAACGCAGGACGTGCCGGTGAACGATGTCATCGCGTTGATCGCGGCGGAGGGCGAGGACGCCTCCAAGGTGAGCGCCGCCAGCGCGCCGCCGCCCGCTCCGAAGGCGGCCGCGCAGCCGGCCGAAACCGTGACCGCCGCCGCGCCGAAAGGCGAGGAGACGATCAGGAAGGCGGTCGAGGCGTCCGCTCCGCCGGCTGCTCAATCGGCTGCTCCCGCCGCCGCGCCCGCTCCCGCGCAGCGACAGGCGAACGGGGAGGGCGGCCGCGTGTTCGCATCGCCGCTCGCGCGCCGCCTCGCGAAGGACGCCGGCGTCGAGATCGCTTTCGTGTCAGGCTCCGGACCGCATGGGCGCGTGATCGCGGCCGACGTCGAGGCCGCGAAGGCGGGAGGAACGGCCAAGGCGAAGCCCGCCGTGGCCCTCGCTTCTGCGCCTTCCGCGCCGAAGGCGGCGCCGGCCTCCATGTCGGACGAGCAGGTGAAGAAGCTGTTCGCGCCCGATTCCTACGAAGAAATCCCGCATGACGGCATGCGCAAAACAATCGCGCGCCGCCTCACCGAGGCGCGTCAGACCATTCCGCAATTCTATCTGAACGTCGATTGCGAAATCGACGCGCTGCTGGTCCTGCGCGAGCAGGCGAACGCGGCGGCGCCGAAGGACAAGGACGGCAAGCCGGCGTGGAAGATCTCGGTCAACGACATGGTGATCAAGGCGCTCGCCGTCTCGCTGATGCGCGTGCCCGACGCCAACGTGTCATGGACGGAAAGCGCGATGCTGCGGCACAAGCACGCCGATGTCGGCGTCGCGGTGGCGTTGCCCGGCAACGGCCTGATCACGCCGATCATCCGCAGCGCCGAAACGAAGTCGCTGTCCACGATCGCGATCGCGATGAAGGATTTCGCCCGGCGCGCGAAGGACCGCAAACTGAAGCCCGAGGAGTATCAGGGCGGCACCACGGCGGTTTCAAACCTCGGCATGTTCGGCATCAAGGATTTCACGG
>MKVY01000038.1:174923-183932 GCA_001899525.1 Rhizobiales bacterium 65-9
GCCCGGTCGTCAAGAAGGACGGCTCGATCGGCGTCGCCACGGTGATGGGGCTTTGCCTGTCCTGCGATCATCGCTCGGTCGACGGCGCGCTTGGCGCGCAACTTATCTCGACGCTGAAGCAGATCGTGGAAAATCCGATGAGCATGCTGGTGTGAGGGCGCCGACGCGCTTCGTCACAACCTGAAAAGAGGTCCGTCAATGTCCGCCTACGACGTCATCATCATCGGCTCCGGTCCCGGCGGCTATGTCGCTGCGATCCGCGCTGCGCAGCTCGGCTTCAAGACGGCGATCGTCGAGCGCGAGCATCTCGCCGGCATCTGCTCGAACTGGGGCTGCATTCCAACCAAGGCGCTGCTGCGGTCGGCGGAGATCTATCACTACGCGCAGCACGCCAAGGATTACGGCCTCGCGCTCGAAGGCGCGATGAAGGTCGACACGGCCGCCGTGGTGAAGCGCTCGCGCGCCATCGCGGCCCAGATGAACAATGGCGTCGGCTTCCTGATGAAGAAGAACAAGGTCGACGTGATCTGGGGCGAGGCGGTCATCGACAAGCCGGGCCAGATCACCGTCGCGCCGACGAAGAAGAAGCCGATGGAGCCGCAGGTTCCGCCGCCGAAGAACGCGCTCGGCGCCGGGACCTATCAGGCCAAGCACATCATCGTGGCGACGGGCGCTCGCCCGCGGGCGCTGCCGGGCATCGAGCCGGACGGCAAGCTGATCTGGACCTATTTCGAGGCGATGTCGCCGGCGGCCATGCCGAAATCGCTGATCGTGATGGGATCGGGCGCGATCGGCGTCGAGTTCGCCAGCTTCTATCGCACCATGGGCGCGGAGGTGACGATCGTCGAGGTGATGCCGCAGATCCTTCCCGTCGAGGATCATGAGATCGCGGCCCACGCCCAGAAGCGTTTCGAGAAGCAGGGCATGAAGTTCCTGATCGGCGCGAAGGTCGCGAAGGTCGCGAAGGGCGCGAACGAGGTGACCGCGACGATCGAGACGGCGGACGGCAAGACGCAGACCCTGACGGCGGAGCGTCTGATCTCGGCCGTCGGCGTCGTCGGCAATGTCGAAAATCTCGGCCTTGAAAAGCTCGGCGTGAAGATCGAGCGCGGGACGATCGTCACGGACGGCGCCTGCCGCACGAACGTGCCGGGAATCTACGCGATCGGCGACGTGGCCGGCCCGCCGATGCTCGCTCACAAGGCCGAGCATGAAGGCGTGATCTGCGTCGAGGCGATCAAGGGCCTTCACGCCCATCCGCTCGACAAGCTGAAGGTGCCGGGCTGCACCTACTCCCATCCGCAGATCGCCAGCGTCGGGCTCACGGAGAAGAAGGCGAAGGAGCTTGGCCGCGAGATCAAGGTCGGCCGCTTCCCGTTCATCGGCAACGGCAAGGCGATCGCGCTCGGCGAGCCCGACGGCCTCGTCAAGACGATCTTCGACGCCAGGACGGGCCAGCTTCTCGGCGCTCATCTCATCGGCGCGGAGGTGACCGAGCTGATCCAGGGCTTCGTCGTCGCGATGAATCTCGAAACGACCGAGGAAGAGCTGATCCACACCATTTTCCCCCATCCCACGCTGTCGGAAACGATGAAGGAGAGCGTGCTAGACGCCTATGGCAGGGCGCTCAATATTTGAAGCCGCTGCGACAGTGACGCGCGGCTCTTGTTGAGGCACACTTCACGCCGCCGCGCGTTAGATGCGGGGGAGAATGGAGACGCCAGATGGACGTTCGCGCAATCATCATCATGATCCTGATCGGCCTTGTCGCCGGCTGGCTGGCCAGCCTCGTCATGGGCGGCGGCGGGATGATCCGCTACATCATCACCGGCCTCATCGGCTCCGTCGTCGGGTCGGTGCTGCTGTCGGCGCTCGGCGTCAATATCGGCATCGGCAACCCGATCGTGTCGCAGATCGTGGTCGCGGCCATCGGCGCGATCGTGGTGATCGCGATCGCGCGCGTGATCGCGTGATCGCCGCGGCGGAAAAGCGGCTTTCCCTTTTCCGGATCATGTCCTAGCGATGGATTAAGTCCGCCGCGGTCCGCGGCGGCGATCCAGTCGAGGGCGCCGATGACAGGCAATCATCTTGCGGCGGAGCTCAACCCCCCGCCGCGTCTCATCATGGGGCCCGGCCCGCTGATGGCCGATCCGCGCGTGCTGCGCGCGATGGCGACCCCTATGCTGGGCCAGTTCGACCCTGCCTTCCTTGATGTCATGGCCCGCACGCAGGCCATGTTCCGCGAGGTCTATCGCACCCAGAACGAACAGACCCTGATGATCGACGGCTCCGCGCGCGCCGGCATCGAGGCGGCGCTGGTGTCCCTGATCGAGCCAGGCGACCGCGTGCTCGTGCCGATGTTCGGCCGGTTCGGCCATCTGCTGCGCGAGATCGCCGAGCGCTGCGGCGCCGAGGTCGTCATCATCGAGCAGGAATGGGGCAAGGTCTTCGCGCTCGACGACCTCGAGAAAGCGATCAAGCGGCATTCCCCCAGAATTGTCGCGCTCGTTCACGCCGACACCTCGACCACGGTCGCGCAGCCGCTGGAGGGGATCGGCGCGCTCTGCCGCGCGCAAGGCGCCTATCTCTACGTCGACGCCTGCGCCAGCATCGGCTGCGAGGACATCCGCGTCGACGACTGGGAGATCGACGCCATTTCGTCCGGCCTTCAGAAGGGGTTGTCGGGGCCGCCCGGCATGTCGCCGGTCAGCCTGAGCGAGCGCGCCGTAAAGCGCATCCGCAACCGCCGCCATGTCGAGGCGGGCGTGCGTCCGGCCGGCTACGTGGCGGGCGAGGGGCCGCGCATCCGCTCCAACTATTTCGATCTCTCCATGCTGATGGATTATTGGGGGCCGGATCACCTCAACCATCATACCGAGGCGACCAGCATGATCTATGCGGCGCACGAATGCGCCCGCATCTTTCTGCAGGAAGGGCATGAGGCGGTCTTCGCGCGGCACAGGTCAGTCGAGGCGGCGCTGCGCGCGGGCCTCGAGGCGATGGGACTGACGATCTTCGGCGACCGCGCGGTGAAGATGTCGAACGTCACCGGCGTCTTCATTCCCGGCGGCGTCGATGGCGACGCCGTCCGCAAGGGGCTCTTGACGCATTTCGGCATCGAGATCGGCACGTCCTTCGGCCCGCTGCATGGCAAGATCTGGCGCATCGGAACGATGGGCTACACGGCGCGGAAGGAGAACGTGCTGATCTGCCTCGGCGCGCTTGAGGCGATGCTGCTCAAGGCGGGCTTCAAACTGCCGGCGGGCGAGGCCGTGCAGGCTGCGATCAAGGTTTTCGACAAAGCCGCGCGCTGACTGCGTTCGGCTTCCTTCTCCGCTGCGTTGCGGAGATAGATGGTTGGACCCGGATCTGTCCGGGGGCGGGCGGATGAGGGCGCGTTCCCATTCTGCGCGACGCGCCGTCTCTCATCCGGCGCTTCGCGCTACTGTCTCCCGGCCAGCGGGAGAAGAGCGAGGGCGGCGGCTGTGATGTCTGGGACGAATCTTTCTTCGGCCGCGCGCGACGCGATCCTCGCCTCGGTCGAGGCGACGTTCGACGCGCAGCTCGCATTCACGATGGATCTCGTGCGCTTCCCGTCGATGCGCGGCAATGAGGCGCCGGTTCAGGATTTTCTGCACGCCGAACTGTCGCGCCGCGGCTATGCGATGGATCGCTGGCGCGTGCGCGCCGAGGATATTTCGCATCATCCCGGCTTCTCGCCGATCGCGGTGAGTTACGAGCAGGCCTGGTGCGTCGTCGGAACCCACCGGCCGCGCGAGGAGAAGGGCCGTTCGCTGATCCTCAACTCGCACATCGACGTGGTGCCGCCGGGGCCGGTCGATATGTGGGCGGATCATCCCTTCGATCCGAAGATCAGGGATGGATGGCTCTATGGCCGCGGCGGCGCCGACATGAAGGCGGGAACGGCGATCAACGTCTTCGCGATGGATGCGATCCGCGCCGCCGGCTTCCAGCCCGCCGCGACGGTCCATGTCGAGAGCGTCATGGATGAGGAATCGACCGGCAACGGCGCTCTGTCGTCGCTGCTGCGCGGCTATCGCGCCGCCGCCTGGTTCTGCCCGGAGCCGACGCATGAAACAGTCACGCGCGCGAACGCCGGCGTGGTCTGGTTCAAGATCGAGGTGCGGGGACGCCCCGCGCATACGCGCGAGATGCAGTCCGGCTTCAACGCGATCGACGCGGCCTACAGGATCGTCGGCGCGTTGCGCGAGCTTGAGGCGAGATACAATGCCGAGCGCGCCGATCATCCGCTGTTCGCGGACGACCCTCATCCCATCAATCTCAATCTCGGTCAGATCAGGGGCGGGGACTGGACCTCGATGGTGCCGGCCTGGTGCGAGGTCGAATTGCGCTTCGCCATGTATCCGGGCGTCAGCGCCGACAAGGTTCGGCGCGATGTTGAAAGCTGCGTCGCGGCTGCGGCGGCGCGCGATCCGGCGCTCGCCAACAATCCGCCCGCCGTGACCTGGCATGGCTTCTTTTGCGAAGGCTTTGAGCTGAAGCCCGGAAGCGAGGCGGAGATCGCCCTCAACGCGGCCGGGATGGCGGCCAACAGCCGTCCGATCGAAGGCCAGATCATGCCGGCCTATCTCGATGCGCGCGTCCCGATGCTCTATGGCGGCATGCCGGCGCTGGTTTATGGTCCGGTGAGCCGCGAGGTTCATGGTATTGACGAGCGGTGCGACGTGGAATCGATCCGGCGCTGCACGCGCACGCTCGCGCTCTTCATCGCCGACTGGTGCGGTCTCGAACCGATCGAAAGGTGATCATGGACAAGTGGCTTTCCGCGGCGCTGGAGTATGTTCCGCAATGGCTCGACTTCCAGATGGAGCAGGCGGAGGCGCCCGGCTGCTCGCTCGCCATCGCGCGCGACGGCAAGGTGATCTTCGAGAAAGTGTTCGGATCGGCCGATCTGCGCGCGAAGACTCCGCTGACGCCGCGCCATCGCTTCCGCGTCGCCTCGCATTCCAAGAGCTTCACGGCTGCGGGCGTCATGCTGCTGCGCGAACGCAAGAAGCTGACGCTCGATGACGAAGCGGGACGCTATGTCTCCGGCCTGCACAAGAGCATCGCGGGCGCGACGATCGCGCAGCTTCTCTCGCACGGCGCCGGCATCCTGCGCGACGGGCCTGACACCGGGCAATGGACGCACAGGCGCCCGTTCCTGAATGAGAAGGAACTGCGCGCCGATCTGACGCTGCCGCCCACGCTGCCGGCGAGCGAGCGTTTCAAATACTCCAATCACGGATACGGGCTACTCGGCCTCATCATCGAAGCCGTCGCGGGCGAAAGCTGGCGCGACTTCATCGCGCGCGAGGTCGTGAAGGCGGCCGGCCTGAAAGACACCTATCCCGACGCGCCGGTCCCGCGCGGCGTCCCGCTGGCGACAGGCCACTCGACGAAAATGCTGCTCGGGGAGCGGTTCACGATCCCGACCGACCAGTCGACGCATGCGATGGCGGCGGCGACCGGCTTCGTCAGCACCGCCCGCGATCTCGCGCTGTTCTTCAACCAGCTCGCCCCGCAGGCAAAACGCAGCATCCTCTCCGCCGCGAGTCGGCGCGAGATGACGCGGCGGCTCTGGCGCAATCCGCATGCGAGCCTCGAAGGCTATTACGGCCTCGGCATCATCAGCGGCTCGACCGGCGGCTGGGACTGGTTCGGCCACAGCGGCGGCTTTCCCGGAACGATCACCCGAACCACGACCATTCCGTCGCGCGGAATCACCGTCTCGGTTCTCACCAACAGCGCCGACGGCTATGCGGCCGGCTGGGGCGACGGCGTGATCCAAATTCTCCGTCGCTTCGAGAAAGACGGAGCGCCGCGCGCCGCGCTGAAAAAATGGAGCGGCCGCTGGTGGAGCCTCTGGGGCGCCCTCGACCTGGTGCCGGTCGGCGAAAAGGTGCTCGTCGCGACGCCGGGCTTCTTCAATCCGTTCCTGGACGCCGGCGAGATCACGGTCGGCGCGCGCAATCGCGGCGCGCTCACGCTTGCGCACGGTTACGGCAGCCACGGCGAGCCCGCCGAACTCGTGACGGGGCGCGGCGGCAAGGCGAAGGAGGTCGTGCTCGCCGGGTCGCGTCTTCTCTCGCGCGCTGCAGCGGAGCGTGAGGCGCGAGCGAAATTTCGCGCCGGCCGAACCCGTGGCGCGACGGCGCGCAGAGCCTAGCGGCCGCCGGATGTCGTTTCATGTCCGTCGCCGCTGAAGCTGAAGCCTTGCCTGGCCTGGCGCTCGCGCCGATCGGACGCAGGCTCGTCCGTTTTCTCACGCAGCCGATTCCCGGTTTCCTGCCGCTCGCGACGGCCGACCCGGAGGCTTTCCGGCGCACGCTGCGCCGGGGCGATGTGGTGCTCGTGGAGGGAAACACCCGGATCGCGACGGCCATCAAATACCTCACCCAGTCTACCTGGTCGCACGCCGCGCTTTATGTCGGGCCGATTCCCGGCCGCGGCGAGTCTGACGGAGAACCGCATGCGCTGATCGAGGCCGACGCCGAGCACGGCGTCGTGTCGGTTCCGGTCTCGAAATACGCGGCCAGCCATACGCGCATCTGCCGGCCGGTCGGCCTGTCCGAAGGCGAGACGCAGAAGGTCGCCGATTTCGCGTTGGCGCGCATCGGCCTCAGCTACGACCTCAAGAACATCGCCGATCTTTTGCGCTATCTATTGCCCACGCCGCCTGTGCCGTCGCGCTGGCGACGCCGCATGATCGCGCTTGGAGCGGGGTCGCCGACGCGCGCGATCTGCTCGACCCTGATCGCGCAGGCGTTCCAGTCCGTGCATTATCCGATCCTGCCGTCGCCTGAATCGATCGAGCATGCGATGCGCGTCTTGTCATCGGCGCAATCCGGCGATGCCGCGCGCTATCGCCTCGATGAAATTCGCCACATCAGGCACTACTCGCTGTTCACGCCGCGCGACTTCGACATCTCGCCCTATTTCGCGATCGTGAAGCCGACGATCGAGATCGGATTCGATTACAAGAAGGTGGACTGGGCCCGGCTCGATGCAGATCCGCCTGCGCTGAATCCGCCCTCGCCATGAAGCAGGGTCAGGACGAAGCCGCGGCGGCCTGTCCCTGGCCTTCAAGCGCGCCCTGCAATTCCAGCCACTCGTCCTCGGCGGCGGCGAGCGCGCTTTCCAACTCCTTGCGCTGACGCGACAGCTCCGCCGCCTTCTCCGGCTGGCGCGTGAAGATCGCCGGGTCCGCCAGCGCGGCGTCGACGCGCGCCATCAGATCATTGAGCTTCGCCATGCGCGCCTCCGCCGCATCGTTGCGCTTGCGCAAGGCCGACAGCGATTCCCGTTTCTCCTGAACGATGGGAGCGGCTGTCTCCGCGCGCGGCGGCGCGGCGGCGCGCTCCTTCTTGCGCAGCGCGGCGCTGTCGAGATCGCCCGAGAGAATGAGCTTGCGATACTCGTCGAGATCGCCGTCGAACGGCTTCACCGTTCCGCCCGCGACCAGCCACAGCCGTTCGCAGGTCGCCTCGATCAGATAGCGATCGTGGCTGATCAGGATCACCGCGCCGGGAAAATCATTGATCGCCTCGGCGAGCGCCGCGCGGCTGTCGATGTCGAGATGGTTCGTCGGTTCGTCGAGCACCAGCATGTGCGGGCCGTGGAAGGCCGCGAGGCCGAGTTGCAGGCGCGCCTTCTCGCCGCCGGAAAGGTTGGCGACGGGCGTCTCCACCTTGCTCGCGGGAAAGCCGAGCTGCGCGGCGCGCGCGCGCTTCACGGATTCATAAGCGTCCGGGATGAGTTCCGCGACATGGTCGAGCGGCGTTCGCTTGACGTCGAGCTCGTCGACCTGGTGCTGGGCGAAATAGGCGACGTCGAGCTTCCTGGATCGGCGCACCTCGCCCGCCAGCGGCTCCAGCCGTTGCGACAGGATTTTCGCGAAGGTGGATTTGCCGTTGCCGTTCGAGCCGAGCAGCGCGATGCGGTCGTCGGGCGCGAGCGTCAGGTCGAGGTTGCGCAGCACGACGCGGTCGCCATAGCCGGCGTTCACCCCGTCGAAGACGACGAGCGGCGGCGCGAGCGGCTTCTGCGGCGCCGGCAGATGAAACGGCATCACCTCGCTGTCGACGATGGCGGCGATCGGCTCCATCTTTTCAAGCCGCTTGATGCGCGACTGCGCCTGCCGCGCCTTGCTCGCCTTGGCGCGGAAGCGGTCGACGAACGCCTGCAGATGCTTGCGCTCCGCCTCCTGCTTGTCGCGCGCCTTCGCCTGCAGGATCATCTTCTCGCGGCGCTGCCGGTCGAACGAGGTGTAGTCGCCGCGATAGAGCGTGAGCTTGCCCTGGTCGAGATGCAGGATGTGATCGACGGCCGTGTCGAGCAATTCACGATCGTGGCTGATGACGATCGCGGTGTTCGGATAGCGCGCGAGATAGTCGTAGAGCCAGAGCGTGCCTTCGAGGTCGAGATAATTGGTCGGCTCGTCGAGCAGCAGCAGGTCGGGCTCTGAGAACAGCACGGCCGCCAGGGCGACGCGCATGCGCCAGCCGCCGGAGAAGTCGGAGCAGGGGCGCCGTTGCGCGGCGGCGTCGAAGCCGAGGCCGTGCAGGATCGCGCCGGCGCGCGCTTCGGCGGAATAAGCGCCGATGTCGGCGAGACGGATCTCGATCTCCGCGATGCGGTTCGGGTCGGCGGCGCTCTCGCGTTCCGTCATCAGCGCGGCGCGCTCGCGGTCGGCGGCGAGCACGACGTCGATCAGGCTCTCCGGTCCCGACGGGACCTCCTGCGCGACGCTGCCGATGCGCGCCTGTCGCGGGATCGACGCGCCGCCGCTTTCCGTCGAAAGCTCGCCCGTGGCGATGCGGAACAGCGTCGTCTTGCCGGCGCCGTTGCGGCCGACGAAGCCGGTTTTCGCGCCGGGCGGAATAGCGACGGTCGCCTTGTCGAACAGAAGGCGCGAACCGATGCGGTAGGTGAGGTCGTTGACATGCAGCATCGGCGCGCTTTTGACGCGGCGCTCCGACCCGCGCA
>MKVY01000038.1:183967-196956 GCA_001899525.1 Rhizobiales bacterium 65-9
CGCGCGACGCTGGCGATGTCGGACCTCTGATGATTCGCGCCATGTTGATCTGGACCCGCCGCGCGCTCGGCGCGTCGCCCGCCATCGCCGCCATTTTATTGCTGGCGGGCATCGCCTCGGCGCTGATCGCCGCTTTCAACAGCGGCGCGTGACGGATCGCGCAGCAATAGCGTCGCGCAACGATATACTTTTGTCTGACTGTTGATTAATTTCGCGCCCGGCCGTCGAGTCGGCAACTCGCAAGGGGGCGCTTATGAAGAAGTATATCGCTGAATGCATCGGTTCGGCCGCGTTGGTGCTGATCGGTTGCGGCGCGATCACGGCGGGCGGCCTTGGCGGCGTGCTCGGCGGAGGCGGCGCAGGTTATCTCGCCATTCTGCCGATCGGCCTGGCGTTTGGTCTCGCCGTCACCGCGATGGCTTACGGCATCGGCCCCATCTCCGGCTGTCACATCAATCCGGCGGTCACCATGGGCGTCTGGGCCTCCGGCCGCATGCCGACCTCCGAGGTGCCCGGCTACATCATCGCACAGGTGATCGGCGCGATCATCGGCGCGGCGATCCTCTACGTGATCCTGAGCGGCAAGGCTGGCGGATGGGACGTCGCCGTCGCCGGCCTCGGCCAGACCGGCTGGGATCCGGCGAAGGGCTTTTCCATGACCTCCGCCTTCATCGCCGAGGCGGTCGGCACGTTCCTGTTCCTGGTCTGCATCCTCGGTGCGACATCCAAGGCGGGCGGCGGCGTCGCCGCGGGTCTGGCCATCGGCCTGACGCTGGCGGCTCTGCACCTGGTCAACGTTCCGATCTCCGGCAACTCGCTCAATCCGGCCCGCTCGATCGGCCCGGCTCTCTTCGTCGGCGGGACCGCGATCAGCCAGCTCTGGCTGTACATCGTCGCCCCGATCATCGGCGGCTATGTCGCCGGCCTGCTGTTCCGAACCAAGACCCTGGAAGACTGAGCGGTTTTTCAACGACGAGCCAAAGGCCCCTGCGGGGGCCTTTTTCGTTTCCGCGAGCGCCTTGTGGCGCGACCGTCGCGCCGATATAAGCCGCGCACTTTCACAAAAAGCAGAAAACAGGACCGACGATGGCCGTGCAGCGCACTTTTTCGATCATCAAGCCCGACGCGACCAGGCGCAATCTGACCGGCGCCGTCAATGCGCTGATCGAGGGCGCGGGGCTGCGCATCGTCGCCCAGAAGCGCATCCGCATGACGAAGGAGCAGGCCCAGACCTTCTACGCCGTCCACAAGGAGCGCCCCTTCTTCGGCGAGCTCGTCGAGTTCATGATCTCCGAGCCGGTGGTGGTGCAGGTGCTGGAAGGTGAGGACGCGATCGCGAAATATCGCGGCGTCATGGGCGCGACCAATCCCGCCAACGCAGAGGCCGGCACGATCCGCAAGCTGCATGCGCTGTCGGTCGGCGAGAATTCGGTGCACGGCTCGGATGCGCCGGAGACGGCGGCGGTCGAGATCGCGCAGTTCTTCGCGGGCAACGAGATCGTCGGCTGACGGCTTATCCGCACGGTTTCAAGACGGCGGGCCGGCGGCCCGCCGTTTTGTTTTGGATTTGCGTTCCGCGCGGCGTCGGGCGATCTGGAGGGGCGGAGATCCGCCGCCTTTCATGACAACCGTGTCGCGCTTCGCACGGTCGAGGCGGCGGCCTGGAGCATTGTCGAGCGAAGTGGATACCGGTTCGCGTGAAGAAAATGCGATAAAACAAACAGCTTAAGCAATTCCGCGATTCAGAGAATCGCGGAATTGCTCTAAGAATGCCGGCAACGAATCTCGTTCGCCTTATCTGGAGTCGTCAATGATCGTCCTCGGCCGCGCCCTTGTCGCCGCAGCCCTGTTTGGCGCTTCCGCCACCATCGCTTTCGCCGCGGCCTCGACAGCGCCGACCACGCCGCCGCAGGTCGATCCCAGCTTCAGGAACGCGACGCCCTATGTCCTGTCGCTCAAGGTGTTCGACCAGTGCCGGCTGGTTCAGTCGCGCCTGATGAGCACGACGCAGGAGGCGGTGCATTCTCCCTGCTCCTGCTACGCCAAGGCGACGATCGCCGGCATGAGCAAGGACGAGCTCGATTTCATGCGCGCCAACGGCTATTTTTCGGACAGCGTCCGGCCGCGCGCCTTGCAAAATCTGGACAAGTGCAACCTCAAGCGTCCTCCGGGCGTGTAATGATCGACGCAACGTCCCGCCGGAGCCCTTCCTGTCGGCGGCGCCGGATGAGGGCTGTCGTCAGCCGTTGATCGTCGCCAGGGCGAGATACAGGGCCGGAGCGTCCGCTGCAGCAACTCTCGCGACAATGACAGACCCCGCCGGAACGCGGCTGGACGCATCGAACGGGACGGCCTCGCGGTCGGCGCCGAGCGCCGCCAGCGATCCGCCGAAATCGGGCTGATCGAGCCCGTCATGGACGCCGCGTCCCGTCGCCTTGAGGACGGCTTCCTTCGCCACCCACAGCCGCAGGAAGAGATCGCGCTGCGCCGCAATGCTTTTCATGCTTGCGACGGCGACCGCTTCGCGCGGCGCGAAGTGATCGCGGGCGAGGCTCTGCACGTCGAGGGCCTCGTCGTCCGGCTCGATGTCGACGCCCACCTGATGCGTTGGCGAATAGCCGACGAGCAAAGCGCCGTCGCGATAGGAGAGCGACACGCCGAGCTCCGCGTCCGGCGCGTCGAGCCTGGGTCGTCCGCTCGGGCGGCGGCCGACGGCGATGGCGCGGCCGGCGGCGGCGCTGAGCGTCTCAGACGCGAGCTGATAATGCGCCCGTCCGCCCCGCGGCGCTCCAGGGATCAGATAGGCGGACGCCTGCGGAAGAGCGAGGACCGGCGCCGTCATGCCGAGGCGATCATGCCGCGGCGGCGAGTTCTTTCGCGGGCGTCAGCGCCGGCTGATGGCCGCTCCTGACCGGCTGCGCCGGAGCGCCGGCCCAGCAGGTCTGCGCCGGCAGGTTTTCGCCCTTCATGATCAGCGACAGGTTTCCGATCTGCGCATAGTCGCCGATCTTCGTGTCGTAGAGCACGGTGGAGAACGCGCCGATCGACACGCCTTCGCCGATCTCGACCCGGCCCACCTTCATGACGCGGTCCTCATAGAGGTGCGTCTGCAGGCATGAGAGGTCGTTCATCACCGCGTAATCGCCGATGGAGCAGCAGTCGAATTCGGTCAGATCGGTGGTGTTCATATAGACGCCCTTGCCGACCTTGGTTCCGAACAGGCGCAGGAACATCGGCAGCCAGAACGTGCCCTTGAGATGGTCGAGCAGCACGCGCCCGGCGAGGCCCCAATAGAGCACCGCGACCGCTTCCGTCCGCATCGCCCAGAACGACCACATCGGTTTCGACACCGGCTTGTAGGCGCCCATGGTCAGCCATTTGATGGCGGCGACGGCGATGGTCATCATCACCGGCATCACGCAGCTTGCGATCAGGAACACGCCGAGCGCGCTCGCATAGGCGCTGTTGGCGTAGCGCGGTTCGATGAACTCCACCGAGATCGAGCCGAGCGTGATGAACAGGGCGGTCGGGAAGGTGGTGTGCAGCGCCTCGAAGGCGGCGCGCAGGAACTTCTTCGCGCGCGACGGCTCATAGGTCATGCTTGATCCGACGCCGCCGAAGGTCTGCCGAACCGGGAACTTGATCGGCGGGGAGCCGAACCAGGTTTCGCCGGGCTCGGTCACGCCGGATTCCGGAACCTTCGATTTCACGCCGATCAGCGTGCCTTCCTTCAGATGCGAGCCATGCGGCACGACGGCGTTGTTGCCAACGAAGACGCGGTCCTCGATCACCGTGCGGCGCAGGGTCATCCATCCCCGCTGCACGTCCTCGTCGCCGAGGACGCACTCGTCGGCCATGAAGCTGTTCGAGCCGATGGAGATCAGGTCGTAGCGGCCGCCGAGATTGGTCGAGATCTCCGCGCCCTTGCCGATCCGCGCGCCCATCAGCCGGTACCAGGCCCGCATATAGGTGGTGGCGTAGAGCGAGGAGAGCGTGTCGAGCGAGACCTCGCTGATGAGGTTCATCAGCCACTGCCGCAGATGCAGCCCCGAATGGATCGAGAAGCGGCCCTCCTTCAGGCGCGTCGGCATGATGATCCAGCGCAGCGCGATGACGATCGCGAGCGTGAACACCACCAGAGCCCCGCTCATCAGCCATGCGAGCGGAAACAGCACATGGTACCATTCGACCGACGGCAGATTGTCGAGCACGAAGCTCTCCGCCTTGTCGAACACGAAGAAGGCCGGGAAAATCGGCAGCAGCCCGATCGCCTGCACCAGCACGACGAGCGTCGCATAGGCCGCGAACAGCAGGCCCTTGCGCGCGCGGCTCGCTTCCGGGGTGGCGGGAAGCTCGGCGGGATCGAGCATGCCGGTCTTGCGGCCGGGCGATCCGTCCCAGGTCGCGAAGGGCTCGACGACGGTGCCGGGCTGGAGCGCGGTCAGGTCGTCGAGATAGGCGTCATGGCCGATGACGCAATCGCTCGCGACCACGACCTGGTTGCCGATATAGGCCCTGTCGCCGATGGAGACCCGCCCGATGATCAGCTCGCCGCCGACGATCTCGGCGTTGGCGATCACCGCCTTGTGGCCGATCGACGCCCAGCTTCCGATCTCGATAAGATCAGGCGCGCCGAATTCGGCGTGCGCGATCATCGCGTCGTTGCCCACCTGCGCGCCAAGGGCGCGCAGGTAGAAGCGCATGATCGGCGAGTTCGCGAGATAGGAGGGGTTCGCCAGCGCATAGAGCCGCGACACCAGCCACCAGCGGAAATAATAGGCGCCCCAGAGCGGATAGCGCCCCGGCCGGACCTTGCCGATCACCAGCCATTTCAGCGCGATCACCAGAAACAGCGAGCCGAACTTGATGCCGGCGTAGGCGCCGGTCAGCACCAGGACCATGTGCAGGAAGGTGTAACTCGTGCCCTGCAGGAACATCATGTAGGTCAGGAACACGCCGAGCCACTGGGCCGTGGAGAGGCCGAGGATGAGCGGCAGCGTCGCCGTCTGCGCCAAGCCGCACCAGAAGCGCCGCGAAAAGGGCGGAGGGGAGAAGCGAAGGTTGGCCGGCGGCTCGGAATCCCCGCCGCGGCGGTCGTCGAGCGCCGCCGCGAGCTTGCGGAGCGTGCGCTGCTGATAGACGTCCTGCAGCGTGATGCCGGCGAGCGAGGGCGTTTCCCGCACCGCCGAGATGAAGCGCGCCGCGATCAGCGAATGGCCGCCGAGCTCGGTGAAGAAATCGGCCTCGAACGGGATCGACTGCCCCGCGAAGATTTTCTGGGCCGAGGCCAGCAGCGCCGCTTCGGTCTCGGTGCGCGGCTCCTCCTGCGGTTCGGACGCCGCCGTCATGTCGAGCAGCATGGCCGAAAGCGCCTTGCGGTCGACCTTGCCGGAGATCATCCGCGGCAGTTCGGAATGGGTCCGCCACAGCGGCGGCACCATGTAAGGGGGAAGTTTCGCGACAAGCGCCTTCTTGGTCGCCTGCGCGTCGAATCCGTCGGCCGCCACGACATGCGCGACGAGAACGTCGCCGCCCGCGCCGTCCTTGTGGACCGCGACCGCCGCCGCCTTGACCTGCGGCTCGGCCGCGATGAGCGCCTCAATCTCTCCAAGTTCAATGCGATAGCCGCGAATCTTCACCTGATCGTCGATGCGACCGTGGAAGTGAATGTCGCCATAGGCGTCGACGCTGACCGCGTCGCCGGTGCGGTAGAGGATCCGGTCGCCGGCCGCCTCGGACCCGAACGGGTTGGCGATGAATTTCTTCGCCGTCATCTCCGGCAGGTTGATGTAGCCTTGAGCGACGCCCGGCCCGCCGATCAGCAGTTCGCCGGTCTCGTTAGGGCCGACGGGCTCCAGCGCCTCGTTGACGACATAGGCCGTATAGTTCGGAATCGGGCGGCCGATGGTGACCGGGCGGCCTTTTTCGCACTCGGCAAAGGTCGCGACGACGGTCGTTTCGGTGGGTCCGTAAGTGTTGAGAATGCGCCGGCCCGGCTTCGACCAGCGATCGACGAGCGCCGGCGTCATCGCCTCGCCGCCAGTGATGATGAGGCGCACGCTCTCCATGTCGCGGTCGAGCATGGTCAGCATGGTCGGCACGACGTCGAGAACCGTCACGCCTTCGCGAACGATGGTTTCGGGAAGCCTGTCAGTATCTTTCAGGACGTCGTTCGGAGCGACCTTGAGCGTCGCGCCGACAAGATAGGGGATCCAGATCTCCTCCATCGACAGATCGAAGGCGACCGAAGCGCCCTGGAAGACGATGTCGTCCTCACGCATGCCGATCGCGACGTTTCCCGACCGCAGATAGTGCGCGATGTTGCGGTGGGTGATGGTGATGCCCTTGGGCTTTCCGGTGGAGCCCGAGGTGTAGATCGCATAGGCGACGCCATCCGGCGTCGGGCCCTGCGGCGTCGCGGCGCCGGCCGGCTCCGCGAGCAGCGCGTCGAGATCGAACACGGCGACCGGAAGCTTGGCCGTTTCGGCGGCCAGCGCGCCGTGGGACAGGATCGCGCTGGACCCGCAGTCGAACAGGCTGGTGGCGATCCGCTCGGCCGGCGCGTCCGCGTCGAAGGGGATGAAGGTCGCGCCCGATTTGACGATGCCGATCATCGCCACATGCAGGTCGAGCGAGCGCTTGAACCACAGCCCGACGAAATCGCCGCGCTTCACGCCGCGCGCGGCGAGCTGTTCGGCCACCTTCGTGGAGCGGCGGTCGAGCTCGGCGTAGTTGAGGGTCTGGTTCTGGCCGATGAGGGCGAGCGCTGTCTTGGCCGGCAGCCGGGCGGCCGTGGCGGCGAAAATGTCGGCGAGCGTTTCGGAGCGGATCAGGTCGGGTCTTGAGCCGCCGTAGAGGAGGCTGGTCGCCGGCTCGGAAAGGAGCTGTTTCATGGCTTTGTCCCGCGACCTGCTTACGCTTGAAGGGGCGAAGAGATCGCGCCCGCCTCGATCGCGGCGGTCCGTCGCAGGGCCGTCGCCGCGGTCGGATTCGGGACCGCGCGTCATGGGGCTAGATGAGCGCTTTGCTCTGAATGATCAATGAATGTTGACGCTTCAGCCGATTCGCGCCGCCGCCCGTGGCTTTCGGGCCACGCCGTCGCGCCCTTCGCAGCTCAAATCGTCGGGCTGACGAGCGCGCTTCCGGCGCTGGAATGACCTTCGAGAACGCAGCGGCCCTCCTTCAGGCGCGCGGCTCCCGATGCGACGAGCGCGAGCGTTCGCGGATAGATCAGATGCTCCTGCTCCAGCACCCGCGCGGCGAGCGAGGTTTCATTTTCAGACACGCCGACGTCGATCGCGGCCTGCATGATGATCGGGCCTGAATCCAGTTCCGGCGTGACGAAATGCGTCGTGCAGCCGTGAATGCGGACCCCGTCCTCCAGCGCGCGACGATGGGTGTGCAGCCCCTTGTAGGCGGGCAGGAGGGAAGGGTGGATGTTGATCAGCCGGCCGAGCCAGCGTCCGACGAACCAGGGGGTCAGGACCTGCATGTAGCCCGCCAGGCAGACGATCTCGATGGCCGCCGAACGGAGCGATTCGTCGAGCACCTTGTCGAAGGAAAGCCTGTCCGGGAAAGAGCTGCCGACGATGCCGGCGCTCTTGACGCCCGCGTCCCTCGCGGCCGCGATGCCCGGCGCGGTGATGTTGTTGGCGAGAACGAGCTCAATGCTCGCCGGGAACTCCGTGTCGCGCGCAGCCTCGATCAGCGACCGCATGTTGGAGCCGCGCCCCGATATGAAGATCGCGGTTTTCTTTCTCACGGTCATCGCATCATCCCAGGGCCAGCCGCCCGCTCGTTTGCACCGCGGCGTCGGACCCGCGTTCGCCGATCGAGCCGAGCAGGAACGGCGCCTCGTCGGAGCCGCGGAGAGCGGCCATCACGGCGTCGGCCGAGTCGGCCGCCGTCACGATGATCATCCCCACGCCGCAATTGAAGGCGCGCAGCATTTCATGCTCGCTTACGCCGCCAGACCTTGAAATCCACTTAAACACCTGTGGAATTTCGATTGCGCCGAGATCGATCCTGGCGGACTTGTCGTCCGGCAGCACGCGGGGGATGTTTTCCCAGAAGCCGCCGCCGGTGATGTGCGCCAGCGCTTTCAGGGCGCCCGTGGCGCGCTGCGCCGCCAGCACGCCGCGCACGTAGATGCGCGTCGGCGTCAGCAGCGACTGCGCCAGCGATCGGCCGGGATCGAACGGCGCGTCGTCGGTCCAGGCGAGGCCCGCGTCGGAGACGATCCGCCGCACCAGCGAATAGCCGTTCGAGTGAACGCCGGAGGAGGGCAGGCCGATGATCGCGTCGCCGGCCGCGATGTCGGCGCGCGGCAGCACGGCGCCGCGCTCCACGGCGCCGACAGCGAAGCCCGCGAGATCATAATCGCCGCCGGCGTACAGCCCCGGCATCTCCGCCGTCTCGCCGCCGATCAGCGCGCAGCCCGCCACCTTGCAGCCGGCCGCGATACCCTTGACGACGGCGGCGCCGGCGGCCGGATCGAGCTTGCCGGTCGCATAATAGTCGAGGAAAAAAAGCGGCTCGGCGCCCTGCACGACGAGATCGTTCACGCACATGGCGACGAGATCGATTCCGATCGTGTCGTGCAGTCCCGATTCGATCGCGATCTTGACCTTTGTGCCGACGCCGTCATTGGCGGCGACCAGGATCGGGTCGCGAAATCCCGCCGCCTTGAGATCGAACAGCCCGCCAAAGCCGCCAAGCTCCGCGTCGGCGCCGGGCCGCCGGGTGGCGCGCACCATCGGCTTGATCGCCTCGACCATGGCGGCGCCGGCGTCGATGTCGACGCCCGCGTCAGCATAGGTCAGGCCGTTGCGGCGCGCTTCGCTCATCTCGACAACCGGTCCGAATGCGGGATCGGCTGCGGGGTAGACGTTGGCCCGGCCCCGCGCAAGCGGTCTCGCGCAGCGTTGCTTCAGCGCGTTGCGGCTGCTTAATCTCCGGGCAGGAGTCGCGATCGCGCATGAGTCTGCCGAATTTCATCACGCTCGGTCGAATTGTCCTTGTTCCGCTGATCATCGCCATGATCGTCGCGCGAAACTGGTCCGGCGCCTGCCTCCTGTTCCTGATCGCCGGCGTGTCGGATGCGGTGGACGGTTTCCTCGCCAAGCGCTTCAACATGGCGACGGAGCTCGGCGCCTTCATCGATCCGCTCGCCGACAAGGCGCTGCTCGTCTCCCTTTACGTCACCCTCGGCATCGTGGACGCGATCCCGCCCTGGCTGGCGATCCTCGTCGTTTCCCGCGACGTGTTCATCATGGGCGCCGTGATCGTCGCCTGGCTTCTCGGCAAGCCGATCGAGATCAAGCCGCTCTGGGTCAGCAAGTTCAACACCGGCGCGCAGATCGCGTTCGCGGCGGCCGTTCTGGCGGCGCGCGCGCTCGACTGGCCGCAGGGGCGGGCGTTCGAGGCCGGCATATTCATCGTGGCCGCCTTGACCCTGGCCTCGGGCGCCGCCTATTTCGCTGTGTGGACCCGACATATGGCCGAATAGGCGACCGGCCGAGCGCCCCGGCGCCGCGCTTTCAATCGTTCTGGCTGGCCTTGCTTGGGCTCGTCATCGCGTTGCTGTGGCTGTTGCAAGACGCGGTCCTGCCTTTCATGGTCGCTTTCGCGCTGTCCTATCTTCTCGATCCGCCGGTGCGCTGGATGGAGAAATTTCGGGTTCGCCGCTGGATCGCCGTATCGCTGATGGTGGGCGCGGTGGTGCTCGTCGCCCTCGTCGCCCTTTTCACGGTGATTCCCCAGCTCGCTGGCCAGCTTGCCTCGCTGCTGGAGCGGCTTCCGGCCTATGCGGCGCGCCTGCAGCAGATCATCGGGGAAAACGTCTCCCGCTGGGTGCAGAAATTCGGCGGCTGGGAGCAGTTGGGCCTGAAGCCGCCCGGCGACGAGTTCTCCAGCGCCGCCGGCGACGTGATCGGACCAGCGGTCTCCTGGGGTGTCGGCTTCATGCGGTCCGTCGCCTCGGGCGGGGGGACGATCATCAGCGTCCTGTCGCTGTTCGTCGTGTCGCCGATCGTGGCGTTCTACCTGCTGCTCGACTGGGACCGCATGCTGAACGCGGTCGACGGCTGGCTGCCGCGCGCGCACCGCGAGGAGATTCGCGGCGTGGCGCGGGATGTGAACAGGGCCGTCGCCGCGTCGCTGCGAGGGCAGGCGCTCGTCAGCCTTTTCCTTGCGCTCTGGTATGGAATCGGCCTGCAATTGGCCGGACTCAATTTCGGCCTGCTCATCGGCCTCAGCGCGGGCGTTCTGAGCGTCATCCCCTATGTCGGCTCTTTCGTCGGGCTTGGCGTGGCCTGTCTGGTGGCGATCGTCCAGTTCTGGCCGGAATGGCAGGCGATCGGCTTGGTGCTTCTGGTGTTCGTGTCGGGCCAGTTGCTGGAAGGATATGTGCTGACTCCCAAGCTCATCGGCGAGGCGATCGGCCTTCATCCCGTCTGGATGATGTTTTCGCTGTTCGCGTTCGGCGCCCTGTTCGGCTTCGTCGGCCTGCTGCTCGCCGTGCCCATGTCGGCGATCGCGGCCGTGCTCGCCCGCCACGCGCTGCAGACCTATCTCGCGAGCCCCTATTATCACGACGAAGGATCGGCGAGCGTCCCGCCGGGCTCTTCCCATGACCTCTGACGCGCCTCCAGGCGGAGGAGAGACCGGCTCCCGTGAACACGGCGAGGCGCAGGAATCCGGAATGCCTCGCCGCCCGCGCGAGACGGCGCGCGAATTCGGCGCCGGCGTGCGCCAGATCCCGCTGGATCTCCCATTCGAGGAGCGGCGCGGCGTCGAGGATTTTTTCGTCAGCGCGTCGAATGAGGCCGCGCATGCGGCGATCGAGTCATGGCCAAAGGGCTGGCTCGATCCGGTGCTGGTCCTGGTCGGTCCCGAAGGCGCCGGAAAATCGCATCTGGCCTCCATCTGGGCCGATCGGGCCCATGCCTGGCGCCGTAGGCCTGGCGCCGTCGCTGTCGCCGACGTGCCCCATCTGGTGTCGAACGGCGCTCTGCTGATCGATGACGCCGATCGCGAGCCGCTGGACGAGGCGGCCATGTTTCACCTCATCAATGCGATGCGGGAGCGCAACGGGTCGCTGCTGATCACCGCGCAGACGGAGCCGGCGGCCTGGACGATCGCAACTCCCGATCTGCGGTCGCGCTTGCGCCGCGCGCCGCTCGCTCGCATCGGCGCGCCCGACGACAGCCTGCTGCGCGCCTTACTGGTCAAACTGTTCACGGACCGGCAACTGCGGGTCGATACGCGCGTTGTCGACATGATCGTCGCGCGCGCCGAGCGATCGTTCGCGGCGGCGCGGAGCGTGGTCGAGGCGCTGGATCAGGCGGCGCTCGCCGCGGGACGGCCGGTCACGCGGGTTCTGGTCCAGGACGTGTTGGCGCGGATGTTCGAGCCAGAGGGAGGCGAGAGTTGAGCGTCATCGAACCGTCACAGCGCCGGCCCACAGGTCGCCGGCGGATCCGCGGCCCGGAAGGGGATGCGGCGCCGGCGACGGAGGACGAAACAGTGGCGCAGGCTGGCTCCCTAACGAAAGCGCGCATGGCGAGGGCGGATTCGACGCCCTCCGATGACGCCAGTCCGCTGCTGTCCTCGCCGGAGCGGTTCATCAACCGTGAGCTCTCCTGGCTCGGCTTCAACCGCCGCGTGCTGGAGGAAGCGTCGAACCCGAACCATCCGCTGCTGGAGCAGTTGCGGTTCCTGTCGATCTCCGCGAACAATCTCGATGAGTTTTTCATGGTTCGCGTCGCCGGCCTGCGCGGACAGATCAGGTCGCACGCCGAGCTTCCGTCGGAAGACGGATTGACGCCGGCCGAACAGCTTGCGCGCATCAGGACCGAGGCCGAGGCGCTGGTGCGCGACCAGCAGAGTCGCTGGCTGCGCCTGCGCGACCAGCTCATCGAGGTCGGCATCATTCTCGTCGACGCGCCCGAACTCACGCCGCATGAATCGCAATGGCTGGCGGAGCATTTCATTCACCATATCTTTCCGGTGCTGACGCCGCTTGCGATCGACCCGGCGCATCCGTTCCCCTTCATCCCCAATCTCGGCTTCACGCTCGCGCTGATGCTCTCGCGCCAGAGCGACGGCCGAAACATGAACGCGCTGATCCGCGTGCCGTCGAAGGTGGACAGGATCATCCGGCTTCCGGATTTCGCGCAGACCGGCGGCTCGCGTTTCATCGCGCTCGAGCAGGCGATCGCGCTCTTCGTGGACCGGCTGTTCCCCGGCTACGACACGCGCGGACTGGGCGCTTTCCGCGTCGTGCGCGACAGCGATATCTTCATCGAGGAGGAGGCCGAGGACCTCGTTCTCCAGTTCGAGACGGCGATCAAGCAGAGGCGTCGCGGCGTCGTCATCCGTCTCGAAATGGAATCGAAGATGCCGGAACAGCTTCAGGCCTTCGTCGCCGAGGAGCTGGAGGTGCGGCCCGACGAGGTGTTTCCGATCGACGGGCTTCTGGCGTTGAACGAACTGTCGCAGCTCGTTTCGCTCGACCGGCCCGATCTCAAATTCGTCCCGTATAATGCGCGTTTCCCCGAGCGCATCCGCGATCACGGCGGCGATTGCTTCGCTGCGATCCGGCAGAAGGACCTTGTCGTCCATCATCCCTACGAATCCTTCGACGTCGTCGTGCAGTTCCTCGCTCAGGCCGCGCGCGATCCCAACGTCGTCGCGATCAAGCAGACGCTCTATCGCACCTCGAACGACAGCCCGATCGTGAAGGCGCTGTCCGAAGCGGCGGAGGCGGGAAAATCGGTCACCGCGCTGGTCGAGTTGAAGGCCCGGTTCGACGAGGAAGCCAACATCCGCTGGTCGCGCGATCTCGAACGCGCGGGCGTGCAGGTCGTGTTCGGATTTCTTGAGCTGAAGACCCACGCGAAACTGTCGATGGTGGTGCGCAGGGAAGGCGGTCAGCTCGTCACCTACTGCCATGTCGGCACCGGCAACTATCACCCGATCACCGCGCG
>MKVY01000038.1:196999-206424 GCA_001899525.1 Rhizobiales bacterium 65-9
GAGCTCGAGCGGATGGCCGTGTCTCCCGTGTCGCTGAAGCCGCGCATCCTTCGGCATATCGAGGATGAGATCGGTTATGCGAAGGCCGGCAAGCCTGGCGCGATCTGGCTGAAGTGCAATTCGCTGATCGATCCGGACATCATCGACGCGCTCTATCGGGCGAGCAACGCCGGCGTCGAGATCGACATGGTGATCCGCGGCATCTGCGGGCTGCGTCCCGGCGTTCCGGGCTTATCCGAACGAATTCGCGTCAAGTCGATCGTCGGGCGTTTTCTGGAGCACAGCCGCATCTACGCCTTCGGCGGCGGCCACGGTCTTCCGCACGCCAAGGCGGCGCTTTACATTTCGTCGGCCGACATGATGCAGCGCAATCTCGATCGCCGCGTCGAGGCCCTCATGCCGATCATCAATCCGACCGTTCACGAACAGGTGCTCAACCAGATCGTCGTCGCGAACCTGCTCGACAACGAACAGAGCTGGCGCGTCAACAGCGACGGCTCCTCGACGCGCATCGAACGCGGCCCTGACGAGGAGCCGTTCAACGCGCACAATTATTTCATGACCAATCCAAGCTTGTCGGGTCGCGGCAAGTCGCTTGCGGCCTCGATGCCCCGCCGGCTGTCAGAACGCCTCGGCAAGAAGCGGCGCGGCGGCGATGGCTAAGACTCCGGGGGCGCAGGGAAGGCTCGACGTCGGCGATCCGGTCGCGATCGTCGACATCGGCTCCAATTCGGTCCGCCTCGTCGCCTATGAAGGGCTGACGCGCGCGCCGACGCCGATCTTCAACGAAAAGACCATGTGCGGCCTCGGCCGCGGCGTACAGATCACCGGGCGCCTCAACGAGCAGGCGATGGACAAGGCGCTGGCCGCGCTGGCGCGCTTCCGGGTGCTGTGCGACATGATGCGCATCGAGCGGCGTTACGTGCTGGCGACAGCCGCCGCCCGCGACGCCGCGAACGGGCCGGATTTCATTCAGCGCGCGGAAAAAGCTTTCGGCAGGCCGATCGAGCTGCTGTCCGGCAAGCGCGAGGCGCATCTGGCGGCGCTCGGCGTCGCGTCGGGATTCTACAAGGCGAACGGAATCGTCGGCGATCTCGGCGGCGGCAGTCTCGAATTGACCGAGGTCAGGGGCCACAAGATCGGCAAGGGAAAAACCACGCCGCTTGGCGGCCTCGCCCTGCAGGACGCTTCTCACGATTCGATCAAGGAGGCGCGCAGGATCGTGCGCAGGGCGCTGGCGGATGTCGACGCGCTCGATGAAGGGAAGGGCCGCTCCTTTTACATGGTCGGCGGCACCTGGCGTTCGCTGACCACGCTTCACATCCATCAGCTCGGCTATCCGCTGCATGTCAGCCACGGCTATGTCATGTCCGCCGCCGACGCCGTGGATTTCGCCGAGCTCGTTCAGCGCGTCGATCCGGAAACCCTCGATTCCATCGAGAAGGTTTCATCCCAGCGCCGGCCGCTGCTGGCTTACGGCGCGCTGGTGCTGGAAGAGGTGGTGCGGCGCGCGAAACCGTCGCAGGTGGTGATGTCCGCGATGGGCGTGCGCGAAGGGTTGTTGTTCGAGTTGCTCGACGAGGAGACGCGTGAGCGCGATCCGCTCCTGTCCGCCGCGCGCGAACTGAACACGTTGCGCTCCCGCGCGCCGCTGCACGGCGAGGATCTGATCCGCTGGACGGATCATTTCATGCGGTCGAGCCGTCTTGAGGAGACGCCGGAGGAGAAAAGGCTGCGCCACGCCGCCTGTCTTCTCGCCGACATCGGCTGGCGCGCCCATCCCGATTATCGCGGCGAGCAAAGCCTCAACGTCATCGCGCATGCAGCCTTCATCGGAATCGATCACCCAGGGCGCGCCTACATCGCCATGTCCATCTTCTATCGGCATGCGGGGCTCGACGATGAGTTGTCGCCGCGCATTCGCGAGCTGTGCAGCGCGCGCATGATCGACCGGGCGCGAATCTTGGGCGCGCTGATGCGCGTGGCCTACCTCGTGTCCGCCGGCATGCCTGATATACTCGAACGCACGCCTCTGGCCTGCGACGGCGGCCGCATCCTGCTCGACCTGCCTCCGGATATTTCAGGACTGGCCAACGAACGGCTGTTCAACCGGCTCAAGCAGCTTGCGCGCCTGATCGGCAGGGCGCCGGCGCTCAGGACGGATCAAGGCGCGGGGCGCAGCGCGGTGACGGATTCAGCCCTGCTGTCGTCGTGAGAGGCCGCGACTCCGCGGCCGATGGACGGTCTGCGGATCGGCTGGTAGAGCGCCGGCATGATCGGACGCCTGAACCATGTCGCCATCGCCGTGCGCAACCTCGACGCGGCCGCGGCGCTCTATCGCGACACGTTGGGAGCGACCTTATCGCCGCCTCTGCCGCAGCCTGATCACGGCGTGACGGTCGTTTTCATCGAGTTGCCCAACACCAAGATCGAGCTGCTGGAGCCGCTCGGCGCGGACTCTCCGATCGCGAAATTTCTGGAGCGCAACCCGGACGGCGGCGTCCACCATATCTGCTACGAGGTGGACGACATCCTCGCGGCGCGCGATCGCCTGAAGGAGAAGGGGGCGCGCGTGCTCGGCTCCGGAGAGCCGCGCATCGGCGCCCACGGCAAGCCGGTCCTGTTCCTTCATCCCAAAGATTTCAACGGCGCGCTCGTCGAACTCGAGCAGGCCTGATCCATGCCCTGGGGCACGATCGTCGCGATCTACTTCGTCGCCTGGTGGCTGGTCCTGTTCGTGACGCTGCCCTTCGGGGTGCGCAGCCAGGCGGAGCATGGCGACATAGCGCCCGGCACCGAGCCCGGAGCGCCGGTCCGTCCCCGCCTGCTGGCCAAGGCCGCCTGGACCAGCGTGATCGCAATGCCCGTCACGGCGCTGATCATCTGGAGCATCAGCGCATTCTTCGAGTAAGGCAGGGATGCAAAAAAGAAAGGACAGGGTCGCGCCCTGTCCTGAAAAGCCTTCCAGATCTCCCACAGCAATCACAGGGAGCTCTGTCCCTTCTTGCTGCGTTTCCTCCCGACACCTGGACCGCCGCCCGGTTTTTGCTTCGGGCTGAGCGCAGGGACAGGAAACCAGATAAGCCACGATGTCAAATTAAAACTGCCACAATTTTTTCCTTTTCTGTGGCATGCCAGCAACGAAACTCCCTCAGCCTCGTGATTTTATCGGCGCCGCAGCGGCATGTAAGGCGAACCGTCGCTTGCGTCCGCGCTACCAATCCTGTCATTTGCCGCCCACTCCCGACGCGAATCCTCGCCCGCTCATCTCATGCTCCTGACCCGTTTCTTCCTTCCCATTCTGCGCGATACGCCCAAGGAGGCGGAAATCGTCTCCCACCGGCTGATGCTGCGCGCCGGCATGCTCCGCCAGCAGGCCGCCGGAAGCTACGCCTGGCTGCCGCTGGGTCTTCGCGTGCTCGAGAAGATCAACCGGGTGATCCGCGAGGAGCAGAACCGCTCTGGCGCGGTCGAGTTGCTGATGCCCACTATCCAGTCCGCCGATCTCTGGCGGGAGTCCGGGCGCTACGACGCCTACGGCAAGGAGATGCTGCGCATCAAGGACCGGCACGATCGCGACATGCTCTACGGCCCGACCAACGAGGAGATGATCACCGACATTTTCCGGTCCTACGTGAAGAGCTACAAGGACCTGCCGCTCAATCTCTATCATATCCAGTGGAAGTTTCGCGACGAGGTGAGGCCGCGCTTCGGCGTCATGCGCTCGCGCGAGTTCCTGATGAAGGACGCCTATTCCTTCGATCTCGATCAGGCCGGCGCGCGGCACGCCTACAACAAGATGTTCATCGCCTATCTGCGCACCTTCGCGCGGCTTGGATTGAAGGCGATTCCGATGCGCGCCGACACCGGACCGATCGGCGGCGATCTCAGCCATGAATTCATCATCCTCGCCTCAACGGGCGAGAGCGAGGTCTTCTGCCACAAGGACTATCTCGATTTCGGCGTACCCGACGAGAACACGTCGTTCGACGAGATCGGACGGGTGCAGGAGATTGTCGACAAATGGACGTCGCTCTACGCCGCGACCTCGGAGATGCATGATCAGGCCGCGTTCGACGCCATCCCCGAGGACAAGCGCGCATCGGCGCGCGGCATCGAGGTGGGACACATCTTCTATTTCGGCACGAAATATTCGGAGCCGATGAAGGCCGTCGTGACGAAGCCGGACGGATCAAGCGCTCCCGTGCATATGGGCTCGTACGGCATCGGGCCGAGCCGCCTGGTCGCGGCGCTGATCGAAGCGAACCATGACGACGCCGGCGTGATCTGGCCGGAGGCGGCCGCGCCGTTCAAGGTCGCTCTCCTCAACCTCAAGCAGGGCGACGCCGCGACCGACGGCGCCTGCGCTCAGCTCTATCATGCGCTGGCGGCGGCCGGCGTGGATGCGCTCTATGACGATCGTGACGAGCGTCCGGGCGCCAAATTCGCGACCGCCGATCTGATCGGCCTTCCCTGGCAGATCATGGTGGGGCCGCGCTCGCTCGGCGAGGGCAAGGTCGAGATCAAGCGGCGGGCCACCGGCGAGCGCACGCTCGTCCCCATCGCCGACGCGGTCGCGGCGATCGCGTGAGCGCTGACGCCTCCGCTGCGCGGCCTGAAAGGGTCGCCCCGCGCCCCTTCGCGCCATTCGAATGGATGGTGTCGGCGCGCTACCTCCGCGCGCGCCGCAAGGAAGGCTTCATCTCGGTCATCGCCGGGTTTTCCTTCATCGGCATCATGCTGGGGGTCGCGACGCTGATCGTCGTGCTGTCGGTGATGAACGGGTTCCGCAAGGAGCTGCTGTCGAAGATCATCGGCGTGAACGGCCACGCCTTCGTCACGCCGATCGACAGGCCGCTCACGGACTACGCCGAAGTCGCCGCGAGGCTGGCGAAGGTTCCCGGCGTCACGCTGGCCTTGCCGATCGTCGAGGGCCAGGCGTTCGCTTCGTCCACGGCCACGTCGGGCGGCGGCGGCGTGCTGGTTCGCGGCGTGCGCGAGGCGGACATCAGGAAGATTCCCTTCATCGCCAACAATATCCGGCAGGGCAGCCTCGACAATTTCGAGGCCGAGAAGGGGGTCGCGATCGGCAGCCGTCTCGCCGAGCAGCTCGCGCTGCAGGCGGGCGACAAGATCACCATCATCAGCCCCAACGGCGCGTCGACGCCCTTTGGCGTCGCCCCGCGCGTGAAGGCCTATCCGGTGGCGGCGGTCTTCGAGATCGGCATGTCCGAATATGATGCGGCGCTGGTGTTCATGCCGCTCGACGAGGCGCAGGCCTATTTCAATCGCGACGGCGACGTGAACGCGATCGAGATCTATGTCGACGATCCCGACCGCATGGATCGTTACAGGCCCCTGATCGAGGCGGCGATCGGACGGCCGGGCGTCGTGTCCGACTGGCGCCAGCGCAACCGCAGCTATTTCTCGGCGCTGGAAGTCGAGCGGAACGTGATGTTTCTGATCCTGACGTTGATCGTGCTGGTGGCGACGCTGAACATTGTCTCCGGCCTGATCATGCTGGTGCAGGACAAGTCGCAGGACATCGCGGTCCTGCGCACCATGGGCGCGACGCGCGGGTCGGTGATGCGCATCTTTCTGGTGACGGGAGCGGCGATCGGCGTCGTCGGCACGCTCGCGGGCTTTGTTCTCGGCATCGTCGTCTGCTGGCGCATTCAGGCGATCCAGGAGTTCGTCTCCTGGGTCACGGGCACGCGGCTCTGGGACCCGACCATCCGTTTCCTGACGCAGATCCCCGCCGAAATGAATCCGAGCGAGGTCGCCACCATCGTTCTCATGGCGCTGGTCCTGTCGCTTCTCGCCACGCTCTATCCGTCATGGAAGGCCGCGAAGACCGATCCGGTCGAGGCGTTGCGCTATGGCTGACGCGGAACAGCAGCAGGACCAGCCTCAGAGCGAGCCGGCGCTTTTCCTGTCGAAAGTGACGCGGCGCTATCGCGAGGGCGACGGCGTGCTCGAAATCCTCAAAGGCGCCGATCTCGCGCTCTGGCCCGGCGAGGCGGTCGCGCTGGTCGCGCCGTCAGGCGCCGGAAAGTCGACCCTGCTGCATCTGGCCGGGCTCCTCGACAAGCCGGACGACGGCGAAATCTTTGTCGGCGCCGCGCCGACGTCGAAGCTGAGCGATCTTCAGCGCACCGCGCTGCGTCGTCACGACATCGGCTTCGTCTATCAGTTCCATCACCTGCTGCCGGAGTTCAGCGCGCTGGAGAATGTCTGCATTCCCCAGATGATCGCCGGGCTGACGCGCGCCGAAGCGGGCGCCCGCGCGACCGAACTGCTCACCTATCTCGGCCTGGGCCAGCGATTGTCCCATCGTCCGGCGGAACTGTCCGGCGGCGAGCAGCAGCGCGTCGCCATCGCCCGCGCCGTCGCCAACGCGCCGCGCATCCTGCTCGCCGACGAGCCGACCGGAAACCTCGATCCCAAGACGGCGGAGCGCGTGTTCATGACGCTGGTCGAGCTGGCGCGCGCCACCAATCTCGCGGCGCTGATCGCGACCCACAACATGGATTTCGCCGCGCGCCTTGACCGTCGCATCACGCTGGAGAATGGACTGGCCGTCGAGATGGCGTGAGCCGCGCGCGGCGCGGCGGATTGAGGACAGCGATGATCCGGGGCAAAGACTGGCGTCAGGTGACGATCGTTCCGCCCGGCCGCCCGCTGCGCGGCCGGGTCGCGCCGCCGGGTTCGAAATCCATCACCAACCGCGCGCTGCTGATCGCGGCGCTTGCCAAAGGCGAAAGCCGCCTGACCGGCGCGCTGAAGAGCGACGACACGCGCTATATGGCTGAAGCGCTTCGGGCGATGGGCGTGTCGGTCGCCGAACCGGACGAGACGACCTTCGTCGTCGCCGGCGACGGGCGCCTGCGCGCGCCGGACGCGCCGCTGTTTCTCGGAAACGCCGGAACGGCGACGCGGTTTCTCACCGCCGCCGCGGCGCTCGTGGACGGAACGGTCGTCGTCGATGGCGACGAGCACATGCGCAGAAGGCCGATCGCGCCGCTCGTCGCGGCGCTCGCGTCGCTCGGCGTGCGCGCTGAAACGGCGACCGGCTGCCCGCCCGTGACGGTCGCGGGGCGCGGCGGCGTCGAAGCGGGCCGCGTCGTGGTCGATGGCGGCCTGTCGAGCCAGTATGTGTCGGCGCTGCTGATGACGGCGGCCTGCGGCCGCGGCCCGATCGAGGTCGCGCTCTCGGGCAAGGAGATCGGCGCGCGCGGCTATGTCGATCTGACGCTGGCGACGATGCGCGCTTTCGGCGCCCGCATCGACCAGCCGGAGAGCGCCGGCTGGCGCGTCGCGCCGACGGGGTATCGCGCGGCGGATTACTTCATCGAGCCGGACGCGTCGGCGGCGACCTATCTCTGGGCGGCCGAGGCGCTCACCGGCGGTTCGATCGATCTCGGGGCGCCGCCCGACGCCTTCACCCAGCCCGACGCGCGCGCGCATCGTTTCATCGCGGCGTTTCCGAACCTGCCGGCCGTCATCGACGGATCGCAGATGCAGGACGCGGTCCCGACCCTCGCGGTGCTGGCGGCGTTCAACCGGGCGCCCGTCCGCTTCGCCGGGATCGCCAATCTGCGCGTGAAGGAGTGCGACCGCGTCGCCGCGCTGGCGCAAGGGTTGTCCCGGATCAGGCCGGGACTGGGACGGGAGGAGGGCGACGATCTCATCGTGGCCTCCGATCCGGGTCTTGCGGGACAGACCGTGTCCGCCTCGATCGACACGTTCGCCGATCATCGCATCGCCATGAGCTTCGCGCTCGCCGGCCTTCTGATCGGCGGAATAACCATTCTCGATCCCGGCTGCGTCGACAAAACCTATCCCGCCTATTGGCAGGCGCTCCATGCGCTTGGCGTCGAGCTGAAGGGGCGGGCGGCCTGAACGGGCGCCGGCTGTCAGGCTGCTTTCTTCGCCGTCACATGCAGCCAGTCGGCTGTTTCGCCATTATAGCCGCGACCGCTGCGTGACTCCTCGATTTCGAGGCTGCGCCATGGACGCTGCCCATACGCGTCTTTCAGCCATTCGATCGAGGGGTAGTTGAAGTAGCGGTCGAGACTGTCGCGTCCGTCTTCTTCGCCCTTCTTGAAGCTGGCGTAGAACATGCCGCCGGGCTTCAACGCCGCGTGAATGCGCGCGAGGACGCCGGCCAGTTCCGCGCGCGGAACATGCAGGAGACACGCGCTCGCCCAGACGCCGTCATAAGCGTCGCGCGCATCGAGATCGTGAAACAGCAGCACGCGCACGGGGCGTCCGAGAAGCCGCTCGGCTTCGCGCGCCAGCTCGGGCGTTCCGTCTGTCGGCGTGACGTCGAAACCGCTGGCGATCATCGCCTGGCTGTCGTGGCCGGAGCCGCAGCCAAGCTCGAGAACCTTGCCGCTGCGCGGCAGCGCGGCCATGAAGCCCGACAGGCGGCGGAGATTTGCGGTCTTCCCGCGCGTGGCGTAGGCCGTCGCTTCAGCCGAATAGAATGCAAGCGTCGCTTGATCGGACGCGGTCATGCGCCCGGCGCCGACGACGGCAGCGACCCGACGAGGGCGAGCAGGGCGCGGTCGTTCATGACGATCATCTGCTCCGCCGGCTTCAGCCATTGCAGCGCTTCTTCCAGATTGCGCGCGTCAGTCAGTTTCGCGATGGCGACGGCGCGGTCGGCGGTGACCTCGCCGCGGCGGCGCGGCGGCGCCTCCGGCAGCATCGCCTCGTGCGCTGTCATGAGATCGCGATCGGCGTGCAGGGTCGCGAGCCCCTCGGCGTCGTCGAAGCCGAGGAGCGCGTACTCGCGCGCGAGCATGTTGGCGCGCGTCGCGATCGGCGGCGGCGATTGCTCCTCGGGCGTCTCGAGCAGCTTGAAGCGCTTGAGCGCCAGGCCGGCGGCCAGCGTGCCGCTGATGAAGGAGAGGGGGATCGCCAGCACGAGGCCGAGGATGGTCGGAGACATCCACAGGAACAGCGATGTCGAGATCATGAAGGCCGCCACCCCGGCGATGACGCCGAGCGCCATGTGCGGCAGATGCCGCCAGGCGATGTCGCGAAGCGGGATCGTGCCGTCGCCGCGACGCTGCGGGCTCCATCCGGAATCGCGGCCGAGAAGAATCTGCGACACCGATTGCGACTGGATCAGCATCATCAGCGGCGCGAGCAGCGCCGACAGGATGATCTCGATGAGGCCGGACAGGATCAGGCGCAGTCCGCCGCCGCATCCGCGCCGCGTTCGCCCCTCGAACAGCGTCAGCAGAAGGCCGAACAGCTTCGGCGCCAGCAGGATCGCCATCGTGATCTCGAACAGTTGCAGCGCGCGCTCCGCGTCGAAGCGCGGCCAGGCGGGAAACAGGGTGAACTCCGTCGTGAAATATTCCGGGCGCACATATTGCGTCTGCAGCACCAGCACGATGCCGACGAGCAGCTGC
>MKVY01000038.1:206471-217851 GCA_001899525.1 Rhizobiales bacterium 65-9
GCGAATGCTGGAGATTGCCCTGGCACCAGCGCCTGTCGCGAATGGTCAGGTCGATGAGGGTCGGCGGGCTTTCCTCATAGGAGCCTTCCGCGTCCGGCAGCATGTAGACGGTCCAGCCGGCGCGCAGGAGGAACGCCGCCTCGACGAAATCATGGCTGAGGATATGGCCGCCGAACGGCGGCTTGCCGGACAGGTCCGGCAGTCCGCCATGCGCGGCGAACGCCTTGGTCCGGATGATCGCGTTGTGGCCCCAGTAGTTGCCGTCGCGGCCGCTCCAGGCGGCGAGCCCCGTGGCGATGACCGGCCCGTAGATGCGCGCGGCGAACTGCTGCAGGCGCGCGAACAGCGTGTTTCGGTTGATGATGAGCGGCAGCGACTGGATGATGCCGGCGTCCGGATCGGCCTCCATCTGGCGGGCGAGGCGCAGGATGCAGTCGCCGGTCATCAGGCTGTCGGCGTCGAGGACGACCATATGATCGTAGCCGCCGCCCCAGCGGGTGACGAAATCAGCGATGTTGCCGGCCTTCCGATGAGCGTTCTTCGGCCGGTGGCGGTAATAAAGGCGATGATCCGGCCCGAGCCTTTGGCGCATCGCCAGGAAGGCGCGCTCCTCGGCGATCCAGGCGTCGGGCCGCGTCGAGTCCGACAGGACGAAGTAGTCGAACGCCGCGCCTTCGCCCGTCGCATCGACGGATTCGCGGATCGCCTGCACATTGGCGAAGACCCGCGCGGTCTCCTCGTTGTAGATCGGCATCAGCACCGCGGTCCGGCCCTGCAGCGGCGCGTTCGCGCTGCGCGGACGCCGCCGGAAGATCATCGCGACGCAGCCGGCGACGGCGCTCGTGAAGGCGAGCGCGATCCATGAGAAATTGACGGTGAAGAGCGCGACCAGCACATATTGCAGGAAGGTCGTGGAGCCGACGGACACGACCGCCAGCATCTCGCGCAGGCCGTAAGCCGTCAGGGCGAGCGCGCCGCCGAACACGAAGAGCCGCGTGATCCAGGGCCGCGTCGCCGAGGCGGGCGAAGTGAAAGACCGCCGCGCGCCCTTGCCCCAGCGGCTGAGGGATTGCGTCGGCATGGGCAAGGGCCGCTTGGGCGGAACGCCGCCGTCGGCGGCGAGCGCAGCCGCTCCCTGCCTGGATTCGGCCGCCGCAGGCGCGTCCATCAGGGCGTCCAGCGATAAAGCCATGTTTCTGTCAGGGGCTGCCCGCTGCCGGTCAGAACGAGCCGCAGCTCGCACATGGATTCGGAGCCGGGGTCGAGTTCGAACATCACGCGGCAGGATTTCCGTTCGGGGAACGGCATCACCCGCACATTGAGAATGGCGCCCGGCGACGCCGAGACTGTCGGCGCCATCTCCACCGTCGCGCGCGCGTCTCCGAGCGCTTCGCCGGCGAAGTCGACGACGAACCGCCGCCGCCGCCCGGAAGAGCCCTTTCCGGACCGGGTTTGCGTGACGATCGCCAGTTTCGTCCGCTCCGGAGGCCACCACCACCAGAACTGGCGAAAGGCGAAAGTCGCTTCGCCGCCGGCCGCCATCGGAGCCTTCGGCCGCCAGTAGGCGATGATGTTCTTGTTCACTTCGGAATCAGAGGGGATTTCGACGAGTTGCACCGCGCCCGCGCCCCAGTCGCCGATGGGCTCGACCCAGAGGCTCGGCCGGCGTTCGAAACGCTGCTCGTCGTCCTGAAACCAGATCTGATCGCGCGACCGCTGCAACAGTCCGAAACCGCGCGGATTTTCGTCGCCGAAAATCGAGATCTGCAGCGTCTGCGGATTGACGACCGGCCGCCAGATCGCCTCCTCGTTGCCGCGCACCATCTTGAGACCTGAAATCTCGTAGACGGCCGGCCGGACGTCGTCCTGCGAACGGCGCTCGTTGGGTCCGAACAGATACATGCCTGACATCGCTCCGACGCCGACATTGTCGAGCGCGGCGCGGGCGAAGACGGTGAGTTGCGCGTCGATGATGGTGACGTCGCCGGGCCGGACGGTCGCAACGAGCGCGGCGGTCGCGCTCTCGGAATCGATCAGCGCGAAGAGGTTGACCGCCTTCGCCCCGACCGAGGGGCGCTCGATCCAGAGCGCGCGGAAGTAGGGCGTTTCCTCGCCCCGGTTGTCGGCGAGCCGCAGCGCGAGGGCGCGCGCCGTCACCCCGTAGGTCTGGGCGCGCGCCATGGCGCGGAAGAAGGTGCCGCCCTGAAAGACCGCGACCTCGCGATTCTGCCCGTCGACCGGATCGCCGAAGATCCTGATGCCGGAGAACGCCAGGTCGGTTCCGGGCGGCGGAGGCGGCAGATTGCCGAATTCGAACGCCGCCGGATCATAGACGAGGCGGCGCATGCGGCCGTCCTCGATGACGTAGAGCTGCACCGGCCGGGTGAAGACGAAGCCGCGATGCAGCGGCTCGATCGTCACGCCGCGGTCCTCGCCCCGGAAAAGAAACGCGTTCGGATTCCCCCTGATCGCGGCGTAGCGCTCCCGCGGGAGGGCGGCCCAGCTTTCGGGAAGATCGTTGGCGGGCGCGGCGTAGGGCTGCTTCGACAGCGCGCGCGCGATGTCGAGAAGCGCGTCCGCCCCGAACGGCGCGCCGTCGGCCAGACTGGCGAGAGGCGAAGCGTTCTGGGCGGCGGCGGACCCCGCCGCCAGCGACGCCGCAAACGCTCCCGCGCCGCGCATGACGCCGCGTCGGCTGATCCGCGGAGCCGTGTCGGCCCCTGACTCGCGCATTGCCACCCTGCTACCCGTACGCCTCCGTTGCGCCTTCTAGTGAAACTCTTCCAAAGAGCGAAGCGGTTTTCCAACCCGACAAGCATAAAACGCATGACTGGCCGTCATGGCAGTCGCGCGGGCGCCTCGGTCCGCGCCCGGAGCGGGCGACGGTTGGCGAACCGGTAGAGGAGTCTTTACATCGATCGGGCAGGATCGTGGCGCAGGGATAGAAAGATGACCGATTTATTGACCATGAAGGGAAGCGCTCTCGCCATCGTCCTGGCCGCCGGGGAGGGCACGCGCATGCGCTCGCGCAAGCCCAAGGTCCTTCATCAGGTCGCGGGACTGTCCATGCTGGGGCACGCGCTGCGCGCGGTCGCGGCCGCCGGCGTCGACCGCGTCGCGGTGGTGGTCGGACCGGGACACGACGCCGTCGCGGCGGAGGCGAGGCGGCTCGCGCCTCACGCGGATGTGTTCGTGCAGGAGGAGCGGCTTGGCACCGCCCATGCCGCGCTTGCCGCCCGCCCTGCCATCGCGGCGGGCGTCGACCAGGCGCTCGTCCTTTACGCCGACACGCCCTTCGTCTCGCCGGATACCCTGCGCCGGATGCGCGCCGGCGTGGCCGCTGGAGCGGCGGTGGTCGGCGTCGGCTTCGAGGCGGCGGACCCGACCGGGTATGGCCGCTTCATCATGGCGGATGGCCGGCTGACCGCGATCCGCGAGCATCGCGACGCAACCGAGGCGGAGCGGGCGATCACCCTGTGCAACGGCGGGCTGATGGGGTTCGACGGACGGCGCATGCTCGCGATCCTCGACCGCATCGGCGACACCAACGACCAGAAGCAGTTCTATCTCACCGACGCCGCCGAGATCGCCCATGCGCAGGGCCTGCGCGTCAGCGCCATCGTCTGCGACGAGGAGGAGGTTCTCGGCGTCAACGATCGGGTTCAGCTCGCCGGCGCCGAGGCGATCATGCAGGCGCGCCTGCGCGAGCGCGTCATGCGCGAGGGCGCGACACTGATCGCGCCCGAGACGGTGTTCCTCTCGTTCGACACGACGATCGGACGCGATGTCCTGATCGAGCCGCATGTGGTGATGGGTTCCGGCGTGACGATCGCCGATGACGCCGTCATCCATGCGTTTTCCCACCTCGAAGGCGCGCATGTCGAAAGCGGCGTATCTGTCGGGCCTTATGCGCGGCTGCGGCCGGGCGCGACGCTGCGCGCGAACAGCCGCGTCGGCAATTTCGTCGAAATCAAGAACGCGGAGCTCGGCGCCGGCGCGAAGGCCAATCATCTCGCTTATATCGGCGATGCGCGCGTGGGCGCGAAGGCGAATATCGGCGCCGGCGCGATCACCTGCAACTATGACGGGGTCAACAAGCATCGCACCGACATCGGCGAAGGCGCCTTTGTCGGCACCAACTCGTCGCTGGTCGCGCCGGTGACGATCGGCGCCGGCGCCTATGTCGCATCCGGCTCCGTCATCACGCGCGACGTGCCGGACGACGCGCTGGCGATCGGCCGCGGCCGGCAGGAGCTGCGCGAGGGATGGGCCGCGCAGAAGCGCAGGGAGCAGGCCGGAAAGAAGAAAGACCATTGAAATAAAGCGTTATTGAAAGTGACTTGATGAACGCGCGTCGCGACGGCACACCGTCCGGCGACAGGCGAGAGGAATTGCAGAATGTGTGGAATTGTCGGCATCCTGGGCAAGCACGCTGTCGCCGGCGATGTCGTCGATGCGCTGCGCAGGCTCGAATATCGCGGCTATGACTCCGCCGGCGTCGCGACGCTCGAGGACGGGCGCCTGACGCGCCGGCGCGCCGAAGGAAAGCTGAAGAATCTGGAGGCCGTCCTGTCGAAGCGCCCGCTTTCGGGCGCGATCGGCATCGGCCATACGCGCTGGGCCACGCACGGGCGGCCGAGCGAGGACAACGCCCATCCGCATGCGACCGACATGCTGGCCGTAGTGCATAACGGCATCATCGAGAATTTCCGCGAGCTCCGCGACGAACTGATCGAAAAAGGCCGGCGTTTCGAATCGGAGACCGACACTGAAGTGGTCGCCCATCTCGTAACGGTGGAGATGCTCGCCGGGAAAAAACCGGTTGAAGCTGTCGGCGCGGTTCTGCCGCGCCTGCGCGGCGCTTTCGCGCTCGCGTTTCTTTTCAACGGCGAGGAGGACCTGCTCATCGGCGCGCGCAGGGGATCGCCGCTCGCGGTCGGCCACGGCGACGGCGAAATGTATCTCGGATCGGACGCGCTCGCGCTCGCCCCCTTCACCAACCGCGTGACCTATCTTGAGGAAGGCGATTGGGCCGTGCTCACGCGCCGCAGCGTCGTCATCCGCAACGAGCGCAACGACATCGTGCAGCGGCCTTCGCAGATCGTGACGCCGGGCGCCTTCCTCGTCGACAAGGGCAATCACCGCCACTTCATGGCGAAGGAGATTCACGAGCAGCCGGAAGTGGTCGGCCACACGCTGTCGACCTATCTCGATCCCATCGCCGGGCGGGTCGTGTTGCCGGCGAAGCTGCCCTTCGATTTTCGCGATCTGTCGCGCATCACGATCAGCGCCTGCGGCACGGCCTATTACGCCGGCCTGACGGCGAAATATTGGTTCGAGAAGATTGCGCGGCTGCCGGTCGACATCGATGTCGCGTCCGAGTTCCGCTATCGCGAAGCGCCGATGCCGGAGAACGGCCTAATGATCGTCGTTTCCCAGTCCGGCGAGACGGCGGATACGTTAGCGTCCCTGCGCTATGCGAGGGAACAGCGGCAGCATGTCCTTGCGGTCGTCAATGTGCCGACCTCGACGATCGCGCGCGAAAGCGACGTCGTCACGCAGACCATCGCCGGCCCCGAGATCGGCGTCGCATCCACGAAAGCCTTCACCTGTCAGCTTGCGACGCTCGCCTGCCTCGCGATCGTCGCGGGTCGCGCGCGCGGCCATCTCTCGGCCGATCAGGAAAAGAAGCTCGTCGACACGCTGATGACCGCGCCTGGACTCATGAACGAGGCGTTGAAGCGCGAGCATGTGATCGAAGCGCTGGCGCGCGAACTCTCCAAAGCGCGCGACGTGCTCTATCTCGGGCGCGGCACCAACTATCCGCTGGCGCTCGAAGGCGCGCTGAAGCTCAAGGAAATCTCCTACATCCATGCCGAGGGTTACGCCGCCGGCGAGCTCAAGCATGGCCCGATCGCGCTCATCGACGAGGAGATGCCCGTGATCGTCATCGCCCCGCGCGACGGCATCTATGAGAAAACCGCCTCCAACATGCAGGAGGTCGCGGCCCGCGCCGGAAAGATCGTCTTCCTCGGCGAAAAGGGCATGGCGTCGGAAGCGGGAGTGAACGCCTTCGCCGAAGTCGACATGCCGGCGATGGACCCGTTCATCGCGCCGATCGTCTACGCCGTTCCGATCCAGCTCATCGCTTACCATACGGCGCTCGTGATGGGGAAAGACGTGGATCAGCCGCGCAATCTCGCGAAATCCGTCACGGTCGAGTGATAACGCTGCGTTCTTGCGCGGCCGGTTGGCGCAGGGCTTGCGGGAGCGGCGGCGGTCGCTGAAACTGCCGCCGTCGTCGCCCGGACCTCCATCAATGTCGCCCGCGTCCGCCGAGTCCCCGTCTTCTCCGCCGTCGCGATCCCGATCGTGGCTGCGGACCTATTTTCTGACGGGGCTGATCGTCGCAGGGCCGGTCGCGATCACGCTCTACATCGCCTGGGCGCTGGTCACCTGGGTCGACGGCTGGGTCAAGCCGTTCATCCCGCGGCCCTATCTGCCGGAAACCTATCTGCCCTTCGTGGTGCCGGGCTTCGGCCTGATCATCATGATCCTCGTGCTGATCCTGATCGGGTTTCTGACGGCCAATCTCGTTGGCCGCACGATCGTCGACATGAGCGAGCGCATGCTGGCGCGGACGCCGTTCGTCAGCGGCCTGTACAAGGGCGTGAAGCAGATTTTCGAGACGGTGTTCTCCCAGTCCGGATCGTCCTTCCGCAAGGTCGGGCTCGTGCAGTTTCCGGCGCCGGGCATGTGGTCGATCGTCTTTCTGTCCGCGCCGGCGACCGGGGAGGTGAGCGAAAAGCTGCCGGCGGCCGGCGAGTATCTCAGCGTTTTTCTTCCCTGCACGCCCAATCCCACCACCGGGTTCTATTTCTATGTGGCGCGTCGCGACGTGATCGAGCTTGGCATGTCGGTCGAGGACGGCGCGAAGCTCGTGATGTCGGCGGGGCTGATCCAGCCTGCGGAGGCGCAGGCGGAGCTGGCGGCGCTCGCCGCGACGGCCCATGCCGCCGCCGCGCGCGCCCTTAACGCGGCGCGCGAGAAGGAAGGCGCACAGAGCAACGTTCGGAAAAGTGGGAACCGGTTTTCCCGATAAATGGCGCTTGTCGCACGGCAAAGCGGAATTGCGATCCGGCCGCGCCTGTCTCCGTCACCCCGCGCGCATCAGGCGGACCGCCTCGTCGCGTTCGAACAGATAAAGCAGAATGCGCAACGCCTCGCCGCGCTCGCCGCGCAATTGCGGATCGCGCGCCATGATCAGCTTCGCGTCGTCGCGCGCCGTCGCCAGCAGGTCGGCGTCGATGTCCGGCCGCGCGAGGCGGAAGCCCGGCATGCCGGACTGCCGGCGGCCGAGAATGTCGCCTTCGCCGCGCAGGCGCAGATCCTCCTCCGCGATGCGGAATCCGTCGTCGGTCTCGCGCATGATCGACAGGCGCGCCTTGGCGGTTTCGCCCAGCGGTCCCTTGTAGAGCAGAAGGCAGGCGGAGCGCGCCGCGCCGCGCCCGACGCGCCCGCGCAGCTGATGCAATTGCGCGAGGCCGAAACGCTCCGCATGCTCGATGACCATCAGGCTGGCGTTCGGCACGTCGACGCCGACCTCGATCACGGTCGTCGCCACGAGGATGCGCGCGTCGCCGCGCGCGAAACGCGCCATCGCCTCTTCCTTCGCCGCGCCTTTCATCTGGCCGTGCAGCAGCTCCACCGCGCCGCCGAAATGCTGCTTCAGCGTTTCGTGTCGCTCTTCAGCGGCGGCGACGTCGAGCGCCTCGGATTCGGCGACGAGCGGGCAGACCCAATAGACCTGCGCGCCCGAACGCATGGCGCGCCCGACGGCTTCGACCACTTCGCCGAGCCGGTCGAGGTCGATCGCGCGGGTGTCGATCGGCTGGCGTCCGGCGGGTTTCTCCCGCAGCACGGAAATGTCGATGTCGCCGAAGAAGGTCAGCACCAGCGTGCGCGGGATCGGCGTCGCCGTCATCGCCAGCACGTCCACGGCGTCGCCCTTGGCGCCGAGCGTCATGCGCTGATGCACGCCGAAGCGATGCTGCTCGTCCACCACCGCCAGCCCGAGATCGCGGAACGCGACATCCTCTTGAAAGATCGCATGCGTGCCGACGACGATGTCGATGTCGCCGGCCGCAAGCGCCTTGCGGGTTTTTTCGCGCGCAGAGGCGCGGTCTCGCCCGGTCATCAGCGCGGCGCGCAGTCCGGCGGCCTCCGCGAGCGGCGCGATCCGCTGGTGGTGCTGCCGCGCGAGAATTTCCGTCGGCGCCATCATCGCCGCCTGCCGTCCGGCCTCGACCACCGTCGCCATCGCCAGCAGGCCGACGATCGTCTTGCCCGATCCGACATCGCCTTGCAGCAAGCGCATCATGCGCTTGTCCGCTGCGAGGTCGGCGTTGATCTCCGCGACCGCCTGCGTCTGCGAGCCGGTCAGCGCATAGGGCAGGGCGTCGCGGATGCGCTGCGACAGGCGTCCGTCGCCGCGCTGGGATCGTCCGCCGATCTCCCGCACGCTGGCGCGCACCAGCGCGAGCGCAAGCTGGCTCGCCAGCAACTCGTCATAGGCGAGCCGGCGGCGCGCGGGCTGCATGGGGTCGAGCGCGTTCGCCCCGTCCGGCTGATGCAGCGCCTCGAGCGCCGACCGGAACGAAGGAAACCGCTCCCGCGCAAGCAGCGTCTGGTCCTGCCATTCCGGCAGGTCGGGAACGCGGTCGAGCGCCGCGCGCGCCGCTTTCGCGATGACCCGCTGCGGCAATCCGTCGGTCGCCGGATAAACCGGCTCCAGGCGCGGCATGGCGGCGAAGCCGCGCTCGTCCAGCACGCGGTCGGGATGGACCATCTGAAGCCGGCCGTCCCACAGTTCGAGCTTGCCGGAGACCCAGCGCGTGGCGCCAAGCGGCAGCATCTTGCTGATCTGCTCCTCGCGCCCGTGAAAGAAGATCAGCATCACGTCCTGACCGGCATGGTCCGAACACAGCACGCGATAGGGCGCGCGGCCGCGCCGCGCCGGCGGCTGATGATCCTCGACCCTGAGCGCGACGGTGGCGACGCCGCCCACCGGCGCCGAACGCAGGTCGGGCGAGAGCGAGCGGTCCACCGCGGAGGAGGGTGGATGGAACAGGATGTCGCGCAGGCGCGCCTCGCGGCCCTGCTCGGACAACAGCCTGTCGAACAGCCGGCCGAGCTTCGGACCGACGCCCGGAAGCCCGGTGACCGACGCGAACAGAGAATTGAGGATGGCGGGACGCAAGGATGCCGTTTCGATCGTCGTGGCGGCTGACAGGCGCCGCCTCGGCCCTTATATCGCGAATGCGACGGCAGGCGCCCCGAAGGGCTCCGGCCCGACCATCGATTCACAGGAAGGTGATCCCATGCCGGGCGCAACGCCGAGCGACGAGCTGGATGTCCGCCGCCGCCGCATTCTCTTCCGCGCCTGGCATCGCGGCATGCGCGAGATGGATCTGCTCATGGGCCGTTTCGCCGACGCGCATGTGGCGGAACTGACGGAAGAGGAGATCGCCTCCTTCGAGCGGCTGATCGAGGCGATCGACCGCGATCTCTTCGCCTGGCTGACCGACGCCGAGCCGACCCCCGCCGCGTATGACGACGCGCTGTGGCGTCGCCTGAAGACCTTCCATACGCACCAGAAGCCGTTGCACGCCTGATGAAGTCTCCTCCCGCTTTCTTAGCCGTCGCCGCCCTGAAGCCCGGCGAGCGCATCCTCTTTTCATCCGCGCCGGACGGTTTCGACGCGATCCTGCTGGCGGACGCCGCCCGAGCGCTCGCCGGTCAGGACGACAAGCGCTCCGTCACGCTTCTGCATGTCTCGCGCGACGGCCAGCGCATGGCGGCTCTGGAGGCGGGCCTCGGCTTCGCGGCGCCCGAGATCGAGACGATCTCGTTTCCGGCCTGGGACTGTCAGCCTTACGATCGCATCGGCCCCAACGCCGCGACCAGCGCGCAGCGGATGACCACCCTCGCGCGCCTCGCCCGCACGAGGGCCGGCGCGCAGCCGCGCATCCTGCTCACGACGGTCAACGCCATCCTGCAGCGCGTGGCGTCGCTGCAGCGCATGAAGGCGGAAAGCTTCTCGGCCGCGCCGGGCCACTCCGTCGACATGGACGGCGTCGTGCAATGGCTGGAGCGCAACGGCTTCCTGCGCAGCAGCACGGTGCGCGACGTCGGCGAATACGCCTTGCGCGGCGGCATCCTTGATCTCTATCCCGCCGGCCTTCCGGCCCCGGTGCGGCTCGATTTCTTCGGCGACACGCTTGAAAGCATCCGCGCCTTCGATCCCGAGACCCAGCGCACGACGGGTCCGTGGCGCGCGCTCGATCTCACCCCGATGTCGGAAGTCACGCTGACCTCCGACAACATCCGCAGCTTCAGGCAGAATTATCTCGCGACCTTCGGCGCCGTCACGAAGTCTGACCCGCTCTATGAGGCGATCAGCGAGGGCCGCCGCTATCCTGGCATGGAGCACTGGCTGCCGCTGTTCACGCCTGATCTCGACACGCTGTTCGATTATGTCGGCGACGCGCCCGTTTTTCTCGACGCCCTCGCGGACGACGCGGCCGGCGAAAGGCTGGCGCAGATCGCGGATTATCACGACGCGCGCGCCGAGGCGTTGAATCACGCCGCCGCCGGCGCCGCGCCCTACAAGCCGCTCGGTCCCGGCCAGCTCTATCTCACGCCGGAGGAATGGTCGGCCGCGCTTGCGCAGGCGCCGGCGGCGCGCCTCACGCCCTTCGCCTCGCCCGAAGGCGGCGGAACGCGCGCCATCGACATGGGCGCGCGGCAGGGCCGCAATTTCGCGCCCGAACGCGCCGATGAAAGCGTCAATGTGTTCGAGGGGGCGGTCGCGCATATCCGCGCCCTCCAGCAGCAAAAAAAGAAGGTGATCGTCGCGGCCTGGTCGGACGGCTCGCGCGATCGTCTGGCGACGGTGCTCGCCGATCATGATCTGAAGCGCGCGACCAACATCAGCGCGCTGTCGCACGCGCAGGCGTTGCGCGGCGATGAGACGGCGTTCGCCGTGTGGGGGATCGAGGCAGGTTTCGAGACGGCCGATCTCGCCGTCGTCGCCGAGCAGGACATTCTCGGCGACCGGCTCGTGCGCGCGAAGAAAAAGCGGCGCGGCGCGGATTTCATCGCCGAGGCCGCGAGCCTCAGCGCCGGCGATCTCGTCGTCCATGTCGATCACGGCATCGCGCGCTTCATCGGGCTGAAGACGATCGAGGTCGGCGGCGCTCCGCATGATTGCTGCGAGCTGGAATACGCCGGCGGCGACCGGCTCTTCCTGCCGGTCGAAAACATCGAGCTGTTGTCGCGTTACGGCGCCGAGGAGACGGCGGCGACGCTCGACCGGCTC
>MKVY01000038.1:217904-221295 GCA_001899525.1 Rhizobiales bacterium 65-9
CGTTCCGCCGGACGGGCTTTATGACGAGTTCCGCGCCCGCTTCCCCTATGAGGAGACCGAGGACCAGCAATCCTCCATCGACGCGACCCTCGACGATCTCGGGCTCGGCCGCCCGATGGATCGTCTGATCTGCGGCGATGTCGGCTTCGGCAAGACGGAGGTCGCGCTGCGCGCCGCCTTCGCGGTCGCGCTCAACGGCAAGCAGGTCGCCGTCGTCGTGCCGACAACCTTGCTCGCGCGCCAGCATCACAAGACCTTCTCCGAACGTTTCAAGGGATTGCCTGTCAGGGTCGCGCAGGCCTCGCGCTTCGTGCCGTCGGCCGAGCTCAAGAAGGTGAAGGAGGGGATCGCCGACGGCTCCGTCGACATCGTCGTCGGCACTCATGCGCTGCTCGGCAAGCAGATCAATTTCCGCGATCTCGGTCTCGTGATCGTCGACGAGGAGCAGCATTTCGGCGTGGCGCACAAGGAAAAGCTGAAGGAGCTGCGCGCCGAGGTGCATGTGCTGACCCTCTCGGCCACGCCGATCCCGCGAACATTGCAGCTCGCCATGACCGGCGTGCGCGATCTCTCGATCATCGCGACGCCGCCCGTCGACCGGCTCACCGTGCGGACCTTCATCACGCCGTTCGATCCGCTCAGCGTGCGCGAGGCGATCCTGCGCGAGCGTTATCGCGGCGGCCAGACCTTCTATGTCTGTCCGCGCATCGACGACATCGCGGATGCGCGCGCCTTTCTCGAAACGCAGGTGCCTGAGGCGAAAGTCGGCGTCGCGCATGGGCAGATGCCGGCGCAGCAGCTCGAGGACGTAATGACCGCCTTCTATGAGGGCAAGTACGACATCCTGCTCTCGACCGCGATCGTCGAGTCCGGTCTCGACATCCCCACCGCCAACACCATGATCGTGCATCGCGCCGACATGTTCGGCCTGGCGCAGCTCTATCAGCTGCGCGGCCGCGTCGGCCGCTCCAAGACGCGCGCCTACGCGCTGTTCACGGTGCCCGCCAACCGCACGCTGACGCCGCAGGCCGAGAAGCGCCTGAAGGTTCTGCAATCGCTCGATACGCTCGGCGCCGGCTTCCAGCTCGCGAGCCACGATCTCGACATCCGCGGCGCCGGCAACCTGCTCGGCGAGGAGCAGTCCGGCCACATCAAGGAGGTCGGATACGAACTCTATCAGCAGATGCTGGAGGAGACGATCGCGCAGATGAAGGCGGGCGTTCCGCTCGAGAGCGAGGGCGCCTGGTCGCCGACGATCCAGGTCGGCGCGCCCGTGACGATTCCCGAGCAGTATGTCCCCGATCTCGACGTGCGCATGCAGCTCTATCGCAGGCTCGCCTCGATCGAGGACGAGAAGGAGCTGCAGGCGTTCGCGGCCGAGTTGGGCGACCGGTTCGGCAAGCTGCCGGCCGACGTCGAGCAGCTTTTCAAGATCGTCGGGATCAAGATTCTCTGCCGGCGCGCGAACGTCGCGAAAGTGGAGGCGGGGCCGAAGGGGATCGTCGTGCAATTCCGCGACAATCTGTTCGCCAATCCCGCCGGCCTTGTTCAGTATGTCGCGCGGCAGGGCTCGCTGGCGAAGGTCCGCCCCGACATGAGCGTGGTCTTCATCGACAATTTCGAGACGACGGATGCGCGTCTGAAACAGACGCAGCGACTCCTGCGCGAACTGGTGAGCGTGGCCGAGAAGAAGGCGGCGTAAAACCTTTTACGCCGCGCCGGTCTCGCCGCGCTGGGCGATGGCGTAGTCCATCGCCTGCGCCAGCGTGTCGGCCGGCTGCGCGCCGGAGACGCCGACCTTCCCGTCGATGATGAAGAAGGGAACGCCCTGCACGCCCATCGCCTGCGCGCGGGCGATGTCGGCCTGCACCGCGTCCTTGTCCGTGTCGGTCGCGAGCCATTCGCGCACCTCGGATTCCACCATGCCGGCTTCTCCGGCGAGGCGGGCGAGAACGGCAAGGTCGGAAAGGTCCGCGCCTTCGGTGAAGAAGGCTTGCATCAGGCGGTCCTTCACCGCGGGCTGCACGCCGGCTTCGCCGGCCCAGCGGATCACGCGGTGACTGTCGAGCGTGTTGGGCGACACCGCGATCCTGTCGAACGCGAAGGGAATCCCGTCCGCTTTGCCGACCTCGCGCAGCCGGTCGTGCATGGCCTCGATGCGCGCGGGATCGCCGAATTTTTTCAGCATGTAATCCTTCCGCGGCAACCCTCCCGACGGGATGGCGGCGTCGAGCTGGTAGGGAAGAAAGCGCACCGTGACATCGAGGTCGGATCGCGCGGCGATCGCCTGTTCGAGATGCTTCTTGCCGACATAGCACCACGGGCAGACCACGTCCGAGACCACGTCAACCGTCAATTTCGTCATCGGATCGCCCTCTGTCAGTGCGGCGTCGGATCCTCGCCCGGGAGATGTCCGGGAGAAACCCTCACGTCGATTCGGCCGTTGTCGCGCGCGATCACGTCAACCGTCCGTTCGGCGAGTTGCGACGCGCGCTGGTCGTCATCTATGTCGCGTCCCCTTCGAATCAAGGAGCGCAAGAGCGGCGCGCCGGCGAGAAGGGGGGCGATCAGGTCCGCGCGGCGTCGCGGCCAGACCAGGTGGCGCCCCCCTGCGCCGTCGAGCGCGGCCATGATCGCCGCGCCGTCCGGCGCGTCGAGCAGAGCGAGCTCGGCGCCGACGAAGAGGCCGAGAAACAGCCCGCAGACGAGCCCGCACGGGTCGTCCGGCGGCAGGGGAGAGACGATCCGATCGCCGCTTCGCAGGCCGGCGGACGTCGCCAGCGAGACGCAGGCCGCGAGCATCTCCGCCATCGGCCATTCGGCGGGCTCCGCGCCGGCGGATGCGAAGCGGATCGACGCGGTTTCCGTCGCCTCCTCCAGGCGCGGCATGTCGATCGCGACGCGCGCGCGCTCGATGCGCTCGCCGAGATCGGTCGCGCCGTTGGGCAGATGATCGCCGAAGCCGAGCAGCCGGCGCACGGAGGGGCTGGCGGCCGCGAGCCGCGCCGCCGCCGCCATCGTCGCGCCTCCCGTCTCGCTGGTCTCGCCGATGATTGCGACCGGGCGCAGCGAAGCGGCGAGAGCGAATCCGTCGGCGAAGGGAAGGTCGGCCGGCGCCATCACCGGCTTGCAGCCCGCGCGCATCGCGCCGGCCAGCGCGATGGCGGCGCGGTCGCTGTTCGGGGTCATCAACAGGACGGGCTCGCCCGCAGCGACGCCGAGTTGTCGGAGCGACCAGCCGACATGGGACGCGGCGGCGTCCGCCTCGTGAAAGCTCCAGCTTCGTCCCTTCGGACCGACGAGGAATCGCCGGCGCGGCTGCATCGCCGCCTGCATCGCGAGAAGCAGGCCGAGGCTGAGCGACGGGGCCGCGTCTCGGCCAGAGGCGGGC
>MKVY01000038.1:221303-237271 GCA_001899525.1 Rhizobiales bacterium 65-9
TCGTCGCGGCCGAGCGCGCGACCCATTGACCTTTCGCGTAGAACAGCGGAGCGACATAAAATCCCGACAGCAGAATGCGATCGAGCGCGCGCGTCGCGTCGCGATATTCGTCAGGCGAGCGCGCCGCCAGCATGCGCGCGATCATCGCGTCCGCCGCATCGGACGAAACGCCGGCGATGTTGAGCGAGCCCGGCCGGGCCGCGCTCGCCTTGCCCCATCGGTTGAACTGTTCATTCCCCGGCAGGGCGTTGGCGGAATAGGTGTAAGGCGTCATGTCGAACTGGAAGTTCAGCACGCGCTTCCAGTATTGCACGTCGTCGACCAGCCTGACGCGCGCCTCGACGCCGACGCGGCGAAGCATCTGGGAATAGGTCACGGACAGACGCTCATGCATGCGGTTCGTGACGAGGATGTCGAACGCGAGCGGCCGGCCGTCGTCGGCGCGAAGCATGTCGTCCGAGCGTTTGTAGCCGGCGGCCTCGAGCAGTTCGAACGCCGCGCGCGCGATTGTCCGGTCGCGGCCCGACCCGTCCGAAACCGGCGCGCGCCAGCCATGATCGAGAATGTCGGGCCGCACCGCGCCGGGAAATTCCGCCAGCCACTGACGTTCGTTCGCGCTCGCCGGAACGCCGTGGCAGGACAGGTCAGACCCTTCGAAATAGCTCTGGATGCGATCGTAAAGGCCGAAGAACAGGGTGCGGTTGATCCACTCCGCGTCGAGCAGCATGGTCAGCGCCTCGCGCACCCGCACGTCCGCGAACACGCTTTCGCGCGTGTTCATCACGAAGCCGGACATGGACTTCGGAATGCCGAGGGGAAGCGTCTCGCGGATGATGCGGCCGTCGCGCACGGGGGGAATATCATAGCCGCTGGACCATCGCGCCGGGTCGCCCTCGAGGCGCAGATCGATCAGGCCCGCCTTGAACGCCTCGAACAGGCTGTTGGCGTCGCGATAGAAGTCGACGCGGATCTCATCGAAATTGTTGAGGCAGCGATTGCTCGGCAGGTCGGCGCCCCAGTAGTCCGGGTTGCGCTTCAGCGTATAGCTCGCCCCCGGCGACACGTCGGCGAGCATATAGGGGCCGGAGCCCAGCGGCGGCGTAAAGCTCGTCTGGTCGAAGGCGTCCGGATCGGTCGCCGCTTTCGACAGCACCGGCATCAGGCCGAGGATCATCGGCAGTTCGCGGTCGTTCGCCCCGTCGAGGTTGAAGCGCACAGTCCGCGCATCGAGCGCGTCCGCGGCGATCACCTTCCGGAAGGGCGGGCGCTGGATGCGCCCCTTGTCGCGCAGGAGCGACCACGAAAAAATCACATCCTGCGCGGTGACCGGCGATCCGTCCGAGAAGCGCGCCCGCGAATCGATGCGGAACGTCACGCTCGACCGATCCTCGGGCGCCTCGACCGCTTCGGCGACCTGGCCGTAAAGCGTGAAGGGCTCGTCGAGCGACCGCGCCATCAGGCTCTGCACCACCAGCCCCTGAATGTAGGGCGGGGCCTGTCCCCGGATGATGAAAGGGTTCATGCTGTCGAACGTGCCCTGCTGGCCGAGCACGATGCGCCCGCCGCGTCTCGCGGCAGGGTCGGCGTAGGGAAAGCGGTCGAATCCGGCGGGCAGGGCAGGCTCTCCGCGCATGGCGAGCGCGTGCCGGAACGTGGTTTCCGCCCGCGCGCGCGGGGGGGCCGCGAGCGACCCGACAGCCGCGGCCAGAAGGTTTCTGCGCGAGAGATCGATTCGCATGCCGGCGCTTGGCATATCACGGAGGGCTGGCGGATCGCAGGCCGACTCGCTAATCAGCCTCCGGAGTCATGCTGCCGCCGCATTCGGCGGGGAAGGGGGCGCGGCTCACAAATTCGAGACTCGGGCTGTGCGCGCGGATTGGCCCGCGCGCGGCTGAAAGGATTGTTCGATGGCATTCGTCCGCAACTTCAAGCCGGTCCTGTGCGGCATGCTCGCGGCCAGCGTCGCCGGCGGCGCCCTGGCCCAGCAGCCGCAACGCCCTCCGGCGCGTCCGGCCCAACAGCAGGCGCAGCAGCCGCCGGCGGCCCCGGCGCAGCCCCAGGGCCCGACGATCGTCCAGTTGAAGGGCGAGCCTTCTCAGCCGGACTGGCTCAAGGTCTGCGGCAAGGATGGCGGCGCTGAAATCTGCTACGTCACCCGCGATTTCGTGTCGGATCAGGGCCAGCCGGTCCTCGCGATCGCGGTCTATGACGTGAAGGGCCAGCAGCCGCAGCAGAACACCCGCATCGTGCGCGTGCTGCTTCCGCTGATGCTGATGCTCCGTCCGGGCGTCCGCGTCGGCGTCGATTCGGGCCAGCCGACCCCCGGCCAGTTCGCGATCTGCATGCCGAACGGCTGCTTCGCAGAGGTTCCCGGCGTCAACGACGCCTTCATGAACGGCCTGAAGCGCGGCACGGTGCTGAACATCAGCGTGCAGAACCAGGTCGGCAACGAGGTGACGTTCGCCGCGCCGCTCAGCGGTTTCGCCAAGGCCTTCGACGGACCGCCGGTCGATCCCGCCAAGCTCGAGGAAGCCCGCAAGCAGGCCGAGGAGCAGCTTCGCCAGCGCGCCGAGCAGATGCGGCAGCAGCAGGGCGGCGCGCCCGCTCCGGCGGCTCCCGCTCCAGCAGCGCCGGCGCCGAAGCAGTAAGACGGGTCACAACCGCGAAAATAAAAAACGGACCTGAGAAGGTCCGTTTTTTTATGTCCGGCGATCGCTTGCCCCGAAAAGCGGGTCCGTCAGTTCATCGATTCGGCGCGGATCCGATAGCTGCCGTCATCGCCCCGCTTGAAGACCTGGCTGATCTGGGGATGACGAACCGGCGTCCCGGACGTGTCCGGCAGCAGATTCTGCTCCGAGACATAGGCGACATATTCGGTTTCGGCGTTCTCGGCGAACAGGTGGTAGAAGGGCTGATCCCTTGATGGCCGCATCTCCGCGGGGATGGATTCATACCATTCCTCGCTGTTGCTGAAGACCGGGTCGACATCGAAAATAACGCCGCGAAACGGGAAAATACGGTGCTTAACCACATCCCCGATCTTGTACTTTGCCAGACGCGCTTCCATAGCAGCCATATGTCGGCGAACCGCCGCGAGATCAAGTTGGGCCGATAAGCGCCTCAGAAATTATAGAGAGCCGCACGTTCCGGGTCGCGTTCGGCGACTGTCCGCGCCAGGTCGACGATGACTTTCGCCTGCTTCCACGTCGCATCGTCCTGCATCTTGCCGTCCAGCATCACCGCGCCTGCGCCGTCCGGCATGGCTTGAAGAATGCGCCTGGCGAAGGCGACCTCCTGCGGGTCGGGGCTGAACACCGTCTTGGCGATCTGGATCTGGCTCGGATGCAGCGACCAGGCGCCGGCGCACCCCATGATGAAAGCGTTGCGGAACTGCGCCTCGCACGCTTCCGGATCGGAAAAATCGCCGAAGGGGCCGTAGAACGGCTTGATCCCGTTGGCGGCGCAGGCGTCCACCATGCGGGCCAGCGTATAGTGCCACGGATCCTGCTGGGCCGAGGCGCGGGGAGCGCCTGCGGCGTCCGGATCGGCGAGCACCCTGTAGCCGGGATGGCCGCCGCCGACCCGCGTCGTCTTCATGGCCCGCGAGGCGGCGAGGTCGGCGGGGCCGAGACTCATGCCATGCATGCGCGGCGAGGCGGACGCGATCTCCTCGACATTCTTCACGCCCTGCGCCGTTTCGAGGATCGCATGAATCAGCACCGGCTTGCGGAAGCCGTGTTTCGCTTCGAGCTGCGCCAGAAGCTGGTCGAGATAGTGGATGTCCCACGCGCCCTCGACCTTCGGCAGCATGATCACGTCAAGCCTGTCGCCGACCTCGGCCATGATCGTGGTCACGTCGTCCAGAAACCACGGGCTGTTGAGCGCGTTGACCCGCGTCCAGACCCCCGCGGGCGCCCCCTTGAGCATGGTCGCCATCGCGACGAAGCCGAGGCGGGCGGCCTCCTTGGCGTCGATCGGGATCGCGTCCTCAAGATTGCCGAGGATCACGTCGACCTGCGCGGCAAGCTCCGCGGCCTTGGCGCGGACCTTCTCGATGTGGGGCGGCGTGAAATGGATCATCCGCTCGAGCCTGACGGGCGGCTCGCGGAACGGCTCCGGCGCGCCGACGGCGAGCGGGCGGTAAAAGTCGCGCGGAAGTTTCATGACGGCCTCTCTCGCTGCACCGCAGCATAGAACGGGCCCGCCGTCCACGCCTTCCCGCGATCAACCGATCTCCTGAAGAAAGCTCTTCAAAGCCGGCCCCCATTTGGCCGAATCCGTGCCGGAGGCGAGATGCCCGTGCGGGCTGTCTATCTCGACATAGCGCGCGTCAACCCCGGCTCCTTTGAGCGCCGCCATGACAGGCGGCGCGAGCGAAGGAGGGAACAGCGCGTCCGTCCGCGACAGCACATAGAGAAGCGGCGCGCGGATGCGCGGAAAATCCGGCTCCGCATCGAGCCGCTCCGACGCGCGGCCGAGCGCCAGCATCGAATGGGCGTCGAACGCTTCCGCCCATTCCCGCGCCGTCGCGGCGATGCGCGCGTTTCTCTGGGCGCGATCCGGACATTTCGCCGCCAACTCTTCCTCGACGCCGTAGCCGCGCAGCGTCTCCTCGCGCAGCGCCGTCATGGTGGCGAGGAGGCCGCCGGCCTCGTAGTAATGGCCGCCGTTCCAGTTCGGATCGGCTGAAAAGCGCCTGAGCAGGCGATCCGCGGCGCCGGGGGTCGGCGCCCGCGGCCCGGTCACGACCGGAACGAGCCCGCGCATGAAGTCGGGATATTCGATGCCCCAGGCGAACGCCTGAAACCCGCCATAGGAAGGGCCGACGACCGCCGCGAGCTGCTTCACGCCGAGGCTGTCGAGCAGACGTCGCTGCGCGCCGACGATGTCGGCGAGCGTCAGCTCGGGGAAGTCGGGGCCGTAGGGCCGTCCCGTATCGGGATTGACCGACTTGGGCGCCGTCGAGCCGTAGCTCGATCCGAGCATGTTGGAGCTGACGATGAAATAGCGGTCGGTGTCGAGCGGCTTGCCCGGACCGACAAGGCCGCCCCACGAACCCTCCGAGGCGCCCGCGCCGCCATCGGCGAACAGGTGGCTGCTGGTGTAGCCGTGCGTGAGCAGGATCGCGTTGCGGCCGTCCGGCGCGAGCGACCCGTATGTCACATAGGCGAGCCGCGCGTCCTTCACCGCGCCGCCCCGGCGCAGCGGCAGATTTCCGATTGAGCCAAACCTTGTCCCGGTCATCGACGCTTCTCCGGCGGAATGCGCGAGTGTGACGGCCTCAAGCGCTGCGCGCCAGCGTCTTCGCGCATCGCCGCGATGCGCGGCGTTCCGGCGCTGCTTGCAAGCGGCGAGGTTTGCGGGATAGCTGCCGGCGGCGCGAGGCAGGGGGCGAAAGGACAGATGAGCGAACTCGTTCCGTTGCTCAATCTGATCCTGCCCTATTTCAGCATCATCGCTCTGGGGTTCATCATCGGCAAATGGAAGCCGATGCCGGAGGCGGGCCTCGCCTGGATGAATTTCTTCATCCTCTATGTCGCGCTGCCGCCGCTGTTCTTCCGCCTGCTCGCCGACAGGCCGCTCGACCAGCTCGCCAACTGGCGCTTCGTCGCGATGACGATGCTGGCGACCTATTGCACGTTCGCGATCGCGCTGACCTATGGCGCGTGGCGTAGTCGCGGCGACATGCCTCAGGCGATCATGCAGGGCGTCGCCGGCGCCTATGCGAATGTCGGCTATATGGGCCCGCCGCTGGTGCTCGAAGCGCTCGGCGCCGGCGCGAGCGGCGCGGTCGCGCTCGTCTTCGTCAGCGACGTCGTGCTGATGTTCACGATGGTTCCGCTGCTGATGGCGGTCGCCGGCGCCGACCATCGCGGAATCCTGCGCACCCTGGGCGCCGTGCTGCGCAACATCCTCACGCATCCCTTCAACATCGCGGCCGCGCTCGGCATCGCGGCGAGTTATTTCCATGTCCAGATTCCGGCATGGCTCGACAAGACGACGCTGTGGCTCAGCAACGCCTCCGCTCCCGGCGCGCTCTTTGTGCTGGGCGTGACCGTCGCGCTGCGCGCCAAGGGGGGATTTCCACGAGAGACCCCCGTGCTCGTCGCGTTCAAACTGCTGCTGCATCCGCTTCTGGTGTGGACGCTGCTGTCCATGTTCGGGAATTTCGATCCCTTGTGGGTGTATGCGGCGGTGCTGATGGCGGCGCTGCCGCCGGCGCTGACCAGCTTCGTGTTCGCGACGCAATACAGGGTCGGCCTCGACCGCGCCTCCGCCTGCATCCTCGTCGGCACCGCTTGCTCCTTGTTCACGCTGACGGCGCTGCTCTGGCTCATCCGCGCCGGCCGCATGCCCGCCGATCTCTTTCCCTGACGAGGCGACGATGACGCAGCCGCTTTCCGGAATTCGCGTGCTCGATTTTTCAACGCTGCTGCCGGGCCCGCTGGCGAGCCTGATGCTCGCCGAGGCCGGCGCGGAGGTCATCAAGGTCGAGCGTCCCGGCGGCGAGGACATGCGGCGCTTCGGGCCCTTCGTGAATGGAGAGTCCGTTCCCTTCGCATCGCTCAATGGCGGCAAGATCTGCATCGAGGCCGATCTCAAGGACGCCGCCGCGCGCGGGCGCCTGACGCCGCTGATCGAGAGCGCCGACATTCTCATCGAGCAGTTCAGGCCGGGCGTGATGGAGCGGCTGGGCCTCGGCTATGACGCGCTGCGCGCCATCAATCCGCGCCTGATCTATTGCTCGATCACCGGCTTCGGTCAGGACGGCCCGCGATGCGGCGAAGCCGGCCACGACATCAACTATCAGGCGCTGACGGGGCTTCTGTCGCTGTCGCCCGGAACGCCCGCCGCGCCCAATCCGCCGCCGTCTCTCGCCGCCGATATCGGCGGCGGCTCGCTGCCGGCGATGATCAATATTCTTCTCGCGCTGCGCCAGCGCGATCTGACGGGCGAGGGGACCCGCCTCGACATCGCCATGACCGACGCGATGTTCACCTTCGCCTGGCTCGCGCTCGCTGAAGGCGTCGGCGCGACCCGTCACGCCGGTCCGCACGAGCAGCAGCTCGCGGGCGGCAGTCCGCGCTATCAGCTCTACGCCACGCGCGACGATCGCTTCCTCGCCGTCGGCGCGCTGGAGCAGAAATTCTGGAGCGCCTTCTGCGAGGCGATCGGCCTGCCGCAGGCGCTGCGCGAGGATGCGCGCGATCCGCAAGCGACGACGACCGCGATCGCGGGAATCATTCGCGCGCGCGAATCCTCGCACTGGCGCAGCGTTCTCGAGTCTCTGGATTGCTGCGCGACAGTTGTGCGCTCGCTCGACGAGGCGCTCGCCGATCCGCATTTCCGCGCGCGCGGCGCGCTGGCCTATCGCGCCTCATGCGGCGAGCGGACGATTCCGCAAACGGCGGTTCCGGTCGCGCCGCAATTCCGGCGGGACGCGGCGACGCCGCGCGCCGTGACCGCGCTGCGGCGAGAGTACAAGGTTCGCTAACCCTCGGCCCGCATCAGGCGCGGCGTCGATCCGGGCGGCGCCACGCCGGCGCGCATCACGAAGCGACGCAGCGGGCCGATCGACTCCAGCGCGAGCAGGCCGGCGCCGCGCAGAAAATCGTTCGGCAGGAACGCGCTCAGCAGCGTGCGGTTGAGAAGGTCGACGCTGAACGCGCGCAGTCCGACATCCGCTCTGCGCGCCTGCTCGTAGCGCCGGCGGACGCGCTCATGATTGAGCGGCGATCCCGCCGCGCGCGCATCGGACAGAATATCCGCGAGCGTCGCGGCGTCGCGCAGCCCGAGATTGAGGCCCTGCGCGCCGATTGGCGGAAACACATGCGCCGCTTCGCCGACGAGCATGAGCGACGGCGCGGTCAGCGCGCGCGCCGACACGCTTCGCAGCGGCACGAAGCCGCGCGGCCCTTCCGCCTCGATCGCGCCGAGAAAGGAATGCGAGCGCTTTTCGATGAGCGCGGACAATTCCTCGTCGCTTGCGGCGCGCAGTTCCTCGGCGCGGTCCGGCCGCATGACCCACACGATGCTGGAGCGCCGCCCCGGCAGAGGCACGAAGGTGAAGGGTCCTTCGCGCGTATGGAACTCGGTCGAGATGTTGCGATGATCGCGGCTGTGGCGAACCACGAGCGTCAGCGCGGTCTGCGGATAGGACCATTCCCGCACGGCGATGCCAGCCGCCTCGCGCAGCCGCGAGCGGCCGCCGTCGGCGGCGATCACGAGCGGCGTCGCGATCACGCGCCCGTCAGACAGCGTGACGCGCGCGCCGTCCGCGCCGCTCTCGAAACCCGTTGCGGCGCAGTGGAAACGGCTGATGCGCGGCTCATCCGCGACCGCTGCGTCGAGCGCGTCCTGCAGATCGCCGAGATCGATGTTCCAGCCGAAGGCGTCGAGGCCGATCTCGCTTGCGGCGAAGGTCGCGGGCGGCGGCGCGAAGAGGCTGCCGGTGTCGTCGATCAGCGTGAGACGTTCGAGCGGCGCGGCGCGCGGCTCGATCCGCTGCCAGAGTCCGAGCGCGCGCAGCATCCGCGCCGAGCCGTCGAACAGCGCGACGGTGCGCCCGCTTGATGCAGGCGCTGACGGCGCGATGAGCGCGATGTCGAAGCCCGCGCGTGCGAGGGCGAGCGCGGAGGTCAGTCCCGCCGCGCCGCCGCCCACGACGGCGACAGGCGATGAGATCGCCGGCATGTCGCTTCTGTCCATGAGGCTATTCTTATTGCGGGGAAGCCGCCGCGGGAAGGTCGCGGTTGTCGCGGTTCGCCGCGTCGCGCTAGACTCCGACTTTGGATGACGCGACGAGGCGGCCCCGCGCCGGCATGGATCAGCCTTCATTCTGGACGCGCCTGTCCGCCTATCTCACCCATCTGCTGACCGCGTCGGGCGCCGCGCTGGGCTTTCTCGCCCTGATCGACGCGGCCGGGGGCCGGCTCGCGCGCTCATTCCTGTGGCTGGGCGTCGCGCTGGTCGTCGATGCGGTCGACGGGCCGATCGCGCGCCATCTCCGCGTCGGCGTCAACGCGCCGCGCTACGACGGCGCCGTGCTCGATCTGGTGGTCGATTTCGTGACCTATGTGCTCGCGCCGGCGGCGATGATCGTCTGGGGCGAGTTGATTCCGGGATCGCCCGGCGTCGCCGCGGCGCTGGCGATCGTCGCCGGAAGCGCGCTCTATTTCGCCGACACGCGCATGAAGACGGCCGACCTGTGGTTCCAGGGTTTTCCGGCGGTGTGGAACGTGGTGGCGCTCTATCTCGCGGTGTTTCCGCTTCCCGCATGGGTCGGCTTCGCCGTCGTCGCGGCCGCCGTGGCGGCGATGTTTCTGCCGGCGCCGTTCGTGCATCCCATGCGCGTCGCACGCCTGCGCCCGCTGACGCTTGCGATGCTCACCGTCTGGACTCTCGCCGCCGTCTTGTCCGTCGCGAGCGATTTCGCGCCGGGCTGGCCGGCTAAAGCCGCGCTGCTCGCGACGGCGATTTATTTCCTCGGACTTGGAATCATGCGGCGGCCGCGGGCGTAACCGCGGCGAGCGCGGCCTCGACGGTTGGCGCATAGATGACGCGCGGCGGCCGCAGGCCGGCGTGCGACAGCGTCTGCCGGATCCTCGGCGGGGCGCTGGCGATCGCAACGGTCGCGCCCGCCGCCCGCGCGCTGTCGGCGAAGGCGCCGATGGCGAGCGCCGCCGACTGATCCACGAAAACCGTGGCGGAAAGATCGAGCACATAGCGCTTCGGCGTCTGCCCCATGCGCTCCAGCACGCTGCTCAGCGTCGATGCTGTGCCGAAGAACAATGGCCCGGCGAGGCGATAGACGACCGCATCGTCGCCGAGCCGCGTCGCGTCAAACGCGCCGGTTTCCCCGCCATTGTCGGGCCGGTCGTCGGTCGCCAGCGGGACATGCGCGTCCACCGCCATCGAGGCCGCCATCCGGTGCATGAAGAGCAGGCTGCCCATCACGATGCCGACTCCGATGCCCTCGGTCAGGTCGCGGAAGATCGTCAGCAGGAAGGTGGCCAGCAGCACCGCCGCGTCGCCGCGAGAGCTTTTGAGGATCGACACGAAGGCGTGCCGCTCCGCCATGTTCCACGCCACGACGGCGAGGATGGCGGCCAGCGCCGCCAGCGGAATCTCGGCCATGAGCGGCGCGGCGATGAGCATCATCAGGAGCAGGATGACGGAATGCAGCATGCCGGAGACGGGGCCGACGGCGCCGGCGCGGGCGTTGGTGGCGGTCCGCGCGATGGTGCCTGTGGCGCAGATGCCGCCGAACAGCGAGCTCGCCACATTGGCTGCGCCCTGCGCCACCAGTTCGCAGTTCGAGCGATGGCGGCGGCCGGTCATGCCGTCCGCGACCACGGCCGACAGAAGGGACTCGATGCCGCCGAGCAGCGCGATCGACACGGCGTAGGGCGCAAGCGCCATCAGGCGCGCGGGCGAGAGATCGGGCAGGGCCGGCTCCGGCAGCGAACGGGGAATGCCGCCGAACCGCGTCGCGATGGTTTCGACCGGAAGCCCGAACGCCCACACCGCCACGCCCGCTACGGCGATGGCGATGAGAAAGCCCGGCCAGTGCGGCCGCCAGCGGCGCAGGCCGAGAATGATCGCCAGCGCCAGCGCCGTGACCGCAAGCGCCCATCTGTTCACGCTCACGGGATCGACCAGCGCTTCGATCTTCGGAATGAGCGCGGCGGGTTCGGGCCCTTTCAGCGTCAGGCCGAACAGATCGCGCAACTGGCTGGCGAAGATGATGGCAGCGATGCCGGCGGTGAAGCCGACGATCACCGGATAGGGAATGTAGCGGATATAGGTTCCGAGCCTGAGATAGCCGATCGCCATGAGAATCAGGCCGGCCATGAAGGTCGCGACCATCAGCCCGTCGAGGCCGAATTTCTCGACCACGCTCGCGACCAGCACGATGAACGCGCCGGCCGGCCCGCCGATCTGCACCCGGCTGCCGCCAAGCGCCGAGATGATGAAGCCGCCGACAATGGCGGTGTAGAGGCCGCGCTCCGGCGGCGCGCCGCTCGCGATCGCGATCGCCATGGACAGCGGCAGGGCGACGACCGCGACGGTCAGCGCCGCGATCGCGTCCTTCTGGAATTTCGCCAGCGTGTAGCCTTCTCGCCAGACGGTGACGAGCTTGGGCGTGAACAGTTCGGCGAAGGTGGGCGCGCGCGCCGGCGCAATTATACGAGGATTCATGTGAAATTCACATCCATGACTTGTATAATTCTATGGCGCCAAAAGCGTCCGGCGCCGAGTCCGTTGCGGAAGGGCGCCACTGCGGCCTATGCATGGCGCGCTGATTTGGAGGCGACGATGGTTCAGGCGATCCGCGTTCACGAAACGGGCGGCCCCGAAGTGATGAAGCTGGAGCAGATCGACCTGCCGCCGCCGGGGCCGGGGGAGGTCCGCATCCGCAATGAGGCGATCGGCGTCAACTTCATCGACATCTATTATCGCAGCGGCCTCTATCCGGCGCCCACGCCGTTCACGCCGGGCAATGAAGGCGCCGGCGTCGTTCTCGCGGTCGGCGAGGGCGTGAAAGGCCTCAAGAAGGGCGACCGCGTCGCCTATGTCTCGACGTTCGGCAGCTACGCCACGGAGCGCAACGCGCCGGCGAAGGATGTCGTGCCGCTGCCGAAGGGAATCTCCTTCGACAAGGCGGCGGCGCTGATGCTGAAGGGGCTGACCTGCGAATATCTGCTCTTCCGCAGCTTTCCGGTAAAATCGGGATCGGTCATTCTCGTGCACGCCGCGGCCGGCGGCGTCGGCCAGATTCTCACGCAATGGGCCAACGCGCTCGGCTGCGTGGTGATCGGCACCGTCGGCTCGGCCGACAAAGCGAAGATCGCCAGGAAAAACGGCTGCCATCACGTCATCAATTACCGCGAGGAGAATTTCGTCGAGCGCGTGAAGGAGATCACCAAGGGCGCGAAATGCGATGTGGTCTATGACGGCGTCGGCAAGGACACGTTTCTCGCCTCGCTCGATTGCCTCAAGCCGCTCGGCTATCTGATCAACTTCGGCAGCGCGTCCGGGCCGGTCGACGGCTTCAATGTCGGCATCCTGTCGCAGAAGGGCTCGCTCTATGTGCAGCGGCCGACGCTGTTCGCCTACACCAGCGACCGCAAGACGTTCGAGAAGATGGCGAAGCGCCTCTTCAAGGCGGTCGAGGACGGCGACTTCAAGATTCCGCTGTCGACCAAATGGGCGCTCGCCGACGCGGTGAAGGCGCATGAGGCGCTGGCGGGCCGGGCGACGACGGGTTCGATGGTGCTGAAACCCTGATTGCCGGGCCGGATGGACGGCGTGCGGAAAATTTCTGAGCGCGGCGCTTTGCAAAGTCGCCGCAGCAGATGCGCGGTGGCAGTTGTCGCGCCGGCCGTGACGGCGCTTTTTGTCCTCGCAGCCGGCGCGGCGCCGGGACTTGCCCAGGCGCCGTCCCGCGATCTTCCGCGCACGTCCGGCCCCCATCCCTATTTCAATGATCTTCCCTGCGACCCTTCGTCCGAAACGACTTATGAAATGCGCCGCTTCAATCGCAAGGTCGATCCCGGTTATAGGGTTCCGGTAATGTTCGGCGACAGCCAGTTGCGAATCCCGGTCGCCTATCTGGATGCCTCGACCCCCCCGAATCTCGCCAATTGTCCGCTTAAACCCAACCTCATTGGCTTCGAGTTCTGGATGCCAGATCTTCGCGCGCCGCAGCAGTCGGTGGTCGGCCGAGGTACAGCCTTTCGGCCGAAGGAAGTTGGGCGCCCTCCGCTAGGTCCACGCGACTATGTCGTTCTGGTGCGTGAAGCCCGCTATGTGGGCCCGAACGGGCTGACGATGGAGCGCGTGCCTGCGGTCGGAATTAAAAACGTTCTTGAGGGATACCGGGGCGCGTTCAAGTTGGTGGATGAGTTCGGACTCAAGAAGATCGTCAGCCCGCCGAAGCGTAACATCTACGGAGAGTGGGCGCGCCACGATTTCTGGATTCGGCAGACGTCGGAAGAGGACGCGCTCGTCGATTGCATTTTTCCCCAGGGTCCTGCTCCAGGGGGGTGCACCGCCTACGTCATGTTTCATGACCTGCAGATCTATGTCTATCTGCAGGGGCCGACGAATATCGTAGAAGACATGATGGAAGTGTTTAAGGGCATTCGAACGCTCATGGCGCGCTGGCGCGAATAGCCGGACAGCCTCAGACGCGCCCACAACCACCAGATCGACAATGGAAGCAAAAGCTCCGATGACCTCCACTCTTCCCGACCGTCTCTCGACTGATCCGAACAGCCCCTTCCATGACGCGGAGATTCTCGCGCGCGACATCGGCGTGCGCCTGAACGGCGTCGAGAAAAACAATGTCGAGGAATATTGCGTCAGCGAGGGCTGGGCCCGCGTGACGGCGGGCAAGGCGCTCGACCGGCGCGGCAATCCGATCACGATCAAGGTCAAGGGTGTGGTGGAGCCCTATTTCCGGTGAGGCGGGACTGCTGAAATGAGGGGGCCGCCGACAAAATTGTCGGGCTGCATGGCCGTGGTCGCGGCGGCATGGTCCGCGCATGACCAACCAGCCCGCTCCCTCATTCTTTCGCGGCGAAACGCTTCGCCCTAGCCGCGCCGGGCGCATCGCATTCCGTGTCGCATGGCTCGCCAAACTTCACGCGCAGACTCCAGTGAAGCGGTCGGCTCGGACCGGCCGGCGCCGCTCTGGGACGATCTCAGGATATTCCTGGCCGTGGCTGTTCATGGATCGATGAACGCCGCCGCCGGCGAGCTGAAAATCAGCGCGATCACGGTGGGACGGCGCATCCGCGCGCTTGAAGAAACCCTTGCTGTGCCGCTCTTTTCGCGCGGCGCCAATGCGCTGACGCTGACTGACGCCGGCCGCGCGATCCTGGAGGCCGCGGCGCCGATGGGCCGCGCGGGCGAGGCGGTGCCGCGCATCGCGGCGGCGTTTCGAGACCATCGGCGGGCGCCGATCCGCATCACCGCGACCACATCGATGACGATGTTTCTGTCGCGTCACGCGCCGCTGCTCGCTACCGCAGCCGCGCCTTTCGAGGTGGCGTTCCTGCCGACGCGGCGCGCGCTCGACCTTGCCGGCGGAGAAGCCGACATCGCCCTGCGCATGCAAAAACTGCCGGAGCAGCCTGATCTCTTCGCGCGCCGCATCGGTCGCGCGGCTTTCGCCGTGTTCGATTGCGCGGCGCAGCCGTCGAAGGCGGCTATCGGGCCGCCTGACGATCGCGATCTCTCGCGTCAGAACGAATTGATCGCGCTGGTCGGCAGGAACCGGCCGGTCGCGGCGCGTATCGGCGACATGCCGATCCGCTATCAGGCCGTGAAGTCAGGGCTCGGGATCGGCGTTCTGCCCTGCTGGCTCGGCGATTCCGATCCCGCGCTCGTGCGCCTTCACGCCCCGCGCGACAGCGACATCGAGGACGTGTTTCTGGTCACGCATCGTCGCGTTCGAGCTAGACCCGAAGTGATGCGGGTGGCGAAGGCGCTGACCGATTTGTTCAAGGCGCATCGCGGAATCCTCGAAGGCAGCGCCTGACGGCGCGTCCGTCAGACCGCCATGCCGTGCAGGTCGTACGCCTCGGCCCGCTCCACCTTAACCGTGACGATGTCGCCCGCCCGCAGCGGACGTCGCGATGAGACATAGATGGCGCCGTCGATGTCGGGCGCGTCCCAGACCGTGCGTCCCCTGGCGACCGTGGGGCCGGCTTCGTCGATGATCGCCTTCACGCGGCGGCCGACCTTCTTCTTCTGGTTGCGCTCGCTGATGGCCTGCTGCGTCTGCATGAAGCGCGTCCAGCGCTCTTTCTTCAGCTCGTCGGGAACCGCAGGCAGGCCAAGCGTCTCCGAGCGCGCGCCCTTGACCGGCTCATATTTGAAGCAGCCCACGCGCTCCAGCTTCGCCTCTTTCAGCCAGTCCAGCAGAAAGGCGAAATCCTCGTCGGTCTCGCCGGGGAAGCCGACGATGAAGGTCGAGCGGATGGCGAGGTCGGGGCAGATCTCGCGCCAGCGATGGATGCGCTCCAGCGTTTTCTCCTGATGCGCCGGGCGGCGCATCGCGCGCAGCACGTTCGGCGCCGCGTGCTGGAACGGGATGTCGAGATAGGGCAGGGCAAGGCCGTCGGCCATCAGGCCGATGACCTCGTCGACATGCGGATAGGGATAGACGTAGTGCAGGCGCACCCAGGCGCCGAGCGAACCGAGTTCGCGCGTCAGATCGAGGAAGCGCGCGCGCACCGCGCGATCCTTCCACGGGCTCTCCGCATATTTCACGTCGAGGCCATAGGCGCTGGTGTCCTGGCTGATGACGAGCAGCTCCTTCACGCCCGCCTTCACCAGCCGCTCGGCCTCGCGCAGCACGTCGCCGGCGGGGCGCGAGACGAGATCGCCGCGCAGATGCGGGATGATGCAAAAGGAGCAGCGGTTGTTGCAGCCCTCGGAAATCTTCAGATAGGCGTAGTGGCGCGGCGTCAGCTTCACGCCCTGCGCCGGCACCAGATCGACGAACGGGTCGTGCGCCGGCGGGACCGCCGCATGCACCGCCGAGACGACGCTCTCATATTGCTGCGGCCCGGTGATCGCGAGCAGGTTGGGAAAGCGCGCCGTGATCTCGCCGGGCTCCGCGCCCATGCAGCCGGTGACGATCACCTTGCCGTTCTCGGCCATCGCGGCGCCGATGGCGTCCAGCGACTCCGCCTTGGCGGAATCGATGAAGCCGCAGGTGTTGACGATGACCACGTCGGCGCCGCCGTGGCTTTTGGTCAGCTCGTAACCCTCCGCGCGCAGGGAGGTGATGATCCGCTCGGAATCGACCAGCGCCTTCGGGCAGCCGAGCGAGACGAAACTGACGCGGGGAGGCGTCGCGCGCGGAGCGGTGGCGTCGGGATCTGAAGCGGCGGGAGTCATCGGCGCGCCATAGACTGAACCCGCGCGGGACGGAAGAGCCAGCGTTCCATCGC
>MKVY01000038.1:237282-240043 GCA_001899525.1 Rhizobiales bacterium 65-9
CCAGCGAACCCGTTCGCAAGGGACGCTCGGAGGGCGAAGGACGAGAAGAGTCTGGCGGCGAGCGTCCCTGTGTCCCGCTTGCGGGTGTCGGCGAGCGTCTGTCATGAAGCCAGCCGGCAGTCCTTCAACGTGTTGCCGCGGCCGAGCCAGCCGTTAAGGGGTTATGCGTTCGGAGACGCATGATGACTCGCGCAATATCCCAATCCTCCCCGATGCGGGACAAACCGGCGCATGGCCATCATCGCGTGACGTTCGTCGAACTGTTTTTCGACCTCGTCTTCGTGTTCGCGATCACGCAGATCTCGCACACGCTGCTCGCCCACTTCACGGTTCTTGGCGTCGTCGAGACTGCGATGATGATGCTCGCGATCTGGTGGGTGTGGATCTACACGACCTGGGTCGCGAACTGGCTCGATCCTGAACACACGCGCGTCAGGCTGCTCATGTTCGGGCTGATGCTTCTCGGACTCGCATTGTCGACCTCCATTCCGAAGGCGTTCGAGAGCCGCGGCCTTGCTTTCGCGCTGGCCTACGTCGCCATGCAGGTTGGCCGGACCCTGTTCTTCATCGCATGCGCGCCGCCCGAGCAGCAGGCGCAGCGCCGCAATTTCCAGCGCATTCTCGCCTGGTTCTGCCTGTCCGCGCTGTTCTGGATCAGCGGCGGCTTGGCCGAGGGCGGCTGGCGTGTCGGACTCTGGTGCGTCGCGCTGGCGCTCGAATATGTCTCGCCCGCCCTGCGCTTCTGGACGCCGGGGCTGGGTTCGTCATCGCTCTCGGACTGGACGGTGGAGGGCGGCCATCTGTCCGAGCGCTGCGCGCTCCTCGTCATGATCGCGCTGGGCGAATCCCTTCTCGTCACCGGCGCGACGTTCTCGAGCCACGACTGGGACGCGCCGATCGTCACGGCGTTTCTGCTCGCCTTCATCGGCAGCGTCGCGATGTGGTGGATCTATTTCGACAAGGGGGCGGAGGAGGGCAGCGAGAGGATCGCTGCGTCCGAGGAGTCCGGGCGGCTCGCGCGCGTTTCGTACACCTACATCCATCTCCTGATCATCGCCGGGATCATCGTCTCCGCCGTGTCGGATGAACTGGCGCTGGCGCACCCGCTTGGCCATGTCGAGGCGCAGATGGCGATCGCGACGATCGGCGGCCCGCTGCTTTTTCTGGTCGGCTGCCTCCTGTTCAAGAAAACCATCCGCGGCTGGTTCATGCTGTCGCATCTTGTCGGCGTCGCGGCGCTGTTGCTGCTTGCATTTTTTTACGGGACCATGCCGCCGCTTGTCTTCTACGGCCTGACCACGGCGATCCTTTGCGTCGTCGCGGCGTGGGAGACGTTGTCGCTCAGGGGCCGCCGGGGGATTTGAATGCACACGCTGATGATTGTCACGGGCGGGCTGGTCCTGCTGGCTGTTCTCGTCGCCGCCGGCCGCCTCGCCGTCGGATGGCGCGGCGCGGCGCAGGCGGCGCTCTGGTTTCTTCCGCTGTGGCTGATTGGCGCGCTCGCCAACATGTGGGTGGGCGTCTCGCGCGCGGGTTACACCGTCGCGCAGGAAGCGCCGATCGCGATCGTGGTTTTCCTTGTTCCCGCGCTGGTCGCTGTCGTCGTCCGAAGAGGGATCCGCGCGCGGTTCTGACGTCGAATCCGGCGGGCCTCGCCAATCGGAGTTCAGCCTCACGCCGGCTTGATTGGCCGCGCTGGCGGGAGTGTGGTCACATCCTTGCGCTCTTTCGCAGGAAATGACCGATGTCCAGGCGCGCGCTCTTGATCGCCAACGCTTTCGCCGCAGTTCTGTCGTCGGGCGTCTGGGCGCAGACCGCAGAGATGGTGCGGGTGCGCGGGCCGATCGAAGCCGTGAACGGCTCGACCATCGTGGTGAAGGATCGAGAGGGCGACGTCACGGTCAGGCTCGCGGACGACTGGAGCGTCGGCGGCCGCGCTCCCGCCAAGATCAGCGACATCAGAACGGGCGATTTCGTCGGCGTCGCCGCCGTGCCCGGCGCCGGCGGGGCGCTCCGCGCGGTCGAGGTCTTCATCTTTCCCGCCGGCGTGAAGGCAGGCGAGGGGCATAGGGCCTGGGATCTGTTGCCGCAGGGCACGATGACCAACGCCACCATCGCCGAGGCGGTCAAGGGCGTCAGCGGACAGACGATCAAGCTGACCTATCCCGGCGGCGACAAGACCATCTTCGTCCCGGATGACGCGTCGATCACGACGAGCGCGAGCGCTCAGAAGAGCGACGTGAAGCCGGCCGCCATGGTGATCCTCGCCGCGCGCAAGCAGCCGGACGGCTCGCTGGTCGCGAACCGCGTCACCGTGAATGTCGGCGGCGCGAAACCCTGAAGGCTCGCCGCCGCCACGCTATTTGAGGCAGACCATGGCGCCCTGCGTGATCGGCGCGCCGCCGACGCACTGGGCGATTTTCCGGCCCGGCCGCGCCGGATCGTCGACCAGCGTCACGCCCGGCTGCGCGCAGACGAGAAGCGCGTTGATCACGGCCTCGTCGTCGGCGCATCGTCCTTCGGACGCTCCCGCCGTGATTTCGCGATAGCTGACGGCGGCAGACGCCGGCTTGCCCGCTTCGCCAGCCTGGCCTGTCGCGCCCGCTGGTCCCGGAGGCCCGGCGACGCCGCGCTCGCCTTGCGAACCCTGCGGCCCTTGCACGCCCTGCGGGCCGGCCGGACCGCGCTCCCCTTGCGGGCCTTGCGCGCCCTGAACGCCTTGTGGGCCTGCGGGGCCCTGGGCTCCGGCAGGGCCTTGCGG
>MKVY01000038.1:240051-242233 GCA_001899525.1 Rhizobiales bacterium 65-9
CCGGACCTTGCGGTCCGGGTTTCTGATCGCACGCGGAAAGAAGCAGCGCCAACGCCGCCGCCGAAGCAACCCGCCAAAGCATGAAAGACCCCTCCCAACCCGTTTCAGAGGGTTGCGCGGAGCCAGGACGGCGTCAACCGGCCGTTTGTCGTCGCGCTGTCGGCGCGACCTGAGCTCAATGGAGCGTCGGAGACACGAACCGCGCCGGCTCCGTTCCGCGCGCGCTCCAGCGGCGGCGCGCATTGCGGCGAATGGCTTTCAGGAAGGCGGCATGGCGCGCCAGCGCCAGATCCGCTTCCGCGAGCAGCGCCTTGATCTCATCCTCGAGCCGCTGGATTCTCGCCATCAGCGACTGCCCCGTATCCTCGTCGCCAGACGAAGTCGCGATGCTTCCGGGCTGGGCCATGATTCTGTCCGCGCATTAACCATGGGCACCTTCGCCAACTGGACGCGGCCCGCCAGCGGTTTGGGGCCCTTATCCACAACGATCGAAAAGCGCGGTTTCGGGGGCCGGAAGAGTCGCCGGGCGATGCGGGCGCAAAGCGGCCGCGCGGGCGTGAAAGTTGGCGTCGCGCAGCAGCAAAATGACAGGCGCGCGTCGTCAGCCGTCATTCTGCGCGTTGAGCTTCTCGACTGGCAGGCCTTCGTTGTCGGCGTCGAAAGCGAGTCCCGCAGCGGCGCGCAGGGCGTCATTGATCCGATCCTGCCAGCCCGGTCCGCCGGACTGGAAATGTTCGAGCACGACGCTGTCGATGCGCAGCGTCACCTGCTCGCGCGCGTTGGGAATGGCCGGCCTTGCCGTGGCGAGCGGAGCGGTCGGCGACTTTCGGGTCGCGGCCCTGAACGCCGCCTCTGCGGCGTCGCGTTTGTCGACGGGGCGCCGCGTCATGCGATCCTCTTCTGGCTGCGAGAGGCGCTCAGTCGAGCGCGCCTTCATGCTCCGGCGGGTTTACGCGCTCCGCTGCTTCCCGCGCGAGGCGCAGGGCGCGCAACCGAGCGGTGCGCTCTTCGGGCGTCTCCGTAGCCGCGAGATACTCCGATGCGCTGATCCGCACCGGCGGCTCCTTCAATCGTTCGGCGACGCGCACTTTCTTCACGCGGGCGGGCGCTTTGACGGGGCGGGGTTTGGCTCTCATGCCGCTATAAAAGCGCGGCCGTTAACGATTGCCAAGTAAAAAAGCGCTTCCGTCGTCAGTCTTTAGCCGTTCCAAGTCAGCCGCGCCCGCCGCCGTGAGGCGAGCGCCAGCCCGCCGAAGCCGATCAGCATCATGGCCCAGGTCTGGGGCTCCGGCACGGCCGATGCGAGCCGCACATTGTCGATGCTGAACTGGCCGCAGGGAAAGGTCAGGCAGGCGGAGGGATCGGACGGCGAGACCGCCGCGATGCGGAGCGAATCGAGGTTGGCGAACGCGGCGCCGAATGTGAACGTCGACACCCCGTCAGCGAAGAACGAGGTCGTGGCCACGACGGCTGAATCGCGCATGCCGGTGATGACGAGATCGTCATAGGGGAGCGGCGCAAGACACATGTCGCCGGGGCAATAATAGGAGCCGAGCCCAATGATATCGACCGACACGGCGTCGAAGCGTCCGCTGCTCATCGTGAAGGTGATCGCGCTCGGATAGGGGATTGGATAATCATCGAGATGCGCTGACCCGGGAATGCTGAAATAACCGATGCCGACATCGCCGGTCGCGATGATCGGGCCTTCAACCCAGTCGGGCGCGAGAGAAAGCGCGGGCAGGGCGTCGAACGTCATCACATGCGTCGCCGCCATCGCCGGCGCAGCGGATGAGCCGATGAGCGCCAGCGCGGCCCAGAATGTGTGTCTCATAGCGTCCTCCAGCACTGTCACGATATCAGCACGCCCGTCCCAAGCCTGAACGCTAAAAGTAAAGACGCGCCAAATAAACCAACCTATGCGCGTGGCTGCGATACGCGCGGGGCAAGTCTTATGGCCGTGCGACGTGCGCCGCAATCTTGTAGATGCGCACGCCGAATGGGGGAAAGCTGTCAGAGAATCGCCCGCCGGTCAGGGACAGCGCGCGATCGCCGTCCATGCTCTCGATCGACGCTCTTGCCGGCGCGCCCTCGACATCGAATGTCGCCTCGGTCGCGAACTCCCGGATATTCACCGCAAACAGGTAAATGGCGCCGTCCTTTTCTTTGCGCATCGTCGCGA
>MKVY01000038.1:242291-244349 GCA_001899525.1 Rhizobiales bacterium 65-9
GCTCAGCAGCCTGCGGTCGCTGAAGGACGGCTTGAACTGATGCACGAAATAGGTGACGCCCGTCGCGCCGGCGACGATCGCCGCCCAGGTCTGCGCGCGCACCTGTTCTGGAGTCGCCGCCGGTCCGCTGATGCCGCCCGTCTCGATGAACGCCCAGACGGGCGTTCCGGGCTTCGCCCATTCCTTGAGACGCGCGACGCCGTAAGGCACGCGCCAGAACTGGTCGCGGATCGCCGCCTGGCTGCTGGCGCCGGGATAGATGTCGAACGAGGCGATGTCCGCGCCTTTTAGATAATCGGCATAATCTTCGGGACGATTGGTTCGCGACTTGCGTCCATACCAGCCGTCCCACGCGACCCCGCGTCCGAAATTGATCCAGACCGGCCGCGTCGGGTCGACCGCTTTCATACGATGATATTTTTCGACGATGGCGGCAGGCGGAGTAGGGTCGCTGAAGCCGCCTTTTCCATCAGGCTGGGCATTGTCCGGCTCGTCGTCCTGCATCCAGGCGACGATCGTCCCGCTTGTGTCGGCGAGCCCGACCGCGTTTTGCGGCGCGATCGCCTGGAGCCCGGCGGCCTTCAACGCGGCGAGTTGCGCTTTGGTGGGTCCGGCCCACAGCCCGACATAGAGATTGATTCCCAGCGCCTTGTAGCGCGCCGCATAGGCGGTGTTCTGCAGCCAGACCCCGATGGGAAAATAGTCAGGCGAAGCCGGCGGGCCGTTCGGCCAGCGCGGGGCAGGGGTCTGGGCATGCGCGCCGGCGGCCGCGCCGGCCAGCCAGGCGCCCGTGAGGGCCGCGCGAAGAAGTCCTGAAATCCGCATCCATCCACCGCCGGAAAACGCCCGCCGCCTGCGCATCAGACTTTCCGGCGTTTCTGGCAGCATCGCGGCCGGCTGTCGCGGCCGATAAGTGACCGCGTGTGCACGTTGCGCTCCTCGACGGCGATTCGCGAGCGCGGGCGGCGGGCGCCGTGATCCTGCTCAAGCGGTCCGGACGCGACGATCCGTCTGCCTTGGAACCGCCATGACCGTCCGTGATGAAGGGCGCATGCGCTCGAGCTGGACACCCCTGCTGGCTGGCCTCGCGATCTTCGCGGGGCTGATCGGCCTGATCGGCTGGTCCTGGGTCTCCGTCATTCACCCGGCGCCGATCATGGCCGGGCCGGATGCGTCCGCGAAGTAGCGTCATGGTCGGGGGCGGGCGGATGCGTGAGCACAGGGTGGGCCGGGCGACGAGCGTGTTCGGCGTGGCGTTCTTTCTCGGCCTGATTCTGACCGCGGCCATGGTGGCGATGGTGATGGACCGGCCTCCGCCGCAGCCGATCGCCGCAACGTCCTTCGCGCCTCCGCCGTAAGCGCGACGATCGATGCAGCAACGGTCCCGCCGTCGATAGCCTGTGAAACGCGCGGAGAGGCGATCGGCGTCGCAACCCGCTTCGACGCCTCGCAGCGGGCGCGCTACGCCACCGAGAGTTCTTGATGATCGAGACAGAAACCGACCGGCTTTTCCTGAGAAACTTCAGGAAAGCGGACGCCGCTGATCTTTTCGCCTATCTGCGTGAGCCGGGAGCGAGCTGCTTCCTGTCTCTCAAGCTCGACGATATGCGCGCGGCGGAAGCGGAAGCCGAAAGGAGGAGCAACAGCGATGAATACATCGCCGTATGCCTGAAAGGCGCGGACAAACTCATCGGCGACCTGTTCGCCATGCCCGAGGAGGACACTTACTCGGTCGGATGGAATTTCAACGCCGACTTTGGCGGCGCTGGATTTGCTTCAGAGGCCGCGCGCGCCCTGTTCGAGCATCTGTTTGCGATCAAGCAGGCGCGGCGCCTCTATGCCTATGTCGAAGACCATAACATCGCCTCGCAGCGTTTGTGCGAGCGGCTGGGCATGCGACGGGAAGGTCTGTTCAAAGAGTTCGTCTCATTCAGGACAGACGACGCTGGCGCGCCCGTCTTCGAGAACACGATGCAGTACGCCATCCTGCGGAAAGAATGGCGGGCATGACGGCTGTCGCGCATGTTCCTGTCGTCTCGCCGCATGCGGCGGCGCGGC
>MKVY01000038.1:244374-247220 GCA_001899525.1 Rhizobiales bacterium 65-9
GCGAGCAAATGCTGATGGTTGCGCGCGCCGCGTTGACGGGCCAGCACGATCACCGCGGCCAGGGCGCGTTTCTGCGTCGCGCGGCTGAAACCGCGTTGTTCGCACGCCTCGCGAAACGCCGATTGCATGATGACGATGTCAGAGCGCTCGAAGACATCGGTCAGCAGATCGGGAGCGAAGTCCCCGATGTCCATCATCTGGCCCGTTCCGATCGGCGCGGGCTTGGCCGCAAGGGTGAGATCACGCCGGCGGCGGCGCTGTCCCGCGCCTCTTTCGCCAGACGCAGCGCTCGCAATCGCGCCGTGTTTTCGTCCTGAAGAGTTTGCGACAGGGCGTAGTCGGATCGCGCGATGTCAGCCTCGGCCTGCTTGAGATGCGCGGCGGCTTCTTTTTTCGCCCGCCGGGCGTCGCGATCCGCGTCCAGGCCCAGCGCCACAAGCTGACGGACCGCCTCGAAGCGATCCGGTTTGGGGTCCGCCTGCAGCGCAATGAATCGATCGATTTTTTTCAGCGTGCCGGCGTCAACGTCGAGGGTCAGCTCGACGGCGTCTTCAACGGACGCAAAAGGAGACGATGGCTCTTGGCATCGCGGCTTCATTGATTGAGCCCCACGCCTGAAAGCCTTCCGCCGCGCGGCTGGCGCAGCGCCGGCCCAAAAGGAAAAGGCGAGGATCGCTCCCCGCCTTTCGTTGCAAGCGTCTGCGCCGCTGCTTCGCCAGTACATCCGTGGTCGAAACTGCTGATCGCGCGCCTGCCCAATGTCACGCAGCCATTTTCAGGTTGTCGGCGGATTCTTTGCCCGAGCGCTTGTCGCGCACGATGTCGTAGCTGATCTTGTCCCCCTCGCGGAGGTCGCCAAGGCCAGAACGCTCGACGGCGCTGATGTGCACGAACACATCCTTCTGGCCGTCGTCAGGCTGAATGAAGCCAAAGCCCTTGTTGGCATTGAACCATTTCACGGTTCCGGTCGTCATAGGTAGTCTTTCGCATAGTACAGCGGCCACGCTCACGATTGAGCTTGGCGTCGCCGATCGATGTTCTGAAGAAGAGAGAGCTAGGCGCCTGCGGCGCGTCGGCCAATCGGTCGACCAGAATTCGATTTGTCCTCTATGCACCCAAATTGCGCCTTTTGCAAGACGCGAGGGCAAGACGCGGTCCGTCGCGCGCCGCGCGTCGGTCCGCGTCTGTTCCCCGACGTTAAATCGACTACTTCGGATACTTGAACTCCGGCGCGGATTTCAGCTGCTCAGCCGTAGCGTTCATCTTCGCCATCCACTTCTTGTTGGCGGGGTCCCAGGTCAGCATCACCGAGGACGGCTGGATCGCGACATATTTCTCGCCGATGCCGAGAAAGCCGCCGACAGAGACGATATAGGCGTCCACGCCTTTTGACGAAAAGGCGATGTCCTCGATTTCGCCGATCGACTTGTTCTCCTGATTGTAGATGTTCACGCCTTTCACAGTCGATGCGTACGCCGTGTCGGGCGTCATCGTCGAGAAGGTGGGCGGCATCGGCGCTTGCGCGAAAGACGCAGTGGAGATCGCGGCAGCGGCCACAAGCGGAAGGACGAGACGAAGCATGAGAAGATCCTGCACAATGCCAGTTGCGATTGCGGGGAGACAACCGGCGCGGCGCTCTTTGGTTCCCGATGTCATTTGACGCAGGCTTCGGTCGCGCGACATTTTCGCAGCGACCGGCGAGCGCGCGAGGGAAGGGCGTCGCCTCAGGTCAGGCGCAACGTATCCCTCAAGCGCAGCCGGCCGACGACCCCTCCAGCTTCGTCCACGATCTCGATAGCGTCGTCCCGCACTGGCTCGCCTTCCTGCGCGAGGTCGGACAGCATGTCGCGCGCGGCCTGCTCGGCGTGCTTCAGGGCTGCAATCCGATCCTTGAATTCGACGCCGATGTCGTCGTCGACCGGATCTTCGCCGCCGCGGATGTGGAAGTAGAAGCGGGGCATCGTCGATCTCCTACGCGCAAAGACGCGCGGACGGCCGAAACTGTTCCGATCCCGGCGATGACGAGACGGACTTCTGGGGCGGGCTGCAGCGGCGTTGCGGTGAGGAAGACCGCTCTCACAGCAAAGAAACGGCGCCTCCGTCCCGCTCCGACGCAAAAGCAAGCCGCTTGAGACTCTGGATGGAGGCGAGCTGCGAATAGGGCTGTCGCGTCGCGAAGCCGCCCGCCAGCTTCTTCGGGCGGGCGCGGGACTTCAGTAGAGCCAGGCGAGCCATGCCGCCGCGAAGAGCGCGCAGAGAGCGGCCGATCCGGCGAAGGTCCAAAGCAGCGCGCGATTGAAGGGATTGTCCGACATAAGCTTCTGCGGGCGGAGCGACAGCCGGAGCCTTGTCGCACGTCGCGCGCCGCCCGTCACGCTGTCTTGGTTCAATGAGCCGGGGCCCCGCTTGCGCCATTGCAGCATCCTTGCCGGATCGCTGGAGCGCCGGCCGGCGCCTCCGCCAAGGCGGGCCTCGACGCCGCGCTCGCGTCTCAGCCTTCCAGGAAAGTGAGCCGCCCATCGACGCAGCCCGGCGCGACGGCAAGACTCGCGGCGCTCGCCACGCCCCCGGCGACGCGCGAAGATCGCGCCGCCCGCCTTCGGACGAACGCTGCCGACCAGCAGAAGGACGCCATCATCGAAGCCCCGTTGGATCCAGGCGTTGTGCGCCTCCATGACCTGCGGCGCGCCGATGACACGCTAGCCTTTCATCAACGGCGCCCTCGCGGGGTTCGCAACGAAGAATGAACGGAAAGGCGGAGGCATCGTTGCTTTTCCTCCCTGGGCCTTGACCTTCAGCCACAAGCCTCAAAACCATGGCCGGGGAACGACTTACAAACCTACGGT
>MKVY01000038.1:247243-263566 GCA_001899525.1 Rhizobiales bacterium 65-9
ATCTCGATCGTTCATGTCGTCTGGCCAGCGGCGGTTTCGCGTAGGCTTTTCCTGCTGCGGTGCGAGGTGGCAATCCATGCGGCTGATCGTCGGCGCGATCATCGTCTTTGTCTGCGTCTTCGGCAGCTATGCGGCGATGGGGGGCCATCTCGAGGTTCTCTGGCAGCCGTTCGAGTTTGTCATCATCCTCGGCGCCGCGATCGGCGCCTTCGTCATCGGCAACCCGGGAGCGGTGCTCAAGGCCGTGCCCGCGATGTTCGGCACGCTCATCAAGGGGCCCAAGTACACGCAAGAATGCTATGTGGAACTGCTGGGGATGCAATATTCCCTGTACAAGTTCGTGAAGCAGAAGGGCATGCTCGCCGTCGAGGAGCATATCGAAAATCCGAGCAACTCGACGCTGTTCAACGCCTTCCCGACTTTTGCGGCGAACCATCACGCGGTCGAGTTCGTCTGCGACTACATGCGCATGGTTTCGATGGGCGCCGAAAACGTTCACGAGATCGACGCTCTCATGAATGAGGAACTGGAGACGCACCACCAGGAGCAGGAGCGCATCGTTTCGGCCATGCAGTCGATCGCCGATGGAACGCCGGCGCTCGGCATCGTCGCGGCCGTGCTCGGCGTGATCAAGACGATGGGAGCGATCACCGAGCCGCCGGAGGTGCTGGGCCACCTGATCGGCGGCGCGCTCGTCGGCACCTTTTTCGGCGTCTTCGTCGCCTATGGCTTCTTCGGGCCGATGGCGCAGTCGCTCAAGAGCACCTTCGAGGCGGAATCCAAATATTATCTTTCTCTGAAGGCCGGCCTGCTCGCCCACATCAGCGGCCAGCCGCCGGTGGTGGCCATCGAATTCGCTCGCAAGGCTCTGATGAGCGACGTCCGTCCGACCTACAGCGAAGTGGAAGCCGCGACCGCCAGTCTGCCCGCCTAGACATCGCCCAATCTCCATCAGGGATCCGATGGCCAAGCCTGACCAGCCAATTATCATCAAGAGGATCAAGAAGGCCGCTCATGCGCACCATGGCGGGGCCTGGAAGATCGCCTACGCGGACTTCGTGACCGCCATGATGGCGTTCTTCCTGCTGATGTGGCTGATCAGCATGACGACGCAGGAGCAGAAGATCGGCCTGGCGAACTACTTCGCCCCGGCGGCCCTGAGTCCGACCAACAGCGGCGCCGGCGGCATCCTGATGGGCACCGCCCTGGACAAGGCGGGCAACAGGTCGTCGACGCCTCCCGACGCGGCGAGGGGCACGACCGGGCAAGATGACAAAGCGCTCCCGGCCAGTTCGGGAGGCGCCAGCGACCGCGAGGTCAGCCGACGGACCGACGGCGCGCAGGCCAACTATAGCGCCATAGCCAGCCTCCGGCAGGCGCTCCAGAACATGCCCGAAATCGCGGAGCTGTCGCGCAACATCGTGATCGAGCCGACCAAGGAGGGGGTGAACCTCTCCCTCGTCGACGAGAACGGGCGCTCCATGTTCCCCGAAGGATCGGTGGAGCCCTACGAGCGCACTCGGCGCCTGCTGGAGGCGCTCGCGCCCACCTTGCGCCGCTTGCCCAACCAACTGACGATCGCCGGCCACACGGCCGCAGCGCGCCCGGGCCAGGGGCAGTCCTTCGATTCCTGGCGCATCACCGCCGGGCGCGCGCTTGCCGTGCGCGAGATCCTGTCGGGCGCGGGGCTTCCCAACAACCGTTTCGCGTCGGTGTTAGGACGCGCCGACACCGAGCCGCGCTTCCCCGACAATCCCTACCTGCCGGCGAACCGGCGGGTGACGATCACGCTGCTCGGCGCGGAGCCGCCGCTGCCCCCGGGCGTCAGCCCCTGACGACAAGGCTCGGCCGCCGACGAGTCGAGCAACAGTCCCATCGCGCCTCCCGCCGGACCTGGACTTGCCCCGGTTGAATGGAGAGGCAAGCGTTCAGCGTGACGCGGTTCGTTCGAGCTGCGCCGGGCTGGTGTAGTCGAGCGCGGAATGGCCGGACGGGATTGCAGAGGCCGTCGCTATCGTGGCAACGGCTTGCCCGGCCTGGGCGCGGGTGGAGAAGGCGATGCGCCAGGCGAGCTCGGATTTGATGGTCTTGAAGAATGTCTCGACCATGGCGTTCGTAGCGATCTCCCTTGCCTGACATAGAGATATTGATGCTGGGGCGGCGCAGTTCGGCCTGGTCGTCCACGGAGCGATATTGGCTGCCGCGGTCCGCATGATGGATGAGCCCTTTGGGCGGACACCCGGAAACCACCGCCGCTCGGGCGGACTGGATGGTGGAGCTGAGGGGATTCGAACCCCTGACCTCCGCAGTGCGATTGCGGCGCTCTCCCAACTGAGCTACAGCCCCGATCCGGTGCGGGGCGGCTTGTAGGCGGCCCTGCGGCGCCCGTCAACGGCGGCGCGCGGCTTTCCCCGGAGTCTTTGCGGCGGCGGTAGCGCTGTGGTTCGCCTGGCCCGGCGCAGCGGCCGTTTGTCGCCGAATCCGAGTTGGTCCCGGTTGCGCGACGGCCCGGCCCGATGGCCCTCGCGGCGGCTATGATTCCGTCACGCGCCTCTGATAGGCTGCGACTCCCTGAATGTCGGACGCTCCCATGACCGATCGACCCGCGCATCCCGAATCCGCTCCGCAAAACCCCAGTCGCCGCAAGGCCGTCGCAACGGGTGCGGCCGCCGGCCTGGCCGCGATGCTGCCCTCCGGCGCCTTCGCGCAGACGCCGCGCCTCAAATTGCGAATCCTTGAAACGACCGACATCCATGTGAATGTCGTGCCCTATGACTATTATCGCGACGCCGCCGACGACACGGTCGGCCTCGCCAAGACCGCGACCCTGGTCAAGGCGGCGCGGGCGCAGGTGAAGAACAGCATCCTGTTCGACAATGGCGACTTCATCCAGGGATCGCCGCTCGGCGACTACATGGCTTACAAGAAAGGGCTGAAGCCGGGCGACACCCATCCGATGATCGCGGCCATGAACACGCTGGGCTATGCGTGCGGCACGCTCGGCAATCATGAATTCAACTACGGCCTCGACTATCTCGCCGCCGGCGTCGCGGCCGCGAATTTTCCGATGGTCTGCGCCAATGTGGTCAAGGCCGACGGAACGACCCTGCTCAAGCCCTGGCTCATTCTGGAGAAGGAATTCGAGGATGAAGCCGGCGCCAAGCAGAAGCTGAAGCTCGGCGTGATCGGATTCGTCCCGCCGCAGATCGTGCAATGGGACAAGGCCAATCTCGACGGCAAGGCCACGACGACGGATATCGTCGACGCGGCGAAGAAATATATTCCGGAGGTGAAAGCGGCGGGCGCCGATCTCGTCGTCGCGCTCTGCCATTCCGGCATCGCCGGCGGCGAGCGCAGGGGCGGCGAGGAAAATGCGGCGCTTTATCTCTCGATGGTCGACGGCGTCGATGTGATCCTCACCGGCCATCAGCATCTTCTTTTTCCGGGAGGCCGCGCGTTCGACAACATCGCGGGCGTGGATAACAAGAAGGGGACCCTCAACGGCAAGCCTGCGGTGCAGCCGGGCTTCTGGGGCTCCCATCTCGGCGTCATCGATCTTGAGCTGGAGAAGCGCGGAAACGGCTGGGCCATCGCCGATTTCGCAGTCGATCCGCGCCCGATCTATGACCGCACGCCGGATCGCAAGATCGTCTCCAAGGCGGACGCCGATTCCGGCGTGCTGGCGGCCGTGAAGACCGATCACGAGGCGACGCTCGCATATGTGCGCACGCCCGTCAGCGCGACGACCGCGCCGATCACCAGCTATTTCGCGCTCGTCGCCGATGACCCGTCGGTGCAGATCGTGTCCAACGCGCAGCTCTGGTACGCGAAGCAGTGGATCGTCAATACGCCTTACGCGAAGCTGCCGATCCTCTCGGCGGCCGCCCCCTTCAAGGCTGGCGGACGCGGCGGCCCGAGCTATTTCACCGACATCAAGCCGGGCCCGATCGCGATCAAGGATCTCGCGGACATCTATATCTATCCGAATACCCTGCAGATCGTGAAGGTCACCGGCGCGCAGCTGCGCGGCTGGCTGGAACGGTCGGCCGGAATGTTCAACCGCATCGATCCTGCGAAGACGAGCGAACAGCCCCTGCTGAACGACGCTTTTCCGGCGTTTAATTTCGACGTGATCGACGGCGTCTCCTATGCGATCGATCTGTCGCAGCCGTCGATGTTCGATGTCGAGGGAAAGGTCGTCGCCGCTGACGCGAAGCGCATCGTCGATCTGAAACATGACGGCAAGCCGGTTGCGGATGACCAGGAGTTTGTCGTCGTCACCAACAATTACCGCGCGTCAGGCGGCGGCAATTTCCCCGGCACCAAGACGACGGTGATCTTCGAGGCGCCCGACATGAACCGCGATGTGATCATGCGCTATCTCATCGAGGAGAAGAGTGTGAATCCGACGGCGGACGGAAACTGGACGTTCGCGCCGCTTCCGGCCACGACCGATGTGACGTTCCTCACAGGGCCGAAGGCCAAAGATTTCCTGCCGAAGAGCCTGAAAGCCTCGCTCGTCGGCGACGCGCAGGATGGATTCATCAAGTACAAGCTGGTGTTCTGACGCCGCGCTTCACAGGCCGCTGGAGCATGATGCGGGAAGCTGGGATCCGGTTTTCCGAAAACCTCATGCTCTCGGTCTGGGAAGCAAATCAGGCGACCGTTCAGAACAGCGAAGACCCAGGCGGAGCGGGCGCCGAAGACAGAGCGGCTCCCGGGGACGGATAGGGAACAATCCGGCGCGTCAGTCCTTGACCTTTCAGAAGCGCTGTGGCGGCGCGGCTGGGAGTGAATGCGGATGCTGCAGAAGGAAGCCAGGGAAGAGACCAACCGCGTTCGTCAGGGAGTGACGGGACATAATGTGAGGCTCGTCCTCGCGGCGGGAACCATTGGCGTCATCATCGTGTTTTTTCTCGCCTATCTTTTCTTCTTTGGAGGGGCGGGACCTGTCGCCGCCAGCTGACGGAAGCGGCGGCGTAGTCCGGCGCCTTGCGAGGCGAGCGCTACATTCAGTTTCCGCCTTCAAGCAGGCGTCTGGCGATGACTTGCGCCTGAATTTCCGCCGCGCCCTCGAAAATGTTGAGAATGCGCGCGTCGCACAGTAGGCGGCTGACAGGGTATTCAAGCGCGAATCCATTGCCGCCGTGAATCTGTAGCGCGTTGTCGGCGGCCGCCCACGCGACGCGCGCGCCGAGCAGCTTGGCCATTCCCGCTTCCAGGTCGCAGCGCTTGTTCTGGTCCTTTTGGCGCGCGGCGTGATAGGTGAGCTGCCGCACGATCACCAGCTCCGCCGCCATCATCGCCAGCTTGTCGGCGACGCGCGGGAAGGCGATCAGCGGCTTGCCGAACTGGATGCGCTCGTTCGCATAGCGCAGGCCGAGATCGAGCGCCGCCTGCGCCACCCCGATCGCGCGCGCGGCCGTCTGGATGCGCGCGGATTCGAATGTCTGCATCAGCTGCTTAAATCCCTGACCCTCGGAGCCGCCGAGCAGATTCTCGGCTTTCACCTCGAAGCCGTCGAACGACAGCTCGAACTCCTTCATGCCGCGATAGCCGAGCACTTCGATCTCGCTGCCGCTCATGCCTTCAGCGGGGAAAGGATTATCGTCCGTCCCGCGCGGCTTTTCCGCCAGCAGGATCGAGAGGCCGCGATAGCCGGGCTGATCGGGATTGGTCCGCACCAGCATGGTCATCAGGTCGGCGCGCACGGGATGCGTGATCCAGGTCTTGGCGCCCGTGACCCTGTAGACGTCGCCATCGCGAGTTGCGCGGGTTTTCAGCGAGGCGAGGTCGGAGCCGGTGTTGGGCTCAGTGAAGACGGCGGTCGGCAGGATTTCGCCTGACGCGATCTTCGGCAGCCAGTAATCCTTCTGGGTCTGCGCGCCGCCTGCAAGAATGAGCTCGCTCGCAATCTCGGAGCGCGTGCCCAACGAGCCGACGCCGATATAGCCGCGCGACAGCTCCTCTGAGACGACGCACATCGATTCCTTGCCCAGGCCGAGCCCGCCGTAATTTTCAGGAAGCGTCAGGCCGAACACGCCGAGCGCGGACAATTTCTCGATCACCTCGATCGGAATATAGGCGTTCGCGAGATGCCATGCGTGGGCGTGCGGAGCGACTTCGGCCTCGCAGAATTTCCGCATCTCGCTGCGGATCGCATCGAGCGTTTCATCAAGGCCGGGATCGCCGATGACGCCGCTGTGCGCGTCGGGGAAGGAGGCGACGAGCGCCGCGCGATGCGCCGCGGTGTTGCCATGCGCGATCGCCGGGCGCGCGGCGGCTGCGAACGCGTGAACGGCGTCGTCGCTCGCGCCGAGCGCGTCGAGCCGCACGATCTCGCCCTGGCTCATCGGAATCCCGCCGAGAATCTGCGCGCAATATTCGCCGAGCCCGATGCGCAGCAGCAGCTTTTCCGTGTCGCCAAGGCGATCCTCGGCGCTCATCCTGTCGGCGTAGGAGGCGAGTTGCCGGACCGCTTCAACATAGGTTGCGAGCCATGCGAGGCCATGCGAGGCCGCCTGCTCGCGTTCAAGCCTCTGTGGGGACAGCGCGCCGTCGATCGTGACCAGGTCGCGAACCGTGGCGAGAACGTCGGCCAGAAGCATGTTGGCCGCTCCGGCGACCCGCCCCGCCAGCGCCGTGATCTCCTCCGGTGAAGCGGCGACTTCCAGGCTGCTCATGGCTTCCTCCTCGTATTGTGCAATGCACAATATGCGGGAGCGGCGGCGTCGCGCAATCCTGTCCGCGCGGCGCCGTGAAGAGAGCCCTATCGCGCAGCGGCGAGGCGCACCCCGGCGACGGTCAGCACAAGGCCGCCGATCTGAAGCGGCGACAAGGTCTCGCCGAACGCCAGGAAAGCCATGAGGGCCGCGACCGGCGGCACGAGATAGATCAGCACGGCGACGCGCGACACCGCGCCTCTGCGGATAAGGAAGACCAGCAGGCCGACGCCGCCGATCGACAGCACCGCCACGGACCACAGCATGGTCAGGATGGTCGTCCGGTTCCAGATGATCGTCATCGGCTCCAGAGCCATCGCGAGCGGCAGCGTGACGACAAGCGCGCCGGCGAATTGGAGCGCCGTGACCGGAATGAGTTCGCCCTTCGATGCGAATTTTTTCTGGTAGAAGGAGCCGAGGGTCACGGAGAGCATCGCCAGCACATTGACGATGAACGGAACGAGCGCCGCCATAAACGCCGCGCCGTCGAGGCCCGCGAGCTTCGGCGCCGAGGCGATGCAGAGTCCGATGAAGCCGAGCGCGATGCCAAGCCATTGACGCGCGCCGATGCGTTCGCCCAGCAGCGCCGGCGCGAGCGCCGCCGTCATGATCGGCTGGAGCGCGGCGATGACGCCGGAAAGCCCCGCGGGCACGCCATGCCGAACCGCCCACCAGACTCCCGCGAGATAAAAGCCGTTGAGCAGCGTACCCGCGACGATGGCGTGCCCAATCGCGCGCGGATCGCGCGGCCAGGGGATGCGAAAGACGATCGCGATCGCGGCAAGAGCCGCGGCGGCCAACCCATGCCGCACGACGAGGAAGGCGAGGGGATCGGCGTAGAGCGCCGCATAGCCCGCAGCGATCCAGCCGGTCGACCAGATGAGCACGAATATGCCGGGAGTCGCGCGAATGAACTGATCGCGGGCGTCGCGCATGCGGCGGCCTCCTCGCGCATGGGCCTAGCCGCCTCTCTCGCGGCCGTCCATGCGCTGCGGACATGCGCATGCCCGGCCAACGCCGGTTGGCTTGCGCGCAAAGCGCGTCGCCGTCATGGTCGCGGCGCTGATTCAGGGCTGATTTCCTAAGGCATGGCTCGACCGATTCATCCCGCGCGCATTGTCAAATCGGCCGTTTACGCCTTTCTCGCGCATGACGGCTGGGCGATCGCGAGTCATATCGCGCTCTCGGGACTCATGTCGCTCTTTCCATTTCTCATCGTGGTGACAGCGCTCGCCGGCATGTTCGGCACGCGCGAACTGGCCGATGAAGCGGCGAAGCTCCTGCTGGAAGCCTGGCCGCGCGAGGTGGCGGCTCCCATCGCGCGGGAGGTGGCCACCGTGCTCACCAGCGTGCGCAGCGACGCGCTCACGATCGGCGCCGTGCTGGCGATTTATTTCGCGTCGAGCGGCGTGGAATCCCTGCGCATCGGCCTCAATCGCGCCTATGGCGAGCCCGAGGCGCGCGGCGCTCTCGTGCTGCGACTCGAATCCATTCTGTTCGTCATTCTGGGCGCCGGAGCGATCCTCGCGCTCGCGCTGTTCGTCGTGCTGGGCCCGACGGCCATCCGCTTTCTTGTGACGCTGCAGCCGGACCTCGCGATCCTGTGGCGCGCGCTCAACTGGTGGCGGCTCATCATCGCGACCACGCTCATCAGCGTCGCGCTGCTGTTCGCGCATCTGTGGCTGCCCGCCGGACGGCGGCGTCTGGTCAACGTGTTTCCGGGCGTTCTGTTCACGCTCGCGCTCTGGCTTGCGGGCGGCATCGCGTTCGGCCGCTATCTCGACGATTTCTCGCAGACCTACGTCACCACCTATGCCGGCCTGGCGACCGGCATGATCGCGCTCGTGTTCCTTTATCTGTCGGCCACCATTTTCCTTCTCGGCGCCGAACTGAACGCCACCGTCATGCACGAGCTCAAGATGGCTGAGGCGCTCGACAAGCCGACGCCGGACGAAAAGCCGCTTTCCGAAGCTTGACGCCGCATTCTCGGGCATGGGCGCCGCATCTCGATCCGCCCGGCTGCGATCTTCAACCCGAGCGGATGTTACCCGCTCATCGGAGAAGAGCGAACGGAACAGAACGTGCGCCGGCAGGAGTGTTCAAGCCGTCAAGGCCGGCGCCTCTCGACGCTGGATCATTTCGCCGAGCGAAGCGTCATCAAGTTAAACGCGATGGAGGGCGACAACGGCGTCGCGCCTCCGAGGCATGAACCTGCGCCTGCGCATTCGTCTCAGCGCGCTATGTGGGCGCCTGCTTCGATGACGTCGTCGAAGCTGCGGAGTCCGGCGCGCGGGGCGTTGACGAGAACCGCCATGTTGCCGGGCGCATGCTCGTTCCGCCACATCTTCATGTGCGCCATCGGGATGTTGTCCCAGTCGAACACCTCGCTCATGCAGGGATCGATTCTGCGGTCGAGCACGAACTTGTTCGCCGACGACGCCTGTTTCAGATGCGCGAAATGAGAGCCCTGGATGCGTTTCTGCCGCATCCACACATAACGCGCGTCGAAGGTGATGTTGAAGCCGGAGGTCCCGGCGCAGAACACCACCATGCCGCCGCGCTTCGCCACCAGCGTTGACACGGGGAAGGTCGCTTCTCCCGGATGCTCGAACACGATGTCGACATCCTGCCTGCCGGTGATGTCCCAGATCGCTTTCCCGAAGCGGCGGGCCTCCTTCGCCCATTCATTATAAGCTGGCGTGTTGACCGTCGGCATCTGACCCCAGCAGTTGAAGTCCTTGCGGTTGATGTCCCCCTTGGCCCCGAGGCCGATCACATAGTCGCGCTTGGACTCGTCCGAGATGACGCCGATCGCGTTGGCGCCGGATGCGGACACAAGCTGCACGCCGAACACGCCGAGGCCGCCCGAGGCGCCCCACACCAGCACGTTCTGGCTCGGGCGGAGGATGTGCGGCGCGTGGCCGAACAGCATCCGGTAGGCGGTGGCGAGCGTCAGGGTGTAGCAGGCGCTCTCCTCCCAGGTGAGATGCTGGGGACGCGGCAGAAGCTGGCGCGACTGCACCCGGCAGAACTGGGCGAAGGAGCCGTCCGGCGTCTCGTAACCCCAGATGCGCTGCGAGGGCGAGAACATCGGGTCGCCGCCATTGCACTCCTCGTCGTCGCCGTCATCCTGGTTGCAGTGGACGATCACCTCGTCGCCGACCTTCCAGCGCTTCACCTTGGAGCCGACCGCCCACACGATGCCCGAGGCGTCCGAGCCGGCGACGTGGAACGGCGCCTTGTGCCCGTCGAAGGGCGAGATCGGCTGCCCGAGCGCGGCCCAGACGCCGTTATAGTTCACGCCAGCCGCCATCACGAGGACGAGCGCCTCGTCGTCGCCGATCGTCCATGTCGGAACGACCTCGCGCTGCATCGCCTGATCGGGAGGGCCGTGGCGGTCCCTGCGGATCGCCCACGCATACATCGTCTCGGGAACATGGCCGAGCGGTGGAATTTCCCCAACCTCATAGAGGCTTTTGGCGCTTGTCGCTTTCCGTCGCGCAACGCTCATTGCCGTTCCTCCCCGTGCTGCACTGCAACATGGTAGCGCCGGCCGGCGGCGATGGCCAGCCCGCCACCCGCCCGTGCGTGGAGAAATTCCGCAACGCTTCGTTGAGAATTTTACTTCATTTTCGCCTCGGTCCGGCTGGCGCAGGCTAAAAGAGCACGCCACGCCGCGAGGAGGCCCTGATGGCGGCTCTGTCTTTCACCCGCTTATACACCGATGGCGAACTCGTCATCCTGTGCGCCCTCGTGATCACGACGCTGAGCCTTCTCGGGCTTCTCGCAAACGCGATTCTGGGGTCCAGAGGCTTCGGAATCGCGATGAACGCGGTCCTTATCGCCGGGGGCGGGCTCCTGGCCTATGTCTTTTTCCGCGCGATCGTGCAGCAGGCAGGCTTTGCGGCGCTTGGAATATCGCCCATCGCCCTGTTCATCTCGCTGATGTGCGTTTGCGCCCTGATCACCCTCCTCGGGGCGGCGTTTCTCAAGCGACTCTACGGTTAGGAGCTTCAGTCCGGCGGCTTGCCAAGGTCCATGCTGCGATGCACCATGAGCCTTGGAGGAACAATGCCCGGCGAACCCACCAAGCGCGACAAGCCCTGGATGTTCCGGACCTATGCCGGGCATTCGACGGCGGCTGAATCGAACGCCCTCTATCGAAAGAACCTGGCCAAGGGCCAGACCGGCCTGTCCGTCGCCTTCGACCTGCCGACCCAGACCGGCTACGACGCCGACGACGAACTCGCCAGCGGCGAGGTCGGCAAGGTCGGCGTGTCGATCGCCCATCTCGGCGACATGCGGGCGCTGCTCGAGGGCATACCGCTCGAGACCATGAACACCTCGATGACGATCAATGCGACGGCGGCGTGGCTGCTGGCGCTTTATATCGCCGTCGCCGACGAGCGCGGCGTCCCGCGCGCGGCGCTTCAGGGCACGACGCAGAACGACATCATCAAGGAATATCTCTCGCGCGGCGCCTATGTGTTTCCGCCGGCGCCGTCGATGCGGCTCACGCGCGACACGATCCTGTTCACGACGCGCGAGATGCCGAAATGGAATCCGATGAATGTCTGCTCCTACCATCTGCAGGAGGCGGGCGCGACGCCGGTGCAGGAGCTGTCCTACGCGCTGGCCAATGCGATCTGCGTGTTGGACGAGGTGAAGGCGTCCGGGGCCGTCGATGACGCGGCTTTCGAGGATGTCGTCGGCCGCATCTCGTTCTTCGTCAACGCCGGCATGCGCTTCGTCACCGAGATCGCGAAGCTGCGCGCCTTCGTCGATCTGTGGGAGGAGATCACGCTTGACCGTTACGGCGTGAAGGATCCGAAGAAGCGGCTCTTCCGCTATGGCGTCCAGGTCAATTCGCTGGGCCTCACCGAGCAGCAGCCCGAGAACAATGTCTATCGCATTCTGATCGAGATGCTGGCGGTGACCCTCTCAAAGAAGGCGAGGGCGCGCGCCGTGCAGCTTCCTGCCTGGAACGAGGCGCTCGGCCTGCCGCGCGCCTTCGACCAGCAATGGTCGCTGCGCATGCAGCAGATTCTCGCCTACGAAACCGACCTGCTCGAGTTCGGCGACCTGTTCGACGGGTCGCGCGAGATGGCGGCGAAGGTCGAGGAGCTGAAAAACACGGCGCGCGAGGAGCTGTCGCGCATCGAGGCCATGGGCGGCGTCGTCGCCGCCGTCGAAACCGGCGTGATGAAAAAAGCGCTCGTCGGCTCGAACGCGGAAAGACTGGTTCGCATCGAGCGCGGCGAGCAGGTGGTGGTCGGCGTCAACCGCTGGACGGAGACCGAGGACTCGCCTCTGACCGCCGGCGACGGCGCGATCCTCACCGTTTCGGACAATGTCGAAACCGAGGCGAAGGCCAGCCTGCGCCAATGGCGCGCGGCGCGCGACGGTAATGCGGCCGCGCGGGCGCTGGCCTCGCTTGACGCGGCGGCGCGGTCCGGCGCCAACATCATGGAGCCCTCGATCGCCTGCGCGAAGGCGGGCGTCACAACAGGCGAATGGGGCGAAGCGCTGCGCGGCGTCTTCGGCCAGTATCGCGCGCCGACCGGCGTGACGATCGAGGCGCGCGCGTCCGGCGAGGAAATGGAGCGGCTGCGCGCCCTCGTCGCGGCGCTTGAGGCGAAGCTCGGCGCGCCGGTGACGTTCCTTGTCGGCAAGCCGGGCCTCGACGGCCATTCCAACGGGGCCGAACAGATCGCGGTGCGGGCGCTCGATGCCGGCATGAGCGTCATCTATGACGGCATCCGCCAGACGCCGGACGAGATCGTCGCGAAGGCGAAGGCGGAAAAGCCGCATGTGATCGGCCTCTCCATTCTCTCCGGCGGGCATGTGCCGCTGGTGCGCGCGGTGATGAACCGCCTGCGCCGCGAGGGACTCGAAATCCCGGTCGTCGTCGGCGGCATCATTCCGCCGGACGACGAGAACGTGCTGAAGAACATCGGCGTCGCAGCGGTCTATACGCCGAAGGATTTTCAGGTGAACGACATCCTCGCCGATGTGGCGGGCATCGTGGAGAAGCGGATTTCTGGGCGAGCAGCGTGAGGCGCTGGGGCCGTCCGCCTTTGGCCGCCGCGATCCTGCATTGCCCGGCTGACGATTCCGCCCTATCGACCAGCCGAACCCCGTTGGAGCGCCCCATGAAAGCCCGCGTCACCGTCACCCTGAAGAACGGCGTGCTCGATCCGCAGGGCAAGGCGATCGAGGGCGCGCTGAAATCCCTCGGAATCGAGGGCGTCGCCAGCGTCAGGCAGGGCAAGGTGTTCGACATCGAACTCGCGGGCGGGGATCGGGCCGCCGCCGAGACGGCGCTCAACGCGGCCTGCGAGAAGCTGCTCGCCAACACGGTGATCGAGAATTACCGGGTGGAGATCGCCTGATGCGCGCCGCCGTCATCGTCTTCCCCGGCTCGAACCGCGAGCGCGACATCGGGCGCGCGCTGAAGACGGCCTCCGGCGTCGAGCCGGCCTATGTCTGGCACACCGAGACAGAACTGCCGCGCGGAACCGATCTGGTCGTGCTGCCGGGCGGCTTTTCCTATGGGGACTATCTGCGCACCGGCGCCATCGCCGCGCGCTCGCCCGTGATGGATGCGGTGCGCGCCCACGCCGCGCGCGGCGGCTACGCGCTCGGCGTCTGCAACGGGTTCCAGATCGCCTGCGAGGCGGGGCTTCTGCCTGGCGTGCTCGCGCGCAACGCCGGCCTGAAGTTCATCTGCAGGTTCCATCATCTGCGCGTCGAGCGCGCCGGCACCGCCTTCACCAGCGAATATCAGCGCCATCAGGCGATCAAGGTGTGCAGCGCTCATGGCGAGGGGAACTACATCGCCGACAGCGACACGCTCGCGGCGCTGGAAGGCGAGGGGCGCGTGGCGTTCCGCTATTGCGACGAGACCGGCGCGGTCGGCGGCGCGGCGAACATCAACGGATCGATGGACGACATCGCCGGGATCTATTCGGAGAATCTGCGCGTGCTCGGCATGATGCCGCATCCGGAGAATCTCATCGACCCGCTCGTCGGCGGGACTGACGGCCTGGCGCTGTTCTCCAGCATCGCCGGGGCGAAAGCGGCGGCCTGAAAAATTCGCCGCGCCATAGCCCGGCGAAAAACATCAGATCGCGACGATCTCGTCGTCCGGGCGCGCCGCGTCGCGATCAGGATTCCGGCGCGACCGCTGCGCGCGCATGCGCTCGCGGAATTTTTCGCCGGCCTCGCTGAAGGAATGGCAGAAGGCGCGAAACGGCGCGGTAAGCCGCATCGCATCCTCCGCGCGGTCGAGCATGGCGCCGCCGCGCGTCAGGGCGCGGTCGAGCGCCGCCATCGTCTTCGACAGTTCGGGATCGTCATCGGTTTTGAGCCATCCGTCGACCACGCGGCTGAACGCGATCGCGAGCCCCTGCGCCTTCAATCCTCCCACCGGGTCGGATGTCGGAATGTTGGCCGCCGCGAGCATATAGCGGTGCGAGTTCACGGAGGCGCTGTTCATCGCGAGCAGCGTCAGCGGATCGCGAGGCAGCGAGGTTCGCAGGCGCCGAAGCGCCTCGCGATACGGCGCCAGCGCGTCGATCCGGCGCATCAGCACGTCGAACAGCCGGTCCTTGGCCGGCTCGCCCGCCAGATCGTCATTCACGCCGTCGAGAACCTTGCGGTCGATCATCTTCATGAAGCCGCCCAGGATCGCGCCCTTTGACGGAAAGGCGTCGCGCAGATCGGCGAGACTCACATCGGCGCGGGCGGCGATGTCGGCGAGTTCGATCGTCGGCCAGTCGCGCTCCGCAGCGAGAGCCATGGTCGCCTCGACGATGCGGGTCCGGGCGTCGGATTTCGGGGCTTCGGGCATCTGAGCCTCCTGTTCCTTGAGAGCGTGACGCGGAAAAGCATCATGCGGCGCTGAGGACCAAGGTAGGCCGGCTTCGGTCGCTTCGCCAGCCCGGCTCAGCCGGACAGTTCGACGGCGCGTCGCTTGGCCGCGGCGACCGCTTCGCGCATCAGCGGCGGCAGGCCGCGCGTCTCGTCCATCAGCACGTCGAGCGCCGCGGCCGTCGTGCCGGCGGGCGAGGTCACGTTCTGACGCAGCGTCGCCGCATCCTGAGGCGAGCGATAGAGCAGTTCGCCGGCGCCCTCGACCGTGGCGCGCGCGAGCCGCATGGCGAGAGGGGACGGCAGGCCGGCCGCGGCGCCGGCCGCCGCCAGCGCCTCCACTAGATGGAACACGTAAGCGGGGCCGCTTCCTGACACCGCCGTGACGGCGTCAATCAGGCTTTCATCGTCCAGCCATTCCAGCCGACCGACGGCGCCCAGCAGAGCGTCGGCCGTCGCGCGCTGCCTTTCGCTCACTTTCGGACCGCACACGGCCGCCGTGACGCCGCGGCCCACCGCCGCCGGCGTGTTCGGCATCGCCCGCACCACGGCGCCGGCTGACGGGAAGCGGGCGCGCAGATCGGCGATCGTCTTGCCGGCGAGAATGGAGATCAGAAGCGTCGCCGGACCTGCGACCGAAGCGAGCGATTGGGCGGCCGAGTCCAGCATCTGGGGCTTGATGGCGAGAACAAGCACGGGCGGCGGCGTCAGATCGGCGGGCGAGGCGACCAGATTGACGCCCTTGGCCGCGAGCGCCTCCCGCGGCTCGTCCGTCAGTCCCGGATCGATGCAGGTGATGTGCTTCGGATCGAGGCCGAGCGCCAGCCAGCCGTCCAGCATGGCCGTGCCCATCTTGCCGGCGCCGACAAGAAGGAGAGAGGAAGGAAGCGCGCTCATGATACGCCTGCTATGGTATTCCATCGGTAAGGCGGACTACGCCTCTCCGACGGTTTCGAACATGCTCGCTTCGAGCGCGTCCTCCGCCGACTTGCCGGCCCAGACCACGAACTGGAACGCCTGGAAATGGCGGTCGCACGCCTCCAGCGCGAGTTTCAGCAGCGCCTCGCACTGCGCGCCCTGCGGCTCGGCGCCGCCGGTGAGCAGCAGCGAGTGGCGGAACATCACCACGTTTTCCTTTGTCCACAGGTCGAAATGGCCGACCCACATCTGCTCGTTGATGCGCGCGATCAGCGCAAGCGTCTCGGAGCGGCGCGCGCCGGTCGCCTTGAGATCGAAGGCGCAGGCGATGTGAAGCGCCTCCATCTCGTCGAGCCAGGTGAAGGCGACATGATAGTCGGCCCACGCGCCTTTCACCGACAGCGAAATCTCGTCGTCCTGCTCCCGGTCGAACGCCCATTCCTGCGTGGCCGCGATTCGCTCGATGACGTCGAGCGGATGTTCCGCCCGTTCCGTGACCGCTTCGAGATTCGACATTCAGTGGCCCTCAATCCGCCCGCATCGACGCCGCACGCTCAACGCCAACACACGCCACGCTCTCCCGACACGGTCGGCGCCGCGTCGCTCGAATCAAATGTCTGCGCCGATCATAGACAACGGCGTCGCAAACCCAACCGCCGACCGCTTCTCCCGCGGCATATTTCCGAGAGCGCGCAGCAGCCCGAGTGGCGCGCGGACGCTTATGGATTCGCGACTCGCGCGCAATGCGCCGTCGCCGGTCCTCCACAGGCGGGCGCCGCGCTGCGACCATGTGACTCGGGAAAGGCCGCGA
>MKVY01000038.1:263583-271311 GCA_001899525.1 Rhizobiales bacterium 65-9
GTCGAGACCCGGATGGCGGAGCAGGCGCCCGCCGCGTCGGCCGCAGCGCTCGCGGGCGGGATGACCGAACTCGTCAGTTTCGCGATCGGCGACGATCTTTACGGCGTCGACATCATGGCGGTGCGCGAGATCAAGGGGTGGTCCGGGGTGACGCATCTGCCGAACCAGCCGGACCATGTGCGCGGCGTGATGAATCTGCGCGGCCTGATCGTGCCGGTCATCGATCTGCGCCGACGCTTCGGGCAGGGGCTGACAGAGGCGACCCCGCTCCACATCGCCATCATCGTCCAGATCGACGGCCGCCAGATCGGGCTTCTCGCAGATCGCGTCATCGACATCGTGCCGCTCGACGGCCTGCAGATCCAGCCGGTCCCTCGCATGGGCGAGTCCGTGCGCGGCGAGGTGCTGTCCGGGCTTGTCACGATCGGCGACGAGATGATCGCCCTGATCGATCTTGCGAGTCTTCACGCCATCGGCCTCGGGGAGCCGGGACGCAGGGCGGCGCGAAACTAGGTCGTGTGCGTTCATCATCTTTGCTGTCGGAGGGATCATGCTGGGGATCGGTTCAGCGCTGTCGCGCAGGCGAACGCGCGAAGAGGGGGAAGGAGCGCGCAGCGCCTTCGAGTTGAGCGGCATCGTCGCCGCCATCGACCGGGCGCAAGCCGTCATCGAGTTTACGCCCGACGGGAAAATCCTGCGCGCCAACGACAACTTCCTGTCAGTGATGGGATATGAGCTGCGCGAGATCGTCGGTCAGCATCACGCCATGTTCGTCGATCCCGCTTACAGGCAGTCGCGCGAATACGGGCTGTTCTGGGACAAGCTGCGGCGCGGGGAATCGGAGTCGGCGACCTATATGCGCCGCGCCAAGGACGGCCGGGAGATCTGGCTGCAGGCGACCTACTATCCGCTGCTCGACGAGCGCGGCGCGCCGGCGAAAGTCATCAAATTCGCAAACGACGTCACCGATCAGCACGGCAAGGCGGAGTCGGCGACGCGCCTGCGGGCCGCGCTCGAAGCCTGCACGACAAACGTCATGGTGGCGGACGCCGATTATCAGATCATCTATATGAACCAGTCGATCGAGACCATGCTGCGCGATGCGGAGCCGGAGCTGCGGAAGACGCTGCCGCACTTCGACAGCGCCTCTCTGCTCGGCCGCTCCATCGACGTGTTTCACCGCAATCCCGCCCACCAGCGGCAACTGCTCGATCGTCTCAACGCGCCTTACCGCGCCGAGATCGCCGTCGGCGGCCTGAAATTCCAGCTCATCGCGACCCCTGTCAGGGACGAGGCGGGACGTCGCACCGGAACGGTCGTGGAATGGAAGAATCTGACCGCGGAAAAGAATATCGAGGATGAGCTCAGGAGCGTGATCGATGCGACGCTCGGCGGCGACCTGACGCGCCGCGTCGGCGTCGAGGGCAAGGAAGGATTCATGCTGACTCTCGCGACGAGCATCAACAATCTTTCCGAGAATTTCGCATCCTTCGTCGGTCAGACCCAAGAGACCGTGCGCGAGGTTTCGAACGCGGCGAGCGAAATCGCCGCCAGCACCACCGATCTGTCGCAGCGCACCGAGGAGCAGGCGGCGAGCCTTGAGGAAACCTCCGCCTCGATGGAGGAGATGGCTGCGACCGTGAAGAAGAACGCGGAGAGCGCCCAGGCCGCCAATCAGCTCGCCGTCGGCGCGCGCGACACGGCCGATCGCGGCGGCGGGGTGGTGGCGAGCGCCGTCACGGCGATGGCGCGGATCGAGGAATCGTCGCGCAAGATATCCGACATCATCGGCGTCATCGACGAGATCGCGCGGCAGACCAACCTTCTCGCGCTCAACGCGGCGGTCGAGGCGGCGCGCGCCGGCGAGGCGGGCCGCGGCTTCGCTGTGGTGGCGTCGGAGGTGAGGAGCCTCGCGCAGCGCTCGTCGCAGGCGGCGAAGGACATCAAGGAGCTGATCACCTCGAGCAACGGTCAGGTGAAGGAGGGCGTCGATCTGGTCAATCGCGCCGGATCAGCGCTGTCCGAGATCCTGGAATCGATCAAGAGCGTCGCGGCGGTGGTGTCCGACATCGCGACCGCGAGCGCGGAGCAGGCGGCCGGCATCGCGGAGGTGAACAAGGCGCTGTCGCAGATGGACGAGGCGACGCAGCAGAACTCGGCGCTCGTCGAGGAGAACGCCGCGACGGCGAAGACGCTGGAGCAGCAGGCGAGCGCCATGAGCGAGCGCGTCGATGGATTCAGGATCAGCGCGTCCGATGCGGCGCCGGCGCCGGCGAGAAGCGCGCCTGCGCGCCCGGCGTCTCCCGCGAGGCCGCCGTCGCGGCCGGCGAAGCCGCAGCCGAAACCGCGCATGTCAGCCGGCCGCGGCGCCGTCGGCCGCATGCAGGCGGCGGTCGCGACCGCGTTCGATGCGGACGAGGACTGGTCGGAGTTCTGAAAACCCGTCGCGCGAGGGGAGTGAGTCCGATTGTCCGGGGACAATCACGCGGCGAGCATGATTGAAAGGCGGCGAGCGTGACTGAGAGCTTGCCGCCATTTCGATGAGACAGTGGCGCGCGTTATTGCGCGTCGCCCGATTGCCCCTGCGGCGTCGCGAGGCGCGCTTCGAGCGCGGCGATGCGCGCCTCGAGCTTCTCGTTCTGCTCGCGGGCGAGAGCGGCCATGTCGCGCGCGGCCTCGAACTCCTCGCGCGTGACGAGATCCATGTCGCGGACGATGCGCTCCAGGCCCGAGCGCAGCGCCGTTTCGGCGTCGCGGCGCAACCCCTGCGCCGCTCCAGCCGCTTCCGTCGCCAGCTTCGCCAGATCGTCCAGTATGCGGTTTGTGGTGTCGCGCATCGCAAGTCTCCGAAAGTGATTGAGGCCGGGAAATGCGGCCGGAATGGGTTGCGTCAGACCGTCAGGACGATCTTGCCGATGTGGTTGCTCGTCTCCATCAGGGCGTGGGCCTTGGCGGCCTCCCGCAGCGGAAAGGTCGCGAAGACCGGCGGCTTGCAGCGCCCCTCCGCGATGAGCGGCCACACCTTTTCATGGAGCGCGCCCGCGATCGCGGCTTTCTGCTCGACCGTGCGGATGCGCAGCGTCGAGCCGGTGAGCGTGATCCGCTTGAGCATGATCTTGATGAAATCGACGGTCGCCTTCGATCCCTGCTGAAACGCGATCTGCACGATGCGTCCTTCCACGGCGGCCGAGTCGATGTTGCGCTGGATATAGTCGCCGCCGACCATGTCGAGAATGACGTCGACGCCGCGCCCCTTGGTGAAGCTTTTCACCTCGGCGGCGAAATCCTGCGTGCGATAGTTGATCGCGAGGTCGGCGCCGAGGCTGTGGCATGCCGCAGCCTTTTCGTCTGAACCGGCCGTCGCGACGACCGTCGCGCCGAACGCCTTGGCGAGCGCGATCGCCGTGACGCCGATGCCGGACGTTCCGCCATGAACCATGAAGGACTCGCCCGGCTTGAGCGCTCCGCGCTCGAACAGGTTCGTCCAGACGGTGAAATAAGTCTCGGGCAGCGCGCCGGCTTCGGTCATGGACAGGCCCGCGGGGATCGGAAGCGCGTTGTCCTGATGGACGACCGCATATTCCGCATAACCGCCGCCGGCGACCAGCGCGCAGACCTTGTCGCCGATCCTGTAGCGGGAGGCGTCAGGTCCGAGCGCAGCGACCTCGCCGGAGAATTCGAGTCCCGGGATGTCGGAGGCGCCGGGCGGCGGCGGATAGCCGCCCTTGCGCTGGAGCACATCCGGCCGGTTGACGCCCGCGGCCGCGATCCGCACCAGGATTTCGCCGGCGCCCGGCTGGGGCATAGGGCGGACTTCCGGCTGAAGCGCGTCCGGCGGGCCGGGCTGGCGGACAGTCATCGCCGTCATGGTCGGGGGAAGCGCTGTCATGGGACCTCCTGCGGAATCCGGCAGCCGGCGGATGGTGGCGATGCGCCGCCCGCCGCGATAGAAGAGCGCCGTTCACAGCGCCACAGGATCGCCATGTCAAACCCGTTCGCCGAGGACCTGCCGCGCCCCAGGCCGAAAACCCATGAAATCGGGCAGGATTTGTCCAGCCTTTCGGTGTTCGAGCTGACCGAACGCATCGCTCAGCTCGAAGCGGAGATCGAGCGCCTCAAGGCGGCGCGCGCGGCCAAGGAAAAGGTCAAGAGCGCGGCCGACCAGGTTTTCAAGAGCTGAAGCGATGGAGAACGCAACCCTGCTCACCGTGCGGGATCATCTCCGCTTCGCCGTCAGCCGTTTCCGCGCGGCGGACCTGTTCCATGGCCATGGAGCGACGAGCGCGATCGACGAAGCGGCGTTTCTCGTGCTGGAGGCTCTTCACCTGCCGGTCGAGGACATCAATCCGTGGCTCGACGCGCGATTGATGGCGGACGAGCGCGCGCGGCTCCTGTCGCTGATCGAAGCCCGCGTCGCGACGCGCAAGCCCGCCGCCTATCTGCTCAACAAGACCTATCTGCAGAGCGCGCCGTTTTACGTCGACGAGCGCGTGATCGTTCCGCGCAGCTATATCGCGGAACTGCTGTTCAGGAACGATGTTGTCGGCGGCGCGGGCGCGCTGATCCCGCAGCCGGAAGAGATCGGATCTGTTCTCGATCTTTGCACCGGATCGGGCTGCCTCGCCGTGCTGGCCACGCGCGCCTTTCCGAACGCGCGCGTCGACGCGGTCGATCTGTCCGCCGACGCTCTCGCTGTCGCGCGGCGCAATATCGAGGATTACGGCCTCTCGGACCGCATCTCTCTCCATCAGGGCGACCTGTTCGCGCCGCTCAAGGGCCGTCGATACGATCTCATCATCACCAATCCGCCCTATGTGGATGCGGAAACGATGGCGATGCTGCCGCCCGAGTTCCAGGCCGAGCCCGCGATGGCGCTCGCCGGCGGCGATGACGGGTTCGACGTCGTGCGGCGGATTCTCGCGGACGCCCCGGCCCATCTCAACGAGGGCGGCGGCCTCGTCTGCGAGATCGGGACGGATCGCGCGACGCTCGAGGCGGGTTATCCCGATACAGCGTTCCTGTGGCTCGACAGCGAGGACAGCGAGGGCGAGGTGTTCTGGCTTGGCGCCGAGCAACTGAAGGCGCGCTGACGGATCGGTCAGGAGCGCTGCGACTGGGCCATCGCATGGCCCTGCCAGGAGAACCCGCGATTGCGCCAGCCCTGTATCCACAGCAGCGGCAGCAGCAGGTCGCGCAGCATCATTGCGCCGAGCGCGCGGGGGGAATCCGGCCAGCCGGCGATGCGCGCCAGCGCCCATTCGAGGCCGAACCAGACAACCCAGAGACCGGCGAGAACGCCGGCGACGCCGCGCCCGGTCGCAAGCGCCCACCAGAGCGCGATGAGGGTCGGCGGCAGCGCGCCGGAGAAGATTTCGAGCGCATACCAGAAAGGAAAGCTGAGCCGCCGCAGCCGCGCCCAGCGCGCCTGCCGGCTCCAGACGCTGCCCCAGTCGCGCTCGCCGAGCGGCTGCGCAAACGGCCCGCTGGCGAGGCGCACGTCATACCCTTGAGCGCGCACGACCTTGGTCGCGGCGGCGTCCTCCGCCAGATCGGAGGCAAGGCTGCGGACGCCGCCGGCGGCCCGCAGGATATCGCGGCGGAACATGAGGTTCTTGCCTTGGGCGAAGCCGAACCCGATCGCGTTGGCGGCGTACTGCCAGCGCGCCTGATGCGTGTTGAGGAAGGCGGCCTCGACATCCGCCCCGAAATTCAGCGTGTGAGTCCCGGCCGGAGGCGCGGCGACCAGACCGGCGCTTTTGTCCCAGGCGGCGAAGCAGCGCTGGAGATAGTCGGGCGGCATCAGGACATTGCTGTCCGTCATGACGATCCAGTCATGGGCGGCGGCGCGCCAGCCCTTGGCGATGTTGTTCAGCTTCGGGTTTTCGCTGATCGCCTCATTGCCGATCAGCAGCCGCGCGTTGGCGCCGGCATGGCGGTCGAGCAGGGCGCGGACGGTGGGAACGGCCGCGTCCGTCTCCGACGCCGCGCAGAAGATCGTCTCGTAGTTCGGGTGATCGAGAGCGAACCCCGAGGCGAGCGTTTCCGCGAGCATGAAGTCCGCGCCTGACACCGGTCTGACGATCGTGACGGGCGGAAGCCGCGTCACGGACGTCACGCGGCGACGGGCGGCCGTGCGGCAGGACAGGGCGGCGATCGCGACCGTCACCATGTGAAGGCTGACGAGGATCGCAAGAAGAAGTCCCGGCAGGGAGATGGAAACGCTCACGCCGCGGTTATGCGCGGCGCATGTGACAGGACCGTGATCGCTTGCCAGGTCGCGCGCCGCGACGCCTTGGCGGCCGTCCGCCTGCCGATGGCCGCGCGGACGCGCGACTTATCGCGCGAACTTCTTGTACTGGATGCGCTTCGGCATCGTCGATTCCAGCCCGAGGCGCCGCTTCTTGTCTTCCTCGTAGTCCTGGAAATTGCCCTCGAACCATTCGACATGGCTGTCGCCCTCGAAGGCGAGGATGTGCGTGGCGATCCGATCGAGGAACCAGCGATCGTGGCTGATGATCACCGCGCAACCGGCGTAATCCTCGAGCGCCTCTTCGAGCGCGCGCAGCGTATCGACGTCGAGATCGTTGGTCGGCTCGTCGAGCAGCAGCACGTTGGCGCCGCTCTTGAGCATTTTGGCGAGATGGACGCGGTTGCGCTCGCCGCCGGAGAGCATGCCGACCTTCTTCTCCTGGTCGCCGCCCTTGAAGTTGAAGGCGGAGACATAGGCGCGCGCCTTGATCTCGCGCTTGCCGAGATGGATGACGTCGTTGCCTTCCGACAATTCCTCGAACACCGTGTTCTTGTCGTTGAGCGCGTCGCGCGACTGGTCGACATAGCCGAGCTTCACCGTCTCTCCGACGGTGATGGTTCCGGCGTCGGGCGTCTCCTGCTCGGTGATCATGCGGAAGAGCGTGGTCTTGCCGGCGCCGTTCGGGCCGATCACGCCGACGATGCCGCCCGGCGGCAGCCTGAAGGTCAGGTCGTCGATCAGCAGCCGGTCGCCGAACGCCTTCGAGAGATTCTCGAAATCGATGACGTTGGCGCCGAGGCGCTCCGCGATCGGGATGATGATCTGGGCGTTTTGCGGCGCCTTGTCGTTCGCCTTGGCGACGAGGTCCTCGTAGCGCTGGATGCGCGCCTTGCTCTTGGCCTGCCGCGCCTTCGGCGATGAGGCGACCCATTCCTGCTCGCGGGCGATGGTGCGCTGGCGCGCCTCCTCCTCGCGGCCCTCCTGCTGCAGGCGCTTCTGCTTCTGCACGAGCCAGGAGGAGTAGTTGCCCTCGTATGGAATGCCGCGGCCGCGGTCGAGCTCGAGAATCCAGCCGGTGACGTTGTCGAGGAAATACCGGTCGTGGGTGACGATCAGGATGGCGCCCGGATACTGCCTGAGATGGGCTTCGAGCCAGTTCACGCTCTCGGCGTCGAGATGGTTGGTGGGTTCGTCCAGCAGCAGCAGGTCCGGCCGGGAGAGGAGGAGCTGGCAGAGCGCGACGCGGCGGCGCTCGCCGGCGGACAGCTTCGCCACGTCGGCGTCGTCCGGCGGGCAGCGCAGCGCGTCCATCGCCAGATCGACCTGGCTGTCGAGGTCCCAGAGGTTCTGCGCGTCGATCTGGTCCTGGAGCTGAGCGCCTTCCTCGGCCGTCTCGTCCGAATAGTTCGCCATCAGCTCATTGTAGCGGTCGAGGATCGCCTTCTTCGGCGCGACGCCCAGCATCACGTTCTCGCGCA
>MKVY01000038.1:271347-283441 GCA_001899525.1 Rhizobiales bacterium 65-9
CCATGATCCTGAGCAGGGTCGATTTGCCGGCGCCGTTGACGCCCAGCACGCCGATTTTCGCATCCGGGTAGAAGGACAGGTTGACGTTATCGAGGATTTTCTTGCCGCCCGGATAGGTCTTCGAGAGGCCGCGCATATGGTAGATGAACTGGCGGGACATGGTCAGCCTTGCAGGCGAGGTCTGTGCGTCCGGTCGCGCCGGCCGCGGGATGGACGCTGGTGAATGGGAGCCGGCGGGTTACCAGCCGCCCGTCCGGCCCGCAAGGTGCGAAAAATTCGCCATTCCTGCCCGGCGGCGGATGACGGGAACGCTCAAACTGTTCTAATGGACCGGTAGGATTTAACTTGGGCGATGATCCTGAGCTTGAGATCGTTTGACGCGCGTTCCGCCCCTGGCCGCTGGCTGCGGCAGGGTCTGGCGGCGATGGCGCTTCTGACCTGCGCGCCGTCGGTCGGCGCCGCGGCGCAGACGATCAACTGGGATATGGCGACCACGGCCGTCCAGGATTCGGTGGTCGGGCAGGCGACCCAGGCTTTCGTCGCCAACTTCGCCGCGCGGGTCGAGGGGCAGATGGGGATCGTGGCGTCCTCGCCGAACACGCTGATGAAGCCGCCGGAAATCAAGGACGCCGTCCGGCGAGGCGTGGTCCCGGTCGGCGAATTCACCCTGTCCGTGCATGGCGGGGAAGCGCCCATCTACGGGCTCGATTCAGTGCCCTTTCTGGCGACGAGCTATGAGGCGGCGCGCCGCCTTTACGAGATCCAGAAGCCATACCTCGAGAAACGGCTCGCGGAGGAGGGGCTGAAGCTTCTCTATTCGGCGCCGTACCTGCCGCAGGGGCTGTGCACCCAGCGTCCTCTCGCATCGGCGGCTGACATGCGCGGCCTTCGGCTTCGCTCCTACAACCATGTCACGAAGAAGCTGGCTGTGCTGTCGGGCGCCGTTCCCGTCTCGGTCGACACCTCGGACATTCCCTCGGCGATGACGCTGCATCGCATCGACGCCTTCACCGCCTCGGCCGGGCAGTTCGTCAGCCGGAACGTGTGGACGTTCGCGCCGCAATTCCATGATCTCTCGATCTGGATACCGCGCAACGCCGTGGTGGCGAACAAGGCGCAGTTCGATGCGCTGGCGCCGGAGGTCCAGAAGGCGATGCTGGACGCCGCGAAATTCGCGGAAAAGCGGGCATGGGCCGCCGCCGAGCAGGAACATGCGGCGCGAGTCCGCAGCATCCCCGCTCTCGGCGGCCAGGTTGTGGCCTCGCAGGCGTTGCTCGACAGCTTCGGTCCGGTCGGGCGTCAGATCGCCGGGGAGTGGAGCAAGGCGGCCGGCCCCGACGGCGAGGCGATTCTCCAGGCCTATCGCCGCTGATCCCGCGCCGGGGCGGCCTGACTCTGCGAATTGGGTAAGCGATTGTTTGCCAGTTGAACCCGTTTTGCGCGCAGGCGGTTCCGATCGTTAAAATTGTTCGCAATCCGGCAAGTCTCGTTTGAGGCTCGCGTGATGAAGGTCCAGCGGAATAACCGGGGACTCCGTCATGCCGACGAGATCTGCTTTCAGCTATGTCGAGCGCTTCAGGCGCGACCAGAGCGGCGCGAGCGCGCTGCTTTTCGCGGTCGCGACGGTGCCGCTGTTCACCATCATCGGCGCGGCGATCGATTATTCGAGCGCCATCAACCGCCGCGTGGAGCTGCAGACCGCGGCCGACGCGACCGCCGTGCGCGGCTGCAAGGACATCCAGACCCAGAGCGTGGCCACGGCCAAGCAGAACATGGCCGCCACGTTCCAGGCGATGTTCAAGGAGCCCGCGACCTATAATTTCGACATCACGACGACCATCGCGCAGGGAACGGTGAAGGTCACGGCGGCCTCCATGTTCAGCGCCCAGCTCGGGGCGCTCGTGGGCCTCAACAACATCGAGTTGTCGGCCTACGCCGAATGCGAGTACGCCAACAACACCTATGAAATCTCGCTGGTGATGGACAACTCCGGCTCGATGTCGGAATCGGCCGGCTCCCAGTCCAAGATGCAGGCTGCGAAGGATGCGGCCAAGACGCTGGTTCAGACGATGTATAGCGGGCCCACCTCGAGCTCGCGCGTGAAGTTCTCGCTTGTGCCGTTCACGCTGTCCGTGAATGTCGGCGCGAGCTATCGCACGGCTCCCTGGGCGGATTCGACCGCGATCTCCTCCGCGCACTGGGATAACTTCGACTACGCCAACAGCCTGTGGAAGCCCGCCAGCCGTTTTGCCCTGTTCGACGAGCTGAATATCCCGTTCGGCGGTTGCTTTGAAACGCGGCCGGGCAATTACGCCGTGACGGATGTCAGCGCCACGCCTGGCCAGCCGGACAGCTATTTCGTGCCCCAGTTCGCTCCCGATGATCCGGGCGCGCGCGCCTCGGGTTCGAGCAGCTATTCGTTCCAGCAGAATGGAACCGGCAAGACCGTCACTTACAAATACGAGAACAGCTATCTCGACGACAATACGGCGGGAACCGGCCAGTGCCAGGTGGGCGCGACCAAACAGACTCACCAGACGTGGGAGGTCGACAAGGCGCTCACGAAACTGTGCAAGTACAAGGGCAATCCGACAAAAACCGTGTCCAACCAGCGCGGCCCCAACTACATGTGCAACGGCCAGCCGCTGACGCGCATGACCAACGATTCCTCTCTGTTGCAGACCCGGATCGATCAGATGTCCGCAAGCGGCAACACGAACATCTTCGAAGGCTTCATGTGGGGCTGGCGCACCGTGTCTCCGAACGGTCCGTTCGCGGATGGCCGAATCTATGGTCAGCAGCCGGCAGGGCAGGCGTTCAACGTCAAGGTCATGATCGTGCTGACGGACGGCGTCAACGCCTGGAACGGCCTCAACAATGCGAGCGGTTCGCGTTATTCGCCCGCCGGCTTTCTGCAGAACACCCGCTCCGGCGCGGCGGTCGCGGGCGTCACGCCCTTCACGAAGGTGAGCCGCTTCACGCCGCTGACGACGACGACGGAATCGCAAGGCATCGCGGCGATGGACAACCGGCTGACGACGGCGTGCGCAAACGCCAAGGCCCAGGGAATCGTCGTCTACACCATCGGCTTCGCGAAGAAGGAGAGCGAGGTGAACTCGGGCGTGCTCAAGACCTGCGCTTCTCCCAATCCGGCCACCGGCGGGCCGCTCTATTACTATGCGGCGAACGCCAACGAGGTGCAGCAGGTGTTCAAGGATATCGCGAACAAGCTGAGCGACCTTCGCATCACGAGATAAGCCGCCGGCGCGTGCGGGAAAGCGGCGGCCATGGGCCGCCGCTTTGCTTTGCGGCGGATGGATTGTGGGATCAGAACGTCGGGCCGACGGTCGCGGCGCGTTGCGCGCGGTGAAACTGGCCCGATCCGAGCGAACGCCTGAAGCCGCCGCGGGAGTTCGAGCCGACGGCGCAGCCTTGTGACCGCGCCCCCCTTGCGCCGGGCGCCCTGATGGCGAAAAACACGGCTGAGCGGGTGGTCGCCGAGCTTCGTCGAACGAGGGCCCGGGAGGCCGAGGCGCCTGCGGCCGGGCCGGATGCGGGACGGAGAGATCAAAGGAGACTGTTCGTGACAGCAGAGGGAAGGCCTGTCTCCAAATTCGGGCTGATCTGGTTTGTCGAGGGCTCCTGGCCGAACGCCAATGATTTCGCGGACGCCGTTGGTCGCTCGACGACGCTTGAGGGCGAGCCGCTGGCGACAACCACCGATGCGATCCGCTATGCGGCGGGGGCCAAACATCCCGATCGCAAGGTTCCCTGGATCAAGGCGCATTACGCCAGCGCTCCGCGCGACTATGTCCTGCTCAGCCCCAGCGACATCAAGGCGGCCGCCGCGAAATCGGGCAAGCACTGGACCGAGTATGCGTGAGAGAGCCGCAGCGCTCGTGCGGAGCCGGCCGTGACCACCGGCGTCGGCGGGTCGGACGCCGAGGCTGAACTGGCGCGCCTGGCGTCGCTCCCCGCCATGCGCGACGGCGTCGCTCCGATCGCCGTGGAGGAACTCGGGCGACGCATCGCCAAGGTTCAGGGGATCCTGCGGGCGCGCGACATCGGCGCGCTTTATCTCGACGCCTCGACCAGCGCCTTTTATTTCACCGGCGTCCGCTTCTCCCCCAGCGAGCGCATGCATGGCGTCGTCATTCCGGCCGAGGGCGAGATCATTTTCATCAGCCCCGCCTTCGAGGAAGCGAAGCTCAAGACGATGATGGCGTTTCCGGCCGAAGCGCGCTGCTGGGAGGAGTATGAGAGTCCCGCCGCGCTGGCGATCGACGTCATCCGCGGCCGGGGCGTGCAGAGCGGCAGGATCGCGCTCGATCCGGCGACGCCCTTCTTCACGTTCGACGCGCTGCGGGCCGTCGCTGGCGACCGTTTCCAGTTCGTGAATGGTTCGGTCGCGATCAATCCGTGCCGGATGATCAAGTCGCAGCAAGAGGTCGCGCTCATTCGGCGTGCGATGGCGATCACGCTGGAGGTTCAGAAGGCCGCGGCGCGAATCCTGCGCGAGGGAATCTCCACGCTCGAGGTCGCGTCATTCATCAACAAGGCCCATGTCGCGCTGGGCGCGGACGGGCCGGCGGAGTTCAACATCGTGCTGTTCGGCGAACCGACCGCCTATCCCCATGGCGTGCCCTATCCGCAGGCGCTGAAGAAGGGCGACATGGTCCTGATGGATTGCGGCGCGCGGCTGCACGGCTATCTGTCCGATCTAACCCGCAGCTATGTGTACGGCGACGCGACCGTCCGGCAGCGGGAGATCTGGTCGCTCGCGCGGCGCGCGGCGGACGCCGCGTTTGACGCTGCGCAAATCGGCGTCCCATGTGAAGAGGTTGACGCAGCGGCGCGTCGGGTGATCGAATCCGCCGGATTGGGACCCCGCTACGCCACGCCCGGGCTTCCGCATCGCACCGGCCACGGCCTCGGCCTCGATGTTCACGAGGAGCCCTATATCGTCGAAGGAGGAAAAACGCCGCTCGCGGCGGGCATGTGCTTCTCCAATGAGCCGATGATCTGCGTCTATGGAGAGTTCGGGGTTCGACTGGAAGACCATATCTGCATGACCGCGGAGGGGCCGACCTGGTTCACGAAGCCTTCGGCGTCCGTCGACGAGCCGTTCGGCGCCGTTGCGTGAGGCGAGAGCGTCTGACCGATTTCCGATCCGGTAAAGCATCGATGAGGCGAGGCTTGACTTACTCGTTTCGCAAGCTAGGCCTTCGCTCCGGGGCTGTCCTGGCGGTCGCGGGGTCCGCGGCGTCTGGCTAATCGAGCGTTCGCGCGCTATTTTTGCTTCATCGGGCGCCGCATTGGTCCAGGGAGAAGGGGCCGCCATGGATCGCGATGTCGAAGCATCAGCGGCGCTGATCACTGCTCCGCAACGGGGGCGCGGACGCGCCAAGCAGGAGCGCCTGTCGCAGGTCCGCATCCTGATGTACAGCCACGACACCTTCGGACTCGGCCATCTCCGCCGCTGCCGGACGATCGCTCACGCCCTCGTCGATAATTTCAAGGGCGTTCATGTCCTGATCATCTCGGGCTCGCAGATCGCAGGCGCTTTCGAGTTCAAGGCGCGCGTGGACTTCGTCAAGGTTCCCAGCGTCATCAAGCTTTACAACGGCGAATACACGTCGATCAGCCAGCATATCGACATTCATGAGACCCTCGAATGGCGCAAGCAGATCATTCAAAGCACAGCGGCGTCCTTCGACCCTGACATCGCCATCATCGACAAGGAGCCGCTGGGTCTGCGCGGCGAGCTTCTGCCCACGCTCGACATGCTCAAGCGGCGCGGCTGCCGGCTGGTCGTCGGCCTTCGCGACGTCATGGACGATGTGGAATCGCTCGCGGCGGAATGGGCGTCCCGCGACGTGCTGCGGAAAATGGACGCGCTTTACGACGATGTGTGGATTTATGGGCCGGAGGGGTTCTGGAATCCCCTGGAAGGGATGGACCTGCCGGCCGGCTTTCTGAGCCGCTTCGCCTATACCGGCTTTCTGCGCCGGGACGCCGCGCCGCGCAAAGTGTCGGGCATCGAGGAGCTGCCGAGCGACTATGTGCTGGTGACCGCGGGCGGCGGCGGCGACGGCGCGCCCCTCATGCGCGCCGTGCTGGCGGCCAAGATGGAGGGAGGGCAGCCCCCGAATCCGCTCGTCTTCGTCCTCGGCCCATTCATGGGAGCGGAGGACCGGGAACACTTTCACCGCGCGGCGGCGGAGCTGCCGGGAGTGCATGTGATCGACTTTCACAACCGGCTCGAGGCGCTGCTCGAAGGCGCGTCGGCCGTGGTGAGCATGGCAGGATACAATACGTTCTGCGAAATATTGTCTCTCAACAAACGCGCGCTTCTGGTGCCGCGCGTCGCTCCCCGGCGCGAGCAGTTGATACGGGCCAGCCGCGCGGCGGAGCTCGGGCTGATCGACATGCTGCTGCCCGAAGACGCGGCGCAGCCCGCCCTCATGGCCGAAAGACTGCGGCGCCTCATCGAGCGGCCGCTGCCCATGAGCGTCGGCGCCGATGCGATGCTAAGCGGCCTGGAGCGTATTCGCGATCTGGTGAAGAGCTATTTCGACAGCGCCAACCGCCGCGAGGTTTTCCTGCCGCCCGCGGCCGAGTGACCGCATGAGCGGCAGAGTTCTGTTTCTTCTGAAAGGCTATCCGCGACTTTCGGAAACCTTCATCGCGCAGGAGATCAGGTCGCTTGAGCGGGCAGGGCTCGCCATCGACATCGTCGCGCTGCGGCGGCCGACGGACGCGCGCGCGCACCCGGTCCATCGCGAGATCAAGGCGCCTGTCAGCTATCTTCCGGAATATCTGCATGACGAGCCGTTGCGCGTCGCGCGCGGGTTGGCCGCGATGGCGAAACGCCGCCGGTTCTGGCGCGCCGCCGCGGCGTTCCTTCGCGATTTCGCGCGCGACCCGACGCGCAACCGCGCGCGGCGTTTCGGGCAGGCGGCCGTGCTGGCGTCCGAGTCGCCGTCGGCCGTCACGCGCATCCATGCGCATTTCATCCACACGCCGGCGAGCGTTGCGCGCTATGCAAGCATGATGACCGGGCTCCCATGGTCCTGTTCGGCTCACGCGAAAGATATCTGGACGACGCCGGACTGGGACCTTGCGGACAAGCTCAGGGACAGCGGCTGGACGGTGACCTGCACGCGCGCCGGGCAGGAGCGGCTCGACGAACTCGCCCCTGCCGGGAAGGGCGTACATCTCGTCTATCACGGGCTCGACCTGCAACGGTTCGGCTCGATCGCGGAAGCGACGACGCTTCGCGACGGGCGTTCGTCCGACCGGCCCGTGCGGCTGCTGACGGTGGCGCGCGCCGTGGAGAAAAAGGGACTCGACGTGCTGCTGCGCGCTCTGGCGGCGCTGCCGTCCGATCTCGCGTGGCGCTGGACCCACATCGGCGGCGGCGCGCTGACGGAAGCGCTCAAGCAGCAGGCGGCTTCTCTGGGCCTTACCGATCGCTGCGCGTTCCTCGGCGCGCTCGATCAGACCGAGGTGCTGACGCATTATCGGCAGTCGGATCTATTCGTGCTTCCCTGCCGCATCGCCGATGACGGGGACCGCGACGGGCTTCCCAATGTGTTGATCGAGGCCGCCAGCCAGGGCCTCGCCTCGGTCTCGACGCCGGTGTCAGGCGTCCCCGAACTGATCACGCATGAGGAGAACGGGCTGCTGGTCGCGCCCGACGACGCCGACGCGGTCGCCTTGGCGCTCGCGCGCATGATCGGCGATCCCGCGCTGCGCCATCGGCTCGGCAAGGCGGCGCTGCGTCGGGCGCGCGGCGATTTTGATCATGACGCCGCGATCGTTGAGCTGCTGCGCCTGTTCGACCGCTCTCCCGCAGCCGGCACGGAGAGCGCGGCCGACGATGATCGCGAAACGCCGCCGGCGCACGCCGCTCAGTGATAGGGGTCGGCTGCGTCGCGCAGCCCGTCGCCGAGGAAGTTGAAGGCGAGGATGACGATGATGACCGGGACCACCGGCAGCATCAGCCAGGGATAAAGCGCGACGACGTTGATGTTCTGCGCCTCGTTGAGCATCACGCCCCAACTCGTGATCGGCGGCCGCAGGCCAAGCCCCAGAAAGCTGAGCGCCGTTTCGCCGAGGATCATCGAGGGAATCGTGATGGTCGCCGACGCGATCAGATGGCTCATGAAGCCGGGCACCAGATGGCGGAACACGATTCGTCCGGTGGATGCGCCCATGAGCTGGGCGGCGGTGACGTAATCGTCCTCCCGCAGAGACAGAAGCTTTGAACGCACCGCGCGGGCGAGGCCGGTCCAGTCCATCAATCCGAGGATGAGCGTGATGCCGAAATAAACGAGCAGCGGACTCCAGTTGGGCGGCATGATCGAGGACAGCGCCAGCCAGAGCGGGATGTGCGGCAGCGACTGGATCACCTCGATCGCGCGCTGCGTGATCATGTCGAACTTGCCGCCATAATATCCGGCGAGGCCGCCGATGATGATGCCGAGCACGAAGCTGATCGAAATTCCGATCAGGCCGATCGTCAGAGAAATCCGGCCGCCATAGATCATGCGCGACAGCATGTCCCGGCCGAGGCGGTCGGTGCCCAGAAGAAACAGGGTGCCGTCATGAGCCGGGCAGACGAGGTGCAGGTCGCCCTCGATCAGGCCCCAGAAGCGATAGGAATCGCCGCGGCAGAAGAAGCGGATCGGATATCGTTTCGATGTGTCGTCAGTATATTCCCGCTTCAGGTCGTCCATGTTCAGCTTGTAGCTGAGGCCGTAGACGAACGGGGCGGTGAGACGCCCCTCGTGGAAGATGTGAACGGACTGCGGCGGCGCGCGGATGAAGTCGATATTGATCGTCTGGTCGTTGTAGGGCGCGAGAAACTCGACGATCGCGATGGCGGCGTAAAGCACGATCAGGATGGCGCCTGACGCGACGGCGAGGCGATGCCGCTTGAATTTCCACCACATCAGCCGCCATTGCGACGCCAGATAGAGGTTTCGCTGCGCCTCGGTCAGGTCCTCCGCCGATTGCGGATTGAACGGCGCGGTGGAGACGAGATGCGGAAGCGGCCCGCCCGGCGCCGGCAGCCTGTCCTTGATCGAGCCCGTCGTCATTTCACGCTGCCGCCGCTGAGGCGAATGCGCGGGTCGAGAAAGCCCAGCGCGATGTCGGAAATCAGCACCCCGACAACCGTCAGGCAGGCGAGGAACATGAGGAACGAGCCGGCCAGATACATGTCCTGGCTCTGCAGCGCGCGCAGAAGCAGCGGGCCCGTTGTCTGCAGCGAGAGCACGACGGCCGTCAGCTCCGCGCCCGAGACGATCGCAGGCAGGATGTCGCCGATGTCTGAAATGAAGAAGTTCAACGACATGCGAAGCGGGTATTTCAGCAGCGCCTTGCGGGGCGACAGCCCTTTCGCCTTCGCCGTGACGACGTACTGCTTCTGCAATTCGTCGAGCAGGTTGGCGCGGATGCGCCGGATCATCTTGCCGGTGCCGCCGGCGCCGATGATCAGGACCGGAATCCAGAGATGCTCGAGGATGGACTTGGCCTTGTCCCAGCTCATGGGCTGATTGAAATAGACCGGGTCCATGAGACCGCCGATCGAGGTCCCGAACCATACATTGGCGAAATACATGAAGAGCAGGGCCAGAAGGAAATGCGGAATGGCTATTCCGATGAGGCCCAGAAACGTCAACCCGTAGTCGCCCCAGCTATATTGCCGCGTCGCCGAGTAGATGCCGATGGGAAAGGCGACGATCCAGGTCATGATGATGGTGCAGAAAGACACGAGCATGGTCAGCGCGAGCCGCTCGCCGACGATGTCGCGGACCGGCATCTCATACTCGAAGGAGTATCCGAAATCGCCGCGCACGAAGCCGGAAATCCAGAGAAAGTAGCGCTCCACCACCGGCCGGTCGAAGCCGTATTCCTTGCGCAGAAATTCGATGCGGCTCATGTCGGCGCGTTCGCCCTGCGCCTGCATCTCGGCGACATAGGTTTCGAAATAATCGCTGGGCGGCAGCAACATGACCGTGAAGATCAGCATGCTGGTGATGACCAGCGTCGGAATCATGATCAGAACGCGCCGCACAATATAACGCAACATCGCTCAATCCTGCGCCTTGGCGTCTGCGTACCAGAACGTATCGGGCATGGATTGCCCGAAAAAGGCGCCCGGCTCGAAGCTGTAGATCGCCTTTTCCGGCACATTGCGCAACCTGTTCGAGACGATCACGGGTTGCGACGTGCCGTTGACGACGCCGATCGAGAAGACCTGCTCGGACTGGATGCGCAACATCTCGCGCCAAATCCGTTCGCGCTCCTCGTGCGAAACCGAGCTTTTCCAGCGCGCATGCAGATCGATCAATTCGATCGCGGCGGGGACGTCGGGCTTTTCGCCTTCCTGTCCTCGCGACTGGACGTATTTTCCCCAGAGCGGCCATTGCGACTGGAGATAATGGGCCGGCGCCAGCTCGCTCGGCTCCATGTCGGCGCTCGGCACAGCGTTGTCGATGCCTTGCGACACGGACATGACCGTCTGTCCGGCGATGATCCGCCGGCGCAGGACGTCGCGCTGCGCGGTCCGCGGCAGGAGCTTCACGCCAATCTTCATCCAGTCGTAGCCGATGAGCTCGAGGACGTCGATTTCCTCGGTGACCTCGCCGGAAGCGTCCACGGTCAGCTCCGCGCGCCGCCCATCGGGCAGAAAGCGCACGCCGTCATCGTCGCGCTTCTCGAGTCCCGCCTGATCGAGGAGGCGGTTGGCGAGAACGGTGTCGTGATCCGCCCACGCCCGCTGCAGCTCGGGCTGAAAGAGCGGGCTCTCCGGCAGGACCGTGTTCGCGCTTTCACGCGCAAGGCCGAAGAACACCACCTTGTTGATCAGATGCCGGTTGATGCCGACTGAAAGAGCGCGGCGCACGCGCACGTCATGCAGCAGCGCGCGCCAGACCGGATCCGCCGTCGTGAGGTTGGGGTAGAGCGCCACATAGGAGCCTTCGCCGCGCGTCCAGAGTCGAACGGAGAAATCGTTCATCTTCGCGTTGCGCTTCAGAAACGTATAGTTGTCGAAGCGGAGATAGCGCGCCTGCAGATCGGCTTCGCCCGCGCCCGCTTTGGCCGGGATGAGCGATGCGGTGCCGGTCGAAAGCGTCACGCGATCGACATAAGGCAGTTGCCGCCCCTCGGAATCGGTCCTGTGAAAGTAGGGATTCCGTTCGAAGACGAACATCTCCGCGGGCGGCGCGGTGGTGTTTCGCCATGGATCGAGGACAGGGAGATCGGGATTCTCCGGCCGATACTGCCGCGACTTGCGCTCATGCATCGCGCCCCAGTCCTTGACCCGGTTGTCCTTGATGAGCTTCGCCAGCGCGGCCTTGTCGGCGTAGCGTTCGTGGAACTGCTTGAGATAGTGGGCCGGCATGACGATCGGCAAAGGCTGCGCGCCAGCCAGCGCCGGAAGAAAGCCCGGGTTGGGAACGTCCCACGCATAGCGAACCGTGAGCGGATCGATGACCTCGAACTTCGGCGGCTTGTCGTTGACGATGTAGGAGAAGGGCGGGCCGCCCGGAGACAGGCGCGCATTGTTCGCCACGTCCTCCCAGTAATATCGGAAATCCTCCGCCGTCAGCGGCTCGCCGTCCGACCATTTGTGACCCGGGCGGATATGCAGCGTGAAGGAGCGGCCGTCCGTCACATCCACCTTTTCGAGAATGTCGGGCTGGATGTCGCCCTTTTCATCGAACACCACCATGCGCGCATAGCCGTAGATGGTCATCATGCGGATGTCGCGCTGATCGCTCATCAGCATCCGCATCACGCCGCCGAAGCGACCTGTCTCGCGCCCCATGGCGGGAAGATCAATCACGCGGGGATGCGCCGGCAGCCGATCCTTCATCGGCGGCAAAAGACCTTCCCGCACCGCGTCCGCAAGGATGGGCGGCTCGTCCAGCGGGGCGGCCATCGCGACGACGGCCGGAGTCGCGACGGCCAGCGCGCACGCCAGACACAAACCGCGCAGAATAGAGCGCATCATGCCGCCAGCTCCCTCACGTCGGCGGAGGATCGCGCGAGAACGAGATGCCCGCCGCCGAGGTCTATG
>MKVY01000038.1:283552-304628 GCA_001899525.1 Rhizobiales bacterium 65-9
TGCGCGGGTTTGCGGAACAGCGCCTCGCGCGGCGCGATCTCGACGAGACGCCCGCGCGCCATGACCGCGATGCGCTCGGCCATGTAGTGGACGACGGCGAGGTTGTGAGACACGAACAGATAGGTGAGGCCGAGCGAGGCCTGCAGGTCCTTCAGCAGATTGAGAACCTGCGCTTGCACGGAGACATCAAGCGCCGACACCGGCTCGTCGCAGATGATGAGGCGCGGATCGAGCGCAAGCGCGCGGGCGATTCCGATACGCTGACGCTGGCCGCCGGAAAAGCTGTGCGGATAACGGTTGAGGAAGCGGGGATCGAGACCGACGACCTTCATCAGCTCCTCGACCCGGTCGCGCTGCTCGCGAACGCCGTATTTCTTCTGGATGATGAGCGGCTCGCGGATGATGTCGAACGTCGTCATGCGCGGCGACAACGAACTCACGGGGTCCTGAAAGATCATCTGCATCTTGGGCCGGAATTCCGCGAGCTCGCGACCCTCGAGCGCCAGGACGTCCACGACGCCGTCCTCGTCGGTGTAGGTGATGGAGCCGCCGTCGGGCTTGCGCGCGCGCATCAGAATATTGCCGACGGTCGTCTTGCCCGAGCCGCTTTCGCCGACGAGGCCAAGGCATTCTCCCTGACGGATCGTGAAGCTGACATCGTCCACGGCGACGATGCTGTCGGCCTTGCCTCCGAGCCAGCCGCTCTTGCGCGTCTGGTAGACCTTGCGGAGATGTCTGACGTCCAGCAGCGGAGCGTCCTGCGCCGCGGGCCGCCTTCGCTCCGCCTGCGGCGAGGTCTGAAGCTTGATTTCACGCAGGGCGACCAGCCGCTCTCCTTCCGCCATGTCGAAGTGCGGCGAGGCGCGAAGGAGCGCCTTTAGATAAGGATGTCCGGGACGGCGGAAGAGATCCTCCACCGGGCCCATCTCCATCAGCTCTCCCTGATAGATCACGACAACTTCATCCGCCATGTTGGCGACGACGCCGAGATCATGCGTGATCAGGAGGATGGCCATGCCGATGTCGCGCTGGAGCGTCTTCATCAGCTTGAGGACCTGGGCCTGGATCGTCACGTCGAGCGCCGTCGTCGGCTCGTCGGCGATCAGCAGGGCCGGGTGGCAGATCAGCGCCATCGCCAGCATGGCGCGCTGACGCAAGCCGCCGGAGAGCTCGAAGGAGTAACGGTTGTAGTCGCTCGCCGGATTGCGGAAGCCGACGAGATCGAGCATTTCGACCGTCGCGTCATGCGCTTCTTTCTTCGGGAGATCGCGGTGCAGGCGGAGCGCTTCCTCGATCTGGTCGCCGATCGTATGAATGGGCGAAAGGGAAGACATCGGCTCCTGAAAAATCATGCCGATCCGCCCGCCGCGGAGGCCCTGCATGACGAGGCCGTCCGTCGGCTCCTTCGCGATGTCGATCTCCTGGTCCGGCGCCTTCGGATCGCGAAACAGGATGCGGCCGCCCGTGATCGATCCGGCCTTGGGAAGAAGCCCCATGATCGCCTGCGAGATCACGGTCTTGCCCGAGCCGGATTCGCCGACAAGAGCAACGGTCTTGCCGGGCGGTATGCGCATCGACACGCCCTTCACCACCTCATGAGCCTGGCCGCGCAGGTCAAAGCTGATGCGAAGATCGTCGATGCGCAGTAGGTCGAAGGCCGGCGTCATCGCATCGTCTCACACAGCTTCCGGTTCGGCGCGCTCGACGGACTTCGTCGCGCCAATAACTGAGAACAGCGCGCGGCCGTCGGCGAGCGCGAAGGCCGTGATCGAGGCGTCGAGCCGATCGACGACGATGGCCCGGGTTGGAATTCCGCTGAAGCTGAATCCGGACGCCAGCGCCGCCGCCTCCGACACGATGTAATCGACGAGCGCTTCGCGCGTCGCGTCCTGCATCGCAGCGGCGATGGTGACGGTCGGTCCCAGCGCCATCATTTCGGCCTGGTTCAGATCGTCGCCGATCTTGGCGATGATGGTGGGGCCGGTGTGGATTCCAACTCCGGCCCGGATCGGGATCGGCAGCGCGCTCCCCATCTCGCGATTCAGCGTTTCAACCACCCGCGCCATGTCGCCCGCGGCCATGAGCGCGCCGCGGGCGCCGAACGTCGCGTCGCCTTCCTTGTCGAACACCGCCACGAAACCGTCGCCGAAGAAATTATCCACGCGGCCGTCATAGTGTTCGACCGCCTGTTTCATCTCCGTGAAGAGGCGGTTGACCAGCACGGCGATCTCATAGGGAAGCTGGCTGCGGGTCATCGCGTTGAACGCGCGGAGATCGAAGAACAGGACCGTGGCGTCGCGCTGCACGGCCCAGTCCTCGCCCGCTGTTTCCGTCAGCGCGCTCGCTTTCCGGCCGAGCACGGGCATCAGGATGCGCACGCTGATATTGTCCGTGGGCCGCAACTGACAGCCGAGACGCACCTGCGGCTGCGCGGAAATGCGCGCCAGCATCGCCCGCTCCGTCACGTTCGGCTCCGGCAGTTTCGACAAGGGCGACAGCACATGCACGCGGCATGTGGAGCAACGCCCGCGACCGCCGCAGACGGAGGGGTGAGGGATGCCGTAGATGCGGCTCGCCTCCAGAACCGACGTGCCGCGCGGCACCCGCACCGGGCCGCGACCGCGATAATTGATGACGATCTGGCGCGCGGCGCGGCGACGCGCCGCTCCGAAGGCGATCACGGCAAGCGCAAGCGCGCCGGCGCCGACGAGGCCGCCATAGACCTTCATGCTCGCGCTGGCCATGCCGGCTTCCATTTCCGGCGTCGGAGGGGCGGGCGGTCGTCCCAGCGTATGAACCTCGCGCCCGGCCGATATGAATCCCGCGATCGCGAGCGCCGGAAGCAGCGCCACGACCAGCAGCGCCGGCAGGCGAACGCGCCGATACCAGGGGCGATGCCGGAACGCGTGATGGATCCCGACGCAGCCATGCGTCCATGCGACGCCCATCAATGCGATCTGCCACAGCGCGCTCGACGGCCACAGCCCCCATAGAACGGCTCCGTAGGTTTCGTCCGCGCCATAGTAGGCGCCGGCGACGCGCGTCTGCAGGATGTGATTGATGACGAACACCGGAATGAGGAGGCCGAAAACGATCTGGATCAACTCATCGATCGGCATGCGCCATGTCTGCCGTGTGACAATCCGCTTCAGGGCGAGCAGGATATGGGCGACCGCCGACGAATAGAGCAGCATCGCGCCGGGCGCGGTCTTCCAGACATGCCAGCGCCATTCCTGCACCGTGTCCATCGCGTCCAGCCCGAAAATGCCGACCGCGTGGTTGAGCAAGTGGGTCGCGACGAATGTGAACAGCACCACGCCGGACCAGAGCCTTATGCTTCTTTCAACCGGCACGCGCCGGCCCGGCGCCGGTCGCTGGCTGAACAGACTGTCCTCGGCGCCGGCTCCTGGGAGACTTGCGGACAATGCGCGGGCTTCCTTTCGGCCGGTCTATTTGTGGCTGTGCGCCAGATGCTTGGACAGGAACTGGCTGCCCCGATCAAGCTGCTCCGCGAGCTCCCGCATGATGGCGAAGCCGAACTCCGGGGTTTCGCGGACCAGCCGTTCGAAATCCTCGCGCTGGATGCGCAGGGCGGTCACGGCGGTGTCGGCGATGATCGTTATCGATCTGCGCCGGCCGCAAAGAATGCCGACCTCGCCGAGCAGCATCACGCCGGATTTGCACAGGGCGTCCCCGAAATCCGCGTCGTCGTCCCCGATGATGCGCACGGAGCCGTCAAGGACGATATAGGCTGCGTCCGACGGGTCGCCGGCGCGAAAAATCGCCTGTCCGGGCTGGAAGGTCACGCGATCGCTGATCATCGCCACAAGCTTGAGCTTGGGGAGATCCAGGTTGTTGAACATCGCGAGCTTCTGCAGCGATTTGACTTCGTGCTCGATCGTCATCGCTCCACCTCCGCATATCCGGCCGCGCCGGCGACATTAACGGAATCACCCGCCTTCACAACGGCGGCGTCAGCGGCGGGTTGAACGCGGTCTTCCGCCAGCTTGGCGCCCTCGAACACCATGACGCGATCGAACTCAGCCCCCGCGTTCTGATCGGGCAGGGATACAATCAGCGTGCGGCCCTGCATCTCCCGCCTGATCGACGCGAGAATCTGATCGGCGTGATAGGGCGCAAGCCCCCCGAAGGCTGAATCGAGGATGAGCACATCCGGGCGCCTCAGGATCGCGCGCACGAGATTGATCGTCATTCGCAACTGAGACGACAGCAGTCTTCCTCCCGGGCCCGCTTCATATTCAAGCGCCTGTCTGAGAATGAACGATTCGAGATTCTGATCCCGGATGACCTCGCCGACGATCTTGGAAACCTGCTCGCGCGCGTGCGCCGCGCCGAAGCTGATGCGCCCGAACAGCAGGTTGTCGCTGATGGAGGCGGCGCTCATGACCTTGTCGGGGTTATAGAATTCGATGCCGGCGGCGTAGGAGCCGGGAAGAAACTTCCGGAAGCTGACGCGGGCGCGGAGAATGCGCCGCTTCAGCCCTTCGTCGATCACATCCAGGCGATGGCGCGGCTCGACATAGGCCAGCGCAAACCCGATCAGCCGATCGCGAAGCTCAAGCGGCAGTCGCCTGGTCCCGCTTTTCTGCCGGGTCGCTTCGAGCGACCGGCTCAACTCCTCGATCTCCGCCGGCCCTATGAAGGAGTAGCGTTCGAACAAGGGATGGCCCGGCGCAAGGCCGTCAAACACCTCGATGACCGTCTCGGCCATCTTCATCCCGATCGCGGTCAGGGGCGCGACCAGCGACTCCGCTTCGAGGATCGCCCGGAAATAAGGAATTTTGGCCAGTCCCGCCGCGCCGACATGGCCTTCCGTCGGCACGCCGAACACGAGATTCTCGCCCAAGGTGGCGCTCATATTGAACCGATCGGGCTGATACTGCTCCACCAGCCCCGCAAGGCCCTCGTCCGCGAGCCGCGCCCGGATCAAACCCCGCGCCGCCACGAGCCGCTCCGCGATCTCCGGCGAAACGTCTGCTCCGAGCCGACCCGAAACGCCCAGCCTGAAAATGTCGTCGTAGCCGTGAACGATCTTCAGCGCGCGGGCGATCGCCTCGTCGAGATCGTCCGGCCCTTTCGCGTCGACGCTGGCGTAGTCAATCCAGTCGGCGTCGAAGAGGTCGGCGGGATTGCCGGTCTCGCGCGCCTCGGCAAGCCGCTGCTGCTCCTTGCGATTTTCGGGATCGTCCGGGAGAAGGGGGGAGGTCTTCCGCAGAGCGAGGCATATGTTGTCGCGAATGGTGCCGGACAGGATGTAGGGATCGGCTCCGGCATAGACCATGAACCGGCTGGCGACATTGTCGGGCAGGGCGTGGATGCTCAGGTTGCTGACCATCACGCTGCCCTGGAAGTCGGCGATCTGCCGGCCGAGGACCTTCGGAAAAATGTCGCGGCCGCCGCCCGCGCCGCCCACCAGGGCGATGTGGCTCGGACGCTTGATCGTGGTGGACAGGCGCTCGAGCTGAACGACGCCGCGCCGGTCGAGCACCTGCAGCCCGATCACCGTAAAGGGGGCTGTCGGCGAAATCTCGATTGCGGCAGGGTCCGGCGCGTCGGGCGGCATGAGCGTGTCGCGGGAGAATTGCGACACCACCTGCTCGTACTTGACCGTGACGTCGGCGCGCATCTGGTCCCAGTCGATCAGCTCCTTGATAGGGTTCGGCAGATCGCGATAGGCGGCGATGATGGCGACGAGCTGGCCGATGTCGAGCCGCCCGCGCAGGGCCAGATAGCCGCCGATCGTGTAGAAGACGAAGGGCGTCACCTGGGCCAGCAGGTTGTTCAGATATTTGACCGCGAACTTGCGGCGATAGAGCAGGAGGCGGATGTTGAACAGTTCGGCCAGGCGATCGCCGATCTCGGCGCGGCTGAAGGCGCCCACGCCGTAGGTGTGAATCGCAGGCGCGGCGTCGATCATCTCGCCAATTCTTCCGGCGAGCCGGCGCGAGGCGATCTGACGCTCCCGCCCAAGCCGGATCTGCTCGCGCCGCAGGCGCGGGATGACGAACGCCTGCACGGCGATGATGGCGAACGCAATCATTCCGAGAGAGGCGTTCTGGGCGATGATGAAGGCGAGCGCGGTGATCGCCTGCGCGCCCAGAAACATCGGCGTGATGAACGCCTCGCCGAAGAAGCCGCCGATCGGCTCGACCTCGTCCTTGATCATGCTTGCGACTTCAGCGGGCTTCGTCGCGCGGATGTCCTCGGGCTCAAACCGGAGAACGCGGGCGAAAAGATCAAAGCGCAGACGGCGCAGCATGCGCTCGCCGAGCACGCCCTTCTGAATGTTGATCACATATTTGAAGCCGCCATTGATCAACACGAATGCGAGGAACAGGAAGCTCATCGCAAACAGGAACGGCATCTGCTCCAGCATCACGCCGTCGAACAGAACGAAGGAGAGCCCTCCCAGAAAATCCGGAAGAGAGAGGGCGAGATGAAGAAAGCGCGCTTCGGTGTGGCCGCCCGTGAAGGCGCGGCCCTGGATCGCATCGTTCACGATGCTTTTGGGAATCTCGAGGGACCACCAGTAGAAAGGCAGCGACGCCACGACGAGCGCGAGCGCCAGGATCTGGTCGCGGCGGCTATGCCGCCAGGCGTATTGGAAAAAATTGGTTTCCACCGACCTCACCGGTACGACGACAGGTCGCCTTTAGATGAGGTCGGGACCGGCTTTCGTCAAATGTCCGGCTGGGTCAAGGGCTTGCGCCAACGGCGCGCTCCAGCCGACCTTGGCTTGGCGCGGCCGGCCCCAGGGCGCGGCGCGGCCCGGATCAATAGGTGGCGCGGCCGCCCGAGACGTCGAAAACGGCGCCGGTGGAAAAGGAGCATTCCTCGCTCGCCAGCCAGCAGATCAGCGCCGTGATCTCTTCGATCTCGCCGAAGCGGCCGACAGGGATTTTCGACAGCATGAAGTCGATATGCGCCTGCGTCATCTGCTGGAAGATCGGCGTGCGCACCGCTGCCGGCGTGACGCAGTTGACCCGGATATCGGTCTTGGCCAGCTCCTTGCCCAGCGACTTGGTCAGGCCGATGACCGCGGCTTTGGTGGCGCTGTAGGCCGAGGCGTTCGGATTGCCTTCCTTGCCCGCGATCGAGGCGATATTGACGATGCGGCCATAGCCGTCGTTCGCCTGCATGTGCGGAACCACCGCCCGGTTGCAATAGAACAGGCCGTTCAGGTTCACATCCACCACGCGCTTCCATTCCGCGATCGGATAATCCCAGACCGTCTGGTTCGGCCCGGTGACGCCGGCGCTCGCCACCAGAACGTCGACCTTGCCGAAGGCTTCCACCGTCTTCGTCATGGCGGCCTCGACCGCGTCGGAATCCGCAACGTCGACCGGCACCGCGAGCGCGCCGCGCACCTTCGAGGCCGCTTCATTCACGGCCGCCGCGTCCCGGTCCCACAGCGCCACCCGGGCGCCTTCCTCGGCAAGTCGTTGCGCCGTCCCGGCGCCAATGCCTGACGCGCCGCCAGTGACGATGGCGCAGCGCCCGGCAAACCGATCCTTGAACGTCGCCACTTTTCCCATCCCTGCTTCGCTGCGCCGTTGTTTGCAGGCGCAGGCGGTCCGCGCAAGCGGCTTCTTGGTTTCAAGAGATGAGCCGGACGCACCCTTCTACACGCGCAGGTAGCTGTCTCCGTATGTCTATTTCTTCCGGTTGAAGCCGTTAATTCCAGGCGATCCGCGCGCCCCTCCGATGCGCGTCGCCACCGAACGAGATGACCATGCTCCGTGGAGCAAGCGTTCCGATAAGAGCCGGGGCTGAAACGCGCCCCGCCGGAGAGCCCGGCGCGCGCAAGCCGCCGCGCCGGTCGGCGGCGTCGACGGAGCCGGACGCTGCGCCGGCAGGCGGGCGCGAATTCGTTTTCGACAATGAGGATTTCGAGCGTCTGGCGGCGCTGGCGCGCGCGCATGCCGGCATCGTGCTTGGCGAAAGCAAACGCAACCTGATTTACAGCAGGCTGTCGCGCCGGTTGCGGGCGCTGGGGCTCACCGCCTTCCGCGACTATCGTCGCCGGCTTGACACCGACGCGACGGAAATCGAGCGCTTCATCAACGCCGTCTCCACCAATCACACGAAATTTTTTCGCGAGCCGCATCATTTCGCGCATCTGCGCGATCATGTGGCGCGCCCTTTCGCAGCGGGGGCGCCGGCTGACCACCGGCGCAGGCTGACGATCTGGTCCGCCGGCTGCTCGACGGGCGAGGAGCCTTATTCGATCGCGCTCACCCTGCGGCGGGAGGCGTTGGCGCGAGGTTCGGCGAGGATTCTTGCGACCGACATCGATACCGATGTTCTCGGGCGCGCCATGCAGGGAGAATACGCGCTGCAGACCGTCGGCGATTGCGATCCCGATTTCCGCGACTGTTTCAGATCCTGCGACGCCGATCCGGCTTCAGGAGTCCTAACCATAGATGACGACACCCGGGAGATGGCGACCTTCCGCAGGTTGAATCTTCTCGCGGAATGGCCCTTTCGCTCGCTGTTCGACGTCATCTTCTGCCGCAATGTGATGATTTACTTCGACGGCGCGACGAAGGCGGCGCTGATCGATCGGTTCGCGCGGCAGATCGCGCCCGGCGGATGGCTGTATATCGGTCATTCCGAAGCTCTCGTCGGCGGCCACCGCCTTCTGGAGCCTGTCGGTCGCACGATTTATCGGAGAGTCGCGTGAGCCGCGCCTTCGCACGCTCCGGCGCCGACGAGTCCGTGGACCGCATGCCGCCCTCCAAACACCGTTTCTACGACGCCGCGCAATCGGCATGGATCGTGAAAATCCTGCCCGGCGAGTTTCATGTCGCGCGGGCGAGGGACGAGATTCTTGCGACAGTGCTGGGTTCGTGCGTGTCCGCGTGCATCCGCGACGCCGAGACCGGGATCGGCGGCATGAACCACTTCATGCTGCCCGAGAGCGCCGACGGCGTGTGGGGGGGGGCGCAGAACTCGGCCCGCTTCGGAAATTTCGCGATGGAGAAGCTGATCAACGAACTCCTGAAAGCGGGCTGCCGGCGGTCGTCGCTCGAAATCAAGATCTTCGGCGGCGCAAGCCTGTACGACAGCGCCGGCGGCGTCGGCGCGAAAAACGCGTCCTTCATCATGAACTACCTGCGCGCCGAAGGGTTTTCGTGCGCCGCGAGCGATCTTGAAGGGTCTTTCGCGAGGCGCGTGCAATATGATCCGCGAACCGGGCGCGTGACGCGAAAGCTGCTCGGGGCGGCGGACATGCTCGCCGTGGCGCGCGGCGACTCCGCCTACGGACGCAGCCTCGCCGCCAGGCCGCTGTCCGGCGTTGTCGAGCTGTTTCGTTAGGGCGGTCATGGCGGCTCGTCTGCGCGTTCTGTCCGTCGATGATTCAGCGCTCATGCGCCGGATGCTCGGGGCGCTGCTCGCGGCCGATCCGGAGATCGAATTTGTCGGCGCCGCCGCCAACCCGGTCGTCGCGCGGGAAATGATCAGGGACCTCAATCCGGACGTCATCACGCTCGATGTCGAGATGCCGTACATGGATGGCGTTTCGTTTCTGCGGAAGATCATGGCTCTGCGGCCAACGCCGGTGGTCATGGTCTCCACGCTCACCACGGCCGGCGCTGACGTCGCCGTCGAGGCGCTGGAGATAGGGGCGGTCGACGTGATCGCGAAACCTTATTCCGCCGGAGCCGTGGCGATGGACGCTTTCGGCGCGGAGCTGCGCCAGAAGGTCAAGGCCGCCGGACAGGCGCGCCCTGGCCGCGAACGCGCGCCGCGCCGCAATCCGCAACGAAACGCCGCGCGCCGGTTGTCGGAACGGGCGGTGGTCGCGATCGGCGCCTCGACCGGCGGCGTCGAGGCGCTGAAGACCGTCCTCATGGAGCTTTCCGCGGACTGTCCGCCGATCCTGATCGCGCAGCATATGCCGGCGGGCTTCACGGCGGCTTTCGCGCGGCGCCTCGACCGCGAATGCGCGATGCGCGTGTGCGAGGCGGCGGATGGAACGGCGATCGAGCCCGGCCTCGTGTGCATCGCGCCAGGCGGCCTTCACATGGAGCTTGCGCGGAGGCGCGACAAGCTGGTCTGCGCGCTGCGTCCGGACGAGGGCGCGCTGTTCTTCCGGCCGTCCGTCGACGTGCTGTTCAACTCCATGGCGCGCGTCGCGCGCGCCGACGGGATCGGCGTGATTCTCACCGGCATGGGGCGCGATGGGGCGGAAGGGCTTCTCGCGATGCGGCGCGCCGGCGCCATGACGGTGGGACAGGACGAGCGGACGTCGCTCATCTACGGCATGCCGCGCGCCGCTTTCGAGCGCGGCGCCGTCGCCGAGCAGCTTCCGCTCGACGGGATCGCCGATGCGATCATCGCGGCGACGGATCCAGGCGCGCGTCGGCGCGCCAGCGAGGAGAAGCGCAATGCAGGATGATGAAAGACGTGTTCTGTCGCTTCCGGCGCGGATGGATCTCGCCGCGGCGAGGGTTCTGCACGAGGTTCTGCGCGAGCGTCTCCGCGACGGAGCCGCGCTTGTTCTCGACGCTTCCGGCGTGGAGGTCATGACCACGCCCGCCGCGCAGCTCATTCTGTCGGCGCTCAGGACATTCGCGTCTGCGTCGCTCGCTCATCCCTCGATCTGCGTCGAAGACGCCTTCCGGGACATGGGCGTGGACTGGCGCTCGGCGGCGAACGTCAAAAAGCCGGACGCGGCTTTCGCGGACGCTCAAGGCGCGGAGGAAAGCGCCGCTCGCCATTCCGAGTCGCCGCCGCGCCGAATCCTGACGATCGACGATTCCAAGACGATGAGGGACATGCTGATGCTGACGCTCTCGAACGCCGGTTTCGACGTCATTCAGGGAGCGGACGGCCTGGACGGCCTCACCGTTCTCGGCGACAGCCCGGTCGATGTGGTGATCACCGATATCAACATGCCGGTGATGGACGGGTATGAGGTCATCCGGCGGCTGCGCCAGAACGACAGCCACAGGACGACGCCGATCCTGGTCCTGACCACGGAGGGCGACGCCGAAAAGCGCGAGATCGCAAGAGAGGCGGGAGCGACGGGCTGGATCGTCAAGCCGTTCGACCCCGATCGTCTCATCGAGACGGTCCGCTATGTCTCCAACGCCTGAACGACGTCATTCGGGAACTCCGCCATGACGACGATCGACGATCTGAGAACGACTTTCTTCGATGAGTGCGATGAGCTTCTCGTCGATCTGGAGTCCAATCTCGCGAGGATGGAAGAGGGCGACGCGGACGTGATCAACGCCGTCTTCCGCGCCGTGCACTCCATCAAGGGAGGCGCGGGAATTTTCGGCTATGACGGACTGGTGGCGTTTTCCCACAGTTTTGAAACCGTGCTCGACCTCATGCGACAGGGCGCGCTGGAGTCCTCGTCGGCCGCCGTGGCGACGCTTTTGACTGCTTCGGATATGCTCTCCGACCTTGTCTCTTCGGCGCGCAGCGGAGCGGCGACCGAATCCGAAGGGCGCGCGCAGTGTCAGACGGCGCTTGAGCGGCTCGCCGCGGGGAGCGGCGCGGGCGACGCGCCGCATACAAGCGGCAGCGGCGCTGAATCATTCGACGATATCGCGTTCACGCCAGTTCAATCGGACCATTTTGAATCGACCGAACGGCACACGATCATCTTTCGGCCGGCGGAGCATGCGTTTCAGGAAGGACGCGATCCGCTCGAGGCGCTGCGCGCGCTGGGACAGATCGGCGAGGTCGAGATCGCCGCCGATCTGGACGGGCTTCCGGCGCTGCCGGACCTCGTGGTCGATCAGCTCCATATCGGCTGGCGCGTCGTCCTCGAGACGGCGGCGGCGCGCGATGAGGTCGAGCGGGTTCTCGAGGGCCTTCCCTTCGCTAGCATCGCGTTTCCCGATGAACCGCTCCCTTCGTCATTTTCTGTCGACGACAAGCCAGAGCCGGGAGACCCGGCGCCTGGTCCCGCGCCGACCGAGCCGCCGGCGAAGGCCGGCGAGGACGAGCGCGCCAACGAGCCGCGCGGACGCGACGCGACGCAACGATCGACAGCGCGTATCGATCTCGAAAAGATCGATCGCGTCGTGAATATCGTCGGCGAGCTGGTCATCGCGCAGGCCATGCTCGGGCAGATCGCGCAGGGCCTGCCCGATGAATCGCGCGGGCAGATCGCTCAGGTTCTCGACGAGGTGCTTCATCATACGCGCGAGCTCAAGGACAGCGTCATGGCGATGCGCGCGCAGCCGCTCCGGACGGTGTTCCAGAAAATGCCCCGGCTCGTGCGCGAACTCTCGCTCAAGACCGGCAAGAAGGTCAGGCTCGAGACTGTCGGAGAAGGAACGGAAGTCGATCGCACCATCATCGAGCGTCTCAGCGATCCTCTCACGCACATCATCCGCAATTCCATCGATCACGGGATCGAAAGTCCCGAAGCCCGGATCGCCGCCGGGAAGGACGGCGAGGGGGTCGTCACGCTGTCTGCGATCCATCGCGGCGGGCGCATCGTCATCGAGGTGAGGGACGACGGGCGCGGCATCGACCGGGACAAAGTGCTTGCGCGGGCGCGCGAGCGAGGCCTGGCGCCGGCCAACGCCGCGCTTTCCGAGGAGGAGGTCAACAACCTGATCTTCGCGCCGGGGTTCTCGACCGCGGCGACGGTTTCGGACATTTCCGGGCGCGGAGTCGGCATGGATGTGGTGCGCAGCAACATCCAGGATCTCGGCGGCCGCATCGCCCTTCACTCGCAGCCCGGCGCCGGCATGACGATCCAGCTCGCGCTGCCGCTCACGCTTGCGGTCATGGACGGGATGATGGTTCGGGCCGGCGAGGATGTGTATGTGCTTCCGATCTCGGCGATCGTCGAATGTCTTCGCCCGCAAAGGAGCGACGTTCATGCGCTGATCGGAACGCGCGGGATGCTGAGGCTGCGTGGAGAGCTCGTTCCGCTGGTCTATCTCGCCGAACTATTGTCGGCCGCCTCGGAAGCGCGGGAGTTGTCGCAGGGCGTCGTGATCATCACCGAGAGCAGCCAGAGCGGCCGGCTTGGGCTCGTGGTGGACGATCTGCTCGGGCATCAGCAGGTTGTGATCAAGAACATCGAAGACAGTTACGGCGTCATTCCCGGAATCGCGGCGGCGACGATTCTCGGCGACGGCAAGGTCGCCTTCATTCTCGACGCGGACAAACTCGCCGATCTCGCCGCCGCGGGATTCTCTCCCGTGCGCGGCGCGGCTTCGGCGGGCGTGTTCTCGGCTCTTTCTCACTAAGCCACGCTCACATGCCAGACGAAGGGAGGCTCCCATGCCATATGCCGGCGCATTGAAGGTTCTGATCGTCGACGACCAGAACAGCGTTCGCCAGATGACGCGACTATCGCTTGAGGAATTTGGCGTCAGGAACGTCTATGATTCCGGCGACGGCGCGTCGGCGCTCAAATTCGCCGGCTCGCAACCGCTCGATCTGATCATCTCCGACTACAACATGCCGGAAATGGACGGGCTCGCGCTGCTGAGAGCGGTGCGCGCGCATCCGGTGGTCCGCAGGCTGCCTTTCATTCTTCTCACCGGCCGCGGCGACAAGGAGCTGGTGATCAAGGCCGCTCAGGCCGGCGCAAACAATTATCTCGTCAAGCCGTTCACCGCAGCGGCTCTGCGCGAAAAGATCGAGCAGGTCGTCGGCAAGCTGCAATGAGGCGCGCGGAGGCAACACATCATGATCGGGCGGATTCCGGGGCGGAGCGCGAGTTTGCGCTGGAGAGCGACGTCTCGGCGCATTTCGTGCGGGCGCTCGCCATCGTGCTCGGCGAAGCCGCGGGGCGGCTGGAGGAGATCGCAGGGCTCGTCGTGGAGCTGGCGAGCCGTCAGCCGGAGGCCAGCGTCGTCTTTTCCCTTCAGGGGATCGACCGCCTGCGGCAGGAGCTGGCCGCCCTCGACGGTTTGACTGCCTTGTTCGTCGCGGCGCGCGGCGCTGCTGATCGAACCGGCGTCTGGTCGGTCGAAGACGCGCGGCGCGCGATCGAGGCGGTCTGGCTGTCGGATCTCAAGGCGCGGCTCCGCTCGACCCTGGCTCTCGTGGCGCAGGAGCAGGCGACGCCGGGTCTGTTCCAGAGCCGATGCTATTGATCGCATCCGCCAGCCGGACGATGAAATTGATGCGCGTGGATTGGCGGATTCTTAACGGTGTATGGCCACGATCGTTTAAGCGATCAGGCCCTATGACAAGGGCCGGCGGCGCGCTTGCGCCGCCCGCATGCGGACGCGAAGCGCCGCGCGGGAACCGGCTGGCATTGTGCTCCTGACGACATGACGCGCGGCTCGCTCAAACTTTACGATCTTCATATCGTGATCGCCGAGGCCAACGGATTTCAGTCCACCCTCGTGCAGAGCATGCTGCGCGGATTCGGCGCCAACATCATCCATGAGACTCGAAGCGTCGCCGCGACCATGCATCTGCTCAGGGATCGCCGCATCGACATCCTGATCTGCGATGCGAAGCTGCCGACCGAGGGCGGTTTCGAATTGACGCGCAGGATACGGCGCGACGTCGAGAGTCCGAACCGGATCGTTCCTGTGTTCGTCATGGCGAGCGACACGCGCGAGGTCACCGTGAACGCGGCGCGAGACGCCGGCGCGAACATGGTCATCGCGAAGCCCATGTCGCCTTCGGCGCTTTATGACAGGTTGAGCTGGGTCGCGCTGCGGCCTCGACAGTTCGTGGACAGCGGCAGCTATTTCGGCCCCGATCGCCGTTTCAAGATCGAGGGCTATCCCAACGGGGTGGGCCGTCGCAGCACCGACACGCCGCTTGAGGTGGCCGACGATGCGGGCCCTGCGCTCGAACAAACCGATATCGACAGCCTGTTCAAAGCTGCGCGCGAAGGGCGTGACTGATGGCGAATGCACCAATTCCGAAAGCGCGCGTGTTTCACGTCGAGACACAGCTCCATATGCAGGCGCGCGCTTCCGGCGGGGTCTCCCGCGCGCAAGCCGTCAAAGCCGCGTCGATGGAGGTCGACAAACTGAAGCCGGCTTTCGATGAGTGGCTGGGCCAGGAGATCGCATTGCTCGTCGAGGCGGTGGAGCGCGCCAAACAGGGCGCGCCTTGCGGCGATTGGCTCGATGTCGCGATGATTCACTGCCGTCAATTGCACGATGTCGGCGGGACCATGGGCTGCGAGCTGGTCACGCTCGTCGCGGATCTGCTCTATAAAACCTTCGAGGGCGTCGCGGGCGGCGCGGAGTGCCGGCTGGACACGATCGTCTGTTATGTCGACGCGCTCCAGCTCGTCAGCAAGGACGACTATCGCGCGATAGGCCCTGACCAGACGCCCGATCTTGTCGCCGGATTGCGGAAGATGGCGGAGCATGTGAACGGCGTCGCCATGTAGGCCGCGCTTCAACCGCTGGCCCAAGGGGAATCAGGTCGCGGCAGCGCCGTTCGGGATGCGCGCCAGGTCCGATCTGTCCGGTTTTCTGACAGCATGACGTCCAGCGGCGGTCGCTCCGGCCTCCCGCTTTCGCGGTCGCGCCCGGCGGCCTTTCCAGAGCGTTCCGGCATGATCGCCGTGGCGGCGGCTCATCGCCAATCCGCTCGCGGTAGTCTGCGACCGCTTGCCTAGAGGTCCGCCTCAGCGCGCCGCTGGCGATAGCGATTCCGTGCCAACGCTTCTGTGGACATGAGAACCATATTGTGAAATATCTTTGGCCAACTCTTCCACGCGCCGCGACCTCGGTTCGCGACGGGAGGAGCCAGCCGCGTCACGACGCGCGGGTCAGGCGCTGAAGGCCAAAGGCCTCGGTTCGCGCCGCTCAGGGAGGGAGGACCGAATGAGATTCACCTGGTTGGCCGGCGCGCTGCTGTCGCTCGCCGCGAACGGCGCCCAAGCCCAGACAAAGATCGAACTCGATTTCCCGACCTGGCAGGCGGAAGAGCCTGGACCGGCGGAATTCTGGACCGACGCGGTCAAGGCCTTCGAGGCCGCGCATCCGGGCGTGACCATCAAGAAATACCAGGTGCCGTTCCGCGAATATATCGACAAGCTGACGGTGCGATTCGCCGGCGGAAATCCGCCCGACATCACCCATCTGCCGCTACGCAATTTTCCCGCTTTCGCTTCGCAGGGCTGGCTGCGGCCAATCGACGACATGCTCGCGAAGACCGACATCAAGCAGACCTTCAGCCCGCTTCAGTCCGAACTGGAGTGGAATGGAAAGACCGAGGGCGTTCTTCTCCTCGGTTACGGCATGATCTTCTATTATAACGACGCGCTTCTGAAAGAAGCCGGAGTCGATGTTCCCAAGACGCCCGACGAACTGATCAAGGCGATCCAGGCTGTCACCAAGCCGGACAAGGGCGTCTTCGGCTGGGGCGCGACCACCGCAGAGCATCCTAACATCTTCGTCGACTGGGCGAGCTGGGTGACGGGCAGCGGCGCATCGCTCTTCACCAAGGACGGAGCCTACAATTTCACCGCGCCGGAGGTGGTGAAGGCGCTTGAGCAGTTCCGCGTCGCGGTGAAGCATGCGCCGAAGGGCGTTTCCAGCGAGGCGATGCGGCAGCTCTTCCTCGACGGCAAGATCGCGATGCTGCGCGAGGGCGCGTTCTTCTCCAGCCAGCTCGCCAAGGCTTCGCCGGAGATGCGGCCGCACATGAAAGCGGCGATGATGCCGTTCCCTGTCATTCCGGGCGGCACCAGCAACTCGATTCATATCCCTGCGAAGCTCGACCCGCAGCGAACGCAACTGGTGTGGGAGTTCATCGACATGATCGCCAAGCCGGAATGGCAAATCAAATATACGCAGGCGGTCAAGGTTCCGGCACCGCGCAAGGGATCGTTCACGCCCGAAATGGCGGCGGCCGATCCGCTCATCGCGCTTGCTGCCAAGGCGGGCGATGTCGCGGTGAATATTTTCCCGACCACCGACGCGGCGCGCAGCAACTACAACCAGATCGCGAGAATGGTCGGCGAGGCGGGCATCCGGCTGATCAATTCGGACCGCCCGACTGAGGCGATCCTGAAGGATCTGCAAAGTCAGCTCGAGCGGCGGGTCCCGCTGAAGTAGCGACGCGGCGCGGCGTTCGGATGTCTCCGGACGCCGCTGACAATCAACCTTTCCACGAACCATACGGTCGCGCATGAACGATCGCGCCTTCGCCTTCGCCCTTCTTACGCCGGCGATCCTCTGCGTCGTCGGGCTGGTCGGTTGGCCGATGGTCCAGATCGTCACGCTGAGCTTCGCCGAGAGCAAGGGGCTCGCGGCGATCAGCATGCCCATTCGCGCATGGGGCCTGAACAATTATATCTCCGTTCTCTCAGATCCCGAGACCTGGGACAGCGTCGTGACGACGATCCTGTATGTCGTCGGAACGATCGTTCCGTCGTTCCTCATCGGACTCGGCGTCGCGCTTCTTCTCAACCGCCAATTTCCGCTGCGGCGCGCGCTGCGCTGCCTGGCGCTGCTTCCGTGGGCGGCGCCCGGCGTGCTCGTCAGCGTGGTGTTTCTGTGGCTGTTCGATCCGTCATACGGCGTCGTCAATTATCTTCTTCGCGCGACGAGCGTGAGCAACGCGGATGTCGGCTGGTTCACGAACGAGGACACGGCGCTGTTCGCGGTGATCCTGCCGTCGATCTGGAAAAGCTTTCCGTTCTTCGCCCTGACGATTCTCGGGGCGCTGCAGACGATCCCCGAGGATCTCTACGAGGCCGCGCACACCGACGGCGCCAACAGCCTCCAGCGCTTCTTCAACGTCACCTGGCCGGGCATTCGCGGACCAGCCGTGCTCGCCATCATTCTCAACGCCCTGTGGGCGCTGCGTGAGTTCGACATCATTTTCGCGACCACCGGCGGCGGGCCGGCGCGGGCGACAGAGACGCTCGGAATTCGCGCCTATATCGAGGCGTTCTCCTATTTCGAGATCGGGCGCGCGTCGGCCATCGGCGTGCTCACGATCGCGCTCGCGGCGTTGATGATCATCCTCGCCCGCAAGCCGCTGCAAAAGGAGTTCTTCTGATGGAGGCGACCGGCGCGTCGCGGGCGAGGACCCTGGTCGCCGTAGCGGTCATGGTCGGCGTCATCCTGTTTCCCATTTATTGGATGATCGTCACGGCCTTTCTTCCGACCAGCGTGGTTCTATCGCGCACGCCGCCGCTTCTGCCGCCGCTCGGCGCGATGTCGCTCGAAGCGTTTCACACGGCGCTGGTGCGACGGCCGTTTCTCGTCTGGCTCTCGAACACGATGCTCGTGTCAGTCGGAGCGACCGCGCTCAGCCTCGTGATCTCGACGCTCGCCGGCTACAGCCTGTCCCGCTATCGCTCGCGCGTTCAGGAGGCCTCCGGCTTCATCCTGCTGTTCAGCAAGATGCTGCCCGGCAGCCTGATCGTCATTCCTTTCTTCATCATGGCGACGCGCGCCGGCATGATCGACAATCGCCTGTCGCTCATCCTGGCGAACACGTCGGTTGGCGTTCCCTTCGCGACATGGATGATGAAGGGCTTTTTTGACGCCATTCCGCGCGAGATCGACGCGGCCGCCACGATCGACGGCTGCACCCGGCTGCAAGCACTCTGGCATGTGGTGATTCCGATCGCGCAGCCGGGGCTGACGGCGGCGGCGATCTATCTGTTCATCGTGGCGTGGGCCGATTTCGTCTTCGCGCGCACGCTGATAAACTCGCCGGAGCTGTGGACCCTCACCACCGGGCTCGCATCGTTCGTCGGCGAGCATGGCGTGGACTGGCCCGGCCTCATGGCCGCCGGCGCGCTGTCGATGATTCCCGTCTTCATCCTCTTCATTCTTCTGGAGCCCTATCTCGTCAGCGGCATGGCCGCCGGCGCGGTGAAATGATCGGGAGCTGACATGAATATTCTGGTCACCGGCGGAGCCGGCCGCATCGGCTCGCACGTGATCTCGTTGCTGCTTGCGCGCGGCGATCGGGTGATCAATCTCGACCTGCGCGAGAGCGGACAGGCGGGCGTCACGAACATCATCGGCGCCTTCGACGACGCAGCGGCCGTCGCCCGCGCGACGGAGAAAGCGGAGGCGGTGCTGCATTTGGGAGCGCTCATGTCATGGGTCGCCGCCGACGCGCCGAAGATGTTCGCGGCCAATGTGACCGGGACCTCCCTGCTGCTTCAAGCGGCGCAGGCGCGGAAGGTGAAAAAATTCGTGTTCGCATCGAGCGGCGAGGTCTATCCCGAGACGAAGCCCGCCTATCTCCCGATCGACGAAAGCCATCCCACGCAGCCGACGTCCGCCTACGGCATGACCAAGCTGCTCGCCGAGGAGGCGGTGAAGTTCTATTCGCGATCCGGCCTCGCCGCCGTCATCCTCCGTTTCAGCCACACGCAGGATGCGGCCGAGCTTCTCGATCCCGAGAGCTTTTTCTCCGGGCCGCGGTTTTATCTGCGCGCGCGGATCAGACAGCAGGAAGCGTTCGGGAATATGAAGGTCGTCGAGACGCTGCGCTCCTATGACGACGGAACCGAGAAGCACCTCGTCAGCCGAGGGCAGGACGGTGTGGTTTTCCGCATGCCGATCTCGGACGCGCGCGACATCGCGGCGGGCGTCATCGCAGCGCTCGACAGCGACCGCGCCGACGGACAGGTGATGAATCTCGGCGTGGACGAGGCGATCCGTTTCGACGAGGCGGTGGCTCTTCTGCAAAAGCACACCGGCCTTCCGGCGGTCGACGTTCGCTTTCCCGTTCCGGCGGTGAACTACGCGACGTCGCGGGCGAGAGCGATCGAAATCCTTGGCGTGCGCCCGCAATGGACATTCCAGCGCATGGTGGAAGATGCGGCCGCGCGGCGAAATTGACTTGGATATATTGTCCACATATTGAAATTTCTAGAAACCAGTTGGGTGTCGGGTGAAGCAGGTCGAAATGATTGCGACGCTGGAGCGAAACGAGGAGGGCGGGCGCGAAATCCCGGGCGCGCAGGCTCTGCGCCGTGGATTGTCCCTGCTCGACATCGTCGCCGACAGCGTTCGGCCGCTTCGTTTCGTCGACCTGGCCGAGCGCTCCGGCCTGTCGAAGCCGACGGCGCACCGCATGCTCGCCACGCTCGTCGAGGCCGGCCTGCTGCGGGTGGACGATCGCGATCAGACCTATCGGCTGGGTTCGCGCCTGTTCCAGATGGCGCATCGCGTGTGGGGCGAGTTCGATCTTCGCAGCGCGGCCGAGCCGGAGCTGGAGCGGCTGCGCGACCTCACCAGCGAAGCGGTGCGGCTTGGCGTGATGCAGGGCCGCGAAATTCTTTATATCGATCAGCGCGACATCGCCCATCCGGTGCGTCTGGCGAGCGGCGTCGGCGCGCGCGTCGCCATTCACGCCAGCGGCGCGGGCAAGGCGATCCTCGCTCATCTCGACCCGCCAGCGAGGCAGTTGCTGCTGTCGCAGATCGATCTCGAGCGCTTCACGCCGAATACGATCACCGATCGCGCCGAACTCGCGCGGCAGCTCGATCTCATCAAGGCGCGCGGCTACTCCGTTTCGTTCGAGGAGCAGAATGCGGGCGTTTCGTCTGTCGCCGCGCCGATTCTCGATCATCGCGCCCGCGCCATCGGCGCGATCGCCATCGTCGGCCCTTCCTACAGGCTCGGCGTCGATCGCCTGCACGCGATGGGGCGCGATGCGATGGAGGCGGCGCGGCGCGTTTCCGGCAATGCGGGGCAATCAGCCATGTCGATCACGATCAGCCCGAAGCCGAAAGGGGCGGAGCGGGACGATCTGAAATGCGTTTTTCCGACGAGTTCCTTTCTTGGAGAGGGCCCGTCATGGCATGCGGCGGAGCGAAAGCTCGTCTGGGTCGACATTCTTGCGCCGGCGGTGCTCCTCGGCGATCCCGCGACGGGAGAATTCGAGACGAAGCCGATGCCGGAACTCGTGGGCGCCGTCGTTCCCCGCCGGCGCGGCGGCTATCTCGGCGCCATGCAAACCGGCTTCAAGGCGTTCGACTGGTCCTCGTCCGCGCTGTCCACGATCGCCGCGCCGGAAGCGGACAAGCCGGGCAACCGCTTCAATGACGGCAAGTGCGACCGGCGCGGCCGCTTCTGGGCGGCGACGCTCGCGATCAACGCCGCGGACCGGGAAGGGT
>MKVY01000038.1:304713-320152 GCA_001899525.1 Rhizobiales bacterium 65-9
AGAATGGCGCCATCGAAAACCGGCGCCTTTTCGCGCAGGCGCCCGAGGAGTCCGGCACGCCTGACGGGCTTGCCGTCGATGCGGAAGGATTCGTCTGGAGCGCGCAGTGGGACGGCTGGCGCATCATCCGCTATGATCCGGACGGCAAGATCGACCGCATCGTCAATCTCCCGATTCCCCGCCCCACGAGCGTCACCTTCGGGAGCGCGGATCTGTCGACGCTGTTCATCACCTCGGCGCGCATCAGGCTGTCGGGAGCGCAGCTCGCGGAAGCGCCGCTGTCGGGAAGCGTGTTCGCATTTCAGGCCGGCGTGCGCGGCCAGCTCGACACGCCCTACGCAGGCTGACCATGGCGCGCCTCCAGCTTCGCAACATCCGAAAATCCTTCGACGCCGTCGAGATTCTGCACGGCGTCGATCTCGATGTCAGCGACGGCGAGTTCGTCGTCTTCGTCGGCCCCTCCGGTTGCGGAAAATCGACGCTGCTGCGCCTCGTTTGCGGGCTCGATGACATCACCAGCGGGACGCTGGTGATCGATGACGAGATCGTCAATGACGTGCCGCCGGCCAAACGCGGCATCGCGATGGTCTTTCAGTCCTATGCGCTTTATCCGCATATGACTGTGGCCCAGAACATGGCGTATGCGCTCAAGCTCGCCGGCGTTCCGCGCGCCGAGATCGACGCGCGCGTCAAAGCGGCGGCCGCGACGCTTCGGCTGGACACGCTCCTGCATCGCAAGCCGCGGCAACTCTCCGGCGGCCAACGCCAGCGCGTCGCCATCGGGCGCGCGATCGTGCGCGAGCCGCGCATCTTTCTGTTCGACGAGCCGCTGTCGAATCTCGACGCCGCGCTGCGCGTCGACATGCGCGCGGAGATCGCGGCCCTCAAGGCGCGCCTCGGCGTCACGATGTTTTATGTCACGCATGATCAGGTGGAAGCCATGACGCTCGCCGACAAGATCGTGGTGATGAACGCCGGACGCATCGAGCAGGTCGGCGCGCCGCTCGATCTTTATCGCGCCCCCGCGAACCGGTTTGTGGCGCGCTTCATCGGCTCGCCGCGCATGAACATGATTCCCGCCGCGCTGCTCGACTTGGGAGGCGCGGAAATCGGCGTGCGCCCGGAGCATGTCACGATCGCGAGCGGCGGCAAGGCCGCGCTCGAGGGCGAGGTGCGCATGATCGAACATCTCGGCTCCGACCTCTTCGCTCATGTCAAACTCGACCGCGCCGAGGAACTCGTGATCGCGCGGCTTGACGGGCAGCGCACGCTCAAAGTCGGCGAGCGGATCGGCCTGGCGCCCGACATCGACCATCTGCATCGGTTCGACGCCGAGGGTCGGCGACTCACAGCCGACGAGTCGCACAGGAGCGCAGCCTGATGGGCGCGATCTATCCAGACCTTGAGGGCAGGGCTGTCCTGATCACGGGCGGCGGCTCCGGCATCGGCGCCGCCCTGGTGGAGGCCTTCGCGCGCCAGAAATCGAGAGTGGCTTTCATCGACGTCAATGGCGAGGCTGCGTCCGCGACCGCTGCGCGCATCGCAAGGGACGTTGGCGTGGAGCCTGCTTTCCGCATCGTCGATCTGCGCGACATCGGCGCGGCGCAAGCGGTCGCGGCGGAGCTTGCGAAAGAGACGGGCGCCTTCCGCGCGCTGATCAACAATGCCGGCGACGATTCGCGGCATGAGTGGCGCAGCGTGACGCCGCAATTGTGGGATGAGCGCTTCGCCACGAATGTGCGGCATCAGTTCTTCATGGCGCAGGCGGTCGCTCCGGCGATGGCGGAGGCCGGCGGCGGGGCGATCATCAATCTCGGCTCTATCTCGTGGATGTTCGGCGCCGCCGGACTCATCGCCTACACCACGGGAAAGTCCGCGATCGCGGGGCTGACGAAGTCGCTCGCGCGCGAACTGGGTCCACTGACGATTCGCGTCAACGCGATCGCGCCCGGAATGATCTGGACGGAGAAGCAGATCGCCCGCGCGAAGGCGGACGATCCGGCCAAATTCGAGCGCTATCTGGATCGCCAGTGCATCAAGGAGCATCTCGACGCCGAAGACGTCGCGCGGCTCGCCTTGTGGCTGGCGTCCGATGAATCCCGCCGTTGCGCGGGTCAGACCTACATCGTCGATGGCGGCGTTGTATGACGAGAAGACGGCGCGCGAGCCGCCGAACGGGAGGATAATGATGGCGAACATGAATCGCAGGCAGTTTGGCGGGGCGGCGGCGGCTGGCGCAGCATCGCTGGCGGCGGGACCGGCCTTCGCGCAAGGCTCGTCCATCAGCTTCATCAGCTACACCTACGCCGAAGAGCCCAACAAGCCGGTTTTCCAGAAGGTGATGGATGATTTCAAGGCCGCCAGCGGCGTGACGGTCGAGCCCATCGCGAGCGCATGGGGCGAAACGCAGAAGAACATCATGCTGCGGCAGCGGTCCCGCACGCTGATGGACTCCGCGCAGTTGCAGGACCGCTGGGTTCCTTCAATGGCGACCCTGCCGGAGATCGTCGATATCGGCGGGCTTATCCCGGAGTCCGACCTCGAGGCCGCGCTCGCGCCGTCCGTCTTGTCGCTCGGGCGCGTGGGCGAGAAGCGGATCGGCGTTCCCTTCGTCTCCGGCTCCGTCGGATTCGTGGCGAACACGGATGTGCTGAAAAAGGCTGGCGTGGACAAGATTCCCGTCACGATGGACGAGTTCCGTTCGGCGCTTGTCGCGGTGCGCGACAAGGTTCCGAACTCCGTGCCCTTTGCGATGGCGACGAAAAATCCGAGTTCGATTCCGCTCGACGTGCTTCTCCTCGTGTGGATTTTCAACGGGCGGATCATCGATGACAGCGGCAAGGTTGTGATCAATTCGCCCGAGGGCCGCGCGGCGATGAGCTTCATGGCGTCTGCGATGAAGGACAAGCTGATCGCGCCAGAACTGGACCGCCCCGATTCACGCCGCCTGTTCGCGCAGGGCAGCGCGGCCTTCTATATCGACGCGCCGCAGGCGCGCGGCTTTATCCGGAGCTTCTCCGGCCTCGGAGAGAAGGCGGACGCCTTCACCTTGCCGATGAAATCTCCGGTGCTGAAGCAGGGCGATCCGCCGCGCTCGGTGGAGTGGGGTCATGTCGTCGCGCTGTTCAAAAGCCAGAAGCCGATCGACAAAGGAGGCCCGCAGGACAAATGGGTGCGCTATCTCATTTCGGATGCGACGCAGACGACGTTTCCGCTTCAGATCGGCGGCCTGCCAGTGACGAAAAGCGCCCGCGCGGCGCCGGCTGTGCAGAATGATCCTTTCCTGAAAGCGTGGGCGGAAGCGACCGGCGTCACCATGAAGCATGAGATCGGCGTCTGGTCGAATGCGCCGGAGTTGTCCACGATCCTGAGCGAGGAGACGCAAGCCGCGCTGCTTGGCCAGAAGACTCCGGATGCGGCCGTTGCGGCGATTCAGACCCGCATGGAAGCGTCGATGGCGAAGCGCGGCTGACGCTGTGAACGCAGTGTCGGCCGGCGGGATCACCGTGACGGGCGCGCCAGCGGCGCGCCTGTCGCCGCTGGCGCGGCGCGCCGGGCTGAAGACCGGCGAGCGCCGCGTCGGCTGGCTGTTCATGACTCCGGCGTTGATCGCCTTCGCCGCCGTCATTCTCGCGCCGTTCCTCTCGGCCCTCGGACTCGCCTTCACACGCTACGATCTTCAAACGCCCAATCCGGTCTTCATCGGGCTCGCGAATTTCGCTCAGATCGCCGCGAGCCCGGAAATCCGCGAATCCTTCGTCGTCACCTTCGTCTTCGTCAGCCTGGCGACCGTGTTCACGATCGTTCTGGCGCTGGCCTGGGCGCTCATCCTCAATCAGCCGTTTCGCGGGCGGGCGGCGCTGCGGACCGCGACGATCATTCCGTGGGTCCTGCCAAGCACCGTGTCGGCTTTCATCTGGGCGTGGATCTTCAATAGCCGCTACGGGCTGCTGAACGCCGCCATGCTCGAAATGGGATTGATCGACCAGCCCGTCGCGTGGCTGTCGACATCGGCCGGCGCCATGACGGCGATCGTCATCGCCAAGGTGTGGATTTCCATTCCGGTGACGATGACCTTTTTCCTCGCCGGACTGCAAAGCCTCGATCGTGAGCAGATCGACGCCGCGCGCGTCGACGGCGCCGGCGATTTCGCCGTTCTGAAGGACCATGTGCTGCCGCATCTGCGGCCGGTTCTGCTGGTCGTCGTCGTCCTCGCCGTCATCGGTAATTTGCAACAGTTCGACAAAATTTACGCCCTGACGGGGGGAGGGCCCGTGCGCGCCACGACGGTTCTGTCGATCGAGGTCTATCGCCGCGCATTCGATTCCTGGGATATCGGCATGGCGTCCGCGGTCGGTCTGCTGTGGGTCGCGACGATCATTCCGCCCGCCTATCTCTATCTGCGCCACCTGCTGAAGACCGTCTGATGCTGGAGCTCTCCTCGACACCCGCGAGAATCACATTTGGCGTCTTTGCGGCGCTGCTTGCCGCTTTCCTTTTCTCGCCGGTCTATTGGCTCATCATCTCCGCGTTGAAAGGCAACGCGGAGCTCTACCGCGTCATTCCGACGCTCTGGCCGCATGAGCCGGTTCTGGCCCATGTCCGCACGGCGTTCGAACGCGGCAATCTTTTCCTCAATCTCAAAAACAGCCTTGTCGTGTCGGGCGGCGCTGCTGTCCTCAACACGGCGCTGGCCGCCTACGCCGGCTATTCGGTCGCGAAGTTCAACTACGCCGGCCGCCGGCCGCTGATGGTTCTCCTTCTGTCGGCGCAGGTGCTGCCGTTCGGCCTTCTGCTGATCACGATCTATCCCGTCATGGCGCGCTTCGGCCTTCTCGACACGCATCTCGGGCTGATCCTGGCCTCGATCGTGTTCGCGCTGCCGGTCTCGACCTATATGCTCTACAGCTATTTCTCCCAGGCGCCGACCGAGATCATCGAGGCGGCTCGCGCGGACGGCGCCGGCGAGTGGCGCATCTTTCACACGATCATCCTGCCGCTTTCGATACCTGCGCTGGTGACGGTTTTTCTCTACGCCTTCATGTGGTCGTGGAACGATCTGCTTTATTCGATGACGCTGATCGTCTCGGAAGACAAGCGCACGATCGGGCCGGGCCTGCTGCTCAACTATCTCAACGAGACGAACGCCGATTGGGGCGGCGCGATGGCCGCTTCGATCGTCGCCTCGCTGCCGATCCTGATCGCATTCGCCTTTCTTCAGCGCTGGTTCATCCAGGGCGTCACCGCCGGAGCCGTGAAGTGAAATCTCTTGCAGGCGTATTTCCTGTCGCGCCGACGCCGTTCGGCGCCGATGGCGCCATCGATGAACGCGCATTTCTGCGGCTTGTCGATTTTGCGCTGGAGTCGGGCGTCGACGGGCTCGTTTATCCCGGCATGGCGAGCGAGGTCGAAACGCTGAAGCCCGAGGAGCGGAGAGCGCTCGTCGAGGCGCTGGGCGCGCGCATCGGTGGACGCGTCCCGTTCATCGTCGGCGCCAGCGACGGCGATCCCGTTCAGGCGGCGCTGCGGGCCGAGGAGGGCCGCAGGGCCGGCGCCGTCGCGGCCATGATTATGGCGCCGAACGCGCTTGGCCGAGACGTCGCGAAGCATATCGCTTTCTATGGCGGCGTGGCCGAACGCACCTCGCTCGCGCTGATGATGCAGAACGCGCCGGCCCCGATGGGCGCGGGCCTTGCGCCGGAGGAGGTCGCCCAGATCGCGAGAGCGGTTGCATCGATCCGCTATGTCAAGGAAGAGACGCTGCCTTGCGGCCAGCATATCACGCGCATTTTCGCCGCGGCGGGCGACGCGGTCGACGCGGTGTTCGGCGGGGCGGGCGCTCGCTATGTGGTGGATGAACTCGCGCGCGGCGCGGCCGGCACGATGCCCGCGATCGAGATCGCCGACACGCATGTGGCGCTCATGCGCGCGTGGCGGTCGGGCGATGTCGCAGAGGCGCGGAGGCTTTACAATATGAGCCTGCCGCTGCTCGCTTTCCAGATGGTGTTCCGCGTGCGCGCGACGAAAGAAGTGCTGAAACGGCGCGGCCTGCTTGAACACACCGCCGCGCGCGCCGCGGGACCTGCGCTGGACGAGGCCGACATGCGCGAGCTCGGCGCGTTGCTGTCGGACGCGCGCGGTCTTTTCACGGTCCACGCGCCGCGCGCCGAGAGGGCGGCGGCGTGAGCAGGCTCGACGCGATCACAAAAGTCGAGACCTTCATCGTCTCGATTCCACGCGACGTTCCCTATCTCGGGCCGCTGCGCGACGGCGAGCGGGTCAACGAGAAGGGATATCTCATCCGCAACGGAAACCGCTCGATCTACCCATCGACCGATATGTCGGTGCTGGTGAAGGTCACGGCGGAAAGCGGCAAGGTCGGCTGGGGCGAAACCTACGGCATCGTTGCGCCGCAGGCCGTCACCACGATCATCAACGACGTGCTCGCCCCCGTCATCATCGGGCGCGATCCCGGCGATCCCGTCGTCATCCATGAAGATCTCTATGATCTGATGCGCGTTCGCGGCTTCTTCGGCGGGTATTATGTCGACAGCCTCGCCGGCGTGGACATCGCGATCTGGGACCTGTTCGGACAATGCGTCGACAGGCCGCTCGCGAGCCTGCTCGGCGGCGCGCGGCGCAGGAGCATTCCCGCCTATGTCTCCGGCCTGCCCAAGGCGACGCTGCAGGAGCGCTGCGACCTCGCCGTCGAATGGGTCAAAAAAGGCTATCGCGGCGTGAAATTCGCGGCGGCCGTGTCGGATGAGGGAATCGTCGCCGAGATGAAGGCGCTGCGCGAGGCGGTGGGGCCGGGCGTCGATCTGATGGTCGATCTGCACTGGAAATTCACCGCGCCCGAAGCGGTGCGCATCATCAAGAAGCTCGAAGCGCACGATCTCTATTTCGCGGAGGCGCCGTGCGAGCCCGAGGACATGGAAGGGCAGGAGATCGTCGCCCGTGGCGTCGGCGCGCCGCTCGCGCTCGGCGAGGAATGGCGCACCGTTTATGAATACCGCCCTCGTTTCGAGAAGCGCTGCATGGGAGTCATCCAGCCGGAAATGGGCCATACCGGCGTGACCGAATTCCTTCACATCGGCCGCATGGCGCATGCGTTTCATGTCGACACCATTCCGCACGCCTCGATCGGGATCGGCGTTTTCATGGCCGCCAGCCTGCATGCGACGGCTGCGCTGAAGCGGACGCCCTATCACGAGTATCAGCACTCGATCTTCGACAAGAACTTGACCTATGTGACCGGCGACATGCGCTGCGAGGCGGGATTTTATCATCTTCCGTCCGGCGCCGGCCATGGCGTCGCGCCGCATGATTCTGTATTCAATCATGTCATCGGGTGAGGCTGCGATGGCGAAGGCGCGTTTTTCCGGCATTTATCCCATTCTCTACGGGTTTTTCCGCGAGGATGGCGCGCTCGATCACGCTTCGATGCGCAGACAGGTCGAGCACTGCATCGCCGCGGGCGCGCATGGCATCGCCATCCTGGGTCTCGTCACCGAGGTCAACAAGATGGACGTCAACGAGCGGCGCGCGGTGGTGGAGGCTGTCGGCGAGATGATCGCCGGCCGCGTTCCCTATGCGGTGACCGTCGGCGAACCGACGATCCATGGACAGATCGCCTTCTCCAAAGCCGCCAAGGCCGCGGGCGCGGACTGGGTCATCCTGCAGCCGCCGACGGCGAGAGGAGGCGGCGAGGCCGAGCTTGTGCGCTTCTTCGGCGCGATAGCGGACGGGCTCGACATGCCGGTCGGCATCCAGAACAACCCGGTCAATCTCGATGTGTCGTTGTCGCCCGCGAGCCTCATCGCGCTGCATCGCCAGCACGCCAACATCACGCTTTTGAAGGGCGAGGGGTTTTCGGTCGACATCGCGCGCGTGATCGAAGGAACGGACGGCGCGATGGACGTGTTCGGCGGGCATGGCGGCATAGAGTTCATGGCGCTGCTCCGGTCAGGCGGAGCAGGCCTCATCCCGGCGCCTGATTGCCTCGCGATCCAGGTGAAGCTCTACGAACTCTGGCGCAAGGGCGACGCCGCGTCGCAAGCCGAGGCGGAGCGGCTGCATCGCGAGGTGTTGCCGCTGATTGTCTTCATGACGCGCGGAATCCCGTCGCTGCTGACTTACGGCAAAAGGCTGTTCGCCGAGCGGATCGGCGCGCCGGTCGGGCTGGAGCGCGCACCGGCGCTCGCGCCGACGGCGTTCGGCCTCGCCGAAGTGCGCCGCCTCATCGAGGATTTGCAGCGAACGGAATCGGAGTGCGGAATCGTCGGCGTTCCGGAGATCGCGAAGTGAGAGACAAGGAAAGCCGCCAGGACGGCTCTGATCCATTTCCGTGACGGCCTCAGGTATCAGAGGTCAGACTGCTCAAGAGCCGCCAAATGAATCGTGATCGAGTCGAGCAGCCGGGCTCCGACGCCCTGTGAAGACAGTTCGACATCAAATTCTCCGGTCGCCTGAACGATCAGTCGAATTTCACCCTTTAAATCGGAAGAGTTGTCGTCGGGCGTGATCTGACTTTCGATGATTTGCGCGTGACGCGCGCGGATGGAAAGATTCAATTTTTGTTGCAAAACATACGCGGCGTTTTGATCTCCCCCCATAAGATAGAAAGTAATTTCGTACCGCCCGCTCGTCGACGGGGCGAATCGCCAAGAATGCCGGGTCGGTTCGTACCAGAAGCCGATGTGGTTGGCCCACCCGCCAAAAGCTTCTCGAATATCGTCGTCTGACCCGTCGCGGTCGCCTATCTCAACGAGGCCTCGCGCGGGGATGCGTATGACAGGCAGTTTCACGTCGATTCGGTCGCCGGAGATTTTCACATCCGCGTTCGGGTCGCCGGCGCGATCGTAGAACTCCAAACCGCGGTATGGAGAATAAAACGGGTCGGCTTCGTCCGGCTGATCAAACAGCGCATAAATGCTGTAGTTCTTGGAGGCGAATACGCTTGCGTCGAACGAAGGCGAGGGCGTAACGAGAAGAAATCCGTAAGTGGGGTCGATCGCAACAGCGCCTCGGGGCAACCGAATCTGCGCCACGGTGTGGCCGACCAGCTCAAAGGCGTCTCCCTCTATGGAGGGATCCTGCGGCTTCGGCATTGGCGAAATGAAATTCAAATTTTCAGCGTTCAGTTTGCCGTCCAGCAGCTTCCGCACCATCGCTGAGGCGCCTTCGCAAAGGCCCGGAACAGCGGTCGAAAACACCGGCGCCAACGCGTCAGGCGGTTTGAAGCGGGCCGGGCGATTGGCGAAAATATAATGCCGATAGACCTGCTTCCCCACCGTCATCAGCAACTCGGCTGAGTCCGCATCGGCGACGGGGAGGAGCGACGCAGAGGTTACTTGCGCGGGAATTTGTCTGCCGGACGCTTTTGCGAGACCGGCGATCGCTCCAAAGTCGGTCTCCATCAGCGTCGTTGACGCGAGAGTGATTCTCTCGCTGGGCGCCAACTCGGACAACGGCGGCGTGACGAACGCCACCGCGAGCACTGCACATCTGGCAAGCATCATCGTGGCGATGTGAGTTTTCCCGTCTAGTGGTTCGGGGTCGGCAAAGTATGCGTGGGTTGCTGTGCGGTCAAACGATGGAAGCGAGGTCTCGGCGCGGACGCTCGACGGTGTTGCTCAAATGCGTCGCAAAGGTTTCGCAACGGCAACAACGCTGCAGGGGCGACGGTAGGAGCGCACACGGAGCGGCTGCATCGCAAGGCGGCGCCAATCGTTTATCACGGCGCGCGGAATCCCGTTGCTGCTGACTTACGGCAAAAGGCTGTTCGCCGAGCGGATTGGCGCGCCGGTCGGGCTGGAGCGCGCGCCGGCGCTCGCGCCGACGGCGTTCGGCCTCTCCAAAGTGCGCCGCCTCATCGAGGATTTGCAGCGAACGGAATCGGAGTGCGGAATCGTCGGCGTTCCGGCGGCCAAGGGTTAAGCAAAAAAAGAAGGCCGCCAGGACGGCGGCCTTCGCAGAATTTTTGTCGCTCGCGTCAGACGGCGGCGAGAGCGACGCGCCGGCGGCGCGCCGTGACCAGGCTCAGACCAGCAAAGCCCACCAGCATCATGCCCCAGGTCGCCGGCTCCGGAACGCCGGCGGTGAATGACACGTCGACCAAAGCGAAGTCGCCGAACGATGCTGCGCCGCCAGCGGCGCCCGATTTGAACACGACGCTGTAAACCGGGACGGCAAGGCCAGAAACCGCCCAGACGCCGCCACCGCCGTCGTTGCCGGGCGAGATGTTGGTCACCGTTCCCGCGGCGCCCGTCAGCGTCGCGGTGGTCGGGCTCGTCGTTGTGATGACCAGCGTGGTCAGCACATGGCCGGTGGCGGTAGCGACGGCGGCCTCGAACACTGAATCCCCCATGAAGCCGTCCGAATAGAGGAAGGCGAGGGTGAAGCCGGTGAGCGTATGAATATTGCCGGAGGTGAAGGAGATCGTCTCGTTCTTGTCGATCTCGCCGTCCACCACCGAGCCGCCGCCGGACACGCCGACGCCAGTGTAGCCGTTGACGGTCTTGTATCCAAAGACGCCGCCGGCGCCGTTGCCGGTCGCGGCGACCGTGAAATCGCCCACGACGGCGCTTGAGGCGCCATTCGGAAGGTCTGTGTAGCTGATGGTGGCCGCGCTGGCTTGGCAGGCGAATCCCGCCGCCAACAGCAGGCCGAATGCCCATTTCCTGGTCATTTCACTCCCCCTGTTTCAATATGGCTTTGGCGTCCGCAATTTTATTATAAGCTTAAAGGCTCAACGGCGGCAATGGAGCGGGGGGCGCTGCGATTCGGTAAGGCGCCGGCGCTCCCGCGCCGACAGCTTGTTGAGGCGTTTCCCGAATTGTCAGTTCGACGTTCGGACAATGATTCAACTGACTACAGCTAAGTCTTTGAAAAATTTGGAGCGGGTGAAGGGAATCGAACCCTCGTATTCAGCTTGGAAGGCTGCTGCTCTACCATTGAGCTACACCCGCGCGCCGACCGCGACCGGACAGGCGTCCGTCTAGCGCTTCGCGCGGCGTTCGACAATCGCTCCCTTCGGTTTCGGCGCGGCGGGAGGCGGTCGTCGGCCGTTCCTCGCGCCGCATGTTTCGCCCTTGCAATCCGCCGACCTCTCAGGCATGAAACGCGGCGCGGCGGGCCAGATTGGCCCGCCGCAGACCTTTCCGGCTGGGCTTAGACCTCCGAAACATCCTCTGGGTCGGCGTCCTGCGGTGAAGGAGTGTAGCTCAATTGGTTAGAGCCCCGGTCTCCAAAACCGGGGGTTGGGGGTTCGAGTCCCTCCACTCCTGCCATTTCCGGAGAGTGGCGGGATTTCAACGGGTTATGACCCGGCGTTAAGGTCCAGGCGACGCGGAAAACAGGCGCCGCGAGATAGCGGCGGAGTGCTCATGGCGAGATTCAATCCTTTTGAATTCATGCAGGAGGTCAGGTCCGAAGGCGAGAAGGTGACCTGGCCGACGCGACGCGAGACCATGATCACGACCGGACTAGTCTTCGTGATGGCGATCGTGTCGTCGATCTTCTTCTTCTTCGTCGACACCATCATCCGTTGGGCGCTGGCCCTTCTGCTTGGCATCGGCCGCTAACAGGACCGGCAGAGATTCATCCATGAGCATGCGCTGGTATATCGTTCACGCCTACTCCAACTTCGAGAACAAGGTCGCCCAGTCGATCAAGGATCAGGCCGCGCAGCGGAGCCTTGAAGACAAGTTCGGCGAGGTGTTCGTGCCGACCGAGAACGTGGTCGAGGTGCGCCGCGGCAAGAAGGTGAACGCCGAACGCAAGTTCTTCCCCGGCTATGTGCTGGTGAACTGCGACCTGACCGACGAGGTCTTCCACCTCATCAAGAACACGCCCAAGGTCACCGGCTTCCTCGGCGCCGACAAGAAGCCGATGCCGATTCCGGAGGCCGAGGCGCTGCGGATCAAAGGGCAGGTGCAGGAAGGCGTCGACCGGCCGAAGCCCTCGATCACCTTCGAGGTCGGCGAGCAGGTCAAGGTCTCGGACGGCCCCTTCCAGGGCTTCAACGGCACGGTCGAGGAAGTCGATGTCGGTCGCGCCCGCCTCAAGGTGGCGGTGTCGATCTTCGGCCGCGCGACGCCGGTCGAGCTCGAATACGGGCAGGTCGCGAAGCTCTGATCGCGTTATGATTCGTCGGGCCTGAGCCAGCCTCGATAGCGCACGAGACGGCCGATCAGCGGCAGCGTGATCGCTATATCGAAGCGGAAGCGGCCATCCGCGTCCGTGTCTTCGGACGCCGCGGAGCGGGGCGCGAGGCCGGCGGGCAGGGGCAGCGGACCGATACGCCAGCCAGAGACGCGCATGACGAGGCGATCGGGACAGGCCTTCAACGCGACATCGAACGTGAAAGGCCAGAAGCGCTCGCTGATATGGCCCGGGCCGCGCGGGCTCTGCGCGCTTCTCAGCCGCCGGCCGCCGAAGTCGCGCTCCCATCTCTCGACATGATGAAAGCCACCCAGCCCGCGCACAGGACGCAGACGCCGTCGAACACGATCAGCCCGTCCGGCAGGTCCGGGGCGTCCCGCGGCGACCAGTTGTCCATCGCCAACTTATAACGACAGTCGTCGGCGCGGTCATGCGGCCGATCCCGCCCGCGCCGTCCGCGCGAAGGGCAGGATCGCGCGGCGCGCAAGCCCGTGCGACTGGCGCGCCGACGGCCTCGGTCCTATCTGGTTGCGATGGCTATTCCCCTTTCCGTCCTCGACCTCGCGCCCATCGTCGAGGGATCGACCGCCGCCGACGCGCTGCGCAACACGCTTGATCTCGCGCAGCACGCCGAGCGCTGGAGCTTCCATCGCTATTGGCTCGCCGAACATCACAACATGCCCGGCATCGCGAGCGCCGCGACCGCCGTCGTGATCGCCCATGTGGCGGGAGGCACCAAGACGATCCGGGTCGGCTCGGGCGGCGTGATGCTGCCCAACCATGCGCCTCTGGTGATCGCCGAGCAGTTCGGCACGCTGGCGTCGCTCTTTCCGGGCCGCATCGAGCTCGGCCTCGGCCGCGCGCCCGGCACGGACATGCTGACCGCCCGCGCTCTGCGGCGGGACCTCAATGCGAGCGCCGATCGCTTTCCGCAGGATGTGATGGAGCTTCAGGCCTATTTCGCCGATCCGGGCGCCGATCAGCGGCTGCGCGCGATTCCGGGCGCGGGTCTGAAAGTGCCGATCTGGATCCTCGGCTCGAGCCTTTTCGGCGCGCAGCTCGCTGCGATCCTTGGGCTGCCTTTTTCTTTCGCCTCCCATTTCGCGCCTGACGCGCTGCTGGAGGCGGCCGACATCTATCGCAGTCGCTTCGAACCGTCGGAGCAACTGTCGGCGCCCTATTTCATGCCGGGCGTGAACATCGTCGCCGCCGACACCGACGAGGAGGCGCGACGGCTCTTCACCTCGCATCAGCAGTCGTTCGCGCGGCTGCGCCGGGGAGCGCCGACGCCGCTGCCGCCGCCCGTCGACGATATGGACTCCTTCTGGAGCCCGGAAGAAAAGGCGATGGCGGAGCATTCGCAGCGCTACGCCATGGTCGGGTCGCGCGAGACCGTCCGTCGGCGCCTTGACGCCTTCATCGCCATGACGAAGGCCGACGAGGTGATGGTCAACGCGCATATCTATGATCACGCCGCCCGGCTGCGCTCCTTCGAAATCGTTGCAAGCCTGCGCGCGGAGCTGGGCGCACGATCAGCCTCCGGCTGACACAGGCGCTGCGTTTTAGGTCGGGCGCTGGCCGTCATCCGCCCGACGGCGTGTCGCCGTCGTTTCGGGACGTGAAACGGCGCCACTCCCGTCGGGGGAATTTCAGCCGCTAGCAATCCTCACGCGAATGTGCACTCATGCTTCGCGGGAGGATTTGCTGGCATGGCTTTGCGTTTGTTCGCCGCCTCGATCGCGACCGAGACGAACACCTTTTCGCCTATCCCAACCGGCTACTCCAGCTTCAGGGACAATTTCGCCGCGCGGCCGGGCGAGCACCCGGATGAGCCGAGAATGTGCACGGCGCCGCTGTATGTGGCGCGCCGCCGCGCCAAGACCAGCGGCTTCACACTGATCGAGGGATCTTGCTTCTGGGCCGAGCCCTCAGGCTCGGTGGTCCGTCGCGATTATGAGATGATGCGCGACGAAATTCTCGATCAGGTCAAGGCCGCGACGCCGCTCGACGGCGTGCTGATGGGCTTTCACGGCGCGATGGTCGCAGAAGGCTATGACGATGTCGAAGGCGACATGCTCGAACGCATCCGGGCGATTGTCGGCCCCGACTGCGTCATCGGCTGCGAATATGACCCGCACTGCCATCTCACGCTGAAGCGCGTGCGCTGCCAGACCATCGGCGTGCTCTTCAAGGAATATCCGCACGTCGATTTTCTCGAACGGGGAGAAGAGGTCGTCGATCTGACGCTGCGCGCCATTCGCGGCGAGATAAAGCCGGTCGCATCGCTCTACGATCCGCGCCTATGGGACTTCTATCCGACCACTGTCGAGCCGATGCGGTCTTTCGTCGATCGCGTTCAGGCGATGGAGGGCGAGAACGGCGTGCTGTCCATCTCGATCGGCCACGGCTTCAGTCATGCGGACGTGCCGGAGATGGGGTCGCGCGTTCTGGTCTACACCGATGCGCGGAAGGAGGAGGGCGACCGCGTCGCGAAAGCGCTCGCCGACGAGATCGCGGAGAAGCGCGGCCAATGGTGTCCGCTGCCGCTCGCATTCGATGATGCGCTGCAACAGGCGCTGGCGCTGAACACCGGCACGGCCATCATCGCCGAGCCGTCCGACAATGCGGGCGGCGGCGCGACGTCCGACAACACGTTCTCGCTGCATGCGATGCGGGAGAAGGGCGTCACCAACGTGGCGATCGCGCCGATGTGGGACCCGATGTCCGTGCAGTTCTGTTTCGCGGCCGGCGTCGGCGCGCGCATACCGCTGCGGATCGGAGGCAAAGCGTCGGAAGGATCGGGCGCGCCCGTCGACGGCATGGCGGAGGTGATCGCGCTCGCGCCCGACAGCTGGCAGCATTTCGGCGCCGCGAAGGTGCCGCTGGGCGACACCGCATGCGTGCGGATTGACGGCGTCGACGTCATCCTCATCTCGGAGCGGACGCAGGCGCTCGGCGAAGAGCTTTTCACGCATCTCGGACTCGATCCCGGCGCCTATCGCCTGCTGCTGCTGAAATCCGCGCAGCATTTCGCCGGCGGATTCGGCAAATACGCCAAGCTGATCCTGCGCGGCGAAACCGGCGGCTGCTGTCCTCAGGATCCCAACCGTCATCACTACACGAAAGTCGAGCGCCCGCTGTGGCCGCTCGATCCGCTGCCGCAAGGAAGATTGCTGATCTGAGAAGAGCCTGCCGGGATTGGGCTTGCCGTCCCGCGCGCGAATATGCGTAAATCGCATTGGGGGACCGCCGCTTCTGCGGCTTGACTGGGAGG
>MKVY01000038.1:320225-320797 GCA_001899525.1 Rhizobiales bacterium 65-9
GCCGTCATGCATGGCGATCTGCGCGTCTTCGATCCGATATGGACGACGGCGAACATCACCTCCTATCACGCGCACATGGTCTACGACACGCTGTTCGGCGTGGACGATCAGTATCGGCCGCAGCCGCAGATGGTGGGCAAGCACGGCCTGTCGGACGATCGCAAGACCTATACGTTCGAGCTGCGCGACGGGTTGAAATTCTCCGACGGAACGTCAGTCACCGCGCGCGATTGCGTCGCCTCCATCCGGCGATGGGCCGCGCGCGACGGCGCAGCGCAGCATATGTTCATGCGCGTCGCCGATACGCCCGTCAAAGACGACAGGACATTCCAGATCGTTCTGAAAGAACCCTACGGGCTCGTGATCGACAATCTCGCGAAGACCGGAACCAACGTGCTTTTCGTGATGCGCGAGAAGGAAGCGCAGACCGATCCGATGCAGCAGATCTCGACCATCGTCGGGTCGGGCCCGTTCCTGTTCAACGAAGGCGCGATGGTGCAGGGCCAACGCTACGTCTACGACAAGAATCCGAACTACGTTCCGCGTTCGGAGCCGGCGTCCTTCACGGCGGG
>MKVY01000038.1:320907-348749 GCA_001899525.1 Rhizobiales bacterium 65-9
AGCCCGGCCAGATGGGCTGGTGCAGGCTGAACTTCCTGCATCCGCCGTTCAACAATATCTATGCGCGCCAGGCGATGCGACACATCATTCATCCGACAGACGTGATGAAGGCGACGTTCGGCGACCCGAAATATTTCCGCGGCTGCGGCGCGCTGTTCGGCTGCGGCAACCCGATGGAGAATGACGCCAACACCGAATGGTTCAAGGAAGGGCAGAATTTCGCCAAGGCGCGCGAGCTGATCAAGAAATCAGGCTATGACGGCCGCCCCGTCGTCGTTCTGCAGGCGACGAACATCGCCTATATGAACAACGCCGCGACTCTCATCTCGCAATGGATGAAGGAAGCGGGCTTCAATGTCTCTACGCAGGCGTCGGACTGGGGCGGGGTCGTCACCCGTCGCGCCGTCAAGGCTCCGCCGGACCAGGGCGGCTGGAACGTGTTCTTCACGTCGGCGTCGTCCTATGCGTATGGCAGTCCCATCGGACTTGTGGGGCACGCGGCGACCGGCGAGAAGGGATGGTTCGGATGGCCGTCCAACGAGAAGCATGAAATCCTGCGCGACAAGTGGGCCGCCGCCGCGACGGAAGACGAGCGCAAGGCGATCGCGCGCGAAATTCAAGAAAACGCGTGGGATTTCGTGCCGCATCTTTATTTCGGCGCCTGGGTGCAGCCGTCGGCCCTGCGCAATCTCAAGGGCATGATCGGCATGCCTGAAGTGATCCCGTTGTGGAACGTCGAGAAGACTGCGTGAGCACGGGCCGCGCGAGCGCGAGCGCGAAAAGGGACGGCGGGGAGGCGCGGCGCGCGCGCCTCTCGCCGCGGCGGGGCGATGGCTGATGCTGGCCTATATCGTCCGGCGCCTTCTTTCGACCATCGTCGTGCTGGCGATCGTCGGCGTTTTCGTTTTTCTGCTTCTGCGGCTTTCGCCCGGCGATCCCGCGGCCATCATCGCGGGCGACAATGCGACAAGCGACCAGATCGCGCAGATCCGGCGGCAGCTCGGGCTTGACGATCCCCTGATCCTCCAGTTCTGGCGATGGGCCCGGAATATTCTGCAGGGCGATCTCGGCATCTCGATTTTCTCGAACACGCCGGTCGCGACGCTCGTCATGCAACGCCTCGAACCGACCGTCTCGCTCGCATTGCTGACAATTGCGATCGCCGTCGTGATCGCGATCAGCGCCGGCGTGATCTCCGCGGCGAAGCCGGGCTCGTTCGCCGATCGCGCCATCATGGGATTCGCGGTGCTGGGGTTTTCGGTGCCGGTCTTCGTGGTGGGTTATGTTCTGGTCTATTTCTTTTCGATCCAGCTCCGCTGGCTGCCGGTGCAGGGTTATCGGCCGATCGCGGGCGGCCTTTGGGACTGGCTGCGGCATCTGATCCTGCCCTCCGTCGCGCTCGGGCTCGCCTATGTGGCGCTGATCGCGCGCATCACGCGCGCAAGCATGCTGGAGGTGCTGTCGGAAGACTATATGCGGACCGCCCGAGCGAAGGGCGTCAGCGAATCCACCGCCCTGCTGACGCATGCGCTGAAAAACGCGGCGGTGCCGATCGTCACGATCATCGGCATCGGCGTCGCGCTTCTGATTTCCGGCGTCGTCATCACTGAGACGGTGTTCAACATCCCCGGCATCGGCCGGCTGACCGTCGACGCGATTTCGAAGCGTGACTACCCGATCATTCAGGGCGTGATCCTCATCTTCGCCGCGGCCTATGTCGTTATCAACCTGATCGTCGATCTCACATACACCGTGCTCGATCCACGGATCCGGTACTGACGATGAGCGACGCCGTTCTTTCAGCGCCGGCCGAACAGCCGCCATTCACGTTGCGGGCCTCGCGCTTCATGCGGCGCAACCCGACGCTAACGGCGGGCCTTGCGGTCATGCTGGCGATGCTCGTCCTCGCGCTGATCGCGCCGTTCATCACCGGCGACCCGATGGCGACCTCGCCGGCCAGGCGGCTGCAGCCGCCGTCTCTCGATCTTCCCTTCGGCACGGACCATCTCGGACGGGATGTCTATGCGCGCACCATCCATGGCGCGCGCGTCTCGCTCATCGTCGGCTTTTCCGTCGCCGCGTTCGCGGTGGCGGTCGGGCTGCTGCTCGGCATGGCCGCCGGTTATGTCCGGGCGCTCGATTCGGCGCTGATGCGGGTGATGGACGCGCTGATGGCGATCCCGGCCATTCTGCTCGCCATCGCGCTGGTGTCGCTCGCGCGCGCCAGCGTGACGATCGTCATCGTCGCGATCACGATTCCCGAGATTCCGCGCGTGGTGCGGCTCGTCCGCGCGGTCGTGCTGTCGGTGCGGGAGCGCGCCTATGTTGAGGCGGCGGTGGCGGGCGGAACGCCGACGCCGCTCATCCTGCTGCGGCACATCGCGCCGAACACGATCGCGCCGCTGATCGTGCAGGCGACCTATATCGCCGCTTCGGCGATCCTGGTCGAAGCGTCGCTGTCGTTTCTCGGCGCCGGCACCCCGCCCGACATTCCGAGCTGGGGCAACATGATCGCCCAGTCGCGCAATTTTCTCGCCCGCGCGCCCTGGACGATTCTCTTTCCCGGCGCGGCGCTGGCGCTGGTGGTGCTCGCGATCAATCTCGTCGGCGACGGGTTGCGCGATCACCTCGACCCGCGGCTGGCGCGCAGGATGCGCGCCTGACCGCGTCAGGGATGGATGCGGATGATCGCCTCGATCTCGACGGTGATGCTTTTCGGCAGCGAGCCAACGCCGACGGCCGACCGCGCGTGCCGGCCGCGCTCGCCGAGCACCTCGACCAGAAGGTCCGAGCAGCCGTTGATAACGGCCGGATGATCCTCGAACTCGGGAACGGCGTTGACCATCCCGAGCAACTTCACGAACTCGACTTTCGCGAGATCGCCCGCGGCCGCCTTCGCCGCGGCGAGAAGGCTTAATCCCGTGATCTGCGCGTGTTCATAGGCTTCGGCGGCTGTGACGGTCAGCCCGACCTTGCCGGTGATATGGCTGCCGTCAGGACGGCGCGGCCCCTCGCCGGAGAGATAGGCGAACTCGCCGACGCGTTTGAAGCGCACGTAATTGGCGACCGGCTTCATCGGCTCCGGCAAGCTCAGGCCCATCGCGGCGAGCTTCTCTTCAGGGGTCATGCGCCTCTCCTCTTGCTCCGCCGGCCGTCGGATGAAAAGCGCGGCGGGCTGATGGTGCGGACGGCGGGGATCGAACCCGCACAGCCTTGCGGCCGAGGGATTTTAAGTCCCTTGCGTCTACCTGTTTCGCCACGTCCGCCTTCCGTCATGGGGTAGCTGGCGCGGCGGCGTTCGGCAATCGGTTCACGCCACGCCCCGACGCAATTCGCCGGCGGCGATGTCGGCTGCGATCTCGATCGCGGGGCGCGCAGGGCTGAAGAAAAAGCCCTGCGCCAGCCCGCATCCGAGGCGGCGAAGCTCGGCGAGCTGCCCCGCCGTCTCCACGCCCTCCGCGACGATTTCAGCGCCAAGATCAGAGGCGAGATTGGCGACCGCGCGGATGATCGCGGCGTTGCCGCGGCTGCCGCAGATGTCCGCCACGAACGTCCGGTCGATCTTGATGCGGTCGAATTCGAATTTCAGAAGATAGCTGAAGGACGAGTGCCCGACGCCGAAATCATCCACCGCCAGGCTGACCCCGATCGCCCGCAGCTCCATGAGCGACTGGAGCGTGAAAGGATCGTCGCTCAGCAGCGCGTGCTCGGTGATCTCCAGTTCGAGCTGTTCAGGGGCAAGACCCGACTCGTTCAGCGCGCGGAGCACCGTTTGCGCCAGCCCGCCGCTGCGGAACTGAAGCGGCGAGATGTTCACCGCGACCTTCACTCCCGGCAACTCGCGCGCCGCCTCCACACACGCTGTCCGAAGCGACCATTCTCCCAGCGCGATCATCTGGCTGGTTTCCTCGGCGATCGGAATGAACAGTTGCGGCGGCACCATGCCGAGCTCCGGATGCCGCCACCGCAAAAGAGCTTCCACGCTGTTCAGCCCGGCGGAGGCCGCGTCGACGATCGGCTGAAACAGAATCGACATTTCCCCGCGCTGCGCCGCGCCGCGCAAATCCGCCTCGAGGCGGCGGCGCTGGAGGATGTTCGCATGCATGCGCTCGTCGTAGACCGAGCAGAGTCCCGGGCCGCTGGCGCGTCCGGCGAGGAGGGCCGCCTCGGCGTTGCGCAGCAGCTCGTCCGCGTTCTCGCCGTGGCGAGGAAAGAAGGCGACGCCGGCGCTGGCGCCCATGGCGAGCCGCTGCCGCCTGACGCGAAACGGCCGCGACAGCGCGCGGACCGCCTGCTCGCACAGGCGGCCGACATCGGCGTCCGAGGACTTTCCTGCCAGGAGAAGCGCGAAGGAATCGGCGTCGAGGCGCGCGATGAGGGCGGCCTGTTTCGCGCGCCGGCTGATGCGGCGGGCCGCCAGGCGCAGCAACTCGTCGCCGGCGGCGCGGCCGAGCGTGTCGTTGACCTCCTTGAAGCGCGTGAGATTGATGATGGCGACGGCGCGCGCGCCGTCCGATTGGTCAGGCGCCGCGATCGCTGCGCCGAGCGTTTCATTGAAATGATTGCGGTTCGCGAGTCCCGTCAACGTGTCGTGCAGGGCGAGACGCGCAATGCGGCGGTCGGCGCGCCGCCGCTCCGTGACGTCGACCACCGCGCCCTCGAAGAACAGCGGCGCTCCGTCCTGATCGCGCACCACGCGCGCCGTCTCGCTGATCCAGATTCGCTCCCGGGTCCGGTGACGATAGACTTCCGAGACGAATTCGCCGACGCTTCCGGTCGTCAGAATGCGCTGGATGAAGGCCTCGCGGCGACCGGGCTCCACATACCATTCGGCGCCGATGTCCGACATCGCGGCGATGAAAGCGGCCTCGTCCTCATAGCCGTTCATCCGCGCCAGGGCGGGATTGGCCCGGATGAAACGACCGGCGAGCGAGGAGCGGTAGAAGCCGACGATCGCGTTCTCGAAGAGGCCGCGATATTCCGCTTCGGCGCGGCGCAGCTCGCTTTCCCGCTCTCTCAGATCGGTGACGTCGGCGTAGGTCCGTACGCCGCCGCCGTCTGGCAACGCCGTCGTTCTGACTTCGAGGATCCTGCCGTTCGGCCGCCGGCGCTCATAGCGAGGGGGATCCTGGTCGAGCCGACGGCGGGCGACCATGAGCCTCATCGACTCGTCGGCGTCCGCGAATTCTCCGGCGCGCATCTGATGGGCGACCACCTCATCGCGGGTGGGGTTTCCCGCCATCAGGTCGGGCGGCAGGTCGAGAAGCTCGATGGCGCGCCGGTTGCAGATCGGAACCGACTGGTCGGCGTCGAACATGATGACGCCCTGGTCGATGCTGTCGAGAGTCGCCCGCATGACCCGTCGATTCCGGTCGAGCCCGGCTTTCAGGCGCTCGATCTCCTCCGCCAGTCTCGCTCTGTCGCGGGCGGCCGCTTCGTCGATGCGGTCGATTTCCGTTGCGGCGCGCCGATAGGCGGCCCTTACAAGCTCGCCGAGACGGTCCGGGGCGATCGCCCCGTTCGCGTCCGTCGCCGAGGCGATCTGATCCGCCCACAGTCTTTCCAGGCGGGCGGCGAGGAAAGGCTCGTTGGTGTCCGTCGAGGGGAGCGTTTTCCTATCCGGGACCGAATCATCATCCGGGCCGTTGCGAGCGGCCATGCCGCCTCCTGATGGATCGCGTGCAGCCCATGACGGCCGCCGCCGGGAGGGATAGCGGCCGAAAGTGAACTTGAAGTTATTGCGCCTTACATAAAATTTGACCCTTATCAATGTGTTGGCTTTTCCGGGAGGTTTTGAAACTGTTCGGCGCGCCGGGGTCGGAAAGGTCTTGGCAAGAGACGCTCCCGGGAGTATATGGTTTGCCGTCACGGGCTGCGTTCACGCGCATCCCGTGTTTTTGTCCGACGTTCAGGCGTCGGGCTTCGTCGGATGTGAGGTCAGCCGGGAAATTCCGCGCTCATGTTCGTCGATGTCCTGTCCGAGACTGCAGGCGTTCAGCCTCTCCAGCGCGAGCCGGAGCGGCTGCTTAATCCCTTTCGGGGCCTGCACAGATGGGGAGCAAGCCGGTTTCGACGGCAGGCGCAAGCCTGTACGCGGCAATCGGTTCGCACCTACGGACCTGGTTCGTTTCGCGCAGCCGTTCGGCTCGCCGGCGATCCAGGGGGCAGGCGTTCACGTCGTCCCTTGGGTCGGGCTGGAGCCGCAAGCGCCGGTTCGGACCAAGGTCGGCAGGTGCAACCGGCGGGATTTCCCGCCAACCGGAGAGAGCCTAGTGGATCGAGCTGGAAAGCGTGACGCCGTATCGGCGCTCCACGACGTCTTCGACAAGACGAGCGTGGTCGTCGTGGCCCACTATGCCGGCCTCACGGTCGCCGACATGCAGAAGCTGCGTCATCAGATGCGGTCTGCCGGCGCCACCGTCAAGGTCGCCAAAAACCGCCTCGCAAAGATCGCTCTCGATGGCACGGACGTCGCGTCCATCGGCTCCCTGCTCAAGGGGCCGACATTGCTGGCTTACAGCAATGACCCGGTCGCGGCGCCCAAGGTCGCAGTCGCTTTCGCCAAGGATAACGACAAGCTCGTGATCCTCGGCGGCGCGATGGGCGCGACCGCTCTGGATGCGAACGGCGTCAAGGCCCTGGCCACGATGCCCTCGCTCGACGAACTGCGCGCGAAGCTGGTCGGCCTTGTCCAGGCCCCGGCGACGAAGCTCGCGCAGCTCGCCAACGCGCCGGCTGCGAAGCTCGCGCGCGTTTTCGGAGCTTACGCCAAACAGGGCGAAGCGGCGTAAGGCCGTTTCAGACCATCGAAATCGAAACCGGACTACCTATATAGGGATTTGAACATGACGGATCTGTCGAAGATCGTTGACCAGCTTTCGAGCCTGACCGTTCTGGAAGCCGCCGAACTCGCCAAGATGCTCGAAGAGAAGTGGGGCGTCTCGGCCGCCGCCGCCGTGGCGGTCGCCGCGGCTCCGGGCGCTGGCGGCGGCGCCGCCGCTCCGGTCGAGGAGAAGACGGAGTTCACCGTCGTCCTCGCCGCCGCGGGCGACAAGAAGATCGAGGTCATCAAGGAGGTCCGCGCGATCACCGGCCTCGGCCTCAAGGAAGCCAAGGACCTGGTCGAGGGCGCGCCGAAGCCGGTCAAGGAAGACGTCGCCAAGGACGAGGCAGAGAAGATCAAGGCCCAGCTCGAGAAGGCTGGCGCGAAGGTCGAACTCAAGTGAGCCGCGCGGGCATGACGCCCGCCGCGACCGCTTCGGACCCGATGCACGGGGCCGGACGATAAACAGAGCGGTCCCGGAGAAATCCTCCGGGGCCGTTCCGTCGTCTCTGGGGCGACCCAACGGAATGGACATTGAAGCTGCGCCGGGAGGCGCGGCGCGGATCGAGCGGGCGGGCCCTTCGATCCCATGCAGAACGAGCGAGGACGAAGATGGCGCAAACGTTCAACGGCCGCAGGCGAATCCGCAAATTCTTCGGACATATCGGGGATGTGGCGGCGCTGCCGAATCTCATCGAGGTTCAGAAGGCGTCCTACGACCAGTTCCTGATGGTCGACGAGCCGAAGGGCGGGCGTTTGGATGAAGGGCTGCAGGGCGTCTTCAAGTCGGTGTTTCCGATCTCGGATTTCTCCGGCCAGGCCATGCTCGACTTCGTGTCCTACACTTTCGAGGCGCCGAAATACGATGTCGACGAATGCCGCCAGCGCGGCATCACCTTCGCCGCGCCGCTCAAGGTGACGCTGCGCCTGATCGTGTTCGATATCGATCCCGACACCCAGGCGAAGTCGGTTCGCGACATCAAGCAGCAGGACGTCTATATGGGCGACATGCCGCTGATGACGTTGAACGGCACGTTCATCGTCAACGGCACCGAGCGCGTGATCGTCTCGCAGATGCACCGTTCGCCCGGCGTGTTCTTCGACCACGACAAGGGCAAGACGCATTCGTCGGGCAAGCTGCTCTTCGCGGCCCGCATCATTCCCTATCGCGGCTCGTGGCTCGACATCGAGTTCGACGCGAAGGACATCGTCTATGCGCGCATCGACCGCAAGCGCAAGATTCCCGTCACCTCGCTGCTGTTCGCGCTCGGCCTCGACGCCGAAGAAATCCTGTCGACCTTCTATCGCACGCTGACCTATTCGCGCGCGAAGAACGGCGGCTGGAGCGTTCCGTATGACGCCGATCGCTTCAAGGGCTTCAAGGCGTCCGCCGACCTCGTCGATGCGGACACCGGCGAAGTCGTCGTCGAGATGGGCCGCAAGCTCACGGCGCGCGCGGCGCGCCAGCTCTCGGAGAAGGGGCTGAAGGCGCTCAAGGTGACCGACGAGGACATCGTCGGCCAGTATATCGCGTCCGACGTGGTCAACATGGCGACCGGCGAGATCTACGCCGAGGCCGGCGAGGAGATCACCGAGAAGCTGCTCAAGCTGTTCGCCGAGCAGAACATCGACGAGCTTCCGATCCTCGACATCGACCACATCAATGTCGGCGGCTACATCCGCAACACGCTCGCCGTGGACAAGAACTCCCGCCGCGAGGAAGCGCTGTTCGACATCTATCGCGTCATGCGTCCCGGCGAGCCGCCGACGATCGAGACGGCCGAGAACATGTTCCAGTCGCTGTTCTTCGACGCCGAGCGATACGACCTTTCCGCGGTCGGCCGCGTGAAGATGAACATGCGCCTCGACCTCGACGCGCCCGACACCCAGCGCACGCTGCGCCGCGAGGACATCCTCGCGGTGGTGAAGGCGCTCGTCGAACTGCGCGACGGGCGCGGCGAGGTGGACGACATCGACCATCTCGGCAACCGGCGCGTGCGCTCCGTGGGCGAGCTCATGGAGAACCAGTATCGCCTTGGATTGCTGCGCATGGAGCGCGCGATCAAGGAGCGGATGTCCTCGGTCGAGATCGACACGGTGATGCCGCAGGATCTGATCAACGCGAAGCCCGCCGCCGCGGCGGTGCGCGAGTTCTTCGGCTCCTCGCAGCTCTCGCAGTTCATGGACCAGACCAACCCGCTGTCGGAAGTGACGCACAAGCGCCGCCTCTCGGCGCTTGGCCCGGGCGGCCTGACCCGCGAGCGCGCAGGCTTCGAAGTGCGCGACGTGCATCCCACGCATTACGGCCGCATCTGCCCGATCGAGACGCCGGAAGGCCCGAACATCGGCCTGATCAACTCGCTCGCCACCTTCGCGCGCGTGAACAAGTACGGCTTCATCGAGAGCCCGTATCGTCGCGTCCGCGACGGCCAGGCGACCAGCGAGGTCGTCTATCTCTCGGCGATGGAGGAGCAGAAGCACACCGTCGCGCAGGCCGACGCCAAGATGGACAAGGACGGCAAGCTGCTCGACGATCTCGTCGTCTGCCGTCAGGCCGGCGACAACGTGTTCGTGACGCCCGACAAGGTCGACTACATGGACGTGTCGCCGAAGCAGCTCGTTTCGGTCGCCGCGGCGCTCATCCCGTTCCTCGAGAACGACGACGCGAACCGCGCGCTGATGGGATCGAACATGCAGCGCCAGGCCGTGCCGCTGGTGCGCGCGGACGCGCCGTTCGTCGGCACCGGCATGGAGGCGGTGGTCGCCCAGGATTCGGGCGCCGCGATCGCGGCGCGGCGCGGCGGCGTCGTCGACCAGGTCGACGCGACCCGCATCGTCATCCGCGCCACGGAGAATCTCGATCCGACGAAGTCGGGCGTCGACATCTACCGGCTGATGAAGTTCCAGCGCTCGAACCAGTCGACCTGCATCAACCAGCGCCCGCTGGTGAAGGTCGGCGACATCGTCGCGCGCGGCGGCATCATCGCCGACGGGCCCTCGACGGAACTCGGAGAACTCGCGCTCGGCCGCAACGTGCTCGTCGCGTTCATGCCGTGGAACGGCTACAACTTCGAGGACTCGATCCTTCTCAACGAGAAGATCGTAAAAGAGGACGTGTTCACCTCGATCCATATCGAGGAGTTCGAGGTCGCGGCCCGCGACACCAAGCTCGGACCTGAAGAGATCACGCGCGACATTCCGAACGTGTCGGAAGAAGCGCTGCGCAATCTCGACGAGGCCGGCATCGTCTATATCGGCGCCGAGGTTCAGGCCGGCGACATCCTCGTCGGCAAGATCACGCCGAAGGGCGAAAGCCCGATGACGCCGGAGGAAAAGCTCCTGCGCGCCATCTTCGGCGAGAAGGCGTCCGACGTGCGCGACACGTCGCTGCGCGTGCCGCCGGGCGTGCAGGGCACCATCGTCGAGGTGCGCGTGTTCAACCGGCACGGCGTCGAGAAGGACGAGCGCGCGCAGGCGATCGAGCGCGAGGAAATCGAGCGCCTCGCGAAGGACCGCGACGACGAGCAGGCGATCCTCGACCGCAACGTCTATGCGCGTCTCGGCGACCTGCTGGTCGGCCAGGCGGCCATCTCCGGGCCGAAGGGCTTCAGGAAGGACACCAAGCTGACGCGCGAGATTCTCACCGAATATCCGCGGTCGCAGTGGTGGACGTTCGCCATCGAGGACGACGCGCTGATGACTTCTGTCGAAGCCATGCGCAAACAGTATGACGAGGCCAAGAAGGGCCTTGAGCAGCGTTTCCTCGACAAAGTCGAGAAGGTGCAGCGCGGCGACGAACTCGCGCCCGGCGTGATGAAGATGGTCAAGGTCTTCGTCGCGGTGAAGCGCAAGATCCAGCCCGGCGACAAGATGGCCGGCCGTCATGGCAACAAGGGCGTCGTGTCCAAGATCGTGCCGAGCGAGGACATGCCGTTCCTCGAGGACGGCACGCCGGTCGACATCGTGCTGAATCCGCTCGGCGTGCCGAGCCGCATGAATGTCGGCCAGATTCTCGAAACGCATCTCGGCTGGGCCTGCGCGGGCCTCGGCAAGAAGATCAGCGATGCGCTCGACGCCTATCGCAAGAACGCGAAGATCGAGGATTTGAAAAAGACGATGACCTTCGCGCTGGGTCAGGATCCGCATCTGAAGTCGCTCGACGACGAGGAGATCATCGAGCAGGCCGACATGCTGCGCCGCGGCGTGCCAATCGCGACGCCGGTCTTCGACGGCGCGAAGGAAGCCGACATCGAGCATTTCCTGGAAATGGCCGGCCTCGACAAGTCGGGGCAGGTGACGCTCTATGACGGACGCTCCGGCGAGCCGTTCGATCGCAAGGTGACGGTCGGCTACATCTACATGCTGAAGCTGCACCATCTGGTGGACGACAAGATCCACGCGCGCTCGATCGGCCCGTATTCGCTCGTCACGCAGCAGCCGCTCGGCGGCAAGGCGCAGTTCGGCGGCCAGCGCTTCGGCGAAATGGAGGTGTGGGCGCTCGAAGCTTACGGCGCGGCCTACACGCTTCAGGAGATGCTGACCGTGAAGTCGGACGACGTCGCCGGCCGCACGAAGGTCTATGAGGCGATCGTGCGCGGCGACGACGCGTTCGAGTCCGGCATTCCGGAAAGCTTCAACGTGCTGGTCAAGGAAATGCGTTCGCTCGGCCTCAATGTCGAACTGCAATCCACCAAGAAGCCGGAAGGCGAATTGCCGCCGGCCGAGGCGGCGGAATAATCCGCCGCCCGCGAAAGTTTGAATCGAGAGTTCCGCGCGGCGTGGGCGCTGCGCGGACATGAGGCGCATAGTTCAACGGCCGACGGTCAGGATCGCCCCACCAGACCGCGCGGCTTTGAGGAGAGAGCCATGAATCAGGAAGTGATGAATCTGTTCAACCAGCAGGCGGCTCCGCCGACGTTTGACCAGATCCGCATTTCGATCGCGAGCCCGGAGAAAATCCTCTCCTGGTCGTATGGCGAGATCAAAAAGCCCGAGACGATCAACTACCGCACGTTCAAGCCCGAGCGTGACGGCCTTTTCTGCGCGCGCATCTTCGGACCCATCAAGGATTACGAGTGCCTGTGCGGCAAGTACAAGCGCATGAAGTACAAGGGCGTCATCTGCGAGAAGTGCGGCGTCGAGGTGACGCTTGCGCGCGTCCGGCGCGAGCGCATGGGCCATATCGAGCTCGCCGCGCCCGTCGCGCACATCTGGTTCCTGAAGTCGCTGCCGAGCCGCATCGGCCTTCTGCTCGACATGACGCTCAAGGAGCTTGAGCGCATCCTGTATTTCGAGAGCTATGTCGTTCTCGAGCCGGGCTTGACGCCGCTCAAGGATCGCCAGCTCCTGTCCGAAGACGAATACGTCATGGCGCAGGACGAGTACGGCCAGGATTCCTTCACCGCCAAGATCGGCGCCGAGGCGATCCGCGACATGCTGCGCGCGATGGATCTCGAGCAGATCGCGATCCAGCTCCGGCAGGAGCTCGCGGTCGCGACCGGCGAGCTGAAGCCGAAGAAGCTCGCCAAGCGGCTGAAGATCATCGAGGCGTTCCGCGAGTCCGGCAACAAGCCGGAATGGATGATCCTGACGAACGTGCCGGTGATTCCGCCGGACCTGCGTCCGCTCGTTCCGCTCGACGGCGGCCGCTTCGCCACGTCCGATCTGAACGACCTCTACCGTCGCGTCATCAACCGCAACAACCGCCTCAAGCGGCTGATCGAGCTGCGCGCGCCGGACATCATCATCCGCAACGAAAAGCGCATGCTGCAGGAGTCGGTCGACGCGCTGTTCGACAACGGCCGCCGCGGCCGCGTCATCACCGGCGCCAACAAGCGTCCGCTGAAATCGCTGTCCGATATGCTGAAGGGCAAGCAGGGCCGGTTCCGCCAGAACCTGCTCGGCAAGCGCGTGGACTATTCCGGCCGCTCGGTGATCGTCGTCGGTCCCGAGCTCAAGCTGCATCAGTGCGGCCTACCGAAGAAGATGGCGCTCGAACTGTTCAAGCCGTTCATCTATTCCAAGCTCGACGCGCGCGGCTATTCGTCCACCGTCAAGCAGGCGAAGAAGCTGGTCGAGAAGGAAAAGCCCGAGGTCTGGGACATCCTCGACGAGGTGATCCGCGAACATCCGATCATGCTCAACCGCGCGCCGACGCTGCACCGCCTCGGCATCCAGGCGTTCGAGCCGGTTCTGATCGAGGGCAAGGCGATCCAGCTTCACCCGCTGGTCTGCGCCGCGTTCAACGCCGACTTCGACGGCGACCAGATGGCCGTGCACGTGCCGCTGTCGCTCGAAGCGCAGCTTGAAGCGCGCGTGCTGATGATGTCGACCAACAACATCCTGCATCCGGCGAACGGCAGCCCGATCATCGTGCCGTCGCAGGACATCGTGCTCGGCCTCTATTACCTGTCGATCATGTCGGACGGCGAGCCGGGCCAGTACAAGGCTGACCCGAAGACCGGCGTTCTGCAGGGCGTCTACAGCGATCTCGGCGAGCTCGAGCACGCGCTCGCAAGCAAGTCGGTGACGCTGCATGCGAAGATCAAGTTCCGCTGGAAGGGAGTCGACGAGAACGGCAAGCCGCTCACGAAGCTCTACGACACCACGCCCGGCCGCGTGATGCTCGGGCAGCTCCTGCCGAAGAACAATCCGAAGGTTCCGTTCGACGTCGCCAACCGGCTGATGACGAAAAAGGAAATCACCGCGATGATCGACACCGTCTACCGCAACTGCGGTCAGAAGGAGACGGTGATCTTCTGCGACCGCATCATGTCGCTCGGCTTCACCAACGCGTTCCGCGCCGGCATCTCGTTCGGCAAGGACGACATGGTGATCCCCGACAGCAAGTGGGGCATCGTCGAGGAGACGAAGGCGCTGACGAAGGATTACGAGCAGCAGTATCAGGACGGCCTGATCACGCAGGGCGAGAAGTACAACAAGGTCGTCGACGCCTGGGCGAAGTGCTCGGACAAGCTGGCGGCCGAGATGATGGCCGGCATCTCCTCCGTGAAGAAGGACGAGTCGGGCCGCGACAAGCCGGTGAACTCGATCTACATGATGAGCCACTCCGGCGCGCGCGGCTCGCCGACGCAGATGAAGCAGCTCGCGGCGATGCGCGGCCTGATGGCCAAGCCCTCCGGCGAGATCATCGAGTCGCCGATCATCTCGAACTTCAAGGAAGGCCTCGACGTTCTCGAGTACTTCAACTCGACCCACGGCGCCCGCAAGGGCCTGGCGGACACCGCGCTCAAGACGGCCAACTCCGGCTATCTGACGCGCCGCCTCGTGGACGTCGCGCAGGACGCCATCATCTCCGAGCCGGATTGCGGCTCGGCGAGGGGCATCTCGATGCGCGCCATCGTCGACGCCGGCACGATCGTCGCATCGCTGGCCTCGCGCATCCTGGGCCGCACCACGGTCGAGGATCTGACCGACGCGGACGGCAAAATCATCGTCGCGAGCGGGCAGATGATCGAGGAGAAGCATATCGAGCCGATCACCGCCGCCGGCATCCAGGAGGTGAAGATCCGTTCGGTGCTGACCTGCGAGAGCAAGGTCGGCGTCTGCGGCACCTGCTACGGTCGCGATCTCGCGCGCGGAACGCCGGTCAATCTCGGCGAGGCCGTCGGCGTCATCGCGGCGCAGTCGATCGGCGAGCCGGGCACGCAGCTCACGATGCGCACGTTCCACATCGGCGGAGCGGCGACCATCAACGAGCAGTCGTCGCTCGACTCGAACTTCGAGGGCGAAGTGAAGATGAAGAACCGGAACGTCGCCCGGAACTCGGACGGCGAACTGGTGGCCATGAGCCGCAACATGTCGATCATCATCGCGGCTCCCGATGGAACCGAGCGCGCGGTGCACCGCATCGTCTATGGCGCGAAGCTCAAGGTCGACGAGGGCGACAAGATCAAGCGCGGCCAGCGGATCGCCGAATGGGATCCGTACACCCGCCCGATCCTGACCGAGGTGGACGGCAAGGTCGGCCTCGAGGATCTGATCGACGGCCAGTCCATGATCGAGACGGCGGACGAGTCGACCGGCATCTCCAAGCGCGTCGTGATCGACTGGCGCGGCTCAGCGCGCACGGCGGGCCTGAAGCCGGCGATGATCATCGACGACAAGAGCGGCAAGATCGCCAAGCTGCCGCGCGGCGGCGAGGCGCGCTACTTCCTCGCGGTCGAAGCGATCGTGGCGGCTGATCCGGGCTCGACGGTGAAGGCCGGCGATGTTCTCGCGCGTATTCCTCTGGAGAGCGCCAAGACCCGCGACATCACGGGCGGTCTGCCGCGCGTGGCGGAGCTGTTCGAGGCGCGCCGTCCGAAGGACGCCGCGATCATCGCGGAGAAGTCGGGCGTTGTCCGCTTCGGCCGCGACTATAAGAACAAGCGCCGCCTGACGCTGGAGCCGAGCGACGGTTCGGAGCCGGTCGAGTATCTGATCCCCAAGGGCAAGCACATCCACCTGCAGGAGGGGGATCAGGTCGAACTCGGCGATTACATCATCGACGGGAATCCGGCGCCGCACGACATTCTGGCGATCAAGGGCGTGGAGGAGCTTGCGGCTTATCTCGTCAATGAAATCCAGGAGGTCTATCGACTCCAGGGCGTGACCATCAACGACAAGCACATCGAGGTGATCGTTCGCCAGATGCTGCAGAAGGTGGAGGTCACGGACCAGGGCGACACCGAGCTCCTCTCCGGCGAGCAGCTCGACCGGTCCGAGTTCGACGAGATCAACGCCAGGTTCGTCGCGGAGGGCCGCAAGCCGGCCGCCGGCGTGCCGGTGCTGCTGGGCATCACGAAGGCGTCGTTGCAGACCCGGTCGTTCATTTCTGCGGCGTCGTTCCAGGAGACCACCCGCGTCCTCACGGAGGCGGCGGTCAACGGAAAGGTCGATTCGCTCGAGGGACTTAAGGAGAACGTCATCGTCGGACGACTCATCCCGGCCGGCACCGGCGGCATGATCTCCCGCCTGCGGACGGTTGCGACCCGGCGCGACGATCTCATCCTGCAGCAGCAGGCGAGCCAGCAGGCGCCCACGGAGCTGGAGCCGCAACCGGCGGCGAACGCGGCCGAATAGGCGCGCCGCCAGCCGAATCCCTACGAAAGCGCGGGCGAAAGCCCGCGCTTTCCTGTTTTGGCGGACGAGTCGTCCGTCACCTCCCGCGACGGGCGCGAAATGGCCGCCATCAGCGGCGCGGGAGCGCGAAAGAGCGGATTTTACGGGGCTTTCACCTGTTGACGGGGTGTTAAAGCTGAGTCATAAGCGCCTCCATATCGGCAGGCGGTTGACTGTGCTGTTTCGCGGGATTTCGCGAACCCACCCGGTCAAGACGCTGCCGCGACTAGCACCGACAGACCCGGCCTCGGCAAGAGACGGGTCAGCCGCGCACGAACGTCCTTCGGGACGATCCTCTGCAAGCGCAGCGCGCCCGGGCCCGGCCCACGGCGCGCATTCGTTTTGCGCGCACGGAATGTCGTCGCTCGGCGCGGGCCGGTGACAGGTTTGGAACGAGCGAAAAGGCTAACGATGCCGACGATCAGCCAGCTGATCCGCAAGCCGCGCACCGCGCGGACCTATCGCGAGAAGTCGCGCCACATGGAGGCGTGTCCGCAGAAGCGCGGCGTCTGCACGCGCGTCTATACGACGACGCCGAAGAAGCCGAACTCGGCGCTGCGCAAGGTCGCGAAGGTCCGCCTCACCAACGGCTTCGAGATCATCGGCTACATTCCCGGCGAGGGCCACAACCTCCAGGAGCACTCGGTGGTGATGATTCGCGGCGGCCGCGTGAAGGATCTGCCGGGCGTCCGCTATCACATCCTGCGCGGCGTTCTCGATACGCAGGGCGTCAAGGACCGCAAGCAGCGCCGTTCCAAGTACGGCGCGAAGCGGCCGAAATAAGTTTCCGCGGCATGCCTCCGCCCGTGCGCCTCGCGCAGGGCAGGGAGGCGAGCCGCGGCTTTCCGTCAACGGGAGCCTATAGACCATGTCCCGCCGTCACAGCGCCGATAAGCGCGAGATCATTCCGGACCCGAAGTTCGGCGACATCGTCGTCACCAAGTTCATGAACTCGGTGATGTATGAGGGCAAGAAGTCCGTCGCCGAGAGCATCGTCTACGGCGCGTTCGATTCGATCGAGGCCAAAGCCAAGGTCTCGCCGATCGAGGTGTTCAAGGCCGCGCTCGACAATGTCGCGCCGGCGATCGAGGTCCGGTCCCGCCGCGTCGGCGGCGCGACCTATCAGGTTCCGGTCGAGGTGCGCCCGTCGCGCCGGCAGGCGCTGGCGATCCGCTGGATCATCCAGGCCGCGCGCTCGCGCAACGATCGCACCATGGTCGATCGTCTCTCCGCCGAGCTGCTGGACGCAGCCAACAATCGCGGCAACGCGGTGAAGAAGCGGGAAGACACGCACAAGATGGCGGAAGCCAACCGCGCCTTCGCGCACTACCGCTGGTAACGGCGGCTTAGAAGCCCACGAATTCGAGCACTGTCATGCCCCGCACGCACGCGATTTCCGACTACCGAAATTTCGGCATCATGGCGCATATCGACGCCGGAAAGACGACGACGACCGAGCGGATTCTGTTCTACACCGGAAAGTCGCATAAGCTCGGCGAAGTCCATGAGGGCGCCGCCACCATGGATTTCATGGAGCAGGAGCAGGAGCGCGGCATCACGATCACGTCGGCCGCGACGACCGCGTTCTGGAAGGGCAAGCGCCTCAACATCATCGACACCCCCGGGCACGTCGACTTCACGATCGAGGTGGAGCGTTCGCTGCGCGTGCTCGATGGCGCCGTATGCGTGCTCGATTCCAACCAGGGCGTCGAGCCGCAGACCGAGACCGTCTGGCGTCAGGGCGACAAGTACAAGGTTCCGCGGATCGTCTTCTGCAACAAGATGGACAAGACGGGCGCGAACTTCTTCCAGTGTCTCGACGACATCAAGACCCGTCTCGGCGCCAAGCCGGTTCCGGTCCAGCTTCCGATCGGAGCCGAAGCGGATTTCAAGGGAATCGTCGACCTGGTCCGCATGAAGGCCGTGGTCTGGTCCGGCGAAGCGCTGGGCGCCGATTTCCAGGAGGATCTCGACATCCCCGCCGATCTCGTCGATCAGGCGGTCGAGTATCGCAATGCGCTCATCGAAGCGGCCGTCGAACTCGATGACGCGGCGATGGAAGCGTATCTCGAGGGCAAGGAGCCCGAAGAGCAGACGCTGAAGACGCTGATCCGCAAGGCCGTCCTCACCGGCGCGTTCTATCCCGTGCTCTGCGGCTCCTCGTTCAAGAACAAGGGCGTGCAGCCTCTGCTCGACGCGGTCGTCGACTATCTGCCGTCGCCGGTCGATCGCGGCTCGATCAAGGGCATCGACTACAAGACGGGCGAGGAGACCTCGCGTCCGCCGAGCGACGACGCTCCTCTGTCGCTCCTCGGATTCAAGATCATGGACGACCAGTACGGCGTCCTGACCTTCTGCCGCATCTATTCGGGCAAGCTCGAAAAGGGGCAGGCGCTGCTCAATTCGACGCGCGAAAAGACCGAGCGGGTCGGCCGCATGGTGCTGATGCATGCGAACAACCGTGAGGAAATCGCCGAGGCTTACGCCGGCGACATCGTCGCGCTTGTGGGCCTCAAGGATACGCGCACAGGCGATACGCTGTGCGATCCGCAGAAAGCGGTCATCCTCGAGAAGATGGAGTTCCCCGAACCCGTCATCGAGATGAAGGTCGAGCCGAAGACGAAGAACGACCAGGAGAAGATGGCGCTGGCGCTCATCAAGCTTGCGTCGGAGGATCCGTCTTTCCGCGTGTCCACCGATTCAGAGTCGGGCGAGACGATCATCAAGGGGATGGGCGAGCTGCATCTCGACATCAAGGTCGACATTCTGCGCCGCACCCACAAGGTCGAGGTGAATGTCGGCGCCCCGCAGGTGGCGTTTCGCGAGCGCATCGGCCGCCGCGTCGAAAAAGACTACACGCACAAGAAGCAGTCGGGCGGCACGGGCCAGTTCGCCCGCGTCAAATTCATCGCGGAGCCGAACGAGCCGGGCAAGGGCTATGAATTCGAATCCAAGATCGTCGGCGGCTCGGTGCCGAAGGAATACATTCCCGGCGTCGAGAAGGGACTCAACTCGGTGCTCGGAGCGGGCGTGCTCGCGGGATTCCCGGTCGTCGACCTGAAGATCACGCTGATCGACGGCGCGTATCACGAGGTCGACTCGTCTGCGCTGGCGTTTGAAATCGCGGCGCGCGCCGGGCTTCGCGAGGCGCTGAACGAAGGCAAGTGCGTGCTGCTCGAGCCGATCATGAAAGTCGAGGTCGTGACGCCGGAGGATTACACCGGCTCGGTCATCGGCGATCTGAATTCCCGGCGCGGACAGATCCAGGGTCAGGACATGCGCGGCAACGCGGTCGTCGTGAATGCGATGGTGCCGCTGATGAACATGTTCGGCTATGTCAGCAATCTGCGTTCATTCACGCAGGGACGCGCCAGCTACACGATGCAGTTCGACCACTACGCCCAGGCGCCGAACAACGTCGTCACCGAAATTCAGGCCAAGTCGGCCTGATCCCAACCCCAGTTCCAAACGCGCGTCGCGCACACGTTGATGGAGGGCCACCATGGCCAAAGAAAAATTCAACCGCAACAAGCCGCACTGCAACATCGGCACGATCGGTCACGTCGACCACGGCAAGACGTCGCTGACGGCTGCGATCACGAAGGTGCTGGCCGAGACCGGCGGCGCGACCTTCACCGCCTATGACCAGATCGACAAGGCGCCGGAAGAGAAGGCGCGCGGCATCACGATCTCGACGGCGCACGTCGAGTATGAGACGCAGAACCGCCACTACGCGCATGTCGACTGTCCCGGCCACGCCGACTATGTGAAGAACATGATCACGGGCGCTGCGCAGATGGACGGCGCGATCCTGGTCGTGTCCGCCGCCGACGGCCCGATGCCGCAGACCCGCGAGCACATCCTGCTCGCCCGCCAGGTCGGCGTTCCCGCTCTCGTCGTGTTCATGAACAAGGTCGACATGGTCGACGATCCCGAGCTGCTTGACCTCGTCGAGCTCGAGGTTCGCGAGCTGCTGTCGAAGTACGAGTTCCCCGGCGACGACATTCCGATCATCAAGGGTTCGGCCCTGATGGCGCTTGAGAACAAGTCGCCGGAGCTCGGCCATGACCGCATCCTCGAACTGATGCAGGCGGTCGACAGCTACATTCCGCAGCCGGAGCGTCCGGTCGACATGCCCTTCCTGATGCCGGTCGAAGACGTGTTCTCGATCTCGGGTCGCGGCACGGTCGTCACGGGCCGCGTCGAGCGCGGCATCGTGAAGGTCGGCGAGGAAATCGAGATCGTCGGTCTGCGCGACACGCAGAAGACGACGGTCACCGGCGTCGAGATGTTCCGCAAGCTGCTCGATCAGGGCCAGGCGGGCGACAACATCGGCGCGCTGCTGCGCGGCACGAAGCGCGAGGACGTCGAGCGCGGCCAGGTGCTGTGCAAGCCGGGCTCGGTGAAGCCGCACAAGAAGTTCAAGGCCGAGGCCTACATCCTGACGAAGGATGAGGGCGGCCGCCACACGCCGTTCTTCACCAATTACCGTCCGCAGTTCTACTTCCGCACGACCGACGTCACCGGCGTCGTTCACCTGCCGGAAGGCACCGAGATGGTGATGCCAGGCGACAACGTCGCCATGACGGTCGAGCTGATCACGCCGATCGCGATGGAGGAGAAGCTCCGCTTCGCCATCCGCGAAGGCGGCCGTACGGTCGGCGCCGGCGTCGTCGCTTCGATCATCGAGTGAGGCGAGTTGGGAGAGGCGAGTAGCGAATGGACTGATTTCCACTCGCCATTCGCCATTCGCCCTCTTCTGGAGCTGGACTCATGAACGGTCAAAATATCCGCATCCGCCTCAAAGCCTTCGATCACCGCGTGCTCGACACGTCGACGAAGGAGATCGTCTCGACGGCGAAGCGGACCGGCGCGCAGGTGCGGGGCCCGATCCCGCTGCCGACGCGCATCGAGCGCTTCACGGTGAATCGCTCGCCGCATATCGACAAGAAGTCCCGCGAGCAGTTCGAGATTCGCACTCACAAGCGCGTTCTCGACATCGTGGAGCCGACGCCGCAAACCGTGGACGCGCTGATGAAGCTCGACCTCGCCGCGGGCGTCGATGTCGAGATCAAGCTGTAATCGGGCTCCTCTCTCGGACGAGCCCTCGTTTAACGAACGCCGGAAGGATCCAGAGCCATGCGCTCAGGCGTCATAGCACAGAAGGTCGGCATGACCCGCGTCTTCACTGACAGCGGCAATCATGTGCCTGTGACGGTGCTCAAGCTCGATAACTGTCAGGTTGTCGCGCATCGCACCAAAGAAAAGAACGGTTACACCGCGCTGCAGCTCGGCGCCGGCAAGGCCAAGGTGAAGAACGTGTCGAAGGCCCAGCGCGGCCACTTCGCCGTCGCCAAGGTCGAGCCGACGATGAAGCTCGTCGAATTCCGCGTGGATGAGCAGCATCTCATTCCGGTGGGCGCCCAGATCACGGCCGACCACTTCATCCCCGGCCAATTCGTCGACGTGTCAGGCACGTCCACGGGCAAGGGTTTCGCGGGCGGCATGAAGCGCTGGAACTTCCGCGGTCTGCGCGCCACGCACGGCGTCTCGGTCTCGCACCGCTCGATCGGTTCGACCGGCGGCCGTCAGGACCCGGGCAAGACCTTCAAGAACCAGAAGATGCCTGGCCATCTCGGAGCGGAGCGGGTGACGACGCAGAATCTGCGCGTCGTGCAGACCGATCCCTCGCGCGGCCTCATCCTGATCGAAGGCGCCGTTCCGGGCGTCAAGGGCGGATGGATTCAGGTGCGCGACGCCGTGAAGCGCGTGCTGCCGAAGGACGCGCCGACGCCAGGCAAGTTCACGCTTCCGGAAACGGATGCGGCCGCGGCCAACGCCGGGGAGCAGAAATAATGAAACTCGACGTCACCTCGCTCGACGGCGGCTCGTCGGGATCGGTTGATCTCAGCGATGAGATTTTCGGTCTCGAGCCGCGCGCCGACATCCTGCACCGCGTCGTGCGATGGCAGCTCGCCAAGCGCCAGCGCGGCACGCACCAGACGCTCGGCCGCTCCCTGATCGACCGCACCAAGAAGAAGCTCTACCGCCAGAAGGGCACCGGCGGCGCCCGTCACGGCGCGGCGTCCGCGCCGCAGTTCCGCGGCGGCGGTCGCGCCTTCGGGCCGGTCTCGCGCAGCCATGCGCACGATCTGCCGAAGAAGGTGCGCGCGCTCGGCCTGAAGCACGCCCTGTCCGCCAAGGCGAAGGCGTCGACGCTGATCGTCGTCGACGACGTCTCCTCGTCGGACGCGAAGACGAAGGCTCTGCTGGCGCGGTTCGACAAGCTCGGCCTGAAGAACGCGCTGATCATCGGCGGCGCGGAAATCGACCGGAACTTCGGCCTTGCGGCGCGCAACATCCATTTCATCGACGTGCTGCCCGTGCAGGGCATCAATGTCTACGACATCATGCGCCGCGAGACGCTCGTGCTGACCAAGGCCGCCGTGGATGCGCTGGAGGCGCGGTTCAAATGAGCGTCGATCCACGCCACTACGACGTCATCGTCAGCCCCGTGATCACGGAAAAGGCGACGGCGCTGTCGGAACAGAACAAGGTCGTGTTCAAGGTCGCCAAGAGCGCCACGAAGCCGCAGATCAAGGCGGCGGTGGAGAAGCTCTTCAACGTCAAGGTGACCGCCGTGAACACGCTCGTCACCAAGGGCAAAGTGAAAGCCTTCCGGGGCTCGCTGGGCCAGCGTTCGGACGTCAAGAAAGCGGTGGTGACCCTCGACGAGGGCTCAAGCATCGATGTGACGACCGGGCTTTGAGAATCTGAGGTCCCGCCATGGCGCTCAAGAAGTACAAACCAACGACGCCGAGCATGCGACAGCTCGTGCTCGTCGATCGCAGCGAGCTCTACAAGGGCAAGCCGGTCAAGACGCTGACCGAAGGGCGGGCGTCGACAGGCGGCCGTAACAATCTCGGCCGCGTGACGCTGCGCTTCCGCGGCGGCGGCCACAAGCAGTCCTACCGCATCGTGGACTTCAAGCGCCGCGCCAAGCCGGACATGACGGCGACCGTGGAGCGGCTCGAATATGATCCGAACCGCACCGCCTTCATCGCGCTGGTGAAGTATCAGGACGGTACGCTGTCCTACATCCTGGCGCCGCAGCGGCTCGCCAAGGGCGACACCGTCGTCGCCGGCGAGCAGGCCGACATCAAGCCGGGCAACGCCATGCCGCTCGGCGCCATGCCGGTCGGCACGATCGTCCACAATGTCGAGCTGAAGATCGGCAAGGGCGGGGCGATGGCGCGGTCGGCGGGCGCTTACGCCCAGATCGTCGGCCGCGACCAGGGATACTGCATCCTGCGGCTGAGCTCGGGCGAGCAGCGCCTCGTGAACGCTCGGTGCTACGCGACGGTCGGCGCGGTCTCCAACCCCGACCATATGAACATCTCGATCGGCAAGGCCGGTCGCAATCGCTGGCTCGGCTTTCGTCCGCACAATCGCGGCACAACGATGAACCCGGTCGACCATCCGCATGGCGGCGGCGAAGGCCGCACCACGGGCGGCCGCCACCCGGTCACGCCGTGGGGCAAGCCGACCAAGGGCAAGAAAACGCGGTCGAACAAGCGCACCGACACGTTCATCGTGTCGAGCCGTCACGCCCGCAAGAAGAAGTGAGGCTCGCAAGATGACTCGTTCCGTCTGGAAAGGTCCGTTCGTCGACGGATACCTCCTGAAGAAGGCCGACGCGTCACGCGCTTCGGCCCGTTCGGAAGTGATAAAGGTGTGGAGCCGCCGCTCCACGATCCTGCCCCAGTTCGTGGGGCTGACGTTCGGCGTGCATAACGGCCACAAGCATATTCCGGTGCTCGTGTCTGAGGAAATGGTCGGTCACAAGTTCGGCGAGTTCTCGCCGACGCGGACCTTTCACGGCCATTCCTCGGACAAGAAAGCCAAGAAGTCGAGGTAAGCCATGAGCAAGCCCAAGACTCCCCGCACGCTGAGCGACACGGAAGCGAAGGCCGAGGCCCGCAACCTGCGCGTCTCGCCGCAGAAGCTGAACCTCGTGGCGCAGCTCATTCGCGGCAAGAAGGTCAACACCGCGCTGGCCGATCTCGAATTCTCGCGCAAGCGCATCGCTCACGAGGTGCGCAAGTGCCTCGAAAGCGCGATCGCCAACGCGGAAAACAACCATGACCTCGACGTCGACGATCTCGTCGTCAAGGAGGCCCATGTCGGCAAGTCGATCGTCATGAAGCGGTTCCACGCCCGCGCGCGCGGCCGCTCCGGACGGGTCGAGAAGTTCTTCTCGAACATCACGATCGTTCTGCGTGAAGTCGAAGAACCAAAAGCCAAGACGGCGGCCTGAGGAGCTGAACGATGGGTCAGAAAGTCAATCCGACCGGGTTTCGCCTCGGCATCAATCGCACCTGGGATTCGCGCTGGTTCGCGAACAAGGGCGATTACGCCAAGCTGCTGCATGAGGACTTCGCGATCCGCAAGGCGCTCATGAAGGACCTCAAGCAGGCGGCGGTGTCGAAGATCATCATCGAGCGCCCGCACAAGAAGTGCCGCGTGTCGATCCTGTCGGCGCGTCCCGGCGTCGTGATCGGCAAGAAGGGCGCGGACATCGACAAGCTGCGCAAGCAGGTCGCGAAGATGACGGGCTCGGAAGTCGCGCTCAACATCATCGAGGTGCGCAAGCCCGAGATCGACGCGACCCTGGTCGCGGAGTCGATCGCCCAGCAGCTCGAGCGCCGGGTGGCGTTCCGCCGCGCGATGAAGCGCGCGGTGCAGTCGGCGATGCGTCTCGGCGCCGAGGGCATCCGCATCAACTGCTCGGGCCGCCTGGGCGGCGCGGAAATCGCCAGGCTGGAATGGTATCGCGAGGGGCGGGTGCCGCTGCACACGCTGCGCGGCGATGTCGACTACGGCACGGCGACGGCGTTCACCACCTACGGCACCTGCGGCGTGAAGGTCTGGATCTTCAAGGGTGAAATCCTTGAGCATGATCCGATGGCGCAGGACAAGAAGCAGGCCGAGGAGAGCCAGCGCTCCGGCGGCCGTCGCGACGGCGGCGACCGCGATCACCGCGATCGTGATCGCGAGCATCGCGACCGCGCGTAAGGACGACAGTCATGTTGCAGCCAAAGAAAACCAACTACCGGCGCGCCTTCAAAGGCCGCATCAAGGGCGAGACGAAGGCCGGCGCTTCGCTGAACTTCGGCCAGTTCGGCCTGAAGGCGCTCGAGCCGGAGCGGATCACCGCCCGCCAGATCGAGGCGGCCCGCCGCGCCATCACGCGCGAGATGAAGCGCGTCGGCCGCGTGTGGATCCGGATTTTCCCGGATCTGCCGGTGTCGAAGAAGCCGACCGAAGTCCGCATGGGCTCGGGCAAGGGCGCGCCGGAATTCTGGGCCGCCCGCGTGGCGCCCGGACGCATCATGTTCGAAGTGGACGGCGTTCCGGAAGCGACGGCGCGCGAGGCGCTTCGCCTCGGCGCGGCGAAGCTGCCGATCAAGACGCGCTTCATCCAGCGCATCGCCGACTGAGGAGGGCCCGATGAAAAACACCCAGCGGGTTTCCGACCTGAAGGCCATGAGCGGCGACCAGCTCAATGACGAGTTGGTCAAGCTCAAGAAGGAGCAGTTCAACCTGCGCTTTCAGAAGGCGACCGGCCAGCTCGAAAAGACCAATCGCGTGCGCGAGGTCCGTCGCGACATCGCGCGCGTGAAGACCATCGCCAAGACCAAGGCCGCCGACGCGGCCAAGACCGCCTAAGGATTGCACGATGCCAAAGCGCGTTCTCCAGGGCGTCGTCGTCTCGGACAAGCAGGACAAAACCGTCGTCGTGAAAGTCGAGCGCCGGTTCACCCACCCGCTGTTCAAGAAGACGGTGCGCCGCACGAAGAATTACCACGCCCATGACGAGGGCAACCTGTTCAAGACCGGCGATACGGTCGAGATCGAGGAAGGTCGTCCGATTTCAAAGCTGAAGCGCTGGGTGGTGTTGCCGAAAGCCTGAAGCGGCGTTATGGACGCTGCTTCGGGCGGGGGTCGAGCGACCTCCGCCCCGGCTTTTCCAGGACAGGCTTGAAGCGCCGTTCGGGGACAGCCAGCGAATAGCGGACGGGAAACCGTCTGAACACTCCAGGCGTAGTCCGGGGCGACCCGGAAACCGACTGAAAGGAAATGTGTCATGATCCAGATGCAGACGAATCTGGACGTCGCCGATAATTCCGGCGCGCGCCGTGTGATGTGCATCAAGGTTCTCGGCGGCTCCAAGCGGAAGTACGCCGGCGTCGGCGACGTCATCGTCGTTTCGATCAAGGAAGCCATTCCGCGCGGCCGCGTGAAGAAGGGCGACGTCATGAAGGCGATCGTCGTGCGCACCGCCAAGGACATCCGCCGCGCCGACGGCTCGGTGATCCGCTTCGACAAGAATGCGGCGGTTCTGATCAACAATCAGAAAGAGCCGATCGGCACCCGCATCTTCGGGCCGGTTCCGCGCGAGCTGCGCGCCAAGAACCACATGAAGATCATCTCGCTCGCGCCGGAGGTGCTGTGATGGCCGCCAAGATCAGGAAGGGCGACAAGGTTCTGGTGATCGCCGGCCGCGACAAGGGCAAGACCGGCGAGGTCGTGCAGATGTTCCCCACCGAGGAGCGGGCGCTGGTGCGCGGCGTGAACATGGTCAAGCGCCACCAGAAGCAGTCCGCGAACCAGGAAGGCGGCATCATCTCCAAGGAGATGCCGATCCACCTGTCCAACATCTCGCTGTTCGTTGCGGACGGCGGCAAGAACAAGACGACGCGCGTCGGCTTCAAGACACTGGATGACGGCCGCAAGGTCCGGTTCGCCAAGCGCTCGGGAGATCTGATCGATGGCTGAGGCTCCGAAGAAGGGCGCTCCGAAGGACGCCCCCAAAGGCAAAGAGGCTCCGAAGAAGGAGAAAGCCGCCAAGGGCGAGGCGAAAGGCGCCGCCGGCAAGGCTTCGGCCTCGCTGTCGGGCTACACCGCCCGCATGCAGAAGCACTATGACGAGGTCGTGCGCCCCGGCATGGTGAAGGAGTTCGGCTACAAGAACCCGCTCGAAATTCCGCGCGTCGACAAAATCGTGCTGAACATGGGCGTCGGCGAGTCGACGGCGGATTCCAAGAAGGCGTCGGCCGCCGCGGCCGACCTCGCGCTGATCGCCGGCCAGAAGCCGGTGGTGACGCGGGCGCGCAAGGCGATTTCGACCTTCAAGCTGCGCGAGGGCATGCCCATCGGCGCCAAGGTCACGCTGCGCAAGACCCGCATGTACGAGTTCATGGACCGGCTCGTGACGATCGCGCTGCCCCGCGTGCGCGACTTCCGCGGCCTGAACGCCAAGTCGTTCGACGGCAACGGCAATTACGCGCTCGGCATCAAGGAGCACCTGGTGTTCCCGGAAATCAACTACGACAAGGCCGAGTCGAGCTGGGGCATGGACGTGGTGGTCTGCACCACGGCCAAGACCGACAAGGAAGCGCAGGAGCTTCTGAAACTTTTCAACTTCCCTTTCCGGCAGTGAGCTGAGGCTCAAACGCGGAGACCAGGAGAACCCTATGGCCAAGACAAGCTCGGTCGAGAAGAACAAGAAGAGGATGAAGCTCGTCAAGCGCTACGCTGGCAAGCGGAACCGCTTTCTTGCGATCGCCAATGACGAAGGAAAGTCGATGGAGGAGCGCTTCATGGCGCGCCTCAAGCTCGCGGAGATGCCGCGCAACTCCAGCCCGACGCGGGTTCGCAACCGCTGCGACGTGTCGGGTCGTCCGCGCGCCGTCTATCGCAAGCTGAAGCTGTCGCGCATCGCGCTTCGAGAGCTCGGCAACAAGGGCCTCGTGCCCGGCCTCGTCAAGTCGAGCTGGTAAGGAGGGTCGCGACCATGGCTATCAACGATCCTTTGGGCGATATGCTCACCCGC
>MKVY01000038.1:348772-353388 GCA_001899525.1 Rhizobiales bacterium 65-9
GCAGGCGGAGGGCTACATCCGCGGCTATTCGACCACCGAGCACGGCAACGGCCGTACGGAGTTCGATATCGAGCTGAAATATTACGACGGCCAGCCGGTCATTCGCGAGATCGCTCGCGTCTCGAAGCCGGGCCGGCGCGTCTACGCCTCGGTCGCGACGATGCCCCGCGTCGCGAACGGTCTCGGCATCACCATCCTTTCGACTCCGAAGGGCGTGATGGCCGATCACCAGGCGCGCGAAAACAATGTCGGCGGCGAGGTTCTCTGCCAGGTCCTCTGACCCGGCGGAGAGCTTGAGAGCGGAGAACGGAAATGTCTCGCGTCGGCAAAAAAGCAGTTGCGGTTCCAAAGGGCGTCACCGCCCGTCTCGACGGACAGACCGTCGTGATGAAGGGGCCCAAGGGCGAGCTGAAATTCACGGTGCCCGATCTGGTGTCGGTCAAGATGGAGGGCGCGGAGATCGCGGTCGCCAACAAGGACGACAGCAAGGCCTCGCGCGCCCAGTGGGGAATGTCCCGCGCCCAGATCGCGAATCTCGCCAAGGGCGTAACGGACGGTTTTGAGAAAAAGCTTGAGATCAACGGCGTCGGTTACCGCGCCGCGATCCAGGGCAAGGTGCTCAAGCTTTCGCTCGGCTTCAGCCATGACGTCGATTATGCGGTTCCGGACGGCGTCACGGTGACGACGCCCAAGCCGACCGAGATCAACGTCGTCGGCATCGACAAGCAGCGCGTCGGTCAGACCGCCGCGGAGATCCGCGCCTATCGCGGTCCCGAGCCCTACAAGGGCAAGGGCGTGAAGTACGCGGATGAGTTCATCTTCCGCAAGGAAGGCAAGAAGAAGTAAGGACGGAACCATGACGAAGAACGCGAATGTGACCGCGCGCCGTCAGGCCCGCGTCCGCCGGAAACTGAGGACCGTGTCGGCCGGACGGCCGCGCCTCTCGGTGTTCCGCTCCTCCAAGCAGATTTACGCCCAGATCATCGACGATACGAAGGGCGTGACGCTTGTGGCGGCCTCGTCGCTCGAGAAGGACCTCAAGGGTCAGCTCAAGACGGGCGCGGACAAGGCGGCGGCGAGCGCGGTGGGCAAGCTCATCGCCGAGCGCGCCGCGAAGGCCGGCCTGACCGAGGTCGTCTTCGACCGCGGCCAGTACATGTATCACGGGCGCGTCAAGGCGCTCGCCGACGGCGCCCGCGAGGGCGGCCTCCAGTTCTAAGAGACAGGGAAGCGAGCGGGCGGCTTCGCCGCTCCGCGCAAGTGACCGAAAGGGTTTGAGATGGCCAGAGAACCGCGCAGGCAAGAGCGCAACAGACCGGAGGAGCGCGACAGCGAATTCGTCGATAAGCTCGTCCACATCAACCGCGTCGCCAAGGTGGTGAAGGGCGGCAAGCGCTTCGGCTTCGCGGCGCTCGTCGTCGTCGGAGACCAGAAGGGCCGCGTCGGCTTCGGCCACGGCAAGGCGCGCGAAGTGCCTGAGGCGATCCGCAAGGCGACTGAAGCCGCCAAGCGCGGCCTGGTCCGCGTGCCGTTGCGCGAGGGCCGTACGCTCCATCACGACGCCCATGGCCGTCATGGCGCGGGCAAGGTCGTCGTTCGCGCTGCTCCGGCGGGAACCGGCATCATCGCCGGCGGCCCGATGCGCGCCGTCTTCGAGTCCGTCGGCGTCCATGACGTCGTCGCCAAGTCGATGGGATCCTCGAATCCTTACAATCTCGTCCGCGCGACTTTTGACGCGCTGAAGCGCGAAGACAGCCCGCGCGCCGTCGCCGCTCGCCGCAACCTGAAAGTGTCCGCGCTGCAGGCGCGTCGCCGCGAAGGCGGCGAGGACGCTGGCGCGGACGCGTGAGGAGGAGCCGCCAATGTCCAAAGCTCCCAGCAACGCAACCGTAACGGTCGAGCAGATCGGGTCGCCCAGCCGCCGCGTGCACACGCAGCGCGAGACTCTGATCGGCCTCGGCCTCAACAAGATGAACCGGCGCTCCACGCTCGAGGATACGCCCGCCGTGCGCGGCATGATCCGGGCGGTGCGCCACCTCGTGCGCGTCGTCGACGGGCAGTGAGGGAGGATCTGACATGAAACTCACCGATCTGCGCGACAATCCCGGCGCAACCAAAGAGCGGATCCGCGTCGGACGCGGCATCGGCTCCGGCAAGGGCAAGACCGGCGGCCGCGGCGTGAAGGGTCAGAAGGCCCGCACCGGCGTCGCCATCAAGGGCTTCGAGGGCGGACAGATGCCGCTCCATCGCCGCCTGCCCAAGCGCGGCTTCTGGAATCCCTTCCGCACCCATCTCAACGAGGTCAATCTCGGCCGCCTGCAGGAAGCGGTCGACGCGGGCAAGCTCGACGCGGGCAAGCCCGTGACGATCGAAGCCCTGGTGGAGGCCGGCGTGTGCCGGAACCTGCTCGACGGGGTGAAGGTGCTCGGCGTCGGCGAACTCAAAGCCAAGCTCGCGCTTGAGGTCTGGGGCGCCTCGAAATCGGCGGTGGCGGCGGTCGAAAAGGCCGGCGGCTCCGTGAAGCTTCTCGCGCCTGTTGCCGCGGAGTGAGGCTTCCCCCATATCGGGGATGAAGATCGGGCCGGGCGGCGGAGTCTTCCGCGAAGCCCGGCCTTTTGTTGTTTGATCCGGAAGGACCGGGCCGGAGGACGTCATGGCTTCAGCAGCCGAACAGCTTGCCGCCAATCTCAATTTCGGCGCGCTCGCGAAGGCCGAGGAGCTGAAAAAGCGCATTTGGTTCACGCTGGCCGCGCTCGTGATCTATCGGCTCGGCACCTACATTCCGCTGCCCGGCATCAATCCGGACGCGGTGGCCGACATCTTCCGCCAGGCCCAGTCCGGCATTCTCGGCCTCTTCAACATGTTCTCGGGCGGCGCGGTCGGGCGGCTTGCGATCTTCGCCCTCAACATCATGCCGTACATCTCGGCCTCGATCATCATCCAGCTCCTGACCAGCGTCGTGCCCTCGCTGGAAGCGCTGAAGAAGGAAGGCGAGGCGGGCCGCAAGGTCATCAACCAGTACACCCGCTATCTCACCGTGGTGCTGGCCCTGTTCCAGGCCTATGGCATCGCCGTCGGCCTGCAGGGATCGGGCAGCATCGTGCTCGAGCCCGGCCCCTTCTTCATCATCTCGACCGTCATCACGCTGGTCGGCGGCACGATGTTCCTGATGTGGCTCGGCGAGCAGGTGACGAGCCGCGGCATCGGCAACGGCTCCTCGCTGATCATCTTTTCCGGCATCGTGGCGGAGCTGCCTTCGGCGCTCGCCGGCACGCTGGAGCTCGGCCGTCAGGGCGCGATCTCCACGGCGGTGATCCTCGGGGTTCTGGCGATGGCGGTGGTCGTCATCGCCTTCATCGTGTTCATGGAGCGGGCCCAGCGCCGGCTGCTGATCAACTATCCGAAACGCCAGGTCGGCAACCGGATGTATGACAGCCAGACCTCGTTCCTGCCGCTGAAGCTGAACACCTCCGGCGTCATCCCGCCGATCTTCGCATCCTCGCTGCTGCTGCTGCCGACGACGATCGCGCAGTTCGCGCAGCAGGGCGACAGCAGCGGCATTCTGGCGACGCTGTCGGCCTATCTGGCGCATGGCCGGCCGGCCTATATGGTGCTCTATGTCGCCCTGATCGTGTTCTTCGCGTTCTTCTACACGGCGATCGTTTTCAATCCGGCCGAGACGGCGGACAATCTCAAGAAGCATGGCGGCTTCATTCCGGGCATCCGGCCCGGCGAGCGAACGGCCGAATATATCGACCATGTGCTGACGCGCATCACCTGCATCGGCGCGGCCTACCTTGCGATCATCTGCCTCATTCCCGAGGTGCTGATTTCCTATTTCTCTCTGCCATTCTATTTCGGGGGCACGTCGCTGCTGATCGTGGTCAGCGTGACGATGGACACCGTCAGCCAGGTGCACGGCCATCTGCTGGCGCATCAGTATGAGGGCCTCGTTAAGAAGACGAAGCTCAAAGGGGGCAAACGCAGATGAGACTCATCCTTCTGGGGCCGCCCGGCGCCGGCAAGGGCACTCAGGCCGCGAGGCTGGTGGAGAAGCACGGCATTCCGCAGCTTTCCACCGGCGACATGCTGCGCGCGGCCGTCGCCGCCGGCACCCCGATCGGCCTCAAGGCGAAGGAAGTGATGGATTCTGGCGGGCTCGTCTCCGACGACATCGTCATCGGCATCATCGCCGACCGGCTTGAACAGCCCGATGCGAAGAAGGGCTTCATCCTCGACGGGTTTCCGCGGACCGTCGCCCAGGCCGACGCGCTGTCGACCATGCTGGCGGAGAAAGGCCTGAAGCTCGACGCCGTCATCGAGCTCGTGGTGGACCAGCAGAAGCTCGTGGACCGAATCATGAAGCGCGCGGCCGACGCGAAGGCCGCCGGGCAGCCGGTGCGCAAGGACGACGATCCCGAGGTGTTCAAGACCCGGCTCGGCGCCTACAACCGCGACACCGCCGTCGTCGCGCCCTATTACGAGAAGAAGGGAACGCTGGCGCGCCTCGACGGCATGAAGCCGATCGGGGAGGTGTCCGCCGCCATCGATCACATTCTCGGCTGAGCGCGTCGCGCTCCCGGGTATTGATTCGGGCGTTGTCAGGCGCCCTTCAA
>MKVY01000038.1:353449-380051 GCA_001899525.1 Rhizobiales bacterium 65-9
GAACAGCACGCCCACCGAATAGAGCAGGCCGCCCGCGCCGATCAGGATGAGCGTGGGCGTCGGCAGCGACGTGATCATCGGCCGGATGGCGATGACCGCCGCCCATCCAAGGACGAGATAGATCGCAATCGACAGGCGATCGAACTTTCCCGGCAGCGCGATCTTCATGACGACCCCGGCGATGGCGCCGATCCAGACGACGAGCGCCAGCGTCCAGGCCCAGAATTGGTCGTGAAACTGCGTGAGAAGAGGCGTGTAAGTGCCGGCTATCAATAAATAAATGGAAGAATGGTCAAATCGCCTCAGCAGCCATTTCAGCGGCGAGGGCGGGACCAGATTGTAAGCCGCGGAGAAGCCGAACATCAGAAGGAGCGCGGCCGCATAAATCGCGACGGCCCAGACCTCGACGCCCGACCGCCGCATGACGACAAGCAGAAGCAGAATCGCGAGCGCCACGATCGCCGCCAGAAGGGCGACCGCATGGATGATTCCGTCCGCCAGCAGTTCGCCCAGCGTGTAAGGACGTTTGGCCAGGCGCGGATGCTCCGCGGGAAGGGTCATGCCGACGCTCCAGTTCGCCGCCGAGCGGCCTCGTCCAGCCGCTATCATGAGCGTTCGACTTGATCATGTCAGCCGTCGGGCGCCATCGCCGCAGCCATGTTCGGCTTCGCGCCTCCTGACCGCGCCGGTCCCGTTGCGTCGCCGGGGACACGACCCAGACGCTCACCCCTGACGCCCAACCCTTGACGAAGCGAGCGGCCGCGCCCATGTCATGCGGGTCGGGACGCCTCCTCAAATGGAGGCGAAAACCGTTGACGGCTGCGCATTATGCCGTTAACAGCCCGCGATCAGTCTTCAGCCGGCTTTGCCCATCGACCCTCGATTCGGGGGCGCGGTGGGCGTCCTGCTGACGGCGTCCCGCATGGGCCGGCCTCCACCGGACGCGGGCCAACCCAGCGCCTCGCTTCATTGCGCGGCTCATATGGAGACGACCAAGTGGCTCGTATCGCAGGCGTCAATATTCCCACGCAGAAGCGCGTCATCATCGCTCTGCAGTATATTCATGGCATCGGCCCGAAGTTCGCGGCCGAGATCATGCAGAAGGTCAATCTGCCGCTCGAGCGGCGCGTGAACCAGCTCACCGACCAGGAAGTGCTGCAGATCCGCGAAGTGATCGACCGCGATTATCAGGTGGAGGGCGACCTGCGCCGCGAAGTGTCGCAGAACGTCAAGCGCCTGATGGACCTCGGCTGCTATCGCGGCCTGCGCCACCGCAAGGGGCTGCCGGTTCGCGGCCAGCGCACCCATACGAACGCCCGCACCCGCAAGGGCAAGGCCGTCGCCATCGCCGGCAAGAAGAAGGCGACCTAGTCTCTCGATTTTGAACCCGACACATCCCCAGCGCCTGGCGTTACGGGCGCGCTTGAAGGAACAGAGTTAAATGGCAAAAGAAGTCGCAGGCCGCGTCCGCCGTCGCGAGCGCAAGAATATCGTGTCCGGCGTCGCGCATGTGAACGCGTCGTTCAACAACACGATGATCACCATCACCGACGCGCAGGGCAACACCATCGCCTGGTCGTCCTCGGGCACGATGGGCTTCAAGGGATCGCGCAAATCGACCCCGTATGCGGCGCAGGTCGCCGCCGAGGATGCGGCCAAGAAGGCGGCCGAGCATGGCATGCGCACGCTGGAGGTCGAGGTGACGGGCCCCGGCTCCGGTCGCGAATCGGCGCTGCGCGCCTTCCAGGCGGCGGGCTTCACCGTGACTTCCATCCGCGACGTGACGCCGATCCCGCACAATGGCTGCCGGCCGCGCAAGCGCCGCCGCGTCTGAAGCCGCGCATTCCACTTTCTGGCGGCCGTGAGGCCGCCATCGGCATTTGGCCTCGAACGAGGATGACGACGTGATCAACAAAAACTGGCTCGATCTCATCAAGCCCAACAAGCTGCAGGTCACGCCCGGCGACGATCCGAAGCGCATGGCGACGATGGTCGCGGAGCCGCTCGAGCGCGGCTTCGGCATGACGCTCGGCAACTCGCTGCGGCGGGTGCTGCTGTCGTCGCTGCAGGGCGCGGCGGTGACCTCGATCCATATCGACGGCGTGCTGCATGAGTTCTCGTCGATCCCCGGCGTTCGCGAGGACGTGACCGATCTCGTCCTCAACGTGAAGGCGATCGCCATCAAGATGCAGGGCGATGGCGGCAAGCGGCTGACGCTGAAGAAGACCGGGCCCGGCCAGGTGAAAGCGGGCGACATCCAGACGACCGGCGACATCCAGGTGCTGAATCCGGAGCTGGTGCTCTGCACGCTCGACGAAGGCGCCGACATCCGCATCGAGTTCACGGTGAATTCGGGCAAGGGCTACGTGCCCGCCGACCGCAACCGCACGGAAGATTCGCCGATCGGCCTCATCCCGATCGACGCGCTCTATTCGCCGGTGAAGAAGGTGTCCTACCGCGTCGAGAACACCCGTTCGGGCCAGGTGCTCGACTACGACAAGCTGACGATGACGGTCGAGACGAACGGCTCGATCTCGCCGGACGACGCGGTCGCCTATGCGGCGCGCATCCTGCAGGACCAGCTCGCGATCTTCGTCAATTTCGACGAGCCGCGAAAGGAAGAGGCGGTTTCGTCCGCGCCGGAGCTGCCGTTCAATCCCGCGCTGCTCAAGAAGGTGGACGAGCTCGAGCTTTCGGTGCGTTCGGCGAACTGCCTGAAGAACGACAACATCGTCTATATCGGCGACCTGATTCAGAAGACGGAGGCGGAGATGCTCCGCACGCCGAACTTCGGCCGCAAGTCGCTCAACGAGATCAAGGAAGTTCTCGCGACCATGGGTCTGTATCTCGGCATGGAGGTGCAGGGCTGGCCGCCGGAAGACATCGAGATGCTCGCGAAGCGTTTCGAGGAGCATTACTGAGGGGCAGTAGGCAATCGGCGGTGGGCAATCGGAAAACCGACTGCCGACTGCCTGTTCCCGACTGCCACAACAACCGACGGCCGTTCCTTGGCACGGCGGCCGCATAAGGAGAAAGCCAATGCGTCACGGTTTCGCCCATCGCCGGTTCGCCCGGACTCCCGAGCATCGCAAGGCGATGTTCGCCAACATGGCGGTCGCGCTCATCAAGCATGAGCAGATCGTCACCACGCTGCCGAAGGCGAAAGATCTTCGGCCGATCGTGGAAAAGCTCATCACGCTCGGCAAGCGCGGCGATCAGCATGCGCGCCGTCAGGCGATCTCGAAGATCAAGGACGAGACCGTCGTCAAGAAGCTCTTCGACGTCATCGGCCCGCGCTACAAGGACCGCAACGGCGGCTATACGCGCGTGCTCAAGGCGGGCTTCCGTTATGGCGACTCCGCGCCGATGGCGGTGATCGAGATGGTCGACCGCGACGTCGATGCGCGCGGACTCGATTCCGGACCCACCATGAAGACGGAGATCGTCGACAGCGAGTCCGCCGCGGCGTGACCCGTCGCGTGACTGACGATGGAATGGCCGCCTTGCGCGGCCATTCGTTTTTCGGGCTTCCCGCAGCGGCTCGCGCGCCGGCCGCGCATCCGGGCGTCAGCCGGCGTTTCGCGGCGGCTCTTCTCGCCGGAGGGATCATGAGCGGTTCGGACGCGCAGGCTCAGGATTCCGGCGCGCGGCTCAGGGCGGCTGCGGCTGCGGGACGCGCCGACGACATCCGGCGGCTCGTTCAAGGGGCGGGCAACGCCGCGATCGACGCAGCGGATTCCGATGGCCGGACCGCGCTGCTGATCGCCGTGGCGAACGGGCGCGAGGAGGCGGCGGCGGCGCTGATCGCAGCCGGCGCCGACGTCAACGCGCAGGCCGCCAACCGCGACACGCCGTGGCTGCTCGCCGGCGCCGACGGCCGCGTCGCCATGCTGAGGGCCATGCTCGCGACCGGCGCTGTCGATTACGCAAGACGCAATCGCTATGGCGGCAATGCGCTGATTCCCGCCGCGCATCACGGCCATGTCGACGCCGTGCGCGTGCTGCTGACGGAATCGAGGATCGACGTCGATCACATCAATGATCTCGGATGGACGGCGCTGCTGGAGGCGATCATTCTCGGCGACGGCGGCGGCGCGCATACCGAGATCGTCCGGCTGCTCCTCGCTCACGGAGCCTCGGTCAATCTCGCTGACCGCGAAGGAACGACGCCTCTCGCTCACGCCCGCCGGCGCGGGCAACGGGCGATCATCGCGCTGCTGGAGGCGGCGGGAGCCCGCTGAACCGCCCGCGAGGCGCGTTCTTGACACAATGTCGCGGCAGTTGAACGAACGGACCGGCGGGGCGCGCGTTTCGTTCGCCCGCGCCGGATGGAGCATCGCGCATGCGTTTTGTCGCAGCAATCGGAATCGCGCTGTCGCTGTGCGTCGGCGTCCATGGGGCGGCGAACGCGCAGCGCGCCGTTCCGGAGAGCCGTCAGGAACTCACACTGTCCTTCGCGCCGGTAGTGAAAAAAGTCGCTGGCTCCGTGGTGAATGTCTACGGCTCCGCGCGCCAGCAGGCGCGCAACCCGTTCGCTGACGACGATCTGTTCCGGCGATTCTTCGGCGATGATGGCGGCATGCCGCGCGAGCGCGTGCAGCGTTCGCTCGGCTCGGGCGTGCTGGTCGATGCGAGCGGCCTTGTCGTGACCAACCATCACGTCATCGAGAACATGACGGAGGTGAAGGTCTCGCTCGCGGACAAACGCGAATATGAAGCCGAGATCGTGCTGCGCGATCCGCGGACCGATCTCGCGATCCTGAAGCTGAAGGGCGGCGATCATTTTCCGGCGGTCGAAATCGGCGATTCCGATGCGCTCGAAGTGGGCGATCTCGTGCTGGCGATCGGAAATCCGTTCGGGGTCGGACAAACCGTGACGCAGGGCATCGTGTCCGCCCTCGCGCGCACGCAGGTCGGCGTCACCGACTATCAGTTCTTCATCCAGACCGATGCGGCGATCAATCCGGGCAATTCCGGCGGCGCACTGGTGGACATGCAGGGCCGGCTCGTCGGCATCAACACCGCGATCTATTCGCGCAGCGGCGGCTCGATGGGCATCGGCTTCGCCATTCCCGCAGCGATGCTGAAAGTCGTCGTCGCTTCGGCGAAAAGCGGCGGAAAAACCGTGCGCCGGCCGTGGTTCGGCGCGTCGATGCAGGCGGTCTCTCCCGACGTGGCCGAGGCGATGGGGCTTGACCGGCCGACGGGCGCGCTGGTCACGAACGTCGTCGAGAAGGGCGCGGCGGCGACGGCCGGTTTGAAGCGCGGCGACCTGATCGTCGCCGTCGACGGACAGGCGATCGACACGCCGGACGCTTTCGGTTTTCGTTTCGCGACCAAGCCCATCGGCGGCACCGTCAACCTCACGATCCGCCGCGCGGGAAAAGAGCTGACGCTTCCGGTCAAGGCGGCGCTCGCGCCGGAGACGCGCGACCGCGACAGCATCAAACTTTCAGGCAGAACCCCCTTCGCCGGCGCCGTCGTCGCCAATCTGTCGCCCGCCGTCGCGGAGGAACTGTCCATGGACGCCGATGCGACCGGCGTCGTCGTGAGCGAGGTCGATCCGCGTTCCAACGCCGCGCGCTTCGGCTTTCAGAAGGGAGACATCATTCTCGGCGTCAACAATCAGCCGGTCGAAAGCTCGCGCGACCTCGATCGCTGGGCGCGCGAGCGTCCGAATTTCTGGCGCGTCACCATCAATCGCGGCGGGCAGGTTTTCACCAGCGTTTTCGGGGGATGAGCGCGCCGCATTCCGGCCCTGGCGAACGCCGCCGGATGCGGGCGACAGGCCAGACATGAGCAATCTGTTCGCCGCTGCGGGACTGGAAAAGGAAGCGCCGAGGCCGCTGGCGGACCGGCTGCGCCCGGCGAAGCTGTCGGAGGTGGTCGGGCAGGCGCATCTCGTCGGGCCGGACGGCGCGCTCACGCGCCTGATCGAGGCCGGCTCGCTCGGTTCCCTGATCTTCTGGGGGCCGCCTGGCACCGGCAAGACCACGGTCGCACGGCTGCTCGCGGGCGAGACGAAACTTCATTTCGAGCAGATCTCCGCGATCTTCTCCGGCGTCGCGGATCTCAAAAAGACGTTCGAGGCTGCGCGCGGCCGGCGCATGGCCGGGCAGGGCACGCTGCTGTTCGTGGACGAGATTCATCGCTTCAACCGGGCGCAGCAGGATTCCTTCCTGCCTGTGATGGAAGACGGCACGATCACGCTGGTCGGCGCGACGACGGAAAACCCGTCCTTCGCGCTCAACGCCGCGCTGCTGTCCCGCGCGCGCGTCATGGTCTTCAAGGCGCTGGACGATGACGGGATCGCCGCGCTGCTCCAGCGCGCGGAAGCGATCGAGGGCAAAGCGCTTCCGCTCGACGACAACGCCCGCGCCGCCCTCGTCCGCATGGCCGACGGCGACGGGCGCGCCGCTCTCACCCTCGCGGAGGAGGCGTGGCGCGCCGCGCGCGACGGGGAAACCTTCACCGCCGACCGGCTCGGCGACATCCTGCAGCGGCGCGCGCCGATCTACGACAAGGATCGCGACGGCCATTACAACCTGATCTCCGCGCTGCACAAATCCGTGCGCGGCTCCGATCCGGATGCGTCGCTCTATTATTTCTGCCGCATGATCGATGCGGGCGAAGACCCGCTCTTTGTCGCGCGCCGCATGGTGCGGATGGCCGTCGAGGATATCGGCCTCGCCGATCCGCAGGCGCTCATCGTCGCCAATGCGGCGAAGGAGGCTTACGACTTCCTCGGCTCGCCGGAAGGCGAACTCGCGCTCGCCAATGCGGTCATCTATCTCGCGACGGCTCCGAAATCGAACGCCGCCTATGTCGCATGGAAGGCCGCCCGGCAGACGGCGAAGGAGGGCGGCTCGTTGGCGCCGCCGAAGACCATTCTCAATGCGCCGACCAAACTGATGAAAAGCGAGGGCTACGGCGCCGATTACGAATACGACCATGACGCGCCGGACGCCTTCTCGGGGCAGGATTATTTCCCCGAACAGCTCGGCCGCCAGACCTTCTACGACCCGCCGGAGCGCGGCTTCGAGCGCGAGATCAGGAAAAGGCTGGATTACTGGGCGAAGCTCAGGCGGGAGCGGCAGGGGTGAGGGCGGCCTTGCCGCCGCCGTCCTGGTCGGTCACAAAGCCGCGCCAGTTGGAATTCCTCTCATGATCAAGCTTTACGGCGTCGCCCGGTCGCGCGCTTCCCGCAACATCTGGATGCTCAAGGAGATCGGGCTCGATTTCGAGCTCGTGCCGGTGATTCAGGTCTACCGCCTGCCGGACCCGAACGCGGCGAACGCGCCTCTCCATACCCGATCGAAGGCGTTCCTCGACATCAATCCCAATGCGCGGGTGCCGGCGCTCGATGATGACGGCTTCGTCATGACCGAGTCGCTTGCGATCAATCTTTATCTGGCGCGTCGTTATGGCGGCGATCTCGGGCCCCGCGACGCGCAGGAAGACGGGCTGATGACCATGTGGTCGCTGTGGGCGGCGACCGAATGCGAGCAGCGCGCGCTCGAAATCCTATCCAACCGCGTCAGCAATCCCGCCGGCGAACTCGACGAAGGAAAGGCGCAGGCGGCCGTGGCCGCGCTGCGGGCGCCGTTCAAGGTGCTGGATCAGGCGCTGGCGGAGACGGGCCATGTCGTCGGCGATCGGTTCACCGCCGCTGACATCAATCTGGCCGAAGTGTTGCGCTACGCCCAGCCCGCGCCCGAACTGTTCCATGCGGCTCCGAATGTTCGCGCCTGGATCGAGGCCTGTCAGTCCCGGCCGGCCTATCACGCCATGGCGGCGATGCGCGCCGCCGAGCCTGCCTGACGCCAGCGACCGGGAGCGAGCGGTGAGATCACGGAACGGCAAGCCGGGCGGTCCGGGCAAGCAGGGCCGCCCATCGGCGCCCGGACGGGGAGGGGGCGCCGCGCGCGGCGCCGGCTCCGGCGCGCAAAAAGCGAATCCGCAGAGTCGCTTCGGCGCGAAAGGTCGAGTCGAACGGAAAGCTGGCGGCGGGTTTGGGGGGCGCCCTGAGAGATCGACTCGGGCGGCTCCGGAAACGAGTCGGAAAATCCTCCCAGAGCGCGGGGACGATTGGGAAAAGGACGCGCCGGCGATCGTCGCTCCCGTTGCGGAGGCCCCGGAGATCACGGCGGTCCAGACCGTGGCTGTCAGCGCCGATGAGACGGGCATGCGGGTCGACCGCTTTCTGGAGGCGAAAATCCCCGGTCTGTCCTTCGCCCACATCCAGCGGATGGTGCGCAAGGGCGAGCTGCGCGTCGACGGCAAGCGCGTCGATTCCAAGGACCGGCTCGAAGAGGGGCAGAAGGTCCGCATCCCGCCGGTGAGGCGCGAAGCGCCGCCGCGGCCGGACGATGAACGGCGCGCCAAAGTCCGCGCCGAGCTGCGAGAGATGACGCTGTTTGAGGATGACGACGTGCTCGTCATCAACAAGCCTTACGGGCTCGCCGTGCAGGGCGGCTCCGGAACCACCCGCCATGTCGATGACATGCTGATGGCGCTGATGGAGCCGGACGGCCAGCGGCCGCGTCTGGTCCATCGGCTCGACAAGGATACGGCGGGCTGTCTCGTCATCGCCAAGACGCGGTTCGCGGCGTCGACGCTGGCCAAGACCTTCCGGTCGCGCTCGGCCCGGAAAATCTACTGGGCGCTGGTTTCCGGCGTTCCGAGGGTGCGGCAGGGGCGCATCTCGACCTTCGTGGCGCGCGAGGAGCAGGATGACGGCGACAGCCGCATGCGGGTCGTCCGGCAGGGCGAGGAGGGGGCGTCCCATGCGCTGACCTTCTACGCCGTGGTCGAGACCTCGGCCCAGAAGCTCGCCTGGCTGTCCTTGAAGCCGGTCACCGGCCGCACCCACCAGCTCCGCGTCCATACGGCCGAGATGGGGCATCCCATCGTCGGCGATCCGAAATACTTCAACATCGAGAACTGGAACCTGCCGGGAGGCATCCAGAACCGCCTGCACCTGCTGGCGCGGCGGATCGTGCTGCCGCATCCGCGCGGCAAGGGCGTCATCGATGTGAGCGCGCCCCTGCCGCCGCACATGCAGCAATCCTGGAACCTTCTCGGCTTCGACGCGAAACGCTACGATCCCATCCTCGACGCGCCGGACGATTGACCGTCCAGCCGCTTGTGTTGTTCGCGGAGCGGTCAAGCCACGCCATGACGTCAGATCCGACACCGCCCGCCGATCAGGGCGCCCGATCGCCGCGCCCGGAATCCCGGCCGGCTGCGAAGCGCTTCTGGCGCGAGGCGACCACGGCGCCTGTCGCCGGGGGCCATGAGCTTCTGCTCGACGGCCGTCCGGCGCGAACGCCGGGACGGCGGCCTCTGTCGGTTCCGGGACCCGCCGCCGCAGAGGCGCTGGCGGCCGAATGGAACGCCGTCGAAGGAGCCATCGACCCGGCGCGGATGCCGCTGACACGGCTCGCCAACTCCTCCATCGACGGCGTCGCCGACCAGATTGAAGCGGTGCGAGCCGACATCGTGAAATACGCCGGCTCCGATCTCGTCTGCTACCGCGCGGCTGAACCGGAGACGCTCGTCGCCCGGCAGACGGAGCTTTGGGACCCGGTCACGCAATGGGCGCGGGACGCGCTGGGGGCGCGCCTGGTTCTCGCGGAAGGCGTCATGTTCGCGCCACAGCCGGAGCCCGCTCTGGAAGCGATTGCGGCGGCGGTGGGGGAGATTCCGGCGCCCCATGCGCTGGCGGCGCTGCATGTCGTGACGACGCTCACCGGCTCCGCCCTGCTGGCGCTGGCGCTCGCGCGGGGCGCGATGAGCGCGGAAGAGGTCTGGCGAGCGGCGCATGTCGACGAGGACGTCCAGATGGAGATCTGGGGCCTCGACGAGGAAGCGTCGCGCCGGCGCGAAGCCCGACGCGCGGAGTACGACGCCGCCGGTCTTCTGTTGTTCGGGCGCTGACTGTTGCGCCGGCCGTCCCTGATGCTAACAGGTCCGGCGTTCGGGGTACGCCCAGGGGAGTTGCGCGTCGATGAAGGACATCCTTGAAACGCTCGATCAGCGTCGCGAAGGCGCGCGGCTCGGCGGCGGCGAGGCGCGCATCGCGGCGCAGCACAAGCGCGGCAAGCTGACGGCGCGCGAGCGTATCGAGCTGCTACTCGACAAGGACAGCTTCGAGGAGTTCGACATGTTCGTGCAGCATCGCTGCACGGATTTCGGCATGGAGAAATCCCACGTTCCCGGCGACGGCGTGGTCACCGGCTGGGGCACGGTGAACGGCCGGACGGTTTTCGTCTTCGCCAAGGACTTCACGGTTTTCGGCGGCTCGCTGTCCGAAACCCATGCGCAGAAGATCACCAAGATCCAGGACATGGCGCTGAAGATGCGCGCGCCGATCATCGGCCTGTTCGACGCCGGCGGCGCCCGCATCCAGGAGGGGGTCGCTGCGCTCGGCGGCTATGGCGAGGTGTTCAAGCGCAACGTCATCGCGTCCGGCGTGATCCCGCAGATCTCCGTCATCATGGGCCCCTGCGCCGGCGGCGACGTCTATTCGCCGGCGATGACCGATTTCATCTTCATGGTGCGCGACACGAGCTACATGTTCGTCACCGGGCCTGACGTCGTGAAGACCGTCACCAACGAAGTCGTCACCGCCGAGGAGCTCGGCGGCGCGAAGGTGCACACCTCGAAATCCTCGATCGCCGACGGCGCGTTCGACAATGACGTCGAATGCATTCTCCAGATCAGGCGGCTGCTCGATTTCCTGCCCGCGAACAATCAGGCCGGCGCCCCGAGCTGGCCGAGTTACGACACGCCCGACCGCATCGACTACTCGCTCGACACGCTGGTGCCGGACAATCCGAACAAGCCTTACGACATCAAGGAGCTGATCCTGAAGGTCGTCGATGAAGGGGATTTCTTCGAGATTCAGGAAGCCTACGCGAAGAACATCGTCACCGGCTTCGGGCGCATGGAAGGACGCGCGATCGGCGTCGTCGCCAACCAGCCGATGGTGCTCGCAGGCGTGCTGGATTCCGACGCGTCGCGCAAGGCGGCGCGTTTCGTGCGCTTCTGCAACGCGTTCAACATTCCGATCGTCACCTTCGTCGATGTGCCGGGCTTTCTCCCGGGCACGGCGCAGGAGTATGGCGGCCTGATCAAACATGGCGCCAAGCTGCTGTTCGCCTATTCGCAATGCGACGTGCCGCTGGTGACGATCATCACGCGCAAGGCGTTCGGCGGCGCCTATGACGTGATGGCGTCCAAGCATATCGGCGCCGACGTGAATTACGCCTGGCCGACGGCGCAGATCGCGGTGATGGGCGCGAAGGGCGCGGTCGAGATCATCTTCCGCTCAGAGATGGGCGATCCGGCGAAGATCGCGGCGCGCACCGCCGAATATGAAGGGCGCTTCCTGTCTCCCTTCGTCGCGGCGGAGCGCGGCTATATCGATGAAGTCATCATGCCGCATTCGACGCGGCGGCGCATCGCGCGCGCGCTCGCGATGCTGAAGACCAAGAGCGTCGAGAGGCCGGCGCGCAAGCACGACAACCTGCCCTTGTAAGCGGGGCAGGCGGCGCCCGAGGCGCCGCGCGCCTTCGCTCAGGCCGCCTTGCGTTTCTTCTTCTCCGGCCGGGCCATTTTCTCCGCGCGCTTCTCGACTTCCTTCAGTACGCGCAGAAAATTCCGGCCGGCGAGTTTCGCGAGCGCCGGCTCGCCCCAGCCGCGGTCGAACAATTCGGCGAACAGGGCGGGAAAGGCCGAGGCGTCATCGAGGCCGGGCGGGTTCGGGCCGCCGAAGAAATCCGAGCCGACGCCGACATGGTCGACGCCGACGATCCTGGCCATATATTCGATATGGGCCGCGAGCAGCGCGGGGCCGCCTGCCTCCCATTCGGCGATCGACGTTCTTTTGGCCGCATCGAGCTCCGACGCATCAGCGATGTCGGGCGCCTTTCCGTGATCGTCCTGAAACGGGCGAAGCGCATCGCGCGTCTTCTGCCTGATGAAAGCGGGAACAAACGTCGCCATGACGATGCCGCCATTGTCCGGCAGGCGCGCGAGCAGGTCGTCCGGCGCGTTGCGGGGATGGTTGCAAAGCGCGAATGCGTTGGAATGGGTCAGCGCGATCGGCGCAACGGTGACGTCGAGCACGTCATGCGCGGCTTTCGGCGACGCGTGGCTGCAATCGATGAGCACGCCGAGCCGGTTGAGCTCGGCGACGACGCTCCGACCGAAGTCCGTCAACCCGTTGTGACGCGGCTTGTCGGTCGCGCTGTCGATCCAGTCCAGATTGCCGTTGTGGCATAGCGTCATCACGCGCATGCCCAGCGCATGCCAGGCGCGAAGCGGCTTGAGACTGTTTTCCAGGCCCACGCCGCCTTCAACCGACATGATGGAGCCGATCTTGCCTTTCCGCCGCGCCTTCGCGATGTCGGACGCGCGGCGTACGGGAAAGAAATCGTCCGCGTGAAGCGTCTCGATCTCGCGAATGACGTCGATCTGCTCCAGGGTGACGGTCGCCGGGCGCGGAATGCTCGTGGGCAGGAACGCTGCGAGCACCTGAGCGCCGACCTGCCCCTTGCGCAGGCGCGGAATGTCGGTGTCCCTGTTGTTTCCGAGCCGGTCGAGCCCGAATGCGGCGACATCGCCGCGCGCCTCAGGGTCTGTGCGAATAACCCAGGGCAGATCGTTGTGGCCGTCGATCAGAATGTTGCGTTTCAGGAATTCCTGCGCCTGCCTGAGGGCGCGCCGCTTCGACTTTGACATTCACGAGCTCCGGGACGCGGCACATTGCCATCGAAAAGCGCGCGCCGCCAGAGCGGCGTCATTCGGCGGCCTTGCGCGGAGCGGGTGTTTTTTTCAGCGAAGCAAACACGCGGCGATCCGGCCGGGCCTCGTCCATCTCGTCGAAGATCGCAGCGAGCATTTTCGCCGTCCGTTCCCAGGAAAACCGTCTTGCGTTTGCGCTTCCGCGCCGCGCGAGATCCTGCGCGAAAGCATCGTCCGTCCAGACGCGCTGGATGGCGTCCGCGATCTGGATTGGGGAGGTCGGGTCGATGAGCAGCGCGCCCTCGCCGGCGATCTCCGGAAGCGCGGAGCGGTTGGAGGCGATGACAGGCGCGCCCAGCGACTGGGCTTCGACGATCGGCAGGCAGAAGCCTTCGTGCAGCGACGAATTGATGAAAAACGCGGCGTTCGCATAGGCGCCCTTGAGGGCCGCGTCGTCCACGCCGGAGATCGACGTGACGAACGATCCTCCTGCGTCGGCCAGCGCGGCGCGCAGAAGGCCGCGATCGTCGCCGCCGATATGGAGGACCGGCGCTTCGACGCCGCGCGCCGCCAAGAGCGCCAGCGCTTCGACCACCGGAGCGGGATTTTTGTTCGGAGACATGTTTCCGACCATCAGCCCGTAGCGCCCTTCGATCGGCGCTCGTCCGATCTCCTTGTCCGGCGAGAAGGCCGGCGCCTCGGGAACGACGCGGATCTTGTCCGCCGTTTCCGGATGCCCGTCGAGGAGATCTTGTCTGGTGCTGCCTGACGGAACGATGATCGCCGCAGCGCTATGCGCCACCTTCGGGAAGAGAACCCGCCACACGGCGCGGTGACGCCACGCATAGGCTTCAGGCATCGTTTCGAGATAAAGGTCGTGGACGACGATCGCGCGCGGCCAGGACCCCTTCCAGGCGCCGAGCGGGTTGCTGTTGAGTTCGATCGTTGCGCCCGTCTGCTTCATCGCGCGCGCGACGGTCGCGTTCTGGGCGAGCGAGTTCAGCGCGGCGGATTTCCGGAAACGTCGCGTGACGATCTTCAAACGGGGATGCAGCAGCGCCGGCGGAAGGTCGCTTTCCGCCCAGCAGGTGAGCAGGACGTAGCTGTCTTCCGTCGTCGCCAGCAGGGCGGCGAGCAACGCGAACAGAAAGCGCGTGATGCCCGTGACGCGGGCGGGCGGCTCAAGCAGGTGATTGACGAGAATCGTGCGCAAGAAGATCGGCCCGGTGTTTCGTTTTGGCGCAAGGTCGCGGCGGACCGTCGCTTGTTGCAACCCTTGTGCCTGCCGCTCGCAACCAAAAGCGCCTTTTCGGCGCCGCATTCCGTTCATGCGGAGTTGCGCCGCGCAGCGCTATCCCGGCGCAACGAAAGCGCAACCATGCGTCCTGACCTATGCTTAACCTGAACCCGGATTTACGCCTCGCCGTTAACTCCTTCGCGACGTCCGCGGCGCGAGGATCGCGCCATCACAGGGAAACACCGGCGCAAAAACGGCCGGAAAGGCGTCGACAGATGGATATCGCATTCTTGCAGGCGTTCGCGCTTGGCGTGTCAGAAACCGGAACGATCACGGCGGCGGACCTGTCCGCCCTGCGGGATCACCAGGCGTCCTGCGAAAGGCCCGGGGAGGACCTCGAGGCGGCCGGGGCCCTGCTCGCCATCGACTGCCTGGCGCGCGACAAGCATCCCGACTGGAGTCCGCTTCTGATCGAGACGCTGGTCGACATTCTGGTCTGGGACCAGCGCCCGACGGGCGTGATCAGCGCGGCGGCGGCCGACTGGCTGCTCTCCCGCGTGACGCTGGATTCTGCGGGCTTGGCCTCGGGCGCTCACCGCGCTCTTCTGATCGCGCTCGTGCGGGAAGCCCATGAGTGCGATCCGCGCCTCGCGGCGGCCGCTTTCGGCCACCGCGTGGATGGCCCGCAGCGCGCTCCCGTCGCGCGCACGCTGGGCTGGCTTGACGCCTCCGGACTGCAGGTCTGACGCGGCGGCCGCGCGCGGCGTCCCGCCGACAGGCGGCTGGCAGTCCGCCGAATATGGATATGGACGGCGCGCGCCTGATCTCCCATAGAACCGTCCCGAAAAGGCAAGCGTACGGATCGGGCGGGGCTCAATGTTTTCAAAGATACTCATCGCCAACCGGGGCGAGATCGCCTGCCGCGTGATCAAGACGGCGCGGCGCATGGGCATCCGAACGGTGGCGGTGTTCTCGGAGGCCGACCGGGACGCTCTCCATGTCGAGATGGCCGATGAGGCGATCGAGATCGGGCCGGCGCCGGCCGCGCAATCCTATCTGGTGATCGAGAAAATCGTCGCGGCCTGCAAACGCACCGGGGCCGAGGCGGTCCATCCCGGCTACGGCTTTCTCTCGGAGCGGCAGGCCTTCGCCGAGGCGCTCAAGGCCAGCGGAATCACCTTCATCGGGCCCAATCCCGGCGCCATCGCCGCGATGGGCGACAAGATCGAATCCAAGAAGGCGGCCGCGGCCGCGAAGGTTTCGACCGTGCCGGGATTCCTCGGCGTGATCGAATCCCCCGAGCACGCGGTCACGATCGCCGACGAGATCGGCTATCCGGTGATGATCAAGGCGTCCGCCGGCGGCGGCGGCAAGGGCATGCGCATCGCCTATTCGGCGTCCGAGGTCGCCGAGGGTTTTGCGCGCGCGAAATCGGAGGCGGCGTCCTCCTTTGGCGACGACCGGGTGTTCGTCGAAAAATTCATCGTCGATCCGCGCCATATCGAAATCCAGGTGCTCGGCGACAAGCATGGCAACGTCGTCTATCTCGGCGAGCGCGAATGCTCCATCCAGCGGCGCAACCAGAAAGTCATCGAGGAGGCGCCGTCGCCGCTGCTCGATGCGCAAACGCGCAAGACAATGGGCGAGCAGGCCGTCGCGCTGGCGAAAGCCGTCAATTACGATTCAGCCGGAACCGTCGAGTTCGTCGCCGGCCAGGATCGCAGCTTCTTCTTCCTCGAGATGAACACGCGGCTTCAGGTCGAGCATCCGGTCACCGAGATGATCACCGGGATCGATCTCGTCGAGGAAATGATCCGCGTCGCGGCGGGCGAGAAGCTACGCTTCAAACAGTCCGACATCAAACTCGAGGGATGGGCGGTGGAAAGCCGCGTCTATGCGGAAGATCCCACCCGCAATTTCCTGCCCTCGACGGGGCGCCTCGTCACCTATCGTCCGCCGGCGGAAGGCGCGTTCGGCGAGGCCACGGTGCGCAACGACACCGGCGTTTACGAAGGCGGCGAAATCTCGATCTATTATGATCCGATGATCGCCAAGCTCGTGACGCATGCGCCGACGCGCGCTGCTGCGATCGAAGCGCAGTCGGAAGCGCTCGACGGTTTCGCGATCGAGGGCATCCGCCACAACATCCCGTTCCTGTCCGCGCTGATGCAGCATCCGCGCTGGCGCGCGGGCGAACTCTCGACCGGCTTCATCGCCGAAGAGTTCACGGGCGGTTTCGTTCCGCCGCAGCCGACCGGCGAGGCGGCGATCCTGATGGCGGCGGTCGCCGCGGCGATCGATCACAAACTGAACGAGCGCAAGCGCGGTATTTCCGGACAGATGGAGAGCTGGCGCAAGGTGACGTTCGAGCGCGAGCGCATCGTGTTTCTCGGCGCGCAGCCGTTCCGGGCGAACATCCTCAGCGACGACGAGTCAGGCCTTTCGCTTGACATATCGGGCGAAGGCGGCGCGTTGCGCCCCGTCGTGTTGCAATCCGACTGGCGGCCCGGCGAGCCGGTCTGGCGCGGGGCCGTCGGCGGCAGGTCGGTCGCGGTGCAGGTGCGGCCGATCGCCAACGGCGTCGCGCTGGGCCATGCCGGAGCGTTCGCCGACGCGCGCGTCTATACGCAGCGCGAGGCGGAGCTCGCTGCGCTGATGCCGGAAAAGATCGGCGCCGATGCGGGCAACCAGCTTCTTTGCCCCATGCCGGGGCTGGTGAAATCGATCGGGGTTTCGGTCGGCCAGGAGGTGAAGGCCGGCGAAGCGCTGTGCGTCGTCGAGGCGATGAAGATGGAGAACGTGCTCCGCGCCGAGAAAGACGTCACGGTGAGCAAAATTCTCTGCAAGGAAGGCGATACGCTCGCCGTCGACGCAGTGATCATGGAATTCGCTTGATCGGCGAGGCCCGGGCGAATCTCAATTTTTCCTTAGCATTTCATCAACCCGGCTCTGGGAGCGTGCCGCAGCGAATTTAAGCGGCACGGTCATGGCGTTTCTGCGCATTCTCGAAATGTTTTTCAGTCCGCGCGGACGCATGAGCCGCAAGGGGCTGCTCGTGGCCGTCGGCCTGCTCGCCGTGCTCGAAACCGTCGGCGCGTCGATGATCTGGATCGCCCGCATCGACCCCGCATCGGTCGTGATTGTCGCGTTGAAAGGCGTTTTCGTCTGGATCGCGGCCGCCGCGATCTGCAAGCGGCTGCATGACATCGGGCTTTCCGCGTGGTGGTTGCCGACGGCGGCGGCCTTGGAGTTCGCCTGGACGGCGACGCTGGCGGTCACGATGTTCGTTTCTGTTGGCATCGAGCAGATGCAGCCCGGCGCCGAGAGCCACAGCATCCTGCTCGCGGGATGCGCCGCGCCGATCATCGCCGCGGCGTTGTGGCTGCATGTGAGCGAAGGGCAGGCCAGCGGCAATACCTATGGCCCGACGCCCGGCCGTTCCGGATTTTCCCTGCCGGGCGCGTCTGATCCGCTTTTCCCGGCGCAGACCGTCTGAAGCGGTTCATTCGGCTTTCAGCGGCGCGGAGCGCGTGGCCGAATTGCTGCTGCGCTTCTTTTGATGGATCGCGATGCCGTTCTATTTCGCCTATGGCGCCGACATGGCGACCGCGCCGATGGCGCAGCGCTGCCCGCTTCGCAGCCGCTCGGCGTCGCGCGCCTCGTCTGCCCGATCCGCTCCACGATGAACGCGCGACGCCCTTCCATAAACTGTCGGACTCGCGGTCGCCGGCGTCATTCCCGTCCGGACGGGCCGGGGAAAAGCGCCCTTTGCGCCCTTTTATGACGGCTTGGCGGGCCGGTCCAAACTCCCGGCCGTCAGCCCCGTTGATTTGCCGGCGCGGCGGCCCCTTGCTCCGGCGGAGCGGCTTTGAGCGGATGGTAGCGGCGGTCGAACCAGATCACGGTTTCCGCCGCCTGCGCCGGTTTGAGCAGGGCGACGACCCGCGCATAGAAGACCGAATGGGTGCCGATCGCGCGACGCTCCATGATCCGGCAGTCGAAGGCGACGACCGCGTCCGCCAGCACGGGAGCGCCGGTTTCGAGGGTCGTCCAGTCGCCGGTCTCGAAACGGCCTGCATCGCCGCGTCCGGCGAAGGCCTCCGCCAGCGCCACATGGCGTCCGGCGAGGACGTTGACGCAGAGATTGCCGTTGCCGTTGAACACGTCGTGCGAGCGGTTCTTCTGGTTGACGCAGACCAGCAGCGTCGGCGGACTGTCGGTGATGGAGCAGACGGCTGAGGCGGTCATGCCATGACGTCCTTCCGGACCGCCGGAGGTAATGAGACTGACGGCGGCGCCGAGACAACTCATCCCGTCGCGAAAGACGCCAGCGCTGACATCCATCGGTTTTCTCCCCGCGAATTTGTTCGGCTGATCGCGCTCAGCGCATGAAGAGGCCGCCATTGACGTCCCAGCAGGCGCCCGTCACCGAGGCCGCCGCCGGAGAGGCGAGCAGCACGATCATCTCGGCTGCGAAGTCCGGATCGATCAATCGCCCGACCGGAATGTTGGCAAGCATGCCGGGCATCTTTTCGGGCGGCACCAGCGCGTGGACGAGCGGGGTGTCCATCGGACCCGGCGCGATCGCATTCACGGTGACGCCGAAGGGCGCGAGATCGCGCGCGAACACCTTGGTCAGCGTCAGGATCGCGCCTTTCGACGCGGCGTAGTGCGCGCCGGTCGCCGTGCCGCCATTCTGCCCGGCGAGCGAGGCGAGATTGACGATGCGGCCATAGCCGCGCTCCTTGAAATGCCGGCCGAGGATCTGGCTGCCGGCGAACACGCCGCCTGCGTTGGTCGCCATGATGGCGTTGAACTCGGCCAGTTCGATCTCCAGCAGCGGCCGCGCCACCGTCATGGCCGCGTTGTTGACGAGGATCTCGACCGAGCCCCATCGGCCGATCGCCTCGTCGCGGACATGCTCGAAATCCTCGGGCCGGCGCACGTCGAGATCGGCCGCGAAGGCGGTCGCTCCGGCCGGATCGAGCTCACTGGCCAGACGCCGCGCCGCGTCGCCGTCGATATCGGTGACGAGGACGCGATGGCCGGCCCGGCGCAGCGCGCGGGCGGCGACGGCTCCGAAGCCCGATGCGGCGCCGGTGACGATCGCGGCGTGGGGCGAGGCGGCGGCGCTCATGCGGACCTCCGTGCAGGCGATGCGTCGTCAGAGATTGGTCGGGACTTCGAGAGCCCGGCCCATGCGGGCCTCGACCCGGCAATATTTCCAGAGCCGTTCGTCCGCGTCGCCGACCGGCGTGGTGCGGAAAAGATTGCAGGCCTGCCGCACGGTCTCCCGATCAGGGACGTCGGCCATGATGTAGGCGGTCCAGGGAAAGCCCGTCGGAGACGTGCCGACCATGGTCTCATCGTCATCGAGCATGCCGAGGATGGTGACGCCGGGAAGATCCGAAATCCCCTTCATCATCGCGCCGAACGCTTTCCAGACCGGGCCGATCTTCGAAAAGGGCAGGTCGAAGAAATTCTGCTGCACGGCGATGCAGAAGAGCACGCGGATGGGCTTCGCTTGGGTCATGACCGATCTCCTTATGGGTAGCCGGGGAAATTGGGCTGGCCGAGCAGGGCCGCGCCGGCGGATGTCCAGGTGCCCTGGCCGAGGAAAGCGTGCTGCGCCACGGCGGCGGCGTCGAGCATGCAGCGCGACACCACATGACCCCTGCGGATCGCTTCCGACCCGGCCATGACGAAAGCCATGCGGGTGACATCGGCTCCGGCGGCGGCGGCCTCGGTGGCCCCCAGACGCAGGCTGACATGCGTATCGCGGTCGAGCTCGCGGCCGGCGAGAACGTCCTCCCAGGCCGTCTCGATCGCCTCATAGAAGAAGCTGCGGGCCGAGCGCAGCCTGGCCTCGGCGCGACCGAGTTCGGCCTGGATGTGCGGACGCGCGCCGATCGGCGGAGCGCCGGTGATCGCGGGCTTGTCGCGCGCTTCGCGGTGGACCCAGTTCAGCGCCTCCCGCGCCGCGCCGAGCCCGACGACCGCCAGCACCTGGGCGGCCAGCGCCATGGACGGATAGCGGAAGATCGGTTCATCGCGCTGCGGACGCCCGCCGCGGATGAAGGTCCATTCCTCCGGAACGACCACGCAGTCGACCACAACGTCATGGCTGCCGGTGGCGGAGAGGCCGAGCGCGTCCCAGCTGTGTTTGATCTGCACCTTGTCGCGCGGCATCACGGCCATGCGCGGTAGGCCCGAGGAGGAGCCGCCCTCGACGCGGATGCCGGCGCCGATCAGGCTCGCGCCCATGCAACCGGAGCAATAGGGCCAGCGGCCCTGGACCTCGAAACCACCCTCGACCTCGCGCGCGGCCTGGGGAGGGAAAAGCGCGCCGGCGAAAACGGTGTCGGGATCCTGCCCGTAGATCGCCTTGAAGGTCGCCGGCGGCAGGGCGCCGAGATAGACGGCGGAGACGCCGAAGCTCGCGACCCATCCGGTGGACGCGTCCGCTTCCGAAAGCCGTTCGATCAGCCGGCAGAATTCAGCCGGGCTGCTTGCGTCGCCCCCCAGCTCCTTCGGCACAAAGGCGCGATAGGCTCCCGCCGCCTTGAGCTTATTGACCATGTCGAGGGGGATGTAGGTCAGCTTCTCGAATTCGTCGCGGCGCGCGCGGATCTCGTGAAGCAGGTCGTCCATGGCGGCGTCCCGCGCGCTGCCGGCGTCCCGCGCGCTGCCGGCGTCCCGTGCGTCGTTCATGGCTCCCTCCCCAATCTCCGGCCGCCGCGCATCGCCTCTTTCGGCCGGACCTTCGGCGTCGAAGCCCGTCGCCATCCCGATCCGGGGGCGGACTTTGACGATCCAGCAATCGAGATACGTGATTTTTCACGTAACGTGGCCTATCGTCGCGCCCTTGGCAAGCTCTTTCTGGGCGACGCTGACGAAGCCTGACCGAGGAGCCGGCTATCGATTCGCCCGGCCGAGAATGCGGCCCTAGAGACGGTCATAGACGCCGGCCAGCAGGCGATTCAGGTTCCGCCGCTCCGCATCGCTGACGCCCGCGAAGGCCTGCGCAAGCACGCTTTCGGCGATCGACCAGGCTTCATGCCGCTGGGCCTCGCCCTTGGCTGTGAGGCCGACCTCGGTGACGCGTCGATCCGACGGATTTGGCCGCGTCGCGACAAGACCGTCCTGCTTCATCCGCTGGATGATGCGCGTCGCCGTGTTGAGCTTGATGACGCAGGCGTCGGCGATCGCGGAAACGCTGACATAGGAGTCTTCGTAGAGCGTCATCAGCACGCGGTAGCTCGGAACGTCGAGGCCGATCCTGTCGAGCGCTGACTCCATGGACTGGAAATAGCGTCCGGTGACGCGGACGATCCAGTAGAACGGCCATTCGACGCGGTGAAAGCGTGCGTCCGCTTGCGTTGCTTCGGTCATCGCCGATGAGCTTCGGCGATTCGGAGCTGGTGTCCAGCGGGTTCCGCTCATGCCGCGACGCGGCTTGACAGCGCAAGGCCGGCCTCAATATATCCCGTATAGAGAAATCTCATCCCACTTACCGGGATGATATGAGGCCCGCCTCGAAGCGCATGCTGACCCTTTTTTACAATTTCGGCTCGTGCTCGCTGGCGCCTCACATCGTGCTTGAGGAAAGCGGCGAGCGATACGACCGCGTTCGCGTCAACATCGCGCGTAACGAGCAGCGGCAGGCGGACTATCTGCGGATCAATCCGCTTGGCCGCGTTCCGGTCCTGAAGCTGGACGACGGCGAGGCGCTCTCGGAAAACACCGCCATTCTTCCCTATCTTGGCGAACGGTTCGGCCTCTGGCCGACAGGAGCGTTGGCCCGCGCGCGGGCGTTGTCGTTGATCGGCTTCTTCGCTTCGACGGTCCATGTCGCGCACGCGCATGTGAGCCGGCCGGAGCGATACAGCGATGATGAAGGCGCCTTCGCCGGCATCCGCGAAAAGGGCAAGGCCAGCTTCCACGGTTACATCAAGCAAATCGACGCCAGGCTTGCGGGACGCGACTGGCTTGGCGAGTCCTATTCGGTCCTCGATCCATACGCCTTTGTTTTTTACACCTGGGGCGTTCGGCATCAGTTGCCGATGACCGAGCTCGCAAACTTCACCGCGTTCAAGAATCGCATGCTCGAGCGCCCCGCCGTTCGACAAGCGCTCGCCGATGAAGAGATCAGAATCTGAATGGCCACGCTTGCGCGCCTGGCCGCTGTTCGGCCGGGCTCTGCAATCTGACCCGCGGCGGCGAAAGAACGTCATCGCCGAAACCGCCTGAGAAAATGACGCAAGAGGATCGATCGCCGTGCTTTTATCCGCGATGTCGCATATCTCGCTCAAGACGCCCGAGCCCGCGCGGCTCGCCGCATTCTATACGGACATGCTGGGCATGACCGCCGAGGACGGCGCCGGCGAGGAGCGCGTCCGGCTCGGATGGGGCAGGGGGCACTACGCGGTGGAATTGTCGCGTGGTCCGCAAGGGCTCGATCACGTCGCTTTCGAAATATCGACTCCGGAAGAGCAGGCGAAACTGGAGGAGCGGCTTGCGCGCGCCGGACTGAGCTTTCGCCGATCGGAAGCGTCCGCAGGACGGCCGCCGAACGAAATCTCCATTCTCGATCCTGATGAAAATTCCATCCGATTCCACGGTCGCGTTGATCGATCCGGAGAGTTTCTGGCCGGGTTGCGGCCGCAGCGCATTCAGCACATCGCGCTGTCGACGCCGGACGTGTCGCGAATGCTGAAATTCTATGTCGACGTTCTCGGCTTCCGCGTCTCCGACATCATGGGCGAGAACGAGTTTGTTTGGCTGCGCTCCGATCATTTCCACCATTCGCTGGCGCTCGTCCAACGGGACAATCAGCGCGGTCTCGATCATTTTTCATTCGACATTGCGGGGTGGGGCGATTTCAAGACCTGGTGCGATCACTTCGCGCGTCGCCGAATCTCCGTGCTCTGGGGACCGGGCCGACACGGGCCGGGAAACAACCTCTTCATCATGTTCAGGGACAGCGCCGGCTTCCTGCTCGAGTTTTCGGCGGAGATGGAACTCTATTGGGATGACGTCAGCCGCGTGGTTCCCAAACAGTGGGAGCTGACCGGGCATTCCGTGAGTCTCTGGGGGCCCTGGCCGGATTTCCGGCAGGAGGCGAAAACCCTCTCACACGCAGAGCAGGAGTGATCGGTCGTGCAATTCGCAAGCGTGATTCACGAAGGAGAAAACTGCGTCGTGAGGAGGGAGGGCGACCTTCTCCGCAAGCTGGAGGGACTCTCCGAAATCGGCGTCGCCACGCCTCTTTCGATGCTGCGGCAGGCCAGGATCGCAAATAGTCCGGCGATTTCGACCGCCGACGTCAGATTCCGTCCGGTGGTTCCGAATCCCTCCAAGATCATCTGCGTGGGCCTGAACTTTCACGCGCACATCGAGGAATGCGATCAGACCATTCCGGACTATCCGGTGCTGTTCACGAAATTCGCCACCAGTCTGATCGGAGCCGAAGACGATATCGTCCTGCCGCCGGAAACCTCGCGCCTCGACTATGAAGCGGAACTAGCGGTGGTCATCGGCCGCGAATGTCGGCGGGCGGATGCGCGGCAGGCCCGCGACTGCATCGCAGGTTTTACGGTCTCCAATGACGTCACGATGCGGGATTTTCAGTTCAAGACGCATCAGTGGCTGGCCGGCAAGGCGTGGGACAGAGCGACGCCTCTCGGCCCGTATCTCGTCACTCCTGACGAGATCGACGATGTCGGCGATCTTCAGATCAGTCTTCAGGTCAATGGCGAGATTCGCCAGCAGTCGTCGACCAGGCTGATGATCTACGACGTCTACCAACTCGTCTCGCATATTTCGGAATTCACGACGTTGCTTCCCGGCGACGTGATCCTGGCGGGAACGCCGAGCGGCGTCGGCGACAAGCGCCAGCCGCCGCTGTACCTGCAGGACAATGACGTGGTTCGCGTCGAGATCGAAAAAGTCGGGGTTTTGAACAACCGCGTGAAAGCGGAAGCAAAAGGCTGAACTCATGGAGAGCGGGACCAACGACGCGATTGAGGCGCGAGACGCGTCGGTCGACGGTTCGACAGCCGCGGTCGGCTCGGTCGCGATCGCGCTCAGGATCCTGAAACTGTTCGCCGCACGATCAGCCGTCGGCGTCACGGAAACGGCCGAGACGTTGAACATAAGCCGTTCCCAGGCGCATCGGATGCTGGCGACGCTGGAGAAATTCGATTTCGTTTCCCAGGATCAGCTCACCAAAGCCTACAGTTGCGGCCCGGCGCTCGCCGACATCGCCCTCTCGGCGCTGGGCGGATTGGGCGTCGGCCGCCTGGTCGCGCCTTTCCTTCAGCGAATCGTGGAGGAGACGGGCGAAACCGCGCATCTCGCCTATTTGAACGGCAGGACGGCCTTTTTCATCGAGGCGATCGAGACGCGCGCGGTGTTGCGCGCCGGGTCGCGCGTCGGAACGGGTCTGCCCGCCGAATGCTGTTCTGTCGGCAGGGCCATCCTGTCCACGAAATCCGACGCGAGCGTCAAGTCGCTCTACCCGTCGGACAAAGCGCTTGTGCGTCTCACGATGACTTCGCCCGCGACCGTCGCCGATCTTCTCAACGCCCTGCGTGAGACTCGCGAGCAAGGGTGGGCCGTCAATCTCGGGAATTCCGAAAAGGATATCCATGCTGTCGCGGCGCCCATCCTGCGTGGGGAGTCGGAGGCGACATTGGCGTTGGCGTGCACCGGCCCCGCCGGCCGCATGCCGCCCGATCGGCTTCAGGAACTCGGCGCCACGCTGGTCAGGATCGCCGCGGACTTTTCGGCGATCCTCGGTCCCGACATGCGCGCCGGACGGATAGACCGCAGGCGGGCGAGAACGGGCGTCGCGAGCGACGACCGATGACACGCTGCGCTGCGCATTTCCGACGCCGTTGACTTTTCCGACGCACATCACAACTTGACATGATATTACAAAATAATCAGAATTTTCGAAACGAACTCGAACCATCTCTCGCTCGCCGAATGCGATCGGCCGCCGACAAACGCGCGCCGAAGGGGCGTCATTTCATCAGGAGGAGAAGCACAATGACGAAGACATTCCTGCTCGCCGCCGCGATCGCGTCGGCCTTCGCCGCGCCGCCTGCGTCGGCTGCGGAGGCCGTGAAGATCGGCATGATCACGACGCTCTCGGGCCCAGCCGGCTATCTCGGTCAGGACATCCGCGACGCGTTCAAGCTGGCGATCAAGGACGGCAAGCTTGGCGGCGTGCCGGTCGAGCTCAAGGTTGAGGACGACGCTTTGAAGCCCGGCAACGGCAAGCAGATCGCCGACAGAATGTTGTCCGACGACCGCATCAGGCTGTTCACCGGCATCAACTTCTCGAACGTGGCCGAGGCCGCCGTGCCGGACATCGTGGACGCCGGCGCGTTCTACATCAGTCCAAATGCGGCGCCGTCGAATTTCGCGGGCAAGAACTGCAACAAGAATTATTTCGTCGCGTCGTGGCAGAACGACGCCCTCCACGAGGCCGGCGGCGAATATGTGAACAAGCTGGGATACAAGTCCGCCGTCATCATCGCGCCGAACTATCAGGCGGGGAAGGACGCGCTGATGGGCTTCAAGCGCACGTTCAAGGGCAAGATCGTCGACGAGATCTACACGAATCTCGATCAAACGGATTTTGCTTCAGTGATGGCCCAGATCCGCGCGGCGAAACCGGAAGCTGTCTTCCAGTTCGAGCCGGGCGGCATGGGCATCGCGTTCATGCGTCAGTATCAGCAGGCTGGCTTGCTCGGACAAATCCCGATGGTGGTCGCCGAGCCTTCCATGGACGGCGTCATTCTGAAGGCTCTCGGCAAGGCGGCCGTCGGCGTCAGGGTCGCGCTGCACTGGAACAGCGATTTCGATAACGAGTCCAACAAGGAGTTCGTCGCGGCCTGGACGAAAGCCTACAACCGGCCGCTGACGTTCGCCGCCAGCCAGGGATATGACACGGCGCTGCTGATCGCCTCGGCGCTCAAGGCGACCGACGGCAAGGTCTCCGACGCCGACGCTTTCCGCGCGGCGCTGCGAAAGGCTGACTTCAAATCGGTTCGGGGCAAGTTCGCGTTCGGTCCGAACCAGCACCCGATCCAAAGCTGGTATGAGGCGGAGGTCGTCGACGGCAAGAACGGTCCGGAGCTCAAGACCGTCGGCACGATCTATGACGATCGCGGCGACGCCTATTCGAAAGAGTGCAAGATGTAGGTTTTGCGGCGGCCCGCGCCGGACGCGCGATCGGCGCGCGTCCGGTCCGGATCGACCCCAGCAGGATCTCGCTTGCGATGACGCTTTTTCTCGAACAACTGCTGAATGGCCTGCAATACGGGGTCATGCTGTTTCTTCTGGCGGCCGGCCTCACCCTGATTTTCGGAATCATGGGAATCATCAACCTGACGCATGGCTCGATCTACATGATCGGCGCCTATGCCGGGACCTATGTCGCGAACCTGACCGGCTCGTTCTATCTCGGCTTCCCCGCGGCGTTAGCGGCGGCGGGACTGACGGGCGTCGCGGTCGAATTTCTTGTGGTGCGGCGGCTTTATCAGCGCGATCATCTTGATCAGGTGCTCGCGACATTCGCGCTGATCCTGATCTTCAATCAGCTTG
>MKVY01000038.1:380093-380615 GCA_001899525.1 Rhizobiales bacterium 65-9
CCTGTTCTATCCGCTCTATCGGATGGCGATCATCGGCGTCGGGCTCCTGGTGGCTTTCGGCCTCTATGTGATCATTCACAAAACCCGTCTCGGCATGCTCGTGCGCGCCGGAGCGACCAACCGCGAAATGGTGCGCGCGCTCGGCGTGGACATCCGCCTGCTCTACACGGCGGTCTTTGGTCTGGGCGCTCTCCTCGCGGGGCTCGCCGGCTTCATGGCCGGTCCCGTTCTCGCCGTTCAGGTCGGCATGGGCGAGCAGATTCTGATCACCACCTTCGTCGTCGTGGTCGTCGGCGGCGTCGGCTCGATCCGCGGCGCCTTTTTCGCCAGCCTGCTGATCGGCGTCGTCGACACGCTGATGCAGGCCTATCTGCCGGGCCTCTTCCGCCAGATCGTCATCGGTCCGGACGCGGACGCTCTTGGCGCCGGATTGTCGTCCATGGGCATCTATGTGCTGATGGCCATCGTGCTGCTGATCCGGCCGGGAGGATTGTTCATTGCGCACGGTTGAGCTCAGCGCGC
>MKVY01000038.1:380696-382041 GCA_001899525.1 Rhizobiales bacterium 65-9
CGGCATCGCGGCGGCGAGCCTCAATCTGGTTCTGGGATATGGCGGACTGGTCAGCTTCGGCCACGCCGCGTTTTTCGGAATTGGCGGCTACACCGTCGGGATCATCGCTCAGGCCAGCCAGTCCGGCGGGCTGGTGCTTGGCGTCTTTCCGCCGACCAACCAGTTTCTGGTCGTGTTGCTGCTCGCGATCGTCGTCAGCGGCGTCGCCGCCGCCATCATCGGCGCGCTTTCGCTTCGCACGAGCGGCGTTCAGTTCATCATGATCACGCTGGCCTTCGCGCAGATGGTCTTCTTCCTGTTCGTTTCGCTGAAGGTCTATGGCGGCAGCGACGGCATGTCCATTCGCAGTCCGGGCGTCTTTCTTGATCTCAATCTGCGCGACCGCAACACGATGTATTATATCGTGCTGATCGCGGCGGGCGCTGTGGCGTTTCTCTACTGGCGCATCGTGCATTCCCGTTTCGGGCGAGCGCTGATCGGACTGCGCCAAAGCGAGCGGCGCATGGCGGCGATGGGCGTGCCCGCTTATCGCTACAGGCTCGTGGCGTTCGTCATCTCGGGCATGGGCGTCGGCCTCGCGGGCGCGCTGATGGCGACCTTCATGCGCTATGTCAGCCCGGACATGCTGGCATGGACCGGATCAGGCGAGCTGATGATCATGATCATCCTGGGCGGCGTCGGCACGCTTGCGGGTCCCTTTGTCGGCGCCGCGCTCCTTGTCCTTCTGGAGTCGTGGCTGTCGTCATGGACCGAGGACTGGCAGCTCGGCGTCGGCCTCATTCTTCTCGTGGTGGTGCTGTTCACCCATGGCGGTCTGCGCGGGCTTTACATGCAGCTCGCGGGGAAGTCGCGATGAACGCGCCGGTTCTCGAGGTCAGCAATCTTGTCAAACGCTTCGGCGGCGTGCTGGCGACGCAGGATGTCGCGTTGACCGTGCTGCCGGGCGAGACGCATGCGCTAATCGGACCGAACGGCGCAGGAAAGACGACGCTGATCGCGCAGCTGTTCGGGGAGTTGCGGCCCGATGCGGGCGCGATCCTGTTCGGCGGTCAGCCGATAACATCGTCGCCGACGCCCGAGCGCGTGCGCAGCGGGCTGTCGCGCACCTTTCAGATCACCCAGTTGCTACGCGAGTTCACCGTTCTCGAGAATGTCGCGATGGCGGTGCAGGCGCATCGCGGCCACAGCTTCCGCTTCTGGCGCGACGCCCGCCGGGATCGATCGCTCAACGACGCCGCCTTGCGGCTTCTTCTCGACGCCGGGCTCGGGGAGCGCGCGGCGGTCGTTGTCGCGGAGCTTTCGCATGGCACGCAGAAACAGCTCGAACTCGCCATGGCGCTGGCGA
>MKVY01000038.1:382111-400562 GCA_001899525.1 Rhizobiales bacterium 65-9
ACACGACATGGACGCCGTGTTTCAGCTCGCCGACAGGATTTCCGTTCTCGTCTATGGGCGCATCATCGCAACGGGAACCGTGGACGATATTCGCAGCAACGCAGAGGTGCGGACGGCCTATCTGGGCGAGGGGGACGAAGCGTGCTGAGCATCAGCGGGCTCCAAGCCGCCTATGGCGGCAGCCAGGTTCTTTTCGACATCGGATTGAGCGTTGGCGAAGGCGAGGTCGTCACGCTGCTCGGCCGCAACGGCATGGGCAAGACGACGACGATCCGCTCCATCATGGGTCTTCTCAGGCCGCGCGGGGGCAGCGTGCGTTTCCTCGGCGATGACGTGACCGGCCGCACGCCGGAAAACATCGCGCGCCGCGGCATCGGACTCGTGCCGGAAGGCAGGCAAGTGTTCCCGACGCTGACGGTGCGCGAAAATCTCGTCGCCACCGCGGCCAATCGGATGCATCGGGATGATCCCTGGACGCTGGAGCGGGCTTACGAGCTCTTTCCGCGCCTGCGCGAGCGCGATCGGCAGATCGCGGGAACGCTGTCAGGCGGCGAGCAGCAGATGCTGGCGATCGGCCGCGCCTTGATGACCAACCCTTTGCTCCTGATTCTGGACGAGGCGACGGAGGGCCTGGCGCCGGTGGTTCGCGACGAGATCTGGGCGCGGCTTGAACGGCTGCGCAGTCAGAAACTCGCGATCCTGCTGATCGACAAGAACCTGAAGGCGCTGCGGCGCATCGCCGATCGCCATTTCATCATCGAGAAGGGCCGCACCGTCTGGTCCGGTTCGAGCAGCGAATTGGCGGCCAACGGAGAGCTCGCGCGCCGCTATATCGGCGTTTGAGGAGCGTCTGGAGCGGAGCGCTGCTCGTCGCACGGCCGCAGAGCCCGCACGAAGGATGTGAGAGATGAGCTTGGACCAGAGCGAGCTTGATCGGTGGTACGACGCGCGGGGCTCCGTGTCCCCCGACGTCTTTGAGCGCGTCATTCGTCAATATGACGAGATGTCGGCGGCGGCGACCCGTTCGCGGCCGTCGCGGCGCGACGTCGCCTATGATCCCGACAGTCCGAACCGTCTCGATATTTTCGGCGCGGGCGCCGATGCGCGCCCCGCTTTCATCTTCCTGCACGGCGGATACTGGCGTGCAAATTCGAAAGAGAATTCGGCGTTCATGGCCAAAGCCATGGCCGAGCATGGGATCGTCACGGTCGTTCCCGACTATACGTTGATTCCGGGCGCCACCCTTGAAGAGATCGTCCGGCAGTGCCGCCAGGCGGTCGCCTGGTGCTATCGCCATGGCGCCGCATACGGCGTCGATCCCAAGCGCATCACCGTCGGCGGAAGCTCCGCCGGGGGCCATCTCGCGGCCGCCACGGTCACGGGCGATTGGCGCGCGGCGTTCGATCTGCCGTCCGACGTCGTGAAAGGCGCCTTTCCGGTCAGCGGGCTGTTCGATCTGGCGCCGGTCTCTCAATGCTTCGCCAACGAATGGCTGAAGCTCGATGACCGTTCCGCGCGCGCGCTGAGCCCGATCCGTGAGATCCACGCGACGACATGTCCGCTGGTCGTCGCCTATGCCGACAGCGAGGCGGCCGGCTTCAAGAAGCAGTCGCTGGACTTCTACGAGGCCTGGCTGAAAGCGGGCAACAGCGCGAGGCTTTTAGAGGCGCCGCAGCGCAATCACTTCGATGTGATCCTCGATCTCGCGGACGCGCGATCAGAATTGTTCGGCGCAGTGCGTGAGGTTATCGACGGCTCAGCAAACGCCTGAAGAGTTCGGTGCCTTTTCTGCTGCGGAATAGAAACCAGCTCCGTAGCAAAGACTTTTCGTCGTGCTCAATAGGCGCCGGAAAGAAGAGAGCCGAAGCCCGGAACCGCCGTGCTGAGTCCCAGCCGCTTGAGCATCACGTAGGTGGTCGCCACCGAGGAGGAGATGACCGGCAATCCGACGCGATCTTCGATCGGCTGGATGGACGGGAGCGACGGCATCTGGACGCAGGCTGATGCGATGATGGCGTCCACGCCGGCGGTCTTGAGGCGCTTTGTGATCTCGGCCGGCGCCAGCGGATCCTGCCGGCCGACCTCGACATTGTCAGCGATCTCGAGGGAAATGCTGTCGACGACCTCGAAGCCCTCATTCTCGATGTAATCGATCACGAGCTGCGTCAGCGGCTTCATATAGGGGGCGAGGATCGAGATTTTTTTCGCGCCGACCGCCTGGAGGCCTTCGACGAGCGCGCCGGCGCTGGTGACGACCGGAGCCGGAGCGCCGTTCTCCGCGGTGCGGCCGTGCAGCCGTTCCTCGGAGACGCGATGATATCCGCGACCCATGCTCATGATCGCCACGAGGCAGGCGTAGCCGAGCACGTCGACGCGCGCGTCGGACAGCTCGAGCGCGCAGCGATCGCTGTCCCCGTCCATCGCGGCGAGCTCTTCCTTGGTGACCTTCTTCATCCGCATGCGGGAGGAATGAAAGGTGAAGCGCTCGGGCTCGCTGTTTTCCCGCGCCCGCAGGATAGCCGGGATTTCCGTCTCCATGGTCGTATTGGAGGACGGGACGATCTGGCCGATGCGATAGAGGCGGGAGCCGCTCATTTCTCGTTTTCCGGAAAGGTTTCGGACGCGGGTTCGAAGCCGACGACGGGCTCTGCGCCGTCATCGAAGCGGGCGCTTTGCAAAGGCCTGCGATTGACGCGCAGATCGAAAATATCGAACCGGTTATAGTGGCCGACGATGTCGTGCATCTGTCGCGGCTGGATGCAGCGCGAGAGATCGATATCGGCGTAGACGATGCCTTCGACGTCGATGAGCGGCTCGCCGATCAGGCGGCCGTCCGGCCCGAGGATGCCGGAGAAGGCGCTGTTGCGACGCGACAGCAATTCGCGCGAAGGCGGATGCGAGGCGGACAGCGCCTCGATGATTTCTGCGGAGATCGTCGAGCACGAGACGATGGTGAAGACCTTGCCTTCGAAGCTGTGGGCGGCGGCCCGCACCTTGATCGCTTCGGCCATGTCGTAGTCGGCGGGCGCCACGGGCAGGGCGATGTAGTTCGCCACATGCACCAGTTCGCCCTGGGCGAGCAGCGCGAAGCGGGCGAGTGTGTTGGTGTTCTCGCCGCAAGCCAGCGCCCCGAGAGGCCCGATGCTCGTGTCATGCACCCGCAGCGCCGATGCGTCTCCGGGCGCCCAGGTCAGCTTCTCGGCCCAGGTGGGCACCAGCTTGCGGTGACGTCCGAGAATGCGCCCTTCGTCGGAGATGGTGACGAGGGTGTTGTAGATCGTGCCGACGCCGCGGCGGTTACGCTCGTTCACGCCGACGACGACATTGATTTTGTAACGCGCGGCCGCGTCCGCGATTTTGCTGATCTCGGGTCCCGGAATCTCGATGGCGGATCGCGCCAGCTTCTCGAACCACGGACTCCCCTCGACGGGGTTCATCACCCAGCTCCAGTAGGGATAGGCCGAGACGAACACCTCCGGAAACGCCACGAGGCGCGCGCCGTTGCCCGCCGCTTCCGCGATGAGCGCGCACACCTTGTCCACCGTGGCGTCGGTGTTCAGAAATATGGGAGCCGCTTGCACGGCGGCTGCTTTGAATCGCGGCAGATCGAGCATGGTCGTTTCCTAGGGTCAGTTGGCGGGAAGAGCGATCGAGGGACTCTTCCCGGATTTCGTTTGCACGCTCGCCGAGACGGTGGGCGCGTTCATGACCTGTCTCATGGCTGCTCCTCCACCGGTCTCAAAGGTCGAGCACAAGTTGGGCTGTTTGCGACCGCGAACAGCAGACCGCGATCCGGTCGCCCTGCGCTTTTTCCGTTGCGGTGAGCACCATGTCGCGGTGGTGCGGCTTGCCTTTGAGGACGCGCGTCAGACAGGTCCCGCATACGCCTGTCTTGCACGACGTCGGAATGTCGAAGCCTGCGCGCGTGAGCGCGGCGAGAACGGTCTCGTCGCACGCGACGTCGATCCGCTTGCCTGAGCGCGCCGCCACGACCGTGAAGGGACTGCCGTTGACGTCGATCTCGGCCCCAAAGTGCTCGCGGTGGATATGGTCTTGTGGAAGTCCTGACTTCTCGGCCGCGGACGTCACATGGTCCATGTAGGGATGCGGCCCGCAGACATAGACGTGCGTGGAAGGCGAGACGCCTCGCAGCGCGCCAAGCGCGTCGAGACGCCGCTCGGGTCCGTCCTCGTGAAGATGGAGCTGGATCGAGTCGCGGAAAGGAAGGGCATCGATCTCATCTCCCCACGCCAGGCGCTTTCGGCTGTGCGCGGACAGGCGCCACGAAAATGGACGGCCGAGTTCATGCAGTCGCCACGCCATCGCAAGAATTGGCGTCATGCCGATGCCGCCCGAAAACAGCATATGGTTTTCGGCGTCCTCATGCAGCGGGAAGTGGTTTCGGGGCCGCGACAGGCTGACGAGCTTGCCCGGATGGAAGCTCGCATGGATTGCGCGCGATCCGCCTTTGGAGTCCGGCGCAAGCAGGACGGCGATGCGATAGCGATCGTCGCTGGCGGAGCCGGTAAGAGAATATTGGCGAATCAGGCCGTCGTGGACATGCACGTCGATATGGGCGCCAGGGGTCCAGGCCGGCAACGCTTCGCCGTTGGCGGATTCAATCTCGATGCCGATCACGTCCTGCGCGAGCCTGGTCAGCGCTCCGATCCGCCCTTTCAGCAGGTCCGGCGCAGCGGCGGCGGGAGGGCGGCGGTTGCGCTGCTGCGCGGCGGGCTTCTGAGCAGCAACAAACGCGGCGGGCAATTTGGCGAAAGAGTGTATGGTGTTGTTGAGCGCGACTTCCGGAACGCCGACCTCGATGGCTTTCACCTGCGGGATCATGGCTTCGAGAAGCGCGATCATCTCGAGCTGCGCGAGGTGCTGGCCGACGCACATATGGACGCCGCTGCCGAAGCCGAGGTGATGACGCGGAGAGCGGGTGATGTCGAACTTGTCCGGCTGCTCGAAAACCCGGTCATCGCGATTGGCGGATGCGAACAGCATCATGACGCGCGCTTTTTCCGGGATGGTCACGTCCCCGACGGTGACGTCGGTCGATGTATGGCGGCAGAAGCTCCGCACAGGCGAAGCCATGCGAACCGCTTCATTGGCCGCGTTGCGAGCGAGCTCCGGCTTCGCTTGCAGCAACTCCCATTGATCGGGGTTGGCGCCAAGTTGATAGATCAGCTGTCCGGTCGCCGAAATTGTCGTGTCCAGACTTGGATTGAGATAGTCGCGCATCGCGACCGGCGCGAGTTCCGGCGCGAGTAAGCCTTGCTCCACGAGCATGAACAGGCGATAGGTCCAGCTCCCGGGCTTCAGGACTTCCGGGCGGGCCTGGGTCTGCGCGAACTTTCGCTGCTCCAGAAACACCTCGATGGCCGCGCGGCCGCGCTCATTCTGCACGCCGAGCAGATCGAAGGTCGCGTTCGCCCACCGTAACATGTTCTGACGACCGAAGTCCGGCAGCCCGACCATGTCGCGCACGATCGTCAGCGGCAGGTGCGGCGCAAGCTCGGTCATGACGTCGAAGGACGGAAGACGCGCCAGCCGATCGATCAAATCAATTGCGGCGACTTCCACCTGCTCGCGGATGCCCTCCAGCGCGCCGGGCAGCAGTGGCGGGGCGGTCGCCGACCGGATGGCGGCGTGACGCCCGCCATCCGACGCCGCCGAATTGCCGCGCGTGATCTCGTTGGCCTTGACGTCGGCCGCAACGCCGTCGCCGCTGATGAAGACGGCGGGATTGCGAAGCGCCGCAGCGACTTCGGCATGTCTGGTCAAGGCGTAATTGTCGTGCTGCGGCAACCAGACGACGGGACCGAGCTCCCGCATCGCGGCGTAGTGCGGCCAGGGGTGCCGAATAAAATCGTCGGAATAGAAATCCGCGTCATAAACGGGGGCGAAGGCTTTCGTCTTCGGAGAGTATCGCTGGTTGTTTATCAAGTTGGACGCCGCATCGTTGGTCCGCCCCGTCGCCGTCTAGGCCGCGACGACCGGATGGCGGATCGTCCCGATCGTCTCGACGCCGGCTTCGACGACGTCTCCGGGCCAGAGCCACTCCTGGGGAGTGCGGCCTGCGCCGACGCCGTCGGGCGTTCCGGACGCGATGATGTCCCCGGCCTCCAGCGTGATGGCCGCGCTGATGTCGGCGATCAGCGTCGGGATCTTGAACAGCATGAAGCGGGTGTTCGACTTCTGCTTCGTCTCGCCATTGACGGTAAGCCAGAGATCAAGGTCATGCGGGTTCGGAATGTCGTCGGCCGTGACGATGCACGGGCCGAACGGCGCAAAGGTGTCCTGACCCTTCGAATAGATCCATTGGCCGGCGCGGCGGTTGTCGCGCGCGCTGATGTCGATCAGCACGCTGTATCCGAAGACGTAAGACAGGGCTTCGTCTTCCGTGACGCGGCGCGCCGTTCGTCCCATGATCACGGCGAGCTCGACTTCCCAATCGAGTTGCTGCGTGATCTTTTTGTTGTGCTCGATCGCCTCGCCGGGCCCGATGACGCTGGTCGGCGGCTTCGAGAAGATGACGGGCTGCTTGGGCAGCTCCTTCGACGTGTCGAGCGTGCGCGCCGATTCCGCGACATGCTCGACATAGTTGAGGCCGATGCCGAAGATATTCTTGCGCGGCCGCGGGATCGGCGCGAGGAGCCTGACATTGGAGAGAGGGATCGCGCTGCCCGCAGGCCAGTGTTTCCGCTGGTCTTCGAGCACGGAGCGCAGCCCCGCGACCGCAGGCGGCCCGAGATCGATGAAATCGAGCATGGTCGCCGGCAGCGCCAGCCCCGTCTTCACAGCGATCTTCTCGACATCGACCACAAGGTCGTTTTCGATCACGCCAAGACGGGCCGCAGCGTCGATGGCGCTGCGATAGGTCACGAGACGCATGATTGAAGTTCCTCAGGCCGCGACGGGCTGCTGTCCGCCATTGTCGCCGAACGCTTCCTCGCGATAGAGGCCGAGCGCGTTCATCACCGGCATGTCGTTGAAGCAGAACAGCACGGCGTCCTCACGCTCGGAGGCGTTGGCGTGTTCGTGCCAGGCCCAGGCTGGAACGCAGAAGATATCGCGTTCCTGCCAATTGAAGCGTTTGCCGTTGATGATGGAGTAGCCTTTGCCCTTGGCGGCCTGGTAGATGAAGCTGCCGGTATGCCGGTGCGCCTTGGTACGCTCGCCGGGGCGAAGCATCTGCATCGAGGCGCCGATGGTCTGCATCACCGGACCGCCGGTCGCCGGGTTGACGTAGTTCATCAGCACGCCGTCATAGGCCGAGCCGTCGGTGACCTTGGCGTAGCGCTGAAGCGACTCGTAGGTCGGCGCCCATTCGTATTTCAGCAGCGGCGAATAAGGCTTGTCCCATTGCGCGCCGTAGGGCCGCAAACCCGGATTGCCCCATGTTCCCGTCGCATCGTCGACGGGATAGCCGACGGATTGCTGCATGTCCTCATGGACCGCGTAGAAATTCGCTTCCAGCGTGTTGACCAGCGGAATGTCGAGCCCGTCCTGCCAGAGGCAGGGGCTGCCGTCGGCGGAGACGCCATGCTCATGCCAGGTGCCGTTCGGCGTCAGTACAAAATCGTTGGCGCCAAGCGTCATCTTGTGGCCGTCGACGATGGTGTAGGCGCCGGAGCCTTCCATGATGAAGCGCAGCGCCGAGGCCGAATGGGCGTGGGCGGAGGCGACTTCTCCCGGGTTCATCACCTGCAGGCCGGAATAGAGCCAACCCACCGCGGCGGAGACGTCCCTGCGGCCCGGATTGTTGAGATAGATCACCCGCCGCCCCGCCTTTTCCGGCGTGACGAGATCGACGGAGCGCAGCACGTGCTCGCGCAGGTCCTTGTAACGCCACAGGACCGGCTCGGATTTCGATTTCGGCTGCCAGGGCTCGATCTTGTTGGCGACGGTCCAGAGCGCGCCGGCTTCGAGGCGCTCGAGCTGATCATAATATGCGAGCAGCTCCGGCGTGTCTTCGACATTGGCGCGACCGGCGACGTCCTCGCGATGGTTCTCTCGGGGATTGGACATGCGAGCTTCCTTTCGGATCAAGGCGACTTTATATGGCACGATATATTTTCGAAAGAAAGATGATTTTGCGGCGAGCCTTCTTCTCGTGTAGAGCCATTCCAGATGTCGCGAAACGGTGAGATTCAGGTGCGCGTAGGGCGAAACGGGGCGCAGCGGGCCGATGACGAGGCGCAGGATCCGCAGGGAGGGGCCGCGACGCTCGCCGAAGCGGCCTATCGGCGCCTGCGCCAGGATATCGTGACGGGGGTCTTCGCGCCAAACCAGCCCTTGCGGCTGGAGTTGCTGCGGCAGCGCTACGGCTTGAGCTTCTCGCCGCTGCGCGAGGCGCTGAACCGGCTCCAGAGCGAACGCCTCGTCGTGACCGCGCCGCTGCGCGGCTTTTCAGTCGCGCCGGTCTCGATCGAAGAAATGTGGGACGCGACCGAGACGCGAATCCTCATCGAGTGCGAAGCGCTGCGCCGCTCGATCACCCGCGGCGACGACGATTGGGAGGCTGGCATCGTCGCCGCTCTCCATGCGCTGGATCTGCAGGTGCGCCGGCGCGCCGCCGGCGCTCTCGGCGCCGATGAACTGATCGCATTGGAGACGCGCCACCAGGACTTCCACCGCGCGCTGATCGCGCAATGCCGGTCGCGGCGTCTGATCGACCTGTCCAATCAACTCTACGTCGAAACCCAGCGCTATCGCTTGCCGACGCTTGCGGGCCAGATTCCCGCCGCAAGCCGCGATGTTGCGTTCGAACACCGGGAGATCATGGAGGCCGCGCTCGCGCGCCGCAGCGACGAGGCCGTGGCGTTGTTGGCCGCGCATTACCGCAGGACCTCCACCCTCACCGAGGCGGCCATGCAAAGCGGGGCCGCCAAGTAGCGGCCCGCGCCTGTCCTGCGTTCAGGGCAGCAGCTTCCAGCCGCCCTGCTCGATCTTCACCAGGACGCGCGAACGGTCGTCGACGCCGAAGCTGCTCTTTGGCGTGAAGTTGTAGACCGCGTGCGCGCCAACGACTTCCTTGGTGGACATCAGCGCCTGACGCAGCGCTTCCTTGAAGGCGGGGGAGCCTGGCTTAGCGCCGCTTTCAAGCGCGCGTCGCGCCGCGTCCGTGAAGACGACCCAGCCGTCGAAGGCGTAAGCCGAGAAGCCGTCGGTCGGCTTGCCGCCATTGGCTTTCTCGTAGGCCGCGCGATAGGCGAGCGCGACCTGCTTGATCGGATTGGTGTCGGGCAATTGCTCCGCGACAGCGACAGGGCCTGTCGGACAGATGAGTCCTTCCGCCGCCTTGCCGGCGACGCGCAGGAAATCCGTGCTGATCATGCCGTTGTTGCCGTAGATCACGCCCTTGTATCCGCGCTCGCTGAGGGCGAGCGCCGGCAGCGCGCCAGGCGTCGCCGTCCCGCCGAGCACGATCGCGTCCGGCCTGGCCGCGATCGTTTTCAACACCTGAGGCATGACGGAGGTGTCGGTTCGGGCGTAGCGCTCGTTGTTGACGACCTTGACGCCGGCTTCCTGCGCGGCGGTGATCAGGGAGTCATACATCAAATCGCCAAGCGCGTCGCTGAAGCCGATGAAGCCCACGGTTTTGACGTCGCGGCGCTTCATGTCGGCGACAATGCCCTGCGCCAGCAGTTTCTGCGGGTGCGGAATCTGCACGACCCACGGACCGCCGTCGCCCTTGGCCGGCTCGGCGATCGGGGAGATCGCGATCATCGGCACCTTGAGCTCGGTGGCGACCGTGGCCATCGCGACGGTCTGCGGCGCGCCCGAGGTCCCGATCAGGAAGTCGACCTTCTCCTGTTCGACGAGCTTGCGCGCATTGCGCACCGCGGCGGTGGGATCGGAGGCGTCGTCGAGCTGGATGACGCGGATCGGCTCGCCGCCGACTTCGCTTCTATACGCCATCCCCGCCGCGATTCCCTTGCTGTTGGGAATGCCGATGGAGGCGATCGGACCGCTGAGGCCGGTGACGAAGCCCACGACGATCTCTGCGCGCGCGGGTGCGGCGACGAGCATGAGCGAGAGCGCCGCGGCGGCGGCGGAAGTCTTGTGACGCATCAAATCCCCCTGTTTCATTGGCTGATGTTCAAGTCCGTCGACGTCTGCCTCGCCGAGCTTTTTGCGCGCCTCTCCGGCAAATCGTCCGCGGCGGCGAAAGCTCGCGGTCGCGAGCCGATCGGCGCAGCCGCCGGCGCGAGAGCGACCATCCCCGACATTCTTGTTGACTGTCAAGTTTTTTCGATGAAAATCGTTTCTTACGAAAATATTCGAGGCGGCGCATTCTGGCGACGACCGGCCCGCGGACGCCGCGCGCCCGCCGCCGCCTGCGCTTGACGCAAATTACTTAATGCCTAAAGTAATTTGAGAAGCCTCGGAACCGATGCGGTCCGCCTTGCGCCAGCTTCGAGCGCCACGGCGGTCGCCGTTTGAAGGCGCGGAGACAACGATGGCGGAACGCTCATTTGCGCGTGAAGTGGAGCATCTGCGCCTCGGCGAGGGCGAGATTTTCCGCGGTGAAGGCATCCTCGCCATCACGAAGGCGCTGTTGCAGTCGGGCGTGTCTTATGTCGGCGGGTATCAGGGCTCGCCGATCTCGCATCTGATGGACGTGCTCGCGGACGCGAAAGACGTGCTCGACGAGTTCGGCGTCCATTTCGAATCCTCCGCCTCCGAAGCCGCCGCCGCCGCCTCGCTCTCGGCGTCGGTGATGTATCCGCTGCGCGGCGCCGTCACCTGGAAGTCGACGGCCGGCACCAACGTCGCGTCGGACGCGCTGACCAACCTGGCTTCGAGCGGCGTGACCGGCGGCGCGCTCATCATCCTCGGCGAGGATTACGGCGAAGGCTCCTCCATCCCGCAGGAGCGCAGCCATGCTTTCGCGATGAAGTCGCAGATCTGGCTGCTCGATCCCCGTCCCAATCTCGAATCCATCGTCAAGTCCGTCGAGGACGGCTTCGAACTGTCGGAAGCGTCGAACACGCCGGTCATGATGCAGGTCCGCATCCGCGCCTGCCATGTCCACGGCCAGTTCGTCGCGAAGGACAATCGCAGGCCGGCCTATACGATCCGTCAGGCTCTCGAAAACCCGCAGCGCGACCTCAACCGCATCGTGCTGCCGCCGGCCTCGATGCTGCAGGACAAGCAGAAACTGGAGCAGCGCTGGCCGGCCGCCGTCGATTTCATCAAGCGCCGCAAGCTCAACGAATTCTTCGGCCCGGACGCGGGCGAGGTCGGCATCGTCCTGCAGGGCGGGATGTACAATTCGGTGATGCGCGGTCTGCAGTATCTCGGATTGGCGGACGCCTATGGCGACAGCAGAATTCCGCTCTACGTCCTCAACGTCGTCTATCCGCTGGTCGATGACGAGGTCGCCGATTTCTGCCGCGACAAGCGCGCCGTTCTGGTCGTGGAGGAGGGGCATCCCGACTATATCGAGCAGGCGATCGGCGCTGTCCTGCGCCGGCGCGGGGTTGGGGCGAAGCTCGGCGGCAAGGATGTGCTGCCGCTGGGCGGCGATTACACGGCGGCGGTCCTGAGCAGGGGGATAGGGGCGTTTCTCGACGAGAACGCGCCGCATCTGCTCGGCAACCGGCCGCCGGCGCCCAACGCCGACGAGATCGTCTCCGCCGCGCCGGTCAGCCGCCTGGCGGAGATCGTGCCGCCGCGGCCGGCGGGCTTCTGCATCGGCTGCCCGGAGCGGCCGATCTTCGCGGCGATGAAGCTCGTCGAGAAGGAACTCGGGCCTCACCAGATCTCGGCCGATATCGGTTGCCATCTCTTCTCGATTTTGCCGCCCTTCAACCTCGGCGGCACGACCATGGGCTATGGCCTGGGTCCGGCCTCGGCCTCGGCCTTCAATGTCGACTCGGGCAAGCGTGCGATCTCCGTGATGGGCGATGGCGGATTCTGGCACAACGGCCTGTCGTCGGGCATCGGCAACGCCGTGTTCAACAAGCAGAACCAGGTCGTCATGGTGGTCGACAATTATTACTCGTCGGCGACCGGCGGCCAGGACATCATGTCCTCGCGCGCCAGCAATGCGCGGCGCTCCACCAACAACCCGATCGCGAGGGCGGTGCGCGGCATTGGCGCGAAATGGGTGCGCGAGATTGACCGGACCTATGACGTCGCCCGCATGCGCGACACGCTCAAGGCGGCCCTGACCTCAAAGGAGGAGGGGCCCAAGATCATCATCGCGTCGTCCGAATGCATGCTCAACAAGCAGCGGCGCGTGAAGCCTCTGTTCAACAAGGCGGTGAAGGAAGGCAAGCGGGCGGTCAAGCAGCGCTTCGGCGTCGACGAGGACGTCTGCACCGGCGACCACGCCTGCATGCGGCTGTCAGGCTGTCCCTCGCTCTCGGTGAAACATATCGACGATCCGCTGCGCGACGATCCCGTCGCCGCGATCGACAACAATTGCGTCGGCTGCGGCAATTGCGGCGAGGTGGCCGAGGCGGCGGTGCTGTGCCCCTCCTTCTACCGCGCCGACATGGTCTTCAATCCGACGCGGTTCGACCGCTGGCTGGCGCGCCTGCGCGGCGCCGTGATCGGCTATCTGCAGCGCCGTCGCGACGCGCGCCGGGTGGTATTCTCGTGAATGCGATCACGCCAATGAGTCGCGCCGGCTGGGACGCGCTCGATCGCCCCCTGTCGATCGCTGTGCTCGCCATGGGCGGGCAGGGCGGCGGCGTCCTGACCGACTGGATCGTCGCCGCGGCGGAGCATGCCGGCTGGGTCGCCCAGTCGACCTCGGTTCCGGGCGTGGCGCAGCGCACGGGCGCGACGATCTACTATGTCGAGATGCTGCCTCCCCGCGACGGCCGGCATCCGGTTCTTTCGCTCATGCCGACTCCGGGCGACGTCGACGTCGTCGCGGCCGCGGAGTTCATGGAGGCCGGGCGCGCCATGCTGCGCGGCCTCGTGACTCCGGACCGGACCACGCTGATCGCCTCGACCCACCGCAGCCTGGCTGTGAGCGAGAAGGAGAAGCCTGGCGACGGCGTCGCTCCGTCCGAGCCGGTCTTCGAGGCCTCCGATTTCGCGGCGCGCCGGGCGATCCAGTTCGACATGCAGAAGCTTGCGGAAGACAATGGCAGCGTGATCTCCGCCGTGATGTTCGGCGCGCTGGCCGGCGCCGGCGTTCTGCCCTTCGCGCGCGAGACCTTCGAGGCCGCGATCCGCGCCGGCGGCAAGGGCGTCGAGCCAAGCCTGCGCGCCTTCGCCGCCGGGTTCGATCGCGCATCGCGCCGGGCGGAGCCCGCCCCGGCCGCCGCCGCCGAACCGTCGCAGCCGCCTGTGCCCACAAGCGTCGGCGCGCCGCCGCTCGACCGCCTGCTGGCGCGAATCCATGGCGAATTCCCGGAGATCGTCCGGCCGATGCTGTTCGCCGGCGTCAAGCGGCTGGTGGATTATCAGGATGTCGCCTACGCCGGCGAATATCTCGACCGCATGCGCGCTATGCTGGCGCTCGACCAGCGCTGCGGAGGCGAGGCGTCCTCCTACGCGCTCACCAATGCGGCCGCGAAATATCTCGCCGTCGCGATGGCTTATGACGACGTCATACGGGTGGCTGATCTCAAGACGCGGGCCTCGCGCTTCGCGCGCGTCGACAAGGAGATTGGCCGGCGTCCCGATCAACTGGTCTATCTGACCGAGTTCATGCATCCGCGCATGGAAGAGGTCGTCGGCGCGATGCCCGCGGGGCTCGGCCTCTGGCTCGAACGCCAGCCGCGCCTGTTCCGCCTGCTGGATCGTCTGGTCAATCGCGGCCGACGCGTGAAGACGGCGCATATCGGCTGGTTCGTCTCGCTCAACCTCGTCGCGGCGCTGCGCCCTGTCCGCCGGCGCCTGCTGCGGCACATGCGCGAATGGGAGCATATCGAGGCCTGGCTCGCTCTGGCGACGCGCGTCGCCGGGCAGGACTATCCGCTGGCGGTCGAAGTGCTCGCCTGCCGGCGGCTGGTGAAAGGTTATTCCGACACCCATGCGCGCGGCCAATCAAAGTTCGACCGCGTCGTCTCGGCGGCTCCGGGACTCATCGGCAAGCCCGACAGCGCCGGCTGGCTGCGCCGCCTGCGCGCCGCCGCGCTCGCCGACGAAGAGGGCGACGCGCTAGCAGGCGCGCTCAAGACGCTTGAGCACGCTTTCGATCCGTGATCCGCGAAAGCGCGCTTTAAAGCGGTTGATCGCTCCTGTTGGCGATCAATGCGCGCTTGAAAGACGCAAGCCTCTTGCCGACAGCCTCGATCTCTTCTTCGGGAATTCCCGCCATCGCATCGGCCAGCCAGATATTGTGCTTTTTGGCCATGCGACGAAATTTCTGCCGGCCTTCGACCGTCAGGCAGATGATCTGGATGCGCCGGTCCAGATTGGAGGCGCTGCGGGTGACGAAGCCGTCGGCGATCAGGCGCTCGATGATCGGCGTGACATTGGCCTGCGAGACCATCAGGCGCTTCGACAATTCTCCCTGGACGAGACCGCCGGGCTCGCGGTCGAGCTGCGCCAGAATGTCGAAGCGCGGCAGGGTGAAGTTGAAATTCTCCCGGAATTGCCGGCGCAGATCGGCTTCGATCAGCCGCGAACAGGCGAGCAGCCTGAGCCACAGGCGCACCTCGGCCCGGTGGTCCTGATCCCCGGCGCGAAGGTCGTCAAAATCGTCCTCAATGCTCAAGGCATTACCCTTTTTAGCGTCCGGTGGACGCGGACAGATCGTGTTCGCCGCTGGTATCGTCCAAAAACAAGGACGGCGGAACCATCAATTTTGCAGGGCGCGACGTTTGGCGCTCGACACCGGCTCCTCTCCTCGCTATGAATTACTTAATGCATTAACAATCATGTGAGGCCCGATGCCGCGCTTCACCCTCCTGCGGGAGAGCGACCTGCCGCCGGCGGCCTGGCGGAGCCCGGTGGCGATCCGTTTCGGCCACTGCGATCCTGCCGGCATCGTCTATACGCCGCAGTATTTCCACCTGTTCAACACCGTGCTGGAAGACTGGTACGGGCAGGCGCTCGGCGCTTCCTACTACGAACTGATCGGCGTGCGCCGCACCGGATTGGGATATGCGCATGTGTCCGCCGATTTCGCGAAGCCGGCGCGGATGGGCGACACGTTGAAGGTTGCGGTCATTATCGAGGCGATCGGGCGCAGCTCGATCACCTTGCGTCTGCACGCCTTCAAAGACGGGATCGAGTGCGCGCGCGCCAGCTTCGTCACGGTGACGACGTCGCTGATCGACCACAAGACCATCCCGGCGCCCGACGATCTTCGCGCGGCGTTCGAGGCCTATCGGGAGCGTTGCGGCGTCGCCGAGCCGCCAGCCGCAGTCGGGGACTGACACGCGCGGAGAGCGCGCTTTCCGTGCTGGTCAGCGCTTCACCTGATAGCCCGACTTTTCGCGATCCCAGGTCTCGGCGCGCACGCCGGCCGCGCGCAGCGTCGGCTTGCTGATCTTGCCGTTTTCGGTCAGCGGCAGGGCTTCGACGAAAGTGAGGAAGCGCGGCAGCGCGAAATAGGCGAGCTTGCCTTCGCAATGGCGAAGCGCCTCCTCGGGCGTCAGCGCCGCGCCGGGCCTGAGCTGGATTGCGACGGCGACCTCGTCCTCGCCGAGTTCCGAGGGGAGGGGATAGACGGCGCAGGCGCCGATCGCGGGATGCGCCAGCAGGATCTGCTCGACCTCCCATGACGACACGTTCTCGCCCCGTCGGCGGATCGTGTCCTTGATCCGATCGATGAAGCGGTAATGGCCGTCGCTTTCCCGCACGACGCGGTCGCCGGAATGAAACCAGAGATTGCGCCAGGCTTCGACCGTCTTCTCCGGCATGTTGTAGTAGCCGGAAGCGAAAGAGTGGGCTTCCGTCGGGCGCAGCAGCAGCTCGCCGGACACGCCGTCGGGCACGGGCGCGTCATTCTCGTCGACGATGCGAGCCTCGATTCCGTGAACGAGATAGCCGAGGCTGCCTGGATGGTCGGAGGGGATCGGGCTGGCGAAGGCGAAATTCGTTTCGGTGGAGCCGTAGCCGTCGAGCAGCGGCACGTTGAAGCGCGTCCTGAAGACGTCGTGGAATCGCGCCGGCACGCCGCCGCCGAGCGCGACGCGCAGCTTGTGCTCCCTGTCTGTGGGCTTTTCAGGCTGCGCCAGCAGGATCGCCGCCATGGCGCCCAGCAGATATCCCACATTCGCCTCGTGGCGCCGGATCGACTCCCAGAAGCCCGAGGCCGAAAATTTCGGCTCGAGCACATAGACGCAGCCGTTGAGGATCGCCTGATAAAAGGCGTTGAGCGCGTTGGTGTGGAACAGGGGCAGCGTCGTCAGCAGCGTCTCGCCTTCGCGGATGCCGAGTGCGCGCGCCGAATAGACGCCCCACCAGAACATCTGCGCCTGAGGGCAGCAGACGCCTTTCGCGGGCCCGGTGGTGCCGGAGGTGTAGAGAATGGCGACGGTGTCGCCCGGCCGCACCTGGCCTGGCGCCATTCCTTCGCCGAGCGCGGGCAGGCCGGTCCAGTGCGCCGGGGATTGCGGCGGCGCGTCGCCCACGATCCAGACCTTTTCCGGCAGCAGCGTCGGGTCGATCGTGTCGAGCGCCGGGATGGAGGCGTCTTCGATGACGAGGAGCGAGGGGCCGGCGTTGCGCAGCACGTGTTCGAGCTGGCCGCCGCGCAGGGCGGTGTTGATCGGCGCCGCGATCGCGCCGAGCCAGGCGCAGCCGAGATAGACGCGCAGAAACTCCGGCCTGTTCGAGCAGAGTATGGCGACGCGGTCGCCATGGCGCAGGCCGGCCTCGGCGAGCGTGCGCGCCGACGCCGCCGCGATCTCCACCGTCTCGGCGAAGGTCCAGACGACGTCGCCGAAAACGAGGAGCCGGCGGTCGCCATAGCGCTCGGCCTGACGCTGCAGAAGGGTCGGCAGCGTGCGCTCCGCCGGCGCGAACCGCGTCACGGCGTCGGCTGTGTCGCCGGGCGTGCGGCCGAGATCGCTCATCCGATTCTCCCATGTCTCGCGAACGCGCCGACCCCTCGGACGCGAAAGCGCCCACAAATTTAGTTCATGCCTGAAGTAAATTGGCAAGCGCCTATCGCTCTGCGCGCAAGGCGCCCTTATAGATGGAAGCGCTTCGCCAGCGGGGAACGCTCATGGACGTGGTCGGTCGCTTCTCGTCGCCTTATGACGCTTTCGTCGGCTCGGTCCGACAGGCGCCGGAGTCGCCCTTTCTCATCGCTCCCGCGAGCGCTCAACTGCCTTACGCCCGCGATGGGTTCCGCCTCAGCTATGGAGCGGTCTCTCAGGACGTCGAGGAGGCCAGGGCGGCCTATGCGCGCGCGGGTTACGGCCGGGGCGCGCGGGTCGCTCTGCTGCTCGAGAATCGTCCCGATTTCTTCACGCACTGGCTCGCGCTCAATGCGCTCGGCGTGTCGATCACGCCGATCAATCCGGACCTGCGGCCGGAGGAGCTTGCTTTTCAGCTTTCGCTCGCCGATGTCGATCTGGCGGTCGGCGTCGGCGAGCGCGTCGCCTCGCTTGCGCGCGCTTCCGAATTCGCGCGCTTCCGGCCGATCGAGCTCGGCGCCGCGCCGCCCGACTGCCGCAAGCCTGTCGTTGCACAGGCCGCGGCGCTGGAAGCGGAGTGCGCGCTGCTTTTCACCTCCGGCAGCACCGGCAAGCCGAAGGGCTGCATGCTGTCGAACCGCTACTTCCTGCAGGTCGCGCAATGGTATCTCGCGCAGGGCGGCGTCGCGAGCCTGTCCGAGGGCGAGGTCAATCTCACGCCTCTGCCCATGTTCCACATGAACGCCCTGGGGTGCAGCGCGGTCGGCATGATGGCGCTTGGCGGAGCGATCGTTCCGCTCGACCGTTTTCACGCCAGCCGCTGGTGGGCGAGCGTCGCCGACAGCGGCGCGACCGTGGTTCACTGCCTCGGCGTCATTCCGGCGATCCTGCTGCAATTGCCGCCGAGTCCCGACGATCGCCGCCACAAGGCGCGCTTCGCCTTCGCGCCCGGCGTCGACGCGCGTCACCGCGCCGCCTTCGAGGAACGGTACAATATCCGCATCGTCGACGCCTGGGCCATGACCGAAACCGGCGGCGCCGCGGCCACGACGACGGCGCGGGTTCCCCCCGGCTTTGGCGCGCGCTGCATCGGCCAGCCGGCCGACACCATGGAATACCGCATCGTCGACGAGCGGGGGAACGATGTCGCGCGCGGGCAGGCCGGCGAGCTGCTTGTCCGTGCGCGCGGCGCGGACAAGCGGGCGGGCTTCTTCAGCGGCTATCTCAACGACGCTGCCGCGACCGACGAGGCCTGGCAGGGAGACTGGTTCCACACCGGCGATTTCGTTCAGGCCGGCGCCGATGATCTGCTTTACTTCTTCGACCGGAAGAAGAGCATCGTACGCCGCAGCGGCGAGAATATCGCCGTGCTCGAAGTGGAATCCGTG
>MKVY01000038.1:400597-404897 GCA_001899525.1 Rhizobiales bacterium 65-9
GTCAGATGCGGCGACGGAGCAAGCCGCGCTTGCGGAGCGGATCGTGCGCGAGAGCGCGGCGCTGATCGCCTATCACAAGCTGCCCGCCTACGTTGCGTTCGTCGACGAGCTGCCTTTGTCGCCGACGAAGAAGCTCGCCCGCGGCGAGATCAAGCAGCTCGCCGCCCGCGCCGTGAGCGAAGGCGCGGCGATCGACCTGCGCGCCCTCAAGGCGGAGCTGCGCAAGCATTGACGCGCAGCCTCACAGATCGGTTCAGGCGCCTGCGCCGACCAGGGCCAGCACGCGCACCGGACTGCCGGAGCCGTTGACGATCTTGAGCGGCGTCGCGACGATGACCGCGCCGGTGGGCGGCAACTGGTCGAGATCGCGCAGGCATTGCAGCCCGTAGCGCCCGCCGCCATGCAGGAAATGATGCGCCGGATAAGGCGGATCGAGATGCGCGGCCTGGCCGGCGTCGGTGCCGATGGTCTCCGTTCCGAAGCCGAGGATGTCGCGTTTCTCGACCAGCCAGCGCATCACGGCTGCGTCCGGTCCCGGCGTATGCGGTCCGCCTTCGCCGAGATTGGCGTAGTCGCGCCCGCTGCGCTTCGACCAGTCGGTGCGCAGCAGCACCCAGTTGCGCGCCGGGATGCGGCCGTGACGGGCCTCCCACGCCTCGACATGGTCGATCGTGAGCAGGAAATCGGCGTCGGCGGCGGCCTGCGCCGAGCAGTCGATGACGCAGGCCGGCGCGATCATGTCGCGCGCGGGCAGGGTGTCGACCGTGTTGTTGGGCAGATCCTTGCCGGTGAACCAGTGAATCGGCGCGTCGAAATGCGTGCCGGTGTGTTCGCTCAGCGTGATGTTGTTCCAGTACCAGGCGGGGCCGGCCGCGTCATAGCGCGAGATCTGCTCGATCCTGAGCGGCGAGGCCTGTCCGAATTCGGGCGGCAGCACGATCACCGGGAAATCCGGGCTCAGCGTGAAGGTGAGGTCGACGACGCGCACGGAGCCGTCGGCGATCGCGGCGGAAAATCTCATTAGGTCGACAGCGGCCATGGCCAGACTCCGGGAAAGGTCGATCAGCTCAGTTCGCGTTCGAGCGCCTTCGGACTGGCGGCGAGGCGCCGGCGGACATCCTGCGCCACGTCTCCGACGAAGACCTCCTCCAGCCCCGATCGCAGGCCGGAGACGATCGCCTCTGCGACGGCCCGCGGCGCCACCTTCGGCGGCGGCAGGGTCTGGAACCACTCGCCGTCGATCGGCCCGGTAAAGACGTTCATCACCTTGACCCCGCCGGGGTGCAATTCGCTGCGCAGGCAATGAGACAATGAGAGGCAGCCCGCCTGCGCCGCCGAATGGGCGCCGAACGGCGTCCAGTTCGCGAGCGCGTAGACGGAAAGGACGTTGACCCATGCGGCGGCGCTGTCGACGCCGTCGGCCCCGCGCATGCGCATCGCCGGACCGAAGCTCTGGGCGAGATGCACCAGGCCCATATAGGTCTCGGCCAGCTCCATCTGAAAGAAGCTGGCGCCCTGACGGTCGATCAGCCCGCCCGGCCGTACGAACTCGGCGGTGTTGACGAGGATGTCCGTTTTTCCGGCGATGTCGGCGGCGACGTCGCGGACCGAACGCTCGTCGCCGAGATCGAGCGGGACGAGCTTGACGCCGGGCAGGGCGCGAAGCCGCTCCTCCTCCGGGAACGGCTTCCAGTTTTCCGGCACGCCGACATGGACCGTGCGCGCGCCGGCCTTGAGCAGAGCGTCGACTGTCGCGAGCCCGACGGCGGAGCGGCCGTTGGTCACCAGCACGCGGCGGTATTTCGGATCGGCGGTCATTTCCCGCCACTGACGGTCATCCTGCATCGCCGGAGCGTTCTGCTGCGGCCGGGCGAAGGCGACCGCCTGCCCGCTCTTGTCCAGTTGAAGCGACATCCGCACCCTTTCTCCATCGATGCAATCGCTATGCAGATGGGAAACCATCACCGGGCCGCAGTCGAGCTTGACGAGGCCGATGCGCCACGGCGCCCGCTCGCGGAAATAAACGTCGGCCGGGACGCGCACGAGCGTTTCCGAAACAAGCTCGCCGCCGCTCGGCGCGTCGACGAAAGGAAGGTCGCTCGACAGGCACGAAGGGCAGGCGTCGCGCGCCGGATAAGCGTATTCGCCGCAGTTTGCGCAGCGCTGCAGCGCGAAGCGGCCCTCAGCCGCAGCGCGCGTCAATCCGTGCGAGGTTCTGCTGCGCGGCGCCGGCGGCTGCGACGGAAGCCGCGTGCGATTGAGCGGACTGCGCTTGCGCGGCGGCGAAAGCGGCTCGGTCATGCCGATGGTCCCGTGAGAATCGCGGCGCCGGAGGACAAGCCGCGATCATAGTTGATCATGCCGAAACCGGAGGCCAGCGCCGCGCGCGCGCCCGCGACCTGCGTCGCGCCGGCCTGGCCCAGAACCTGGCGCAGCGCCTCGGTCAGACCGAGATAGCCGCCGCCTGCGCCCGCCTGTCCGACCGAAAGCTGGCCGCCGGAGGTGTTGTGCGGAAAATCGCCGCCGATGGTCAGGTCGCGCTCGCGCACGAAGCGCGGCCCTTCGCCCTTGGCGCAGAAGCCGAGATCCTCGAACTGCATCATCACCACGAAGGGGTAATCGTCATAGGTGAGAACCACGTCGATCCCGTCGGGCCGCAGCGCCGCCATGGCGTAGAGATCGGCGACGTCCATCGCCCAGCCGCCGCGGGTCTGGACGACGTCGTCGGCGAAGGCGTTGTGGCGCTCGATCGTCCCGGCGATGCGCGCCGCCGGCAGCTTCAGCGAGGCGGCGATGTCCTCGCGCATGACCAGGAAGGCCTCGGCGCCGGCGCAGGGCATCACGCAGTCGAACAGATGGATCGGATCCGAGATCGGCCGCGCAGCCATGTACTGATCGAGCGTGAGCGGAGTTTTCATCAGCGCATGCGGATTGCGCAGGGCGTTGGCGCGCTGCGAGACGGCGATGCGGCCGAAATCCTCGCGCGTGGCGCCGAAGCGCTTCATGTAATGCCGGGCGATCAGCGCGAAGCTGGCGTTGGCGCCGCCCGCGCCATAGGGATAGGCGGCGTCCTGGGCGAAGCGCGAGAAATTCTCGAGCGTGCGCCGAAAAGTGTCGACCTGGTTGGTGTCGCCGGCGATGCATGCGACCACATCGGCGTCGCCCGCCTGCACCGCGCGCGCCGCCTTGCGCAGAGCGGCGATTCCGCTGACGCCGCCGAGCGGAATCGTGTCGAGCCAGCGCGCGCTCAGCCCGAAATGTTGCGTCAGCCCCACCGCCGTATCGGGCGGAAGCGTGAAGCTCGAGATCGCGAGCCCGTCGATGGCGCGCTTGTCGAGGCCGGAGGTCTCGACAAGCGCCTTGAGAGCCCGGCCGATCCACCAATGCGCGCTCTCGATCGAATAGCGTTCATAAGGGACCGTCACGGGCGCGGCGACGACCACGCCGTCATAGGGGCGGCGCAGCCTCGCTGCCTCGCTCATCTCAGACGACCGTCAGCGTGACGGGGACGTTGCCGCGCGTCGCATTGGAATAGGGGCAGCGCTGATGCGCGCCCTCGACGATCTCCTGCGCCAGCGCCCGCTCGACGCCCGGAAGCGAAACCTTGAGCTCGACGGTCAGCGCATAGCCGTTGGCGATCGGTCCCATCCCGACCTTGGCGGTCACCGTCGCGTTATCGGCCACCGGCGCCTTGCGCTGGCGGGCGACGAGCTTCACCGCGCCGAGGAAGCAGGCGGCGTAGCCGGCGGCGAAGAGCTGTTCGGGATTGGTCCCGTCGCCGCCCGGACCGCCGATCTCCTTGGGAAGCGACAGCGAGACGGTGAAGCGCCCGTCGGGACTCGTCGCCTGTCCATCGCGGCCGCCGGAGGCGGTCATTTCCGCCTCGTACAGAATCTTGTCAGGAGAGATCGTCATCGCGTCTCCTATTCCTTTCCTTGATCGAAAAAGGCGCGGCCTTGGCGCGCCAGCCGGCTGAAATCCTCGCGCGCCCGCCGATTGGCGAGCGCGAAACTCGGGCCGCGGCTCGGCTGCGTTCCGTTGATGCGCCGGAGCTGAATCCACATCTCGGCCGATTTGAGCGCCACCGCGGCGCAATTGATCACCGGCGCATCGCCGACCTTGAAATCGCGCTCCGAACAGAGAAGCAGCCCGGGCAATACGCCGGCGGGCACCAGGACGTCGCAGCCCGCATCGATCAGGGGCTGCGCGCAGACGGCGAAGTCGGCCAGCATGTTGCGCCGCGCGGCTTCGTCGCCGTCGAACGCGGCCGCGAAATCCTCCGGCCGACAACCGAGTCCGA
>MKVY01000038.1:404905-437406 GCA_001899525.1 Rhizobiales bacterium 65-9
CAAAAACCTTGTCGATCGTGACGAGGCCGAGGCGACGGCCGAGTTGCGAGGCTGCGAGCAGGGTCGCCTCGCCGGCGCCGACGACGGGAATCTGCAGCGCCGAGCGCAGTTCATAGAGGCCCGGGTCCTGGAAGTGGCCCATGACATAGGCGTCGAATCCGTCGTCCTCGGCCTTGAGGCCATTGTCGATCGCCGCGATCGCGCAACGGAGTTCGCTGAGGCGGCCGAAATCGCGGTCGGGAGGCGACATTCCCTCGACATGGACGCTTGTGCCCGGGGCCGCAATTTCGTTCAGATAGGAGGACAGCTTGACGAGATAGGGGGCATTGAGGCCAGCATCGACGAAGCTTTGCCAGAAGATCTTCATGGGCCGCGAGATCCCCGAGGGGAGCGGACGGTGTCGGCCGCGCCGAAGTTAATTAAAGCACGAAGAAATTTGCGGTCAAGCGCGGAGGCCGCAGCCAGCCGAACGACTCGCTGCGCTTGCGCAAGGCTTAGAGATTTCGGCCTGTTTCCCGCATGTGGTCTTCGTCTCGCGTCATGAACAGCGCGCGCAAAAAGCGTCGATGTAACGGTTGACGGATTTTCGAAAGATATTTAGGACATTAATTAATCGCCGCCTCCCTCATCTTTGAGGCGAGGCGCCTGACGAGGAGGGGAGGCGATCGTGGCGATGCCTATCCTGTCTGCGGACAGTCTCCCGGCGCCGGGCTCAGCGGCCATGGCGCGTCAGGGGATCTTTGATAGGGCCCGCGATAACGGACGGCGCGGCGCAAGGCGCGTGAGCCGCGAAGCGATTGAATGGCGTGGCGCCGTTCTCAGAATCGAGTGGACTTCGACGGCTCCGAAGCGCGTCGCGATGAAGGCCGTCGCGCTGCTTTATGCGCCGGCGCGCGCCTCGCGTTTGCTTCAGGAGCGGCGCGGTTTCGCGCCCCATTCGCAGAAACAAGGATTGCACGAAATTTACTAGCACCGTGTCGACAAGGGGAGGTGGAGACCAATGGCAAGCTTCAGAACAGTCGGGCTGGGAGTCGCGGCCTTTCTCGCAATGGCCTCGGCGGCTCGCGCCGACATCACGATCGGATTCGTCACGTCGCTGAGCGGACCCGGCTCCTCGATCGGCATCCCTTACGGGCGTGGCATCGCCGCAGCTCTCGCTTATCGCGGCGAGGTGGCCGGGCAGAAGATCAAGCTGATCCAGCTCGACGACGCCTCCGATCCGTCAGCCGCCACGCGCAACGCGCGCAAGCTCGCGGAAGAGGAAAAGGTCGACCTGCTCATCGGCACCGCGACCGCCCCCTCGACGATCGCGATGGCCGCCGTTGCGAGCGAGCTCAAGGTGCCGTTCATCGCCGTCTCGCCGATTCAGCCCACGGCGAATCCCGCCGATCAGTGGGCGATCGCGATTCCGCAGCCGGCGCCGCTGCTGGTGAAGGTCGTCGCCGATCGCATGAAGCGCGACGGCGTCAAGAAGGTCGCCTATATCGGGTTCTCCGACGCGTGGGGCGATCTCGTCTATAACGGCGCCAAGGCGGCCGAGGCGCGCGGCGACATTCAGGTTGTCACCAACGAGCGCTACGCCCGCACCGACACGTCCGTGACCGGCCAGGTCCTGAAGCTGATCGCTGCGCGGCCCGACGGCGTCCTGATCGGCGGATCGGCCACCCAGGGCGCGTTGCCGTTGCTGGCGCTGGCGGAGCGCGGCTACAAGGGGCCGACCTACGGCACGACGGCGCTGGTCAATCCCGATTTCGTGCGCGTCGGCGGCAAAGCCGCCGAAGGCATCCAGGTGTCGACGGGTCCGGTGATCGTCGCCGATCAGCTGCCCGACGGGCATTTCGCCAAGAAGCCGTCAGCCGCGTTCCGTGAAGCTTTTCAGAAGGCGAACGGAATGCCGACCACGGACGGCTTCTCGGGATATTCCTTCGACGCCTGGCTCGTGTTCCTCGACGCCGCGCCGCGCGCCATGCAGAAAGCGCAGCCCGGCTCGCCCGAATTCCGGACGGCGCTGCGCGACGCGCTTCTCTCGACGAAAGAGGTTCCAGGCGTCCACGCGGTCTACACCTTCAAGCCCGGCGAGACGCATGGCGTCGACGAGCGCAGTCTCGTGATCGTCGAGCTGAAGAACGGACTCTGGGTCTACAAGCCGTAGGCGCGTTATCGCCGCCGCGCAGAGACAAATCGAATGACGAGCGATATCGCGGCGATTCTCGCCCTCGACGGAATCGCCACCGGCGCCATCTATGTTCTGGTCGCCGTTGGCACGGTCCTGATCTTCACGGTCACGCGCGTGATGTTCATCCCCTTCGGGGATATCGCGGCCTTCACCGCGCTCACGCTTGCGGCCCTCGAGACGGGACAACTTCCGGGAACGGTCGGACTCGTGCTGGTCCTCGCGGTTCTGGCCTCTCTCGTCGAGGTCTGGTCGCTGGCGCGGGCAGGCAAGGCGCGGCAGATCCCGAAGGCGCTTGTCTTCTATCTGCTGCTGCCCGTGCTGATCGTCCTGCTGGCGCGGCTCGCGCTGCCGCTGACTCCTTCGATGCCGGTGCGCATTCTGCTCGCGCTTCTGCTCGTCATGCCGATCTCGCCGCTGCTCGACCGGATCGTGTTTCGGCCGATCGCGGATGCGAGCGTGCTGCTTCTCCTGATCGTCTCCATGGCGCTGCATTTCGCGCTGGTCGGTCTCGGTCTGCTGTTCTTCGGGCCCGAGGGCGTGCGGACGCAGCCGCTGACGAACGCGGCGTTCGAGATATTCGGAGTTCATGTCGGCGGACAGACGATTCTCATCGTTCTCGCGTCGATCGTCTTCAGCGGGCTGCTCTATCTGTTCTTCGGCTTCACCTTGACAGGCAAGGCGCTGCGCGCGACGGCCGTCAACCGCACCGGTGCGCGCCTGATGGGCATCCGTCCCGCGAGGTCCGGCGCCATCGCCTATCTCGTCGGCTCGCTGATGGCCGGCGTCTCCGGCATCCTGGTCGCGCCCGTCAACACCATCTTCTACGACTCCGGCTTTCTCCTTGGCCTGAAGGCCTTCGTCGGCGCGATCATCGGCGGTCTCGCCAGTTATCCGGGGACGGCGATCGGCGCCGTCTTTGTCGGCGTCCTGGAGAGCTTCGCCTCGTTTGAAAGCAGCGCGCTGAAAGAGGTCATCGTGTTCTCGCTGCTGATCCCGATCCTGATCTGGCGCTCGATCGCGTCGCCGCATATCGAAGAAGAGGTCGAGGAATGACGCGCGCGCAGCTTGCGGCCGTGAAGATCGTGGCCGTGCTCGCGCTTGCCGCGGCCCCGTTTCTCGTGAGTCCCTTTTCCGTCACCTTGCTGAACTATATCGGCATCTATTCCCTTGTCGCCATCGGCCTCGTGCTGCTGACCGGCGTCGTCGGCATCATCTCGTTCGGGCAGGCCGCCTTTGTCGGCATCGCCGCTTATGCGACCGGTTGGGTGTCGGCCATTCAGGGCCAGTCGCCCTGGCTCGGACTTCTTCTGGCGATCGTGCTGACCTGTGCGATCGCGGCGGTTCTCGGCCTGGTGACGCTCCGGCTGCAAGGGCATTTTCTGTCGCTCAGCACCATCGCCTGGGGCCTGGCGATCGGCTTTCTCTTCGGCAATATCGACGGTCTCGGCGGATTCAACGGCCTCTCCAACATCCCGCCGATCGCCATCGGAAACTATGTGCTCAGCGAGGGCCGGCAGATCTACTATCTGATCTGGGCGACCGTCATCGTCGTGCTGTTCCTGCTGCACAACCTGCTGAACTCGCGCCTCGGCCGGGCGATGCGGGCGATGCGCGGCGGCAAGACGCTGGTCGAGAGCCTCGGCGTCAGCGCCTATTGGGTGAATCTCACCGCCTTCGTCATCGCGGCCTTCCTGGCGGCGCTCTCGGGCTGGTTCTACGCCCATCTCAGTCGTTTCATCAGCCCGACTCCGTTCGAGCCGCTGGCCGGCATCGAATATCTGATGATGGCGATGATCGGCGGCGCGACCAGCCTGTTGGGCGGCATCGTCGGCGCCGCGGTGATCATCTTCCTGAAGAACGCGGTGCAGGACTACTTGCCGCTGATCGCCAAGGGCGCGTCCGGCCAACTCGAGATCGTCGCCTTCGCCAGCATCTTCATTCTCTTTCTGCAGCGGGCGCGACAGGGCATCGTCCCGTTCCTGACGCGCTTCCTGCCGAGAACGCAGCCGCAACGGCCGGAAGCCGCCGCGGCGCTGCCGCTGCGCAAGCAGCCGGCGCCGGGCGAGATATTGCTGAAGGTCGAGCAGGCGGAGCGCCGCTTCGGCGGGCTGGTCGCCGTCAACAAGGTGAGCTTCGAGGTCCGCGCCGGCGAGATCCTCGGCCTGATCGGCCCCAACGGCGCCGGCAAGAGCACGATGTTCAACCTGCTGACCGGCGCGCTGCGCTGCAACGGCGGTTCGATCGTCTTCGCCGGCCGCAACATCGAACGGCTGTCGCAGGCGACGATCGCGCGCGCCGGAGTCGCGCGCACGTTCCAGCACGTGAAGCTGCGTCCGCGGATGACGCTGCTCGACAATGTTCTGCTCGGCGCCTATCCGCGCACCAGGTCCGGCCTGTTCTCCGGCGCCTTGCGGCTGGATCGTCAGGAGGAGGCGCGCGCGCGCGCCGAGGCGATGCGGCAGCTCGAACGCATCGGACTTGGCGACAATCCGTTTGAGCTCGCAGGCAACCTGCCGCTCGGCAATCAGCGACTGCTTGAGATCGCTCGCGCCCTTGCCGCCGATCCGCTGCTGCTCGTGCTCGACGAGCCGGCGGCGGGCCTGCGTCGCAACGAGAAGCAGAAGCTCGCCGAACTGCTGGCCAATCTGCGGCGCGAGCACGTCACCATCCTGCTCGTCGAGCACGATATGGAATTTGTGATGAATCTCGTCGACCGGATCGTGGTGATGGATTTCGGCGTCAAGCTCTGCGAGGGCGATCCGGCGGCGATCCGCAACGACCCCCGGGTCCAGGAAGCTTATCTCGGGAGCACGGTCTGATGGCGCTGCTGTCGCTTCGCAACGTCAGCGTTTCCTATGACAAGGTGGAGGCCGTGCGCGGCGTGTCGCTGGACGTCGAGGCCGGCCAGATCGTCTCGGTGATCGGGCCCAACGGCGCCGGCAAGACGACGATGATGCTCGCGACGATGGGGCTTCTTCCATTGACGGGGGAGGTGACCTTCGAGGGCGCGAGTCTCGCGGGGCTCGATGTCGAGGACCGCGTCGAGCGCGGCATCTGCCTCGTGCCGGAAAAGCGCGAACTGTTCTCCGACCTCTCCGTCGCCGACAATCTCATCCTGGGCTCCTACAGCCTGAAGGATCGCTCCGGCGTCGACGCCGCGTTGGCGCAGGTCTACGAGCGTTTCCCGCGATTGCGGGAGCGCAGGCGTCAGGCCGCGGGCACGCTGTCCGGCGGCGAACGCCAGATGCTGGCCCTCGGCCGGGCTCTAATGGCCAAGCCGAAGCTGCTGATCCTCGATGAGCCAAGTCTCGGTCTCGCCCCGCTCATCGTGCGCGAGATCTTCCGCACGATCGCATCGCTGCGCGCGCTTGGCGTCTCGGTGCTGCTGGTGGAGCAGAACGCCCGCGCCGCGCTGGAAACGGCCGACTACGGCTATGTTCTGGAAACCGGCGAAATCGTTCAGGAGGGATTGGCGGACTCGCTGATTCACGATCCCAAGCTGATCGCGGCCTATCTCGGAGGCGGCGAGAGCCGCTGAGATCGCGGTCGGCGCTCACGACGCGCGCGAGGCGCGCAAGCGTCTTGAATGGGGATATTGTTGCAGCTTTGACAGACGCGAGATCAAGCGCGCTGGAATGCTGTGGTTCGATGAACCGGCCCGTTTCTTCATTGACGCCCATACGGCGTGTAAGGACCTTGGGAAGACGCCGGTAAGCAGGTTCTGGACGGAGGCTGCGGCGCGTTAAATTCGGCGACCGGCTGAAGAAGAAGCCGCCCATCGCCGCAAAACCATCACAGAAAGCGCATGACAGGCGCGCTCAAAAAGCGGGACGCGCGCCGCAACCCGATTCAAGGTTGGCGGCCGACAGTTTTGCCGCGATCACTTTTTTGTCTGCCGCGGCTCGACGGGGCGGATGAGCTTGCCGCCCCGCTTCTTCGTCGCCTGTCAACGATCAGGCATTGGGGCCTGCCGCAGCAGGTCGAGGAAGAGTGAAATAGATTTTGCTTCCGGGAGGCCCCAGATCGAAGCGAGCAGGCTGTCGGCGAGTTCGGCGGGGGCCTTCGCCGCGCAGTTGCGGAATTTTTCTTCGATGTCCGCGCGAGACATGGGAAAATCAGGCCCGCCTCGGTAGCGCGGATCGGCTTCCGCGACATGGCGCTCGCCGGAGGATGCGCTGATCTCGACGCGCGAGCGAATGATATCAAAGCCAAGGGAGTTTATGTGCTCATCGCGGTGCACGTGAACCTTGTGCTGCATGGCCTGGAAGGACGGCGACGCGATGATGTGGTCGTCGAACTCGTTGAGCCCGGCGTTGCGATAGAGCGCAAGCATCGAGAGCAGCGCGCACATCGAGAATTTCGCCTCCAGCGCGTTCCTGGCGGCGCCATAGCGGATAGGGTTCAAGATGTTGTCACCGGCGTAGAAGTCGATCCGTTCGATCGCCTCCGGCTTGATGTCGCGTTCGATGATCAGCTTGCGCACCATGTCCATGGATTGATGCGTGAGAATGCCGCTGGGATACGGCTTGATGCTCACGCCGGGCTCCAGCATCGACCAGGTTCGGCCAAAGCCCTGGGAGAGTTTCTCGGATGAGAAGCCGCCGGCGAGCACGCTGGCGAAGCCCCAGCGCCCGTCGAGGGCCTGCGGGTCGGCGGTGAACCCTCGCGCCGCCATTCTTGCGGCGAGCACGCCGTTTTCCGCAGCGCGGCCGACATGCCACGGCTTGGTCATGGTGCCGAAATTGCAGCGGATACCCGCCGCCATGCTGGCGGCGAGGCCGAGGGCGTGGCCGATTCGCTCCTGATCAAGGCCCAACAAATACGATGTCGCGGCGGCGGCCCCGAATGTTGCGACCGTCCCGGAGGAGTGATGACCGCGAAGATAGTGGTCCGGCTTGAGCCATTCGGAAATCTTGCACGACACTTCGAAACCAACGCAAAACGCTGTCAGGAAATCCGCGGCGGACACGTCGCCCAGCGTATCGGCCATGACGATTGCGGCGGACAGCGGCGCTGCCGATGGGTGCGTCAAGAGCCCATAGACGTGGGCTGGATCACGACTGACCTGGGTGTCGTCGAAATCATGGGCGTGAGCGGCGATGCCGAGCGCTCGCGCCGCGACATGAGCGGGCGTCCTGGTCTCGCCGCATCCCAGAAGCAGCGCGTCGCCGCGCCCGCCATCCTCGGCGGCCATCTGAATGACGATCCTGGTCGAGGGTTCGAGGAGGCCGGCGATATACAGCCCCGTCGTATCGGCGATGCAGCGCGTCGCCATCTCGAACAACGCGACGGGGAGGCTGTCGGCGCGCGCGGCGGCGACAAAAGCCGCCGCCTGGATGGTTACCGGATCTGACGAATCCCGGGCGGCTTGGGCATGAGCAGGGCGGGCGGACATAAACGCGCATCTCCGAATTAACTGTTGACAGTTTATTGTTGTTCGCGGACAGTAACGCAAGCTTTTCTTTGGGAGAGGGCATGGCAGCGGAGGAACAGGATCTTCTGGCGCTTCGGCGGAACAGCACCCTGTCGAGCCTGGTCGCCGACAGAATCGAGCGGTTCATTCTCAGCGGCCAGCTGCCCGCGGGAGAGCGAATCAACGAGGCGGTCCTGGCCAAGGAGCTTGGCGTCAGTCGCGGCCCCATTCGTGAGGCCGCGCGTTTGCTGGCCAGCCAGGGATTGGTCGAGTTCGTCGCGAACAAGGGAGCGTTCGTTCGAGAGGTCAGTCGCGCCGGCCTGCTGGAGATTTATGATCTTCGCGCCGTTCTGACCGGCCACGCCTGCGAACTCGCGGCGCGCGAGCGCGATGAAGGCGGGGTTTCTGCGCTACGCGGCCTCCACGCGGAGATGTCCGACGCGGCCAAATCTGATCCGGCGCTGTATTATACGCTCAATCTTCGCTTCCACGATCAACTCGTCCGCATGGCGTCGAGTCCGCGTCTGCAGGCCATGATCGATGGACTTGTGAAGGAGATGCATCTGTTTCGGCAGGTCTCGCTCTCGCGCCATCCTGACATGGCGCAATCCAACCGCGAGCATAACGAAATCATCGAGGCGATCGCCATGGGCGATGAGGCAAGCGCCCGACGCCTCGGCGAGGCCCATGTGCGAGCGGGAAAAATGCGTTTCGAGACGGCTGCGCGATCGACCGCTTCCTGATCGGAGCAAGCAAGAAGAACACACGGGAGGGCGTATCATGCAGAGGTGGATAAAAATTCTCAAGGCGGCCGGTTTCGCGGCCGCAACTGTCATGACGCCTGTCGCCGCTTATGCGGCGGACGCGCGGATCGGCGTTCGCACCGAAACGCAATCCATGGATCCGCACTTCTCTTATATCGGAACCAGCAAGGCGACGGTTCTGAATGTGTTTGATCTTTTGATCGAGCGCGACAAGGATCTCCGTCTTCAGCCGGGACTCGCGGAAAGCTGGAAAAAAATTGGCGACAGGCTGTGGGAATTCAAGCTCCGACCTGGCGTCAAATGGCACGACGGCGTCCCATTCACCGCTGACGATGTGCTTTTCACTTTTAAGCGCGCAGGCGACGTGCCGAACAGCCCTGCTCCTTTCACCACCTTTCTTTCAGATATTGCGAAGGCGGAGAAGGTTGACGATCTGACAGTCCGAATCTCGACCAATACAGAGTCCGCCCAGCTTCTTCTCGACCTTGCCGATATTCCGATCATCTCGCAGCATGCGGGGAAGGGGGCCGCGACCGCCGACTACAATTCCGGCAAGGCCACGATTGGAACCGGACCGTTCAAGTTTGTCTCCTGGCAGCCGGGCGGAAAGCTGGCCCTTGTCCGCAACGATAATTATTGGGGCAAGAAGTCCGATTTCGCGTCCGTCGATGTGCTGGCGATGCCGAACGACGCCAGCCGGGTCGCCGCTCTTCTTTCCGGCGACGTCGATCTTATCGAAGCCGTGCCGCCGGATAATTATCAACGGCTTCTGTCCGATCCGAAGGTCGAGCTGTTCAAGATCAACGATGTTTTCGCGGCTTATATCCACATGGACACGAACCGCGCCGAGACGCCGTTCATCACAGCCAAGAATGGCGCGAAAATTCCGAACCCGTTGCTGAACCCCAAGGTTCGCCGCGCATTGTCGCTGGCGATCGATCGCAAGGCGATCGTGAGCCGTCTGTTGTTCGGTCTCGGCGAACCCGCTGGACAGCTTGCGAGTCCGTCGATGATCGGCTTCAACCCTGATATCAAGCCGACCGGTTACGATCCCGCGGCTGCGAAAAAGCTGCTGGCCGAAGCAGGCTATCCGGACGGGTTCAAAATGACCCTGCACGGTCCGAGCAATCGCTACGTCGCGGACGCGCAGATCACGCAGGCTGCGGCTCAGATGTTCGAGCGGATCGGCATCGCCACATCGGTCGAGACGATGCCGTCGAACGTCTTTTTCGCGAAGGCGAGCGCTCAGGAGTTTTCGATCTTCTTCATCGCTTTCGGTTCGCCGCAGGGAACGGCATGGCTGAGCTTGCGCGGCGTCCTGATGACTTTCAACAAGGAGGAAGGATACGGCCCGTCCAATCGCGGTCGCTATTCGAACCCTGAAGTCGATCGACTGACCAAGCTCGCGCTGGGAGCGGCGAACCTGGATGATGCTGCGACATTCGCGCGTCAGGCTGCGGCTATCGCCTATGGCGAGGACGCGGTGATACCGTTGCACTATCAGCTCAATGTCTGGGCCGCGCGCAAAGGGTTTGTCTATGAGGCGCGCCAGGATCAGGCCACGATGGCGCTCAGCCTCAGCAGGGCGCGGTGACGACGCAAGAATCGACTGATCACGCCGTGGCCGTGCGGCGCGGCGTGACGATGCCGATGCGGGACGGCGTCGCGCTTGTTGCGGATATCTACGGTCCCGATAATGCGCCGCGGCCGGTTATTCTTGAGAGGACGCCGTACGGCAGGCGCGTCTGTGATCAGTCTGAGCGCGTGTTCGGCGCCGCCGAACCGCCGTCCCGCGCCATGCTTGCCGCGCGCTATGTCGGCGCGGGCTTCGTCTATGTGGTGCAGGACTGTCGCGGAACGGGGAGCTCCGAAGGCGTTTTCGCCAAATATGTTCAGGAGCCGGCTGACGGCGCCGACTCCATCGCGTGGTTGCTCGCGCAGACATGGTGCGATGGGCGCGTGTGCCTCGTCGGCCATTCCTATCTCGCAGCCTGTCAGATATCGCTGGCGGACGTCAGCGAAAAGAAGCCCGCCGCCATGGTTCCGGATTGCGGCGGCTTCTCGAACGCGTTCAGAAGCGGCGTCCGCCAGGGCGGCGCCTTTGATCAGAAGCAGGCGACATGGGCGTATCGCGAGGCCGTGCGCGAGCTGGTCGCCGCCGGCAGACAGGCCGACGCCGACGACATCGAGAGCGAATCCGTCGAGACATGGCTGAAGCGTGGTCCCTGGGTCGAGGGAAGCACTCCCTTGGCGCTTGCGCCGGATCACCAGCGCAATCTCTCAGCCTTCTGGCGACATGGCGTCGATGGGCCGTTCTGGAGACGACCCGGGCTCTATGTCGATCCCGGCCGCCGGAGCATGGAGGGAATTCCAACGCTCTTCATCACAAGCTGGCATGACACGTCGCTCGTCTCGGCGCTCGACAATTTCAGCGCAAGACAGGCCGACGGCGACTCTGCGGCCGCGCTGGTGATCGGTCCATGGTGCCATGCCGAGAAATGGACGCCGATCGCGGGCGAAGTCGATTTCGGCGAGGCCGCCCTTCCAGAACAGGGGCTCGGTGGAACGATGCTTGACATCCGCCTCAGCTTCATCGCGGAAGCGCTGGCCGGAAAGCCGCCTTCCTTTCCAAGGGTGCGCTATTTCGAGATGGGAGGCGGCGCGGGACGTCGCGCCGACGACGGCTCGATCGAGCATAGCGGCGTCTGGCGCGCCACCGACCAATGGCCGCCCCAGAACTCGGAGCCATGGGCGTTGTGGCTTGCGCCGGAAGGACTCGCCGAGAGTCCGCCCGGCCGAGACTGGAGCAGGAGCTTCGTCAGCGATCCTGATAATCCCGTTCCGACGCTGGGCGGCGGCATCAATTCAGGAAAACCGCTTATGCCGGGCGGAATGTATGACCAGTCGCGTGTTTTTCCGCTGATCGAAAGCGCTTCGGAAACTCGGACCGCGCGCGATGACATCTTCGTTCTGCTAAGCGCGCCGCTCACTGAGGATCTGCATCTTTGCGGGGAAGTGGAGGTCGACCTCCGGGTCTCGATCGATGCGCCGGACGCAGACATCACGATCAAGCTGATGGATTGCTATCCGGACGGCGGTCCCGCGCTCAATCTCAGTGATGGAATCCTGCGACTGCGATATCGGAACTCTTTCATCGATCCCCAGCCTATGCCGGAGAATGAACGCGACCGCGTTGTCGTAAAAGCGACGCCGGTCGCCGCGGTCATTCGTGCAGGACATCGCATCCGGCTTGACATTGCGGCCAGCAATTTCCCCCATTTTGACGTCAACCCGCAAACCGGAGCGCCCGAAGGGGAGCGAAGTCCGCGTCGCCAGGCGACGATAACCATTCATTCCGGTCATCAAGATCCATCGGCGCTGCGCCTCCGGCGCGCAAGGACAGCGGCATGATCGGGTTATTTCTACAGCGGATTGTTCAAGGAGCGATGGTGGTCCTCGCCATGTCGCTCATCGTTTTCGTTGCTGTCTATGCGATCGGCGATCCCGTCGAACTGCTCGTGCCGGGCGAGGCGACACAGGCCACGCGTGACGCCGTGACCCGCACTCTAGGTCTCGATCAACCGCTGTACCGCCAATATCTCCTGTTCCTGAAGTCGGCGGCCACAGGCAATTTCGGCAACTCGTTTGTCTTCAACATTCCGGCCATCCAGTTGATCATGCAGCGGCTGCCGGCGACAATGGAGCTTGCGCTTACGGCGATGATGCTCGCCGTCTTCATCGGCGTTCCTCTCGGCCTTGTCGCTGGACGCAAGCCTCACGCCTGGTATTCGCGGGCCATCATGGCAGGATCGATCCTCGGTTTTTCACTCCCGACGTTCTGGGTTGGTCTCGTCCTTATCCTCGTTTTCGGCGTGCTTCTCTCGTGGTTCCCCGTCTTCGGTCGCGGGAGCACCGTGTCGGTGCTCGGCATAGAGACCAGTCTCCTGACGCTCGATGGCCTCAGTCACCTGTTTCTGCCGGCGCTCAACCTCGCGCTGTTCAAAATCTCTCTCTTGACGCGGCTCACGCGGGCCGGCGTCCGCGAAGCCGCGCCGCAGGACTATGTGCGTTTCGCACGGGCCATGGGAGTTCCGCCAGCGCGCATCCTGTTCAGCCATATCCTCAGGAACATCACGATCCCCATCATCACGGTGATCGGCATCGAATTCGGTTCGGTGATCGCCTTTGCGGTGGTGACCGAATCCATCTTCAATTGGCCAGGCATGGGAAAACTGATCATCGACTCCATCAATATTCTCGATCGCCCCGTGATCGTCGCCTACCTCCTTGTCGTCGTCATCCTGTTCGTTGTGATCAATCTCGTCGTCGATCTCCTGTACGCTGCGGCGGATCCGCGGGTCCGCCTCGGGGAGAACAGGCGATGAGCGTGATTGCGGCAAGGCCGTCGGCGCCGATCGAACACACATGGCGTCTTCGGTTTGCGGCGATCCGCGAGTTCGCGCTGGAATTCGGCGCGAGTCCGACCGCTGTCGTCAGTCTCGCGGCGCTCCTTGTTCTGGTGGTCGGCGCGGTTTTCGCTCCGGTCATCTCGCCGCAGAATCCTTATGATCTCGCCAAGCTGTCCATCCTGGATTCCCGGCTGCCTCCCGGAACAGAAAGCGCCGAGGGCTATATCCACTGGCTCGGCACGGATGGAATGGGTCGAGACCTGTTGAGCGCCATTCTGTATGGACTTCGCATCTCCCTGATCGTCGGAATAAGCAGCGTCGTCGTCGCGCTCTCCATAGGCCTTATCCTTGGATTGGCGGCCGCCTATATCGGCGGGCGGGCGGACGCCGCCCTGATGAGGCTCGTCGACCTGCAGATGAGTTTCCCTCCGATTCTTGTCGCGCTTGTGTTGCTTGCGTTGCTCGGCCGGGGCGTCGACAAGACTGTTATCGCCCTGGTCGCGGTGCAATGGGCTTATTACGCGCGAACCGTCCGCGCTTCCGCGCTCGTTGAGCGCGAACGCGAATATGTCGAAGCCGCGAAGGGCATGCGTCTTGGCCATTGGCGGATTCTGACGCGGCATTTGCTGCCAAACTGTCTTCCGCCGGTCTTCGTGGTCGGCACGGTTCAGATTTCTCACGCGATCACGCTGGAGGCGACGCTGAGTTTTCTGGGCATCGGTTTGCCCGAAACCAGACCCTCCCTCGGTTTGCTCATCGCCAACGGTTACCAGTATTTGTTGGGGGGAAACTACTGGATTTCGCTTTGTCCGGGCTTCGCGCTGCTCGCGCTGGTGCTTTCGATCAACCTCGTCGCTGACAGGCTTCGCGACATGCTGAATCCGGCGCTGGCGAAATGACGAGCGCGGCGATTGGCGATGTCGTGCTTGAGGTGGACAATCTCAGCACCGTGTTCGAGCTCAAGGCCGGAGTGGCGCGCCCGGTCAACGGCGTCAACTTTCAGCTGCGCCGCGGCGAGATCCTCGGGGTTGTTGGAGAGAGCGGCTCTGGAAAGTCCGTCACGGGGCTCTCCATTCTCGGCCTCATCGATCCGCCCGGCAGAATAGAAAGCGGCGCCATTCGCCTGAATGGCCTCGATCTCACGAAGATCGATGAAAGCGAGATGCGGCGTCATCGCGGCCGATCCGTTTCGATGATCTTTCAGGATCCGATGACCACGCTCAATCCGGTTCTGACCATCGGGCGCCAGTTCTTCGACGTGCTTCGGGCCCATCGCAACGTCGGCCGCGAGGAGGCGATGACGATCGCTGAAGGCGCGCTTGAGCGCGTTGGCATTCCGGCTCCGCGCCTGAGGCTGTCAAGTTATCCGCATGAACTCTCAGGCGGGATGCGGCAACGCGTCTGCATTGCGATCGCGCTCGCCTGCGGCCCCGACGTGATCATCGCCGATGAGCCGACGACCGCTCTGGATGTGACGATCCAGTCGCAGATCCTGAACTTGGTGCAGACGCTTGTTCGACAAAATGACGCCGCGCTTGTCTGGATCACGCATGACCTCAGCGTGGTGGCTGGCCTCTGCGATCGCGTCGCCGTTATGTACGCTGGTCGGATCGTTGAAATTGGGTCCGTAAAAGAAGTGCTCGATCGGCCGCGGCATCCTTATACGATCGGCCTCATCAACTCGATTCCCGGCGACGCGCCGCCGGGAGGACGTCTCTCGCAGATTCCGGGCGGCCCGCCGTCGCCATTTAGACTGCCGCCAGGTTGCGCGTTTGCGCCGCGATGCGCGAAGGCGGCGACGATATGCGAGACCAATCCGCCGAGTCTTGGCGGGCCCGAATATTCGGTCCGCTGTCATTTCCCGGCTTGAGGTTGTTGCGGATGGCTTCTTGCGCCTCTGAGATGAAAAATACACGAGGGATGTCAGAGCAAGTCGCTTCTTTCATGCGCATCGAGCAGGTCACGCGGCGGTTTGAGATGCGTCCGGGCGCCTTCGAATCTCTGCTGCATCGTCTGGGCGTCGGCGCCGGCCCTCAGTTTGTGACCGCCGTCGACAATGTCAGCCTCAACATTGCGCGGGGTTCTATCTTCGGTTTGGTCGGCGAGAGCGGCTGCGGCAAGTCAACGCTGGGGCGGATCGCCGCGCGCCTTCTGCCGGCGACTTCGGGGCGGGTGATTTTTGACGATATACCACTTGATGACGGCTCATTGACGCCGGCGGCTCTGCTCAGGCTGCAGATGGTCTTCCAGAATCCAATGGCCTCTCTCAATCCGCGCCAACGCGTGATGGACATTATCACCGAAGGCGCCATCTATCATGGCGTCATCGCGCGCCGGCAGCGAACCGATTTCGCGGTTTCGCTTCTGGCCGAAGTCGGCCTTTCCGCTGACGCAGCGTTCCGACTTCCTCATCAGTTTTCCGGTGGCCAGCGACAACGGATCGGGATCGCCCGCGCGCTGTCGGTGTCGCCCGACTTCCTCATTTGCGATGAGCCCGTCGCCGCGCTCGACGTCTCCATTCAGGCGCAGATCATCAATTTACTGCTTGACCTGAGCCGCAACCGAAACCTCACGATGCTTTTCATCAGCCACGACCTCGGCGTCGTGCGCCATCTCTGCGACAGGGTCGCAGTGATGTATCTGGGACAGATTGTGGAGCAGGCGCCCGCTGCGGACCTGTTCGCCAATCCTCGCCATCCATATACGAAGGCGCTGCTTGAACAGGCGCCCAGCATAAAGGCGGGGCGTCGCGCCTACCGGCCGATCGAAGGAGAGATTCCGTCGCCTTTCGCGCCGCCGAAGGGCTGCCGCTTCCACCCTCGATGCCCCGTCGCGGTCGAGCGGTGCGGTCGCGATGCGCCGCCCCAAACCGGCGATGAAAAGCATCTCGCGCGATGTTGGCTGCTGAATGACGGGTCGCGGTGAGGGGCTGAGGCTTGCGCGAATGTGGCCGGAAGGCCGGCGGCGAGCCTTTAAGGTTGAGCCTGTCTCACCACATTTCGTCCGGCGTCTGTATGTCGCCGGGAAATTCTATGAGTTCAAAGAAGCTGCCATCCGGGTCGGCCACATAAAGCACCTTCGCTCCTTCGAACATCTTCGGATGCTGGACTTTCACGATGCCGGAGGTGAACAGACGTTCGCAGATTCCATCCAGATCCTGCACGCGGAAAACCATTCCTGCGAGTCCCAATTGCCGGGGACGCGGCGGCGCGTCCGGAGCAGGATCTTTCACCAGAATGAGTTCAACGGCGGCGTTGCTGATGCGTCCGAAAATGCGCGGCAGTTTCGGGTCGTCGCTTTTGTCGAGAAACACCTTAAATCCCAGCACCGCCTCGTAGAACGCCCGCGCGCGTGCAAGATCGCTGACGTTGACGGCGAGATGGGAGAGTGAGGCGGCCGGCGCCAGCGGTTGGGTTCGGTCGGATGTCATCGCGCGGTTCACAGATGGGTTGTGAGCAGTTTGCTGCGCGCGTCGATGCTGAGGCCGCCATCGAGCGGCATGATCGAGCCGGTTACATAGCGCCCGGCGCGACTCGCCAGAAACAGAAGCGCGCCGGCGATATCGTCCGGTTCGCCGATTCGCTTCAAGGGAATGCTTGCGGCGATGGAGTCTTTGACATCCGTTTTCCCGAGCGCAAACGCCGTCATCTTGCTTTCAAAAGGGCCGGGCGCGATGGCGTTGACGGTGATATGGCGCGGGGCGAGTTCTCCCGCCAGCACGCGGGTCACGTGATGCAGCGCAGCTTTTGAGGCGCCGTAAGAATAGGAATCGTCCGGGATCGGCGCCGTCCCGAGGATCGACCCGACATTGATGACGCGCGACGGGTCCGCCAGCGACGCTCGCGCCGACAATTCCGGCAGCAGATCGCGCGTGAGCGTGAATGCGCCCGTGACGTTCACCGACATGACCTTGCTCCAAGCGTCCCATGGAAAGGATTCGAGAGACGCGCCCCACGTGGCGCCGGCGTTGTTGAGAAGAATATCAACGACGGGCGTGCGCTGACGGATTTGCGCCACGAGAGCCGATACGCCCGCCTGGGTGCTGACGTCGCCTTCGAGGCCTTCAATATCGCCAAGGCCCGCCAGAGCATCCGCAGTCGCGACGCAGTCGGCTTTCTTGCGCGAGGCGACAAGAACGCGCGCGCCCGCGCGCAGCAACGCCTCCGCCGCGATGCGCCCGAGGCCGCGTCCGCCGCCTGTCACAACGGCGATCTTTCCAGTCAGCGTGAACAATTCCTGCTGCGTCTGCATGAGGCCTCCCGGCTGCGGCGTCCGTTTTCGATTATATAGTATGTTCACATACCTCCCATCTGACGGAAAAAACAATGCAAAATTTTGACTGATTGGAGTTTTAGCTATATCGGAATGAGAAATATGGAAGACGGAAGGAGGCGGGATCATGCGGCTTTTCGATGTTTTAGGAAAAGTTGCGATCATCACCGGATCGTCGCGGGGCATCGGCAAGGCGATCGCGCATCGTCTGGCGGAGCATGGCGCGCAGGTGGTGATTTCATCGCGCAATGCGGAGCCCTGCCAAAACGCCGCGGCGGAGATCAACGCCAGCGTGGGTCGCGACGCCGCCATCGCCGTGCCGGCGTCAATTTCATCGAAGAGCGACCTCGAGAGTCTCGTCGCCAGTACGGTGGACCGTTTCGGCGCCGTGGATATTCTGGTCTGCAATGCGGCGTCCAATCCGCATTACGGCGGCATGGCGACGATCAGTGATGAAAAGTTCCGCAAGACTCTTGATAACAACATCCTCTCCAATCACTGGCTAGCGCAAATGGTCGCGCCGCAAATGATCGCGCGCCGCGACGGCGTCATCATCATCATCTCCTCGATCGGCGGGATGAAGGGCAGCGCCGAGATCGGCGCTTACAACATTTCCAAGGCGGCCGATTTTCAACTGGCGCGCAATCTGGCGGTCGAACTCGGCCCGCATAACATCCGCGTGAATTGCATCGCGCCGGGTCTGATTAAAACTGATTTCGCCAAAGCGCTCTGGGAGGATGAGGCGACGCTGAAGCGAGTCACCTCGACGGCGCCGCTCCGGCGAATTGGATCGCCCGACGAAGTCGCGGGCGCCGCCGTTTTCCTTGCGTCGCAGGCGGGATCCTACGTCACCGGCCAGACCGTGGTGGTGGACGGCGGGATGACGATCGCCTGATCGAAGCCGAATCCTCAGGCCCCGGCTTTGAGCGCGTGCTTCCAGGCGAGCTGGGCGAAAGCGCCGGTCAGTTTTCCCGCTTCCGCCGCTTTGTCATTGGACGCCGTGCCGTCGCGCACCCGTCCGGCGATGCCTTGCACGATCGCCGCGAGCCGAAAGAGGTTGTACGCGAAGCACCAGTCGAGATCCTGAACGGACTCGACGCCCGCGCGCGCGCAATAAAGCTGCGTCGCTTCATCCAGAGTCGGGATGCCGAGCGAGAGCAGATCAAGTCCTGCCAGTCCGTTGAGATCTCCGGCCGGCATAGCCCAAATGATCAGAAAGTAGGTGAGGTCGGCGAGAGGGTCGCCGAGCGTGGAGAGCTCCCAATCCAGAACGGCGCGCACGCCGGGAGCCCGACCGTCGAAGATCATGTTGTCGAGGCGGAAGTCGCCATGCACGATCGACGTGCGCTTCTGCGATGGAATGGATGTCGGCAGCCACTCCATCAGCCTGTTCATGGGTTCGATCGTCATCGTTTCGGATGCGCGGTACTGGCGCGTCCAGCGATCCGTTTGCCGGGAAAAATAGTTGCCTGGCCTGCCGAAATCGCTGAGGCCCAGACCTGCCGGATCAAACGCATGAAGGCGCGCCAGCGTGTCGATTTCGGCTTCGTAAATCGCGCGCCGTTGGCTCGGCGTTATATCGGGCAGAGCAGGCGACCAGAATATTCGCCCCTCGACCATCTCCATTACGTAAAACATCGAGCCGATCACCGCGTCATCGACGCATAGCGCCAGCGGACGCGCGACGGGAAATCCCGCGGCGTGCAATGCGGCCGTGACTCTGAATTCGCGATCGACCGCGTGGGCGGACGGCAACAGGACGCCCGGCGGCTTGCGACGAAGAACATAGGCCTTGCCGCCAGCGTCAATCCTGAAGCTCGGATTGGATTGACCGCCTTTGAACTGCGCGATCGTGGCCGGCCCCTGATAGCCGTCGACGTTCGCTTCCAGCCAAAGACCCAGCTTCACTTCATCGAGCCGGTTGAGGGCGTCGACCTGCCTTGCGCCGACCAATTGCTGCTCGCGCTGATTCATGAGGCGATCGTTCAGTTGGCTGGCGCCTGATTGGCGTAACGCTTCGCCTCCATTCTCGCGATGGCCCGGTTATGAACCTCGTCGGGCCCGTCGGCGAGGCGCAGCGTGCGAATCATCGCATAGGCGTGGGCGAGTCCGAAATCTTCAGTGACGCCGGCGCCGCCATGAGCCTGTATCGCGTGATCGATGATCTGCAGCGCCATCGACGGCGCAGCGACCTTGATCATGGCGATTTCGAGCTGGGCCTGCTTGTTGCCAACCTTGTCCATCATGTCGGCCGCCTTCAGGCAGAGCAGGCGGGTCATCTCGATATTCAGCCGCGCGGCTGCGATCCGTTCATCCCAGATCGAGTGCTCCGCGATTTTCTTGCCGAACGCCACGCGCGCGTGGAGGCGCTTCATCATTTTCTCCAGCGCGAATTCGGCGACGCCGATCGTGCGCATGCAGTGATGGATACGCCCGGGTCCGAGTCTGCCCTGAGCAATCTCGAAACCGCGGCCCTCGCCAAGCACAAGGTTGGCGACGGGGACGCGCACATTCTTCAACATCACTTCGGCGTGTCCGTGAGGCGCGTCATCATAACCGAACACCGGAAGCATGCGCTTCACGGTCACGCCTTTCGCGTCGGTCGGCACGAGAATCTGGGATTGCTGACGATGACGCGGCGCCGATGGGTCGGTCTTGCCCATCACGATGGCGACCTTGCAGCGCGGGTCGCCCATGCCGGACGACCACCATTTGCGCCCGTTGATCACATACTCATCGCCGTCCCGCACGATCGACGTTTCGATGTTGGTCGCGTCGGAGGAGGCGACTCCCGGCTCGGTCATCAGAAATGCGGATCGAATTTCGCCCGCCATCAATGGCTTGAGCCATCGCGCTTTCTGTTCAGCCGAACCGTAGCGATGCAGCACTTCCATATTGCCGGTGTCCGGAGCGGAGCAGTTGAACACCTCCGATCCCCACTGAAGGCGGCCCATGGCTTCGGAGCAAAGCGCATATTCGAGATTTGTGAGGCCCGCGCCCCTGAAGTCGCCGTCGTCATGCTCCGCCGATGGCGCAAGGAACAGATTCCACAGGCCTTCGGCTTTCGCTTTGCGTTTTAGTTCTTCGAGAACCGGCACAACCTGCCAGCGATCTGATCCGAATTCGGCGAGTTGCCGGTCATAAACCGGTACGGTCGGGAATACATGGCGGTCCATGAAGTCGACCACGCGACCGCGCCACAGCCGTTGCTTGTCCGAAAGCGAGAAATCCAAATCAGCCCTCCCTTATTCGTCATCGCCGCAGCCGGGCTCATTGCCGCAAGCTCCTAGCAGTGAACGCGCCAGCAGCAAACCCAAAATACTAAATTTCCGCAAAAAAGAGCGAAGACTGAAGTAAATTAGAAAAAATGCTATATATATCAATATATTAAATATCGCGCGATGACGATCATGTCATACCTATTCTTCGATGTTGTGTATCGTCAGGCGCAAAAATTCATTCGGACGTCGTCCGCCTCGTCAAAATCGGGATCGGGGAACGCGCTGGGGCGGATCGATAGTCAGGATTCACGTGGCGCTTGTGGTGTGAGTGATGGTCAGCGTGCGTTTAGGCCTGCAATATTGGGTCTGACTCGCTGATGTTTGCGCCGACCTTCGCTGATTCATGGGGGAGATCGAGGCGGCGGATACGGCGAGGCGATCGCCAAAGCGCCGTCCCAAGCCGATCAGGCGGTCGAACGCTGGCGCTTGATGAAGAACGCCAGCCGCGTCTTTCTTGACGCGGTCAGAAAATCCATCCGACAGATCCGGAAAGCCGTAGGCTGCGCCATCATAGACCCGAAGCTTCTCGCCTACGCCGAGAACCTTCAATACGAAGGATATCTGCGCCGTAAGGAGACGAAAGAGGCAATTCTGGAGCTGGCCTAAAAGCGCAAACACCTATCAGCCGCCCGCTCAACCATGTCGCCCTCGGACCCTGCGCAGTTTTGTGATCCTGTCAGGCTGACGCCGTCGCCGAGTCGGATTGGAGTCTTCGGTTATCGCTCGGCGGAGGCGGGCGCGGGCCGCTGCGTGGCGGCGACATGGGTTGTTACGCTCGCTCAGCGAGGACAAGGAAATTCGCCGTTCCAAAACAAAACCCCGACGCCGAAGCGCCGGGGCCAGTTGTCAGGCAATCGTAACGCGTCCCGAAGAGCCGGAGAACCGGCAGCGGACAATGCCGGACCGCCGGACTCTTTTGGGACGCGGCCGCATCGATTCAGAACGCTGAACGCTGCAGCCGATCTCTCGTCGCAAAATGAAGGCCAGTCCCGGCCATCGCCAACGCTTTCGCGATGGCCTAGGAGGCGGCGCAACCGTCGCGGCCGCCAAGGAGCATGTCCGTCGCTGATGCCAAGTCCTCTTCGCACCGCCGCCGCGATCGCCGGCGTCATTGTCCTGGCCGTGATCGCTTTCGCCACGCTGTCGCCCCTGAATCTGCGGCCGGAAACCGGCGAGCCGGCGAATCTGGAGCGTTTTGCGGCGTTTGCGGCCCTGTCCGGCGCGTTCGTGCTGGCGCGTCCGCAGCGCTGGCTGTGGATTTTGCTGCTGACGATCGCCGTCGCCGCGCTTCTCGAGGCCGCGCAGAACATGCTTCCCGATCGCCATGGCCGGCTGATCGATTTCGCCGTCAAGGCGATGGGGGCGGGGGTTGGGCTTCTTGCCGGATTGTGCGTCGATCGGTTGGCGTCGCTGTGCCTGCGCGCGTCGGGGCGGCGGGCGCCATGAGGCGGAGGATGTCGTTCGCGCGCCTGTGTCCCGGAACGGGTCGATGAGGCGGCTGCGCCGGTTTTTGTGGACAGCGCTCGCCGTGGCGTTTCTCGGCGTCGCCTGGATTTGGGACAAACTCCACCCGATTGTGGCGGCGATCGTCGCGCTGATCCCGCTTGAATCGCTGAAAGCCGCGATCCGGCGTCTGATGGAGAGGCTGCCGCCTTATCCGACGCTGGTCGTGTTTCTGGTTCCGGCCATCCTCCATGAACTGATGAAAGCGGCGGCCGTCTGGCTGTTCGCTGCCGAGCGCTGGTTTGCCGCCGTTCTGGTCTATGTCAGCGCCGACATCGTCGGGCTTGCGCTGTGCGCGTTCGTGTTCGAGGCCAACCGCGCCAAGCTGCTGTCCATCCCCTGGTTCAACCGCGGCTACCTTCTGTTCGTCGCCGCCCACCGCTGGGCGGAGAATCAGGTCGCGCCGCTCAAGGCGCGGATGAGGCGGATTCTCGCCGAGGCGGGCTGGCGAAACGGACGAATCGGCGCGCTGTCCCGCCTCCGCGCGCTGTGGCGACGGGCGCTGCGGCGCGCCAGATCGACATAGGGCGGGTTGCGGGAAAAGGTCGCGCCTCCGCATGGCTGACATGCCTTGCTGCGCTGCACAAATTCCGTGATCATGACAGTCACAGAAGGTCGAACATTCGGAATGTCCATGACGGGGTCCTGGCGCAACAAGCACGGAGTGTGGCGGGTTCGTCACGAGCCGCCGACTGTGCAGGAGGCGATCGCCGCCGCGGAAGGCTTGGCGGACGATCTTGAATCGCAAGTCGACATCGCGTCGTCGCTGATGGGCGTGACGCCGGAGGTCGTGCGGGCGGAAATCAGCAAGATGCGCCGCCTGCAAACGACGCGGCAGACCGTCATCCCAAGCCGCTTCGCCGCCGGCCCGCGCGGCGCGGCGCCGCGCGCCGTGGTGGTTCAGCGCGTCCCGAGCCGCCGTCCGACAGCGCGCCCCGCGATCTGATCGCGCGGACGACGCCGGTTCCCGATTGCGGCCTTGTCCGCGTCTTCGCGGCAAGGGCTGTTTCCCTTTCGGCGTTCCCGCTTTATGAAGGCGCGCGTCAGCTTGCCGTCGTAGCTCAATGGATAGAGCACCGGACTTCGAATCCGTAGGTTGCAGGTTCGAGTCCTGCCGACGGCGCCAACTGGCTCCTTCTGTCGCGCGGGCCTCAGCCCGCCGACGCTTGATTCCGGAGAGCCGGGAATGCAGGCCCTTCTGCGGGCGTCCGATCGGTTTCTGACGATCGCGGCCCGTTCGCATGCGCGAGCCGCTGCGCTGTTGCTGCTGTTCGGGCTTCTGGCCTTCACGCCGGGTCTGTTCGCGATGCAGCCGATGGATCGCGACGAACCGCGCTTTGCGCAGGCGACGAAGCAGATGCTCGAGACCGGCGACTTCGTCGATATCCGCTTTCAGGGCGAGGCGCGTTTCAAGAAGCCCGTCGGAATCTACTGGCTTCAGGCGGCGGTCGTCAGCGCGGCCGAAAAGCTGGGCGTTCCCGACGCCCGCCATCAGATATGGCTCTACCGCCTGCCGTCCCTGGCGGGCGCCCTTTTCGCCGTGATCCTGAGCTACTGGGCGGCTTTGGTGCTCGCGCCCCGGCGCGAGGCGTTCGCCGCGGCGCTGCTGTTCGGCGCGACGATTTTGATCGGCGTCGAGGCGCATCTCGCCAAGACCGACGCCGCCATGTGCGCCACGGCGGTTGTCGCCTTCGGGATTCTCGCGCGGCTCTGGACGCTTCGCCGGACCGCGTCGATCACGATCGGGGAGACGTTCGCGTTCTGGATCGCGATCGGCGTGTCCTTTCTTTTGAAAGGCCCGGTCGTCGGCGGTCTGTTCGCGCTGGCGGCGGTCGCGCTCAGCCTGCGGGAGCGGTCGGCGGCGTGGCTGAGGCCTGTCGCGGACTGGCGCGCGATCCTGCTCGCGCTGCTGATCGTCGCGCCCTGGTTCGCCGCGATCACGCTGAAAAGCGGCTCGGCTTTTTTCAGCGAAGCGGTCGGTCAGGACATGCTTGGCAAGGTTGCTGGAGGTCAGGAGGCGCACGGGGCGCCGCCGGGACTTTATCTTCTCATCATGCCGGCGACGTTCTGGCCTGTCTCGGCGCTGTTCCTTGCCGTCATTCCCTATCTCTGGCGGAACCGGTCGGACGATCTCGTGGCGCTTTGTCTCGCCTGGATCGTTCCCGCCTGGATCATGTTCGAACTGATCCCGACCAAGCTGCCGCACTATGTCCTGCCGCTCTATCCGCCCATGGCTTTCCTCGTCATGAAGGCGCTGTCCGATGGCGCCGACATGTCCCGCGGACGCTGGCGCGCCGTGGCTCTCGGATTGCTGCCGTTCATTCCGATCCTGTTCGCGGGTGCGGCCGCGGCTGCGGTATTCGTCCTGGAGCCCGGCGGCGCGCAACGGTTCCTGCCGCTGATCTGGGCCGCGCCGCTGTTCGTTCTGGCCATCGGTCTGGCGTTCATCGGCGCGCGCGCGGCGCGACGCAATGCGGGTCTTGCGCTCGCGCCGATCCTCGCGCTGGCGACGATCGCCTTGTCCTGGTCGGTCTATCAGAACGCCTGGCCCGCTCTCCGGTCGATCCAACTCAGCCCGCGCCTTGCGGAGGCCGCGCGCGCCGCCGGCTGCGCGGATCCGAGGATGGCGACGGTCGGCGGCTACAACGAGCCGAGCCTCGTATTCCTGACCCGCACCGACCTCGTGATGACGAATGGAGTCGGCGGAGCCGCGTTCATGGCCGGCGACGGCTGCCGCGTGGCGTTCGTGGAAAGCCGGGAGGAAAAGACCTTTCTCGACGAGATGGCCCAACGCTCCGCGACTCCCCGGCTGCTGACGCGGGTTTCGGGCGTCAACATCAACCGCGCTTTCGAGCGGGATCGCCGCACCCTCCGCGTCATGGACTTTGGCGTCTATTTGCGCGACACGTCGCGGCCCTGACGATCAGCCTGCCCCGTGACAAACGACCCCAGTCTCACCATCGTCGTTCCGGTGAAGAACGAGGAGGGGAACATCGCCCCTCTCGTCGCCGAAATCGCGAGCGCCTGCGCGCCGATCGGCCGGTTCGAGATCATCGTCGTCAATGACGGCTCGACGGATAAAACCCCCGACGTCCTGCGCGGGCTCGCCGCCGAAATGCCCTGGCTGCGCTGGCTCGACCATGCGCAGTCCTGCGGCCAGAGTGCGGCCGTCAGGACGGGCGTCCGCGCCGCGCGGGCGCCGGTGGTCGGCACGCTCGACGGCGACGGCCAGAACGATCCGCAGTTCTTCCGCGACATGGTTCGCGCGCTGGAGGAGGGCGGCGAGGCGGTCGGACTGGTGCAGGGGCAGCGCGTCGGCCGCAAGGCGACCGGCTTCAAGAAATTCCAGTCGCGCGTCGCCAACGCGGTGCGATCCCGCGTGCTGCGCGACGACACCCGCGACACCGGCTGCGGCCTGAAGCTGTTTCGCCGCGACGTCTATCTCGCGCTGCCCTATTTCGACGCGCTGCATCGCTTCATGCCGGCGCTGGTGAAGCGGGAAGGCTACGGGGTCGCCATGGTGGACGTGATCGATCGCCCCCGCATGTCGGGCGTCTCGAACTACGGTTTTTTTGACCGGCTCTGGGTCGGCGTGCTCGATCTCGCCGGCGTGTGGTGGCTGATCCGCCGCCGCCGGCGCAAGCCGGTCGTCACGGAGCATGCGCGATGATCTACGCTTTCTCGGAGGGCCTGCGGGCCTATCTGTATGACGTGTTCGTCGCGAAATTCGATTTCTGGCTGGTGTTTGGACTGCTCGCCCAGTTGACGTTCGCCGCGCGCTTTCTCGTGCAGTGGATCGCGAGCGAACGGGCGCAGGACAGCGTGATTCCGATGTCGTTCTGGTTCCTGTCGATTGTCGGCGGTCTGATGACGCTGGTGTATGGCGTGATCAAGCGCGAGCCGATCATCATCATCGGGCAGGCGCTGTCGACCTTCATTTATGTGCGCAATGTGGCGCTGATCCTGCGCAGGCGGCGCTCGGCCTGAAGAGAGGTGGCGCGAGACTTGCCTCGCGTCCTCTCCTGTTCGATCAAGAGAGGCGCCGCGCGTGGGCGCTGCGGGAAGGGTCGCGGATGGCGGTCGAAGGGCAGAGCCAACTCGTTCAGGTCGTCGCGCTGCTTGCCGGCGGCGTGATCGCGGTTCCCCTGTTCCGGCGGCTCGGCCTCGGCTCGATCCTCGGCTATCTCGCCGCCGGCGTCGCGATCGGGCCCTATGGCCTTGGCCTGCTCAATGATCCGCAATCGATCCTGCATGTCGCCGAACTCGGCGTCATCATGTTCCTGTTCATCATCGGGCTGGAGATGCAGCCCTCGCGCCTGTGGAATTTGAGGCGCCAGATCTTCGGTCTAGGCGCGGCCCAGGTGATCGGCTGCGGACTTCTCCTGACGGGCGTCGGCATGCTCGCCGGGCTTTCCGCGCCCGTGGCCTTCGTGGGCGCGATGGGATTCGTGCTGACCTCGACGGCTGTCGCGATGCAGCTTCTCGACGAGCGGGGGGAGACATCGACCCCCGGCGGCCAGCGCGTCGTCTCGATTCTTCTCCTGGAGGATCTGGCGATCGTGCCGCTGCTGGCGATCGTGGCCGTCCTTGCTCCAGGCGCTGAGGCGTCGGGGTCGTCGCGCTGGATGCAGCTCGGCGTAGCCGCTTTGTCGCTCGGGCTCCTGCTGGCGGCCGGACGCTGGCTGCTCAACCCGCTGTTCCGCCTGCTCGCGGCGTCTGGCGCGCGCGAGGTGATGACGGCGGCCGCTCTGCTGGTCGTGCTGGGGGCGGCGCTCGGCATGCAGCTTGGCGGGCTGTCGATGGCGATGGGCGCCTTCGTCGCCGGCGTCCTTCTGTCCGAATCCGTGTTCAGGCATCAGCTTGAGGCGGACATCGAGCCGTTTCGCGGGATTCTGCTCGGCCTGTTTTTCATGGCCGTGGGGATGTCGCTCGATTTCTCCGTGCTGGCCTCGGACTGGGTCCGGATTTTCCTGGGCGTGATCGCCTTCATGGCGGTCAAGGCAGCCGGCATCTATCTGATTGCGCGGCTGTTCCACGCGCCGCATCGCGACGCGCTGCTGCGGGCGGCGATCATGGCGCAGGGCGGCGAGTTCGCCTTCGTCCTTTATTCGTCCGCACTGGCGGCCGGCATTTTCGACGCTTCGACCAGCGCGGCGCTGACGGCGGTGGTCATCCTCTCGATGGCGCTGACGCCCTTCGTGGTGTTCGCGCTCCGCTGGCTCACGCCCGCTGAAATCCAGTCCACGGACGGCGTGGAGGCGGCCGACGGTTTGAGCGGCAGCGTCCTTGTGGTGGGCTTCGGCCGCTTCGCCCAGGTCGCCAGCCAGGCGCTGCTGGCGCGCGGCGTCGATGTCGCCATCATCGAGACGGATGTCGAGATGATCCAGAGCGCGAGCCGTTTCGGCTTTAAGGTCTATTATGGCGACGGCTCTCGCCTCGACGTGCTGCGGGCCTCCGGGGCCGAGCATGCGCGCGCGATCATGGTGTGCGTCGACAAGCAGGAAACAGCGGATCGGATCGTCGAACTCGTGAAGGCCGAATTCCCGCTGACCAAGCTGTTCGTGCGCGCTTACGATCGCGGTCACGCGCTTTCGCTGATCGAGGCGGGCGTCGATTTCCAGATACGCGAGACGTTCGAGTCCGCGATGGTTTTTGGCGAACGCGCTCTGGTTGAGTTGGGCGTTCCGGAAGAGGAGGCGGCGGAAATCGCCGCGGACGTGCGCGCGCGCGACGCAGAGCGTCTCGCGCTGCAGATGACCGGCGGCATCGAGGCCGGAAGTTCGCTGGTTTTCGGCAACGCCGGTACCGGGCGCCAGCCGGCCCCGACGCCGACGCCGTTGACGCAGCCCAAGAAGCCGGGACGCGCGCTCAACGAGGACGCGGCGAAGGCGATCGCGACCGAAGAGACGCGCGAGCCGGCTTCGCCGCCCCCCTGATCAGACGCCGAGACCTGAGCCGCTGGCGTGAAATCTCGTCGTCGCGGCCCATCCGAGGGCGACGAAAGCAGCGATCACGACAAGCTGGGCGATCGCGAAAGGCGGCTCGGTCTGGGTAGGCGCCAGCGGCTGAAGCGCGCTGATCTTCAGAAAGGCCTGCGCCACGGTGACAAACGCCAGAAAATAGACGCTGACTGTCATCGCGATAGCGTAAGCGCGCCGCCATCCGCCGGCCAGACCCCTGACGTAAAGTCCGATCACCGCGACGATGAGCGCCATCGAAGACAGAACGCCGACGATATGGGACGGCAAAATCCTGTCAGCGGGCAGGATGAAGCCGGTTAGGTTTGCCGCAATCGATGTAAGGAGATAGGCGGCCGTCAGCCGGGCTGAGAATTTCGAACCGATCATGTCCAGCACGACGATCACCCCGGCGACCAGCGCGACAAGGCTCAGGATGGTATGAATCCATGCGAGCGGCGTAAGGTTGAGCATCATGGCGTCATGTCCGGCGGCGCGCCCCGCGCGAAGCGGACGCATCCGCCGCCGCCAGCCGCCGCCGCGCCGCGGCTGGTCGCCGCAGTTAAGCGCATTGCTTCGGCCGCGTCTCGGTGAACATTCACACCGGTCGCGATCGCGCGCCAGCGTCTTCCAAACGTTGCGCCGGGGCAGGATCGTTTGGAGACAGCCGGTCCGGCGCGTCAGGCGGCCTGGCGCAATTTCTGAAATCCGGCGTCGATATCCGATTTGAGGTCCTCGACATCCTCAAGGCCGATATGGAAGCGGATCGTGGGGCCTTCGGCTTTCCATGTCGTCGCCGTGCGATAGGCGGAGCAGTCGAACGGCAGCGCCAGGCTTTCATAGCCGCCCCATGACGCGCCCATTCCGAAAAGCTCGAGGCTTTCCAGGAACGCGGCGACGGCCTTCGCGCCGACCGGGCGCAAGGTCACGGAAAAAAGCGAAGAGGCGCCCGTGAAGTCGCGCTTCCACAGCGAATGTCCCGGATCGCTTGGCAGCGCCGGATAATGGACGCGCGCGACCTCGGGCCGCGCCTGCAGCCATTCGGCCATTTCGAGCCCCGCTTTCTGCTGCGCGTCGAGCCGCACCTTGAGCGTGCGCGAACCGCGCAGTGTGAGAAACGCGTCCTCCGACCCAATGAGAACGCCGAGGGCCTCCCAGGCGTTGCGAAGAGTCTTGTATTGCTCCGGCGTGCGCGCCGAAACGGTTCCGATGAGAACGTCGGAATGGCCCGCCAGATATTTCGTGCCGGCCTGTATGGTGTAGTCGACGCCGAAGCGATGCGAGTCGAAATAGAGCGGCGTCGCCCAGGTGTTGTCCATGATGACGACAGCGTCGCGCGCATGCGCGGCGGCCACGATCGCCGGAATGTCCTGCATCTCGAATGTCTGCGAGCCCGGCGCTTCGGTGAACACCGCCTTCGTGTTGGGCTTGAACAGCGTGGCGACATCGGCGCCGATCAGGGGATCGTAGTAGCTCGACTCGATGCCCAGACGCTTCATCATGCCGTCCGCGAAGATGCGCGTCGGGCGATAGACGCTGTCGGGAATGAGAATGTGATCCCCCGCGCTGAGCGCCGCCAGCAAGGGCAGCGTGCAGGCGAGCAGCCCTGTCGGACAAAGCACGCAGCCGGCGCCGCCCTCCAGGCTGTTGACGGCCGTTTCGAGCGCTTCGATCGTCGGGTTGCCGCGCGTGCCGTAGGAGAAGCGCGCCTTGCGGAGATTGAAGTCCTCGACCGTCTGGTACAGCACGGTCGAGCCCCGCACGATCGGCGGGTTGACGAATCCGAAGCTGTCGGCGGGATCCCGGCCGGCGAGCACCAGCCGGGTGCGGTCGCGAAAACGGCCTAGTTCTTTGGGAGTATATTTGCGCATCGTCGTACTCGAAGACGAGTTTGCTCTGCCGTCCCGCAGCTTTCTCGTCAATCTGGCCTGGCGCACCCCTCCCTTGACCGTGCGGCCGAACTTGACTGTTATGAGTCCGATCAAAGGCCGTGATCAGCGGTCTAGGCGACCTGTCGTTCAAGGCAGGCGCCCGGGGAGCTTCGTGGCTGCGGACGGGTCAACAGGTTTCTACCAACGGGAGTGGTTTTGCGATGAAACGCTATCTCATCGGCGCTTCGCTGGCGCTTAGCGCCGCGATCGCCGCCGGCCCTGCCTTTGCGCAGGCGACGTTAAGTCAGGTCAAGGCGCGCGGTCAGTTGGCCTGCGGCTCGAACACCGGACTGGCCGGCTTCGGCGTGCCCGACGACAAGGGCAACTGGACCGGCCTCGACGTCGAATATTGCCGCGCGATCGCCGCCGCGATCTTCGACGATCCGACCAAGGTGAAGTTCACGCCGCTGTCCGCGAAGGATCGCTTCACCGCGCTTCAGTCGGGCGAGGTCGACGTTCTTGTCCGCAATACGACATGGACCATGTCGCGCGACACGCAGCTCGGCCTGAACTTCGGCCCGATCAACTATTACGACGGGCAGGGCTTTCTTGTGCGCAAGAAGCTCAACGTGTCGTCAGCGCTCGAACTGTCCGGCGCCTCCGTCTGCGTGCAGCAGGGCACCACGACGGAGCTGAACCTCGCGGACTATTTCCGCGCCAACAAGATGAAGTACGAGTCGGTGGTGTTCGCGACCAGCGACGAAACAGTGAAAGCCTATGACTCCGGCCGCTGCGACGCCTTCACGACGGACGCCTCGGGCCTCTACGCCGAGCGTTTGAAGCTGACCAACCCGGCCGATCACATCGTGCTTCCGGAAATCATTTCGAAGGAGCCGCTCGGGCCGGCGGTCCGACACGGCGATGATCAGTGGTTCGATATCGTGAAGTGGGTTCACTACGCGATGGTCGGCGCGGAGGAGTTCGGCGTCACCAAGGCGAATGTCGATCAGATGCTCAAGTCGGACAACCCCGAGATCAAGCGCCTGCTCGGCGCCGAGGGCAAGTTCGGCGAGACGATCGGCCTGACCAACGATTGGGCCTACCGGATCATCAAGCATATCGGCAATTACGGCGAGAGCTTCGAACGCAATGTCGGCGCCGGCTCGCCGCTGAAGATCGCGCGCGGCCTTAACGGACAATGGACGAAGGGCGGCCTGCAATACGCGATCCCGATCCGCTAGGCGGCTCGCCGCTCCGGGATGTTTTCCCGGAGCGGCATGCGGCGAAGGGATGGCGCCGCATTTGCTGGTTGATCGGTTTGATCGGTCCGCGCGGGGGACACGTCGTTTGCGACGTCGCGCAGGGGAGGCGGGATGAAAGTCGACGCGGGCGCCGCGACGAGAGCTGCGAGAGGCGATCCTCTCCTCGCCGCGCGCGGCGCGGATCGAAGCCCTGCTTTCGAGAGCGATCTTCTGGGCGCGCATCGGCGGCCAAAAGGAAGAAGCGCGGCCGGCGGAAAATCGAGGTCCGCTTTTCGCGGTCGTTTGCCTCACTTTGATTGTCCGCTTGAAAGCGCGCCAGCGGCGGGGAGCGCAGCCGGTTTGCGAACAAAAACGCAGCGCGCCGCTGCCGGCGCCCCGCGAAAGAAAGCCGCGAATGATCGGGGGCCGTCATGTCAGCGATGAGCGAGCACGCGCCGCAGGAAAGAGGGTCGCTCCTCTATGACCCAAAGGTGCGCGGATATGCGTGGCAGATCGTTCTTTTCCTCATCGTCGCCTTTCTCTTCTACGAGGCTTACGCGAACGCCGTCGAGAATCTGACGAAGGCTAAGATCGCGTCGGGGCTTGGCTTCTGGAACAACATCTCGGGCTTCGATATCGGACAATCCCTCATTCAGTACAGCGCGGCGACCGGCACTTACGGGCGCGCTTTCTGGGTCGGGCTGCTCAACACGCTTATGGTGGCCAGCATCGGCTGCGTGCTGGCCACCATTCTCGGATTTGCGATCGGCGTCGCGCGCCTATCGTCGAACTGGCTGGTGGCGCGTCTGGCGACCGTCTATGTCGAATGCGTGCGCAATGTGCCGCTGCTCCTGCAATTGCTGATCTGGTACAACGCGGTGCTGAAGCCGCTGCCCAATCCGCGGGAGTCGCTCCGCTTCTTCAACGATTCCTTCGCGCTGAACAACCGCGGCCTGTATGTGCCAGATCCGACCTGGCAGGCCGGCGCCGGCGTCGTCGGCTGGACGTTCGCCCTCGGCGTGCTGGGCGCAATTCTTTTCCGCTGGTGGGCGCGCCGCCAGCAGGCGGGAACGGGGCGGCAATATCCCGTGGGGCTGGTCGCGCTCGCGCTGATCGTCGTGCTTCCGGGCCTCGTGTTCCTGATCATGGGCCGCCCCGTCGAGTTCGCCTATCCGGTGCTGCAGGGCTTCAACCTTCGCGGCGGCGTGCAGATCTTTCCTGAATTCGCCGCGCTGCTCGTCGGACTCGTCACCTACACCGCCGCCTTCATCGCCGAGATCGTTCGCGCCGGCATCGTCTCCGTGAACCGCGGACAGACCGAGGCCGCGAACGCGCTCGGGCTTCGCAACGGCCCGACGCTGAAGCTCGTCATCATTCCCCAGGCGATGCGGGTGATCATCCCGCCGCTGACCTCGAACTACCTCAACCTGACCAAGAACTCCTCGCTCGCCGTCGCGATCGGCTATCCCGACCTCGTGCAGGTGTTCATGGGAACCGTGCTCAATCAGACCGGACAGGCGATCGAGGTGATCGCCATCACCATGCTGGTCTATCTGACGATCAGTCTCGTCACGGCGGGATTCATGAACTGGTACAATGCGCGCAAGGCGCTGG
>MKVY01000038.1:437432-450175 GCA_001899525.1 Rhizobiales bacterium 65-9
TATGGTGGGCCCGCTCGCCTGGATTCGGGAGCGGCTCTTTTCCTCGATCGGCAACGCCATCCTGACGCTTGCGACGCTCGCTTTCATCGTCTGGATCGTGCCGCCGCTTCTGAGGTTCTTCATCCTCGATTCGGTGTGGACCGGCGCCGATCGCGAGGCCTGCCTGTCGAAAGCGGGCGAGGAGGTCGGCGCGTGCTGGGCGTTCGTCCGGGCGCGCTTCGGCTATTTCATGTATGGCCAGTATCCGCAGGCGCTGCGCTGGCGCGTCGATCTCACGGGCGTGCTGTGCGTGCTGGGCGCCGTGTGGCTCCTGTGGCCGCGCGTGCCGCAAAAAGGCTGGGGCGCAGTCTATTTCTTCATCATCTTTCCCATCTGCGCCTTCATCCTCCTGTCCGGATCGAGCTGGCTCGGCGTCGAGCAGGTGCCCACCAACCTGTGGGGCGGCCTGCTGGTGACTCTGGTGATCTCCATCGTCGGCATTGTGGTCTCGCTGCCGCTCGGCGTCGCGCTGGCGCTCGGCCGGCGATCGAAACTGCCGATCGTGAAGTTCTTTTCGATCGTCTTCATCGAGTTCGTGCGCGGCGTGCCGCTGATCACGGTGCTGTTCATGGCGAACGTGATGCTGCCGCTGTTCCTTCCCGAGGGCATGCGTCCCGACAATCTGCTGCGCGTTCTCATCGGCGTCGCCCTGTTCGCCGCCGCCTACATGGCGGAGGTGGTCCGCGGCGGCCTTCAGGCGATGCCGAAGGGGCAATATGAGGGGGCGATGGCGCTGGGGCTGAACTATCCCCAGATGATGACGCTGGTTATTCTGCCGCAGGCCCTGAAGATCGTCATTCCGGGCATCGTCAACACCTTCATCGGCCTTTTCAAGGACACGTCGCTGGTGTCGATCGTGGGCATCTTCGATCTGCTCAAGACGGTCGAGGTGAGCCTTGCGGATTCGCGGTGGGCGACGCCGGTCACCCGGCCGACCGCCTATGCGTTCGCGGCCGTCATCTATTTCATCTTCTGCTTCGGCATGTCGCGCTATTCGATGTGGATGGAGCGACGGCTATCGACGGGTCACAAGCGGTGAGGACACTTCCATGAGCACGGCTCCTGCGGCGCTGCAGCGCAACGAGGCGCAAAATCCCGTCGCCGTCGACATGGCGGGCGTCAACAAATGGTATGGCGAGTTTCATGTCCTGCGCGACATCAATCTGACGGTTCAGCGCGGCGAGCGCATCGTGATCTGCGGCCCGTCCGGGTCAGGAAAATCCACGATGATCCGCTGCATCAACCGCCTGGAGGAGCACCAGAAGGGCCGCATCATCGTCGACGGCGTGGAGCTCACCAACGACCTGAAGCGCATCGACGAGATCCGCCGCGACGTCGGCATGGTGTTCCAACACTTCAATCTTTTTCCGCATCTGACGATCCTCGAAAACCTCACGCTGGCGCCGATCTGGGTGAAGAAGATGCCGAAGAAGGACGCCGAAGAGATCGCGATGCACTATCTCAAGCGTGTGCGCATTCCCGAACAGGCCAGCAAATATCCGGGCCAGTTGTCCGGCGGGCAGCAGCAGCGCGTCGCCATCGCACGCTCCCTGTGCATGAACCCGAAGATCATGCTGTTCGACGAGCCGACCTCCGCGCTCGATCCGGAAATGGTCAAGGAAGTTCTCGAAACCATGGTGGGCCTCGCGCAGGAGGGCATGACCATGCTGTGCGTGACCCACGAGATGGGCTTCGCGCGACAGGTCGCGAACCGCGTCATCTTCATGGATGCGGGGCAGATCGTGGAAATGAACAGCCCGGACGAGTTCTTCAAGAATCCGAGGCACGAGCGCACGAAACTGTTCCTGAGCCAGATTCTTCATTGAGCCGACGAACATTGCGGAGGCGGCGGGTCGAAGGAGTTCGGCGTTTCGGCGACGATTGACGCGCCGGAGCGCGGCTGACACTCAGCCGCGATGAACTACGCCTATCTCGCTGTCGCGATCGTCGCGGAAGTCATCGGCACGTCGGCGCTCAGCGCGTCCGACGGATTTACGCGGCTGCGGCCTACGCTTCTGATGGCGGCGTGTTTCGCCATTTCATTTTACTGTCTCAGCCTCGCCATGCGCTCCATTCCGATCGGCGTCGTCTATGCGACATGGTCGGGCGTCGGCATCGTGCTGATCACGAGCGTCGCCTGGTTCTGGTTTCGGCAAAGGCTTGACGCGCCCGCGATCGCGGGGATTGCGCTGATCATCGCCGGCGTCATGATCGTCAATCTGTTCTCGAAATCATCCGCGCACTGAACCGGAGTCGATCCTCATGCCGCGTCGCATCGCAATCGGCGGCTTCATGCATGAAAGCCACTCTTTCGCCCCGCATCCGGCGGACTATGCGGCGTTTCTCGCGCCCGCCGGCTTCCCGGCGTTCTGCGCCGGGGCGGACATGCTGCGCGGCCTTGATGGAGCCTCGGTGGCTGCGGCCGGCATGGTCGGACGCGCTTCGGCGTCAGGCGACGAGATCGTCCCGCTGCTCTGGTGCTTCGCTTCGCCCTCGGCGCCCGTGACCGATCAGGCGTTCGAGATGATCGCCGCGGACATGCTCGACCGGCTGGCGCGCGCGCACCGGGAGAAACCTCTCGACGGCGTGCTGCTCGATCTGCACGGCGCGATGGTGACCCCGGCGTTTCCTGACGCGGAAGGCGAATTGCTGCGCCGCGCGCGCGCCATCGTCGGCGAGACGCCGATCGTCGCGTCGCTCGATCCGCATGTGAACATGACCGCCCTGATGGCGGAGGCGGCGGACGCGCTCATTCCTTATCGCACCTACCCCCATATCGACATGCGCGAGACCGGCGAGCGGGCCTACGATCTGCTGCTTCGCCGCCTCGCGCTTGGCCGCCCCTTCGCGAAGGCGTTCAGAATGATCGACTATCTCACGCCGATCACCTCGCAATGCACGCTGGTCGAACCCATGAAGGGGCTGATGGCCGAGCGCGGGCGTCTCGCCGCCGGCAACAGCGTCGCCGAGCTCGCGCTCGGGTTTGGATTTCCCTATGCGGACTTTGAAGGCTGCGGGCCGGCGCTCGCCTGCTTCGGCGAGGATCAGGAGGCGGTCGACAGGGCGCTCGACGCGCTCGCCCGGCGTTACGACGCGCTGGAGCCGGAGTTCGCGGGCGGCGTTCTGTCGGCGAGCGACGGCGTCGCCCGCGCCGTCGCGCTGTCCCGCAACGCCGCAAAGCCGGTCGTGCTGGCCGACACGCAGGATAATCCCGGCGGCGGCGGTCACGGCGACACCACGGGCCTTCTCGCCGAGTTGATGCGTCAGGGCGCGACCGGCGTGGCGTTCGGCCTGATCAATGACGCGCAATCCGCCGCAGCCTGCCATGCGGCCGGGGAGGGCGCGATCGTGAAGCTGGAGCTTGGCGGACGGTCGGTTCCGCCGCCGCTGGCGGTCGAGGCCCGCGTGCTGCGCCTGTCGGACGGGCGTTATGTCAATCAGGGGCCGATGACGAAAGGCAATGTGACGACGCTCGGTCCGACGGCCCTGGTCGAAGTCGCGCCGGACCTTCTGGTCGTGGTGGCGTCGAAGAAGACGCAGGCCTATGACCGGATGATGTTCCGCCATCTCGGCGTCGATCCGGAAACGCGGAAGATCCTCGCGCTGAAATCCAGCGTCCATTTTCGCGCCGATTTCGAGCCGATCGCGAGCGAGGTGCTGGTCGTGGCGGCGCCGGGGCCGGTGATCGCCGATCCGTCCGCGCTGCCTTTCACGCGCCTGCGCCCCGGTCTGCGCCGCCGGCCCGCGCCCGGACAATGACAATGCGACCGTTTGCGGCGACCGTCTGTTAATCACCGCGACGCAAGCGCGCCGCCGCCGGGCTTGGGCGCGGCGAATCGCACCGCCGGTTAAGAAATGCGCCTTACGCCTCTGCACGGCTGAGTTGCGGATCTTTCCATGTCGCTGATCTCTAATCTGTCGCGCCTGTCGGATGAGACCTCCTCTGAGCGCCGCCGCGAGCTGCTGAGAAGCGTGACGGATCTGTTCCTGTCGAACGATAACTACGCCGCGCAGCAGCTCGGCATGTTCGACGAGATTCTCTCGATGGTCGCCGACAGCGTGTCCGTCGAAGCGCGAGCCGAATTCGCCGATCGCATCGCGGATCGGCCGGACGCGCCCGCGGCGCTGGTCGAAAAGCTGGCCTTGGATGAGGCTTCGGTCGCGTCGCCCGTGTTGCGCCGCTCCCCGGTGCTGACGGACGACAGGCTGGCCTCGATCGCCGAAAACGCTTCCCAGGAGCATATGTTCGCCATCTCTGGCCGCCAGATGATCTCCGAGATCATCACTGACGTTCTCGTGCGTCGCGGCGACAAGCAGGTTGTGCGCAGCGTCGCGGGCAATCACGGCGCCCGCTTTTCATCGAATGGCTTCGGCGAACTGGTTCGCAAGGCCGAGGGCGATCAGGAGCTGCAGATGCGGCTTGTCGTCCGTCAGGACCTTCCCGCCGAGACGGTCGAGCGCCTGCTGCCGCAACTCTCCGAGCAGCTGATGGTGAAGCTTGCCGAGGCGGGCTACGACAGCGACGGGCGTCTGCCGGCGCATATCCTGAAGAAAGTGCGCGAGAAGCTTGGCGAGGCGGTGCGCCAGAAGGACCGCCAGAACCGCGAGCTGGATATGATGATCGCGGCGATGCAAAACGGATCGGCCCAACTGCCGGATGTCGTGCGCAAGCTGTCGGAGGGCGACCGCTTGCATGACATGGCCTATGTGCTGGCCAAGGTCGCGAGCCTTGACTCGTCGCTGGTGGGATCGGCGCTTTTCAACCCCGCGCACGAGCCGATCGTTCTGATCGCCCGCTCGCTTTTCCTGAACTGGCAGACGTTCCAACACATCGCGGCGGCGCGGCGGCGCCGGCTGTCGGATGAACTGAAGGACGAGAGCGGGCTGGATCGCGCCTACAACGAGTTGTCGCCCGCCGCGGCGCAGCGCTCGCTGCGATTCCTGAAGCTCTCGAAAACGCTCAACGCGACCGCCGCCTGAGCGGATTTTTCAGGAGCGCCGCGCGGGATCGCCTGTCGCGATCGGCAGGTCTGCGCGGCCGCCCCATTCGCTCCATGATCCGTCATAAAGCGCGCTCGCCGGCTTGCCGATCCGCTCCAGCGCGAGGGACAGGACGGCCGCCGTCACGCCCGATCCGCAGCTTGTCACGATCCGCTTGTCGGGATCGACGCCCGCGTCGGCGAAGGCCTGTCTGAGGCCGGCCTCATCCTTCAGCGACCCGTTGCTGACCACCTGCGTGAAGGGAAGGTTCAGGGCGCCCGGCATGTGGCCCGAGCGAACGCCGGGCCGCGGCTCAGGCGCGTCGCCCCGAAACCGATCGGCGGCGCGCGCGTCGATCACCTGCGCGGAAGCGTCCGACAAGGCGCGGCCGACATCGCCGGCGTCCGCGACAGCAGCTTGATCGAGACGGGCGGTGAAGCGCTGCGGCTCGGCGCTGGCCTCTCCCGCCTCGAGCGGCAGGCCTTCCGCCTTCCATCGCGGCAGCCCTCCGTCGAGCAGCGCGACCCTCGGCGCGCCAAACACCTTGAACATCCAGCGGACGCGCGGCGCGGAGAACAGGCCCGCGCCGTCATAGACGACGATCTGCATGCCGTCGCCGACGCCCAGCGCTCCGACAGCGGCGGCGAAGGCTTCTGCAGTCGGCAGCATATGCGGCAGCGGCGACGCCTCGTCCCTGATCTTGTCGATGTCGAACCTGACGGCGCCGGGAATATGGCCGGCGAGATATTCGGCCTCGGCCGAACGGTTCATGGCCGGCAGATACCAGGAGGCGTCAACGATCGCGAGATCGGGCGCGCCGATCCGCTCGGCGAGCCAGCGCGTGCTGACAAAGATGGGATTTGGGTCCGTCATTGTCGGTTCTCCCGCATGTGGTTCGTCACTCATTTGAAGGGCGGCGTTCTCGTTGGTCTCTGGTCGGAACGCCGCGCGAGGGCTTTGGGTCTTCAGGAGCAATCGTGAGCTTTCAATTCCGCATCATCGTCCCGAGCCTGGTCTTCATCGGATGGATCGCGGCTTTCATCTGGGTCCTGGGCCGGCTAGCCTGAAAATGTCCGGCGTCACTCAAGAGCGATCCGCACCCGGCGATTCTGCTTTCCCTTCTTCTCGATCGCGGTGACGGCGATGCGTCCGATCTCGCCGATGCGGCGCACATGCGTTCCGCCGCACGGTTGAAGGTCGAGGCCGACGATTTCCACGAGCCGGATCCGTCCCGAGCCCATCGGCGGCTTGACGGACATGGTCTTCACGAGACCCGGGTTGGCGATGAGTTCGTCGTCCGTGATCCAGCGCTCGCGCACCTCGGCGTCCGTCGCGATCGCGTCATTGACCCGGCCGGCGATGGCGTCCTTGCCGAGGCCGGCGTCCGGAATGTCGAAATCGAGTCGCCCCTCGCCATCTCCGATTGCGCCGCCGGTCACCGGGTAAGGCAGGGCGACGGTCAGCAGATGAAGCGCCGTGTGCGCGCGCATGCGCTTGTAGCGCGTCGGCCAGTCGATGCGCGCCGTGACGGTCTCGCCGACCGCCGGGCGCGGCCTGTCGTCCTGCGGAACATGGACGATCGTCTTGCGGTCGCTGTCATAGACGGCGGTCGAGACCGGCAGCTCCGTTCCGTCCGGCCGGATCAGAAGGCCCGCATCGCCCGGCTGTCCGCCGCTCGTGGCGTAGAAGACCGTGCGGTCGAGAATGACGCCGCCGCGCTCGTTCACCGCGACGACGGTGGCCGGTGTCTCGCGCAGATAGGCGTCCGCGCGGAAGAGGGGTTCTGTCATGGCGAGATCGTCAGCAGCTACACAAGGTCGGGTTTCATGGCCGCGCCGCGCTCCATCCAGGGTGGGGCCGGCAGGTTTTTGGCGCGCATGAACTCAGGATTGAAAAGCTTGGAGGCGTAGCGCGCGCCGTGATCGCAGAGAATCGTCACGATCGTATGGCCTGGCCCCATCTGTCGGGCGAGTTTGATCGCGCCGGCGACATTCACGCCTGACGAGCCGCCCACGCACAACCCTTCGTCTTGGAGGAGTTCGAACACCGTCTGCGCCATCTCCTCGTCGGGAACGCGGAAGGCCGCGTCCACGGGCGCGTCGACGAGGTTGGCCGTGATCCGGCCCTGTCCTATGCCTTCCGTGATGGACGAGCCCTCCGATTTCAGGACGCCAGTCGTGTAATAGCTGTAGAGCGCGGCGCCTGCGGGATCGGCGAGCGCGATGACGGCGCGGGGGTTCCTCTTCTTGAGCGCCATCCCAACTCCGGCGAGCGTGCCGCCGCTGCCGACGGCGCAGATGAACCCGTCCGCCTGGCCGTTCGTCTGCTCCCAGATCTCCGGGCCGGTGGTCTCGATGTGCGCCGCGCGGTTGGCGACATTGTCGAACTGATTGGCGAACACGGCGCCGGCCGAATGTTCTTTCGCCAGTCGCTCCGCCATTCTCGCCGCCACCTTGACGTAGTTGTTCGGATTGACGAAGGGCGCCGCCGGCACCTGCACGAGCTCGGCTCCGAGAAGCCGCAGAGCCTGCTTTTTCTCTTCCGATTGCGTCTCGGGCATCACGATGACCGCGCGATAGCCGAGCGCGTTCGCAACCATCGCGAGGCCGATGCCGGTGTTTCCGGCGGTGCCTTCAACGATCAGGCCGCCCGGCTTCAGAAGGCCGCGCCGCTCCGCGTCGCGAATGATGAAAAGCGCGGCGCGATCCTTCACCGACTGGCCGGGATTCATGAACTCCGCCTTGCCGAGGATCGTGCAGCCGGTCGCCTCGGATGCGCGGCGAAGCTTGATGAGCGGCGTGCGGCCGATGGCGTCGAGAACGGAGGCGGCGGTCATGAGAGGTCCAGAACCGCGCGACCATAGAACCGGCGCGAGCGAAGTCCAAGACGATTGACGCGCTCCTTCCAGATGGCGAAGACCCAGCCCCCGCCGACGCTGGCCTTCGGCGGCGTGATTTCCTATATTGTTTGCTGAAGCGATCCGTCTGCGGGCCTTGAACCCGAAGCGATGGAGGATGGACATGGGCGCGCCACTGCGCAAGATTCAGGTGATCTCCCTGACGGAGGCCGCTGCGGCCCGGGTGAAGGAGATCATGGCCGTCGCCGACGAGCCGGTGCTTGGCGTCCGCGTCGGGGTCAAGAACGGCGGCTGCGCCGGAATGTCCTATACAATGGAATACGCCAAGGAAACAAAGCCCTTGGAGGACGTTCTTGAAGACAAGGGCGTGAGGATCTTCATCGATCCGAAAGCCGTTCTCTTCCTGCTTGGCACCGAGATGGACGTGAAAGTCGACAAGTTCTCGTCGGGCTTCGTGTTCAACAACCCCAACCAGACATCCGCCTGCGGGTGCGGCGAGTCGGTCGCCATCACGCCGGCGGCTCCCGACCAAATGGACGCGCTGGCGCGTTAGCTCGCGTTCTTGAACTGCGCGGAGGGCGGAAGATCGATTTCGGTAAGCGTTCTGTCGCGGCCCAGAGCCTTGGATGCGCCAAGACATTTGTCGGCGCGATTGATCAATGATTGCGTTGTGTCGCGGGGGCCGGCGAGGGCGATGCCGCCGGACACCGTAATCCGTCCGAGGCGCTCTCCCGTCGAGCGCTTGACCAGTTCCCGCCCGCGCAGCTCCACGCGAATCGCTTCGGCGACGCGCGTTATCTGAAACAGCTCCATTTCGGGCAGGAGGATCGCGAACTCCTCACCGCCATAGCGCGCGGCGACAGCGCCCGCTGGCACATGCTTCCTGATGGTGGCTGCGACCAGCGTCAGCACCCGATCGCCGGTCTGGTGGCCGTGCATATCGTTGAACCGCTTGAAATGATCGATGTCCATCATCAGCAAGCCGAGCTTTTCACTCCGCATGCGCACGCCCTTGAACAGGTTGGCGATGGTCGCATCGAAATGACGGCGATTGGCGAGCTGGGTCAGTTCGTCCGTCAGGGATTGCGCGCGCACGACGTCGAGCGTGCCGCGCATCGCGTCAAGTTCGGCGCGCGTGGCGTTGAGGTTGAGACGCATCGTCTCGTTCTCGGCGATGGTCTGCTGCGTCATCTCGGTCATCTGGCGAACCATCTGCCGAAGGGAAAGGGCGTCGAGATCGGCGTCCAGGCGGGTCGACATCTGGTTGAGCGAGTGGCTGTAGCGCGACGCGCTGCCGGTGACCTGCTCGATCGCTTCCAGGATTCTCTGCACCTCTTTGGTGAGGGCGTTTGTGAGTTGCTGGGGCGCGTCGGCGGCAGCGTTGTTGGCGACGTAGGTGCGGTACAGGAAATCGATATCGTCCGGGTCGACTTCCTGTCGCCTAGCGATCAGCCCGTCGATTGCGGAACAGAGGATGGAATCCGCGCCGCGCGCATAGGCCTGCCAAACGGCGAAAGAGCGGGAATCGGCAGGTGAATGAAATTGCGCAATGAGCTCAATCGCCTTTCGAGCCTCAGTGAGACCGGGCGCCTCTAAGCCGCCAAAACTCAAATGCGCCTCCGATTTGCGCGTCGGCGACGCGCGCCCCTAAAACGCAATCATAGCTAGCGCAACTTTCGTAAGGATGTCCTAACGCCTTGCCTAGGGGCAGGCGCCGCGATCAGGCGTTTCGCCGCGCAACCGAACGCAGCAAAAAGCTCGGCACATGATCCCCGAGACCGACGACTCGCGGATCGCCCGGATCATTATCAGGCGCGCGACGGCGCTCCGGCTCCTCGGCCATCCGAACCGGGCGCGGCGGCGTGGCGGAGACGCGAGCGGCGACTGTCGGGGCGCCCCGCTTGTCGCGGGCCGGCCGCTCCCGGCGCGAGCCGCGGCGCGAGTTCCGGTCTTCCGATCCGCGCCCGTCATCCCTTGCGCGCTCAGGCGCGCTTGCCTCGGACGGCGGCGGCGTCATCCATTCGATTTTCTGGCCGATCAATTTCTCGATCGCGGCGAGCGACTTGTCGTCGCTCGATGTCACCAGCGTCATCGAGGCGCCCTGACGTCCGGCCCGGCCGGTGCGGCCGATGCGGTGAACATAATCCTCGGCGTGGTGGGGCGTGTCATAATTGAAGACGTGGCTGACGTCCGGGATGTCGAGGCCGCGGGCGGCGACGTCGGACGCCACCAGAAGATTCATCTCACCCTTTCGAAACGAATCGAGGGCGGCCAGCCGGGCGTGCTGGTCCATGTCGCCATGCAGGGCGACGGCGTCGAAGCCGTATTTCTGCAAGGACCGATGGAGAACCCCGACCTCTTTCTTCCGGTTGCAGAAGATGATCGCGTTCTTGAGATTCTCCGCATTCTTGATGAGGCTTCGCAAAACCTCTCGCTTTTCGTAATCTTTTCCGCCGGATGCGACAAGTTTCTGAGTGATCGTATTAGCTGTCGAGGCGGGGCGGGACACTTCCACGCGGATCGGATTGTGCAGGAACTGTTCGGTCAGCCGCGTGATTTCAGGCGGCATGGTCGCGGAGAAGAACAGCGTTTGCCGGGTGAAGGGCACCAGCTTGCAGATGCGCTCGATGTCGGGAATGAAGCCCATGTCGAGCATGCGGTCCGCCTCGTCGATGACGAGGATTTCGATGCCCGTGAGCAGCAGCTTGCCGCGCTCGAAATGGTCCAGCAGGCGGCCCGGCGTCGCGATCAACACGTCGACGCCACGGGTGATCTTGGCGTCCTGGTCGCCGAAGGACACGCCGCCGATCAGCAGCGCGACGTTGAGCTTATGGTTCACGCCATATTTGGTGAAGCTGTCCTCGACCTGGGCGGCGAGTTCGCGGGTCGGCTCCAGGATAAGGGTTCGCGGCATGCGGGCGCGGGCCCGGCCGCTTTCCAGCAGGGAGAGCATGGGCAGCGTGAACGCCGCCGTCTTGCCGGTGCCGGTCTGGGCGATGCCCAGAACGTCGCGCCGCTGCATGACATGGGGAATGGCCTGGGCCTGGATCGGGGTCGGCTGGGTGTAGCCTGCGCCTTCGACAGCCTTCAGCACGCGTTCGCTGAGGCCGAGTTCGTTGAATGACATTGAATCTCCGACGGGTTGCGTTGAGGGTCCGCGACGCGCCCGGCCTTCCGGGCGTCGATTGTGCGGACCGGCTCTGGCCCGCCGAACGGTCAAACGATGCAAGCGGCATTCCGCTGGCGGATGGTCTTTGACGAGGTTCCGTCAAAAAAGCAAGAGTGTCGGCGCGGGACCTCCATCACGTTTGCGCAATATGCCTTACGATCCTCTTCTGCTGATCCCCGGACTTGGCGAGACCGCGGCGGCTTTCCAAAGCCAGGTTTCGACGTTTTCCGGCTTTACGCGCTGCATGGTCGCCCGGCACGGGCGCTTTCCCGACATCCGCATGGAAGCCGGCGCGATTCTCGGCGAAGCGCCGCCGAGGTTCGCGCTCGCCGGCCATTCCATGGGCGGCTACATCGCGCTTGAGATCATGCGGCGCGCGCCGGAGCGGGTGAGTCGGCTCGCTCTCATCAGCACCCGCGCCGGCGCCGACAGGGACGAGGAGCGCGAGCGGCGGCTGGAGCTCATCCGCATGGCCGAAGAGGAGTCGCTGGAAAGCGTCCACAAGGCGTTGTGGCCGCGCCTGGTTCATCCCAGGAGGCTGGACGACGCGCGGCTCGAGGCGATCGTCCTTGGCATGCTCCACGAGACCGGCGTCAGCCGCTTCGCGACCGAGCAGACCGCCATCATGAACCGAATGAATTTCTGGGGCGTTCTGTCGCGCGTCAGAATTCCGACGGCGATCATCGTTGGGAAGCAGGACGAGGTCACGCCGCTGAGCAATGCGAAAGCCCTGCAGGCCGCGATCATAGGCTCCGAGCTGACGACGATCGCGGATTGCGGCCATCTGGCGCCGCTCGAACAGCCTTTCGCAGTCAATCACGCAATGCAGCGCTGGCTGTCGCGCTGAGCGGGCGGAAGGAACTGCGGCGTCAGCGATTCGCCGCCGTGTTGCAGGGATCGAGAGTGACCTTTGGCGCCCTGATCGAGCCTGTCGTGGTCATGTCGACGCCGACGGTGGCGCGCTGCTCGCCTCCCAGGCCGAAGAGGGCGACGATCCGCGGGCCCTCCGTCTCGGCCTTCTCGGCGACGTAATAGGCGATCCCGGCGCACAGGATCGAAGTGATCGCGATCGCGCGCGCTGTGAACGTGAACAGTTCGCCGGACGCGCCTCCGAGGAACCGATTGGTGAGACGGCGCAGCATCGAATCGCTCCCGGCAATGAGCGACGATCGCAGCGGCATGGTAAACGCTCCGTTGACGCATTCTTCCGCGACCGGAGCGCGTCGCATGAAGAAAGATTCATTCGACTTTCATCCGGCCGCGCCGGACAGTTTCGGAGAGATCAGCGGAGCGCCGCCAATGCCGGACAACTCGGCTCCTGCGCGCGACGCGCAGCAGCAGGCCCGCGTCGATGAGCTCGCAGACCGGCGCCGCGCGCGGCGCTGGCGATAGGTTTCGCTCTCGAGGCGACAGGCGCGGAGGCAGGCGCCGCATCAGCCTGCTTCCGCGCCATTTTTCCGTCAGTCGTCGTGTCCGGCTGCTGCGCGCATCCGGAAACGCGCGTCAGATGTCGAGCATCTCGTCCTGCGCGAACGCCGCGCGCTCCTGGATGAAGGCGAAGCGCGCCTCCGGCTTCGCGCCCATCAGCCGCTCCACCATGTCGCCGGTTTCCGCGCGCTCGTCGGGAAGGATGGCGACGCGCAGCAGGGTGCGCTTGCGCGGGTCCATCGTCGTTTCCTTGAGCTGCGCCGGCATCAT
>MKVY01000038.1:450184-455193 GCA_001899525.1 Rhizobiales bacterium 65-9
TCGCGGGCGTAGGCTGTCGAACCGCCATGCGACAGGCGGTAGAGGGGAGGGGCCGCGAGATAGAGATGGCCGTGGTCGATCAGCTTCGGCATCTGGCGGTAGAAATAGGTGATGAGCAGCGATGCGATATGCGCGCCGTCGACATCGGCGTCGGTCATCACGATCACTTTCTCATAGCGCAGATCGTCGTCGCGATAGCCCGAGCCTGCGCCGCAGCCGAGCGCCTGCTGCAGATCGGCGAGCTGCTGGTTGGCGGCGAGCTTGTCGCGCGTCGCATTCGCCACATTCAGAATCTTGCCGCGAAGGGGGAGCACGGCCTGCGTGGCGCGGTCGCGCGCCTGCTTGGCCGAGCCGCCGGCGGAATCGCCCTCAACGATGAAAAGCTCGGAGCCTTCCTGACCGGCGTTCGTGCAATCGGCGAGCTTGCCGGGAAGACGCAGCTTCTTCACCGCGCTCTTGCGCGCGACCTCTTTCTCGGCGCGGCGGCGCAGCCGCTCGTCACAACGTTCGATGGAGAAGTCGAGCAGTTTCGACGCCTGCTGCGGCGCGGCCGCGAGCCAGTGATCGAAGGAGTCGCGCACCGCCGTCTCGACGATCCGCGACGCTTCGACGGTCGCGAGCTTGTCCTTGGTCTGGCCGACGAATTCGGGCTCGCGGATGAAGACCGAGAGCATACCGGCCGCGCACACCATCACATCGTCGGTCGTCATCGACGCGACGCGCTTCGACTGGCCGATGCGCTCGGCGTGATCCTTCAGGCCGCGCAGCAGCGCGACGCGCAATCCAGATTCATGCGTTCCGCCTTCCGGCGTCGGAATCGTGTTGCAGTAGGACGACACGAAACCGTCGTCGCCGGCGAGCCACGCCACGGCCCATTCGAGACTGCCATGGCCGCCGCCCGGCCGCTCGATCTTGCCCGAGAAGATATTGTCCGCGACGAGGTCTTTTCCCTCGATCTCGCGGGCGAGATAATCCTTGAGGCCGCCGGGAAACCGGAATGTCGCCTCCGCCGGCAATCCCTCATAGGGAGCGACGATGGCCGGCGTCGTCCTCCAGCGGATTTCGACGCCGCCGAAAAGATAGGCCTTGGACCGGGCCATCTTGAAAAGGCGGCGCGGGTCGAAGTGCAGCTTGTCGCCGAAGATCTGCGGATCGGGCTTGAAGCGGATTCTGGTTCCGCGTCGATTGTGAACTTCTCCGAGATCCTTGAGCTTGCCCTGCGGAACGCCGCGGGAAAAAACCTGCTTGTAGAGCTTGCGCCCGCGCGCGACCTCCACTTCGAGCAGCTCCGACAGCGCGTTCACCACCGACACGCCGACCCCGTGCAGGCCGCCGGACGTCTCATAGACCTTGGAGTCGAATTTTCCGCCCGCGTGCAGCGTGCACATGATCACTTCGAGCGCCGATTTGCCGGGAAACTTCGGGTGCGGATCGACGGGAATGCCGCGGCCGTTGTCGGTGACCGTCAGGAAGCCGTCTTCCCCGAGTTCAACCTCGATGAAGGTCGCGTGGCCCGCGACCGCCTCGTCCATCGAATTGTCGATCACCTCGGCGAAAAGGTGGTGCAGCGCCTTCTCGTCGGTGCCGCCGATATACATGCCGGGGCGGCGCCTGACCGGCTCCAGCCCCTCCAGGACCTCGATGGACGCGGCGGTGTAGCCGGCTTCGCCCGGCGTCCCGGTGGAGGGCCGGTCGCCGCTGTGGCGGACATTCTTGACTGCCATCTTTCCTTCTTGGGTATCGATCGAGGCCGCGCTCTTGCGGGCCTCTTCGGCCGCTTTGCGGGCGCGCGCAAGCTCCGCCTCGGCCTTCGCCCGCGCCTCGCCCGTGGACGCCGCCTGATGCGGATTGGGCTCCATATGGTCTTTCGCCAGGCCGCCGAACAGGTCGGCTGCGGCGTCATGCTTGCGCGCCATGAGGATCCCTACCGAATCGGGGAGGGAGGATGGCACGCGCCCGGCCCGCATGGAACGGAACGACAACGGCCGCGCACAAGGCGTATCCGTTGCGCGGAAACCTATCGTCAACCATCGCGGCCTAGGTTTGCGATCCTGTGAACAGGAGAGTCGCCGATGTCGTCGACCTATGTGACGGACGCGGGCGGAGAGCCGTCCTGGCAGGCTTACGCAGAGGCGGAAGACCGCGACGACCCGATCGCTCCTGTCGCGCAGGACACGGTTGGATGGCGCTGGCGCATCGCCGGGGCCGGGTTCGCATTCTTTTGTTTCGCCGCGGCTGTTCTCACGATCCGATAAGACGTCGTCGCGCGGCGAGTTGTCGCGGCCGCGACGGAACCCGCCATTCAGTTCCGGTTCAGCGCCGGGTTTCTAATCCCGATCATCCGGTCGCCGACGAACCGGAAGGGTCCGGGGTCCTTTCATGCCGCTGAGATCGACGCGCGGTTATCTGGCCGCGTGCGCGAGTTTTGTCGTCGCGTGGGCGTTGCTGTCCGCGCCATGGCTGACCGGCGCCGTCACGATTCCCTACGACGCGAAGGCGCATTTCCAGGCGCAGATGCAGTTTCTCGCCCGCGCGCTGCACAGCGGCCAGTCGCCGTTCTGGAATCCGAACGCATTCGCGGGCTCGCCGCAGATCGCTGATCCGCAGTCGCTGATTTTTTCCCCCTCGCTGCTGCTGGCCTTGTTCGATGCGGCCCCGAGTTTCCGCCTTGTCGATGCGAGCGTGTTTTTCACCCTCGCCATCGGCGGACTGGCGCTCATCGGTTTCTTTCGCGACAGGGGCTGGAACGCCGTCGGGGCGGTCGTCTCAGCGATCGCTTTCGCGTTCGGAGCATCGGCGGCCTGGCGGATTCAGCATATCGGCCAGATCGATTCCTACGCGTTCTTCGCGGTCACCCTGTGGCTGCTCTGGCGCGCCCTCGATCGCAGTTCATGGCTGTGGGGCGCTCTGGCCGGCGTCTCGGCCGGGCTGATGCTGGTGAAGCCCGATCAGGTTTCCTTCCTCGGCGCCTTCGTGCTGGTCGGACTCGTCACCGATCACATCGCAGGGCAGGGCGCGTGGCCGCGCCTGACGCGCGCGCTGCGGCCGCTTCTCGCCGCCGCCGCCCCTGCAGCGCTCATGCTCGCGCTGCCTCTTCTGTTCACTTATTTCTTCGCCACGGAATCCAACCGGCCGGCTTTTTCGTTCGCCGACGCCGGGCACGGTTCCCTGCATCCCGCCGCGCTTCTCACGATGCTGGTCGGCGACCTGTTCGGCGCGAAGGATCCGGCGGTCGACTACTGGGGGCCGTCGAGCGCGGTCTGGAGTCCCGGCGAATTGTCGCTCTCGCAGAACATGGGCCAGATGTATTTCGGCGCGCTGCCGCTGTTCGCCATTCTGATGCTGGGCGTCGCGCGCGGCTATGCTTTCGAGCGCCCGATGCGCCTGTTCACGATCGCCGCAGTCGTCATGATCTTCTATGCGCTCGGCTGGTACACGCCGATCTTCGGCTGGATGTTCGAGCATGTCCCCGGCGTCGACGTGTTCCGCCGCCCAGCCGACGCGACGTTCCTGATCGGCGCGCTGCTCGCGATCGTCGCCGGCTACTGCGTCCACCGCTTCGTGGCGGAGGGACCGAAGCGCAGCGACTGGATCGCCGCCGCCGTCGCCGGCTGGATGGCCTGCGCCGGCATGCTCGCCGCCGGGCTCATCGCCGCGCATGTCCATCGCTTCGATGTCGCATGGCGGCCGATCCTCTGGTCGTCGCTCTGGGTGGCGGCCGGCGCGGCGGCGCTGCTGCTGCTGCCGCGGCTTCACCGCCGATCCATCGCGATCGCCGTGGCGCTTCCCGCCGCGCTGCTCGCGGCCGATCTGCGCGTGAACAACGGGCCGAATGAGTCGACGGCGCTTCCGCCTTCGGCCTACGACATTCTCGATCCCAATACGAAGAACGAGACGATCGCGTTTCTGAAGGATCACCTGAAGGAGCGCGGCGCGTCTGCGCGCCGAGACCGGGTCGAGCTTGTCGGCCTTGGCTTCGCATGGCCGAACGCCGGGCTCGTGCACGGCTTCGATCATACGCTGGGATACAACCCGCTGCGGCTTGGCGAATTCAGCAGCGCGGTTGGAGCCGGCGACACGATCGCCGGGCCGGACCAGAAGCAGTTCACGCCCATTTTCCCGCGCTACAATTGCCGCCTCGCGAACCTGCTGGGCCTGCGATACGTCGTGTCGAGCGTCCCGATCGAGACGGTCGATACGCATTTCCGGCCGGGCGACCTGACATTCATCAAGCGGACCAGGGACGGCTACATCTATGAAAATCCCCGCGCGCGGCCGCGCGTGATGTTCGCGAGCGACTGGCGCCTCGCCGATTTTGACTCGATCGCCACGACGGGCCGCTGGCCTGATTTCGATCCCGGGCGGACGGTTCTGCTGGAGCGCGATCCCGCGACCGTTCATCCGTACATTCCGGCGCCCGCTTCATCGCCGCATGTCGCCAGCGCAGACTGGAATGAATTCGCCAGCGTGATGTTTCCGGAACAGCCCGCGCCGGCGCAGATCGCCATCTCGCGCTATGAGAACACCGAGATCGAGATCGCCGTGAAGGCGGAGCAGCCCGGTTTCGTCATCCTCAACGACGTGTGGCATCCCTGGTGGACGGCGACCATCGACGGCGAACCCGCGCCGATCCTGAAGGCGAACGTGCTTTTCCGCGCGGTCCAGACGCCGGCCGGCGATCATGTGGTGAAGTTCTCGTTCCACCCTGTTGAGGGCGCGATGGCGGAGCTGGGCGAGAAGCTGCGCGAGCGGGGCGAGCCATGATCGCCTCCAGCGCGGGCCGGCGTTGAGATGCTTCAGAACTGGTAGTTCACGCCGACGCGCACGACATCGCCCTTCGCGCGGGCGCTCATCGTCGCGAACTCGCCGGCCGCGACGCCGGTGACTTCGGGCAGGACGATCGACTGCCGCCCGAGATCATAGTGCAGATAGTCCGCCTTGAGAGAGACGTTGGCGAACAGCCGGTATTCCACGCCGCCGCCGAGCGCCCAGCCGAAGCGGGTCTGCGA
>MKVY01000038.1:455236-493049 GCA_001899525.1 Rhizobiales bacterium 65-9
ATCGGAACCGGGATGATCGAGCCCGTCGTCTCGACCCCGCCATAGGAGAATCCCGCGGTTCCAAAGATCATGAAACGGTCGAAGGCGACGCCGGCGCGCCCCCGCGCCGTGCCGAGAAAGGTCAGCTTCTGTTCAGCGGTCGTGGTGGGATTGATGCCGAAGAACGGAATGGTCGCCACATACTGGCTGCGTCCGCCGAGGCGCGTGTAGGCGATGTCCGTCTCGACGCCGAGCACGAATTGGCCGACCTGGAGATTGTAGCCGGCCTGCGCGCCCCACACGCCGACATCGCCGCCGCCCGACACGTCAAGCGAGCGCGCGACATTGCGGAAGCCGATCGACTCTTCAACTGAAGGTGTTCCCGCCACCGTGACGGTCGAGCTCTGGCGGCCGCCGCCGCCATGGACGCCGAAGTAGAAGCCGTTCCACAAGGGCGCATCCATCGCAGGCTGCGCCAGCCGGGGTTCGATCACGTCGGCGCGCGCGGTCATCGTGCAGGCCTGCCGGTCGATCGGCCGGAGGCAGCGGTCGGCGAAATCGGTCGGCGCGGGGCCGATGGGGCGGACGCCGTCGATCCGGCGCGAGGTCGCCGTGACGGTCTGGCCGGGCGCGTTCAGCGTCACGCAATTGCGCGGCGCCGCGACTGCGCAGACGGTGATGACGCCCTGATTGAGCGTCACTGTCGTCTGGCTTCGCTCCACCAGCAGGTCGAAGGAGGTTCCGCGCACGCCGATGACCACATGGGGCGTGCGGATGCTGTAGGCCCGCGAATCGGACGCGCCGCTGACCCACCGCATGGCGCCCTGACCGACGCGGACGGCGGCCGAACGGGCGTTCCCGTCGGGGTTATAGACGAAACGGTCAAGCGTCACCGAAGCCGAGGGGCCGATGGCGATGTTCGTATCGTCGAGGAAACGAAGCCGGGCGGCGCTTTCGTTGGCGGTCCGGATGGTTTCATTGGAGAAGACGCTGTCGCCCGTCCCGACGGCGCGCGTCCGGCCGGACAGGATCCCCGACACCTCGCGCTCCACGGTGGTCGCGGACCCAATGCCGGTCTGGGCCGAGGCGGAGCCGGCCAGGCCGGCAGCGGCCAGGCCGATGAGAAGGCCGGAACGGGTCAAGCGCGCCATGGACATCGATCAGGTCTCCGCTCCCCGCCGCCAGCCGCCGCAGCAAGGATTCTCGGCGCCATGATACAGCGCGCCGGCCGCCACAAAACCGCCATCGCGCGTTTTCGGACGATGGCGACGCGAGTGGCGCCGATCGGCCACATTATTCCCGTCGGAAAATTGGAGAATAGCGGGGGCGTTCAGGCGCTTTGTCGCCGCGCGCGTTCAAGCCCGTAGGCGATGATGTCGTCGAGCACATCGCGATAGGCGACGCCGCTCGCGGCCAGCGCCTTGGCGTACATGCTGATGTCGGTGAAGCCCGGGATCGTGTTGATCTCATTGACCACGAAACTGGCATCAGGCCGCGCGAAGAAATCGACGCGCGCGACGCTGTCGCATCCCAGCGCCCGGAACGCTTTCTCCGCCAAAGCCCTGACGCGCTGCGTCGCGTCGTCGGAAAGCTGCGCGGGTATGCTGAGAACCGCCCCGTCCGGATCGATATATTTGGCGTCGTAGCTGTAGAAGCCGTGGCTCTCGGCGGCAGCTATCTCTCCAGGGAGCGACACGAAGAGCGAGCCGTCGGCGCGTTCGAGCACGCTGCACTCGATCTCGCGCCCCTGGACGAATTCCTCGATCAGGATTTTCGCGTCATGCCTGAAGGCTTCCTCGACCGCAGCGGGGAACTCCCCGGCCGTCGCCGCCTTGCTGACCCCGACCGACGATCCCTGTCGCGCCGGCTTGACGAAGACGGGCGAGCCAAGCCGGGCGGCGGCGTCCTTGAACGAGACCGTCTCGCCGCGATGAAGCGTGAGCGAGCGCGCCACCGGCAGGCCGGCTTCCCGCAACAGGCGCTTCGCCATGTCCTTGTCGATCGCCGTCGCCGATCCGAGCAGACCGCAGCCGGCGAGGGGGACGCCGGCGACGGCCGCAAGCCCCTGCACGGAGCCGTCCTCGCCATCCATGCCGTGCAGGACGGGAAAGAGAATTCCGATGACGGCGAGGGAGCGCGCGCCGCTCTCTTCGTCGAAAGCGAGAAGGCGTCCGCGCCCTCCGGGCATGAGGCAGACCTCGGCGCCATGCTCCGGAAAAGCCTCTGGCAGAACGCCGTTTTCAAGCTCGATCAGGCGCCACCGTCCATCTCGCGTGATGAAAATCGGAACGATGTCGTATTTCGCGGGGTCGAGCCCCTTCACGACATTGCGCGCAGAAAGAATCGAAACGTCATGCTCCGCCGAACGGCCGCCGAAGAGAACCGCAACCCGCAATCTTGTCATGACGTTCCGAATCCGCGTCGATGTTCCGTCTCCACAGTGGTTACCGTGAATTAACGAATCGTAACGGCTGGCGGCGAGAGGTTCTTTTCCGACTACGATGGTTCAAGGCTTCGTCATGGACGGGCTTGTCCCGGCCATCCACGTCTTTGGAGAGACAAGACGTGGATGCGCGGAACAAGTCCGCGCATGACGGCCCGAGTTGCGCACAATCTGAAGCAGGCGTCGCGCGAAAAAAAGGGCGCCGTGCGGCGCCCTTTAATGAAAGCAATGTTCGACCGATCAGGCCGAATAATACATCACGTATTCGACCGGATGCGGGGTGTGCTCGAACTTGATCACCTCGTTCATCTTCAGCTCGATGTAGCTGTCGATGAAGTCGTCGTTGAACACGCCACCGGCCTTGAGGAAGCCGCGGTTCTTGTCGAGTGACTGGAGCGCTTCGCGCAGGCTGCCGCAGACCGTCGGGATCTTCTTCAGCTCCTTCGGCGGCAGATCGTAGAGATCCTTGTCCATCGCCGGGCCGGGATCGATCTTGTTGACGATGCCGTCCATGCCCGCCATCAGCAGCGCCGCGAAGCCGAGATAGGGGTTGGCCATCGGATCGGGGAAGCGGACCTCGACGCGCTTGGCCTTCGGATTCGTCGTCCACGGAATGCGGCACGACGCCGAGCGGTTGCGCGCCGAATAGGCGAGCAGCACGGGCGCCTCGAAGCCCGGGACCAGACGCTTGTAGGAGTTCGTCGACGGGTTGGTGAAGGCGTTCACCGCCTTGGCGTTCTTGATCACGCCTCCGATGAACCACAGGCACTCCTGCGACAGGTCGGCGTACTTGTTGCCGGCGAACTGCGGCTTGCCGCCCTTCCAGATCGAGAAGTGGCAGTGCATGCCCGAGCCGTTGTCGCCATAGACCGGCTTCGGCATGAAGGTCGCGGTCTTGCCGTAGCTCTGCGCGACGTTGTGGATGCAGTACTTATAGATCTGCATCTGGTCGGCCATCTTCACCAGCGTGTCGAACTTCATGCCGAGCTCGTGCTGGGCGGACGCGACCTCATGGTGATGTTTCTCGACCGTGACGCCCATGGAGCCCATGGCCGCGAGCATCTCGCCGCGCATGTCCTGCGCCGAATCGAGCGGCGGCACCGGAAAGTAGCCGGCCTTGACCTGGATGCGGTGGCCCATATTGCCGCCTTCGTAGTCGGTCATGCCGTTGGTCGGCAGCTCGGAATGGTCGAGCTTGAAGCCGGTGTTGTACATGTCGGCGGCGAATTTCACGTCGTCGAAGACGAAGAACTCCGCCTCGGGCCCGACATAGACGGTATCGCCCACGCCGGTGGACTTCACATAGGCCTCGGCCGCCTTGGCGATGCCGCGCGGATCGCGGCTGTAGGGCTGCCCCGTCGACGGCTCATGGATGTCGCAGTTGATGACCATCGTGGAGGCCGCGAAGAATGGGTCCATCGTGGCCGAGGCGGCGTCGGGCATCAGAACCATGTCGGACTCGTTGATCGCTTTCCAGCCGGCGATCGAGGAGCCGTCGAACATGATGCCGTCCGTGAACATGCTGTCGTCGACCATGGTCACGTCATAAGTCATGTGCTGCCACTTGCCGCGCGGATCGGTGAAGCGGAAATCAACATACTTGACGTCATCGTCCTTGAGTTTCTTCAGGACGTCATTGGCCGTTTTCATAGATAGCCCCTGTTGGAAGGCGGTTGAAAAAAGAGGGAACCGGGACGCGAGCGGTCAGATCGCGTCGTTTCCGGTTTCGCCGGTCCTGATGCGGATCGCTTCGTCGATGCGCGATACAAAAATCTTGCCATCGCCGATGCGGCCCGTCTGCGCGCTGGTGCGGATCGCCTCGACCGCGCGTTCGACCATCTCGTCGGCGAGCACGATTTCGAGCTTCACCTTGGGCAGGAAGTCGACGACGTACTCCGCGCCGCGATAAAGCTCGGTGTGGCCTTTCTGCCGGCCGAAGCCCTTCGCCTCGATGACGGTGATCCCCTGAAGGCCGACCTCCTGAAGCGCTTCCTTCACCTCGTCGAGCTTGAAGGGTTTGATGATCGCTTCGATCTTCTTCATTCTGGTCTCCGCAGACGCCGCAGCGGCCGGCTACAGGCGCGTCGTGATAGCATCAGCCACGCCGGCCGCCCATTGGCAATGCTCTTGTCGTTGACGCGCGGTTAGGCAGGAGAAAAACCTACGTTGAACAAATTGTGTGCAGAATGCCCAATATGAAGGCGACGCGCTCCGATGAGGCTGAGACCGCCCTGCGGCTGCTCTCGGTCGCCGCCATGTATGAGGCCGATCGGGCCGCGATCGCGGCGGGAACGACCGGCGCCGCTTTGATGGAGCGGGCCGGAAGCGCTGTGGCCGCAAGGGTGGCCGCCATCGCTCCGGCTGGCGGCCGCATCGCGGTGTTCTGCGGCCCGGGCGCGAATGGCGGCGACGGGTTTGTCGCCGCGCGGCTTCTGCGGGAGGAGGGCTTCTCCATCTCCCTCGGCCTCCTGGGCGACGCGGCGGACATCAAGGGCGACGCGCGCGCCGCCCGCGAGAGTTGGACGGGGCCGATCGCCGCCGCCGCCAGCGTGACGCATGACTCCGCCGATCTGGTGATCGACGCCCTGTTCGGCGCCGGCCTGTCCCGCGATCTCGACGGCGAGGCGCGGATGCTGGTCGAACGGATCAATGCGAGCGGCCGGCCGGTCCTGGCGGTCGACCTTCCGTCCGGCGTGAGCGGCGACAGCGGAGCGATCCGCGGCGTCGCGATCCGGGCCGCCGAAACAGTCACGTTCGTCCGGCGCAAGCCGGGGCACCTGCTGCTGCCGGGCCGCGCGTTGTGCGGGACCGTGACGGTCGCCGACATCGGGATCAGCGACGCGGTGGTCGACGCCGCATCTCCGGCTCTTTTCGCCAACGCGCCGGCGCTTTGGCGGGCGGCCCTGCCGTCGCCGGGAATCGATGCGCACAAATACGCGCGCGGCCACCTGCTGGTTGTCGCAGGCGGAATCGAGGGCGTCGGCGCGCCGAGACTGTCGGCGCGCGCCGGCCTTCGGGCGGGGGCGGGGCTGGTGACGATCGCGGCGCCCGAGGAGGCGCTCGCCGCTCACGCGGCGCGGGGACCTGATGCGCTGATGCTTCGCCGCGCGTCCGATGCGGCTGAGCTTCGGGCCTTGCTCGCCGATCCTCGCCGCAACGCCGTGGTCCTGGGGCCGGCGCTGGGTCTTGATCAAGGCGCGCGCCGCAAGGCGGACGTCGCTCTGGCTTCGGGCGCCGCATGCGTTCTGGACGCCGACGCCCTGACGCTCCTGTCGGACAAGATCGACTCCATTGCGCCGGCCGCCGGCCGAAAACCCGTGGTCCTGACCCCGCATGAAGGGGAGTTCCTTCGACTTTTCCGAGGGCTGTTTGATAAAGATCAGAATGGAATCGAACGCTCAAAAACGGATCGCGCCGCCGCCGCCGCCGCCCTGACCGGGGCGGTGGTGGTGTTGAAGGGCGCTGATACGGTCATCGCCGCGCCAGACGGCCGCGCCGCGATCAACGAGAATGCGCCGCCCTGGCTCGCCACCGCGGGCTCCGGCGACGTGCTGGCCGGAACGGTCGGCGCGCTGCTCGCCCGCGGCGCGCCGGGCTTCGAGGCGGCGTGCGCTGCGGTCTGGATTCACGGCGAGGCGGCGCGGCGGCTCGGCGCGGGATTGATCGCCGACGATCTTCCGGACGAGATCGGACGCGTCGCCGCCGCGCTTTGAGCAGCGGCGACGCGGACATGGTTTGGCCATCAGGATCGGGGATCAAATTCTCTCGACCGGAGCGGAGCCATGATGCGGACGGCCTTTTCCTCGCTTGCGATCTGCGCGTGGGCGCTCGCTCTCGCCGCCGCCGCGCCGGCCTTCGCTCAAAACCAGACGCCGCCGCAGCCGCCCCGCGCGCAGAGGCCCGCGCAGCCCGCCAAGCCGCAGGCGCAACCCGCGACGCCGCCGGCGCAGACTCAGCAGCCGCAGCAAGACGCTTCCGCACCCAAGGAGGCTGATGAAGACGCCGCTCCCGCCTCCCAACCGTCGCAACAGGTCAAGTGCGACGCCTACAGGAAGGCGTTCGACGCCGTGGTCGCGCGGGTCGGCCGCAAGGGCCTGAGCGACGAGTTCATCGGGCGCAACGCCGCGTTCGTCGAGGCGAGCTGCGCCGGCGAGCGCAATGTCTGCCCGCGCTCCCCCGAGGAACTGCGGGTCGCCAACATCATCGTGGCGCAGGCCGTGAGCAGCACCGGCGGCACCTTCATGCCGTTCGGCTGTCCGAAGCAGCCATAATCTAGGCGACCTCGAACCAGCCGCCGAGACCGGCGTCGAACAGCTCGGCCATCGCGCTGCGCAGCGCCCACTTGCCGGGATTGTCGGCGACGAAGGCGAGGCGCGCGGTCCGGCCCTGCTGGACGAGCGTCGTGTCGATCCAGAACGGGTCGTAGCCGTCGTCGAACGCGAACAGCAGCCTGCCATGGTGGCCGTGCAGCCGCATCGCCTGCGGGATCGTCGTCTTGTTGTGAAAGGACAGCACGACCGTCGCGCCGCGTTTCGCGCGGAAGAACGGATCGCCGGCGAAAACGGGTCCTGTGCGACGGTTGAGCGTCCATGGCGCCGGTTTGCCGCCGCTTTGCGGGCCTCCCTCGATCGTCAGGTCGACACGCTGGGCGCGGGCCAGATCAAGTCTGTCGGGCAGGGGATTCGGCGGCAGCGGCGCGATCGGCGGCAGCGCGGCGCGGCGCGGCCCATCGCTTTTCAAGATCACGAGCGGAACGGAAACCTCGGCCGAGAGCTCGGCGAGGACGGAAAATTGCTGGCCGGGCTCGCCGGGGAGGTCGATCATCAGCTCGATGCGGCCTCCGGGCGTCATGATCGCGCCCGCGCCCTTGGGCTGGAACGCGCTTGACGAGGGTTGGCCGTCCATCGCCACGATCGTCGCCGGAACGCCGGCGAAGCGGATGGTGAGGATGCGCGCTCCGCAGGCGTTGAAGAGGCGCAGGCGCGCGCGTCCTCCGGTCGGGACGGTCGCCTCGGCCGCCTTGGCGGAGCCGTTGACGGTCAGCACGTTGCCGAGCCTGGGAAGGTCTCCCGGCTGCGATGCGCCCGCCGGAACATACGCGCTCTGGTCGTCCAGCCGCCAGTCGTCGATCACGACCGCCACATCCAGATCGGCCTCCGGCGGCTGCCGCTCCTCGACGATCAAAGCGCCATAAAGGCCGCGCTCGATCTGGTCGGCGGTCCGGCCGGGCACGCAGGGCTGATAGAGATAAGCGCCGGCGTCCCGCGCGGCGAATGTCACATCCCGGCTGGCGCCGGCCGGCAAAGCGGCTTCCGTAAGCCCGGCGACGCCATCCGCCTTGTTGCCGATATTCATGCCGTACCAATGGATTGACGTCTCTTCCTGAAGCTTATTGGTAAGGCGGATGACCGCCTGTTCGCCCTGTTTCACCCGAAATGTCGGCCCCGGACTGGCGCCATTGTAGGTGAGCGCGGCGGTGAGGGGCTTCGGTTCGGCCCGCAGCCTAATGTCCGCGGCCCGCGCTTCGATCAGAATGGGCTTGGAAAGCGGGGAGGCGGCCTGTGGAGGCTGCTGCGCCCGGACGCCGGCCGGGGCGAGAAGGGCGGCGGCCATGATGCGACGGCGGGACGGAAGGATCATGCTGACTCGAGGACTTGGGCATCCCCGCATAGCATCGATGGGACGAGGGCGTCTGCCGAAAGCCCCCGGAACGCAGAGCGCCGCCGCTCTCCCGTCCCGCCGCATCGTCTATTTTTCGCGTGCAAGCACATTTTCCTGTGCTATGAGCGCGCCGACCCCGCGGGGTTTCGGCTCTGACGCGGGCGTGGCGGAACTGGTAGACGCGCTGGGTTTAGGTTCCAGTGGCGAAAGTCGTGGGGGTTCGAGTCCCTCCGCCCGCACCAGGACCGGGTTCCGACGCGATTTTTCTGAAGGTTAGACGATCATGCAGGTGACCGAGACCCTTTCCGAGGGCCTGAAGCGCGAATTCAAGGTGACGCTGGAGGCGGCCGCGCTCGCCAAGCGCGTCGATGAGGAGTTGAACGCTCTTCAGGGCAAGGCGCGCATCAACGGCTTCCGGCCCGGCAAGGTGCCTGTCGCGCATCTGCGCCGCCTGTACGGCCGCTCGGTGATGGCCGACGTGGTCAATAACGCGGTCGTCGACGCCAACAAGGCGATCGTCGAAGAGCGCGGACTGCGGCTCGCGATGGACCCCAAGATCGATTTCCCCGAGAGCCAGGACGAAATCGAGAAGGTGATCGAGGGCAAGGGCGACTTGACCTATGGCGTCGCGGTGGAGGTCCTGCCGCAGTTCGAGGTGGCGGACTTCTCCGGTCTGGAGATCGTGCGAGAGAGCGCCGAGCCGCCGCAGGAGGAGGTCGACGAGCAGCTCCAGAATCTCGCCAAGCAGAATCGCCCCTATTCCCCGAAGGCGGAGGGCGCGGCGGCCGAGAAGGACGATCGCGTCACCATCGATTTCGTCGGCTCGATCGACGGCGTCGAGTTCGAGGGCGGGAAGGGCGAGAACATGCCGCTCGTCATCGGCGGCGGCCAGTTCATTCCGGGCTTCGAGGACGGCCTGCTGGGCGCCAAGAAGGGCGAAAGCCGGATCGTCAAGGCGACCTTCCCGGAAGCCTATCAGAAAGCCGACCTAGCGGGGAAAGAGGCGTCCTTCGACGTCACCGTGAAGGAGGTCGAAGCCCCCGGCGAACTCGTCATCGACGACGAACTCGCTAAGGCGTTCGGCATGGAGTCGCTCGATCAGCTCAAGCAGGCGATCAAGGACAATCTCTCCCGCGAACTGCTCGTTGTCGCCCGCGCCAAGACCAAGCGCCGGCTGCTCGACGCGCTCGACGGGCAATATTCGTTCGAGCTGCCGCCGACCCTGGTCGAGCAGGAATTCTCCAACGTCTGGGGGCAGATAGAGCAGGACATGAAAGCGTCCGGCCGCACCTTCGCCGACGAAAACACGACGGAGGACGAGCAGAAGGCCGACTATCGCAAGATCGCCGAGCGGCGCGTGCGCCTCGGCCTGGTTCTCGCCAGGATCGGAGACGACGCCAAGGTCCAGATCACGGACGACGAGGTCTCCAAGGCGCTGGTCGAACGGGCGCGACAGTTCCCCGGCCAGGAGAAGGCGGTGTGGGAGTTTTACCGCAAGAACCCGCAGGCGCTGGCCGAGCTGCGCGCGCCCATCTTCGAGGAGAAGGTCATCGATCACATCCTCGCCGGCGCGAAGGTGACGGACAAGACGGTGAGCAGGGACGAGCTTCTGGCGGACGAGGAGTCCGCCGAGCTTGGCAAGGCGCTGAAAGGCTGACCCGGGCGCGGCGGCGCAAAGCCGCCGCCTCGCCGGACCGGCGTCGATCGCCGTCCGGGCCCTCTTCCGCTGACGCTTTTCGTTCACCACATGGAGAGGCTGGGCGGATCGGCGTGAGGTTTTGCGTTGCCGGGTCCGGCGGCGGTTATAATACCGTTGGAGACGATTCCCGCCCGTGACGCGCGATCCCGCGCACCGAAGAGAGCCCCATGAAGGACCCTGTCGACATCTATAACAACTACCTCGTCCCGGTGGTGGTCGAGCAATCCAACCGCGGCGAGCGGTCTTTCGACATCTATTCGCGCCTTCTGCGCGAGCGGATCATTTTCCTCACCGGACAGGTCGAGGACGGGATGGCGTCCCTGATGGTGGCGCAGCTCCTGTTCCTGGAGGCCGAGAATCCGAAGAAGGAAATCTCGATGTACATCAACTCGCCGGGCGGTTCCGTCACGGCGGGCCTGTCGATCTACGACACGATGCAGTTCATCAAGCCGCCGATCACCACCATGTGCCTTGGAATGGCCGCATCGATGGGTTCGCTTCTGCTGACGGCCGGGGCGAAGGGGCAGCGATTCGCGCTCCCGAACTCCCGGATCATGGTCCACCAGCCTTCCGCCGGTTATCAGGGGAAGGTCACGGACATCATGATCTACGCCAAGGAATTCGAGCAGACCAAGCGGCGCCTCAACGAGATTTATGTCCATCACACCGGCCGGAGTTACAAAGAGGTCGAGGACGCCCTTGAGCGCGACAACTTCATGTCCGCCGAGGCGGCCCGTGATTTCGGCCTCATCGACAAGGTGGTCGAGAAGCGCGCCGAGGACCCCGCTCCGCCCGCAAAGGTGTGACCGGCGGCCGCGAATTCGACGGTTGATCGCCGGGAGGCATCGTGTTTGCATCCCGGGCGGAGCAAGGCCCTGAGCGCGCCATTCCGGCGCGCACGGGCGAAGATCATGGCGCTACCGTTTGTTCACCGGAGCATCGGTATCATATGAGCGGCGGCTCGCCGGCTTGGTCCGGCGGGGCGTGGTGAGAAGCGGAGGCTGGTGATGGCTGCAGGAAACGCAAAGTCCGGAGGCGACGGCAAGAGCACGCTCTATTGCTCGTTCTGCGGCAAGAGCCAGCATGAGGTCCGCAAGCTCATCGCCGGGCCGACCGTCTTCATCTGCGACGAGTGCGTCGAACTCTGCATGGACATCATCCGTGAGGAGTCCAAGACCAAGCTCGTCCAGGCCAAGGACGGGGTGCCGACGCCCAAGGAGATCCGCAAGGTTCTGGACGACTATGTGATCGGGCAGGACTACGCCAAGCGCGTCCTGTCGGTCGCCGTCCACAACCACTACAAGCGGCTCAATCACGCGACGAAGCACAACGACGTCGAGCTGGCGAAGTCCAACATCCTCCTGTGCGGCCCGACCGGCTCCGGCAAGACGCTGCTGGCGCAGACGCTGGCGCGCATTCTGGACGTCCCGTTCACCATGGCCGACGCGACGACCCTCACCGAGGCGGGTTATGTCGGCGAGGACGTCGAGAACATTATCCTGAAATTGTTGCAGGCCTCTGACTACAACGTCGAGCGCGCCCAGCGCGGAATCGTCTATATCGACGAGATCGACAAGATCAGCCGCAAGTCCGACAATCCCTCGATCACGCGCGACGTGTCGGGCGAAGGCGTGCAGCAGGCCCTGCTCAAGATCATGGAAGGCACCGTCGCCTCCGTGCCGCCGCAGGGCGGACGCAAGCATCCCCAGCAGGAGTTCCTGCAGGTGGACACGACGAACATCCTCTTCATCTGCGGCGGCGCGTTCGCGGGCCTCGACAAGATCATCTCGTCGCGTTCGCAGGGCGGCACGTCGATCGGTTTCGGCGCCAAGGTGCAGGCGCCGGACGAGCGTCGCATCGGCGCGCTCTTCCGCGAGGTGGAGCCGGAGGATCTGCTCAAGTTCGGCCTGATCCCCGAATTCGTCGGCCGTCTGCCGGTGATCGCGACGCTGGAGGATCTCGACGAATCCGCGCTGAAGAAGATCCTCACCGAGCCGAAGAACGCGCTGGTGAAGCAGTACGCCCGCCTGTTCGAGATGGAGGACACCGAGCTGACCTTCAACGACGAGGCGCTGAACCTCATCGCCCGCAAGGCGATCGAGCGGAAGACCGGCGCGCGCGGCCTGCGGTCGATCATGGAGAGCGTGCTGCTCGACACGATGTACGACCTGCCGGGCCTCGACGGGGTCGAGCAGGTGGTCGTCGGCCCCGAGGTCATCGAAGGGAAGGCGCGGCCGCTCTATATCTATTCCGAGCGCGAGGACGAGAAGAAGGCCAGCGCCTGAGCCTGTTTTTCGCTCAGGATTTTCCAAAAGGCGGCTTCGGCCGCCTTTTCTGTTCAATGGCCTATCGCGCCGGCCGGAGGCGCGCGCTAATCTCGCGCGTCACGTAAGGCGAGCCGCCATGTCCAGCCTCAATGTCACCCGCCGCCGGTTCATCGGAACGACCATCGCGGCGGGTTCGCTTGCAACCGGCGCGGGTCCATCCCGCGCGCAGGACGCGCCGCGGCGCGGCGGCGTGCTGATCGTCGCGGCCGATGGCGAGCCGCGCAACATCAATCCCGCGATCGTGGCGTCGAACGGGGTTTTCTTCATGGCGAGCAAGGTGATCGAACCGCTCGCGGAGATGACGCCCGGCGGCGGCTTCACGCCGCGCCTCGCCTTGTCGTGGCAGGGCAGCGCGGACGGGCGGCTCGTGCTGTTCAAGCTGCGGCCCGGCGTGTCCTGGCACGACGGCAAGCCCTTCACGTCGGAGGATGTCGCGTTCTCGGCGATGGAGGTCTGGAAGAAGCTCCAGAATTTCGGCCGCGTGGTGTTCAAGAATCTGGAAGCCGTGGACACGCCGGACGCGACCACGGCGGCGTTCCGCTTCAGCGCGCCGACGCCGCTCCAGCTCGTCGAGAACGCGCTGCCCGCGCTTACCTCGGTCCTGCCGAAACACATTTACGCGGGAACCGACATCGCCGCCAATCCGGCCAACGTGAAGCTCGTCGGCACTGGTCCGTTCAAATTCAGCGAACACCGGCCCGGCGAATATTACCGTCTCGAGCGCAACCCGAATTACTGGGACGAGGGAAAGCCCTATCTCGACGGGATCATCTTCCGCGTGATGCCCGATCGCGGCGCCATCGCCGCGGCGACCGAGGCCAACCAGATTCAGTTGTCCGCCTTTTCCGCCGTGCCGCTCGCCGACATGGCGCGCATCGGCAAGGTTCCCGGCGTGAAAGTCATCGCCGACGGCTATGACGGCATCACCTATCAGCTCGTCGTCGAGATCAACAATGCGCGCAAGGAGCTGTCCGACCCGCGCGTGCGGCGCGCGATCGCGCATGCGATCGATCGCACCTTCGTCACCGACACGATCTTTCTCGGCACCGCGAAGGCGTCGAACGGTCCGATTCCGCTGTTCGACAAGGTGATGAACGACGCCACGCTGAATCCGCCGCGCTTCGACGTTGCGCGCGCGAACGCCTTGCTCGACGAAGCGGGATATCCGCGCGGAGCTGGCGGCGCGCGCTTTTCCCTCAGGCTGCTGCCGGCGCCATGGTTCGAGCAGACGAGGCAGTTCGGCGACTATCTCAAGCAGGCGCTGCGCGCGGTGGGAATCGACGCGCAGATCGTCAACAACGATCCCGCGGCGCACACGAAAGCGGTCTACACCGACCGCGCCTATGATCTCGCCATCGGCTCGCCGGTCTATCGCAACGATCCCGCGATCTCGACCACGGTTCTCTATGAGAGCGGCATCCCGCCCGGCGTGCCTTTCGCCAACCAGTATAATTACAAGAGCGAGGAGATGGACGGCGTGATCGCCAAGGCCGCGTCCGAGATCGATCCGGCGCGGCGCGTGGCGCTCTACCGCGATTTTCAGCAGATCGCCAATCGCGACCTGCCGATCATTCATGTCGCCGAATGGACCTTCATCACGGTCGCCCGCGATTCCGTGCGCAATGTCGCGAACAACCCGCGCTGGGCGACATCGCATTGGGCCGACACATGGCTGTCGGGCTGATCGGACGAGGCTGATTCAGACAAGCCGTGAATCGCGCATTTCGGATCGTCTTGACGCGCATCATTGCTGCGATCCCGACGATGGCGTTCGTCGTGATCGGAGCGTTCGTCCTTCTGTCGCTGGCTCCCGGCGACGCCGTCGACGCCTATCTCGCCCAGACCGGCGGAAGCGGCGGCGCCGGCGATGATCTGCGCCGGCGCTGGGGCGTTGGCGGATCGCCGCCGGAGCGCATGGCGGCGTTCGCAGCGGGAATTTTCAGCGGTCATCTCGGGCAATCCATCGTGCATGGCAGGCCGGTGCTGGACGTCGTCATGGAGCGTCTTCCCGTCACGCTGACGCTGATGGGATTGTCGCTGGCGCTCGCGGTCGGTCTGGGCGGCGCGCTGGGCCTCGTCGCCGGCGCGCGGCCGGGCGCGCCACGCGATCGCGCGCTGTCCGCCAGCGCGCTGATCGTCAACGCCATTCCCAATTTCTGGCTCGGACTGCTGTTGATGCTGTTGCTCGCGGTCCGCGCGCCTCTGCTGCCTGTCGGCGGGCTTCAGACGCTCGGCGCGCCGCTGACCGGCTGGAGCGCCGTCATCGACCGCGCGCAGCATCTCGTGCTGCCGACCCTTGCGCTCGGGCTCGGCTATGTCGCGCTCAGCATGCGCGCCTTGCGGGCCGGCATGGCTGAGACATGGCGCGCCGATCACGTTCGCGCCGCGCGCGCGCTGGGCCACAGACGACGTTCGCTGGTGTGGCGCGCGGTCGCGCGCCCCGCAATTCTGCCGGTTGTCGTGCTCGCGGGCCAGCAGGCCGGAACCATGATCGGCGGCAGCGTCGTCGTCGAAACCGTGTTCGCGATTCCCGGCATGGGACGGCTGGCGTTCGAGGCGGTGAGCGGCCGCGATCCGCCGCTGCTCGTCGGAGTCGTGCTGGTGAGCACCGTGCTTGTGCTTGCGATCAACCTCATCGTCGATCTGACGCTGGCGCGGCTCGATCCGCGCATCGGAGCAGCCGATGCGTGACTCTCTGCTCGCTCGCATCGTCCGTTCGCCCGAAGGCGCCATCGGCTCGGTCGCGCTGCTGGCCATGCTCGCGCTCGCGCTCGCGGCGCCGTGGCTCGCCGGCGACGATCCGCTTGCGATCGCGGGCCGTCCGCTGCTGTCGCCGGGATTCCACGCGCATCTGCCGCTCGGAACGGACAGGCTCGGACGCGACATTTTCAGTGGCCTGCTCTTTGGCGCGCGCTCGACGCTGACCGTCGCCGCCGCCGTGATGGTCACTGCGCTGGCGGCGGGCGCCGCGATCGGAGCCTGCGCCGGCTATGTCGGCGGATGGCTGGATGAAATGCTGATGCGGCTCGCCGACGCGGCGCAGTCGGTTCCGTCCTTCATGCTGGCTCTGGCGATCGTCAGCGTCGCCGGACCGTCGCAGCCTGTGATCGTCGCGGCGCTGGCGGCGAGCGCGTGGACGGGCCCCGCGCGCGTTGTTCGCGCCGAGGTGCTGAGCCTGAGGCAGCGCGCCTTCGTCGAGGCGTCGCGGCTGTCGGGCCGCAGCACGCTCGCCATGATCTTCGAGGTTATCCTGCCCAACGCCGTCGCGCCGCTCCTGGCGCTCGCCGCGATCATCGTCGCCTCCGCCGTGATCATGGAGGCGGCGCTCGCCTTTCTCGGCCTGACCGATCCGAACGTCGCGAGCTGGGGCGCGATGATCGCGGAGGGTCGCTCGGTGCTGCGCACGGCGCCCCATGTGATTCTCGCGCCCGGCGTGGCGCTTGCTTTCGTCGTGCTGGCGGTCAGTCTGGTGAGCGAAGGCGCGTCGAAAGCGATGGCGCGCGGGCAAACATGATGGGCGCGAGATGACGGAAGAAACCGAGACTTTGCGGCGGGAGCTCGCATCGGCCTTCGCCAATCGCGCTGACCTCTACCGCCTGCTGCTGCGCGCGCTCGAAGGCGAAATGGGGCGCGAGCGCGCCGAAGCGACGCTCGTCGGCGTGCTGGAGGAGCGGGGCAGGGAGGTCGCCGCCGGGCTCTTCGCCGGGATTCCCGCGGACGCCCATGCGGTCGCCGAGCGCTTCCTTTCGGTCAGTCCCGACGGCGGACGTCTCTATCCGCACGAGGTCGAGCGTTCGGCGTCGTCCTGCACCATCCGCGTGAGCTCCTGTCCGCTCAAGAACGCGTGGTCCGCCGAGGGTCTGGACGACGGCCGGATCGCGGACCTCTGCCGCGTCGCCGGCGCCTTCGACAAAGGGCTGTTCGAGGCGGCCGGCGTGGATTTCGCTAACCAGACCTGGACAAAGGAGCGCGGCGGCGGATGCTGTTGGATTACGCTCACCACGAGGCCGCCTGCCGGCGGCGACACTCGCTCCGGGACTGTGACTTGAATGACTCAACCCCGATCGCCATTTTGGTCTAGTCTTGAGTCGACCGCGCTCATTCCGAGGCGGCGGCCGGGATAGCGGAAGGTTCGCAGGAATCAGCCGCCGCCGTCTGCATGGCAGCCCGAAGGGGGGCCATGGCGGGCGCAAGTCGAAAGGAAAACATAATGGCTTCCGCCAAGAACCGTCCTCCCCTGATCCCCGGCGCCGTCGAGACCTACCCGGTCCTGCCGCTGCGCGACATCGTCGTCTTCCCGCACATGATCGTTCCGCTTTTCGTCGGCCGCGAGAAATCGATCCGCGCCCTCGAGGAGGTCGTGAAGAATGACGGCTACATCCTGCTCGCGACGCAGAAGGACGCCTCCCATGACGATCCGGGCGAGGACGCCATTTATAAGGTCGGCGCGCTTGCGTCGGTTCTCCAGCTTCTGAAGCTTCCCGACGGCACCGTGAAGGTGCTTGTCGAAGGCGCGGCGCGCGCCGAGGTCCAGGACTATGTCCGCTCGGACGACTTCTACGCGGCGAGCGCCAAGGTCGTCGCCGACGACGAGGCCGACAAGGTCGAGGTTGAGGCGCTCGCGCGCTCGGTCGTCTCGGACTTCGAGAACTACGTCAAGCTGAACAAGAAGATCTCCAGCGACGTGGTCGGCGCGGTGTCGCAGATCACCGATTATTCGAAGCTCGCCGATACGGCGGCGTCGCATCTGGCGATCAAGATTCAGGACAAGCAGACGCTGCTCGAAACCTATTCGGTCGCGAAGCGGCTCGAGAAGATCATGGGCTTCATGGAGAGCGAGATCTCCGTGCTCCAGGTCGAGAAGCGCATCCGCTCGCGCGTCAAGCGCCAGATGGAGAAGACCCAGCGCGAATATTATCTCAACGAGCAGATGAAGGCGATCCAGAAGGAACTCGGCGACGGCGAGGAGCAGAAGGACGAAGCCGCCGAACTCGAGGAGCGCATCAAGAAGACCAAGCTCACCAAGGAAGCCCGCGACAAGGCGATGCTGGAGCTGAAGAAGCTTCGGCAGATGTCGCCCATGTCCGCGGAAGCCACGGTGGTGCGCAACTATCTCGACTGGATGCTCGGCATTCCGTGGGGTAAAAAATCGAAGATCAAGAAGGATCTCGCGGGCGCCCAGGCGGTCCTCGACGAGGATCACTTCGGGCTCGACAAGGTCAAGGAGCGCATCGTCGAATATCTCGCCGTCCAGCAGCGCGCGAACAAGCTGACGGGACCGATCGTGTGCCTCGTCGGCCCTCCGGGCGTCGGCAAGACCTCGCTCGGCAAGTCGATCGCGAAAGCGACCGGACGCGAGTTCGTGCGCATGTCGCTTGGCGGCGTGCGCGACGAGGCGGAGATCCGCGGCCATCGCCGGACCTATATCGGTTCGATGCCCGGCAAGATCATCCAGTCGATGCGCAAGGCCAAGACGAGCAATCCGCTCATCCTGCTCGACGAGATCGACAAGATGGGCATGGATTTCCGCGGCGATCCGTCGGCGGCGCTGCTCGAGGTTCTCGACCCCGAGCAGAACCACACCTTCAACGATCACTATCTGGAGGTCGACTACGACCTCTCGAACGTGATGTTCATCACCACGGCGAACACGCTGAACATTCCGCCGGCGCTGCTCGACCGCATGGAGGTGATCCGCATCGCCGGCTACACCGAGGACGAGAAGCTTGAGATCGCCCGCAAGCATCTCATCCCGAACGCGGTGAAGAAGCACGGCCTCGGCGAGAAGGAGTGGTCGATCGACGATGGCGGCCTGATGCTGCTGATCCGGCGCTACACCCGCGAGGCGGGCGTGCGTAATCTTGAGCGCGAGCTGTCCAACCTCGTCCGCAAGGGCGTGAAGGACATCCTGCTCAAGAAGCAGAAGAAGATCGCGGTCACGGCCGACAACCTGTCCGATTATCTCGGCGCGCCGAAGTTCCGCTACGGCGAAACCGAGGCCGAGGATCAGGTCGGCGTCGTCACGGGTCTCGCCTGGACCGAGGTCGGCGGCGAATTGCTGACGATCGAAGGTCTGATGATGCCCGGCCGCGGCCGCATGACCGTCACCGGCAACCTGCGCGACGTGATGAAGGAATCGATCTCGGCGGCGGCCTCCTATGTGCGGTCGCGGTCGGTCGAGTTCGGCGTCAAGCCGCCGCAGTTCGACAAGCGCGACATCCATGTGCACGTGCCGGAAGGCGCGACGCCGAAGGATGGCCCGTCCGCGGGCATCGCGATGGCGACGGCGATCGTCTCCGTCATCACCGGCATCCCGGTGCGGCGCGACATCGCCATGACCGGAGAGGTCACGCTGCGCGGGCGCGTGCTGCCGATCGGCGGCCTCAAGGAAAAGCTGCTCGCGGCGCTGCGCGGCGGCGTGAAGAAGGTTCTCATTCCGGAGGACAACGCCAAGGATCTGGCGGAGATTCCGGACAACGTGAAGAACAATCTCGAGATCGTGCCGGTCCAGCGCATGGATGAGGTCATCAAGCATGCGCTCGTCCGCCAGCCCGAGCCGATCGAATGGGACGAGGAGGCGGCCGAAGCCGCCGAGAAGGCGCGGTCGGCCGCGCCGATCGGCGACGAGGACGGCGCTGGCGTCGTCGCGCACTAGGCGCCTCGATTGCGGAACGAAAGCTCCCGGCGAAAGCCGGGAGCTTTTTTATGCGCGCTCTGGGAAGAACGTATTCTACAATGTCTCGACAAGCAGCCCGGCCGAAACCGGCGCCATCCCTCGCGGCGGCGCATCGGGAAATCCTAGAGCGGGCGGACGGATTTGACGCGTAGCGGTTTCAGCGTCGCGGGCCGCGCCAAACTTGCGCTCGGGCGGCTCTTGGGCCACATCACCGGGCGCAGGGCAGGGCGGTTAGCTCAGCGGTAGAGCATTCCGTTTACACCGGACAGGTCGGGAGTTCGAATCTCTCACCGCCCACCATTCTCATTTGCGGAAGCCTTGCAGCCGGTGGCTGCATTGTGATGACGAGCGCCGCACGCATATTGTTAAGACTGGCGCCGCAGGCTCGTCGCGTGGAGAGGCCTCCTTGCATCGCTTATCCTGCTTGCTGGCGATTCTGACCGCTTCGATGATCGCGCCGACCGGCGCTTGGGCGGACATGTCCTTCCGGGCGGTGACGCTGGAGGAGCCGGCGCTCTGTCGCCCTGATTGCCCGACTCTGATTCTCGCGGAAGGCGAGATCACGCGCTCGTCGGCGCAGTCGTTTCTTGATTTCGTGCAGCGGCAATTGCCGTCGCGCGGCGCCGGGCTGCGCAATGTCGTCTTCGTCGATTCGCCGGGCGGCAGCGTGATCGGGTCGATGGCGCTTGGGTCCGTCTGGCGCAAGCTCGGCGCCACCGTGGTCGTCGCCCGGCCGGAGGTTCCGCGCCCGGGCTGGTTCGCGAGCGAGAGCGCGTCGGCGGAGAAGGTCCGGGCGGCCCGCTGTTTCTCGGCTTGCGTCTATGCGCTCATGGGCGGGGCGAAGCGGATCATCCCTGAAGGATCGCGAGTCGGCGTCCACCAGTCCCACAAGATCGACCTCGCGCGCGATCCGGCCAATTCCGGCGCTCCCATGCGCGAACTCATTCCATCGGACGAGCCGACGGCCGCCCTGCGCAACTATGCGCGGACCATGGGAATCAACACGGCCCTGATCGACCTCGCGCAATCGACGCCGCCGCAGGGTTTCCGCATTCTGACAGCGGCGGAGACGAAGCGGTATCGCCTGTCCAATTCCAGGTTTTAAGCGGCGGCGCGGCGCGTTGGACCGATCGGGGCCGCGATAAGCGAAGCGATGAAAGAAATGGCGCGGGCGACGGGACTCGAACCCGCGACCTCCGGCGTGACAGGCCGGCACTCTAACCAACTGAGCTACGCCCGCGCGGGCGTCGCGCGCCTTGGCGCTGCGAATGGCGGCGGGATAGCACGCCTTTGCTTCCTGTCAAGGAAGCGAAGACCAATCCACAGGCTCGCGCCTGCCGGCGACCACGCGCTCGGGTAACCTTGGGACAGGAACCGCGTTGACACGCCGTCGCCTTTTTTGGTGATAACCGGCAGGCTTTGGGGAAAGTTTCAGCATGCGATATGGGTGCGTTCGCGGCGCCGTAATGGCGCTTGCAGCGGCGGCGGGGTTTCATGGCGAGGCCGCCGCTCAGATTCTGGACCGATACAATACGGGCCAGTGGGTCGTTCAGGCCAATGCGAGCAATGGCGCATTCTCGAACTGCACCGCCGCGGCGCCCTATGGAGGAGGCGCGAACGTCACCTTCATGCTGACCAACAAGATGGTGTGGGGTATTTCCCTCACCAACCCGCAATGGACGTGGCGGGTCGGCTCACGGGGGCGGGTGTCCTACTGGATCGACGGTTCTGCGCCTCATGCCGGGTCCGCCACCGCGACGACGCCGCAGCGACTGATCCTCGTGCTGGCGGATTCGCGCCGTCTGTTCGAACAGATTCGCGCTGGCGACCGCATGTTCTTCCGGCCCGACGGGCACAACGCCTTCTCGATGACGCTGAAGGGCACCTCCGTCGCGCTGGCCGAACTGATGGGCTGCGTGCGGAAATACCGCTGATCACCAGGTCCGCACCGGGCCCGTGTCGATATGCACGAGCCCGTTCCAGTAGACCTTGCGCCCGCCGACCTCAGGCATGTCGCGAATGAACGCGATCACCGTCTGGGGATGGACGCCGGGCGTCCTGAAATCCACCGCTTCGCAGCGGCGATGCCAGGAGTTGCGCCGCGCCCGCCACGCCGGCCGCCATGTCGAGGTGACGCGGACGGCGCCATAGCGCTCGATCACCCGATCGAGCACGGCCATCAGACGCGGCGGCACGCAATCGACCGAGGTTCCCTTGTCCATGGACAGGCCGGGCCGCTCCGGCTTCTCGTCGGGGTCGAAAAGCGGCTCCGCCGGCGCGCCGGTCGCGGGTTTCGGCCACTCATCCTCCTCGGCCCGTTCGGGGATGGCCGCCAGGACGACGCCTCCTGCTCCGGGATTGCGGAACGCCTCCGGAAGCCACTCTGACTTGTCGAGATCGAACGGCCGCGGCGGCGGGAGCGGAATGCGCTCGGCTCTCTGACCTTGCGCCATCCCGACCGTCGACGTCAGCAGGAACGCCGCAACGACGGCGCAGCGAAAACGCATGAGTGGAATGGTCTCTGGCGCCCGCGATCAGCTGGCAGGGGGGCGCCGTTTAGCTACGCATGCTCCGCATGGCAAATCGACCCGCGCTGCGACCGCCGCGCATCTTGTGCCGGGTCGGGGGCTGGGTTAAGCCCCTGCCGACTGGAATCCTTCTTAATCTCGATGGTTTTCATTGGAAAATCATCCGATTGAAGTAAGCAGGAGCGCCCGTCACGCCGACGCGCGGCGGTGGCGCGGCGAGGAGCGACATATGGCTGGCGGCCTTCTCGACGAATATCTGCCGCTTGCGGTGTTTATCGGCATTTCGCTGGTCATCGGGCTGGCGCTGCTGATCGCGCCCTTCCTCGTGGCCTACCAGAATCCGGACCCCGAGAAGCTGTCCGCCTACGAGTGCGGCTTCAACGCTTTCGACGACGCGCGCATGAAGTTCGACGTCCGCTTCTATCTGGTGGCGATTCTCTTCATCATCTTCGATCTGGAGGTGGCCTTCCTGTTTCCGTGGGCGGTCGCTTTCCGCGACATCGGCTGGCTCGGCTTCTCCTCGATGATGATTTTTCTCGGCGTGCTGACGGTCGGCTTCATATATGAGTGGCGCAAAGGAGCGCTGGAATGGGATTGACCCTCGAAGAGCGGCCCGACCCGACCTTTTCACCGTCGCAGGGAGCGACGATCGCGCCTCATCCGAAGGGGCTGCTGGGCCCGGATGGCAAGCCGATCGGCCACGACGATCCGGTTTTCACCTCGATCAGCGATGAACTCGCTGACAAGGGCTTCCTGGTCACCACCACGGACGACCTGATCCAGTGGGCGCGCACCGGGTCGCTGATGTGGATGACGTTCGGTCTCGCCTGCTGCGCGGTCGAGATGATGCAGCTCTCGATGCCGCGCTACGACGTCGAGCGTTTTGGCTTCGCGCCGCGCGCCTCGCCAAGGCAGTCAGATGTCATGATCGTCGCCGGCACGCTGACCAACAAGATGGCGCCCGCCCTCCGCAAGGTCTACGACCAGATGCCGGAGCCGCGTTACGTGATCTCGATGGGAAGCTGCGCCAACGGCGGCGGCTATTATCACTACAGCTACAGCGTCGTCAGGGGCTGCGACCGGGTCGTGCCGGTGGACATCTACGTTCCCGGCTGCCCGCCGACGGCGGAAGCGCTGCTGTATGGCGTGCTGCTGCTGCAGAAGAAGATTCGGCGCGTCGGCACCATCGAGCGGTAGGGAATACGCCGGCGTCTGTCGCGCCGGCGGCAATCGGGAAGACGCAATGAGCGAAGCGCTCACATCTCTCGGCGAGCACATCGTCGGCTCGCTGCCCGGAAAGGTCGCGGGTTTTGAAATCGCCTATGGCGAGCTGAACCTGCACGCCGACGCGGCGGCGATCGTCGAGACGCTCGATTTCCTCAGGACGGACAGCCAGTGCCAGTTCTGGAACATCATCGACATCTGCGGCGCCGACTATCCGAGCCGGCCGAAGCGGTTCGACGTGGTCTATCACCTGCTATCCCCGCGCCTGAACCACCGGATCCGGGTGAAAATCCAGACCGACGAATCGACGCCGGTGCCGTCGTCCATTTCGGTTTTTCCCGGCGCCGACTGGTTCGAGCGCGAGACCTACGACATGTACGGCGTGCTCTTCACCGGCCATCCCGACATGCGGCGGCTCCTGACGGACTACGGTTTCCAGGGCTATCCGCTGCGCAAGGACTTCCCGCTGACCGGCTTCGTCGAAGTGCGGTGGGACGACGAGCAGAAGCGCGTGCTCTATGAGCCGGTGAAGCTGACGCAGGAATTCCGGCAGTTCGACTTTCTCTCGCCCTGGGAGGGCACGGATTACGTGCTGCCGGGTGATGAGAAGGCGAAAACCTAGGGCGGCAGTCGCCAATCGGGGGTAGGCAGTCGTGACCGATGATAGGTCGATCAGGTCCTATCGTGATTTGAGAGTTTGGAAGGAAGCAATGGAATTGGCGGCGGAATGCTATAGCGCGACACGCGGATTTCCGCGTGAAGAGGCGTTTGGCATGACCTCGCAGATTCGCCGATCCGCTGCTTCTGTGCCGGCGAATATCGCCGAAGGATACGGTCGAGATCATCCTGGCAGCTACATTCAATCTCTAAGGATCGCTCAAGGCTCCTTGAAAGAGTTGGAGACGCATATCCTTCTAAGTCAAAGAGTCGGCTTGCTGGAGGCTTCGAGCATGACTCAGTTGCTTACGCGCGCCGAAGCCGTCGGAAAGATGCTGCGGTCGTTGATTCGATCGTTGCAACAGTCCGACCGCGTGACGATTCAACGACTACCGACTGCCGAAACCCGACTGCCGCGTCGGAGCCGCTCATGACCGAACACAACATCCGCAACTTCTCGATCAATTTCGGGCCGCAGCATCCGGCCGCGCATGGCGTTCTGCGCCTCGTGCTGGAGCTTGACGGCGAGGTCGTCGAGCGCGTCGATCCGCATATCGGATTGCTTCATCGCGGCACCGAGAAGCTGATCGAGCACAAGACCTACCTGCAGGCCGTGCCTTATTTCGACCGGCTCGACTATGTCGCGCCGATGAATCAGGAGCATGCTTTCGCGCTCGCCGTCGAACGGCTGATCGGAATCACCGTGCCGAAGCGCGGCCAGTTGATTCGCGTTCTGTACTCCGAGATCGGCCGTCTGCTCTCCCATCTTCTCAACGTCACCACGCAGGCGATGGACGTCGGCGCGCTCACCCCTCCGCTCTGGGGGTTCGAGGAGCGCGAGAAGCTGATGATCTTCTATGAACGCGCCTCGGGCGCGCGCATGCATGCGGATTTCATCAGGCCGGGCGGCGTTCACCAGGATATTCCGCAAGAGCTCGTCGAGGACATCGGCGCCTTCTGCGACCCCTTCATCAAGGTGGTCGACGATCTCGAGACGCTGCTGACCGACAACCGCATCTTCAAGCAGCGCAACGTCGACATCGGCGTCGTCTCGCTGGAGGATTGCTGGAAATGGGGCTTCTCCGGCGTGATGGTGCGCGGCTCCGGCGCGGCGTGGGATTTGCGCAAGTCGCAACCCTATGAGTGCTATGAGGAGCTGGATTTCGACATCCCGATCGGCAAGAACGGCGACTGCTACGACCGTTACTGCATCCGCGTCGAGGAGATGCGCCAGTCCACCTCGCTGATGAAGCAGTGCGTCGAGCGGCTTCTTTCGACAGAGAAAGACGGCCCGGTTTCATCGACGGACGGAAAGATCGTTCCGCCCAAGCGTGGCGAGATGAAGCGTTCGATGGAAGCGCTCATCCATCATTTCAAGCTCTACACCGAGGGCTACAAGGTTCCGGCCGGCGAGGTCTATGCGGCGGTCGAGGCGCCGAAGGGCGAATTCGGCGTCTATCTCGTCTCCGACGGCACCAACAAGCCGTATCGCTGCAAGCTGCGCGCGCCCGGCTTCGCTCATCTGCAGGCGATGGATTTCCTGTGCCGGGGACACATGCTGGCCGACGTCTCGGCGATCCTCGGCTCCCTCGACATCGTGTTCGGCGAGGTCGACCGGTGAGCGCCGGCTTACGTTCGCACGTTGCGGTGATGGCCGGGCTTCTGCCGGCCATGCAGGCGTTCGGCGGCGCGGCTCTGGCCCAATCCGACATGCCGGTGATTCCGCCGCCGTCGCAGCGGCAGACGCCGCCTGCGCAGACTCCGTCCGGGCGGCAAACCTCGATCGAGGAGCTGGCGCGTCAGGGCTTCGACGTGAAAGCCATCGAACGCGCCGGGCAGACCGAAGGCCGCTTCGTCGTGATGATGCAGCGGGCCGGCGAGGTCCGGACCTGCCTGATGCGGATCGAATTCCAGCGCGGTCAGCAGCCGCAGCGCGCAAGCGCGTGTTTCTGAGGTAAGAGATGTCAGTCCGTCGCCTCGCGCCCGATCACATCCAGCCGAAGGAATTCTCCTTCGACGCGGCCAATGAGAACTGGGTCAAGTCGCAGATCGCGAAATATCCGGAAGGCCGTCAGGCCTCGGCGGTGATTCCGCTGCTGTGGCAGGCGCAGAAGCAGGCGGGCGGCTGGCTGCCGAAGGCGGCGATCGAGCATGTCGCGCGGGTGCTGGACATGCCGAACATCCGCGTGCTGGAGGTCGCCACCTTCTACACGATGTTCAATCTGGCGCCGGTCGGCCAGTATTTCGTGCAGTTGTGCGGGACCACGCCCTGCGCGTTACGGGGCGCCGGAGAGATCAGGAAAGTCTGCGAAAGCAAGATCGGGCCGGAGAAAACGGTCACGGCGAACGGCAAACTCTCCTGGCTGGAAGTCGAATGCCTGGGCGCCTGCTGCAATGCGCCGATGGTTCAGATCAATGACGATTATTACGAAGATCTGACGCCGGAGAATTTCGCCAGGTTGCTCGACGATCTGGAGGCGGGCAGGCCGGTCAAGGTCGGATCGCAACAGGGGCGGAACGGCTCCGAGCCGAAAGACGACGTGAAGACGCTGACTGACGCCACGCTGTTCGACGGCTCGGCGGTCGGCGCGTGGCGGGCGAAGTTCGACGAGCGGGTCGCCGCCGCAGCCGCGGCCAAGGCGGCGGCGGCTCAGGCGGCCCCTGCGACGCCGACGGCCCCCGCGGCTCCGGTCGCGCCGCCGACGCCCGCGCCATCGGCGGCCTCGCAGGCGGCGGCCAATGCGGCTGCGCCTGCGCGGCCTGCGCCGACCGGCAGCCCGACCAATGTCGCGAAGGACACGCCGCACGCCGAGGGCGGGAAGTCCCCGGCCGATGACAAGCCGAAGAGTTGAGGACGAGAGATGCTCGCCGACAAGGACCGCATTTTCACGAATCTCTACGGCTTTCACGGCGCCGACCTCAAATCGGCGATGATGCGCGGCGCCTGGGATCAGACCAAGTTCCTGCTCGATCAGGGCCGCGACTGGGTGATCAACGAGATGAAGGCGTCGGGCCTGCGCGGCCGCGGCGGCGCCGGCTTCCCAACCGGGCTGAAATGGTCGTTCATGCCCAAGCAGTCGGACGGGCGTCCGAGCTACCTCGTCGTCAATGCTGACGAGTCCGAGCCCGGCACCTGCAAGGACCGGGAGATCATGCGCAACGACCCGCATCTGCTGGTCGAGGGCTGCCTGATCGCGTCTTTCGCGATGAACGCGAACGCCTGCTACATCTATGTCAGGGGCGAATACATCGCCGAGCGCGAGGCGCTCCAGCGTGCGATCGACGAAGCCTACGAGGCCAATCTCGTCGGCAAGAACAACAAGCATGGCTGGCCGTTCGACATCTATGTCCACCACGGCGCCGGAGCCTATATCTGCGGCGAAGAGACGGCCCTGCTCGAATCGCTCGAGGGCAAGAAGGGGCAGCCCCGCCTCAAGCCGCCATTTCCGGCGAATATGGGCCTCTATGGCTGCCCGACCACGGTCAACAACGTCGAGTCGATCGCCGTCGCCGGCACGATCCTGCGGCGCGGCGCGGCCTGGTTCTCGTCGATCGGCAATCCCAACAATGTCGGCACGAAACTGTTCTGCGTTTCCGGCCACGTCAACAAGCCGTGCAACGTGGAAGAGGCGATGGGCATCCCGTTCCGGGAGCTGATCGACCGCCATTGCGGCGGCGTACGGGGCGGCTGGGACAATCTGCTCGCTGTCATTCCCGGCGGCTCGTCGGTGCGCATGGTGCCCGCCGCGCAGATCATCGACACGCCGATGGAGTTCGATTCGCTGTCGAAGCTGCGGTCCGGCCTCGGCACCGCCGCGGTGATCGTCATGGACAAGTCGACCGACATCGTCCGGGCGATCGCGCGCATCAGCTATTTCTACAAGCATGAGAGCTGCGGCCAGTGCACGCCCTGCCGGGAAGGCACCGGCTGGATGTGGCGCGTGGTCAACCGCATGGCGGAGGGCAGGGCGCAGAAGCGCGAGATCGACATGCTGCTCGAAGTCACGAAGCAGATCGAGGGCCACACGATCTGCGCGCTCGGCGACGCCGCGGCCTGGCCGATCCAGGGTCTGATCACCCATTTCCGCCATGAAATCGAAAAGCGGATCGATGATTATTCCGCCAATCCGCACCCCGACGCGCTGCCGCTGATGGCCGCGGAATGACGGATTGCGCCCCTGCATCCGTCATCATGGCGCCGCCCTTGGCAAATCAGAGCGCGAAGGAGCGACTGTGGCGCCTCGGCCACGGCTCAGCCGCCTCAAATAGCTTAGAAAGCTCCTTCGGATCGACAGGAGCGAGCCCATGAAATCTGGCGCAATTCCAGCCGTCGCGGCGGCCCTTCTTCTCACCGCTTGCGGTCCGAGGCCGCAGCTTGCGGAGCCGGCGCCGTCAGCGCCGGTCGCACAGGCCCCCGCGCCGGCTACGCCCTCCATTTTCATCTCCGCGCCCGGCCAGCGCGTGCGTTCCGTGATCGCCGCGCGCGCCCAGGCGCGCGGAACCACGGTCGCCTCGAACACGTCGCAGGGCGTCGTTCTGGAGCGCGCGCTGCCTCAATCCACCGAGACGCTGGAAGCCCAGTGCGGCCCGCATGTGAGCGGCCGGATGATCCGCGTGATTCTCTCGACGCAGGAGCGCCCGGGCGGCACCACGGTGTCGGAAAATCGCTATATCGTCGACGGATCAGCGGTTTGCCCCGTGACATTGACGCCGGAGGAGGTCACGCAGGCCAATGCCGCGCTGGCGGAAACCCGCGATCAGGTGCTGGGAATCGCAGCCCGCGCGCCCGCAACGTCAGTCGCTCCGGCGACGCCGAGAACCTGAACTTTTCATGACGAAACGTGCGGCGAAAAAGAGGCTTTCTTCTTCGCCCGCAATCGCTAAACACCAGTCCAGAACCCTTCCAGAGTCTGGCCCGTGAAGGGCCCGACGGACGCTTGCGAATGACCAAGATCATCGTCGACGGCGCTGAAATCGACGTCCCGGCCGAATACACGCTGCTGCAAGCGTGCGAGGCGGCCGGCGCCGAAGTGCCGCGATTCTGCTTTCACGAGCGCCTGTCGATCGCCGGCAATTGCCGGATGTGTCTGGTCGAGGTGAAGGGCGGTCCGCCCAAGCCGCAGGCGAGTTGCGCCATGTCGGTCCGGGATCTCCGGCCCGGCCCCAACGGCGAGCCGCCGGTTGTCTTCACGAAATCGCCGATGGTGAAGAAGGCCCGCGAAGGGGTGATGGAGTTCCTGCTCATCAACCACCCCCTCGACTGCCCGATCTGCGATCAGGGCGGCGAGTGCGACCTGCAGGACCAGGCGATGGCCTACGGCGTGGACTCGTCGCGCTTCGCCGAGAACAAGCGGGCGGTCGAGGACAAGTATATCGGGCCGCTCGTGAAGACGGTCATGACCCGCTGCATCCACTGCACGCGCTGCGTCCGTTTCACGACCGAAGTCGCCGGCATTTCCGAGCTCGGCCTGATCGGCCGCGGCGAGGATGCGGAGATCACGACCTATCTCGAACGGGCGATGACGTCCGAACTGCAGGGCAACGTCATTGATTTGTGTCCTGTCGGGGCGCTGACCTCGAAGCCCTACGCCTTCAACGCGCGGCCGTGGGAGCTGCAGAAGACCGAGTCCATCGACGTGATGGACGCCGCCGGATCGGCCATCCGCGTGGATTCGCGCGGCCGCGAGGTGATGCGCATCATGCCCCGCGTCAATGACGACGTGAACGAGGAATGGATTTCGGACAAGACGCGCTTCATCTGGGACGGGCTGAAGTCGCAGCGTCTTGACCGGCCCTATGTTCGCGAGAACGGCCGGCTGCGGCCGGCCTCCTGGCAGGAGGCGTTCGCGCTGATCGCCCGCAAGATGAAGGCGGCGAGGCCGGAGAAGATCGGCGCGATCGCCGGCGACCTGGCTGCGGTCGAGGAAATGTTCGCGCTCAAGCTGCTGATGGAGAAGCTGGGCTCCGGCAATATCGACAGCCGGCAGGACGGCTCCGCGCTGCATCCGAAACATGGCCGCGCCTCTTATCTGTTCAACGCGACGATCGCGGGCATCGAGCAGGCTGACGGCCTCATCATCATCGGCGCCAACCCGCGCCGCGAGGCGCCGGTCATCAACGCCCGCATCCGCAAGCGCTGGCTCGCCGGCGGCTTCCGCATCGGTCTGATGGGCGAACGCGCCGACCTGGCCTACGACTACGAATATATGGGCCCCTCGCTGCAGGCGCTGGAGCGCTTCAAGGCGGATCCGGAGGCGGCGAGCCGCAAGAAGATCTGGCTGATCGGGCAGGGCGCGCTGACCGGCCCGGACGGCGAAGCCGTCCTTTCGCTCGCCGCCCGCTCCGGATTTCTCGCCGGCGCGATCCATGAGGGCTGGAACGGGTTTTCGGTCCTTCATACCGCTGCGGCCCGCGTCGGCGCGCTCGATCTCGGCTTCGTCCCCCAGGAAGGCGCGCTCGACGCCAGGGCGATGGCGAGCGGCGGCGTGGAGGTTCTCTTCAATCTCGGGGCTGACGAGATCGAGATCGCGCCCGGACCGTTCGTGATCTATCAGGGCACGCATGGCGATCGCGGCGCGCATCGCGCCGACGTCATCCTGCCGGGGTCGGCCTACACGGAAAAATCCGGAACCTACGTGAACACCGAAGGCCGGGTTCAGATGGCGAGCCGCGCCACGTTCGGCCCCGGCGACGCGCGCGAGGATTGGGCGATCCTGCGGGCCTTGTCCGGCGTTCTTGACGTGAAGCTCCCGTTCGACTCGCTCGCCCAGTTGCGCGGCGATCTCTATGCGAAGCATCCGCATTTCGCCCGGCTCGACATGATCGAGCCAGGCGCGATCGCCGATCTGCGAACTCTCGCCGATCTCGGGCTGTCGCCGTCATCGTCGCCGCTCGGCAGCGCCGTGCGGGATTTCTACCTGACGAATCCGATCGCGCGCGCCTCCGCGATCATGGCCGAATGCTCCGCGCTCGCGCAGGGCAAACTCGCCGCGGCGGCGGAGTAGGGCGATGACTGATCTCTCGACCCGCTCCCCGGCTTCCGGCGCCAGCGCGAAGATCGCGCTCTTCGGAGTGCTCGGCGCGATCGGTCTGGTCGCCCTCGGCGTCGCGATCTATGTGTTGTGGTGGCTGTTCACGCAAACCGACTGGTTTCTCAACGTCGTCATCTACGCCATCGAGGCCGTCGTCCTTCTGGTCTGCCTGCTGGTCATCATCGCCTTCCTCCTGCTGGCGGACCGAAAGATCTGGGCCGCCGTGCAGTTGAGGCGAGGGCCCAACGTCGTCGGGCCCTTCGGGCTTTTCCAGAGTTTCGCCGATCTTCTGAAATTCGTGTTCAAGGAGCCGATCATTCCGGCCGGCGCCAACAAAGGCGTTTTCCTGCTGGCGCCGCTCGTGACCTGCATGCTGGCGCTGTCGGCCTGGGCGGTGATTCCGGTGGCGTGGGGCTGGGTGATCTCCGACATCAATGTCGGAATCCTTTACGTCTTCGCGATCTCCTCGCTCGGCGTTTACGGCGTCATCATGGGCGGCTGGGCCTCCAACTCGAAGTATCCGTTCCTCAGCGCGCTCCGCGCCGCGGCCCAGATGGTGTCTTATGAGGTGTCGATCGGCTTCGTGATCATCACCGCGCTGCTCTGCGTCGGTTCATTGAACCTGACGGACATCGTGCTGTTTCAGGAGAAGTACGGGCTGGCGACCACGCTCGGCGTTCCGTGGCTGACATTCCTGAACTGGTTCTGGCTGCCGCTCCTGCCGATGCTCGTCATCTTCTTCGTGTCGGCGCTCGCGGAGACGAACCGGCCGCCCTTCGATCTCTCTGAAGCGGAGTCGGAGCTCGTCGCCGGCTTCATGGTCGAATATTCGTCCACGCCCTACCTGCTGTTCATGCTCGGCGAGTATGTCGCGATCGTCACGATGTGCTCGCTGACGACGATCCTGTTCTTCGGCGGCTGGTCCTCGCCGCTCGGATTTGCGCCCTTCATCTGGGTTCCCGGAGTGATCTGGTTCCTGTTGAAGGTCTGCTTCGTGTTCTTCATGTTCGCGATGGTGAAGGCCTTCGTGCCGCGCTATCGCTACGACCAGTTGATGCGCCTCGGCTGGAAGGTGTTCCTCCCCATCTCGCTCGGCTATGTCGCGATCGTGGCTTTCGTGCTGCAGGTCACGGGCTGGGGCGGGTTGAACTGATGGCCGGAGACGTCTGATGGCTATCGCCCAGGCCGCCAAAGCCCTTCTGCTCAAGGAGTTCGCGTCGGCGTTCTTTCTGTCGATGCGCTACTTCTTCAAGCCGAAGGCGACGCTGAACTATCCTTTCGAGAAGGGGCAGCTGTCCCCGCGCTTCCGCGGCGAGCATGCGCTGCGCCGCTATCCGAACGGCGAGGAGCGCTGCATCGCCTGCAAGCTGTGCGAGGCGATCTGCCCGGCGCAGGCGATCACCATCGAGGCCGGCCCGCGCCGCAACGACGGCACGCGCCGCACGACGCGCTACGACATCGACATGACCAAATGCATCTATTGCGGCATGTGCCAGGAGGCCTGCCCGGTGGACGCGATCGTCGAGGGGCCGAACTTCGAGTTCGCGACCGAGACGCGGGAGGAGCTGTTCTTCGACAAGCAGCGGCTGCTCGACAACGGCGCCCGCTGGGAGCGCGAGATCGCCCGCAACATCGCGCTCGACGCGCCCTATCGCTGAGACCGGACCCGTGGCGGCGCTTTTCTTCTATCTCTTCTCCGCGGTGCTGATCGCTTCGGCCTTCATGGTCGTCGCGTCCCGCAACCCGGTCCATTCGGTGCTTTATCTGATCCTCGCTTTCGTGAACGCGGCGGGGCTGTTCGTGCTTCTGGGAGCCGAGTTCCTCGCGATGATTCTCGTCGTCGTCTATGTCGGCGCCGTCGCGGTGCTGTTCCTGTTCGTGACGATGATGCTGGACGTGGATTTCGCCGAGCTTCGGCAGGGCTTCCAGCAATATCTTCCGTTCGGCGCGCTCATCGCGCTGGTGTTCGCCGCGGAGCTCATCGTGGTCGTCGGCGCCTGGGCGATCGATCCATCCGTGCTGAAGGTCGTGCAGGGCGGCTCGACCGCCATCCCGAGCGACGTGTCCAACACGCAGGCGATCGGGCGGCTGCTCTATACGAAATACATCTACTTCTTCCAGGCGGCCGGTCTGGTGCTGCTGGTGGCCATGATCGGCGCGATCGTCCTGACCTTGCGCGAACGGTCGGGCGTCAAGCGGCAGAACGTCGCGCAGCAGGTCGCCCGCACCAAGGCGACGGCGATGGAAGTCAAGAAAGCGCCCTTCCGGGCTGGCGTCTGAGGCGAGCCTGCGATGACGATCACCATCGGCCATTACCTCACCGTCGCAGCGATCCTGTTCACGATCGGCGTGTTCGGCATCTTTCTGAACCGCAAGAACGTGATCGTGATCCTGATGTCGGTCGAGTTGATCCTGCTCGCCGTCAACATCAACCTGGTCGCCTTCTCCGCCTTCCTCAACGATATCGTCGGACAGGTGTTCGCCCTGTTCGTGCTGACCGTCGCAGCGGCCGAGGCGGCGATCGGGCTGGCGATATTGGTCGTGTTTTTCCGCAACCGCGGCTCCATCGCCGTGGAAGACATCAACATGATGAAGGGCTGATCGATGTATCAGGCGATCGTCTTTCTGCCGCTGATCGGCTTCCTGATCGCGGGCCTTTTCGGCCGGCTGATCGGCGCGCGGCCGAGCGAAATCGTCACCACCTCATTCCTGGCGGTCAGCGCGGTCCTCTCCTGGGTCGCATTTTTCACGTTCGATGCGCCCGGCGGAATGATGCGCATCCAGATCGCGCAATGGATGCAGGCGGGCGACCTCGTGGTCGACTGGGCGTTCCGGATCGACCGGCTGACGCTCGTGATGCTCGTCGTCGTGAACACCGTGTCGGCGCTCGTGCATGTCTACTCCATCGGCTACATGCACGAGGATCCGTCGCGCCCGCGCTTCTTCGCCTATCTGTCGCTGTTCACCTTCGCGATGCTGACGCTGGTGACGTCCGACAATCTGGTCCAGATGTTCTTCGGCTGGGAGGGCGTCGGCCTCGCGAGCTATCTGCTGATCGGCTTCTGGTACGAGAAGAAGTCCGCGCGCGACGCCGCGATGAAGGCCTTCATCGTCAACCGCGTCGGCGATTTCGGCTTCGCGCTTGGCATTTTCCTCGTGTTCGTGCTGTTCGGCTCCGTCGCGTTCGACGCGATCTTCCCGCGCGTGGGTGAACTCCAGCAGGCGACGTTCCGCTTCATCGGCTTCGAGTGGAACGCGCTGACGCTCGCCTGCCTGCTGCTGTTCATGGGCGCGATGGGCAAGTCGGCGCAGTTCCTCCTGCACACCTGGCTGCCTGACGCTATGGAGGGCCCGACCCCAGTGTCGGCCCTCATCCATGCCGCCACGATGGTCACCGCCGGCGTGTTCATGGTGGCGCGGCTGTCGCCGATCTTCGAATGGTCTCCGACGGCGCTGTCGGTCGTGGTCATCATCGGCGCGATCACGGCCTTTTTCGCCGCCACGGTCGGCCTCGTGCAGAACGACATCAAGCGCGTAATCGCCTATTCGACCTGCTCGCAGCTCGGCTACATGTTCGTGGCGCTCGGCGTCGGCGCTTATTCAGCCGGAATCTTCCATCTCTTCACGCACGCTTTCTTCAAGGCGCTGCTCTTCCTTGGCTCGGGCTCGGTGATCCACGCGATGCATCACGAGCAGGACATGCGGAAGATGGGCGGCCTGCGAAAATACATTCCCTTCACAGCGGCGATGATGACCATCGGCACGCTGGCGCTGACCGGCTTCCCGTTCACAGCCGGATATTTCTCCAAGGACGCGATTATCGAGACGGCCTTCGCCTCGCATCGCTTCGGCGCGGCGACGGCCTTCGTTCTCCTCGTCGTCGCGGCCGGCATGACGAGCTTCTATTCCTGGCGGCTTTACTTCATGACCTTCGAGGGCGCGCCGCGCTGGGCTGGCGGCGGCCACGGCCATGACCATCATCACGCCGACGCTCACGCCGTCCATGGCGATGAGCATGCGCATCATGGACATGACGATCACGGCCATGACCACAAGCCGCATGAATCGCCTCAGACGATGCTGATTCCCCTCGGGCTTCTGGCGATCGGAGCGCTGCTCGCCGGCTTCGTCTTCAAGGACGGATTCATCGGCGAGCGGTTCGACGCATTCTGGGCGGGCGCGCTCTACATCGCCAAGGACAATCACATCCTGCACGAGATGCACGAGGTTCCAGGCTGGGTGAAGCTGTCGCCTTTCGTGATGATGGTCGCCGGATTCCTTGTGGCCTACTGGTTCTATATGCTGCGTCCCGAGCTGCCGAAGCGCCTCGCGGAATCCCAGCCGCTGCTGTACCGCTTCCTGCTCAACAAGTGGTATTTCGACGAGCTCTACGACGTCCTCTTCGTGCGCCCGGCGCGCTGGCTCGGAACGTTCCTCTGGAAGAAGGGCGACGGCGCGGTCATCGACGGGCTTGGACCTGACGGCGTCTCCGCTCGGGTGATCGATGTCACCAACCGCGTCGTGCGGCTGCAGACCGGCTATGTCTACCACTATGCTTTCGCCATGCTGCTGGGAGTGGCCGCTCTCGTGACCTGGTCGATGTTCGGGGGAGCGCACTGATGCCGGGCCTGCTCTCCGGGCTGCTGCTGCTGCCGCTCGTCGGCGCGGCTCTGATCCTGCTCTTCCGCGAGGAAAGCGAAGCCAATCTTCGCAACATCCGTTTCATCGCGCTGTGGACGACCATCATCACCTTCGCGCTGTCGCTGGCGGCGTGGAGCAAATTCGATCCCGGTTCGCCGTCGTTCCAACTCGTCGAGAGCTATCCCTGGATTTCCGACCAGATCCGCTTCCGGCTCGGCGTCGACGGGTTCTCGATGCCCTTCGTGGTCCTCACCGCCTTTCTGATGCCGTTCTGCATTCTGGCGTCGTGGGAATCGATCACCAAGCGCGTGCGCGAATATATGGTGTGCTTCCTCGTGCTGGAGACGCTGATGATCGGCGTCTTCGCGGCGCTCGACCTCATCGCCTTCTACGTCTTCTTCGAGGCGGGGCTGATTCCGATGTTTCTCATCATCGGCGTCTGGGGCGGGAAGCGACGCATCTATGCCGCGTTCAAATTCTTCCTCTACACGCTTCTCGGCTCGGTGCTGATGCTGCTCGCCGTGCTGGCGATGTACTGGAACGCTGGCACGACTGATATCGCCGTTCTGCTGAAGCACCAGTTTCCGTCCTCGATGCAGACCTGGCTCTGGCTGGCGTTCTTCGCATCGCTGGCGGTGAAGATGCCGATGTGGCCGGTCCACACATGGCTGCCGGACGCCCACGTCGAGGCGCCGACGGCAGGCTCGGTCATCCTTGCTGGCATCCTGCTGAAGATGGGCGGCTACGGCTTCATCCGTTTCTCGCTGCCGATGTTCCCGGAGGCGTCGGCCTATTTCGCTCCCTTCGTCTATGCGCTCTCGGTGATCGCGATCATCTACACCTCGCTCGTCGCCATGATGCAGGAGGACGTGAAGAAGCTGATCGCCTATTCGTCGGTCGCCCATATGGGCTTCGTGACGATGGGCCTCTTCACGATGACGCCGCAGGGCGTGCAGGGCGCCATGTTCCAGATGGTTTCGCACGGCATCGTGTCGGGCGCGCTCTTCCTCTGCGTCGGCGTCGTTTACGATCGCCTGCACACCCGCGAGATCGCGGCCTATGGCGGCCTCGTGCAGCGCATGCCGCTTTATGCCGTCGCCTTCATGGTCTTCACCATGGCCAATGTCGGCCTGCCGGGCACATCGGGCTTCATCGGCGAATTCCTGACGCTGCTCGGCGCGTTCCGCGCCAATCCGTGGGTCGCGTTCTTCGCGACGACCGGCGTGATCCTGTCAGCCTGCTACGCGCTCTGGCTTTACGCGCGCATGATCTTCGGCGTGATCGACAAGCCGGCGCTGACATCGATCATGGATCTGAACCGCCGCGAGCAGGTCATTCTGGCGCCGCTCGTCGTGCTGACGATCTATTACGGGGTGAGGCCGGGGCCGATCCTCGACGCCTTCGCGGCGTCGACCGATCACCTCGTCAAAAGCTACCAGGCTGCGCTCGCTTTGACGAACACCGCCCTCCTGACTGTCCAGTGAGCCGACGCTGATGCTGCCGTTTCCCGTTCTCGCGCCGGCGCTTCCCGAGATCATCCTTGTCGTCGGCGCGCTCTGCCTCGTGCTGCTCGGCGCGATTCAGGGCGATGGCGCGCGCCGCGCGATCCAGACGCTTTCGGTCGGTCTGCTGATCGTCGTGCTCGGGCTCGTGCATCTTTCGGGCGGAAAGCAGGGCGTCGGCTTCGAGGGCGCGTTCATCGCCGACGGCTTCGCGCAATTGATGAAGGTGTTCACGCTCATCGCGTCGATCGCGACGCTGCTGATGTCGTTTCAGTGGCTCGAGCGGGAGCGCGTCGAGCGTTACGAATATTCGCTGCTCGTGCTGCTCGCGACGCTCGGCATGATGATGATGATTTCGGCCAACGATCTCATCGCGCTTTACATCGGCCTCGAACTGCAATCCCTCGCGCTGTATGTCGTCGCCGCCATCCATCGCGACAACAGCAAGGCGACCGAGGCGGGCCTGAAGTATTTCGTGCTGGGCGCGCTGTCCTCGGGCATGCTGCTGTATGGCGCGTCGCTGATCTATGGTTTCGCCGGGACGACGTCGTTCTCCGGCATCGCCGCGGTGGTGAAGGGCGGCGCGCCGCTTGGCGTGGTCATCGGCCTCGTCTTCCTGCTTGCCGGGATGGCGTTCAAGATTTCCGCGGTTCCGTTCCATATGTGGACTCCGGACGTTTATGAGGGCGCGCCGACGCCTGTCGCCGCCTTCTTCTCCGCCGGCCCGAAAATGGCGGCGATGGCGATGTTCGTGCGCGTCGTGATCACGGCTTTTCCCGCGATCGCGCCGCAATGGCAGCAGATCGTGATCTTCATCTCGATCGCGTCGATGGCGCTTGGCGCGTTCGCCGCCATTGGCCAGACCAACATCAAGCGGCTGCTCGCCTATTCGTCGATCGCCAACATGGGCTACGCGCTGGTGGGGCTGGCGGCGGGAACGCCTGAAGGCGTGCAGGGCGTCATCACCTACATGGCGATCTATCTCGTCACGACGCTCGGCTCCTTCGGCTGCGTGCTGCTGATGCGGCGGGACGGGCAGGCGGTCGAGACGATCGGCGATCTCGCCGGCCTTTCCCGCACGCGGCCATGGCTCGCTTTTTCGCTCGCCGCGATGATGTTCTCGCTCGCCGGCATTCCGCCGCTCGCCGGCTTCTGGGCGAAGTTCTATGTCTTCGGCGCGGCGATCAATGCGAAGCTGTTCGCGCTCGCGATCATCGGCGTCGTGACCAGCGTCGTCGGCGCCTATTACTATCTGCGCATCGTGAAGCTGATGTATTTCGATGAGCCGAAGCCCGCCTTCGACCGCGGCGACGCCAGCGTCAACGGCGTCGTGATCGTCTGCACGATTTTCGTCGCCCTGCTGTCCATCGCTCCCGCCGCGCTGTTCAACGCCGCCGCCGCCGCCGCCCGGTCGCTGTTCTGACGTGGCGATCCCAGGCGCGCAC
>MKVY01000038.1:493126-529672 GCA_001899525.1 Rhizobiales bacterium 65-9
CGTCGCCGATCGCCAGACCGGCGGCAGGGGCCGGCGCGGGCGCGTGTGGGTCTCCGAGCCCGGCAATCTCTATGCGACGCTGCTTCTGATCGATCCCTGTCCGCCGGAGACCGCGCCGCAGCTCGGCTTCGTGACCGGCCTCGCGCTCCGCGACGCCCTCCGGTCGCTCACCGGGCTCGGCGATCGCATCAAGCTCAAATGGCCGAACGACGTCCTCGTGGACGGCGCGAAGCTGGCGGGCGTCCTGCTGGAAGGGCTCTTCCTCAACCGGGGAGGGCGGCGGCGCCACGCCGTGGCGATCGGATGCGGCGTCAATGTCCGCCATCATCCGCCGGGCCTGCCCTATGACGCGACCGATCTCGCCGCTCTGGGCGAGCGGCTGGAGCCGTTCGACGTGCTGCTCGCTTTATCCCGCGCCTTCCGCGAGCGGCTCGGCCAGTGGGCCGAAGGCGGGAATTTCAGCGCCACGCGCGCTGACTGGCTCAAGGGAGCCGCCGGCGTCGGATCGCCGATCCGCGTGATGATCTCCGATCGCGCGGTGGATGGCGTTTTTTCGGAGATTGATCACAGCGGCCGGCTGGTGGTTGATGCCGTGGGGGGACGACAGACGATCGACGCGGGCGACGTCATGCTCAGGCGGGAAGGGCTCTTATCATGACGACCGAAAAGAACGCGGCCGAGCTGGTTTTCGCGCCGCTGGGCGGCCTCGGCGAAATCGGCATGAACGCGGCGCTGTACGGATTCGGCCCGCCAGGCCGCAAGAAATGGATTCTGGTCGATTGCGGCGTCGCCTTCGCGGGAGACGATCTCCCGGGAGTCGACCTCATTCTTCCCGACCTGTCCTTCATCGAGGAGGAGCGCGCCAACCTTCTCGGCGTCATCATCACCCACGCGCATGAGGATCATATCGGCGCCATCGTCGATCTCTGGCCGCGGCTGCGCGCGCCGATCTTCGCCACCCGCTTTGCGACGAATCTCCTCGAAATCCGCAAGCTCGGCGAGCCGAACGCGCCGAAGCTGCCGATCACCACCGTGGCGCCCGGCCAACCGTTCGCGCTCGGGGCCTTTTCCTGCGAATTCGTCAACGTCGCTCACTCGATTCCTGAATCGAACGCGCTCATCCTGAAAACGCCGCTCGGAACGGTCGTTCATACCGGCGACTGGAAGATCGATCCGACGCCGCTCATCGGCAGGCCGACAGACGAGGCCCGGCTGAAAGCAGCCGGCGATGAAGGCGTTCTGGCGCTCATCTGCGACTCGACCAATGTGCTGCGCGACGGCATCAGCCCGAGCGAGACCGACGTCGCTCACTCGCTGCGCGACATCATCATGGCTTCGAAGCATCGCGTCGCGGTGACGACCTTCGCGTCGAATGTCGCGCGCATGCGCGCCGTCGCCGAGGCGGCGGAAGCGAACGGCCGGCAGGTCGCCGTCGTGGGCCGCGCGATGGACCGCGTGGTCGAGGTTTCGCGCGAACTCGGAATGCTTGACGGTCTCAAGCCTTTCCTTGGCCCCGAAGCCTTGCAGAGACTGCCGCGGAACAAGGCTGTCGTGCTGCTCACCGGCAGCCAGGGCGAGCAGCGTGCGGCGATGGCGCGCATCGCGTTCGACGATCATCCCGATCTGTCGCTTGCGTCAGGCGACCGCGTGATCTTCTCCTCGCGCGCGATTCCCGGCAACGAAAAGGCGATCAACCGCATCATCAATGAGCTCGTGAAGAACGACATCGAGGTGATCACCGACCGCACGCATCTGGTGCATGTGTCGGGCCATCCGAGGCGCGACGAATTGAAGAAGATGTATGAATGGGTCCGGCCGCGCATCGCGATCCCGGCGCATGGCGAAGCGCTGCATCTGACCGAGCACGCCGCTTTCGCGAAAGCGCAGAACACGCCGCAGGTGCTGCGGGCCTTCAATGGCGCGATGATCAGGCTCGCGCCGGGTCCGGCGGAAGTGGTGGACCATATCCGCGCCGGCCGCCGCCTCAAGGACGGCGATCTGCTGATCGATCTCGCGGATCCGACCATCAGCGAGCGGCGGAAGCTCTCTTTCGTCGGGATCGTGTCGGTCGCGGTCGCGATCGACGGCAAGGGCAATATCGCCGCTGATCCCGAGATCGCGCTGATGGGGCTGCCGCCGCGCGGAAAGGACGGCTCCGACATGGTCGAGTTGGTCGGAAACGCGGTCGATCAGACCCTCGAAAGCCTGCCGCGACAGCGGCGGCGGAACGCCGACACGGTCGAGAAGGCCGTGGAGCGGGCGGTGCGCGGCGCCGTCAATCAGGTCTGGGGCAAGAAGCCCGTGTGCCACGTCCTCGTCATGGAGGTGTGAGCCTCACGCGGCCGGCGCGGTCCAGGGCAGGGTTTTCGCCACGACCTCGCCCTCGTGAAGGGATAGGGCGAGCTTACCATGCTTGAGCGCCAGCGCGCGCTCTCCAAAGAGATCGCGGCGCCATCCCCGCATGCAGGCGACATCGGCGGCGTCGTCCGAGGCGAGATCATCGAGTTCGTCGACGGTGGCGATGATCTTCGGAGCGACGCGGGCCTCGTCCGCGACGGCCTTGAGCAACACCTTCAGAAGGTCGACGATCGCGGCCGAACCGTTGCGTCCGCGCGGCTTCTCAAGGGGAGGCAGCGTCTTCGGATCGCGCTCCAGGCCGCGCACGACGGCCTCGATCAATTCAGCCGCGGCGCGGGAGCGCTCGAACCCCTTCGGCAGCGACCGCAGGTCGGCCATCGCCTCCGTCGTGCGCGGGGCACGGACGGCGATGTCGACAAGAGCATCGTCCTTGAGCGCGCGCGAGCGCGGCACGTCCCGTGTCTGAGCCTCCCGCTCGCGCCAGGCCGCGACCTCCATCAGAACCGCCAACTCTCGCGGCTTGCGAATGCGCCCCTTGAGGCGGCGCCACGCATCCTCCGGCTTCATCTCATAGGTCGAGGAAGCGCCCAGGATCGCCATCTCGTCCGCCAGCCAGTCGGCCCGCCCCTTCTCCTCGATCTGGCTTTTCAGGGCGAGATAAACCGCGCGCAGGTGCGTCACGTCGGATTCGGCGTAGGAAAGCTGCTGGTTGGTCAGCGGCCGCCGCGACCAGTCGGTGAAGCGGGACGACTTGTCGATGCGCGCCCGCGAGAAATCATTGGCGAGCTGTTCGTAGGAGACGGAATCGCCATAGCCGCACACCATCGCCGCGACCTGCGTGTCGAACAGCGGGGAGGGGATAATCCGGCCTAAATTCCAAATTATTTCAATGTCTTGTCTGGCGGCATGAAAAACTTTCACGACGTTTTCGTCCGTCATCAGCGCAAAGAAGGGCGCAAGGTCGATGCCGGGCGCAAGCGGGTCGATGACCGCCGCCTCGACGGGGCTCGCGAGCTGGATCAGGCAGAGCTTCGGATAATAGGTCGTTTCGCGGAGGAATTCCGTGTCGACGGTCGCAAAGGGCTGGCCGGCGATTCGCTGGCAAAGCGCGGCGAGTTCCGCCGTCGTTGTTATGGTGCTCATGTTGGTCGCTGATAGCTCAGGCTGCGGCTGCGGCCAATGAGACTCTTGCGGAGAGAATCGGCCTCGGCCGCCGAAATTCTAAGCCTCCGCGTCGCGCCCGCCATCCTTGACAGGAGGGGGCGCCCATGCGCCTTTCCGCGCCGATTCAAGGCTTGAAAGAATGCATCGCTATCGTTCCCACACCTGCGGCGCGCTTCGCGCCGAAAACATCGGCCAGACGGCCCGGCTGTCGGGCTGGTGCCATCGCATCCGCGACCACGGGGGCGTTCTGTTCATCGATCTGCGCGATCATTACGGCGTCACGCAGGTCGTGATCGACCGCGATTCGTCGGCCTTCAAGCTGGCCGAGACGGTCCGGTCGGAATGGGTGATCCGCATCGACGGAAAAGTGAGGCGGAGGCCCGAGGGCACCGACAATCCAGACCTGCCCACCGGCGCGATCGAGGTGTTCGCGACCGAGATGGAGGTGCTCGGCGCGGCCGCGGAGCTGCCGCTTCAGGTTTTCGGCGACCAGCCCTATCCGGAGGATACGCGGCTTCGCTACCGCTTCCTCGATCTCAGGCGCGACAAGCTGCACGCCAACATCATGCTGCGCGGAAAGGTGATCGACTCGATCCGCCGCCGCATGAAGGACGGCGGGTTCTTCGAGTTCCAGACCCCGATCCTGACCGCCTCGTCGCCGGAAGGCGCGCGCGACTTTCTCGTGCCGAGCCGCATTCACGCCGGCAAGTTTTATGCGCTGCCGCAGGCGCCGCAGCAATACAAGCAGCTCATCATGATGGCGGGCTTCGACCGCTATTTCCAGATCGCGCCCTGCTTCCGCGACGAGGATCCGCGCGCCGACCGTTTGCCCGGCGAGTTCTATCAGCTCGACGTCGAGATGAGCTTCGTCGAGCAGCAGGATGTGTTCGCCGCGATGGAGCCGGTGATCGCCGGCGTGTTCGAGGAATTCGGCGACGGCAAGAGCGTGACCAGGAACTGGCCGCGCATCCCCTACGCCGAGTCGATGCGCAAATACGGCACCGACAAGCCGGACCTGCGCAATCCGCTCGTCATGCAGAACGTCTCCGAGCATTTCCGCGGCTCCGGCTTCAAGGTTTTCGCGCGGATTCTCGAGGATGCGAAGTCGGAGGTCTGGGCCATTCCCGCGCCCGGCGGCGGTTCGCGCGCCTTCTGCGACCGCATGAATTCCTGGGCGCAGGGCGAAGGGCAGGTGGGTCTCGGCTACATCATGTGGCGAGCGGGTGAAAACGCACGGACAGACGAAGAGTTCTTGTCAAGGATCGCAGCATTGAAAAATTCAGAACAAGGCCAAGTTCTGATTGCAGATTCTGGCGGAACTCCAACAGAAGAAGTTGGGGCAAAGCTTTCCAATGTTGACGTCAGAATACTGACGAAAATGATCGAACGCCTTATGGAGGAAGGCAAATCGGCCGAAGCGAATGCACTCTGGTCAAAATACTACGAGGCCGCCGGACCTCTGGCAAAAAACATTGGCCCTGAGCGCACCGAGGCCATTCGCAACGCGCTTGGCCTGAAGGCCGGCGACGCGGCGTTCTTCGTCGCTGGCCAGCCCGACAAGTTCGTCAAGTTCGCCGGCCTCGCGCGCACGCAGGTCGGAACCGAGCTCAAGCTCATCAACGAGAACGCCTATGAGTTCGCGTGGATCGTCGATTTCCCGATGTATGAATGGAACGAGGACGAGAAGAAGGTCGACTTCTCGCACAACCCGTTCTCGATGCCGCAAGGCGGCCTTGACGCGCTGAAGACGCAGGAGCCGCTGTCCATCAAGGCGTTCCAGTACGACATCGCCTGCAACGGCTATGAACTCGCGTCAGGCGGCATCCGGAATCATCGGCCCGAAGCGATGGTGAAGGCGTTCGAGATCGCCGGCTACGGCGAGCAGACGGTGATCGATCGTTTCGGCGGCATGTATCGCGCGTTCCAGTATGGCGCGCCGCCGCATGGCGGCATGGCGGCCGGCATCGACCGCATCGTGATGCTGCTCGCGGGCGCGACGAATCTGCGCGAGGTGGCGCTGTTCCCGATGAATCAGCAGGCCATGGACCTGCTGATGGGCGCGCCGTCGGAAGCCTCGCCGAAGCAGCTTCGCGAACTGCATCTGCGTGTGAATCTGCCGAACTGACCGTCTCATGGCCGGCGAGAGCGCTTCACGCCACCGGGTCGATCCGCAGCTTTTCACGGTCGTCGCGACAAGCTGCGGACGCTTCGATCTTCTCGAGCGCACGATCACCTCGTTCGATCGCTGGTTCGACGCCGATCGCATCATCATCGCCGAAGATTCCGCCGATCACGCCGGCGCGCGCGCTTTCGCCGCGCGACATCCAAAAGTCGACATGCGGATCAACGAGCCGAAGCTCGGGCAGATGCGCTCGATCGATCGCCTGTATGAAACGGTCGCGACGCCCTTCGTGATTCATCTCGAGGACGACTGGGAATTCACGCGCTCCGTCGAGCTTGAACGCATCGTCGCGATGCTGCGCGCGCGTCCCGACGTCACGGTGGCGCTGCTCGCGCATCGCGACTACGCGCCTCATCTCGAAAATGGCGCGCGCATGATGAACGCGGAAGGGCTCGACTATAAATATTTCGAGCATGACACGCACCCGATGTGGTTCTCCTACTCGTTCAATCCCTCCATCGCGCGCCTCGATGTGTGGAAAGAGAAGGGCCCGTTCGCCCGGCATGAGACCGAAGAGAAGCTGAGTCTCGCGCTGAAGAAGGAAGGCCGCAGGATCGCGCTTCTGTGGCCGCCGGTCGGCCATCACATCGGCGATGACCGCCACGTCCCCGATCCGTTTCAGCCGTTGCGTCCGCGCGGCGTTCTTGCGAAGTGGGCCAATTCCGCGCGCAAGCGATGGCGGCGGCTGACGGGCGAAACAGGCTGAGAGTCAGCCTGAAAAATCGCGGTGCGCGATGATGACGTCGTTGTCGATGCGCGCCGTCTCCACATAGTCCTGCTCGCACAATGCGCTGATCGCGGCGCGTTCGGAATCGGTCGTGACTTCCGTTTGAATCACGCATGGGTTCGCCGCGAGAAAACGCTGCATGCCCGCGATGACCGCCGCCGCCTGACCCTCGACATCGATCTTCACGAACGCCTTGCGCGCGGTGAACTGCGCCACATCGTCGAAGCGGGCGATCTCGATTTCCTCCGTCGCGCTGAATCGGGAAGCGTCGCGATCGGAGGTCGACAGGTCGAGCCGCGACACGCCGGTGGAGGTCGGATCGATATGGATCACGACGCGGCCGGCGTGATCCGAGAGGCCGAGCCGATGCGCTTCAATCTTCCGCTCGAGACGGTTCGCGAACGCATTGCCCATGAGCTGGGCGTGGTTTCGACGCACGGGCTCGAACGCGACCACATTGGCGATCTGCGGCTGGAGCCCGAGCGCGATGCTGTAGAGGCCGAAATTCGCGCCGATATCCAGGACGAGATCGAGGCGGTGCCTGGCGATGAGGGCGATCGCATTGGCCAGTTGCCGCGTCTCATAAGGCGCGCCGGCGATCACACGGTTGTCGATCCAGTTGTCGGGATCGAGCAGGAACACCATCCCATCCCGGCGGGCCAGCGTTGGAAAGCGCCGCAGCCGCGCCAATCGCTTCAGGATGCTTTGCAGAGGATGAATCATGAAGATGCGGGCCGCTCAGGCCCGCATCTGTGTCGTCTTCGAGCGCTCGGCGTCAATTGGCGCGGGCGGTGATATCCACCTTCTGAATCAGCGCGATCGGGTTGTTCGACGCCATCGCCGCTTCGCCCATGCTGAGGCCGGCCGGGTCCTTGGCCTTCGCGGCGACAAGCAGCGTGCCGGGCTTGGCGAGGAAGGCGGACACTGCGTTGGCGACATTCTGGGCCGCTTCGCCGCCGCCGAGCACGCCGGGGATGATGATGCTCGCCATCGCCCCCATGTTGCGGCGCAGCTCCTCCGGCTTCTTGCCTTGCTGCTGCGCCTGACGCGCGATCACCTTTTCGAACACGCCGGCGTTGTCGACCTTCACCTCGACGTCCTTCGCGGTCAGCCCCAGCGCGGCGACCTGCATCATCGTCGGATCGCCGACGAACAATTCCTTGATGGCGTTGCCGATCGTCGCCTTGATGTTCACCGCGCCCATTCCGGCGCTCTGCGCCGACAGGTTGCTGATGGCGATCGTGTTGGATTGCTCGTTCCATGTCGCAGCCAGCGCCGCCGACGCATCAACCGTCTTGTAGCCAAGGGCGAGAATTTCCTTCAGCCCGTTGTCCTTCGTCGCGGGCGGAACGTCGAACACGAAATTGCTGAGGCGCGACTGAATGTCGGTTGGAATGCCCTGGAGATAGCTGGCCAGCGACAGATCGAACCCGCCGATCCTGGCCTTGATGCGCTGGCCCTTGTTCTTCTCGTCGGGCACGTCGACATTCACGTTGGCTACGGAGAAACCGTCGAAATTCGGCAGAAGCTTGCGCCAGTTCTCCGCCGCCCATTGCTCGATCGGCGCGGAGCCGGCTTCCTGCAGGCCGGCGGCGGTCGGATTGAAGTCAATGCCCTTGAACGTGAAGGCGCCGATCGAAACCGATCCGTCCGGCGCCTTGATGTCCATGTTCTCGGTGCTGATGGACGGGTAGCGACGCTTGCCGAAGGCGCCGATGGTCATCTTGGCGAGGCTCATGGTCATCATCCCGCCCTTCGCCCTGTCCGGCGCCATGACGCGGATGTTCTCGACGGTGGCCGGCGTCGATTCGAACGCATCCAGCACGTCGATGACGAAATTGACGATGCGCCGCGTGTCTTCGGGCTTCGGCGGCTGGCCCTTGTTCTTCTCCATGTCCTGCGCGAGCGTGACGATGTCCATGAGCGGCGTCCTCATCGGACGGGCGCGGAACTCGCCGAACGACATGCGGCCGAACGACATCTCGAACTTGTCGCCCTTCATCGTCATGCCGTCGAAGGAGCCGTTGCGATAAAGCGTCTTCGGCGCCTCGCCGCCGACCGCCTTGTCGATCACGAAGCGAACCGAGGCGGTGAAGTCCACATCCTCCATCGACGCGCGGCCGACGGTTCCGGTCACCTTGCCGAGTTCGCTGTCCTCCATCGCGGTCGTTCCGCCCGCGAGGTTCGCCATTCTGGCCTTCCCGGCGACGACGTCGGAAAAGACGAGGTCGCGATACACGATCGTCTGGGTCGTGGTTTTGCCGTCGCGCTTGGGGAGGTTCTGCTCGACGCGGATTTCCGGGATGCGCACCGAGCGGGCGTTGAAGCGCGCCAGCATGTCGGCGATCGAGCGGATGTCCTTGAACTGGAACAGCGTCGCGAGTTCGCCCTGCGTGAGGCTCGACCCGTCGACCTCGATCTTCGGAATCGACACCGACATTTCCTTGGGCCCGAAAGCCAGCCGCTCCACCGCCACCGTCTGCGCGAGGACCGGCGAAAAGCCCATCGAGCCGCAGGACAAAGCCGTCCCCAGCAGCAGCGCAGCCAGAAGGCGCGGACGGGGACGTGCAATCATTGCGGTTCGCAAAGCCATTATGCGCCTCCAGGCGATGGTAAAAATGCGTATGCGGCGTAGGCGCCATTGGCCGCGCCGCCGGAAAGTGCGTCGCCGCACATTCAAGCATGGGTGCGCCAAAATCGTGACGCGGGCGGGAGCAATGACAAGAGCCCGCCTGCTCCGCAAGAAAGAGTGTCCGGCGGCGTAAATTTACCGTAGCGCCGCCGGCTCGACGAGCGGGAACATGCGGTTTGCGCGCTCGACGTCTTCGCGCGACGGCAGGCCAGCCTCATTGCCGAGATGCTGGATCTTGTGGGTGGAGGCCGCCCTCGCGAACTCGAAATGAGCGAGCCACGGCGCGGACGGATCGGCGAGGTATGAATAGACATAGGCGCCGTGAAAGACATCGCCGGCGCCGTTCGTGTCGATGACGAGCCTGGCGGGAATGGGCAGCGCCGGCATCAGGCCGACCGCGCCGGCCTCGTCGTACCACAGCACCCCCCGCTCGCCCATGGTGACCGCGCCGATCCGGCAGCCCTTGGCCTTGAGGTGGTCCAGCATGGAAGCGGGCGACAGATCCATCTGTTCGCAAAGCCGCTCGGCGACCACCGCGACGTCGATGAAATTCAGCAACTCCTGAGTATTTTCGCGCAGTCCGCCGCCGTCGAGCGATGTCAGAATTCCCGCTTCCCGGCATTGCTTCGCATAATGAATGGCGGCGTCGGGCTGGTGGCCGTCGAGATGAAGGGCCCGGCATCCGCGCAGATTGAGATGGGGAAAGGGATGCAGATAGTCGTCGTCGCGGCAGCGGACGATGGCGCGCTTGCCGTCCCTCGGAAGGACGAACGACAGCGAAGACTCCCTGACTTTCCTGCCGTGAACGGGAATGTCGTATTTCCGCGCCATGTCGAGGAACATCCGCCCGAGCCAGTCGTCGGCGAGGGAGGCGAGCAGATCGGGAGATATGCCGAGCCTGGCGCAGGCGAACGCCGCCGTGACGGCGTTGCCGCCGAAAGACACCGAATAATCCTGGGCGACATGCTTCTCGTCGCCGGTCGGCATGTGATCGGTCAGGAAAACGACGTCGATATAGGTCTGGCCGATGAACAGCGCTTCCAAGTCAGGCCTCCGCGAACACCTGGGAGCCGGTCATGAAGCGCGAGCGCGCCGGACACAAGCCCGCGCGCCCGGAAAGCGCCGTCGCCTCAGACGGAAAAGCTGGTTCCGCAGCCGCAGGAGGACGTCGCGTTGGGATTCTGGATCTTGAACGACTGGCCGATCAGGTCATCGACAAAATCGAGCACCGCCCCTTCCATGAAGGGGAGGGAGACGGAATCGATCAGCACCACGGCGCCGTCCTTCTCCAGCACCAGATCGTCGCCCTGCCGCTCCCGATCGAAGGAAAAACCGTATTGGAAGCCGGAGCAGCCGCCGCCGTTCACGCTGACGCGCAACATCGAGCCGGGCGGCTCGCCGTCCAGCACCTTGCGTATCCGCTTCGCGGCGCGTTCGGTCATCATGACGTTGGGTTCTGTGGTCATCGTCGTCTCCGGCTCGCCGGATCGGATCCGCTTGCCTTCGTCAGCGATAGAGGTAATCGCGGCTGACCGACCTCGCAACCTTCGGAGGCGTCGTGGCGTTGACAGGGACCGGGCAGGGGCCAAGCCGGGCGATCTACGCCGTCGATCCCGCGGCGAGCCGGGGCCGGCTGATCCCGGAGCCGCCGTCGCCGACGCGCACGCCCTTCCAGCGCGACCGCGACCGCATCATCCACTCGACGGCCTTCCGGCGGCTGGCGCACAAGACCCAGGTGTTCGTCCACCATGAGGGCGACCATTTCCGCACCCGGCTGACCCACACCATCGAGGTGGCGCAGATCGCCCGCGCGCTGGCGCGCACGCTCCGGCTCGACGAAGACCTCGCCGAGGCGATCGCGCTCGCTCACGATCTTGGCCATACGCCTTTCGGCCATACCGGTGAGGACGCGCTGGACGCCCGCATGGCGGCGTTCGGCGGCTTCGACCACAACGCCCAGGCGCTCCGCATCGTCACCCGCCTCGAGGGACGCTATGCGGCCTTCGATGGCCTCAACCTGTCCTGGGAGACGCTGGAAGGCCTCGTGAAGCACAACGGGCCGTTGCTGGCCGCCGATGGCGCGCCGGCGGAGCGCTTCAGAAAGCGCGGCGTGCCGCTGGCCGTTCTTGAGTTCAACGAACGCTACGATCTGGGACTGACGCAATATGCGAGCCTCGAAGCGCAACTCGCGGCGCTGGCCGATGACATCGCCTACAACGCCCACGACATCGACGACGGGCTGCGAGCCGGACTGTTCGATCTTGGCGACCTTCGCGGCGCGCCTTTTCTCGACGGGCTTCTGTCGGACATCGCCGCGCTTCATCCCGGGCTCGACCGCTCCCGGACGATCCACGAGCTGGGTCGCCGCGTCATTACGAGAATGGTCGAGGATCTGGGAGCCGAAACCGCGCGCCGCGCCGCGGAGTTGGCGCCGTCCAGCGCCGACGACGTCCGCAACGCCGGGAAGCCGATCGCCAGCTTTTCCGCGCCCATGACGGAAGCGGAAGCCTCGCTCAAGAAATTTCTCTACGCCGCCATGTATCGCCATCCCAATGTGATGCGGATCCGGCGCGACGCGGACAGGGTGGTGGCGGACCTCTTCGATCGCTTCATGGCCGAACCCGGCCTGATGCCAGGCGACTGGAGCGCCGGCGTCGAGGCGATGGGCGAGGCGAGGAGAGCGCGGCGGGTCTGCGACTATATCGCGGGAATGACCGATCGGTATGCGCTCAACGAGCATCGCCGGCTGTTTGACGATACTCCCGATCTGCGTTAGCGCGCGGCCCTCATCCAGAGCCGCGGCGATTGACCATCGAATGAATATTTTCGGCATCGTGCAGGACAAGCTTGCCGCGGCGCTGCAGCGTCTGGCGGACAGCGGAGCGCTGCCGGCGGGGCTCGCTTTCGACCGCGTCACGGTCGAGCCGCCGCGCGACCCGCTGCATGGCGACGTCGCCACCAATGCGGCCATGGTGTTCGCGAAGGCCGCCGGCGGCGCGCCGCGCGCGCTCGCGGAAAAGATCGCGGCCGAGCTGAAGAGCGATCCGGCGATCGCGGGGATCACGATCGCGGGTCCGGGCTTCATCAATCTCGCCCTGCAGCCGGCCATCTTTCACGAGGTGCTGCGAGCCGCCCTGAAGGAGCCGGCCCGGTTCGGCCGCGGCCCCGGGCGGGGAACGGCGCCGGTCAATGTCGAATATGTCTCCGCCAATCCGACCGGCCCGATGCATGTCGGCCACGGGCGCGGCGCTGTTTTCGGGGACGCCCTCGCGAACCTGATTATTTTTTCAGGACAGCCGGTTACGCGGGAATATTATATCAACGACGCCGGCGCGCAGGTCGATGTTCTCGCGCGCTCCGCGTTCCTGCGCTACCGCGAGGCGCTCGGCGAGGACATCGGCGCCGTGCCGGAAGGGCTTTATCCCGGCGACTACCTCAAGCCTGTTGGCGCGGCGCTGGCCGCAGCTCACGGCGCGGCCCTGCGCGACGTCCCCGAAAAGGAATGGCTGCCGATCGTGCGCGATTTCGCGATCGCCGCGATGATGGACCTGATCCGCGCCGATCTCGCCGCGATCGGCGTTCGCCATGACGTGTTTTTCTCGGAGCGTTCGCTGACCGTGCGCGAGCCCGGAAAGAACGTCGATGAGGTGCGCGCGACGATTGAGGATCTGCGCGCCAAGGGCCTGATCTATGAGGGCAGGTTGCCGCCGCCCAAGGGCGCGCCGGTGGACGACTGGGAGGATCGCGAGCAGACCCTGTTCCGGGCGACGGAGTTCGGCGACGACGTGGACCGGCCGCTCCTCAAGTCCGATGGCGGCTACACCTACTTCGCGTCCGACATCGCCTATCACCGCTCGAAATTCCTGCGCGGCCACAGGGCGCAGATCGACGTGTGGGGCGCCGATCACGGCGGTTACGTCAAGCGCATGCAGGCCGCGGTGAAGGCAATCACGGACGGGCAGGCCGAACTCGACGTGAAGCTCTGCCAGCTCGTCAAGCTGATGCGGAATGGCGAGCCGGTGAAAATGTCCAAGCGGGCCGGCGTTCATGATGCTGTTTCGCAAGAATGACGCGACGCTTGAATTCGACCTTGCGAAGGTCATTGAACAGTCAAAAGAAAATCCGGTGTTCTACGTGCAGTACGCCCATGCGCGCTGCTGCTCGGTCTTCAAGCAGGCGGCGGCCGCTTTTCCGCAGGACGACGTCGAGCAAAGTCTCGCAGCGGCTGCGCTCGAGCGGTTGTCGGACGAAGGGGAGAGCGAGCTTCTGAAGCGGATCGCGCAATATCCCCGTCTGATCGACCAGGCCGCCGCGGCGCACGAACCCCATCGCGTTGCGTTCTATCTCTATGATCTTGCAAGCCTCTTTCACGCTCTTTGGAACAAAGGAAAAGATTCTCCGCATTTGCGTTTCGTTAATCAAGACGATCGAGAGTCGACTTGGGCTCGGCTCGCGCTGGTTCGCGTTGTCCGTGACGTGCTTGCGTCTGGATTGGCGATCCTTGGAGTCGCAGCGCCAGAGGAAATGCGCTAGCGTCCCTGAACGGAGACTCGGCGTCATGGCGAGCAGTTTTTCGATCGTCGGACAAGGAGGTTCGGCGGCCGTTGGTCGAGGGGACCTCCAAAGGCCATGAGCAGCAACAATCCAAGGCCGAACCGCGGACTCAATCTCGATGAGATCGAGAAACACATCCGCGAGGCGTCGGCGCTTCCTTCCGCAGGCGCCGCGGCTCCCGAGGACCCGCTCGCGGAACTCGCGAGAATCGTCAGCGGCGGGCCGGTGACGCGCCGCGACACCCGGCTCGATCTGTCGCGCAACGAAACCCGGCGCCGCGAACCCTCCTTCGCGCCCGAGGCGGCTCCGCCCGCGACGCCAAGCGATTTGACGGCTCGCCGCGCATCCTCCGCGCCGGCTGATCCGCCCGCGTCGCGGTTGGCGCGGTCGCCTGACCCCGATCTCTCCTACCAGGCCGAGGCGCCGCGATCCCCGCGCAGCCAGTTCTCGACGATCGAAGACGACATCAACCGGCTGCTCCAGAACAGTCCGCCGCCTGTCCCGGCTCAGCCGCCCCGCGTGGACCCCCCCCGGCGGCCGGACGATCTTGAGACGGCGATGCGATCGCTGGACAATCTTCTGCGCGCCAAGCAATCGCCCGCGCGCGATGCAAAGCCGCCCGCATTCGAGGAATGGATGCTGCGGCCCTCCGAGACGGAGCTGCAACCCGCCGAGCATGCGGCTCCGGAGCCGCCCTCGGGGCACGCCGTCGCCATCGGCCATGACGCCTATATGGGCGACCCACCGCCTGAAGAAGGCGCTGATGCGGCTTGGGCCGCTGAGCCGGAGCCGGAGCCGGAATTCTCCGCGGCCGAAAGCGAAACGCCGTCGCGCAGCCGGCGCCCGCTGTTCATCGTGGCGGCCGTTCTCGGCGTCGCGGCGATCGGCGTCGGCGGCGCCTTGTCCATGCGCGGCGGACACAGCGAAAGGCAGGCCGGCGGCCAGCCGCCGATCATCGTTGCTGACAAGGGACCTGCGAAAGTCGTTCCGGAAAATCCCGGCGGCCTGGTGATTCCCGACCAGAATCGTCAAATTCTCGAACGGTCGCCCGCCGAGCCTCCGCGGCCGGCGAAGGTGGTCAACAGCGAGGAGCAGCCTATCGACCTCAAGGAGGCTGTTCGCCGCGAAGCGGCTGCGAAATCGAACGCCTCGACGCCCGTCGCGCCGCTCCCGCCGGCGCCGGCTATCGGAACGGCCCCGGCCTCGGCGTCCGGCTCCCAGGCCGTCGCTCCGGCGGCGCCGTCATTCTCCGACGCGGCCGTCGCGCCGGCGCCTGACGCCCAGGGTGGAAGCCTTGAACCCCGGCGGGTGAGAACGGTCGCCATCAAGCCGCCGGAGCCGGGCTCGCCGACGATCGAACCGGTCGAGCCGCTCCCCCAGCCGAAACCGGCTGCGCCGCAGGCTGCGGTTCCGCCTCCGCAGCCATCGCCGACTGCAACCCTCGCGCCGGCGCCCGCGGTGACCGCATCGACACCGCGTCCGCCGCCGCAGACCGTTGTCGAGGCGGCTGAAGCTCCGCTCCCGCCAAAGCCCAAGGTGCAGGGCTCCATCGGCGCGGCGCGTGAAGCGGCGAGACAGCCGCAGAAGCCGGCTGCGCGCGGCAATGACGACGTGACGGCCAGCACGGGGGCCGGCCCCCTTCAGATAACGCCGCCCCAGGCTCGCGCGGCTCCGGCCGGCCGGCCGCCTCAGCGCGTGGCGGCGGTCGAGCCGTCGCCGCCTCCGGCGACGCCGATCCCGACCTCCGAGAACCGCCCGTCCGGCGGCGGCTTCGTGATTCAGCTTTCATCGGAAGGGAGCGAGGCGAGCGCGCAAGCCGTCATTCGCCGGTTGCAGTCGCGCTTTTCCGAACTCGGTCCCTATGCTTCGAGCGTTCAGAAGCGCGAGGTTCGGGGCGCCATGCGCTATCGCGTCCGCTTCGGAGCCATGTCCCGCGAGACTGCGGGCGCGCTGTGCGCGAGCCTGAAGAGCAAAGGCCAGGATTGCATCCTGCAGCCCAACTGAGCCTGGCTGGACGCATTCAATGGCTGTGAGCGCCCTGATCGTAGGCTGCGCGGGAAGCGCGTTGACGCGCGCCGAGATCGATTTCCTGCGCGAGGCCGACCCGTGGGGCATGATCCTCTTCAAACGGAACGTTGAAGACCCGACGCAGCTCAAACGTCTCACGGATTCGTTTCGGAATGCGGTGGGGCGCATGGACGCTCCGGTTCTGATCGACCAGGAGGGCGGCCGCGTCCAGCGTCTCGGTCCGCCGCACTGGCGCAAATATCCGCCGGGGAGCGTCTATGGCCGTCTTCGCGCCAGTGACCCGCTGATCGGCAGGGAGCTCGCGCGTCTCGGCGCGCGCCTGATGGCTCATGATTTGATTTCTGTCGGCGTTACAGTCGATTGCCTGCCGGTTCTTGATATTCCGCAGAAGGGCGCTCATGACGTGATCGGCGATCGCGCGTATGGCGCGGACGCGGAGTCGGTCGCGGTCCTCGGTCGCGCGGCCGCCGAAGGGCTGCTCGCCGGCGGGGTTCTGCCGGTCATCAAGCATATTCCCGGCCACGGGCGCGCCGGCGCAGACAGTCACGAAGCCCTGCCGGTGGTCGATGCTCCGCTGAGCCGTCTCGACGCCGAGGATTTCGCGCCCTTTCGCGTGCTGTCCGACATGCCGCTCGCGATGACGGCGCACGTCGTCTATACGGCCATCGACCCGAAAGCGCCTGCGACGACCTCGAAAAAGGTCATGCGCGGCGTGGTGCGCGGCCTCATCGGCTATGACGGGCTGGTGATGAGCGACGACCTCTCGATGAAGGCGCTCTCCGGTTCCTTCTCCGAGCGCGCCGCGTCGGCCATCAAGGCGGGATGCGATGTCGTCCTTCATTGCAACGGCGATATGGCGGAGATGAAGGCGATCGCCTCGGCGACCCCGCCGCTGGCGGGAACAGCCAGACGGCGCGCGACGGCCGCGCTCGCCCGCATCAGGCATGCGCCGGAGCCGCTGGATGTTGTGGAAGGCCGGGCCAGATTTGAAGCAGCGCTTGCGACGCTGACCTGACGGACGCAGATTCCGCCCGTAACAGGGGCGCGATTCGCCGGAATGGCCAACGAGTTTATCGATCCGGATATGTTCGAGTCGGACCGCGGGGACACAGAACCCGCGCTGATCGTCGACGTCGACGGATTCGAGGGGCCGCTCGACGTGCTGCTGGAGCTGGCGCGCCGGCAGAAGGTGGACATCGCCAAGATTTCCATTCTGGCGCTCGCCGAGCAATATCTCACCTTCATCGAGCAGGCGCGGCGGATGCGGCTGGAGCTCGCCGCCGACTATCTGGTGATGGCGTCCTGGCTCGCCTACCTCAAATCCCGGCTGTTGCTGCCCGAAAAGCCCGGCGCCGAGGAGCCGAGCGCCGCCGATCTGGCCGCCGACCTGGCGGCGAAGCTTCGCCGGCTCGAGGCGATGCGCCTTGCCGCCAAGCGGCTGGCGGAGCGCGATCAGCTCGGAGTGCATGTGTTCGCGCGCGGCATGCCGCAATCCGTGGTGGTGCAGAAGACGACGGAATGGCAGGCGAGCGTCTATGACCTTCTGTCAGCCTATGCGCGCCAGCGGCAGAAGACTGCTCTGACATCCGTGTCGATGAAGAAGCGCTTCGTCTGGTCGCTTGTCGAGGCGCGCGAGGCTCTGGAGAAGGTGGTCGGCCGCGCCCTGGATTGGACGCCTCTCGACGCCTATCTAATCGAATATCTGGTCGAGCCGTCGATGCGGACCACGGTGACGGCGTCAGCCTTCGTCGCGACGCTCGAGATGGTTCGCGAAGGCATGCTCGACCTTCGGCAGGACAGGGCGTTCGCGCCGCTGCTGGTTCGGGCGCGGCCGCCATCATCTGGACAAGCTATGCTGCGGGAGATTGTTGCGTGAGCGTGCAGAGGGTTTTGCGAACGGTGTCGCCTGAGCTTTTCGATGAAGCGGTGCGCACGGTGGAAGCCCTGCTGTTTGCTTCCGCCGAGCCGGTCGCGCGCGAATCGCTCATGGAGCGGATTCCGCGGGAGGTCGACATCGACGACGTCCTGCAGACGATCGCCGACTTCTACGCGGGCAGGGGCGTCAACTTGGTGAAGGTTGGAGGAAGGTGGGCGTTCCGCACGGCCGCCGATCTCGCGACGTTGCTGGTGCGCGAGCAGGCCGAGCAGAAGAAGCTCTCGCGCGCCGCGATGGAGACGCTGGCGATCCTCGCCTACCATCAGCCGGTCACTCGCGCGGAGATCGAATCGATCCGCGGCGTCTCGACCTCGAAGGGCACGCTGGACGTGCTGATCGAGACCGGATGGGCGCGGATGCGGGGCCGCCGGCGCGCACCCGGCCGGCCTGTCACATACGGTACGACGCAGGCGTTTCTCGAGCATTTCGGTCTTGCCGACATCGGCGATCTGCCGGGACTGAGCGAGTTGCGCGGCGCGGGCTTCTTCGACGGGCAACTGCCTGCCGGTTTCGACGTCCCGGCCCCGACCGACAGTCCGCAGTTGCAGGACGACGAGGATCCGATCGAGGACGAGGAGCCGACGGAGGCGCAGGCTGAACTGCTGGAGGAGGAAACCTCTCCGCAGGAGGGCGAAGAGGCCGTGAACTCCGAAGCAGCCGAATCGGAAGATGGCGACAGCCAGAATTCCACGCTCGAAGACGGCGCGGACTCCGAGCCCGGGGATCGGGGCTGATCGGCCCGCGTCGGGCGGGCGCGCTGGTCCGATGACGGAGGTTCTGTTCTATCACCTCGAGCGGCAGCCTCTAGAGGCCGTGCTGCCGAAGCTTCTGGAGCGGAGCCTCGACCGCGGCTGGAAGGTCGTCGTTCAGGCCGTGACGCGCGAGCGCGTCGACGCGCTCGACAGCCTGCTATGGACCTATGACGACCAGTCGTTCCTGCCGCACGCCGCGGACAGCGAGAACGATATCGGCGACGAAGCCATCGTCCTGACGACCGGGCCCGGCAATCCCAACGGCGCAAATGTTCGCTTCCTTATCGAAGGCGCCGGGATTCCCTCCGACATTTCGGCCTATCAGCGGGTGGTCCTGATGTTCGACGGCGGCGACGACGAAGCCGTGGGCGCGGCGCGGCTCGCCTGGAAAGGGCTTCGGACCGGCGGTCATGACCTCACCTACTGGCAGCAGTCGGACGAGGGGCGCTGGGAGAGGAAAGCGTGAGCGGCGGCGGCAAGGAGGCCCCGAGGCGCCGCGCGCGACTCGTGAACGGCCCTTCGGATCAGCGCCGCATCCCTCGTTTTAGCCATTCGAGCTCTCGCTGAGCCGATCGTTGCGGGCGCACCCTGGACAGCGGCGGTTGCGACGCCCGCCCGGAAAGCCTACGTGTCGTCGGATGAACCAGAAGAAGGCTGCTCATGGCCGTCGTCCTTGATCTTCTGAGGGGGCATGATCCCCGGAACGAGACCAAGCCGCGCCATCCGGAAAAGGCCGCCCGGCCGGACGCTCCGGTCCTGCGCAAGCCGGACTGGATCAGGGTGAAGGCGCCCGGCTCGCCGAAATGGGCCGAGACCCGCGCGATCGTGAAAGAGCACAAGCTCGTGACGGTCTGCGAGGAAGCCGGTTGCCCGAACATCGGCGAGTGCTGGGAAAAGAAGCACGCCACCTTCATGATCATGGGCGACACCTGCACGCGCGCCTGCGCCTTCTGCAATGTGCGCACGGGCATGCCGGGGCCGCTCGATGAAGCGGAGCCGGACAAGGTCGCGGACGCCGTCGCCAAACTCGGACTGTCGCATGTGGTGATTACGTCGGTGGACCGCGACGATCTGAGGGATGGCGGCGCCGAGCATTTCGCGCGCACGATCCGGGCGATCCGCGCGCGCACGCCGCTGACGACGATCGAAATCCTGACGCCGGATTTTCTGCGCAAGGAGGGCGCGCTGGAGCGCGTCGTCGAGGCCCGGCCGGACGTGTTCAATCATAACCTGGAATGCGTGCCGTCGCTCTACCTGACCGTTCGTCCCGGCGCCCGCTATTTCCACTCGATCCGTCTGCTCCAGCGCGTGAAGGAGCTTGACCCGACCATCTTCACCAAATCAGGCATCATGGTCGGGCTGGGCGAGGAGCGGAACGAGGTTCTTCAGCTGATGGACGACCTGCGCAGCGCCGATGTCGATTTCCTGACGGTCGGCCAGTATCTCGCGCCGTCGCGCAAGCATCATCCCGTCGTGCGGTTCGTGACGCCTGACGAGTTCAAGAGCTTTGCGACGATCGCGACGACAAAAGGCTTCCTGCTCGTCTCCTCGACGCCGCTGACGCGATCGTCCCATCACGCCGGCGAGGATTTCGCGCGGCTGAAGGAGGCGAGGCTGGCGAAGCTGGGGCGCTGATCGCCATGTCGGCTCATGCCTTTGCTTCAGGACGTCGGGCCGGCGCCCGCCGGACGCGCGGCTAGGCATGCCGTCCTTTCGCACGCGCCACGCCGTCTCCCACACGCCGGAGCAAATGTTCGCTCTCGTTGCGGATGTCGAGAAATATCCGGAATTCCTGCCTTTCTGCACGGCGCTGACGCTCAAGCGGAGCGCGAAAGACAGTGAAGGACGCGACGTTCTCATCTGCGACATGCATGTGGGATACAAATCGATCAACGAACGGTTCACGAGCCGCGTCGCGCTTGATCGCGCCAACCTGACGATCAACGTCGACTATATCGACGGCCCGTTCCGCTTTCTGGAAAACAAGTGGCGCTTCGAGCCTGACCCGAAAGGCAGCGCGATCGATTTCTATATTTCCTATGAGTTTCGCAGCCGCCTGCTTGCGACGCTTGCCGGCGCGGTGTTCGATCGGATTTTCCGCATGTTCACCGGCGCGTTCGATGCGCGCGCGGACGTGGTTTATGGAGCGGGCGGAACACTCCGCGCGCCAACGGAAGCTCCGAACAGGCCGTAGAGCCGTCGGTTCTACGCGAAGGCGGAGCCGCCCATCAGATCGTTGAGCATGGAGAGCGCGGCGCGCGCGGAATCGCTGCGGATGTCGCTGCGCGACTTGTGGCCGAAGCGGAACTCGCGATGCAGCGCGGCGCCGTCGAATTTCCGCGCGGCGATGTGAACCAGGCCCACCGGTTTCGCATCGGTTCCGCCGCCGGGACCAGCGACTCCCGTGATCGCGACGGCGACCTGCGCGGCGGAGCGCATCAGCGCTCCTTCCGCCATCGCGCGCGCGACCTCCTCGCTGACGGCGCCGTGGCGTTCGATCAGATCGAAGGGAACGCCCAGCGTCTCCTGCTTCGCGCGGTTGGAATAGGTGACGAAGCCGCGCTCGAAAACATCGGACGCGCCGGCGGTCTCGGTCAGCAGCATGGCGACGAGGCCGCCGGTGCAGCTTTCCGCCGTTGCGATCATCAGGCCCTTCTCGCGCGCCAGCTCCAGCGCCTGACGGGCCAGTTCGACCGCGATCGGATCAATCATGTCGCTCCATCCATGCGGCGCCGCTGTCTGGCAGACGGGTTGTCGCGGTGGCGTAGGCCGCCAATCCCTCGCGCCTTCCCGTAAATCCGAGCTTCTCCGACGTTGTAGCCTTAATTGAGACCGCGCTGGCCGAAACGTTCGCGATCTCGGAGATGCGCGCGCGGATGCTGTCCCGGTGCGGGCCGATCTTCGGCGCTTCGCAGACGATCGTCAGGTCGAGATGATCGATGAGGCCGCCGAGAGCCCGGATGCGGCCGGCGGCGAAGTCCAGGAACTGCCCCGACGATGCGCCGCGCCATTGCGGATCGCTCGGCGGGAAGTGCATGCCGATGTCGCCGTCCGAGGCGGCGCCGAGTAGGGCGTCAGTGAGGGCGTGCAGAGCGGCGTCGGCGTCGGAATGCCCGACCAGCCCCTGGTCATGGTCGATGCGCACGCCGCCGATCCACACATGATCGCCCGGGCCGAAGGCGTGAACGTCGTAGCCTGACGCGACGCGGGAAATGAGCGCGCCGCCGAGGCGCCGCTCCGCCTCGTCGAAATCGGCGGGCCAGGTCAGCTTCAGGTTGCGGCGGTCGCCTTCGAAAACATGGACCGCATGGCCCATCGCCCGCATCACCGCGCCATCGTCCGTCAGATCATGCAGGCCGCGCGCATGCGCCTCCCGGTGCGCCGCCAGAAGCGCGCCGAAGCTGAACGCCTGCGGCGTCTGGATCGCGCGGGCGGAGGCGCGGTCGGGTTGATCCGACACGCTGCCGTCCTTGGCGATATGGACGAGGGTGTCGGTGACGGGCACGCCGGGGACGGCGGCGCCATGGGTTTCGGCGGCTTCGATCGCGCGCGAAAGCAGAAGGGGGGTCACGAACGGACGGGCGGCGTCATGGACCAGCACGATATCCGGCGCGAACGGGGCGAGAGCTTCCAGCCCGAGGCGCACGGACTCCTGCCGGCTCGCGCCGCCGAACGCGGTCGAAATGGTCTTGCCCGGCGGGAGCGCCGCGCGAATCGCGGAAAAGCGCTGTTCGTCGTCGGGATGGATGGCGACCAGCAGATGATCGATGCGGGGATGCACGAGAAACGGCTCGACGGCGCGCATGATGACGGGGCGGCCAGCCAGCATGCGGTACTGTTTCGGAATGTCGGAGCCGTTTCGGACTCCCCGACCGGCGGCGACGATCAGGGCGGCGATCAGCATGGTTGGCTCCCGGCGGCCGCGACGGGCCGTGACTTCGCATGCGGGCCTTCTAGCCTGCGGGTTGGCCCCGCGCAGCCACCTTGGCCAGCGACGCGACGGGACGCCATAGGTTTGATCCGAGTGCAGTGCAACATTTTCTGCCCAAACGACGCAGATCCTCATGGACAAGCAGTTGGAGCTGTCTATGGTGCAGGCAGTGACAGCTATTGCACAAATCTTAGGCGCTGGCCGCGGCCCCGATGAGGCGAGGTCAGGCGACGGCGTCCCTGTCCTGCTGGCTCCCATGTCCGGGGTAACCGACGCCGTCTTCCGCCGGATCGCTCATCGGTTTGGAGCGGCCCTCGTCGTCACGGAAATGGTGGCGTCCGACGCGCTCGTGCGCGGCGAGCAGGAGGCTGTTCTTCGCAGCGAAGGCGCCGGCGTCTCGCCGCACATGGTTCAGATCGCCGGCTGCGACGCGACATGGATGGCCGAGGCGGCGAAACTGTCGGAAGGCGCCGGCGCCGACGTGATCGACATCAACATGGGCTGTCCGGCGAAGCGCGTGGTTGGAGGCTGGGCCGGCTCGGCCCTGATGCGAGACCTGGATCACGCCGTCAGCCTCATCGAGGCCGTGGTTTGCGCGGTGGGCATCCCCGTCACCGTCAAGATGCGGCTGGGATGGGACGATTTGAGCCGCAACGCTCCCGAACTCGCGCGCAGGGCCGAGCAGGCGGGCGCCCAGATGATCACGGTGCATGGCCGCACGCGCAACCAGTTCTACAAGGGATCGGCGAACTGGGACGCGATCCGGCCCGTCGTCGAAGCCGTGACAATTCCGGTCGTCGCCAACGGCGACATCGCCACCGTCGCGCAATCCGCCGACGCTCTGGCCCGGTCGGGCGCGCAGGCCGTCATGATCGGTCGCGCCTCCCTTGGCCGCGCCTGGCTGCCAGCCGCGATCAGCGCCGGCCTTGGCGGGAGAGGGGACGGCAGGCCCTCCGCCTTGCAGCGCCGGGATGCTGCGATCGAGCACTATCTCGGGATGATGTCGATGTACGGCGTCAAAATGGGGGTGCGACATGCCCGCAAGCATGTCGCCGCCTATCTGGCGGACGCCTGCGGAAGCGATGCGCAGCAGCAGGCGGCGTACAAGCATGCGCTGTTGTCGGACTCGCCCGACCATGTCGTCGCCTGCCTCGAACAGGCTTTTACCGACACAGAATGCCCGGCCGCCGCATGAATTCAGGCTATCACAGCTTTGATGACGCCTCGGCGATCTCCGGCGCGAGCCGCGCCGACGCGATCGTGCGGGTCATGCCGACGCCGATCATCGTCGTCGACGCCTCGGACCGCATCGTTGACGCGAATCCGGCGGCTGAGGCGTTCCTGGGCGTCAGTCTCGCAGTGATGCGGCGATTCACCTTCGCCAGTCTGATGCCGACCCAGTCGCCGATCCTCGCGCTGATCGAGGATGTCCGCAGCCAGGGCGCCAGCGTCAGCGGCTATGATTTCGATCTCGGCACGCCGCGGAACGGCGATCGGTCCGCCGATGTTTTCGCCGGCCCCGTGCCCGACGAGCCCGGTCACGTCGTGATCATGCTTCAGGAAAGGACGAATGCCGAAAAAATGGGCAGGCGCCTTACCCATCGCGGCGCGGCGCGATCCGTCACCGCGCTAGCCTCGATGCTCGCCCACGAGATCAAGAATCCGCTCTCGGGCATCAAGGGCGCCGCGCAGCTTCTGGAATCCTCCGTCAGCGACGATGACAGGATGCTGACCACGCTGATCTGCGACGAGACCGAGCGGATCGTGAAGCTGGTCGACGGCATGGACCTGTTCAGCGACACCCGCCCGATCGCGCGGGAGCCGGTCAATGTTCATGAGGTGCTCGAGCATGTGAAGCGGCTGGCGCAAACCGGCGTCGCCCGCCACATCCGTTTCGTCGAGGTGTACGATCCATCCTTGCCGCGCGTGCTGGGCAATCGCGACCAACTCATCCAGGTCTTCTTCAATCTCGTGAAGAACTCCGCCGAAGCTATTGGCGAACATGCGATTGACGGCGAAATTGTTCTGTCGTCCGCGTTTCGGCCGGGCGTTCGCATCGCGCAAGCCGCTTCCAGCGAGAAGGTCGCGCTGCCGCTGGAGTTCACCGTCCGCGACAATGGCCCGGGTATCGCGCCGGACATTCTTCCCCACCTGTTCGATCCCTTCCTGACGACCAAGGCGACGGGCTCTGGCCTCGGTCTTGCTTTGGTCGCGAAGATTATCGGTGACCACGGCGGCGCCGTGTCGTGCGAATCTTCGGCCGGGCGCACCATCTTCAAGGTTCTCCTGCCGATGGCTGTCGCCCGCGATGGGCGCGCCGCCGACGAATGAGGACAGGATGCCCAGCGCAAGCATTCTCATCGCGGATGACGACGCAGCGATACGAACGGTCTTGAATCAGGCCCTCAGCCGCGTCGGGTATGACGTGCGGGCGACCGGCCATGCGGCGTCGCTGTGGCGCTGGGTGGCGGCTGGCGACGGCGATCTGGTCATCACCGATGTGGTGATGCCGGACGAGAACGCTTTCGATCTGCTGCCGCGCATCCGCAAGCTGCGGCCGGAGCTGCCGGTCATCGTCATGAGCGCGCAGAACACGTTCATGACCGCCATCAAGGCGTCCGAGCGCGGCGCGTTCGAATATCTGCCGAAGCCTTTCGATCTCAAGGAGCTGATCGCCGTGGTGGGGCGGGCGCTGACGCGTCCGCGTCCCGTGAACGTTCCTGACGCGGGCGAGGCCCCCGATGACATTCCGCTTGTCGGACGTTCGGCCGCTATGCAGGAAATCTATCGGACGCTCGCGCGGCTGATGCAGACTGACCTGACGGTGATGATCGTCGGCGAATCCGGCACCGGCAAGGAGCTGGTGGCGAAAGCGCTGCATGACTACGGCAAGCGCCGCAAAGGGCCGTTCGTCGCAGTCAACATGGCGGCGATCCCGCGTGAGCTGATCGAGTCCGACCTGTTCGGGCACGAGAAGGGCGCCTTTACCGGCGCGACCATGCGCAGTCCGGGCAAGTTCGAAATCGCGGAAGGCGGAACGCTGTTTCTCGACGAGATCGGCGACATGCCGATGGAGGCGCAGACGCGCCTGCTTCGCGTGTTGCAGCAGGGCGAATACACCACCGTCGGCGGCCGGACGCCGATCCGGACGAATGTGCGGATCGTCGCCGCGACCAACAAGGATCTGCGTCAGCTCATCCAGCAGGGACTGTTCAGGGAGGACCTGTTTTTCCGGCTGAACGTCGTCCCGATCCGCCTGCCGCCGCTGCGCGAGAGGGCTGAGGATATTCCCGACCTCGTGCGTCACTTCTTCAAGCTTGCGGAAAAGGAAGGGCTCGGACGCAAGACTCTCGACGGCGCCGCGCTTGATGCGCTCAAGAGCTATTCCTGGCCGGGCAATATTCGCGAGCTGGAGAATCTGGTCCGCCGGCTAGCTGCGCTCTACCCGCAGGACACCATCGCCGCGTCGGTGATTGCGGGCGAACTCGACGTCAGCGCGCGCTCTCCGCTGTCGCCGCCCGCCGACGCCGACCGGTCGACGGCGATGACATTGCCCGATTTCGTGGAGCAGCATCTTTCTGCGTATTTTTCCGGGTTCAACGGAAAACTGCCGCCGCCGGGACTGTATCATCGGCTCTTGCGCGATCTGGAGCAGCCCCTGATCACGGCGGCTCTCGCGGCCACGCGCGGCAACCAGATCAAGGCGGCCGAATTGCTGGGTCTCAACCGCAACACTCTGCGCAAGAAGATTCGCGACCTCGATATTCACCTGATGCGAATGCCGCGCTGACGGTCGCGGCCCGGTCCGCGATGCTCCGATTCCAACATCGCCGGAACCGCCCGTCGCACGCCGATCGAAGCCGGCGGCTGCGTCTCGGAATCGTCACTTTTTGACAACACTGTGGTAGCGCGGCATCAGGGGCGCTGACTGGCTGGGGCGGGCCGGTTTGTCGGCTCATCTGCGGCCATTGGGACGGCGGTTTGTCCGCGATCGAGAGGATTTCGCCTGAATGAGCAGCCCGCCATTCGCGACTGATTCGGGAGTCGCGGTCGCTCCGGGATGGCCGCTCGATCCGGAGCGGCGCAGCAAGCGCAGGGTCTCGACCTTCCTCGGCATGGCGATCGTCCTGCTGTCGCTCGCGTCCGCCGCGGCGACGTTCGCGGTGCTCGCCGGTTTCCTCCCGGTCGAGCCGAACAGCGATCTGCTGATCGTGATGTTTGGCCTGAACGTCCTCCTGATCGCGCTGCTGGTCCTGATTGTCGCAAAAGAAAGCCTCGCGCTCTGGCGCGCGAAAAAAGCTCAGGCCGCCGGCGCCAAGCTGCATGGCCGCGTCATGCGCTGGTTCGGCTTCGCGGCGACGGCGCCGGCGATCCTGATGGCGATCGTGGCCATGGTCACGCTCGATCGGGGCCTTGACCCGTGGTTCTCATCCTCGGTCAGCAACGTGATCACACGCTCGGTCGAAATCGCGAAGGAATACACCGAGACCCAGTGTCGCATGATGACGCGGGAGATCGGCCTGATGGCCGGCGATCTCGATCGCGCGAAGACGATGTTCGAGCAGGATCGCGGGCTGTTCACGAAATTTCTGACGTCGCGCGCGACCTATCTCGGCTTTCCTCATGTGATGATGGTGAAAGCCGACGGCTCGGTCCTGGAGCGGGTCGAACTGCTCCCGCTTGACGGCATGGCGCCGCCTGGGCCGGACGATCTGCAGGCCGCCAGCGACGGCGAGCCGTGGTGCATGATCCCGCGAGAAGGCAATGTGTTTCGTATTCTGCTCAAGCTTGGCGGCTATCCGGACACCTTCATCTTCGCGGGCCGGCCGGTGGATCCTCGCGCGCTCGAATTTCCGGCCGTCGCTCAGGCTGGTCTCGCCTATTATCGGGCGCTTGAGGAGCGCAAGAGCGGCATCAAATTCGCTTTTGCGACGCTCTATACGATGATCGCGCTCGTCGTGCCGCTGTGCGCGGCCTGGCTTGGGCTGAATTTCGCGAACCGTCTCGTCGCGCCGGTGCGCCGCTTGATCACGGCGGCGGGGCAGGTGGCCACCGGCGATCTCGCCGTGCAGGTGCCGGTGCGCGAAAGCGACGGCGATCTCGCCTATCTCGGCAAGACCTTCAACAACATGACCGCCGAACTGAAGCTCCAGCACGAGCGTCTGACGGACGCCAGCGCGGTGATCGACAAGCGGCGACGCTTCACGGAGGCTGTCCTCTCAGGCGTTTCAGCGGGCGTGATCGGCCTCGACGCCCGCGGCCGCATCACCGTTCTCAATCCGTCCGCCGAGGCGTTGCTTCAGGTGGACCAGGACAAGGTCCTGACCCGGCCCCTTGCGGAGGTGTGGCCGGAATTGGCCGCCATCGTCGCGAAAGGCGGCAAGGCGTCGCAACATCAGATGGCGTTGATGCGGGGAGGGCGGGAGCGACTCGTGAACGTTCGTCTCACATCGGAGCAGTCGCCTGACAGCGATCGGGGGCTGATCATCACGCTGGACGACATCACCGACCTGGTCACCGCCCAGCGCTCGTCGGCGTGGGCCGACGTCGCGCGCCGCATCGCGCATGAAATCAAAAACCCGCTCACGCCGATTCAATTGTCCGCCGAGCGCATTCGCCGGAAGTATGGCCGCGTCATCAGCGAGGATCGAGCCGTTTTCGACCAATGCACCGACACGATCATCCGGCAGGTCGACGACATCAAGCGCATGGTCGACGAGTTCTCGTCGTTTGCGCGCATGCCCAAGCCGACGCCTGAGTCCGACGATCTCTGCGATCTCGTGCGCCAGAGCGCTTTCATGATACGCGTCGGCAATCTCGATATCACGATCGCCGAGCACACGCCCGACGCGGCCGTGATCGCGCGTTTTGACCGCCGGCTGCTCGGACAGGCGCTGACCAATGTCATCAAGAACGCGACCGAGGCGATCTCGGGCGATGCGTCGGCCGCCGGCAAGGACGGCCGCATCGACGTGCGCCTCGCGGTCGAGGAGTCGCGGCGGATCATCACCATCGACGTCGATGACAACGGCAAGGGCTTTCCCGCCGAGAATAGACAAAGGCTGCTCGAACCTTATATGACGACGCGCGAAAGCGGCACCGGCCTTGGTCTCGCCATTGTTGGCAAGATTCTTGAGGATCATGGCGGCGGAATCGAACTCCTCGACAATCCTGAAGGGCGCGGCGCGCGCGTGCGCATGTGGTTTCCGATGACGTCGATCGAGTCCATCAAGAGCAATGGCGAAAAACTCGCAGCGGAGCAGGCGATATGAGCGCGGACATCCTCATCGTCGATGACGAGGGCGACATTCGCGAGCTTGTCGCGGGAATTCTCGAAGACGAAGGCTACAAGACCCGCACGGCTGGAACCGCCGACGACGCTATCGCGGCGGTCGCGGCGCGACGACCTCATCTCGTGTTCCTCGACATCTGGCTGCAGGGCAGCAAGATCGACGGGCTGCAGGTGCTCGACATCATCAAGAAGGATCATTCCGACATGCCTGTCGTGATGATCTCGGGCCATGGCAACATCGAGACCGCGGTTTCGGCCATCAAGAAAGGCGCGTACGATTTTATTGAAAAGCCGTTCAAGGCGGACAGGCTGCTGCTGGTGGCGGAGCGGGCGCTTGAAACGTCGCGCCTTCGGCGCGAAGTGCGCGAATTGAAGGTTCTTTCCTCTCATGCGTCGGCGATCGTCGGCGGCTCGCTCGCCGCCAACCAGTTGCGGCAGGCGATCGATCGCGTCGCTCCGACCAACGCGCGCGTGCTGATCGCGGGCGCGCCGGGCAGCGGCAAGGAGCTTTCGGCGCGCACGATCCATGCGCAGTCGACGCGCGCGCACGGACCGTTCGTCATCATCAATGCAGCCACGATCACGCCTGACCGGATGGAGGTCGAACTGTTTGGCGTGGAGACGAACGGCGAGAAGCCCCGTCGCGTTGGCGCGCTTGAAGAGGCGCATGGCGGCACGCTCTACATCGACGAGATCTGCGACATGCCGCGCGAGACGCAAGGCAAGATTCTCCGCGTGCTGACCGAACAGAGTTTTCAGCGCGTCGGCGGCTCGGCGCGCGTCAATGTTGATATTCGGATCGTCTCGTCGAGCAGCCGCGACCTTCCGACCGAGATCGCAGCGGGCCGGGTGCGCGAGGATCTTTACCATCGGCTCGCTGTGGTGCCGATCCGGGTGCCTCCTCTGGCGGAGCGGCGCGACGATATTCCAGCGCTCGTGACAGCGTTCATGGAGCAGATTTCGAACGCGACGGGACTGCCCCTCAGGACGATCGCCGCCGATGCGATGGCGGTGCTTCAGGCCCATGACTGGCCGGGCAATGTCCGGCAACTCCGCAATAATGTTGAACGGCTGATGATTCTCGCGGGCGGCGACCCGGCGAGCGAGGTGACAGCCAGCATGCTGCCGTCTGACGTGGGTTCGCTCGTTCCCGCGACGCCCAACGGCGCCGGCGGGGAGCGGCTTCTCGGACTGCCGCTGCGCGAAGCGCGCGAGGAGTTCGAACGCGAATATCTGATGGCGCAGATCAGCCGGTTCGGCGGCAACATTTCGCGAACCGCCGAGTTTATCGGCATGGAGAGGTCTGCTTTGCATCGAAAGCTCAAATCGCTCGGAGTCGGCGATCGCGAGGAGCGGCATGAGTCCGCTGCATGACTGCCGGCCGCGGGCTTGATTGACCAACGATCCGGTCGTTAATTGTGATGGAAGCGCCGGGCGGCGTCGCCGCGCGGTTTTTACGAAGAACCACATCCCCGTCAGGGGAGAACAACAAGAGGTGGGGCATGGCAGAGCGGACGCAAAACCTGCAGGACACGTTTCTTAACTATGTCCGCAAACAGAAAATCCCGCTGACGATCTTCCTCGTGAACGGCGTCAAGCTGCAGGGCGTCGTCACCTGGTTCGACAATTTCTGCGTGCTGTTGCGGCGCGACGGCCATTCGCAGCTCGTTTACAAGCACGCCATCTCGACCATCATGCCGGGCGCGCCCGTTCAACTCTTCGACCCCTCCGATGAAGCGCCGAATGGCGAACGCGGATAGGATGCCGCTGTCTTCATGAGCGAGGCGGAAGCCGGTCGACCGGTCGTCGACGAGGCGCGGGCGGTTGCGGAAACAACGCCGACGCTCGTCATCGGCGCCTATTTGACGGCGCGCAGGGCTGGAGCGACGCCCTCCCGCTCGCCAGAAGCGCGTCTCGACGAAGCCGCCGGCCTCGCGCGCGCGATCGATCTCGACGTGCGCGCCGTGATCCCCATCATGCTCGGCGAGATCCGGCCGGCGACCTTTATCGGCAAGGGCAAGGTCGAGGAGATCGCCGCTCTGGCCAAGGAGCAGGGCATCCGCCTTGTTTCCATGGATTGCGCGCTGACGCCTGTGCAGCAGCGCAATCTCGAACGCGCCTGGGATTGTAAGGTCATCGACCGCACTGGCCTCATCCTCGAAATCTTCGGCCGCCGCGCTCGGACCAGGGAAGGAACGCTGCAGGTCGAGCTTGCGCATCTGAACTACCAGCGCAGCCGGCTGGTCCGCTCCTGGACCCACCTCGAGCGCCAGCGCGGCGGCTTCGGCTTCCTCGGCGGCCCAGGCGAGACGCAGATCGAGATCGACCGGCGGCTGATCCAGGAACGCATTTCGCGGATCGAGCGCGATCTCGAAGCGGTGAAAAAAACGCGCGCGCTGCACCGCGCCAGCCGCCGGCGCGTGCCTTATCCGATCGTCGCGCTCGTGGGTTACACCAACGCCGGCAAGTCGACCCTGTTCAACCGTCTGTCGCGGGCGGATGTTCTGGCCGAGGACATGCTGTTCGCGACGCTCGATCCGACCGCGCGCGCGATCCGCCTGCCGCATGGCGGCCGCGTGATCCTGTCCGACACGGTCGGCTTCATCTCCGATCTGCCGACAATGCTCGTCGCGGCGTTCCGCGCGACGCTGGAGGACGTCATCGAGGCCGATGTGATCCTGCATGTTCGCGATGTCGCGCATGAAGACTCGGAGGCGCAGGCGTCCGATGTCGAAGAGATTCTGCGCGAACTCGGCATCGATGCGACGGGTGCGTCGCGCGTGATCGAGGTCTGGAACAAGATCGACCTGATGACCTCGGAGGCGCGCGAACGGCTGCAGGCGCAAGCGTCCGCAGAAGGCGCTCGGCCCGCCGTCGCGGTGTCGGCGCTGACAGGCGAGGGGACGGAGCGCCTGTTTCTCGCCATCGAAACGGCGCTGGCCCGCAACCAACTCACCTTCGCCGTGACGGTCCCGGCCGACGACGGCGCCGGCCTGAGCTGGCTGCATGAGCGCACCGGCGTGCTGGATCGCCGCAGCGAGCCTGACGGCCGCCAGCACCTCGTGGTGCGGGTCACGCCCGATCGCCGCGCGCGCTTCGAGGCGAGGTTTCCCGGCGCGCGTCTGCGAAGCCAGCTTATTTAGAGCAGCAGGAAAAGACCGCCTCCATCCGACCGCTTGAAAGACTCTTCCCTAGACTTTGCGCCTCGGCGGCATCGCTGAGAGCCATGTTGGTGTCAGTCGTTTACCGGCGCCAACGATATTACCAACCAATCGCTAGGACGCGAAGAGCCCTAACGGACAATTCAGGCAATCATATCAATTATTCAGCTGCTTACCTTCGGCTCAGATGCGGATAGGGACTGAAAGGCGCGGTTCTGGTGGGCCCGGCAGGACTCGAACCTGCAACCAGACCGTTATGAGCGGTCGGCTCTAACCATTGAGCTACAGGCCCTTTTCGCTGCGGCGGAGGCGAAACTCACATTTTCCGGCGGCGGCTTTTCTTTTTGGCCAATGATTGGGCCAAAGATTGAAGCCGCACTTCATAGGCATAAGGAACAGCCAAATCAACGGCGAGCGCCATCCGGCCCCGGCGGCGGAAAGACAATCGCCGCCCCGGAGTCGAACCGGAGCGGCGGGAATTTTTCACGAGACCAGACCGAAAATCAGCGTGTGATCGATAGCTCGACATCCCGGCCGGGGGCAACGGTTTGGGAGGCGTGAGTGATCGTCCCCCTGCCCACGAGGCCGTCGCCATCGCGGCGGCGGTCGCCGGCGCCATTCCGCGCTCGACTACACCAGTCCAGCGCAGTTCGAACGAACCGCGTCACGCTGAACGCTTGCCTTTCCATTGAACCGGGGCAAGTCCAGACTCTGCATATTCTCTGAGCGCGCGCCGCGCCGGACGACTGAAACACGCTTTTGAACGGCGTCAGGCGCTTGCGGCGGCGGCGGACCGCCCTTATACCGCCCGCCACGCGCCAAGAGCGGCGCGTCCGCGCCCTTCGTCTAGCGGTCTAGGACGTTGCCCTTTCACGGCAAAAACACGGGTTCGAGTCCCGTAGGGCGCGCCAATAATTTCAACCACTTGAGCGCGTACGCCTGCTAGGGCGTTTCCCGACTTCTTTGAACCGGAGGGATTCCCAAACTTCGCGAAGCCGCAGAGTTTCTTGGTGCCGGTGAAGTGCGAGGGATCGATGGGTTACTCGAAAGATTTGCCGGTCCGTCTTAGGCGAGGGCGGATCGGTCGCCCCGTTCCTTTTTCTCCTCGACCTTCGCCGCGTTCCACAGCGCGTCCATCTCGTCGAGAGAGCTTTGCGCCGGCGTCCTGCCCCGTTGCGCGAGCGCGGATTCTATGAAGGCGAAACGTCGCTCGAATTTCAGATTGGCGGCCCTCAGCGCGCTCTCGGGATCGACGCCGAGATGCCGCGCGAGATTGACGCTCGCGAACAGGAAATCGCCGATCTCCTCGGCCGTCGCGTCGCCGTCATTCGCGGCGAGCGCGTCCTCCACTTCCGCGATTTCCTCTTTGAGCTTGGCGAGCACGGACCGGACATCGTTCCAGTCGAAACCGACCGCGCCGGCCTTGGCCTGAAGCTTCAGCGCGCGGCTGAGCGCGGGGAGGGCGGCCGGAACGCCGGCGAGCGCGCCGTTCTCGGGCGGAAGCGGGCGGCCGCTGGCCAGATGCGCGGCGCGGCGCTCGGCCTTCTCCCGGGCTTTGATCTCGCCCCACAGCGCCTTCACCGCGTCGGGCGCGAGCTGGCGGGCGTCCCCGAACACATGCGGATGACGACGGATCAGCTTGGCCGTGATCGCCTCTACGACATCGGGAAAACTGAAATCGCCCGCCTCCTCGGCCATGCGGGCATGGAAGACGACCTGGAGCAGCAGGTCGCCCAACTCGTCCTTCAGGTCGGTCCTGTCGCCGCGCGCGATCGCGTCGGCGACCTCGGCCGCTTCCTCGATCGTGTAGGGCGCGATCGATTCGAATGTCTGCTCGAGATCCCAAGGACAGCCGCTGCCAGGCGTGCGGAGCGCCGCCATGATGGCGATGAGATCGTCGATGTCGCGGGAGGGCCGCACGCCGCCGCTCATGACGCGACCGCCTCCGACGCGCGCGCGGAAAGGGCTTCCGCGTCGTAGGACCAGCGGCGCGCATCGGCCGTGGCGCCGAGCAGCGCCAGGCCGTAGGCGATGGATTCGAACTGGTCTCCGGAGGCGAGGCGGCCTGCGCCGAAGCGCTCGACGAACAACCGCCGGATCGCCGGCACATAGGAGGTGCCGCCTGTGAGGAACACGCGCTCGATGTCGGCGGCGCCGACGCCAGCGCGATCGAGCGCGTCGTCGACCGTCTCGGCGATGCGCGCCACATCGTCCGCGATCCAGGCCTCGAAGTCCGCGCGCGCCAGCCTCGCCCTGATCTCGAAATCCTCGGCCTTGAAGGACAATTCGGTTTCCTCCTTCTCCGACAGCGCGATCTTAGCCTCTGATACGGCGCGATAGAGCGCAAATCCATGATCATATTCGACGATGTCGATGAAATGGCGCAGCGGCTCGGGATCGACCGCTTCGCGCGCCAGCGCGCGCAGTTCATCCAGCTCGCCGCTCGTCTTCATCAGCGCAAGCTGGCTCCAGCGCGCGAAGTTGGAATAATAGCGGTTCGGAATCGCCAGCGTCTTTCCGAAGGATCGATAGGCGCCGCCCTTGCCGAGGCGCGGCGACACGAGCCGGTCGACGATGCGATAATCGAAAGCGTCTCCGGCGATTCCGACGCCCGAATGGGCGAGGGGCTCCGCGTGCGGCGCGCCGTTGCGGCGCGTGAAACGCATCACCGAGAAGTCGCTGGTGCCGCCGCCGAAGTCGGCGACCAGCACCATTGCGTCATGGGTCAGCCGCCGGGCGAAGAAGTAAGCCGCGCCGACGGGCTCATAGACATAGCTCGCATTCGCGGCGCCGACGGCTCCGAAGCCCGCCCGGTACCTGGTCATCGCCAGCGCGTCGTCGGGCGCATGGCCCGCGAAGCGCACGGGGCGGCCCACGACCAGATTGCGGACGTTGAAATCAAGCTCAGGCCCGGCGCGCAGTTTCAGGGTGCGCAGGAACGTCGCCAGCAGATCCTCGAACCTGTAGCGCTCGCGGAAGATGCGCGTCTCCTGGAAGGCGCCGCTGGCGGCGAAGGTCTTGAACGACTGGATGAAGCGATGCGCGGCCTGACCGTCGACGAACGCATCGACTGCCCAGGGTCCGCCTTCCACCCTGAGCCGGTTCGCCGAGCCGGCGCGCTCCTGCCAGAAGCACAGCGCGGTGATGAAGACGTTGTGGTCGACGCCGCCATGCGCGAAACGGATCGCCTCGACCTGACCGTCGCCGTGCGCCAGCGCGACGACGGTGTTACTGGTGCCGAAGTCGACGCCGATCGAGACGTCAGCGCTGGTCGCGGAAGCCATGAGGGTCGCCGGTATGGATGCGGGGCGGGCGGCGTAGCAGGTTCAGCGCCAGCCGCAACCCGGTATCCAGACCGGACCAATTCCCGCCCGTTCGCATAAGATGCATTATGGAACTGAAAGGGCTGAATGCGGCCGATTGGATCGCGGCGAGCCAGCCAAAGCGCATCTCCACTTTGATGGAAACGCGTCTATCCATCATAGTGGAAATGAAATTCAGCCCAAATATCAGCCCGTTGCGGCGCTCTGTTGACGTCCGTCGGCTTATAACTGCCGGATGAGAATGGCGCGGAAATCGTTGACGTTGGTCAGCGTCGGCCCGGCGACGATCGCGTCATGCAAAGGCGCGAAGAAGCCATAGCCGTCATTGTCGGCGAGCCGCTCCTTGGCCCGGAGTCCGAGCTCCGCCGCGCGGCGGAGCGTGTCAGGGCCATAGGCATAGGCGGCGACATCCACGGCGCCGTCGACGCCGTCGGTATCGCCGGCGAGGGCGTGGATCGCCGGATGGCCGTCGAGCGAAACGGCGAGGGCGAGGAGGAATTCCGCGTTTCGGCCGCCCCTGCCCTTGCCGCGCACGGTCACCGTCGTCTCGCCGCCGGAGATCAGGACGCAGGGCGGCCGGACGGGTTCGCCGCGCAATGCGACATGGCGCGCGATTCCCGCGAGCGTCGTCGCCACGTCGCGCGCCTCGCCCCCGATCGAGTCGCCGAGAACCAGCGGTTCACAGCCTGCGGCGCGCGCCACGTCGGCGGCCGCGTCGAGGGATTGCAGCGCGGTCGCGATCATCACGGTCTCGCAGCGGGCGAGGCGCGGATCGCCGGGCTTCGGCGTCTCGTCACAGGCGCGCTCCAGCGCCTCGACAACGGCCCTGGGCTCCGACACGCCGTAGCGGCGCAGGATCGCCAGCGCGTCGGCGCAGGAGGTCGGATCGGCGACCGTCGGGCCGGATGCGATCACCGACGGATCGTCGCCGGGCACGTCCGAGATCAGCAGCGATACGACGCGGGCCGGCGCGCAGGCCAGCGCCAGCCGGCCGCCCTTGATGGCGGACAGGTGTTTCCGCACGCAGTTCATGTCGTGGATGCTCGCGCCGCTGCGCAGCAGAGCGCGGTTGATCGCCTGCTTGTCCGCGAGGGTCAGCCCGTCCGCCGGCAAAGTCAGGAGCGCCGAACCACCGCCTGAAATGAGGCAGAGAACGAGATCGTCGGCGGACAGGCCGCTGACCAGCGCCATCATGCGGCGCGCGGCGGCGAGGCCGGCGGCGTCCGGCGTGGGATGAGCCGCCTCGACCACCTCGATGGTCCGCGTCGGAACGGCGTGGCCGTAGCGCGTGACGACGAGTCCTTCCAGCGGGCCGTCCCAATGCTCCTCCACAGCCTTCGCCATCGAGGCCGCCGCCTTCCCCGCCCCGACCACGATCGTCCGGCCCTTCGGTTTCTCCGGAAGATGCGGCGGCACGCAGACGGCGGGGTCGGCTGCGGCGATGGCGGCGCGGAACATGCGCTCGAGCAGGTCGCGTTCATCGGTCACGGCGCGGCGACTCCTTCG
>MKVY01000038.1:529688-532682 GCA_001899525.1 Rhizobiales bacterium 65-9
CATGTCGGATTTTCCGTTTCGCTTAACGCTTCGCTAGCCATGCCGACGCGCCCCGCCCCGTCCGACGCGCCGCCATGATAGGGTTCCTCAAAATCTCCGCCGAAACGGAGGCTGTGATGGATGGAGTCAAACCCGCTCCGAGCGCTCCTTACGCCAAGGCGATGGCTTTGAGCGACGCCCTGCTCTCGGCTTTCGCCAGAGAGGGCAAGAGACCCAGCGACCGGCCCGACGAAAAGGTCCTGTTCAGCGCGCCCTTTCAGATGCTGATCGCGGCGCAGAAAAATATCGACGAAACACGATCGCAGGAGCCGCGCGCGCCGTTGCAGGACGGCGTCGGCGAGGAAATCGATACGCGGGCTTAGGCGGGGGCGTTTTGTCCGCCCCTCATCCGGCCCTTCGGGCCACCTTCTCCCTATAGACGGGGAGAAGGACGATGCGGCGCGGTCGCGTACAACTTCGGAAATAAGCCTCAATCGCGCAGATTCCCTTCTCCCCGTCACGACGGGTAGAAGGTGGCGCGTAGCGCCGGATGCGGGGCGACGAGGCCAATAGAGAACAAGGCTTGCCAAAGGCCTGTCTCGACTCTTTGATCATGTCATGCGGGGCGGAAATGAGAAGGCGACGCGACGCGCGCGACTCTTCCGCCGCGACATGACCGACGCTGAGCGCAAGCTCTGGCTTGTTTTGCGCGATCGGCGACTCGCGGGCCATAAATTCGTCAGACAGGAGCCGATTGGCCGCTACTTCGCTGACTTCTGTTGTCGCGAAAAGAAGATCATCGTCGAGGCGGACGGCGCGCAGCATGCGGACAGCGCCAGAGACGCGCGACGCGATGCGTTTCTGACATCGCACGGATATCGCGTGGTCCGCTTCTGGAACCATGAAATCATGCAATCGCTCGACATGGTCGAGGACACCATCCTCGCGGCGCTTGATGAAGACTGGGAAGGGGGCGGACGGTAGCGAAGAAGCGTCCTACGCAGGCGATTCTGTTGTTTTGTCATCGCCCCTCATCCGGCCCTTCGGGCCACCTTCTCCCCGCAAGCGGGGAGAAGGATGATGCGGCGCGGTCGCGCACAACTTCGGAAACAAGCCTCAATCGCGCAGAGTCCCTTCTCCCCGTCACGACGGGGAGAAGGTGGCCCGAAGGGCCGGATGAGGGGCGGAAAAAGCGCCGGATCACATGCGGCGGGCGCTTCTCGAAAACTCACGTCGCTCCGAAGCGATCGACGAAATCCGCCAGCGCGCGCGCGCCGGCGTCGATGTCCTCGACTGACGCGAACTCCGCCGGATTGTGGCTGACGCCTTCCCTGCAGCGCACGAACAGCATCGTGAAAGGCAGCGCGCCGCGAAACGACATCGCGTCGTGCCCCGCTCCGCTCGGCAGCGTCAGCGCCTCATGACCGCAGCGCGCGACCGCTTGCGCGAGCGCGTGCGACAGCGATGGGTCGCACGGCGCCGCGGGAATGTCGTAGGGCATGGCGATCTCGATCGAGACGTTGCGCCGAGCGGCGATCGACGCGCAGGCCGCGCGAATATCCGCGACCAGCGCATGGCGTCGCGCATCGTCCGGCGCGCGGGCGTCGAGCGAGAATTCGACGCGGCCCGGCACGGTGTTGATTGCGCCGCCGGGAACCGTGATCTGTCCCACGGTCGCCACGAGATCGGGATGGGTCGACCCCAGCCGCTCGATCGCGAGGATCATCTCGGATGACGCCGCGAGCGCGTCGCGGCGCAGCGGCATCGGCACGGTTCCGGCGTGACCCGCCTCGCCCGTGACCACGACCGAGCCGCGCGAACAGCCGTTGATCGCGGTCACCACGCCGAGCGCCAGCCCCTTCGCCTCAAGCACGGGGCCCTGCTCGATATGGACCTCGACATAGCCGATCGTCGCGTCGCGCGACCGCTTCATCGCGGCGACTCCGGTCTGCGGGCAGCCGAACGCTTTCAGCGCGTCGCGTCGCAGCACGCCGTCGCGGTCGGTTTCATCGAGCGTTTTTTCGTCGAAGACGCCGGCCATGGCGCGCGAGCCCGCCAGCGATGTCGGAAAACGCACGCCTTCCTCGTCGCCGAACGCCGCGACCTCGATCGCGAACGGAAGGCGGCGCTTGTCACGATGAAGCCGCCGCACGATCTCGATCGCCGTCGCCACGCCGAGCGTCCCGTCGAAGCGGCCGGCGTCGCGCACGCTGTCGATGTGCGAGCCGATGATGAGCGCAGGCGCGCCGGCGTTCTCGCCTTCGTAGCGGCCGATCACGTCGCCGAGCGGCGACAGTTGCGTCGTCATGCCGGCGTCGCGCATCCAGCTTTCGACCAGCGTCGCCGCGCGTCGGTGCGCCGGCGACAGGTAGAGGCGCGTGATCTGACCGGGGACGTCGGTGATCGTCGCGAGTTCATCAAGGCGCGCGACGATCGCGCTGCCGAAGGGGTGATCCGTCATCGCGCCTGTCCATGCGCCAGCCATGCCGCGACCGCGCGGCGCTCGTCGTTGGTCATGCCGCTCGCATTGTTCGGCGGCATCGCCCGCGTCATGACCGCCTGCGCAAGAACGGCCTCGCGGTTCGCGGCCATCGCCTCGGGCGTGTCGAGCAGGATTCCCTTCGGCGCGATGGCGATCCCCGGATAGACCGGCTCCCGGGAATGACACATGCCGCACCGGCCGAGCAGGATGTCGGCCACCTGCTGTGGCGCCTTCGGCTGGCCCGCGAGCGGCTTCGGCTCGGGCGACGGGCCGAGGCCAAGAATCTCCCGGCCGGCCGGCGCCGCGGCGAGGGTGATCCAGGCCGCGATCCAGAGGCATATGGCGGCCACGACCCAGGCCCACCAGGGCTGCCCCAGCCCCGCATGGCTCACATTGTAGAAATGGCGGATGACCGCGCCGGCAACCAGAACGAGCCCGACGATCACCCACGCATACTGGCTCATGAACACCAGCGGATAGTGGTTGGCGATCATCAGGAAGACGACCGGCAGCGTCAGGTAGTTGTTGTGGCG
>MKVY01000038.1:532748-536166 GCA_001899525.1 Rhizobiales bacterium 65-9
GCCGGTATGGATGAGCGCGCCGCGGCCGGAGAACATCTGCTGGAAGAACCAGGCCATCGCCATGATGAACGCGAAGCCGACCGCCGCCAGCGCCACCTCGTTCCTCGCCAGCGGCGAGCGGCACAGCCCGTCATAGACGACCCAGCCGAGCGCCAGCGAGGCGAGCCCGATCGCGGCCGCCGCGAGCGGCGACAGGTCGCGCACCGCCGGATCGATCAGCGTCAGATGGGCCTGCGCGTAATAGACCCAGACGAGCAGGAAGAAGCCGGTGATCCAGGTCGAGTAGGCCTGCCATTTGTGCCAGATCAGGTCCTGCGGCAGATGGGCCGGCGCCTCCAGATACTTCTTCACCTCGTAGAAGCCGCCGCCATGCACCTCCCATGTCGCGCCGCCCTTGCCGGCGGGAATCTCCGGAATGGCCTTCAGCGAGGCGTCCAGATGCATGAAGTAGAAGGAGGAGCCGATCCAGGCGATCGCCGTGACAATATGCGCCCAGCGCAGCAGCAGCCCGCCCCATTCATGCCATATCGGATCGATCATCGTCCCCTCGCCCAGCGCGCGCGACTGTCATAAACCAATCCGCTGCGCCGGGTCGATCCGCGCGAACGAGGGAGCCGGACATGGGGCGTCTGACGACGCATGTGCTTGACACCGCGGCTGGAGGCCCGGCCGCGAATCTGTGGATCGAACTGTTCCGCATCGGCCCTTCCGGCGAGCGCGAGCTGATCAAGGGAGTCCGCACGAATGCGGACGGGCGCGCGGACGAGCCGCTTCTCGCGGGCGATGAGTTCAGGGAAGGCGCCTATGAGCTGGCTTTTCATGTCGCCGACCATTTCCGCGCAGCGGGCGCCGCGTTGAGCCATCCGCCGTTCCTCGACGTGATTCCCGTGCGCTTTCATATCGCCGACGCGAGCGGCCACTATCATGTGCCGCTGCTCGTTTCGCCCTGGAGCTATTCCACCTATCGAGGTTCGTGACGCATGCAGGACAGCACCTATCCGCGCGACATGGTCGGCTACGGCCGCAACCCGCCGCGCGCCGACTGGCCCGGCGGCGCCGCCATCGCGGTGCAGTTCGTCATCAACTACGAGGAGGGCGGCGAGAACAACATCCTGCATGGCGACAAGGCGTCCGAGGCGTTCCTGTCGGAGATCGTCGGCGCCCAGCCCTGGCCCGGCCAGCGTCACATGAACCTGGAGTCGATCTACGAATACGGCTCCCGCGCCGGCTTCTGGCGGCTGTGGCGCATGTTCACCGAGCGCGACATGGCCTGCACCGTCTATGGCGTCGCGACGGCCATGGAGAAGAATCTCGAAGCGGTCGCCGCGATGAAGGCGGCGCGCTGGGAGATCGCCAGCCACGGCTACAAATGGATCGACTACAAGGACGTGGCGGAGAATGAAGAGCGCCGCCACATCGCCGAGGCCGTGCGCATCCACGAGGCGCTGACGGGCGAGGCGCCGCTCGGTTTCTATCAGGGCCGCACGTCGGAGAACACGCTCAGGCTCACGCTTGAGGAGCCGCGCTTTCTTTATTCGTCCGACGCCTACGCCGACGACCTGCCCTACTGGATCGAGGGGCCGCGCGGCGCCCACCTCATCGTGCCCTACACGCTCGATGCGAACGACATGCGCTTCGCCAGCCCGCAGGGCTTCAACAGCGGCGATCAATTTTTCGCCTATCTCAAGGACTCGTTCGACACGCTGCATGACGAAGGCCTGAAAGGCGCGCCGAAGATGCTGTCGATCGGACTGCATTGCCGCCTCGTCGGCCGTCCCGGACGCGCCGCCTCGCTGGCGCGCTTCATGGACTATGTGAAGGGTCACGAACGGGCCTGGATCTGCACGCGCGCCGACATCGCCCGCCACTGGGTGCGGCGCCACCGTCCAGCTTCGCTGACGCCGAGCCGCATGTCGCGTCCGGTGTTCGTCGCCGCCTTCGGCGATATTTTCGAGCACACGCCCGAGATCGCCGACGCGACCCACCGCGCCGGGTTGAACGCGACGCATGACAGCGCCGAAGGTCTCCACGCCGCGATGGCGAGACAGCTTGATGCGCTGAAGCCCGACGCGCAGCTCGCTCTGGTCAATGCGCATCCCGATCTCGCGGGCCGTCTTGCGCAGGCGAAACTGCTCACCGCCGATTCCTTGAACGAGCAGGCGTCTGCCGGACTCGACCGGCTGACGTTTTCAGAGTTGCAGCGCTTCACCGAGCTGAACGACGCCTATCGCGAGAAGTTCGGCTTTCCCTTCATCATCGCCGTGCGCGGCTTGCAGCGCAGCGACATTCTCGCTGCGTTTGAAAAGCGCGTCGGCAACGACCGGGAGGCGGAGATGCGCGAGGCGCTCGCGCAGATCGCGCAGATCGCGCTGCTGCGGTTGAAGGACCGCCTGCCCTGAAGACCGCGCCATCGGCGCTTCGCGAATCCGTCTTCATCCGCCCGTCGCTCGGCCTCCTTTCGGGCCTACCGCGGCGTTTCGATGATCGCGCAGTTTCTGCGCCGCGACTCCAGGCATTCCTGCGCCTTCTGCGAGGCGGAGATGGCGTTGAACAGCCAGACGCCGGCGATCAGCAGCGCCGCGAGAAACGCGCCAACGATGAGGTTGTTGACGCTCCTGCTCGCGGGCTTTCTGTCGCGCGAAGCGGGCTTGGGCGGGTTCGAGGCGTTCTCCACCGAACGCACTCAGAATGCGATGCGCAGGCCGTCATGCGCCGGCGTCACATGCGCCGGCAGCGAAGCGGCGAGCTGCGCGTAATCGAGATCGCAGTGCAGGTTCGTCAACAGCGCCCGCTTCGGCTTGATCCGCTCGATCCAGCCGAGCGCGTCCGACAGCGAAAAATGCGAGGGATGCGGCGTCGGCCGCAGCGCGTCCACGATCCAGAGATCGAGATCGCTCAGCGCCGCGATGGATTCCGGATAGAGGTCGTTCACATCAGGCGTGTAGGCGAGCCCGCCGATGCGCAGACCGAGCGCGTCCGTGCTTCCGTGCCGCACGCGAAACGGCGTGAAGGTCGCCGTCCCGCCCGCGCCTTCGATCGTCAGCGGCTCCTCGACGCTCATGGCGCGCAGGTTGAGGATCGGCGGATAGTCGCTGCCCGGCGGCGCCTCGAAACAATAGCGGAAGCGCCCGAGCAGCGAGTCCTTCGTCGCCGCGTCCGCATAGACGTCGATCCGCCGGCGCATATGGATGACGAGGGGCCTGAGATCGTCGACGCCATGCGTGTGGTCGGCATGGTCATGCGTGTAGATGACAGCGTCGAGGGCCGAAACATTCGCATCGAGCAACTGCTCCCGCAGATCGGGCGAGGTGTCGATGAGAACGCGCGTCGCTCCTTCCGCGGATTCGCGCTCGATCAGAATCGAGCAGCGGCGGCGGCGGTTTTTCGGATTGGCGGGATCGCAGGCGCCCCATCCCTG
>MKVY01000038.1:536193-549892 GCA_001899525.1 Rhizobiales bacterium 65-9
CAGCGAGATCGAGCGTTTTCGTCTTGTCGAAATAGCGCAGGAAATTCGCCGTCGTCGCGCGCGCCAGCGCGTCCGGCGGGACGCCTTTCACATCCGCCAGCGCGCGCGCGGTGTGGGCGACAAAAGCCGGCTCGTTGCGTTTGCCGCGAAACGGAATGGGCGCGAGATAAGGCGCGTCGGTTTCGACCAGCAGCGACTCCAGCGGCGTCAGTCCGGCGATGCGCCGAACCTCGTCGGAATTGCGAAAAGTGAGGATGCCCGACATCGAAATCAGAAATCCGAGTTCGAGGCCGCAACGCGCCAGCGCCTCGCCCGACGAGAAGCAATGCAGGACGGCCTTGAACGCGCCTTTCGCATGCTCCTCGCGCAGGATCGCGATCATGTCGTCGTCCGCTTCGCGAGCGTGAATGATGAGCGGCAGGCCCGCCTCGCGCGCGGCGGCGATATGCGTGCGGAAGACCTTCGCCTGCACGTCGCGCGGGCTTTTGTCGTAGTGATAATCGAGCCCCGCCTCGCCGATCGCGACGCAGCGCGGATGCCGCGACAATGCGACAATCGTTTCCGCCTCGACGTCCGGCTCCATCGCGGCGCTGTGCGGATGCGTGCCGATTGTGAACAGCACGTCGGCGTTTTCTTCCGACAGTTTCTTGTAGGTTTCGAACTTCGAGACCAGCGTCGAGATCGTCAGCATCAGCCCGACGCCGGCGTCGCGGGCGCGTTGCAGCACGCCCGCTTCGTCGGCGGCGAGGTCGGGGAAATCGAGGTGGCAGTGGCTGTCGATCAGGATCACGTCTTGTCGGCCTCCGCCTCGACGTAGCGCGGATAAACGCCGGACGGCGCGGGCAGCGCCGTTCCCGCCGCGAGACGGCCTTGCGCGCCGATGTCGGCCAGCATGCGCTTGTCCTCCGGGACCGCGAGCAGGTCGAGCAGCTTCCGGGCGCCGTCCGGTATCGCCGGCTGCGCCGCGATGCCGATGGCGCGCAGCGTTTCCGCCGTCACCGCCAGAACGACGCCCATGCGCGCCGGATCGCTCTTGCGCAAAATCCAGGGCTCCTGCGCCGCGAAGTAACGGTTCGCCTCGGCGACCACGTTCCAGATCTCCGCGAGCATCGCATGGATGGCGAAATCCTTCATCGCGGCGCGCGATTTTTCGGGCAGCGCGTCGGCGAGCGCGAGCAGCGCGCGGTCGGCGTCGGTCAGCGGCGCCATCGCCGGCAGTTTGCCTTCGCAGTTCTTCGCGATCATGGAGAGCGAGCGCTGCGCGAGATTGCCGAGATCGTTGGCGAGATCGGCGTTGATGCGGTTGACGATCGCCTCGTGGCTGTAGCTGCCGTCCTGGCCGAACGGCACCTCGCGCAGGAAGAAATAGCGGACCTGGTCGACGCCGTAGTGATCGGCGAGCGAAAACGGATCGACCACGTTGCCGACCGACTTCGACATCTTCTCGCCCTTGTTGAGCACGAAGCCGTGACCGAAGACACGCTTCGGCAGCGGCAGTCCCGCCGACATCAGGAACGCCGGCCAATAGACCGTGTGGAAGCGCGTGATGTCCTTGCCGATGATGTGCGCGTCCGCCGGCCAGTATTTCCAGCGCGGATTTTTCTCGTCGGGAAAGCCGCAGCCCGTGACGTAATTGTTGAGCGCGTCCACCCACACATACATGATGTGCTTCTGGTTGGTCTTGGCCTCGCCCGGCGGAACCGGAACGCCCCAGTCGAACGTCGTGCGGCTGATTGACAGATCCTGCAATCCGCCGCGCACGAAGCTCGTCACCTCGTTGAGCCGCTCGCGCGGGGAGATGAAGTCGGGATTGTCCGCGTAGAGTTTCAGCAGCCGGTCCTGATAGGCGGAGAGGCGGAAGAAGAAGCTTTCCTCCTCGACCCATTCGACAGGCGTGCCCTGCCCGCCGACGCGCGTTCCGTCCGCCAGCAGCGAGGTCTCATCCTCGGCGTAGTAGGCTTCGTCGCGCACCGAATACCAGCCGGAATAGCGATCGAGATAGATGTCGCCATTCTTCTCCATGCGCCGCCACAGCTCCTGCGTGGACGGCGTATGGTCGGCGTCGGTGGTGCGGATGAAGCGGTCGAAGCTGATGTTCAGCCGCTCGTCCATTTTCAGGAACAGCGCAGCGAGGTCGTCGACATAGGCTTTCGGCGTCACGCCCTTGTTGGCGGCGGCGCGCTGCACCTTCTGGCCGTGCTCGTCGGTGCCGGTGAGAAAGAACACGTCATAGCCGTCGATGCGCTTGAAGCGCGCGATCGCGTCCGTCGCCATCACCTCATAGGCGTGGCCGACATGCGGCGCGCCGTTGGGATAGGAAATCGCCGTGGTGATGTAGAATTTTTCGCGGGCTGACATGGGTTCGCTTTGATGTTGGCGGCTTCGCTGTCGTTTCAGTGGTGAAGCCGCGGCTGCATGCGGGGGTTCGGTTATCGCGCCCGGCCCCGCATTCGCTCACTGCAGAAACCGCCCCTCACCCGGTCGGCGCTCACGCGCCCCCCAACCTCTCCCCGCGCGCCAAGAGAGGGAAAGCGGCGGCTCGCGTCAGCGAAGCGGCGCAGGGTGAAGGCGAAGTCCGGTTTCGGACCCGGTCCATGACGCATCGAACTCGTCCCAGAACAATCATGCGCGCAGGCGCGCGACCGCTTCCGCCATATCGGAAAACAGTCCAACGATAAAAGGGCGGCGGTCGACATTGTAGGCGTCGATCGCGCGCGCGCCCTCGTGCATCTTCTCCCACATTTCGGCAAGCGGCGCCATGCGCGCGGCGCCGTCCCCCGCGCCGGAGGCCACCTCCGCCGACAGCCAGTCGCGCACCACGTCGAGCATTTCCGCGTAGTTCGCTTCCCCGTCCCGGCCGGCGGCGCGGCCGGCGAGATCGAGCAGCGCCTTCTGGGGCAGATCGGGCAGCGCTTCCAGCAGAGCGCGCGTGCGCTGGCCCATCTCGACCAGATCGGGATCGAGCAGCGCGATCGCCCGGCGGACGGAGCCGTCAGCATGCGCGACAGCCGCTTTCACCGCGCCCGGATCCTCCTCGAACGCAATCTCATCGAGCACGCGGGCGAGATCGTCCTGCGTGAGCGGCGCAAGCTGCAGCAGCCGGCAGCGCGAGCGGATCGTCGGCAGGAGGCGGCCCGGCGCATGCGAGACGATGAGGAAGATCGCGCGCGGCGGCGGCTCCTCCAGCGTCTTCAGGATGGCGTTCGCGCCGGCGCGGTTCAGGTCCTCGGCGGCGTCGATGATGCAGATCCGCCAGCCGCCCTCGCCGGCGGTCGCGGAGAACATCGCGCCGGCCTTGCGCGCCATGTCGATCGGAATGTCCTGGCGCGGCCGCTTGGTCTCCGGGTTGATCGTGCGCCGGAGCGCGATCAGATCGGGATGGCTCATCGCCACGACCTTGCGCGCCGCCGGCGCGGCCGGATCGACCGACAAGTCGCGCGCGGCCTGAACCGCCGGCGCCGACGGGTCGGGGTTGGCGAGCAGGAACTTGGCGATCCGATAGGCGAAGGTCGCCTTGCCGATTCCTTCCGGCCCGCCGATGATCCAGGCGTGATGCAGCCTGCCGGCGCGATAGGCGTCGAGAACCTCGCGTTCGGCGTCGTCATGGCCGATCAGCGCGGTCCGCTCGCGCGGATGCGGAAAACCCTCAAGCTGGTCCGGTTCGGGCGCGTCGCTCATGGCCGTCAGATAGCGGCGCCGAGCCTGTCGCGCACCACCCGTCTCACATCGTCCGCCACAATGTCGGGGTCCCGGTCGGCGGCGATCACGACGCAGCGCTCCGGCTCCTCGCGAGCGATAGCGAGGAAGCCCGCCCGGATGCGCTCATGCGTCGCGACGCTTTCGGCCTCGAACCGGTCGGGGCTCTCCCCGCCGCCGCGCCGGGCGCCGGCGCGCGCCAGCCCCACGGCCGCTGGAAGGTCGAGGATGATCGTGAGATCGGGCCGGGCCGGGCCGACCACCAGCCGCTCCAGCCCGCGCACCAGCGCCTCGTCCGCGCCGCCGGCGACGGCCTGATAGACGCGGGTCGAATCGGCGAACCGGTCACAGAGCACCCACTGGCCGGCAACGAGCGCCGGCGCGATCCGCGTCGCGATATGGTCGTAGCGGGCGGCGTTGAACAGGAAGGTCTCGGTCGCCGCGCCCATCGGCTTGGCCTGGCCGCTGAGGATGAAGGCGCGGATCAGTTCGGCGCGGGCCGAGCCGCCGGGCTCCCGCGTCTCGACCACGGCGACGCCGGCTGCGCCGAGCGCCTGAGCCAGCCGACGCGACTGGGTGGATTTGCCCCCGCCCTCGCCGCCTTCGAACGTGATGAAACGGCCGCGCGCCGGCAGTCCTGATGTCGCTGTCATGATGAAGCCGTGTCGCGGGCGGTGTGCGCCCGCGCGGGCTTTCGATCAACAGGAATGTCGATCAGAGCTGCTCGGGCTGCGCGCGCAGCGCCCGGAAACTCTGGCCCTTGAGCGCCGCGAACGGATCGGAGCGCGCGAAACGGCCGGTGATCTGCGCCGGTTCGGCGTAGAACATGGCCGCGAGCTTGGCCCGCTGCGGCATCGGCGGCAGAGGCGCGGCCGACGCGACGACGCCCGGAACCGCTTGCATCACCGGCGTCGAGGCGTTCGGGATCGTGGCGAGGTCGAACGGACGCGCCGGCGGCAGCGGCAGCGACACCGTGGCGCCGACTGACGCCGCGGAGGCGACGACGACATTCGCTTGCCGGATCGTGTGCGATTGCTGGATCGGCTGCTGAACCGGCGCCATGGCGAGCGCTGTAGCCGGCGCGGCCGGCGCCGGCGATGCAACGACGGGCGCTTCAGGCGCGGGCTGCGGGGCCGGCTCGCTCGCGGTCGACGCGCGCTGGAACAGGCCGAAGCCGCTTGAAACGCCCGACGCCGGATAGGACTGGCTGCTGTCGTCGAGGCTGGCGACCATCACGCGGGACTGGCCGCCGAAGCCGGCGGGAAGCGGCGTCGAGCCGTCCGTCGACAGCGTCGCGACGAGCTTGCGGTCGTCGGAGCCGGCAAGCGAGGCGCGCCCCAGATATTCTAGCTTCACCCGTCCGCTGCCCGAGGAGCGGAAATCGAGCAGATCGGCCACTCTCTGAGACACGTCGACGATGCGGCCGCCATGATAGGGGCCACGGTCGTTCACGCGCACCACGATCGAGCGGCCGTTGGCGAGATTGGAGACGCGCGCATAGCTCGGCAGCGGCATTGTCTTGTGCGCGGCGGAAATGGAGTAGCGGTCGAACACCTCGCCGTTCGCCGTGCGGCGGCCATGAAAGGCGACGCCATACCAGGACGCCATGCCGACTTCGGTGTAACCCGGCTTTTTCTCGAAGGGGCGATAGGTGCGTCCGGCGACGCTGTAGGCCCGGCCGACGAGATCGCGGCCGCCACCCTTCGGCACCGCCTCGCCATCGGCGACGACGCGCTCGCTGGCGCGCCCGTATTTCGAATGGGCGAAGGCGCCGATCTCCCGGCGCTCCTGATCGGAATAGCCCGCGCGCAACCTGCCCTGCTGGGCGCAGTTCGCGACGGTCAGGCCGGCGACGACCGCCAGCGACATCCGTATCGCAACGCGGGAAACGTCCGCTCCTGCGCGCGATCCTTCCGGCTTGCTCATCCGGTCCTGTCCCTCGCGCCCGCCGCAGCGGGCAGATACGCCACCCTGCGCTTGATGCGACGGAACAAAGGGTTCGTCCAGCGATGACGCCGCCAAAATCCGGCGGTTGGTCATCGAAAGATTAAGGCTGCGGCTTTTGAGCAACGCCTCATTTGCTCATGCGATTGCTTAAAAATAAGAACTAATATAAAACAATATCATATGCATAGATTGATTTCATAATAATTTTATCGAGCATTGAAATTGCAGTTATTGTGGCTTTTTTGCAGCGCTTTTCGCTGCTTTCCCGGCGCTAAAAAGCCTTTCCGGATCCACGTATCTGGGCAAGTTGAGAGCGTTCGCCGGCGGACCAGCAAAAAAGGCCGCCTTCGGGGCGGCCTCTTTCGCGAAAAACTGAGTCGTCAGGCGGCGGACGCCACGCGCTGGCCATTGCGTCGGGTGACAAACGCGATGCCGGCGAAGCCGATCAGCATCATCGCCCAGGTCGACGGCTCCGGCACCGCCGAGGTCACCCGCGTGTTGCTGAAGACGAAGCTCTCGTCGTCATAGTTGAAGTCCGCGCCGGGGAACGGCAGGTCCTCGAACGCGACATAGACCCCGCCCGGAACGCCGGTGAAGGCGGGATTCAACCCGTCATAGGTCGTCGAATAGATATGATTGCCGCCGAGCGTGTTGCCCGGATCGTCATAGGCGGCGTTCAGCGAAGCGTCCGAATAGGCCTTCTTCCCGAGAGACAGATTGTTCAGCACGAAGACCAGCGTGTCGCCCGCGTTCACGACGCCGAAGTCGATCGACGCGCCCATGGCGGAGCCATGATTGTTGAGCCCATAGACGCCGCGGTCGACGCCGTTCACGAGCATTCCGAGTTCGTTTTCGAAGCCCGCCCCGAAGCCGCCGACGATGTAGGCGACGAGATTGCCGGTCGCCGCCGCGGTGAAGGAGTAGCTCGCGGCGTTGTATGTTCCGCCCGCGCCATAGGGAATCACGCCGGCCGCCGCCGATGTCGTCGCGCCGGCCATCGCCGCTCCGGCGACCGCAGCGCCCAGCAGCCCCGCGCAGACGGTGTTGCGCAATGAACCAAACATCTGAAATCCTTTCGGGTCCGTCCGCCTCACGCCGAGGTTTCCGCGCATCGGAGAAATCGGCTTAGGATATTATTTACCCAACGGGCGTGACGTGCCCGTTACGCGGAATGGAGGTCGCATTACGCCGCCCGCAGGCCGCGAAGGGAATCGTCCATGTAAGTGAGAACGACGCGCCGCCGTCATCGAAGCGGGCGCCCGGTTCGCGAGCGAAGCGTTTGAAAATTGGCGACCCCGGCAGGATTTGAACCTGCGACCCACAGCTTAGAAGGCTGTTGCTCTATCCAGCTGAGCTACGGGGTCTTGCTTCATTGGCCTCCGCGCCTCGGCCTCAGTGCGTCCACGGCGCCTGGCGATTGAATTTGAAATTATCCGAATAAGACATCACCCTGCGCTTCGGATCGTTTGGCTTCTCCACCTGCGCGGCCAGCCCGTTGCGGCGGGCGTAGTCCAGCGCCTCCTCCTCCGTATCGAACCAGAGCTTGATCTGCTGGCGCATGTCGCCGGAGCTTGTCCATCCCATCAGCGGGTCGATCGAGCGCGCCTGCTCGGGCTCATATTCGAGGAGCCATCTGTCCGTCTTGGCTGAGCCGGACTGCATGGCGGTCTTCGCGGGTCGGTAGATGCGCGCGGTCATGGTTTGGATCGCAAGCTGTGACTCATTGATCCGGCTGTTCCTGGTCGGAGTGGCAGGATTTGAGCCTGCGACCATCTGCTCCCAAAGCAGATGCGCTACCAGACTGCGCTACACTCCGGTCGGGAACGCTGGCGCGAAATCCGTTGGCAGATCGGGATATGAGGGTCACCCCCGCCAATTCACTTGCCGCCAAAGAGCGGATGCTCCACGCGGTCGCCCGGCTTTATTCCGCGCTTCGCCGCTTCGCCGCCATTGATCTCGAGCACGCCGAGCGCCGGGCCTCCGGAGGGAATTGTGCGCGTCGATAGCGGCTCCGTGTTCGCCGCGATGCGCCTGATGACGCCGTCGGCGCGGATGAACAGCATGTCGAGCGGGATGTAGGTGTTCTGCATCCACATCGACACCTCCTCCTCGCGCCCGAAATCGAACAGCATGCCGCGATCGGCCGGCAGCATTCGCCGGAACATCAGCCCCCGCGCCCGGTCCGCGTCGTTGCGCATGACCTCGACCTCGAAGGTCTGCCGCCCCCCGCCCGCCGTGACGATCGTCAGCTTTTCCAGTTGCTGGGCATAAGCCGAAGAATATGACGCGAGCGCGCAGGCGACGGCGATCAGCGTCGCGATGAGAATCCGCTGCGCCGACGGCGCGCGTCCGGCGGCGTTCATTGCGGCCTCAATGAGAGGAAGGCCCGCCTGCGTCGGGCAGGCGCACTTCGGCCGCCATCAGCCCCTTCGATCCGGGGCCGTAACGCACGAGCACAGCCTGACCGGGCTTCAGTTCCGGAATGCCGAAGCGCCGGAGCGTCTCCATGTGAACGAAGACGTCCGGCTGCCCCTCGCCCTTCGACACAAAGCCGAAACCGCGCAGACGGTTGAACCATTTGACAGTCATCGTTTCGAGGCCGCTGGTCGGCGAGACCTGCACATGCGTGCGCGGCGGCACCATCTGCGCCGGATGCAGCGCGGTTGAATTATCCATCGACAGGACACGGAAAACCTGCAGCCCGCGCGGACGCTTGACGACCTCGACAACGATGCGCGCGCCCTCGATCGCGGTCGAGAAGCCGTCCCGCTTCAGCGCGCTCACATGCAGGAGAATATCCGGAAGCCCGCCGTCCGGAAGCACGAACCCATACCCCTTCGCGACATCGAACCATTTGATGGCGCCCGCGATCTCGATCACCTCAAGACCAGCGTCGCGGAGACTCTCGTCGCTCTCCGTTCGCGATTCTCCGCCGCGCAGCCCCGCGCTCATCGGAGATTTGAAAGGGAAATCGTCACTCATGCCCGCGCACCGCTCGAATCGCCTGCCCGCGACGATTCTTAATGAATCATATCATCCCGGTCCGCGCCGCCTAGCCCCCTCGCCTGCGCCGCTCCGGGTTATCCGCCGTCAAGCGGCGAATGGCGCGAGCGCGGCGCCGATATCGGCGCGCACGACGATGTCCGCGACCTCGTCGAGATCGGTCGGCTCGCGATTGATGATGATCAGCATCGCGCCGCTTCGGTTTGCGATGACTGGAAGCGTCGCGGCGGGAAAGACCACCAGCGAGGATCCGACCGCAAGGAAAAGATCGCAGTCCCGCGCCAGCGCCTCGGCGCGACGCATCGCTTCCGCCGGCATCGCCTGTCCGAATGACACGGTCGCGGATTTCACCAGCCCGCCGCAATCGTCGCAGACGGGCGCAGACCCGCTCGCCTCGAAGGCGCGGCGGATATCGGCGAGTTCATGACGCGCGCCGCAGGACAGGCAGAGCGCGTAGGTCCCGTTGCCGTGCAGTTCGATCACTTTCTCCGGTCCGACGCCCGCAGCCTGATGAAGGCCGTCGATATTCTGCGTGACGATCGCCTGCATGCGTCCTTCGCTGACGAGATTGGCCATCGCCTTGTGTCCCCGCGAGGGTTTTGCGCCGGCGTAGAGATCATCCATCGTGAATTTTCGCCGCCAGGCCTCGGCGCGCGCGTCGGCGCTCGATAGCCAGAGATCGAAGGGGATCGGTTTGTTGCGCATCCACGGACTGCCGGGAGACCGGAAGTCCGGCACGCCCGATTCCGTCGAGACGCCGGCGCCGGTGAAGCCGACCATGCGAGTCGCCCGCGCGATGGCGGCGCGCACGGCCTCCACCGCGTCGCGCGCGTCGTGGTCAGGAAAAGCGGCTGCGGTCATTTCGTCTGATTGTCATCCTGCCCGGCCGCGAGCAACATCGGCTGATGCTGTATCTTGGACTCGACGCCGGCGGATCGGCGGCGCGCTGGACGCTTGTCGACAAGAATGGCGCTCTCGTGGCGCGCGGCGAGACGCACGGCTTTTCCGGTCATATCCATGACGAGGCCGTGAAGCGCCGAATCGAAACCGCCGTCGCCGCGATCGCAGGCGACATCGCGGCGCATGACGCGGTCGCCGGCGCGCATGCGGGCGTGAGCGGGCTGTCTGCTTCCACGCCGGAAGCGAACTGGGTCGCGTCCCGCATCGCAGACGCCCTTGGCGTCGCAGCCGGGAGCGTGACGGTCGAGGACGACGTCAGCCTCGCCTATCGCACGTCGTTCGCGCCGGGCGCAGGGCTCATCGTCTATGCCGGCACCGGCTCCCTCGCCCTTCACCTGACCGACTCGGGCGAGCGCTGGCGCGCCGGCGGACATGGCGTTCTGATCGACGACGAAGGCTCCGCCGCCTGGATCGCGCGCGAGGCCCTGCGCCGGCTGCTGGCGCAGGACGACGCTTCGCCCGGCTTGGGCTGGGAAACCCCGCTCGGCCGCGCGTTCGGATCGCGTTTCGGCGGCGCGGACTGGCCGTCGGCGCGAACCTTCGTCTACGGCGCCCATCGCGGCGCGATCGGCCAGCTCGCGCGCGCCGTCGCGGATGCGAGCCGGGAAGGCGATCCGATCGCGCGCGCGACGCTTTCCGACGCCGGCGGCGCGCTGGCGTCGCTGGCCAAACTGCTCCTGGCGCGCACGGGGCCTCTCCCCGTCGCGCTGAGCGGCGGCGCCCTGCGCCTGTCGCCGCTGATCGCTGAAAGCTTTCTGCGCGCGCTCGGCGACGGCGTCGAAGCGCGCATCGTCGAGGCCGACGCGGCGCTCGCGGCCGCCCGGATCGCCGCGGACGCGGGTACGGACGCCTGAGGCCTCTTGACCCCGCCGCAACCGCCCTTCAACACCGGCGCATGACACAGGTCGTCGAACTTCTCGGATACGAGCAGATCAAGGGCGTCGTATCCGCCGCGCCATTCTCGCCGAAGCGCAAGCGCTTCATCTTCGTCCGCCACGGCGAGACGGAAGGCAACCGCACCCGCATCTTCCAGACCGCGCACATCCCGCTCAACGACACGGGCGAAACGCAGGCCGCACAGGCCGCCGCCAAACTGAGATCGACAAGGATCGGCAGGCTGGTGGCGAGCCCCATGTCCCGCGCCTGGCGCACCGCGACGCTCGTCGGCGCCGAGCACGCCATCGCTCCCGAGGCAGACGGCGCGCTGGCGGAGCGCTACTATGTCGATCTGTGGGGAACGCCCGTGCCGGACGGCGGCCTGAACTGGGGCGACGATCCGCCGGGATGCGAATCCCTCGCCGCCTTCGTCAGCCGCGTCAGCCACAGCCTGCTGCGCGTGCTGGCGCATGACGATCGCGATGGAGAGACGGTGATCGTCTCCCATGGCGGCATTCTTCTGGTGCTCTGCGCGGCCACCGGGATCACGCTGGATCAGGCGCACCGGCGCAACGCCGTCCCGCTGCTTTTCGACGGTTCGGCCGGCGCCTGGACCGCGACGCCGCTCTGAGCGCGCGCAAGGGAGCAAGGCGATGGTCGAGATCTTCTCCAACGGTCCTTTCACCACGCGGCCGGAAATCCGCGGCTCCTTCGGCTGCGCGGCGGCGACGCACTGGCTGGCCGCGGCGACCGCCATGCGCATCCTCGAAAAGGGCGGCAACGCCTTCGACGCGGCGGCGGCGGCGGGTTTCGCGCTTCAGGTGGTCGAGCCTCACCTGAACGGCCCGGCCGGCGAGGTTCCGATCCTCTATTGGGACGCGCGCGAGCGGGCGTCGGGCGCGCTCTGCGGACAGGGCGTGGCGCCGATGGCGGCGACGCCGGAGCGCTATCGCGGGCTCGGTCTCGACATGGTGCCGGGCACGGGACATCTCGCGGCCTGCACCCCCGGCGCGTTCGGAGCATGGCTGATGCTCGTGCGCGACCGCGGACTCCTGAGGCTGAAAGACATTCTCGAGCCGGCGATCGAACTCGCGGGCGGCGGCTATCCCATGCATCTGCGGCTCGCCCGCACGGTCGCCTCGATGCGCCCGCTGTTCGAGAGCGAATGGAAAAGCTCGCTCGCGGTTTATTTCCCCGGCGGCGAAGCGCCCGAGCCGCATGCTCTGTTCCGCAATCCGACGCTGGCCGGCGTCTACGAACGGATCTGCAGGGACAGCGCGCACGACTCGCGAGACGTCGAGTTCGAGAACGCCCGCAAGCTCTGGTATGAGGGGTTCGTCGCCGACGCGATGGGCCGCGCCTGCCGCGAGCCGGTGATGGATTCCTCCGGCCGCCGCAACGCCGGCCTCCTCACCGCCGACGACTGCGCCGCGTGGCGTCCTACTTACGAAGCCGCCGTCGCGCGCGACTATCATGGCGTCACGGCGCTCAAATGCGGGGCCTGGACGCAGGGGCCGGCGTTCCTGCAATGGCTCGGCCTGCTCGAAGGCTTCGACATCGGCGGCCTCGATCCGCTCGGCCCGGACTTCGTTCATCTTGTCGCCGAAGCGGGCAAGCTCGCGCTGGCCGACCGCGACGCATGGCTCGGCGACGTCGACGCCGATGTGGACGCGCTTCTCGACGATTCCTATCTCGCCGCGCGCCGCAAGCTGATCGGCGACTGGAGCTCCGACGCATTCCGCCCCGGCTCGCCGCGCGGCCGCGCGCCTGCGCCGGTGCCGGTGAAGATCGCGGGCGGACCGGCGGCCTCCGCCGCGAGCGGCGTCGGCGAGCCGACTTTCTCCGGCGCGTCCGGCGAACTGAAGAAGCATGTCGAGCGCGTTGAGGGCGACACCTGCTATGTCACCGTCACGGACCGCTTCGGCAACATGGTGTCGGCGACGCCGTCGGGCGGCTGGCTGCAGTCGAGCCCGGTCATTCCCGAGCTCGGCTTCGGCCTGAGCACACGCGCGCAGATGTTCTGGCTCGAGCCCGGCCTGCCCTCCTCGCTCGCGCCGGGAAAACGGCCGCGCACGACGCTGACGCCGACGATGGTCCTGCGCGACGGCGCGCCCTGGCTCGGCTTCGGGACGCCGGGCGGCGACCAGCAGGAGCAATGGCAGATCGCGTTTCTGCTGCGGATCCTGCATCACGGCTATGGCCTGCAGCAGGCGATCGACGCGCCGGCCTTTCATACCGGCCATCATGTCGGCTCGTTCTGGCCGCGCGAATTCAAGCCGCAGTCGCTCTCCGTCGAGCGCCGCTTCGGCGAAGACACGATCGAGGCGCTGAAACAGCGCGGCCACAAGGTCGAGGTCGCCGACGACTGGATTCTCGGCCGCCTCTGCGCCACCGGCCGCGAGACGGTCAGAGGCGAAGCGATTCTGCGCGCGGCCGCCAATCCGCGCGGAACGCAGGACTACGCGATCGGTCGTTGAAGTCGTTCTCAACGGAACCACAGGTCGATTCCGTCGTTTTCCCGGGACGGCGCGTTGACGCCACGCAGCGACCGAAGTTTGGCTCCGCCGGATTCCCTTCTAAGCTCCCAGCATGACTCACACCCTCGATCTCGCGCCTATTGGAAACTGCGCCGTCAGCGCGCTCGTGGACGCCGCCGGCAATTTCGTCTGGGCATGCGCTCCCCGGGTCGACAGCGATCCGATCTTTTCAAATCTTCTCAGCGGCGTCGCCGCGTCGGATCAGAACGCGATCGGCCTATGGGCGATCGACGTCGCCGACGCGGTTGAGACGAAGCAGTCCTATATGCGCAACACCGCCATTCTCAGGACGGAGATCACTGATCGCGACGGCGGCGCCGTCGAAATCATCGACTTCGCGCCGCGCTACCGCCAGTGGGGACGAACCTACCGCCCGATCACCTTCATCCGACGCATCCGTCCGCTGCGCGGCAGTCCGACGATAACGATCAGGATGCGCCCGGCGACCGACTGGGGCGCGGCGCTTGCGCCGACGACGCGCGGATCGAACCATATCCGCTATCAGTGCTCTGACATCACGCTGCGGATGACGACCAACGGCGCCGTCTCTCACGTCCTGAGCGAACGGCCCTTCCGCCTGGAGAAACCGCTCGGCTTTTTCTTCGGACCCGACGAGGGGCTGGAGGCGGACGTGCTGTCGACGATCGATCGCATGTTGTCCGAGACCGAAGCCTACTGGC
>MKVY01000038.1:549955-552876 GCA_001899525.1 Rhizobiales bacterium 65-9
TTCCGGAAGCGCCGCACAGCGGCAGGAACTGGGACTATCGTTATTGCTGGCTGCGGGACGCCTACTATGTCGTGCAAGCGCTCAACCGTCTCGGCGCGACCGACATTCTCGAAAACTACCTGGGCTATCTCCGTAATCTCGCCGGATCGGCGAAAGGCGGCCATATCCAGCCGGTCTATGGCGTCGGCTATGAGCCGGCTCTGATCGAGCGGTTCGTCGAGACCGTGCCGGGCTATCGCGGCATGGGCCCGGTGCGCGCCGGCAATCAGGCCTATGAGCATCTCCAGCATGACGTCTATGGCCAGATCATTCTGTCCAACACGCAGGCGTTCTTCGATCAGCGCCTGCTGCGTCCCGCCACAGTCGCGGATTTCGAATCGCTCGAGAAGGTCGGCGACCGGGCGTTCGCGATGCATGACCAGCCTGACGCCAGCCTGTGGGAGTTTCGCGGACGAAGCGCGATCCACACCTATTCGGCCCTGATGTGCTGGGCCGCCTGCGACCGGCTGAGCAATGCGGCCAAGCAGCTCGACATGCCCCTGCGCGCCGAGCATTGGGCGATGCGGGCTGCGATCGTGCGGGAGGCGATCGAGAAACGGGCCTGGAACGAGGAGCTCGGACGATACGCCGCCAGCTTCGAGGGCTCAGCGATCGACGCGAGTCTCCTGCAGATCGTCGATCTGCGCTTTCACGCGCCCGACGATCCGCGCCATCTGTCGACGCTGAACGCTGTCGAGAAAGAGCTGCGCCATGGCGATTTTCTGTGGCGCTACAACACGCCCGACGACTTCGGCGCGCCGGAGACCGCCTTCAATTTCTGCACCTTCTGGTTCATCGAGGCGCTGCATCTGGCGGGACGCACCGACGAGGCGCGAACCCTCTTTGAATCGATGCTGAGCCGCCGCACATCGGCGGGACTTCTGTCGGAAGACATCAGCCTCGCCGACGGCTCGCTCTGGGGCAACTATCCGCAGACCTATTCGCTCGTCGGCCTGATCAACTGCGCGGTGCTGCTCAGCCGGCCATGGAGCGCGGTTCGCTAGGAGCGGCTTCGCCGCTCCGCGGAGTCGCCTCCAGCGCTTTGACAAACGAGTCGCGCCACGCCTCGACATCGTCCTCCTGGACCCCGTGCATGAGGATTTCCCACCGGCGCTTGCGTTCGGACAGCGGCATGGTGAGACCGCGGCGGATGGCGTCGGACACTTCTTCACGGCTGAACGGATTGACGATCAGCGCCTCGCCCATCTGCGCGGCGGCGCCGGCGAATTCCGACAGCACCAGCACGCCGGGATCATCCGGATCCTGCGCCGCGACATATTCCTTCGCCACGAGATTCATGCCGTCGCGATGCGGCGTCACCAGACCGATGGCGGCGGCGCGGTAGATTCCCGAAAGCTCGTCGCGTCGATAGACGTGATTCACATAGCGGATCGGCACCCAGTCCACGGTCGCGAACGCCCCGTTGATCCGCCCCGACACCATGTCGAGTTTCGAACGGATTTCCTGATACGCCGCGACCTCGTCGCGGCTCGGCGTCGCAACCTGCAGAAGGAAGACCTTCTCCAGAAGGTCGGGGTTTTTGCTGAGCAGCAACTCGTAGGACAGAAACCTGTCCTCGAGTCCTTTCGAATAATCGAGCCTGTCGACGCCGACGATCATCTGGCGGCCGGCCCTGCTGTCCACCATGCGCGTGAAATAGTCGCGCGACCGCTCGGACTCGAGCGCCTTGGTGAAATCGGCCGCGTCGATGCCGATCGGAAACGCGCCGATCCGCACCTGCTTGCCGTTGAGAGAAACGATGGTAATCGGGCCTTCCGACGCCACGCGTTCGCCGCCCGCCACATGTTCGATGTAGTCTCCGAAGGCGTCGCGCGAATCGGCTCCCTGGAATCCAATGAGATCATAATCGAGCATCGCCTCGACCAGCGTCTCATGGCGCGGCAGGATCGTGATCAGGCGCCGCGCCGGCCAGGGAATGTGGAGAAAGAAGCCGATCCGGTTGGCGACCCCGCGCCGCCTGAGCTCGCGCGCCAGCGGAATCAGGTGGTAGTCCTGCACCCAGATGAGATCGTCGGGCTCGATGAGCGGCAGCACCGTTTCCGCGAAGCGCGCATTGACGCGCGCATAGCCCTCGTCGAACGACCGCTCATATTCGGCGAGATCCATGCGATAATGAAAGAGCGGCCACAGCGTGCGGTTGGCGTAGCCGTTGTAATATTCCTGCACGTCCTGTTCTTCGAGGTCGACCAGCGCGACGGTGACGCCGCCGACCCGTTGCATCGACATCTGGCCGGTGAAACTCTCGGTCTTCTGCCCGCTCCAGCCGAACCAGATTCCGGAATATTCGCGCAGCGCCGCGGCGAGCGCCATCGCAAGGCCTCCGGCGGTGCCGACCGATGCGTCGTCCGGCGGATTGACCCGGTTTGAAATGATGATGAGCCGGCTCATGCGACGGCTCCGATGCGAAAGCGCCTCTGGTCCAGGCTCTCCGCCAGCCAGGCCAGCACGTCCGAGACGCCGGGCACGATGGCCGTTGCGGATGTGGCGCGCAACGGCCCCACGAGAATGCCGACGCCGCCTAATCCGAGCACCGCGTCGAACGCTTTTTCGTCGGTGAGATCATCGCCAAGAAAAATCGGAATGGCGCCGCGGAACGGCGCTTCCTCCATGAAGGCTCGCACGGCGGCGCCCTTGTCGCGTCCCGGCGTCAACAGTTCCACCACCATATGCCCCTCTTGCAGAACCAGCCCGTGCGCTGCGGCGAAATCCGTCGCGGCCTGTCGCGCCGTCGGCCCCAGACCGGGATCGGATCGATAGTGAAGCGCGACGCTCAGAGGCTTCACCTCCAGAAGCGCGCCCGGATAGGCGCGGATGATCGCGCCGAAGAGTTTCACCGCCTCGGGCAGCGCCGGGTGCGGCTC
>MKVY01000038.1:552885-560092 GCA_001899525.1 Rhizobiales bacterium 65-9
CACATGCGGCAGCGACCGGTCGAGAATGCGGTCGACGTCGCTGATCGCGCGGCCGCTGACCACAGCTATGCGGCCCTCGAGCATCTGAGCCAGCCGCCGCAGCAGATCGGACCGTTTCGGGTCGGCGACCACCTCATGCGGCGTGGGCGCGAAGTCCGCGAGCGTGCCGTCGAGATCAAGAAAAAGGGCGGCCTGCGCCGCGTCGATGCTGACGGGCGGCGCGTCGGGCGCGATCGCCATCGCAATGGAAGCGATGCGCGGCGACGGATTGGCGGCGAGCCCGGCATCCGGGCGATCGTTCGCTGAAGATCGGGTTTGGGTCTCCAGCGGCGGCATTGGGCTGTTTGCGCGGGTGTCAGAAAGTTTATGCGAAACGGCTGACGGGTCAGCCACGGCGTCCGTCACTTCATCATCCTCGGTTGTGGAACGGCGCGACGTGGCAGAAGCCGACAAGACCCAGCGTGTAAACGCGCGGGATCGGCGCTTGTTCCATGATGCGGCCGCAATCGCCGCGAGCGAGGGGCGGCGATGCGCCCGTTCATCGAAGCCCCAGTATCCCATCCGGGGTCAGGCGCGTCCACCCCGCCGGCGGTCGCTCTGCGGAGTGGGAAATGACGTCGCAAAAGTGACGGCGCTCAGCTATCTGAGGCTGCGCCCAGGCGCAGACGGTGGCCGGAGAATGATGAGACGATGCGCCTTGGCGTGATTGCTGACGATATGACGGGCGCGACCGACGTGGCGCTGATGCTCACGAAATCAGGCATGCGGGTCGTGCAGACCATCGGCGCGCCGGGACCGGACTGGGCGGCGCCGGCGGCCGACGCCGTTGTGATCGCGCTGAAATCGCGCACGATCGATCCTGCCGACGCCGTCTCCCAATCCCTCGCCGCCTGCCGGGCGCTGACCGCCGGCGGCGCGTCGCAGATCCTGTTCAAATATTGCTCGACCTTCGATTCAACCGCGAAGGGAAACATCGGCCCTGTCGCCGACGCCCTCGCCGACGCGCTGAACGCCCCTCTCGCGCTCGTATGCCCGGCCTTTCCCGAGGCGGGCCGAACGATTTTCCAGGGCCATCTCTTCGTGGGCGCCGATCCGCTCGACGAGAGCCCGATGAAGGACCATCCGCTGACGCCGATGCGTGATTCGAGTCTTGTCAGGCTCATGGCGGCTCAGACCCAGCGCAAGGTCGGCCTGATCCCCTTCGCAACGGTGGCGAAGGGGGCGGACGCCGTCAGCGCGGCCTGCGCGGCGCTCATCGCCGAAGGCTGCCGCTATGCGGTCGCGGACGCCGTCACGAACGACAATCTCCTGACGCTGGGAGCGGCGGCGGCGGCGCACCGGCTGGTCACCGGCGGCTCAGGGATTGCGCTGGGGCTGCCCGCGAACTTTCCCGACACGAGCGCGCGCGGCGATGTGCGCAGGTTCGAGGCCCCTTCCGGCCGCGCGGCCGTTCTCGCCGGCAGTTGCTCCACCGCGACGCGGGCGCAGGTCGCCGCTGCGCAGGCGGCGGGGGCTCCAAACCGCGCGATCGATGTCGGCGCGCTGGCGCGCGGCGACCTGACCGCCGCTGACCTTGCGGACTGGGCCCTGTCCCAGAGCTCGCACGCCGCGCCGCTGATCTATTCCACAGCCGATCCCGCATCCGTAGCCGACGCGCAGAAGGCGCTGGGAGTCGGGCGCGCGGGAGAACTGGTGGAGCAGACGATCGCCGACACGGCGGCCCTCCTGATCGAAGGCGGCGTGCGCCGCCTGATCGTCGCGGGCGGCGAGACCTCGGGCGCGGTGATCCAGCGCCTCGGCGTTCGGGCGCTGGAGATCGGGCCGGAAATCGCGCCCGGCGTTCCCTGGACGAAAGTCATCGACGGGCCGCCGATCGCGGTCGCGCTGAAGTCGGGCAATTTCGGCGGGCCGGATTTCTTCGCTCGCGCGCTCGTCATGCTGGACGCCCGTTCATGAGCGCGGAGACGAAGGCCCGCGACGCGATGGCGCGCTGGGGCAAGTCTCTGTTCGATCGCGGACTGACGGGCGGCTCGTCCGGGAATCTGTCCGTCGCGGTCGAGGACGGCCTTCTGATCACGCCGACCAATTCCTGCCTCGGTTTTCTCGATCCGGCGCGCATCGCCAAGCTCGATTCCGAAGGCCGCCTGCTCGGGGGCGATCCGCCGTCCAAGGAGGTGTTTCTGCATCGCGCCTTCTATGAAACGCGCGCCGGCGTCGGCGCGGTCGTGCATCTGCATTCGACCTATGCGACGGCGCTTTCCTGCCTCGCCGGCGTCGATCCGGACGACTGCCTGCCGCCCCTGACTCCCTATGTCGCGATGCGCGTCGGCCGCGTGAAGCTGCTCGATTATGTGCGCCCGGGCGATCCCGCGATGGGCGAGATGATCCGCGCGCTGAACGGCGCCTGCTCGGCGGTGCTGCTCGCCAACCACGGGCCTGTCGTTTCCGCCAGGGATCTCGACGGCGCCGTCTATGCGATGGAGGAATTCGAGGAGACGGCGAAGCTCGCCGTCATCCTGCGCGGCGCGCCGACGCGGCTGCTCACGGAGGCCCAGATCGCCGAACTCGGGCAGGTGTTCAAGGGCATGCGGTAAGGCGCAGCGGCTCGCGTCGCTCTCGCGCCATATTTGCCGGGACATTTCGCGGCGTCCCATTCTCAGGTGAAGCCCGTGTCATTCCATGCCTCACGCCGCCTCGTCGGCGGCGCGCTCATTGCCCTCGCGCTTCTCTCTCCCGCTCTCGCGCAACAGCGCCAGCAGAGCGGCGAAAGTCGCTCCTCCGCGCCGGCGGGAAGCGTGCTGTCGCTTCTGCCGGCGGATTCCGTCACCGACCACGCGCTGACAATCGGCGAGCGGACGCTGGACTATGCGGCGACGGCCGGAACCTTCTCGCTGTTCGATCAGAACGGCCAGCGCTCGGCCGCGATCTTCTACACCGCCTACGCCGCGAGGGGCGCAGCTACAGAGGCGCGGCCCGTCACATTCGTTTTCAATGGCGGCCCCGGCGCCGCCTCGGCCTATCTCCATCTCGGTTTGATCGGCCCCCAGATCGCCGATTTCGGTTCAGGGGACGGCGCAGCCGCGGCGCGTCTGCGCGACAATCCGGAGAGCTGGCTCGCCTTCACCGATCTGGTTTTCATCGATCCGGTCGGCGCCGGCTGGAGCCGCGCGGCGCAGCCGGACAAGGCGCGCGATTTCTGGAGCGTGTCCTCCGACGCGGACTCGATCGCGAAGGTGATCGCGCTCTATGTCGCGAAAAACGGCCGCGCCTCCTCGCCAAAATATCTCGTCGGCGAGAGTTACGGCGGCTTCCGCGCGGCGAAGGTCGCGCTGGCGCTGCAAAGCCAGCAGGGCCTGCTCATCTCGGGCGTGGTGATGCTGTCGCCGTTCCTCGAGGCCGGGCTGCATGGCGGCGCCTCCCGCTTCGCGCTCAACGCCGCTCTGCAGCTTCCGTCGATGGCGGCGGGCGAACTCGACAGGTCGGGCCGCTTCACGCCGGACGCGCTCGCGGCGGCCGAGCGTTTCGCGATGACGGACTATCTCGTCGCGATGGCGGGACGCCCGCCGGAAGGCGACGCGGGACGCGCCTTCTATGAACGCGTCGCCGCCCTCACTGGCCTTTCGCGCGACATCGTCGCGCGGGCGCGCGGCTTCGTCGGCGGCGTCTACGCCAAGCAGACCAGCGGCACAGGCGAGATCGTCAGCGCCTATGACGCTTCCTTTGCTGCGCCGGACCCCTTCCCCGACTCTCTGTCCGACGAAGGGCGCGATCCGGTGCTCGACGGCTTCGCGCAGGCGCTTGGCGGGCTGTTCGTCGACTACGCCCGCAACCGGCTCGGCTTCAAGACGGACATGACCTTCAACCTGCTGAACGGCGAGGTGAACGGCGCCTGGAACTGGGGTCGCGGCGGCCGCGCGCAGGCGAGCGTGACGCGCGATCTGCGCCAGCTTCTGGCGCTCAACCCGCGTCTCAGGCTGCTCGTCGCGCACGGGCGCAGCGATCTCGTCACGCCCTACATGGCGAGCCGCTACATCTTCGATCACATGCCGGACATCGGCGGACCGAACCGTCGCACGCTCACGCTCTATCGCGGCGGACACATGTTCTATTTCAACGCCGACGCGCGCGCCGCCTTCGCAACCGACGTGAAAACCTTCTATCGCGCCACCGGCTCGTGACCGGCCGGGCGGCTCCGCCGCGACCGTCGGCTGCGGCGTGACGATCGCGGCCGCTTGCATAGCCGCGTCATCTTTGTTCAGAACGCCATGCTGCATCCAGGGAGAACGCCATGGCCGCCGTCTATTCCGACCTTGCCGGCAAGGTCGCGCTCGTCACCGGCGGCGCCTCCGGCATCGGCGAGTCGATCGTCCGCCATTTCGCGCGGCAGAAATCGAAAGTAGTGTTTTTCGACATAAAGGCGGAGGCCGGCGCAACGCTGGCGAAGACGCTGACCGCCGAGGGGCTGTCGGCGCTTTTCCTCGAGGTCGACGTGACCGACATCGCGGCGCTGCGGAACGGGGTCGAGCAGGCGCGGCAGGCGCTGGGCCCGATCCAGATTCTGATCAACAACGCCGCCCATGACGAACGCCACAGGACCGAGGACGTGACGCCGGACTATTGGGACGACCGACTCGCGGTGAATCTCAAGCATCAGTTCTTCGCCGCGCAGGCGGTGCTGCCCGACATGAAGGCCGCGAACGCCGGGGCGATCGTCAATTTCGGCTCCACGTCATGGATGGCGGCGCAGGGCGGCATGGCCGCCTACACCGCGAGCAAATCCGCCGTGCTCGGCCTGACCCGTTCGCTCGCGCGCGACTACGGTCCCTACAATGTCCGGGTGAACGCGATCGCGCCGGGCTGGATCATGACCGAGCGCCAGATCGAGAAATGGCTCACTCCCGAGGCCGAGGTCGAATTGTTGAAGCGCCAGTGCCTCAAGCGCAAACTGACGCCCGACGAGCTTGCGAAATTCACGGTGTTCCTCGCTTCCGACGAAGCTTCGGCCTGCACCGCGCAGCATTATGTGGTGGATGGCGGCTGGGTGTGAGCGCGGCTCGCCGCGCTCACCCGGACTCAAGAGAAAGCGGCGCCCGTCGGCGCCGCTTGACGCTCAGCCCTTGAGCTTCGTGTTGCACTGGCTCCAGTAGCCGCCGCCGGCCTGAATCCATTTCAGATCGGCGTTGCCGCCATTGGCCTTGTTGGCGTTGTATTGATCGACGCAGGTGTGAAGCCGCGCCTTGCCGGGCGTTTCATTCGCATATTTGGTCGAAACCGAACGCGGGAAAACGGCGGCTCCGGACCGACGCGCCGTCGCCGCAGGCTTGGCGGGCGCCGCGGCCGTGGTCGTCGCGGGAGCGGGCGCCGCAGGCTCGGCCGGAGCGGCGGCCGCGGCCTCGGAATCGGACGCGTCCTCGTCGCTGCACTGCGCCTTGCGGAAGTCGTTCCATTTCTGGCCCTTCAGCGTGTTCGCCGTCTTGGCCGCCTGATATTTCGCGCTGCATTCCTTCATCGTCAGCGCCTGCGCCGGAGCCGACGATATCATTCCGATTGCAAGCGCCGACGCGGCGCAGGTCAGTGTCAAACGCAACATGGCGTTGCTCCTTTGATGGCTTCTTCGACCGGCGCGACGCGCCGGCCGACATGTGAAGCTTCGCTCTGATTGAGGCGGCGCAGAGGCGGCCGCCCCGGTCTGACATTCGGGCCGATATTGCTGGCGAACGGCTTACTGCGCCGCCATCTTGTTTTTGATGAAGCCGACGATCAGTGTGATGACCAGCCCCGCGACGCCGCCGCCGGCGGCCTGTCCCCCGATATTGGCGGCGAGCACCGGAATCAGCGCTGAAAGAATCTGGCCGCCGACGCCGCCGCCGATCGCGCCGGCGATGGTGTTTCCGACCGTTCCGAGGCTGAGGTCCTTCGCCGCCGCGCCGCCGACGTTTCCGCCCACGGCGCCTGCGATAAGCTGCGTGATAATTGGAATGAGTGAGTCCATAGGTCCCCTCCTGCGACTCGCTGCAAGGCGATGACGATAGAGGCATCGCCTCGTGAAGTCAGCATGACCGTTTCCGCCGGCCTCTGCGGCCGGTGACCGCCCGGCGCAGCCGCGCTTAACCGCCGCTTTCCAGATGGCGGCGCAGCATCAGGCGCAGTTCTTCGAGGATCGCCTCGCGCGACGGGCTTCCCGCTTCTCCCTGAAGAAGGCTGATCCGCATGAAGTGCGGCACGATCACCGCGAGCCGCTGCGCCTGTCTTGCGCCGAGCGGCGGCTCCGCCCGCGCGAACAGGTCGGCGATCTGGCGTCTGCGTTGCGCGCGGACGACCTGCCTCCAGCGCTCGTCTCCCGTGACGTCGATCAACAGGCTGTAGACCGGGTTGGCTGCGATGAACCCGTTCAGCGCGTCGAACAGCGCATCCGCGATCGCGGCGGCCGAGCGTCCCGCCGTCGCCGCCTTCATCGCCTCCAGGCGGCCTGACAGCTCGTCGGCGAGATTTGAAAGCAGCGACCGGGCGAGCGCCTGCTTCGTCGGGAAGAACAGGTACAGCGATCCGATCGACGCGCCGGCGCGCTCCGCGATTTCGGTCATCGTCGCGGCGTCGTAGCCCTTGTCCAGGAAACACGACGCCGCGGCCGCGAGGAGGCTCGCGACGCGCTCGCGGCCGCGCTTGCGTTGCGGAAGCCGCGCGGCGCGCTGCTTTTCTGAGCTTGCTTTTCCTGAGGACATCTTCATATACGAAACCCGAGGATGCCTTCAGGTTTCTCGGCCTCCCTCCCCTTCCCGTCTTGGACCATCCCATGCACGCGCCGGTCAACCGTCCCAACGACCGTTACAAATGGGTTGTGCTGAGCAATACGACGCTTGGCATGCTCGCCGCCACGGTGAACAGTTCGATCCTTCTGATCAGCCTGCCGGCGGTGTTTCGCGGGATCGGTCTGAAGGCCCTCGATCCGGGGAATGTGAATTATCTCCTCTGGGCGATCATCGGCTACATGATCTCGACCGCGGTGTTCGTCGTGGCCTTTGGCCGCCTCGGCGATCAGTTCGGCCGCGCCAAGATGTATAATCTCGGGTTTCTCGTCTTCACCCTCGCCTCGATCGCGCTCAGCCTGCTTCCCGGCCAGGGCGACTTCGCCGCGACCTATCTGATCACTGTCCGGATCATCCAGGGCGTGGGCGGGGCGCTGCTGATGGCCAATTCGACCGCTCTT
>MKVY01000038.1:560219-561284 GCA_001899525.1 Rhizobiales bacterium 65-9
TCGGAGTCATCGGAACCGTCTGGGCGTTCTGGAGGCTGCGCGAGCCGCCGACGCGCGTGACCCATCGCATCGACTGGGCCGGCAACCTGACCTTCGGCCTTGGCCTCGTGCTGATCCTGACGGCGATCACCTACGGAATTCAGCCCTACGGCCATCAGGTCATGGCCTGGACGAGCCCGTTCGTGCTCTCCCTTTTCGCTCTTGGACTGATCTCGCTCGCGGCTTTCATCGTCATCGAAAAGAATGTCGCGAAGCCGATGCTCGATCTTAAGCTGTTCCGCATCGCGCCCTTCGCTTACGGCAATCTGGCGAACCTGATGTCCTCGACGGCGCGCGGCGGCCTCCAGTTCATGCTGATCATCTGGCTGCAGGGCATCTGGCTGCCGCTGCACGGCTACTCCTTCGAGGAGACGCCGCTGTGGTCGGCGATCTTCATGCTTCCTCTGACGGTGGGCTTCCTCATCTCGGGGCCAGCGGCGGGTTATTTCTCCGATCGGATCGGCGGCGCGCCCTTCGCGGTCGGCGGCATGGTTCTCGGCGCGGCGAGCTTTCTCGCGCTCATGCTGCTGCCCGCGGATTTCTCCTACGCGGTCTTCGCGTTTCTGCTTTTCGCAAACGGTCTCGGCTCCGGACTGTTCGTCGCGCCGAACAGCACGCAGATCATGAACGCCGTTCCGATGCAGGAGCGCGGGCAGGCGTCCGGCGTGCGGGCCACCACCGGCAACGCCGGACAGGTCTTGTCGATCGGCATCTTCTTCAGCCTGATGCTGGCCGGCCTCGCCGCGACCCTTCCGCAAGCGATGGAGGCGCAGTTGCTGGCTCAGCGCGTGCCCGCGAACGTCGCCCATGAGGTCGCCGGCCTGCCGCCGGTGGCGAGCCTGTTCGCGGCGTTCCTCGGCTACAATCCGATGTCGGAGCTCATTCCCGCGGCGGTGCTTCGGTCATTGCCGGCGGAGAACGCCGCCGCATTGACCGGCAACGCCTTTTTTCCGGAGCTGATGTCGGCGCCGTTCAAGCAGGGCTTGCTGTTCGCCTTCACGTTCTCGGCGGTGCTTTATCTTCTAT
>MKVY01000038.1:561302-563122 GCA_001899525.1 Rhizobiales bacterium 65-9
AGCCGGCGACCGCGAACAGGCGCGCGGCGGCGTCATAGACGCCCGCCGCAAAAACCCCAGCGGCGAGAACGGCGCAGGCGATCACGGTCCAGTTCGGCGCGAGGCGCCGCCGTTCAAAATTAAGCCGATACCGTTCGTCCGACGCCTGATTCATTCTGATCCTCTTGAAACAAAGCCCCGCGCCTGAAAAGCGCGGGGCCGACCGAGAGCGAATGAATGGAGGAGAGAAGTCCGCCCTCGATAGCGGCAGAGTCTCTGATTCTGTCCCCACCCTCCAGCAGCGTCAGCGCCCGCCCGCCGTGCGCGTCGCGCATGGATGTCAAAACACCTTGAACAGGTGCAAAAACAGGGTTCTGCATCCTCCCGGACGAATTGCGCCGGACGCGGCGAGCGCCTATACAGCGCCCCGTCGGAGCGTAGCGCAGCCCGGTTAGCGCACTAGTCTGGGGGACTAGGGGTCGGAGGTTCGAATCCTCTCGCTCCGACCATTAAACGCCTCAAAGAGAAGCGGACCTTCCGCCGAAAGAACTGAGCGACCTTGTGAGAGGGACGCGCCTTCGAGAACGCGATCGGCGCGCCGAGCGCGCTACTCCGCGCCGCGCGCGGCGTCGATCATCCGCCGGCAGGCTGACAATTCCGACAACGCCGATTCGAGCTTCGCGCGCAGCTCGTCGTCCAGTCCCGGCGCCTCGACAGGCTCATCGACGGGCGGCTCCACGTCCTCCATCTCTTCAGCGTCGAGCTCGATGTCCTCGGGCGGATCGACAGCAGGCGTCGCTGCAAGCGCGGGCGCGTCGGCGGCCGGCGGCGCGTCGCCGCGCGCGAGCGCCTGGACGTGCCTGAGACCCTGGTCCTTGAGAATGCGCTGCACGCCGCGGATCGTGTACCCCTGCCCGTACAGCAGGGCGCGGATGCCTTTGATCAGCGCAACGTCGTCGGGCCTGTAATAGCGCCGGCCGCCGCCGCGCTTGAGCGGCCTGATCTGCGAAAACCGCGTCTCCCAGAAACGCAGGACATGCTGAGGCACATCCAGTTCGTCAGCAACCTCGCTGATGGTCCGGTAGGCGTCGGGAGCCTTCTCAACGTGTTCCGACGACATGCTCCCCGCGCTTCAGGTTCGGGCGCTGCGGCGCAATCTCGGCGGACGCAGGCGACTCACTCTTCGTCTTCGACCGTCTCACCATTGATCCGCGCCTTCAAGACGTTCGACGCCTTGAAAACCATCACGCGGCGCGGGCTGATCGGCACTTCCACGCCGGTTTTCGGGTTGCGGCCGATGCGCTCGTTTTTCGACCGCACGAGAAACGACCCGAACGACGACAGCTTCACGCTTTCGCCGCGCTCGAGACAATCGCTGATCTCGCGCAGCACCTGTTCGACGAGTTGAGCCGATTCCGCACGCGAAAGCCCAAGCCGCTGATAGACAGCTTCGCTAAGGTCCGCCCGGGTTATGGTTCGGCCCGCCATCCACGCCACCTCGCCGCCGCTTGTTGCCCGATTGATCGCGGCTTGCCGAAATCACCGTAGGAACGTGGGCGCTGTTGTCAACCCTATGGTCCGATTACGTGATTCCGCCGTCACCAGCGAATCAGCGCGGAACCCCATGTGAAACCGCCGCCCATCGCCTCGATCAGCACTAGATCGCCGTCCTTGATGCGGCCGTCGCCGCGGGCGGCTGCGAGCGCCAGCGGAATCGACGCCGCCGACGTGTTGCCATGCTTGTCGAGCGTCAGCACGACGCGGTCAGGCTCGATGCCGAGCTTCTGCGCCGTCGCGTCGATGATGCGGCGGTTGGCCTGATGCGGCACGAACCAGTCGAT
>MKVY01000038.1:563155-564091 GCA_001899525.1 Rhizobiales bacterium 65-9
TTCCTGCATCGTCTCGGCGAGATTGACGACCGCATGGCGGAACACCTCGCGTCCCTCCATGCGCAGATGCCCGACCGTCTGCGTCGTCGACGGCCCCCCATCCACATAGAGCTTGTCGCGATACCGTCCGTCCGAGCGCAGATGGGAGCTGATCACGCCGCGCGCGGCAGGTCCCCGGTCGCTTTCCTGGGCTTCGAGCACGAGCGCGCCGGCGCCGTCGCCGAACAGCACGCAGGTCGTGCGGTCGCTCCAGTCGAGAATGCGCGAGAATGTTTCCGACCCGATCAGCAGCGCGCGCTTGTGGTCGCCGGAGCGGAGGAACTTGTCGGCCGTGGCGAGGCCGTAAACGAAGCCGGAGCAGACCGCGTTGATGTCGAACGCGGCCCCCTGGGTCATGCCGAGCATGTTCTGCACCTCGGTCGCCGTCGCCGGAAACGTGTGGTCCGGCGTCGAGGTGGCGAGGACGATGAGATCGATGTCGTCGGGCGTGAGCTGCGCCTCCGCCAGCGCGGCGCGCGCCGCCGCGGCTGCGAGCGAGCCGGTCGTTTCGCCCTCTCCGGCGATGCGCCGCTCGCGGATTCCCGAGCGCTGCATGATCCACTCGTCGGACGTGTCCACCATCGCGGCGAGTTCGGCGTTGGTGAGAACGCGCTTGGGAAGCGCGGCTCCCGCGCCGCGGACGATCGATCGCAAGGACTTCATGAATGCTGTTCCGCCTCCGCGGCGAAGGAGAGGCTCATCCGCTGCGCCTCCGTCGCCGCCAGACTGTCGCGGATCATCGTCCGCAGGTCGAAGTTCGCCATGTCATAAGCGACATCGATGGCGCTGGCGACGCCCAGCGCGTCCGCGCCGCCGTGACTTTTGACCGCAATTCCTTCCAGGCCGAGAAACACCGCGCCGTTGGCCTTGCGCGGGTCCATCTTCTCACGCAGCGCA
>MKVY01000038.1:564257-564542 GCA_001899525.1 Rhizobiales bacterium 65-9
TGTCGTCGCCCTCGACGAAGCCGTGATAGCGCATGCCGGGCAGATCGGCCTCGCGCAGGAACTTGCCCGCCTCCTTGACCTCCTCGATGCCCTTCACCTCCTCGATGCCGACATTGAGCAGGCCGACGCTCGGCCGGTCGATTCCGAGCACGATTCGCGCCATCGCCGCGCCCATCACCGCCAGCGAGACCAGGCGCCGCGCGTCGGCGCCGATGGTCGCTCCCACGTCGAGCACGATGCTCTCGCTGCGAAGCGTGGGCCACAACCCCGCCATCGCCGGCCGGT
>MKVY01000039.1:0-193 GCA_001899525.1 Rhizobiales bacterium 65-9
CACCGTCTGGGGCGGCAGCGCGTCGTGGGAGATGGCGGCGCTGCCGCTCTTCATCTGGATGGGTGAAATCCTCTTCCGCACGAAGCTGTCCGAGGAGATGTTTCGCGGCCTTGCGCCGTGGCTCGGCCGGGTTCCCGGCCGCCTGATGCATGTCAACGTGCTCGCCTCCGGGCTGTTCGGATCGGTGTCCGGC
>MKVY01000039.1:221-9468 GCA_001899525.1 Rhizobiales bacterium 65-9
CGAAGATCGCTTTGCCGGAGCTTAAGAAGCGCGGCTACAACGAGATGCTCAGTCTCGGTTCGCTCGCCGGCGCCGGCACGCTCGGCATCCTCATTCCGCCGTCGATCACGATGGTGATCTATGCGGTGGCGGCCAACGTCTCGATCATCCAGCTTTTTCTTGCCGGCTTCCTGCCGGGCTTTCTCGTGATGGCGCTGTATTCCGGCTACATCGCCGGCTGGTCGATCATCAACAAGGACAAGATGCCGCCGCCGGAGCGGGCGATGTCGTTCCGGGAGAAGCTGCGCGAGTCGGCCAATCTCATTCCGCTGACGCTGCTGATCGCGCTGGTTTTCCTCGCTCTGCTTCTCGGCTGGGCCACCGCGACGGAATGCGCCGCCTGGGGCGTGCTCGGCTCGCTCGCGCTCGCCTGGTGGAGCGGAACGCTTACCGCGAAATCCTTCTGGGACAGCGTGATGGGCACGACGCGGGTGACCTGCATGATCATGCTGATCCTCGCCGGCGCCTCCTTCATGAAGCAGTCGATGGGCTACACCGGCATTCCGCTGGCGCTCGCAAGCTGGGTCGACGGTCTGCAGCTCGGCCCTTATGCGCTGATCGCCGCGCTCACGGTGATGTATATCCTGCTCGGAACGGCGCTCGACGGCATCTCGATGATCGTCCTCACCACCGCCGTCGTGCTGCCGATGGTGCAGAAGGCCGGCTTCGATCTCGTCTGGTTCGGCATTTTCGTCGTGCTGATCGTCGAGATGGCGGAGGTGTCGCCGCCGGTCGGCTTCAATCTCTTCGTGCTCCAGACGATGAGCGGGCATGATTCGAACACCGTCGCGCTGGCGGCGCTGCCGTTCTTTTTCCTTCTTGTCGTCGCCGTCGCGCTGATCACGGTTTTTCCGTCGATCGTGATGTGGCTGCCGCAATATCTCTTTCCCGGCTGACGGGAAGCCATATGATCAGGCCATGTTCGTGAGGAGGAGCTTTCATGTTCATTGAGCGCAGAGCGGCTCTGACGTTCGCCGCCGCGGCGGCGATGGCCGCTGGACTGTCCGGCGCGGCCGTCGCCCAGACCGCCTGGAACCTGCCGGCCGGCTATCCGGCGGACAATCCGCACACCGAAAATCTTGTCGCCTTCGCCAAGGATGTCGAATCGGCGACCGGCGGCAAGCTCAGGATCACGGTTCACGCCAACGCGTCGCTGTTCAAGGCGCCCGAGATCAAGCGCGCTGTCGCGACCGGGCAGGCGCAGATGGGCGAGATTCTGCTGTCGATCCACGAGAACGAGGACCCGCTTTTCGGTCTCGACGTCGTTCCGTTCGTCGCGACCAGCTTTTCGCAGGCGATGAAGCTCTATCAGGCCTCGAAGCCGGCCATCGAGAAGAAGCTCGACGCGCAGGGGCTCCGGCTGCTCTTCGCCGTGCCCTGGGCGCCGCAGGGGGTGTACGCCAAGAAGGACATCAACAGCCTCGACGACATGAAGGGGCTGAAATGGCGCTCCTACAATGTCGGCACGGCCCGCATCGGCGAGCTGGTCGGGGCGCAGTCGGTGACCATCCAGGCGGCCGAACTGCCGCAGGCGCTGGCGACGGGGGTCGTCAACTCCTTCATGTCGTCCGGCGGCACCGGCTATGACAGCAAGGTGTGGGAGTCGCTCGACCATTTCTATGACGTCCAGGCCTGGATTCCGAAGAACTTCACCTTCGTGAACAAGGCGGCCTTCAACGCGCTGCCGAAGGACCAGCAGGACGCCATCCTGAAGGCTGCGGCGACGGCCGAAGCCCGCGGCTGGAAGGCGTGGGAAGAGAAGTCGAACTGGTATCTCGACCAGCTCAAGGCCAAGGGCATGAAGGTGCAGCCGCCGAGCGCCGAGCTCGCGGCGGGCTTCCGCAAGGTCGGCGAAACGCTGACCGGCGACTGGCTGAAGCGCGCCGGACCGGACGGTCAGGCGATCGTCGACGCCTACAGGAAGGCGGGCTCGTGAGGCTGGCCTGACCGCCCGCGCCTTACATCCGGCCTGTTCATATGAAAACGCCGCCCCTTGGGGCGGCGTTCTCCATTTTTCGCGCCCGCGCCGCTGCCTGATCCTTGACCGCCCGCTGCTTTCCGCACAAAGAAAGCGAACGCTCATCCGTTTTGTGTGCTCATGCCGCGTATCACGCCCCGTCGCCAGTCAGAACGTCGCGACCGCATCCTCGACGCCGCCGAACGCTGCTTCGCCCGCAGCGGCTTCCAGGGCGCGACCATGGCGCAGATCTGCGCCGACGCCGGCGTGTCGGCGGGCGGCGCCTATCTCTACTTCCGGTCCAAGGAGGAGCTGGTGGTCGGGATCGCGGAGCGCGACCGCGAGCGCATCGCGCAGGATTTCGCCCATCTCGACGAGGCCCCGGATTTTCTGGGCGCGCTCGAAAGTCTCGCCCATCAATATTGCTTCAACGAGGAGCCGCACCGGCGCGCCCTCATGCTGGAGATCGCCGCCGAGGCGTGCCGCAATCCCGTCGTGCATGAGGAATGGCGTCGCGTCGATCGCCTCGTTCATGGCGCCTTCGCCAAGGCGCTTTCGGCGCGCATCGCCGACGGCCGGCTGCGCCCCCGCCACGAGCCGGACACGCTGGCGACGCTGATGATGATCATCGGCGACGGCATGTTCCAGCGGACGGCGCTCGATCGCGAGTTCGATCAGCAGCGCGTGATGCCGGCGATGATCGCGCTGATGCGGCGGCTCATCGGCGACCCTGACGGCGACCCTGACGCCGACGCCGCGCCGGCCGGGCAGGAGCGCCTGGCTGCCGCCGACGCGTCCGCCGCCGGCCCGAAGCCGCAGCCTGCCTCCCTCGAAAAGGCCTGACCGCCATGAGCCTGCGCGGAGTCCTCTTTCCCGCAACGATCGCCGCCGCGCTCGTCGCCGCCGTTCCGGCGGCGCTGGCGCAGACCGCGCAGCCGAAACCGGCGCCCGCCGCGCCGGCGGTCACCGTCGTGCGCGCCGCGCCCGCCGAACTCGCCGAGACCGTCTTCGTGACCGGCACGGTGACGCCGCGCGACGACGTTCTCGTCGGTCCCGAGATCGACGGCTATCGCATCGTCGAACTGCTCGCCGACGAGGGCGATCGGGTGCGCGCCGGCCAGACGCTCGCCCGCCTCTCGCGCGAGACGCTCGACATCATGCTGCTGCAGAACGCGGCGTCCCTCGCGCGCATCGACGCGTCGATCGACCAGGCCAAGGCGCAGATCGCCCAGAGCGAGGCGGACCTGTCCTTCGCCACCGCGACTCTGGGCCGCTCCAGGCAGCTTGACCGCAGCGGCTTCGCCTCGAAGGAGGTCCTGGATCAGAAGGTCGCGACCGAGAACGCCGCGCGGGCGCGTCTCGCCGCCTCGAAGGAGGGGCTCGCGCTCGCCATGGCCGATCGCCGGCAGATGGAGGCGCAACGCAAGGACACCGAATTGAAGATCGCGCGGACGGAGATCAGGTCGCCCGTGGACGGCGTCGTCAGCCGGCGCACGGCCAAGGTCGGCATGATCGCGGCCGGCGCGCAGGAGGCGCTGTTCCGCATCATCAGGGACGGCGTCGTCGAGGTCGAGGCGGACGTCTCGGAAACGATTCTGGCGCGGCTGAAAGCGGGCCAGCAGGCGCGGATCGCGCCCGCCGGCGCCGACGCGACGATCGCCGGCTCCGTGCGCCTCGTGTCGCCGGAGATCAACCGCGCGACCCGGCTCGGGCGCGTGCGCATCGCGATGGACGCCGCGACGATGCCGGCCGTCGGCTCCTTCGCGCGCGCGACCATCGAGATCGCGCGCAAGACGCAGGTCGCCGTGCCGCAGTCGGCCGTGTTCGTCAGCGGCGAGCGCAGCGAGGTTCAGGTCGTCGCCAATGGCGTCGTCGAAACCCGCGCAGTCCGGCTTGGCATCAAGGCGGATGGCAGGATCCAGATCGAAAGCGGACTGCGCGAGGGCGAGGAAGTGATCGCCATCGCGGGCACCTTCGTGCGCAACGGCGACCATGTGACGCCGGTGTCGCGCACCGCCGCCGCGAACTGACGGAACGGGACTCCCATGTCCGGCGACTCGTCGATCAATTTCTCCGCCTATTCGATCCGCCGCCCGATTCCGGCGGTGGTGGCCTTCGTCGTGCTCGTCATCATGGGGCTCTTCGCGTTCCGCTCGATCCCGGTGACGAAGTTCCCGAACATCGACGTGCCGGTGATTCTGGTGACGGTGACGCAGCAGGGCGCCGCGCCGGCGGAGCTTGAAACGCAGGTCGCGCGCCGGATCGAGGACGCGGTCTCCAGCATCGCCGGCGTCAAGCATGTCATGACGACGCTGACGGACGGCAACGTCGCGATGCTGGTCGAGTTTCAGCTCGAGACCGATGTCGCGCGCGCGCTCAACGATGTGAAGGACGGCATCGCCAAGGTGCGCGCCGATCTCCCGCGCACGGTCGATGAGCCGATCGTGCAGCGCCTCGACGTCGAGGGGCAGGCGATCCTGTCCTACGCCATCGCCTCGCCGGGGAAGACGATCGAGCAGCTCTCCTGGTTCGTCGACGACGTCATGAAGCGGGAGCTGCAGGGCCTTCGCTCGATCGGGCAGGTGGAGCGCTATGGCGGCGTCAGCCGCGAGATCCAGATTTCGCTCAATCCCGATCGTCTCATGGCGCTCGGCGTCACCGCCGCCGAGGTGAACCGGCAGGTGCGCGCGACGAGCGTCGATCTCGCCGGCGGGCGCGGCGAGGTCGGCGGCAAGGAGCAGGCGATCCGCACGCTCGCCGCCGCGCGGACGGTGGATGATCTGGCGAACACCCGCATCATTCTTCCCGGCGGCCGCGAGGTCCTCCTGTCCGACCTCGGAACGGTGCGGGACGGCTATGAGGAGCAGCGCTCCTTCGCCCGTCTCGACGGCGCCGACTCCATCGTGACGATCAACATCTTCCGCGCCAAGGGCGCGAGCGAGCTGGTGGTGAAGGAGAATGTCGAGAAGAAGGTCGCGGAGCTTCGCGAGCGCTATCCCGACATCAGCTTCACGCTGATCGACGACGCCGTCGCCTTCACCAACGGCAACTTCAAGGCGACGATGCAGACGCTGATCGAGGGCGCGCTTCTCGCCGTCATCGTGGTGTTCATCTTCCTGCGCGACTGGCGCGCCACGCTCGTCGCGGCGGTCGCGCTGCCGCTGTCGATCATCCCGACCTTCTGGGCGATGGAGGCGATCGGATTTTCGCTCAATCTCGTCAGCCTGCTGGCGCTGACGCTGGTGACCGGCATTCTCGTCGATGACGCGATCGTCGAGATCGAGAACATCGTGCGCCATATGCGCATGGGCAAATCGCCCTATCGCGCGGCGATGGAGGCGGCCGACGAGATCGGGCTCGCTGTGATCGCGATCACCATGACGATCGTCGCCGTGTTCGCGCCCGTGTCCTTCATGCCGGGGATAGCCGGTCAGTATTTCAAGCAGTTCGGCATGACCGTCGTCGTCGCCGTGCTGTTCTCGCTGCTGGTCGCGCGCCTGATCACGCCGATGATGGCCGCCTATCTCATGCGCAATCCCGGGCATGAAACCCATCGCGACGGACGGGTCATGCGCGCCTATCTGGGATTCTTGCGAATCACGCTGGCGCGCAGGCGGTTCCGCGTTCCTGTCTGGCCGCTCAACAAAGTGTCCGTCCCGTTCAACGCGGCCTATGTCACGCTGCTGACCGGCGTCGCGATCTTCTCGGCGACGATCTGGTCGACGCAGTTCCTGCCGACGGGCTTCGTTCCGCCCGAGGATAACGGCCGCGTCGTACTGTCGTTCGAGATGCCTCCCGGCGTGACCATGGACGACATGGTCGCGAAGACCGATGAAGCCGTGCGCGTGATTCAGAAAACGCCTGAGGTCAAGCAGGTTTATGTGATCGGCGGCGCCAATCCCACCGGCGCGCGCGACGTGCGCAAGGCGACGCTGGTGATCCAGATCGGCGGCAAGGATTCCCGTCATCGCCTGCAGGCTGTCATTGAGCGGGAACTCACCGACAGGCTCGCCTCGGTCCCCGACATGCGCGCCTACAAGGTGAACGAACGCGGCGAGCGCGAGTTGTCGATCGCCCTGCTCGGCAACGATCCGGTCGCGCTTTCGCAAGCGGTGGCGAAGATCGAGGCCGCGATGCGCCGCGCGCCGTCCTTCTCCAATGTCACCGCGAACGCCGGGCTCGACCGGCCGGAGATTCGCATCACGCCGCGCTTCGACGAAGCGGCGCGCTTCGGCGTGTCGACCGATCTGATCTCGGAGGCCGTGCGCGTCGCGACCATCGGCGACGTCGGCCCGAATCTGGCGAAGTTCAACGCCGGCGATCGCCTGGTGCCGATCCGCGTGCAGTTCGACCGCGCCGCGCGCGGCGACCTGCGCTTTATCGAAACGATGATGATCGCCGGCGGGGCCGGCGCCGCGGCGCCGCTGTCGGCGCTGGCGGATATCGGATTCGGTCAAGGCCCGGCGTCGATCGAGCGTTATGACCGTGTGCGCCGCGTCGTCATCGGCGGCGATCTCGGCAGTCAGATCGCGCTGGGCGACGCCGTCAATCTCGCGCTCAACCTGCCCGAGGTGAAGCAATTGCCGGCCGGCGTGCGCGTGCAGCAGTCCGGCGACGCGGAGATCATGGGCGAGGTGTTCGACGGCTTCGCGCAGGCCATGGTGCTCGGTCTCATGATGGTGCTCGGCGTTCTGATCCTGCTGTTCGGCAGCGTGTTCCAGCCGATCACCATCCTGCTGTCGCTGCCGCTCTCGATCGGCGGCGTGGTCGCCGCGCTGCTCATCACGCAGAACGCGGTGTCCATGCCTGTCGTGATCGGAATCCTGATGCTGATGGGCATCGTCACCAAGAACGCGATCATGCTGGTGGATTTCGCCGTCGAGTCGGAGGCGCGCGGAGTTTCGCAGCGCGAGGCGATTCTCGACGCCGGCCGCAAGCGCGCCCGCCCGATCGTCATGACGACGATCGCCATGGCCGCGGGCATGCTGCCGACGGCGCTGGGCCATGGCGACGGCGGCGAGTTCCGCTCGCCGATGGCGGTCGCGGTCATCGGCGGCCTCATCGTCTCGACGGTGCTGTCGCTTGTTTTCGTGCCGTCCTTCTATTGCGTGATGGACGACCTGTCGCGCTTCGTCGCGCGCTTCGGCCGCAAGCTGGTCAATCCCAACGAGGATATGATTGCGGCCCGCGCCGGGGCTGAAACGGAGACGCCGCCGGTCGGCGCCAATGATCGCGGCGGGCCGCTCGCTCACGCCGCCGAGTGAGCGCCGCGGCGACGCGTTACGCCATCGCGTCGATTTCCTCGGGCTGCAGATGGCCCGGCACGATGACGATCGGAATCGGAAAGGTTGCAGCGGCCTTGCCGGCGAGCGACGACACCAGCGGTCCCGGCCCGTCCTTGCCGGTGCCGGCGGCGAGAACGATGAAGGCGATGTCCTCGTCTTCATCGATGAGCTTCAGGATCTCGTCGGCTTTAGCGCCGACGCGAACCATCGTCTGCGGCTCGACGCCGGCAAGCGCGCGCATTCGCTCCGCCGCCTGATCGAGCAGCGTCTGCGCTTCTTCGGTCGCCTCCGCCTCCATGAGCGAACCGACGCCGAGAATCGGCGGCGCCTCGGGCATTGGCACGACGGAGAGGAGAGCGACGCCGGCCGTCACGCGCGAGGCGCGCCGCCCCGCATAGCGCAGAGCGACGGCGCTTTCCGGCGTGCCGTCCACGATCGCCAGATATTTCGGGCGATGGCCGGATTCGTAGGATCGTCGGCGTTTGCTCATGCCAGGCTCCGCGGAAGCGATTCTAGAGCATTTTCGAGCGAAGTGGATACCGGGTCGCGTGAAGAAAATGCGATGAAACAAACAACGAGAGCATGATGCGGGAAAGTGGAATCCGGTTGTCCCGGACCGTCATGCGGCGGGAACACGCTTGAACGCGCTGCGCTTTCCGCGAACGGCGGCATGCGCGGGACCGTCAAAGGCGCCGCCGGTCAGCGTTTTTGCACGAAGCCCACGATGTCCTTGACGTCACGCACCGTGGCGGACGCGATCGCGCGCGCGCGATCGGCGCCGTCGCAGAGAATGCGATCGATCTCGGCAGGGTCGGCGAGCAGTCGGCGCATCTCGGCGGTGATCGGCGACAGCTTGGCGATCGACAGGTCGACCAGCGCCGACTTGAACGTCGAGAATTGCGCGCCGCCGAATTCGTCGAGAACCTGCTGCTTCGTCGCGCCTTTCAGCGCCGCGAATATGCCGACGAGATTGTCGGCCTCCGGCCGCGCGTCGAGCCCCTTCTCCTCCGACGGCAGCGCCTCCGGATCGGTCTTCGCCCTGCGGATTTTCTGCGCGATGGCGTCCGCGTCGTCGGTCAGGTTGATGCGCGAATAATCCGAGGGGTCGGACTTCGACATTTTCTTGCCGCCGTCGCGCAGGCTCATCACGCGCGCCGCGGGGCCGCCGATGACGGGCTCGGTCAGCGGGAAAAACTGCTCGCCGAAACCACGCGCCGCGATGGCGGCGGAATAGTCGTTGTTGAACTTCTGCGCGATGTCGCGCGTCAACTCGAGATGCTGCTTCTGGTCCTCGCCGACCGGCACATGCGTCGCCTTGTAGACGAGGATGTCGGCCGCCATCAGGACGGGATAGTCATAGAGCCCGATCGACGCGTTTTCGCGGTCCTTGCCGGCCTTTTCCTTGAACTGGGTCATGCGGTTCAGCCAGCCCAGCCGCGCCACGCAGTTGAACACCCAGGTCAGCTCCGCATGTTCGGCGACCTGGCTCTGGTTGAACAGGATGGAGCGCTTCGGATCGACGCCGGCGGCGAGATAGGCGGCGGTCACCTCGCGGATAGAGCGGGTGAGATCAGCCGGATCGTGCTGGATGGTGATCGCGTGCATGTCGACCACGCAGTAGATGCACTCGTGCGTCGCCTGCATTTCCACCCAGCGCGTCAGCGCGCCGAGATAGTTGCCGAGATGGAGGGTGTGGGTGGGCTGCATGCCCGAGAACACGCGCGACTGAAAGCCGGCGGCGCCGTTTGTCATGAGTTTGGACCCCTGCATTATAGGTCGCCGCGGCTCGCCGGTTTGGACGCCGGCCCGTGACGACGGTGAAACGGCGCGGCTTATGGCAGGGGCGCCCGCGCTTTGCAAGGCGCTTTGCGAGCGCGTCGCGCGGAGGTGAATCAGTTGTCGTTCGCGACCGTGCTGTGCTCATCCGGCCGCGATTGCAGCAGGCGCGCCTGGGCGAGAATGAGGT
>MKVY01000039.1:9476-18095 GCA_001899525.1 Rhizobiales bacterium 65-9
AACGCGAACGGCGTGCCGTTGTTGATAAGATGGAGCGCGAACTCGAAGGTTTTTCCGTCGATCACGTCGATGTCGAGCAGCGCGAAATCCACGGGCTCGGCGAGCGCCGCATGCGCTTTCTTGATCGAAGGCGCCCACGCGACCTCGCTTGGAGCCGCCGCCGATACGACGCTCTCGAGATCAAGAGCCACCAGCGGCTCGTCTTCCAGAATAAGCACCCGCATCGGTTTCATGACGCATTCCCACTTCTCTTGTTTTATCCCTTGAGGTGGAGAACGGCGCGACGCCCAATAAGTTCGCTTTTGAGTCGTTTAGAGCGAACAAATGGTTATTGAAGCGGAGGACGGCGATAGGCGGCGATGCGATGTGTAATTGAGAAAGGTGATTTGGCCGTCATTTCAACGCTGGAGAGAAACAGCGCAATGAGCGCGTGGATCGCGGATTTTAGCGGCGCAAAATGTACAATGCGGCGCGCCAGACCATGTTTCAAGGAATCGTGGTTTCAAGAAATCGTGGCCGCTGATCCGGCCACGCATCTGCGAATAATTCCGTCGCAATCAATTCCGCCGGACGCAAGTAATTCCGCCGGATTGAATCGCGAACCCTTACGCCGCGACCGAAATTCGCCGCGCGATGCGCGTCGAACTGGGACGATAGCGAATTTCCCTTCAACCGCGCTCCTGCGGTCGACGCGAGCCGCCGCCGGCGCAAAATGATCGGCGCCTGAACTCCGTGCGCGTGAACCATGACGGAATCGTTCCGCGCGGCCTCGCCGGAGTCGTTGCGTCCGAGTCGCGCGAGCAATCCCCGTTTCTTATGCATCGGGCTGACGCCATGCAGAACGATCGCATCGTCCGTGCGCGGCTCGTCGGCGATCTTCGCGGCGCCTCGCGGCAGCGTCCGGCTCAGGGCGGCGGACGCGCTCCGGACGCCTGAAGCGTCGCTTGCTCTCAAACCCGACCTAACGTCTTCGGCGCGTCCGGGTTGCACAGGTTGACGCAAGCGCAGCTCGGGGGTGTATGTTTTGCTACATTTTTTGACCTCGGAAATCAAAATAATAAAAAAAATTAGATAATTCAAATATTTGATGGAATAGCAGGCTCGGCCCATAACTTGAGAATGATAACAAAAACAATCAAAAATAAAAAAGACGATCATTTCTGTTGCGTCGACGCGAGAGGCATGGCCAATGGCGGCCGTGCTCGACCTGCTGCGCAATTCGTCCGAACCCTTGTCCGCCGCGCATGCGCGCATCGCGTCTTTCGTGCTCGACCGGCCGGAGGAAGCGGTGCGGCTGTCGATCGCGGATCTCGCGCGGGAGACCCGCGTCAGCGAGCCGACGGTGATCCGCTTCTGCCGGCGCTTCGGCTGCGACGGCTACAAGAGCTTTCGTCTCACCGTGATGCGCGGCCTGGCCGAGCAGGGCCGCCCGCCGGCCGAGGACGCGATACAGGCGAGCGACACGGTCGAGGAGGGAGCGGCGAAATCCTTCGCCGCCACCATTCGCAGCCTGGAACATGTGCGTCGCGCGCTGCCTTTCGAATCCATTCGTCACGCCGCCGTGGCGATCCTCAAGTCGCGCTGGGTGCATATCTACGGCTTCGGCGCGTCGGCCACCGTCGCGGCCGACGCCCAGCACAAGCTGTTCCGCCTCGCCGCCATGACCGTCGCCTACAGCGACGCCCATATGCAGGCGATGGCCGCGGCGACGCTGGGGCCGGAGGACGTGCTCATCGCGATCTCCTCCTCCGGAGAAACGCGCGAGCTGATCGACACCGTCCAACTCGCGCAGGAGAATGGCGTCACCATCGTCGCGCTGACGCGAACCGGCTCTCCGCTCGCCAGCCTGTCCTCCATTCTGCTGCCGGTCGACCTCAAGGAAAACCGCGAGATCTACACGCCGATGACCGTCCGCATGGCGCAGCTCGCCGTGATCGACGCGCTGGTCGTGGGCGTGACGCTCCTGTCGCCGCCGACGGTCGTCCTCGAACGCTTCGCGCGCATGGACGTGGCGATCAAACGGCGGCGGATCGCCAGGATTGAACCGCAGGAAGGCATTCCGGAATGAATGACGCAGCAAACGCCGCGCGCGGCGCGGCGACGAGCTATGGCTGGATCAAGGAGAAGATCGCGAAGGTGCCGCGCGTGCCGATCGCGCTGATTCCGACGCCGCTGCACGAGGCGCCGAATCTCAGCCGCGCGCTCGGCGGCCCGCGCATCTTCATCAAGCGGGATGATCTCACCGGCGTCGCGCTTGGCGGCAACAAGCTGCGCAATCTCGAATTTCGCCTTGCGCGCACCATGTCGGAGAATCCCGACACGGTCATCGTCGGGCTCGATCTTCAATCGAACTCGGCGCGCCAGACCGTCGGCGCCTGCAATAAGCTCGGCCTGAAGACGATTCTCGTTCTCGAGGGCCGCCCGCCGGCCGCGCCGCAGGGCAATCTTCTGATCGACTATCTCCTTGGGGCGGAGGTTCATTTCGCGCCGAACGCCGCCGAGCAGCGCAGGATGCTCGATGAGATCGCCGCCAGATGCCGCGCCGAGGGCGGCCGCCCGCACATCCTCAATGACAATCCGATGTTCGATGTCGCCTCCGCCATCGCCTATATCGAGACGACGCTTGAGATCCTTGAGCAGATGGAGGCCGCCGGCGCGCGCCCCACCGACATCTACATGTCGTCAAGCGGCAAGGGGCAGGCGGGCGTCGTGCTGGCGCAGCGGCTCACCAATGCGGGCTTCCGCATGCGCGGCGTGACCGCGACGTCCGAATTCCATGTTCCCTCGCGCACCGCCGCGATCGCCAACGAAACCGCGCGCACGCTCGGTCTCGACATCGTCATCGACGAGAAGGAGATCGACAATGACGGCGGTTATGTCGGCGAGCGTTATGGCGTGCCGAGCGAGGCGGCTGTCGAGGCGGTGCGGATGTTCGGCCGTCTCGAGGGCGTCGTTCTCGATCCGATCTATACGGGCAAGGCGGCGGCGGGCATGATCGGCCATATCCGCGCCGGCCGCTACGCCAAGGACGATGTTCTCGTCTTCGTTCACACGGGCGGCGCGCCCGCCGTCTTCACCTGGAGCAGCCTGTGGCTCGACGCTTCTGCGGCGGGCCGCGGCGCGGCATGAATCTCAACACAGGAGGGGTGTCATGAATCGTCGCGAAGTTTTCACAACGATTGGAACGGTCGCCGCCGCGGGCGTCGCATTGCATCCCGACATTCGCGCGCTCGCGCAGGCCGGAAAAGAGACGCTGACCTTCGGCCAGAGCACGGCCGTGCTCACGCTCGATCCGGCGCAGGGCAGCTTCACCGGCTATCCGGCCGGATACGAGGCCGCGCTCTGCATCTACGATCGCCTGCTTGATTTCGATGCGAACATGAAAATCGTTCCGCAGCTCGCGGAAAGCGCCGCGATGGCGCCCGACCTCATGTCGGCCACCGTGAAGCTGCGCGGGAACGCGAAATTCCATGACGGGACGCCCGTCAATGCGGCCGCTGTGAAGATCAATCTCGAGCGCCTTATGGACAAGGCGCGCAACCCGACGAATCGTCCGCTCTGGGACCCCCTCGCGAGCGTCGAGACGCCCGATGAGCGCACCGTCGTCATCAAGCTGAAGGCGCCGTTCTCGCAGCTCCCGAACTCGCTCGCGCACGGCTCCGGCTCGATCGTGTCGCCGGCGGCGTTGCAGGCGGGCGAAGGAAATATCGCGAAGAATCCGGTTGGCGCCGGGCCCTACAAGGTGGCGAGCTTCTCGCCGGGTCAGGAGCTGGTGCTGGAGGCGTTCGACGGTTACTGGAACGGCGCGCCGGCCTCGAAGCGGCTCGTCTTCAAGACGATCTCCGAGGCGGCGACGCGCATCTCGGCGCTGCGCACCGGCGCTGTCGATGTGATCGACAACGTTCCCGTCGCGCTCGTCAGCCAGTTGAAGCAGGATCCGGCGATCGAGATTCTCTCCTCGCCCGGTCTGCGGCCGATCGGCTTCGCGCTCAACCTGACGCGCGCGCCATTGAAAGATGCGAAAGTCCGGCAGGCGCTCAATCTCGCCGTGCCGGTGAAGACCATCGCCGAGCGCGTGTTCTTCAATTTCGCCAAGGCCCCGGATTCGCCGCTCGCCTTCAACACGGTCGGCTACAAGTCGGTCTCGCCGCTGACCTACGATCCCGCCAAGGCGCGGGCGCTTCTCGCGGAGGCGGGCTACGATGCGCAGAAGCCGCTGACGCTGAAGCTGTTCACGCCGCAGGGGCTTTTCCCGGGCGACGTGTCGGTGGCGGAGATCGTCGCCAACGCGCTGCAGCAGGCGGGCGTCAAGGTGGAGATCACGAAGATCGAGGCGGCGTCCTATTGGGACGCGGTGCGGCAGGACGCCGCGAACGTCAAATGGGATCTCGCGATGTTCGGCTTCAACCCGTCGAACGCGTCGGGCCTTTATCATCTCGCCTCGCTGTTCAAGTCGAACGCCGACGATGCGGGCAAGCCTGACGTCTGGAACATGGCGCGCTACCGCAATCCGGAGGTCGACGCGCTGCTGAAGGAGGCGGACTCGACGGCGGATCAGGCCGCGCAGAACGCCGCGCTCGGCAAGGCGCAGGAGCTGATCTGGCGCGACAATCCCTACATCTGGCTGCAGATCAACGAGAACGTCTCGGCGGTCCGCAAGGGCGTCGCGGGCGTCGAGGTCTGGCCGATCGTGTTCACGGTCGTCCGCCGGGCGCGCGCGTGAGACTTCGCCGGCGGCGTTGAGCCGCCGGCTTTGACCATGCTTCGCTTTCTCGCAATCAGACTGGCGCTCATCCCTCCCGTCGCGCTTGGCGTGATCACGATTCTCTTCGTGATCTTCAAATCGGTGCCTGGCGATCAGGCGGCGATCATCGCCGGCGCCACCGCGACGCAGGCGGAGATCGAGCAGATCCGCACCCAGCTCGGGCTCGACAAGCCGCTGGTCGAACAATATGCGCGCCATCTCGCCGGCCTCGCGACCGGCGATCTCGGCTATTCCTCGACCTTCCGCGCCAATCCGCTGCCGCGGATTCTCGAGCGTGTTCCGGCGACGCTGCTTCTGATGGCGAGTTCGATCCTGGTCATGGTGCTGATCGGGCTGCCCGCCGGCGTCGCCGCCGCGGCGTGGCAGAACCGCTGGCCCGATCTGGCGATATCGAGCGCCGTGGTGGCGCTCCTCGCCGCGCCGAATTTCTGGCTCGGCATGATGCTGATCGCGCTGTTGTCGGTGCATCTGGGTTGGCTTCCGAGTTTCGGCTTCACTGGCGCGTTGTCGCTGATCATGCCGACGATGGCGCTTTCGGCGCGGCTCATCGCGCTCGTCGCGCGCATGACGCGGGGCGTCGTGATCGAGGAGATGCGCAAGGACTATGTCCGCACGGCGCTCGCCAAGGGGCTTGACCGGCGCGCGGCGCTGTCGCGCCATGTGCTGCGCAACGCGATGATCCCGATCGTGACGGTGATCGGATTGCAGGCCGGCTTTCTGCTGGGCGGCTCCGTCGTGGTGGAGCGGCTGTTCGCATGGCCGGGCGTCGGCGATCTGTTGCTCACCGGCGTCAGCGTGCGCGACTACAATCTCGTCCAGGGCGTGACGCTGCTGTTCGTCGTCGGCTTTCTTCTGATCAATCTCGCCGTCGAAATCCTCTACGTCGTCATCAATCCGCGGCTGTGTCATGGCTGAGGCGACGGCCGGCGTCGCCGCGCCGCGCCGCAGGCGGCGGCGCAGCCTGTTCTTCGCGATCGGCGCGTCGCTGCTCGCATTGTTTGTTTTCCTGGCCGCGTTCGGTCCGCTGATCGCGCCCTACGATCCTTATGCGCAGGATTTGCTTGCGCTGCTTGATCCGCCCTCCGCTGCCCATTGGCTCGGCGCCGATCAGGTCGGGAGAGACATCCTGTCGCGACTGATCGTGGGAACGCGCACCACGCTGATGATCGCGCTCGTGTCGGTTGCGCTCGCCGGCGTCATGGGCGTCGCGCTCGGGCTGGTGGCCGGTTATTTCGGCGGCGCCGCCGATCGCGCCATCACCATCTTCATCGACCTTCTGCTCACCGTGCCCAATCTCGTGTTGGCGATCGCGATCGTCTCGGCGGTCGGCGCGAGCGCCGTCGGTCTGATCGTCGCGATCACGGCGAGCTTCGTGCCGCCGCTCGCGCGGCTCGTGCGCGGCCGCGTCATGGAGGTGCGCGAAGAGGATTTCGTAAGCGCGGTGCGCACCATCGGCATGAGTCGCGCGCGCATTCTCGTCCGGCATGTTCTGCCGAACGCCGCCTCGGTGATCGTGATCGAGTTGAGCCTGCTCGCGGGACAGGCCGTGCTGGTGGCGTCGGCCCTCGGCTTTCTCGGGCTCGGCGTTCAGCCGCCGGACCCGGAATGGGGCGCGATGCTCGGCGCGAGCCGCGAGCTTCTCAGCGTCGCGCCGCATCTCGTCATCGCGCCGGGCCTTGCTATCACGCTGCTGGTCTTCGCCTTCAACATGCTGGGCGACGGGCTGCGCGACAAGCTCGATCCGAATTTTTCAGGATGAGGAACGCTGTGAGTTTCGGAATCGTCGACATCCACTGCCATATTTTCCCGCCGCTCGCCGGCGCCTGCGGATTTCCCGACGCGGCGACGCATTTGCTGCATCAGCAGCGCTCGATGCATATGCACGGCAACCAGCCCTATCGCCGGGCGCGCGACCATGCGCTCGTCACGGAGCGCCCGCTCTGGTCGGCTAACGATCCGTCGGAAAAGGGCCGCAACAAGGATGCGGACTTCAGGGTCGGCCGCAACGGCCGCTTTGAATGGCGCGCGGGCGGCGAGGATTGCTACGTCCAGTTCCTGCCGCCTTACATGAGCGACCTGTCGGCGCCGGCGGAGACGATCGTGCGTCAGATGGACTACGCCGGCGTCGAGACGGCGATCCTGCAGAACGATCACATCTACGGCAACCTGGCGGAGGATTTCGCCGCCGCCCGCAAAGCTTATCCTGGCCGCTTCATCGGTCTCGCGCAGATCGAGGAGGCCTTCGCCGATCGCGACGACCAGATGGAGCGTCTCGCCTTCCAGTTCGACCGGCTCGGCATGTCGGGCCTCTATTATACGACGACCGGCCTGTTCCGCGACGGCTATCGCCGCCTCCCGGACGATCCCGCGTTTGACGGGCTGTGGCGCGAGATCGCCCGTCGCGGCGTTCCGGTGTTCTGGGTCCATTCGGCGAAGTCGCCGGTCGGAACCTATGAGGACGAGATGCGTCACCTCGCGCGCATCGTCGAGCGCCACCCGTCGATCCGCCATGTGCTCGTGCATGGCGCGCCGACCGCCCTCTATGCTGACGAGAAGGGCGCGCTCAGGCTGCCGGATGTGCTCGCCGGCCTGCTGACGGATGCGCCGGTTTACGCGGAGATCCTTTACCCGATCGGCTGGGGCGGCCGGCATGACTATCCCTACGCCGGCGCGATCGGCCATATCCGTCAGCTCATCGAGCGCTTCGGCGTCGAGCGCTTCATGTGGGGCTCCGACATGCCGAACGTCGAGCGCTACTGCACCTACCGGCAGAGCCTGACCTATCTGTGGGATCACGCCGATTTTCTCGACGAGACTGCGAGAAGGCGGCTGTTCCGCGACAACGCGCTCGGACTGTTCGCCCCCGCCGCCGCGCGCTGAGCCGGCCAGGCGTCTCTGGCGCCGCCGGGTCGCGCCCGCGCGCCCCTATGCCTTGGCGTCCCGCCCGTGGTAGACGCGCCGGCGCCCGGATTGCGCCGGGCGGTCGAGACGCCCGCCAGCCTGATGACGCAAGCCCCTGCTCCTTCCCGTCTCAACCAGCGCGCCGAGCTCGCCGCGCTCGATGACGACGACCTCTCGCTCGCGCTGCGGCGGATGCGCCTGATCCGGCGCTTCGAGGAGGAGGCTGAGGCGAGCTACATGCGCGGGCTCGTCCACGGCACCATGCATCTGTCGATCGGCCAGGAGGCGAGCGCCGTCGGCGCGGCGTTTCATCTCCGCCGCGAGGACTATGTGCTGTCCACCCATCGCGGCCACGGCCATTGCATCGCCAAGGGCGCCGATGTGAGCCGCATGTTCGCCGAGTTCTTCGGCAAGGAGACCGGCTATTGCCGCGGCCGCGGCGGCTCCATGCACATCGCGGATGTGGAGGGCGGCAATCTCGGCGCCAACGGCATCGTCGGCGGCGGGCTGCCGATCGCCGTCGGCGTCGGCATGAGCATCAGGATGCAGAAGCTTGATCGCGTCTGCGTCGTCTATTTCGGCGACGGCGCCGCGAACGAGGGCGCCTTCCATGAATCGCTCAACATGGCGTCGATCTGGAAGCTGCCGATCCTGTTCGTCTGCGAGAACAACAAATACGGCATGTCGATGGATTCGGCGCGCGCGATGGCGGTTCCCAATGTCGCCGACCGCGCGCCCGGCTATGCGATGCCGGGCGTGATCGTGGACGGCAACGATATGCCCGCCGTCGCCGCGGCCGCGCGCGCGGCCATCGATCGCGCAAAAAACGGCGCCGGTCCGTCGCTGATCGAATGCAAGACCTATCGCATTCGGGGCCACTCCCGCAGCGACCGCAATCTCTACCGCGCCAAGGAAGAGATCGAGCCGTGGAAGGAGCGCGATCCGATCGCGGC
>MKVY01000039.1:18126-19651 GCA_001899525.1 Rhizobiales bacterium 65-9
CTGTCGCTCGCGGCCATGAACGCCATCGCCGACGATGTCGAGCGCGAGATCGCGGAGGCGATCGCCTTCGCGCAGGCGAGTCCCGATCCAGATCCGAAAGAGCTGACGCGCGATGTCTACGCAACCGCCTGAAGCCGCCGCGAGCGCGCGCGAGCTCACCTATGCGGAGGCGATCCGCGAAGGCCTCGAGCAGGCGATGGAGGCCGACAGCCGCGTGTTCCTGTTCGGCGAGGATGTCGGCGTCTATGGCGGCGCCTTCGGCGTGTCCGGCGATCTCGTCCATCGCTTCGGGGCTGAGCGCGTCATCGACACGCCGATCAGCGAGCTTGGCATGGCGGGCGCGGCGGTGGGCGCGGCGATCACCGGCATGCGCCCTGTGCTGGAGATCCAGTTCTCCGACTTCATCACCCTGGCGATGGAGCAGATCGTCAACCAGGCGGCGAAGATCAGGTTCATGTTCGGCGGCAAGGCCACGGTGCCGATGGTGGTGCGCCTGCCCGGCGGATCGGGCACGGGCGCCGCCGCCCAGCACTCGCAGTCGCTCGAAGCCTGGTTCGCGCATGTGCCGGGATTGAAGGTTGTCCAGCCCTCGACGCCGCACGACGCCAAGGGAATGCTGCTCGCCGCGATCGACGATCCCAATCCGGTGCTGATCTTCGAACACAAGCTTTTGTACAAGACGAAAGGCCCTGTGCCGGAGGAGGCCTACCGCGTTCCGATCGGCAAGGCGGCGGTGCGTCGCGCCGGCGAGGATGTGACGATCGTCGCGAGTTCGATCATGGCGATCAAGGCGGCGGCGGCGGCCGAGCGGCTCGCCGCCGAGGGCGTGTCGGCGGAGGTGATCGACCTGCGCTCGATCCGGCCGATCGATCTTGAGACGATCGCCGCAAGCGTGCGCAAGACGCATCGGCTACTCATCGTCTATGAGGGCGTGAAGACGATGGGCGTCGGCGCCGAGATCGCCGCCATGATCGCCGAGAGCGACGCCTTCGATTATCTCGACGCGCCGATCCTGCGGCTCGGCGGCGCGGATGCGCCGCTGCCCTACAATCCCGTCTTGGAAAAGGCCGCTGTGCCGCAGGAGGACGACATCGTCGCGGCGGCGCTCCGTCTGGCGCGCGGAGAGGCGTGATGGCGGTCGACGTCATCCTGCCCAAGGTCGACATGGACATGGAGTCCGCGATCATCGAATCGTGGAAGGTCGTCGAGGGCCAGCGGGTCGAGAAGGGCGATATTCTCTTCGAGATCATCACCAACAAGGCGGCGATGGAGATCGACGCGCCGGCCTCCGGCGTGATCGGCGCGATCGCCGGGGTGACCGGCGAGCCCATTCCTGTCGGCGCGGTCGTCGCGCGGATTTTCGCCGAGGGGGAGGCGATCGCCCCGCTCGCCGAGCCGTCCCAACCTCGCGCGCCCGCCGCTTCCGCCCGCGTCGATCGGCCGGCGATCGCCGTCGCCGCGCGCGCGCCGGAGCAGCCGGGCGGGGCGGCGGCGGCCGGCCTGCGCGCCACGCCGCTGGCCCGCA
>MKVY01000039.1:19661-26541 GCA_001899525.1 Rhizobiales bacterium 65-9
AAGCGCCGGAGCAGAGAGCCGCCGCTGATCTGATCCCGTTCGATCCCGTGCGCCGCATCGCGGCGGCGCGGCTCGCGGAGAGCATGCGCAACGCGCCGCATTTCTACATGACGGCCGAGATGGACATGACCGCCTTCGACGCCGCGCTCGAACTGGCGCGTCGGCAGGCGCGGGAGGGCGGCTGGCCCCGGCCCGGTCCCACGGTCTTTCTCGCGCATCTCGTCGCGCGCGCGCTCAAATCCCATCCCATGCTGCGCGCGTCGGTGGAGGGAAGCGCCTACCGGCTGCATGACAGCATCGATCTCGCCATCGCGGTCGACAGGGACGGGGCGCTGATCACGCCCGTGCTGCGCGACGCCGGAACGAAAAGCCTTCCCGATTTGAGCGCCGATTTCGCGCGGCTCGTCGCCGCCGCCCGCGCCCGCACCATCAAGCCCTCCGAACTGACCGGCGGCGTCTTCACGATCAGCAATCTCGGGATGTTCGGCGTCGACGCCTTCACGGCGATCATCAACCCGCCCCAGAGCGCGATCCTGGCCGTGGGGCGCACCCAGGACAAGCCGGTGGGGCGCGACGGCCAGATCGTCCTGCGCCCGGTCGCGACCTTCACCCTGTCCTCGGACCATCGCATCGTCGACGGCGCCGCCGCCTCCCGCTTCATGGCCGATCTCAGGGCGGCGGTCGAAGCGGCGCAGGTCTGACCGGCCGGGATCATATAACCCGTGCGCGCCTGTCATCGGCGTGTCATGATAGAAGCCAACGAAGAAAAGCGACCGCGTCGCGCGGCATGTGGGACGGAGAACGACATGATGTTGATGGATCGGCGGCGATTTGCTGTTGCCGGCGCCAGCGTGGCGGCGATCGCCGCCACCGGCGCCCGCGCCCAGGCCCCCTCGGGCAAGCTGGTGCTCTACACCTCCCAGCCCGAGAAGGACGCCAACCAGACCGTCGCCGCCTATCGCAAAGCCAATCCGGGCGTCGAGGTGGAGATTTTCCGGTCCGGCACCACAGAGATCATGGCCAAGCTCGCCGCCGAATTTTCGGCGGGCCAGCCCAGGCCGGACGTTCTGCTCATCGCCGACAGCGTCAGCATGGAGTCGCTGAAGGCTGGCGACCGGCTCGAATCCTATGCGGGCGCGAAGACCGACGGCTTCGATCCGCAGTCCTTCGATTCGAAGGACAAGACCTATTTCGGCACCAAGCTCATCACCACGGGCATCGCCTATAACAAGGCGGCGAAGATCGTCCCGGCGTCCTGGACGGACCTGATGAAGCCGGAGCTGAAAGGCCAGATCTCGATGCCGAGCCCGCTCTATTCGGGCGCGGCGGCGATCACGCTCGGCGTGTTCTCGCAGCGGCCGGACCTCGGCTGGAAATTCTTCGAGGCGCTCAAGGCGAACGAGACGGTCGCCGTGCGCGGCAACGGCGCGGTGCTTCGCTCCGTCGCCACGGGCGAGAAGCCTTACGGCATCCTCGTCGACTTCATGGCCTACAACGCCAAGGCGCAAGGCTCGCCCGTCGAGTTCGTCGCGCCGAAGGAAGGGGTGACGGCGGTCACCGAGCCGGTCTGCATTCTCAAGACGGCGTCGAACAAGCCGGCCGCGCGCGCCTTCATCGATTTCATTCTGTCGGAAGACGGTCAGAAGCTCGCGCTGAGCCAGGGCTATCTGGCGGCGCGCGAGTCGGTCGGCCGGCCGGCCTGGCTGCCGGAAGGCGCCAAGCTGCCGCTGATGCCGATGGATATCGCGGCGGTGCTGAAAACCACCGACGCCGACAAGAAGCGTTTCGCCGACATGTTCGGCGCCGCTTGAGAGATCAGGCGTCGTCTGCGTGCGGCGAGGGCTGATTGCTGTCGGTTAAGTCCTCGCGCGCATTGACCTCATCCAGGATTGGCGAGCGCGCGCTGCTCCCGGCGCTCGTTCTCGTCGTCGCGATTCTGTCCCTGCTGCCGCTCGCGCGCATCGCGATCGAAGCGGTCATGCAGGGCGGCGCGTTCTCGCTTGAGCCGCTCCGGCGCGCGCTCGGCAGTCCCGCCACCTGGACAGCCACGCGCAACAGCCTCGAGACGGCGATCGGCGGCACCATCCTGTCGGCGCTGATCGGCGGCGTCATGGCGCTGCTGATCGGGCTGAGCGATATTCGCGGCCGCAACGCGCTGGTGTTCTGCTTCGTGCTGCCCTTGATGATCGCGCCGCAGGTGACGGCGCTCGCCTGGCTGCAGCTTTTTGGCCCGTCGAGCCCGCTGCTGGGCGCGGTCGGTCTCGCGCCGCCGCTGGGCGCGCGCAATCCGCTCTATTCGCGCGGCGGCGTGATCGCGCTGCTCGGGCTGCAATATGCGCCGCTGCTGTTCCTCACTCTTCGCGCCGGCCTGCGCGCGTTGCCGCGCGAACTGATCGAGGCGGCGCGCGCCGCCGGCGCCGGCCGCTGGACGATCCTGCGCACCATCGTTCTGCCGCTGATGCGGCCGTCGCTGATCGCGGGCGTGGCGCTCTGCTTCGTCTCCTGTCTCGGCAATTTCGGTATTCCGGCTTTCCTCGGCATTCCGGCGAATTATCTCGTGCTGCCGACGCTCATCTACCAGCGCATCGCCGGCATGGGCCCCGCGGTTCTGTCGGAAGTCGCGGTGCTGTCGATTCTCATCGGCGCGATCGCGATGCTTGGCGTCATGGCGCAATTCGCCTTCGCCGAACGGCGCGACGCGCGCATCATCACCACCTCGAGCCGGGCGCAGCCGATGGAGCTCGGCCGCTGGCGGCTGCCGATTGAAGCGGCGCTGTGGCTGGCGACCTTGCTCGTCATCGCGTTGCCGCTGCTTGCGCTCGTGATGACCTCGCTGACGCCGGCGCTCGGCGTGCCGCTCAACGCCGGCACGGCGACGCTGAAGAACTACGCCTTCGTGATGTTCGAGCATGACGCGTCGCGGCGCGCCTTCCGCAACAGTTTCGGTTTGTCCTTGGCGGCCGCGCTGCTCATCGTCGTGATCGCGGCGCCGCTCGCCTATTTCATCGTCTGGCGCCGGTTGCGCGCGTTGCGCGTCCTCAATGCGCTGATCGAGCTTCCCTATGCGATGCCGGGCGTCGTCATGTCGATCGCGGCGATCCTGTTGTTCCTGCGTCCGCTGCCGCTGCTCGGCGTGTCGATCTACAACACCGTGTGGATCATCCTCTTCGCCTATCTCGCGCGCTTTCTCGTGCTCGGCCTGCGGCCTGTCATCAGCGGCTATCAGCAGCTCGATCGCGCGGTGGAGGAGGCGGCGCAGGTCGCGGGCGCGCGCCTGCCGAAACGGCTTGTCTCGGTCATCACGCCGCTCGTGGCGCCGGCCGCAGCGGCGGGCGCGCTGCTGGTCTTTCTCACCGCGTTCAACGAGCTCACCGTCTCCGCGCTGCTCTGGTCGTCCGGCGCGGAAACGCTCGGCGTGGTGGTGTTCTCCTTTGAGCAGGGCGGCGATTCAGGCTACGCCTCCGCCATCGCCGCCTTGACGGTTCTGGTGACGATTCTGCTGATGCTGCTCACCCTTCTCATGGCGCGGCGCCTGCCGCAGGGAGTGCTGCCGTGGCGGGATTGAGCGTCGAGCGTCTCGTGAAGCTGTTCGGCGCCCATCGCGCGCTCGACGACGTGTCGCTGGAGGTGCGCGACGGCGAGTTCATCGCCGTGCTCGGGCCTTCCGGCTGCGGCAAGACGACATTGCTGCGCCTCATCGCGGGATTTGACGCGCCCGATGACGGCGCCATCGCGATCGACGGCCGCGTGATGTCGTCCGCGGCGGTGCGCGTTCCGCCCGAGGAGCGCCGCATCGGCATCGTGTTCCAGAACTATGCGCTCTGGCCGCATATGAGCGTGCGTGAAAATGTCGCCTATGCGCTGAAGATCGCGCGCGTGCCCGAGCCTGACCTGACGCGCCGCGTCGACGCCGCGCTCGATCTCGTCGGGCTGACGGGCTTCGGCGAGCGCAGGCCTGCGGCCTTGTCGGGCGGCCAGCGCCAGCGCGTCGCGCTCGCGCGCTGCCTGGTCGCGGAGCCGTCGCTCGTTCTGCTCGACGAGCCGCTCGCCAATCTCGACGTGCATCTGCGCGCGGCGATGGAGGAGGAGTTCAGCCGCTTCCACGCGCGCACCGGCCGGACGATGATCTACATCACCCACGACCAGGCGGAGGCGATGGCGCTCGCCGACCGCATCGCGGTGATGGACAATGGCCGGCTGCTGCAGCTTGCTTCGCCTTCGCAGCTTTATCGCGAGCCGGCCGACGCGACGGTGGCGCGCTTCATCGGCCAGGGCATGGTGCTGCCGGTCGAGCGCGTGGCGCGCGACGGCGAGGGACGCGCGCGCGGGCAGGTGTTCGGCGCGGCGATCACAGCCCGCTGCGGGCGGGAGAACGCGCCAGCCGCTTCCGCGCAGATCTGCGTTCGCCCGCGCGACATCGCGATCGCGGCGGGCGATGACGGCTTCGCCGCCACGGTGTCCCACCTCGTCTATCAGGGCGGCCGCTACCGCGTGGAGGCGCGGCCGGACGCCGACCCGTCTCTCGCCTTGCGCCTCGATGTCGATGAGCCCACGACCCTGAGCGCCGGACAGGCGATCCGGTTGCGCCTTGGCGACGGCTGGATTCTTCCGGGCTGACTTCCTCGGCGGGGGGCCGAGCGCCGCCGGGTTGCGCGCGCCCGCGTTTTGATCGAGCCTCGCTCCATCTTGCAATGGCGAGGAGGGCGCTATGAGCGATCTTGAAAAGGGCGTGACGGAGAAGGGCGCGGGCTATGCCGGGGTGCAGTGGAATATTCTCGGCCAGATCTATTTTCCGAAGGCGGCGTGCGAGTCGGCGTTCGCGTTCGAGACCAACAGCGATCCCGGCCAGTTCGTGCCGGTGCATGTCCATCCCACGCAGGATGAATTCATTCTCGTTCAGGAAGGCGAGCTCGACCTCAAGCTGGGCGGCGAATGGACGAAGGCGAAGGCCGGCGATCTCGTGCGCATGCCGCGCGGCGTTCCACACGGCTATTTCAACAAATCCGACAAGCCCACGCGCGCGCTGTTCTGGGTGTCTCCCGCCGGCATGCTGGAGACCTTGTTCAAGAAGCTGCACGACCTGTCCGATCCCGCCGAGGTGGTGAAAATCTCGGCGCGGCACGAGGTGAATTTCCTGCCGCCCGAGGCGAACGATTGATGCGCCGCACAACGCGGCGCTTGCTTGTCCCGAACTTGTGAAGGCGAGGGGGCGACGGCGCGCCTCAAAAAGGTTAGTCTGTCTCCCTTGCAGGTCGCTGTCGCAGTGATCGGCGGCCTCGCTTCATGTTCGGGAGATGGAACATGGCGAACACAGTCACGCTGTCGGCAAACAGGATGGACGCGGCGCCCGAGGTGCGTCGCATCGCTATCAATGACCTGAAGGACGCGTTGCGCGAGGGATATGAGGATTTCAGCGAAATGCCGACGCATGCGGTGTTTCTCTGCCTGATCTATCCCGTGATCGGCCTCCTGGTCGGCATGGCCTCGATGGGCGGGCGCATGGCGCCGCTGCTCTTTCCGCTGGCGGCCGGCTTCGCCATCATCGGCCCCTTCGCCGCGATCGGGCTGTATGAACTGAGCCGCCGCCGCGAGGCCGGGCTGCCGCTGTCCTGGCGGCATGGATTTGACGTGGTGCGCTCGCACAATTTCGTGTCGATGCTCGGCGTCGGGCTTGTGCTCCTCGTCGTCTTCTTCGGCTGGCTCGTCGCGGCGCAGGCGATCTATACGTTCAGCATGGGCGCCGAGGTCGATCGGGTTCCCAATTCATTGGGCGAGTTTCTGCAGCGGACGCTGACGACGCCAGAGGGCTGGACGATGATCGTCCTCGGCAACATCGTGGGATTTCTCTTCGCCTGCGTCGCGCTGACGATCAGCGTCGTGTCCTTCCCGTTGCTGATCGACCGCGACGTCGGGGCCGCCGTCGCGATCCAGACCTCCATCCGCGCCGTGATGAAGAATCCGCGCGTGATGGCGGCGTGGGGTCTGATCGTCGCCGCGGCCTTGCTGCTCGGATCGATTCCGCTGTTCGTCGGTCTTGCGGTGGTCGTGCCGATCCTCGGCCATGCGACGTGGCGGCTGTATCGGAAGGTCGTCGACTGAACGAGGCTGGACAACCCGCTGTTCGCGCGCGAACCTCCGGCGCTTTTCGCTGGAGGGGATTTTGGACGGGCTCGCGCTGAACCAGAAATCGTCGCGCGTCGCGCGCGACGCGGTCGAAAAGGCGCTCGCCGCCATCGCGGCGCGCGACGCGCGGATCGGCGCCTTCGCGCGCCTTGCCCCTGACGCGCGCGCGCAGGCCGCGGCGCGCGATGAAGAAGGCGGAAGCGGCGCGCTTCACGGCTTCACCGTCGGCCTGAAGGACATCATCGACACGCGCGGGCTCGGCACGGAATACAGCTCCGACATCTATGTCGGCCATGTGCCGACCGAAGACGCCGATTGCGTGCGCCGCCTCAAGGACGCGGGCGCGATCATCATCGGCAAGACGGTGACCACCGAGTTCGCGCATCAGCGCGCCGGCAAGACGCGCAATCCGCATGACGACGAACGCACGCCCGGCGGCTCGTCGAGCGGTTCGGCCGCGGCTGTCGCGGCGGGCATGGCGCGCGTCGCGATCGGCACGCAGACAAGCGGATCGGTGATCAGGCCGGCGTCTTACTGCGGCGTGTTCGGCTTCAAGCCGAGCATCGGCCGCGTCGACAGGACGGGCGTGCACGAACTGTCGCGCACTTTCGACACGATCGGCTGGTTCGCGACGGACGTCGCCGATCTCGCGCGCGTCGGCCGCCTGCTCCTGAACCCGCCGCGCGCGCCGCGTCCCGCTCCGTCGCGGCCCGCGATCGCGCGCCTGCGGACGCCGTTTGACGCGCGCGGCGTGAAG
>MKVY01000039.1:26584-39028 GCA_001899525.1 Rhizobiales bacterium 65-9
CGTCACCGTGGACGCGGCCCGCTCCTTCGCGAGCTATCGCGGTCGCCTCAGCCCCATGATCGAGACCTTCATCGCGGACGTCGACGAGGCCGGCTACGAGGACGCGCTGGCGGAGATGGCCGCATTGCGCGGGACCTTCGCGCGGCTCGCCGGCGGTTTCGACGCGCTGGCTGCGCCCGCCGCGACCGGCGAGGCGCCGTTCGGGATCGGATACACCGGCGATGCGATCTTCAGCACGCTGCTCGCTCTGGCCGGCCCCGCCTGCGTCGCGCTGCCTTACGGAAGAGGGGCGCGCGGACTGCCCATCGGCGTGCAGTTCGCGGGGCGCCTGGGCGAGGACGAGGAACTGTTCGCCTTCGCCGAATGGGCGTCGGATCGGCTGGGCGTGTCGGCGATGATGGCGGCTTAAGGCGAAGCTGTTGTCGGAATGGATTGCGGACAAGCCCCGGAGCTCTACCGAAGCCGCTACGCGAAAATCTCCGCCCTCCCGGACAGAGGTAATCCGCTCGGTATCTCGTATGTCCATATTCGTCATAGGTGGTGGACGTTCCGCCATCAATGATGCAAACCCTGATGACTTCCACCCGCTCTCTATTTGTCTGCGGCCCTGGCGGCGCGCCGCTCGATGCGCTCGAATTCGTCTACTGCCTCATCCGGATTCCCCGCCGGAACACGCGTCTGGTTCGGATCGTAGGCCCTGAGCGCGATCTCAAGCTTCAGGAGAGCGAGCTTGCAGCGCAGCCATGAATGGCGCCAGCGGAGGGCCGCCAGTTCGTCCTGATCGGCTGCTGTCCACGCCATGCGAGGCTCCCATCGCTCCTGACGCTTTTATAGGAAAAAAATCATATAGCCAGATAGTCCTAGGAGGCGTCCGCCGCATCGGTCATCCGCGCAATCGATCGGCATCGCGCGGGGCGGCCTGCCCCTTCCCCTCCGCCGCCATCCGTGGCATAGGCGGCGCGCCCGCAGGCCAGCGCCGCGGGCCTCGTCGCGTGGAAGGCGTTCCGGTCAGCCAGCCGGAAGAAAGCGCCGCACCACGCCCTGCAAACCGCCCGAAGGAGGCCGAACGGCGTCCGGCGGGCCGTCGTCGTTCCGGATAGGCGTCCGGGCGGGCGACAGGAGCAGCCATCATGGCGAAGAAGATCACGGGCTACGTGAAGCTTCAGGTTCCGGCGGGCGCGGCCAATCCGGCCCCTCCGATCGGCCCCGCGCTCGGTCAGCGCGGTCTTAACATCATGGAATTCTGCAAGGCCTTCAATGCGAAGACCGCGCAGATGGAAAAGGGCACGCCGATCCCGGTGATCATCACCGCCTATCAGGATCGGTCCTTCACCTTCGAGATGAAGCAGCCCCCGGTCACCTTCTTCCTGAAGAAGGCCGCCGGCTTGAAGATCGGCAAGAAGCCGGCCTCCGGCTCCAAGACGCCGGGCCGCGGCGCGAGCGCCGGCAAGGTCACGGCGGCGCAGATCCGCGAGATCGCCGAGAAGAAGATGCCGGATCTGAACTGCGGCACCGTCGAGGCGGCCGAGCAGATGATCCGCGGTTCCGCCCGGGCCATGGGCCTGGAAGTGGTGGGGTGACGCGATGACCGGCAAGAGAATCGTCAAGGCCCGCGAGGGCGTCGAGCGCACCAAGCTCTATCCGATCGCCGAAGCCGTGAAGATGGTGAAGGCGCGCGCCTCCGCGAAGTTCGACGAAACGGTCGAGATCGCGATGAATCTCGGCGTTGATCCGAAGCATGCGGACCAGATGGTGCGCGGCGTGTGCAACCTGCCGAACGGCTCCGGCCGCACGCTCAAGGTCGCCGTGTTCGCGCGCGGCGCCAAGGCGGAGGAGGCCAAGGCCGCCGGCGCCGACATCGTCGGCGCGGAGGATCTCGTCGAGACCGTCAACAGCGGCAAGATCGAGTTCGACCGCTGCATCGCGACGCCCGACATGATGGGCCTCGTCGGCCGCCTCGGAAAGGTGCTCGGCCCGCGCGGCCTGATGCCGAACCCGCGCGTCGGCACCGTCACGATGGACGTCAAGTCCGCCGTCGCCGCCTCCAAGGGCGGCTCGGTCGAGTTCCGCGTCGAGAAGGCCGGCATTGTGCATTCGGCCGTCGGCAAGGTCTCGTTCGGCGAGGACAAGCTGGTGCAGAACATCATCGCTTTCGCCGACGCGGTGTCGAAGGCGAAGCCGACCGGCGCCAAGGGCAACTACATCCAGCGCATCGCGATTTCCTCGACGATGGGCCCGGGCGTGAAGGTCGAGCTCGCCAGCGTGATGTCGGCCGCCGCGCAGCAGTAGGCGCGCCGTCGTCCTGAAATGAAAAAGCCCGCCTCCGGCGGGCTTTTTATTTGAACGGTCGCGGGATCGTCAGCCGCGCCGCGCCGCCTCGATCGCGGCGACGTCGATCTTCTTCATATGCATCATCGCCTCGAAGGCGCGCTTGGCTTCGGCGCCGCCGGCGGCCATCGCGTCGGTCAGGGCGCGCGGCGTGATCTGCCAGGAGATTCCCCATCTGTCCTTGCACCAGCCGCACTGGCTTTCTTGCCCGCCATTGCCCACGATGGCGTTCCAGTAGCGGTCCGTTTCCTCCTGGTCGTCGGTGGCGATCTGGAAGGAGAAGGATTCGTTGTGCTGGAAGGACGCGCGCCCGCCATTGAGGCCGATGCAGGGAATGCCCGCCACGGTGAACGCGACGACCAGCGCGTCGCCCTGCTTGCCGGAGGGGTAGTCGCCAGGGGCGCGGGTGACGGCGCCCACCGCGCTGTCGGGAAAGGTCGCCGCATAAAACCGGGCCGCGTCCTCCGCGTCCTTGTCGTACCAGATGCAGATGGTGTTCTTCGCCGTCGCCATTGCCTGATCCTTTCGCGTCTGGAGCGGCCGGAGCGTCATGGTCCGGCGCGCGGAACGGTTCACGAGCCGCGCAAGACCTTGCGGAAACGCGCTCGCGTCAAAGGACGTTCCGGCGCGTCTCGATCCGACAACAAGCCTGGGTTTTTTCGTCGCGCGGCGTCAGGGTCGCGCCGGAGCCGGGCTGGCCGGCGCCTCCGCGCCGCGCGGCGCGATCTCCGTCGCGATCGCGGAGTTCAGAACCGTTTCCAGAGCGCCCATCGCCCGCGAGATGACGGCGCCGTCCATCACGCGATGATCGAAGCCGATGACGATCTCGACATCCCCATCGGCGGAGATCGGCCCGTAGCTCATCAGCGACGTCCAGGGCGAAATGGGAAAATTCACCTCGGTTCCATCGCCGCTCAGCACCGTCACGCCGAACGTGCCGAAGAAGTTCGCGCGCTGCCGGCCGATGTTCATCCCGAGCCACCACAGCGCGCGGCGCAGAAGCATGGGCGCGCGCGCGAAACGCAGCGCCAGCCGGAAATCCTTCACGCTCTCGATCGGCGCGCCCTTCGCCTCCGTGATTTTCGCGGCGATCTCGCCGAGGCTCAGCGCGGCGGGGTTTTTCAGCCGCGCCAGAAAGAGCGCGTCCTCGCCCTTGTAGTCGCGCTCGATGACGAGGCTCGCGACGCTCGCGGGATATTCATAAAGATGCGGCCAGGGAAGTTTCACATAGACGCGCCTGAGCGGCGCGTGCTGCTGCGCGACGAGCGCGTAGCCTTTCAGAAAAAGGGCGAACCATGGCGCTTTCTTCGAGGCGTCGGCGCGCGCCTTCATCAGGGGCGCGATATTGATCCTGCGGCGCAGCACGCCTGTCGGGGTCTTGCGCGCGAAATAGCAGTGATCCGCCACGATGCGGCGGGGCAGCGACAGCGGAATGAAGCGGCCGCGCATCAGCGCTCCTGTGGTCCGGCTGCGTCGAATCCGCGCCATCCAGCGGCGGCGAGATAGCCGCCATCGACTGGCAGCGTGACGCCGGTGATTCCCGATGCGAGATCGGAGGCGAGGAAAGCGATCGCCTGCGCCACCTCCTCGGCCGTCACCAGCCGGCGCTGCGCGTGCGCTTCCGCGAGCCTGTCCTCATTCACGAACTGGAACGCCGCTGCGCGCCTGATGGCGGGCGTGGCGACGAAACCGGGCGCGACGCCGTTGACGCGTACGCCGCGCGTCGCCCATTCCGCCGCGAGACTCTGCGTCAGGTTCATGATCGCGGCCTTGGCCGGGCCATAGGCGTGAACCGGGCCGGGGGTCGCGCCCATCACCGAGGACACGGTGACGATCGCGCCTGCGCCGCGCTTGGCCATGCGCGCGCCGGCGACGGCGCAGCAGCGATAGGTTCCGCGCAGATTGGTGGCGAGCACGCGGTCCCATTCCGCCATCGGCAAGGCGTCCGGCGCGCGCGGCCGCTGCAGGATTCCGGCGGCTGTGACCAGAATGTCGATGGGCCCCAGCGTCTCCTCGATATGCGCGATTCCGGCCTCGATCTCGTCATCGCGACAGACGTCCAACTCGACGATGGCGCCGCCGGTCTCGCGCGAAAGCTCCTCGAGCCCGCGCATGTCGCGGTCGGCGCCGGCGACGCGCGCGCCATTCTGGTGAAGCAGGACCGCCGCGGCGCGGCCCAGTCCGCTCGCGGCCCCGGTGACGAGCGCGATGGCCCCGTTGAATTCGATGCGCATGTGGTTCAAAGCGAACGCAGGACGGATGGACGGCGGTTCGCCGACGAGGTCGCGACAATGGATAGCGCTGCGCTTGCGGTCAAGGAAGGCGCGGCTTTGAGGCCCGCTGTCGTCGTCACCGGCGCGTCCTCGGGCATCGGCCTCGAACTCGCCCGCATCGCGGCGCGGGAGGCGCCCGTCGTGCTGATCGCCCGCTCGCGCGATCCGCTCGCGCGGCTTGCCGGCGAGATCATCGCCGCCGGCGGCGCCGCGCATCCCCTGCCGCTTGATCTAGGCGCGGGCTCGCAGGTCGCGGCGGTTGAGAACTTTCTCGCCGAGCACGGATTTTATTGCGACGTTCTCGTCAACAACGCCGGCTTCGGCCTGATCGGACAGGCCGATCAGCTTTCGCGCGACGAGCAGCTTGCGCTGATCGATCTCAACATCCGCGCGCTCACCGATCTCACGCTCGCTTTCCTGCCCGGCATGATGGCGCGCGGCCGCGGCGGCGTTCTCAATCTCTCGTCGATCGCGGGCTTCCTGCCGGGTCCGCACATGGCGGTTTATTATGCGAGCAAGGCTTATGCGCGATCATTCTCCGAAGCGCTCTGGGAGGAGTGCCGGCGCGCCGGCGTGACGGTGTCGGCGCTGTGTCCGGGCCCTGTCGAGACGGGCTTTTTCGAGCGCGCCGCCGGCGCCGCGAAAAAGAAGCCGCGCCTGTTTGAATTGCTGCCCGGCGATGACGCGCGCTCGGTGGCGGAGAAGGGCTGGCGCGGTTTTCGCGCCGGCCGCCGGATCGTCATTCCGGGCTTCGGCAACAAGGTCGTCGCGGCGGTCGCGCCAGTGCTGCCGACGCGGCTCGTCCTGTGGGCGGTGCGCAAGCTGCAGAAAAGCCGCGCCGCCTGACGCCGGCCTTTTCTGAAGCCGCGGTCAACGCGGCGGCGGTTTAAATATCTTTTCCGCTGGCGATCATATGGCCGATGTCGTCCGCGCTCAGGCCGGCGACGGCGCGGTCGATCACCTTGCGCCCATGCTTCATGATGACGACGCGCCGCGCCAGCGCGGCCACGTCGGGCATGGAGTGGCTGATCAGCAGCACGGCGCGGCCGTCCTGCGCCAGCCGTCTGATCAGGTCATGCACCTGCGCGGTCTCGCGCACGCCGAGCGCCGCCGTCGGCTCGTCCATGATGACAAGATTGGCGTTCCAGCGCAGCGCCCGCGCGATCGCGATCGCCTGCCGCTGGCCGCCGGACAATTTCTCCACCGGCCGGCGCATGTCGTCGATCGTGACCGCGAGACGCGCGAGATAGGCTTTCGCTTCCGCCATCATGCGCGCCTTGTCGAGCAGCCGCAGCGGCCCGATCATGCGCGTCAGTTCCGCGCCCAGAAACACGTTCTGATAGATCGCGAGCCGCGGCGCGAGCGCGAGCTCCTGATAGATCGTGGCGACGCCGCGCCGCAGCGCGTCCTGCGGTCCCGAGAAACGCGCAGGCTCGCCATCGATGAGAAGCGCGCCGCGGCTTGGCTGCGCCGCGCCGGAGATCACCTTGACGAGCGAGGACTTGCCGGCCCCGTTGTCCCCGCACAACGCGACGATTTCGCCGGCGACGAGATCGAGATCGACATCCGCGACAGCAGTGACGGCGCCGTAGTTGACGCCGATTCCCCGCAGCGAGACGAGCGGCGCGGATGTCGTCCGCGCCGCCTGTTTCAGTTCCGCCGCCGCGGCGCTGGTCATTTCTTCAGGAACTGCTTCACATTGCTCGCATCGACGAGCACCGCGTCCTGAAAGAGATAGGGCCCTGACGTGACGCTCTCTTTCGGCTGCTTCTTCACCACGATCGAGTCGATCGCCTCCACCGCGCGTTCGCCCATTCCCTCGAACGGGATCATCACGGTCGCGAGCAGCGTGCTGTCGGGATCGGCGATGCGGCGATAGGTCTCCTCGCCGCCGTCGATGGAGACGAGCGGGATCGCGCCGCGCTTCACGCCCTGCGCCTTCAGGAGATCGTCGATGATGTAGGCCTGTCCGTCGAAGGAGGCCCACACGCCGTTGATCTGTCCCTGATTTTTCAGGAGCAGCGCCTGCATGCCGGCGCGCACGTCGTCGCGCCAGCTTTGCGTGCGCGCCATCGAATGCTTGCCGATTTCCTTCACCGCCTGATTTTCGACGAGCACGTCGTCCAGCAGCCGGCCGCGGATGCGCGTGCCGACATTGCCCTCGAAGCGCTGCGAGATGAGGTTGCCGGTATAGCCCATCTGCCCGAACAGATAGAGCGCGGCTTCGGCGCCGACCTTGTATTCGTTCACCTGGATGTCGAACAGCGTGTCCTTGCTCGCGCCGGACATGACCGTGACGACCGGCACGCCCTTGTCCCTGGCGGCCTTGAACTGCGCTTCGGCCTCGATCGGCTTGCCCATCGCGACGATGATGGCGTCGACCTTCTTGGCGATCAGCGCGTCGAACTGCTCGGCGTGCTTGGGCAGCGCTCCTTCGGAGTTGAGCAGCGTCACGGTCCAGCCCTTGGCCTTGGCGGCCGCTGCGGCTGCGTTGGCGACGCGCGCATGGGTTTCGGAGGACATCTGGAAAGCGATGATTCCCACCTCGAACGCCGCCGCCTGGGCCGCGCTGAGAGCGAGAGCCGCGGCGCCGACCGCCGCGATCAGAAAGCGTTTCATGCATCCCTCCTCGAAAGCTACACCTTGAACGCCGCGCGCTTCAGCGCCGCCGCCGACACCGCCACCGAGGCGATGATGATCGCGCCGAGCGCGATGTCCTGCGCATAATAGGGCGCGCCCATCAGCACCAGCCCGTTGCCGAGGACTTTGAGGGAAAGGGCCGCGACCAGGGTGCCCGGCGCGTTGGGCCGGCCGGGATCGAACATGGTCATGCCGAGCAGCACCGCCGCGATGGCGTAGAGAAAATAATCGCCGGCCATGCCCGGCGCCGCCGAGGACAGGCTGGAGGCGAGCAGCATCGCCGTTGCGCCGGCCAGGAGGCCGCAGAGCGCAAGGCCGAGCCGCTTCATCCGGTCCGTCTTCACGCCAGCAAGGCGCGCGGCCTCGGTCGCCTCGCCCGCCGCAGTCATGTGCAGGCCGGTGCGCGTCGCGCCCACCAGAAGCCAGACTAGCGCCGAGACGGCGATCAGCCACAGGATGAGGTTGGGAACGCCGAGGAGCGCGCCGCGCGCGAGGCCGGTGAACTCGGTCGGCCAGCGGCCGACGAAGGCGACGCCCTGGGTCAGCATGAAGCCGAGCCCCTTGGCGATGGCGGCGAGCCCGAGCGTCGCGATCAGCGACGGCACATGCAGGATCGTCACGGCGAAGCCGTTGAACAGCCCGGCGGCGAGCCCGACGCCGAGCGCGGCCGCGACGCCGGCGAGAGGCCCGTAGCCCCATTGCACCAGCGCGCCGCAGGCGACTGCAGCGAGGCTGGCCACGTCGGCGATCGACAGGTCGAGTTCGCCCGCGATCAGCGCCAGCATGAATCCGAGCGCGAGGATGGCGAGGAAGCTCGTCTCCTTGCCGATATTGAGCAGGTTGGCGGGATTGAGGAAGTTGGGCGCGGCGGCGGCGAAGAAGACGATGAGCGCGAGGCCCGCCAGCGCCGTGCCGTACCGCTCGAGAATTCGCCCCATCGCCGCTCTGCCCTTGAAACAAAGGTTCTTAGAGCATGCTGCGGAGAAGTGGAAAGCGGTTTTCCGAAAACATCATGCGGCGAGAATAACTTAGAGCAAGCCGTCGAAAACGCGAAGGCTATCCGCCGCCGCGGGTCCACGCCGCGAGCCGCGCCGACAGCGGGGCGACCGCCGCGTGCGCGTCCTCGAACAGGCGAAACAGGCGATCGGCGTCGCGCGCTTTCGCGAGGTTCGGCATATGACGGCTCGCCGGCCGCGCCAGCGCATCCTGCGCAGCCGCAAGCGACGGGAATGAGCCGAGCGCCGCAAACGCCGCGATGGCGGCGCCCAGCAGTCCGGGTTCGGGCTCGGCGCTGACCGCGAGCGGCCGCTGCAGGATGTCCGCCTTGATCTGCGCCCATTCGGGCGTGGCGCCGCCGCCGCCCATGCGAATGTCGGCGGCGTCGAGGCCGGCCGCCCTTTCGGCGCGGGTGAGAACGACGCGGTTGAGAAGCGCGACGCCCTCCAGAACCGCGCGCCGCAGATCATCGGGGCCGTGGCTGCGGTGCAGCCCGAGAAAGGCGCCGCGAAGATCCGGATTCCAGTAGGGAACCCTTTCTCCCTGCAGGAAGGGGAGAAAGAGAAGCGCTTCGGGGGAGGCGGAAGTCCCGCCGACTGTTGCGTCGCGCGCGATGGACGACAGCCAGGCGAGCGCGTCGCCGCCGGTCTGGCTCGGGCCGCCGATCTGCGTCAGCCCCTCGCCCCAATCGACCGTCATCAGCCCTTCCGCAGACGCGGCGTGGTCCGCGATCAGGCCGAGCACCTCGGTCGTGCCGGAAATATTGTAGGCGAGGCCGGGCCTGAGCGCCCCCAGTCCGAGAACCGCCGTCCAGGTGTCGTTACCGGTCATGATCACGGGCGCGCCGGCGAGGCGGCCGAGCGCTCCCGGCAGGGCGGGCAGCGTTCCACCCAGCACGGTCGCGGGACGCAGCAGCGGCGGCGCGAGGCTCGCTGGCAGGCCGCAGGCGTCGAGCAGGGAGCGCCCGTCCCGCCCTTTCGCCGTAGCCGCGGCGAGCCGCGCCATCGAGACGGAATCGCTCGCCGGCGCGCCCGTGAGACGCAGGTTGATGAAGTCCTTCGGCTCGATGACATGGGCGAGCCGCGCCGCCTTGTCAGGCTCGGCGCGTTGCAGCCAGCGCAGCCGGGCCAGCGGATGGAAGGCGTTCAGCCGCTCCCGCTCGGGGTGGTCCCCCGGAGAGAGGTCGGCGAGTTCCGGAATCAGCGTCGCCGCCCGCACGTCGCCCCACAGGATCGCCGGCCGCAGCGGGCGCAGCGCCGCGTCGAGGAAAATCTGGGTCCGCGTGACGGCCGTGACCGCGATAGCGGCGACTTGGGAGAACGCCGCCGCGTCGGCGCGCGCGAGCGTTTCGGTGAGATCGAAAAAGCCGCGCGTCCAGAGGTCGGCGTCCACCTCCGTCGCCTCGCCGACCGGCTGCGGCGAAGGCGCGGATTCCCGTGCGACGAAATCCCCCTTTTCGTCGATCAGCGCGGCCTTCATCCGGGTGCCGCCGATGTCGCAGGCGAGAACGAAGCTCATCCCGCCCCATAGGAGCGCCCGCGTCGCGACGCAAACGCCGAACGAGGCTTGCCAAGCGGAAGGCGGCTCATTATCAATATTGATAATGACAGCAAGGGAGAAGCGCTTGAACGCGCGCGACGCAGCCTATGCGACGCTGAAGCGGCGAATCATGCTCAACGAGCTGAAGCCGTGCGATCGCATCACCGAGTTGGCGCTCGCCCAGGATCTCGGCTGCAGCCAGGGGGCTGTGCGCGAAGCGCTCCTGCGCCTCCAGGAGGATGGGCTGGTCATCCGCGCCGGTCATCGCGGCACCACCGTCACTCCGCTCGATCCCGAGGAAGCTGACGAGATCATCGCCCTGCGTCGCCGGCTGGAGATGCGAGGGGCGTTGCGCGCGGCGCGCGCTGCGACGCCGGAGGCGCTTCGGACTTTGCAGGAACTGCAGGGGCAGATGGACCGGGCCGCCCGCGACGGCGACGAGTATCGGCTGATCGTGCTCGACACCGATTTTCACGCCACGATCTTCCGTCAGTCCGGCTTGCGCGCGCTCGAACAGATTCTCATGCGCTGCATCCTGCATTCGCATCGCCAGAAGCTGTGGGAGCCGCGCCATCGCCGCGCGCTGGCGCAGACCGCGGCGCGTCATCGCGCGCTCGCCGAGCGTTTCGCCGCCGGCGACGGCGAGGGACTTGCCGCGGCGCTCGGACATCATATCGATACGATCGTTGATGTCTCCGAAGAGAGGATTGCGTCGTGAAGCCTTTTGTTGCGCCCGGTATGCAGGCCATTCTTGATCGCGCCCGCGCCGCGCCCCCGATTGATTATCGCGCCATGGCGATGGACGAGGGCCGCGCGGTGTTCACGAAGGTCGCGGCCTACTGGAACGAAGGCCGCCCTGACGTCGCGGATGTCAGCGATCTCTCCATTCCGGGCGAAGCAGGCGCGATTCCGGCGCGACTCTATCGCCCGGCCGCCGGCGTTCTGCCGCTGCTGCTGTTCGTGCATGGCGGCGGCTGGACCTTCGGCTCGATCGAAACCCATGACGGCATGATGCGCAGCCTCGCGGTCGCATGCGGCTGCGCGGTTCTCGGCGTTGACTACCGGCTCGCGCCGGAACATCCGTTTCCGGCGCCGATGAACGACGTGCTCGCGGCGCTCGCCTTCGTCGAGAAGGGCGGCTTGGGCGCGGGCGTCGATTCATCGCGCGTCGCGCTCGCCGGCGATTCGGCCGGCGCCAATCTTTCGCTCGCCGCGTTGCTCGCTTTGCGCGACCGGGGCGGAACGCTTCCGCGCACGGCGGCCTTGTTCTACGGCTGCTACGAGCCGGGCGGCGAGTCGCCAAGCCATCGCGCGTTCGGCGGCGGCGACTACATGCTCACCACCGCCAATATGGCCTGGTACTGGGGCAATTTTCTCGGGCCCAACAGCGCCTCGCCCGATCCCACCGCCGCGAATGCGCGGGCCGATCTCGCCGGGCTGCCGCCGCTCTATCTGAATGCGGCGGGGCTCGATCCGCTGCTCGACGACACGCTGCTGATGAGTCGCCGCCTCGCCGAGGCGGGGATCGGACATCGGTTCGATTATTGTCCGGGCGTCGCGCATGGCTTCATGCGCATGACGCGCGAATTGCCGGCCGCGCGGGCGGCGATCGAGGCGGCTGCGGCTTATCTGCGCGCGGCGCTCGCCTGACGTCACAACCAATCAAGACCTCGGAAAACAGATACTGGGAGGAAGATCAATGGAACGCAGACGATTTCTGAAAACCGCCGGCGCGGCCGCGGCTGTGACGGCGCTCGCTCGCCCCGCCCTCGCGCAGGCGGCGACGGTCCGCTGGTGGTATCATTTCGACAATCCGCAGAACTCGCCCGCGCAACTCGTGGCGAAGTTCGAGAAGGAGAATCCGGGAATCAAGATTCAGGCCGAGCCGATCCCGTGGGGCGGCGGCAACGACTATCAGACGCGGTTGTTTGCGGCGATCGTCGCCGGCAATGCGCCCGACGCGGCGATGGTGCGCCTCTCCTGGGCGGCGCGCTTCCAGCAGATGCGCGCGCTGGAGCCGCTTGACGCGATGATCGCGAACTGGGCCGGAAAATCCGACATCGCCGACAATATCTGGAAGATCAATCGCGGCGCGGACGGCAAGCAATATTATCTGCCGCTGCAATATGTGGTGATCTATCTCTATTATCGCGCCGATATGTTCCAGCAGGCGGGGCTGCAGCCGCCGAAGACCTTCGAGGAGTTCCGCGCTGCGGCGAAGGCGCTCACGAAGGACGGCGTCGCGGGCTTCGGCATGCGCGGCGGCGCAGGCGGCTTCGACAATTGGGGCCCGTTCGTGCTCGGCGGCGGCGCGAGCTTCGAGAAGGGCGGCATGACCAGCGAAAAGGCGATCGCCGCGAACCGCTGGTATGTGAATCTTATGCGCGAGGACAAGGTGGTCCCGGCGTCGGCGCCGACGGACTCGTTCCGCCAGATCGTCGACGCCTTCAAGGCCGGACGCACGGCTATGGCGATCCACCATGTCGGCTCGGCGGCCGAGATCGTCGGCGCGCTGGGCGACAAGGTGTCCGCGACGCCTGTGCCGCGCGCGGCGGACGGCAAGGGCTGGACCTATTTCGGCGATGAGTCGAACGCTGTTTTCGCCGCCAGCAAGGCGAAGGAGGCGGCGTTCAAATGGATCACCTTCCTCTCGACCGCCGAGAACAAC
>MKVY01000039.1:39065-75220 GCA_001899525.1 Rhizobiales bacterium 65-9
CGAGGCCAGCACCGCCTCGATCCCGATCGCGGCGTCGTTGCCCGACAGCCCGAAGACGCCGGATTTCATCTCGCGCGTCTGGCCGACGAACATGCAGCGCGCGCTGCTCGGCGAAATTCCGCCGGAGGAGATGATGAAGGCCATCGAACAGAATTTCCACGGCTGAGCGGAAGGCGGCGGGCGCGGCCCGCCGCTCTTCCTGCATGCGAGTTCTTATTTCCTCATGACCGTCGCCGTCCGACAGCGTCCCGACTGGACGCCCTACTATTTCCTGCTGCCGGCGATTCTCATCACCGCGGCCGTCGTTCTGTTTCCGGTCGCGCAGACGATATGGCTGAGCCTCTTCAACTATGTGATCTATGATCCGGACGGCTCGCAATTCGTCGGCTTCGGCAATTTCGCGGCAGTTTTTCGCGACGAGGTGTTCTGGATTTCGCTGCGCCATTCGGTGGTGTGGATCGTCGGCGTCGTCGGCTTGCAGTTTCTTCTCGGGCTGATTGCGGCGCTCATCCTGAATGAGAGCTTCTGGTGGCGCGGCCTGGCGCGCGCGCTCGTCGTGATTCCGTGGGCCCTGCCGAGCGTCATCATCGGCCTGATGTGGACCTGGATGTATGATTTCAATGTAGGCGTCATCAACGACGCGCTGCTTCGGCTGGGCGTCATCTCCGCGCCGATCGCCTGGCTCGCGCGGCCCGACACCGCGCTTGGCGCGATCATGCTCGGCCTTGTCTGGCAGGGTTTTCCTTTCTTCGCGGTGACGATTCTCGCCGGCCTCCAGACGGTTCCGGCCGAACTGTATGAAGCGGCTGAGATCGACGGCGCCACGCGCTGGAAGAGGTTCACCAATGTCACGCTGCCGGCGATCGGCGACGTGATCGCGACCGCGCTTCTGCTGCGCACGATATGGGTGGCGAACTCGCTTGACGTCATTCTGGTGATGACCGGCGGCGGCCCGGGCTATGCGACCTACACGCTGCCGCTTTACGCGTTCCAGCGCGCCTATAGCGGCATGGAGTTCGGCTACGGCGCCGCGCTCGCGCTGGTGCTGACCGCGCTCCTGCTCGCCGTCGTCTGGCTCTATGTGAAGCGCGCGTCGCGGGAGCTCGAGCGATGAGAGGCCGTTCCGCATCGGCGCGCCTTTTCCAGATCGAGCTTCCGGCGCTGCTCATCGTCCTGTTCGCGCTCGCGCCCTATGTCTGGATGATCCTCACCTCGATCAAGCCGCAGGCGGAGCTGGCGGAATGGCCGGTCCGCTACTGGCCGCGCGCGGCGACGCTCGATCACTATCGCGAACTTCTGTCCCGCACGAGCTTCGCCGGAAACCTGCTGAACAGCCTGATCATCGCCTGCGGCGCCGCCCTGGTGGGCCTCGCCGTGTCGATCCCGGCCGGCTACGCCTTCTCCCGCTTCCGCTTTCGCGGGCGCCGCCCGCTGATGACGGGCTTCCTCGTCATCAACATGTTTCCCATCGTGCTGCTCATCATCCCGCTGTTCGTGCTGATGCGGCGCTTCGGATTGATCGACACTTATCTCGGCGTCGTCATCGGCCATTCCACCTTCTCGATTCCGTTCGCGATCTGGATGCTGACGAGTTACTTCTCGACCATTCCGAAGGATCTCGACGAAGCCGCGACGATCGACGGCGCTTCTCGTTATGAGGCGATCCGCCATGTGATCCTGCCGCTCGTCGCGCCGGGCGTCGTGACCGCAGGCATCTACATCTTCATCACCTCCTGGAACGAATATCTGTTCGCGATGATGTTGTCGGGCCAGAATGTGCGCACCGTTACGGTCGCCCTTCAGCTCTTCATCGGCGAATTCACCATCCAGTGGGGCCTGCTCACCGCGGGCGGCGTGCTGATCGCCATTCCGGTGACGATCCTTTTCCTTTTCGTGCAACGACGGCTCGTCGGCGGCCTCACAGCCGGCGCGGTGAAATCATGACAAATCCGATCGGCGTCATCTCGATGTTTTACGCGCGGCCTTTCACGCGCGACGATTTTCCGAGCCTCGCGCGCATGAAGAAAGCCGGCGCCGACTGCATCGAAATGCTCGTTCCGGAGGACGGCGAGCTTGACTTGAAGGAGACGCGCGCCGCCATCGAGGGCGCGGGACTGTCCGTCGTGCTCGCCGCCCGCGTCAATCTTGGCCGCGATCTCGCCAGCGCCGACAAAGCGGCGCATGCGGCCGGCGTCGCCTATCTCGAAAGCTGCGTGAAAAGCGCCGAGGCGCTCGGCGCCGCGATCGTCGGCGGCCCGCTCTATGGCGCGCCGATGGTGTTCGCCGGGCGCGCGCCGACGCCCTGCGCGCCGGACGAGCGCAAGCGCCGGATCGATGCGGTCGTCGAGGGGCTCAAACGCGCCGGCAAGGTTGCGCATGGCGCCGGCGTCCGGTTCGGAATCGAGCCGCTGAACCGCTTCGAGACGGACATCGCCAACACCGCGCGGCACGCCATTCAGCTTGCGGAGCGCGCGGATTCGCCGGCCGTCGGCGTGATGCTCGACACGTTTCACATGAACATGGAGGAGTGGGATCTGCCGCAGGCCATCCGGCAGACCGGCCACCGCCTGTTTCACTTCCAGGCGAACGAGAACAATCGCGGCTTTGTCGGTTCGGGCCATATCGACTGGCCGCCGATCGCGCGCGCGCTGGCGGATGTCGGCTATGACGGGCCGGTGGTGCTGGAGCCGTTCCGCCGCGATGACGAGGACGCCGGCGTCACGCTCGCGCAATGGCGCGCGCCGACGAGGGATGAGGATGACAGGCTGGCGGCGTCGATCGCCTATCTGAAAGGCGCGCTCGCTTTCGCAAGGAGGGCGGCATGACCGTTCGCATCGGCTGGATCGGCTGCGGCGTTCACGCAAACGAAATGCTGCTGCCGCAGCTCGTTCGTCATGACGTCGAGATCGCCGCGCTCTGCGACATCGACGCGGATCGGTTAGGCCGCGCCGGGCGCCGTTACGGCGTCGCGCCGGAGCGCCAGACGCGGGACTGGAAAGAGGTGCTGGCGCGCGGCGACATCGACGCGATCGGCGTCGCGGCCGGACCATCGGCTCATCTCGAAGTCGGAATCGCGGCCCTCGCGCGGGGCTTGCCCGTCTTCGCGGAAAAGCCGCCCGCCGCCACGGCGGCGGAAGCGCAGAAACTCGCCGACGCTTCGGCGCGCGCCGGAAAGCCCGTCGTGCTCGGCTTCATGAAGCGCTACTCGACCGCGAATCGCATTGCGATCAATCTCGTTCATTCCTCGGAGTTCGGCGCGCCGGCGAGCTTTCTCGGCGAATACATGACGGCGCCGACCTATTTCGAGAAAGACCCGGATTACACGGGCTTTTATCTGCATCACTGCGTGCATTATTTCGATCTCGTGCCGCATCTGATGGGCGAGGTCGTCGCTCTCGGCGCCCGTCGCCAAGAGATCGCGCCGGGCAAGCTGCTGCTGCATGTCGATTTCCGCTTCGCGTCGGGCGGGATAGGCACGCTCGTCATGGGCACGCATCAGTCGCGCGGCACGCCGATGGAGTGGTGGCAGGTGATGGGCGACCATCGCCGCGTCGAGGTGCGCAACCTGCATGAGGTCCGCTATTTCCGCGCGCCGCCCTTCAAGGTCGACCGCGCCGACGCGACCCTGCGCGACGGCGAGGACACGCTGGTCTGGGAGCCGAACTTCACTGTCGCGGCGAATGAGGACCACAAAGGCTATCACGCGCTGATCGGCGATTTCCTCAAGCTCGTGCGCGGCGAAAAGGCGGATGCGCCGTTGGCCGCCGACGGCGCGCGCGCGATGGCGCTGCTGGAGAGGATGATCGCCGCGGCGAAGTGAATGCGGAGCCGCCTCGGCCGCTCATGCGAAGGTGAGCTGCACTTTCATTGACTGTCGCTTGTCGGCAGCGAGCTCGAACGCCTCGACCGCGCGATCGAGCGGCAGCGACGCCGTGACGAGCGGCCGCACGTCGATGCGTCGCGTCGCGATCGCGGTGGCCGCGGCGGCGAATTCCTCATGAAAGCGGAAGGAGCCGCGCAGATTGAGCTCCTTCGCCGTGACGACGTTCAGGGGGACGTCGAGCGAGCCCCCGATCCCGACCTGAACGATCACGCCTTGCGGTCGCGTCAGCTCGATCGCCTGCGCCAGCGCGCGGGGATGGCCCGAACATTCGAACGCGACGTCGATCTGTCCCTTGTCGCGCGCCTCGGCGGATAGCGCCGCCGCATCGCGCGCCACATTCACGGCGCGCGTCGCGCCCAGCCTGCTGGCGAAAGCCAGCGGCTCGTCGATGACGTCGGTGACGATGACCTCGCGCGCTCCCGCATCCCTTGCGGCGAGCAACACAAGCGCGCCGATCGGGCCGCAGCCGGTGACGAGAACGCGCCTTCCGCGAACATCGCCGGCCTGCCGCACCGCATGCATCGCGACCGCGAGCGGCTCGCACATCGCAGCTTCGGCAGGCGACGCATCGTCGCCGACCGGAACGCACTGCGCGGCGGGGACGACGATCCGTTCGCGAAACCCGCCCTGCACATGCGGCGTGCGCATGGCGCTTCCCCAGAACAGCATGTCGAGACAGTGCTGCGCGGCGCCGGCGCGGCAGTAAACGCATTGCCCGCAGGGGCGGCTTGGATTGAGCGCGACGGCGGCGCCGATGGAAAACCCCGACACGCCTGCGCCGAGCGCTTCGATTCGGCCCGCGACCTCGTGGCCGAGGATCATCGGCTCGCGCACGCGGATCGCGCCGAACCCGCCGTCGAGATAATAGTGGAGATCCGATCCGCACACGCCTCCGGCGGCGACGCGCACGAGAACCTCGCCCGCGCCGGGCTGCGCCAATGGCCGCGTTTCGACCCGCAGATCTTTCGCGGCGTGGATGACGCAGGCGCGGGTCGTGTCGGTCATCGCGGCTCCTTCACGCGGCGCGCCGGCGCGACAGCGCCGCGATGACGCCGCGCAGCTCGGCCAGCCCCTTCATGCGTCCGATGAGCGTGTAGCCCGGATGCGTCTTGCGGGCGGCGTCGGACAGCAGGACATGGCCGTGGTCAGGCCTGAACGGGATCGGCGCCGCGCCTTCGGCGCGCCGGCGACTGTCTTCTTCAAGAAGCGCGTCGATCACCGCGATCATGTCCGTGTCGCCGCCGAGATGATCCGCTTCGTAGAACGAGCCGTCCGCCTCGCGCGACGTATTGCGGAGATGCGCGAAATGAACGTGCCTTGCGAAGCGCCGCGCCATTGCGGGAACGTCGTTCTGTGGGCCGGCGCCAAGCGAGCCGGTGCAGAATGTGATTCCGTTCGCCGGCGAGGGAACGGCGTTGACGATGAAGGCGAGATCGTCTGCGCTCGACACGATGCGCGGCAGGCCGAGCAGCGGCCGCGGCGGATCGTCGGGATGCACGCACAAGCGCAGGCCGTGCTCCTCCGCGGTCGGAACGACCTCTTTCAGGAAGCGCGTGTAATTGGCGCGCAATGTGGCGACGTCGACGCCGCGATAGCGCTCCAGCATGCGCCGCAGACCGGGAAGGTCATAGCGGTCGAAGGCGCCGGGCAATCCCGCCATGATGGTGGCGAGCAGTTGCGCCTTGTCGCTCTCGCTGGCGCTGTCGTGCCAGGCGCGCGCCGCGGCCATCACCTCGTCGTTCTGTTCCGCCTCGGCGCCGGGGCGCTGCAGCATCAGGCAGTCGAAAGCCGCGTAGAGCGGCGCGTCGAAGCGCAGCGCCGAAGCGCCGTTCGGCAGGCGGAAGGAGAGGTTCGTGCGCGTCCAGTCGAGCACGGGCATGAAATTATAACAGATCGTGCGGACGCCGCACGCCGCGAGGTTGCGCAGCGACGCGCGGTAATTGTCGAAATAGCGGTCGAGCGGTCCTTCATTGATCTTGATCGCTTCATGGATCGGCAGGCTCTCGACGACGCTCCAGACGAGGCCGGCTTCCGCGATCAGCTTTTGACGCTCTTCGATCGCCGAGACGGGCCAGATTTCTCCGTACGGAATCTCATGCAGGGCGGTCACGACGCCTGTCGCGCCGGTCTGGCGGATTTCATCCAGCCGGACATTGTCGGCCGGTCCGAACCAGCGCCACGTTTCCTCCATGGACACCCTCTTGACGCGGCCGTTTGTTCGCCGCCTGCTTCCGCGCCATGCGCGGCGCGCCCTTTCATCCGCCGCTTGAGATATTTGGTCAACCTCGTATGGTGGAAGTCGAAGCGGAGTTCCGCCAGAAATAGCCCGGCGTTGATAGCCGGCGAAGAATGGGGAGGAAAACAATGGCCGCTTTCTCGCGCCGTCAGTTCGCCGCAGGCGGAGCCGCCGCCCTCGGCATGGCTTTTTTGGGTTCGCCGGTTTTCGGGCAGTCCAATACGCGGCTCCGCTGCTTCTGGTGGGGCAATCCCGAGCGTGACAGACGTACACGCGCAGCGCTTGACGCCTACCAGGCCAAGGCCCCCGGCGTGCAGGTCAGTTCGGAATCCATCGGCTGGGGCGAATACTGGACCAAGCTCGCGACGCAGACGGCAGGCGGCAATGCGCCCGACCTGATCCAGATGGATTACCGCTACATCTACGAATATGCGCGCCGCAACACGTTGATGGCGCTCGAAAGCGTGATGCCGAAGCCGCTCGATCTGTCGAACTTCTCGGCGAACGCGCGCGATTGCGGCAAGGTCGACGGCAAGCTTTACGGCGTGTCGATGGGGTCGAACTCCAAGGCGATGATCTATGACGTCGCCATGTTCGAGAAGGTCGGCGTGAAGTCGCTCGACATCGGCTGGACCTGGGACGACATGGCGCGCATCGCCGGCGAGATTTCGAAGATTAATCCCGGCAAATACTGGGGCACCGGCGACAACAGCCGCTGGGAGCAGGGCTTTGAGCACTGGCTCAACCAGCACGGCAAGAACATGTACACCGAGGACGGCAAGGCGAACTTCTCCCGCGAGGAGGTCGCGGAATGGTTCGAGCTGTGGGACAAGCTGCGCAAGTCGGGCGCATGCGCGCCGGCCGAGGTCGGGGCGATGAACACCGGCGGCATCGACATGTATGAGATCAGCCGCGGCCAGGCGGCGATGAGCTACGCCAACTCCAACCAGGTGGTCGCGTTCCAGGCGATCAGCAAGAGCAAGCTGGGGCTCAGCGTGTTTCCGAACACGCCGGGCAAGCCGTCGGGCCACTACATCAAGCCGGCGATGCTGATGAGCGTCTCCTCGCGCAGCCGCGCGCAGGAGGAGGCCGCGAAAATCATCCAGTTCATGATGAACGAGGAGGCCGGCGTGCGTGCGCTTGGCATCGAGCGCGGCGTGCCCGGCTCGGTCGAGGCGCAGAAGATGATCGCGCCCGATCTCGACGATCTCGGCAGGGCGCAGGTGGATTACGTCGCGGCCGTCACCAAGGTCGCGGTTCCGCTGCCGCCGCCGCCGCCGAAGGGCGCCGGCGAGATCGAAACCCTGTTGCGGCGTGTCGCCGACAGCGTCGCGTTCGGCAAGCAGGACGTGAAGGCGGGCGCCGCCCAGTTCCATACGGAGGCGGTGAACGTTCTCGCGCGCGCCTGAGCAGGCGAATAGCGCGTCCGCCGCATGAACGGCGTTCGAAAGGCGCAGACGAGCCCGGCCCGATCCCGTTTTCGCGACGAGGATCTGCCGGGCTATCTGTTCATGGCCCCCTGGATCTTGGGGTTTCTTCTTTTCACGCTGGGGCCGACGCTCGCGTCTCTCGGCCTCGCCTTCACGAAATTCGATCTTTTGAGCCCGCCGCAATGGATCGGCGTCGATAATTTCACCTTCATGTTCACGCAGGACCAGCGTTTCTGGAACGCGCTGCGCGTGACCTTTGTCTATCTGCTGCTGGAGGTGCCGCTCAAGCTCGCCTTCGCGCTCGCCATCGCGATGGCCATGGACAAGGGCATTCGCGGCGGCGACCTTTATCGCGCGCTGTTCTATGTTCCCTCGCTGCTTGGCGGCTCGGTCGCGATCGCGGTTCTGTGGCGACAGCTTTTTCAGGGCGACGGCGTCGTCAATCAGGTTCTGCTGTGGCTGTTCGGCGTGCAGGGGCCGAGCTGGATCTCAAATCCGGAGACGTCGCTTTATACGCTCGTCATCCTTGCGGTGTGGCAGTTCGGCTCGCCGATGATCATCTTTCTCGCAGGGTTGCGGCAGATTCCCGCCGAGCTTTATGAGGCGGCGTCGATCGACGGCGCGACCCGCTGGAAGCAGTTCTGGCGCATCACATTGCCGCTGCTCGCCCCTGTCCTGTTCTTCAACATCGTGTTTCAGACCATCGAGGCGTTCAAGGCGTTCACGCCGGCCTTCATCATCAGCGGCGGCACCGGCGGGCCGGTCGATTCGACCCTGTTCTACACGCTTTATCTTTATCAGGAGGCGTTCGCGCATTTCCGCATGGGCTACGCGTCCGCGCTGGCCTGGGTGCTTCTCGTCATCATCGGCGTCTGCACGACGCTGAGCTTCCTGGCCTCGAAATACTGGGTGTTCTACGAAGATGAGCGCTGAAGCGGGACCGGGGCAGGTGGGGTCGGAGCCGACGATCGTCGGCGTGATCGCGCGGCATGTCCTGCTGATCGCCGGCTCCGTCCTGATGCTCTATCCGCTGCTCTGGATGCTTGCGAGCTCGTTCAAGCCCGAAGCGGGCATTTTCAGCAATCTGTCGCTCATCCCGCCCAGCCTCAATCCAAAAAACTACATCGACGGCTGGAACGCGCTCGAGGTCAGCTTCTCGCGCTTTTACTGGAACTCGTTTCTCATCGCGATCCTCGTGGTCATCGGCAATGTCATGTCCTGCTCGCTGACCGCCTACGCCTTCGCGAGGCTCAGGTTCCGCGGCCGAAATATTCTGTTTGCGTTGATGATGATGACGCTGATGCTGCCCTATCACGTCACGCTCATTCCCCAATATGTGCTGTTCCTGAATATCGGCTGGATCGACACCATCCTGCCGCTCGTCGTGCCGAAGTTCCTGGCGGTGGACGCCTTCTTCATCTTTCTCATGGTGCAGTTTTTTCGCGGGCTGCCGCGCGAGCTCGACGAGGCGGCCAAGATCGATGGCTGCGGCCCCTGGCGCATCTACTGGATGATCATTCTGCCGCTCTCGAAGCCGGTTCTCGCGACCGCCGCGATCTTCTCCTTCCTCTGGACCTGGAACGACTTCTTCGGCCCGCTGATCTATCTCAACGACATTTCGCGCTACACCGTGCCGCTGGCGCTGCGCGCCTTTGTCGACTCGACCGGGACGTCGGCCTGGGGGCAGTTGTTCGCCATGTCCACCCTCGCGATCGCGCCGATTTTCCTGTTCTTCCTGCTGTTCCAGCGGCTGATCATCCGCGGCGTGGCCATGTCCGGCCTCAAGGGATGATGCGGCTATCTCACCATCGTCGCGACAAAGTCCGGAATGACAATCTGGTTCGCAAGGTCTGATCATGACGCATCGCTCCATCCGCTTCGCCGCCATCGGGCTCAACCACAACCATATCTACGGACAGACGCGGTGCCTGCTCGACGCCGGCGCCGAGCTCGTCGCCGTATATGCGCCGGAGGACGATCTCGCCGAGGCCTATTGCAAGGCGTTTCCCCAGGCGAAGCGGGTCTCCGACAGGCGCGCCATTCTCGATGATCCGTCGATCCGGATGATCGTGACCGCTTCGATTCCCGACGAGCGCGCCGCGACCGCGATCGAGGCGATGCGCTCCGGCAAGGACGTGATGGTGGACAAGCCGGGCGTCGTGTCGCTCGAACAGCTCGCCGAGGTGAAGCGCGTCCAGCAGGAGACGGGGCGCATCTGGTCCGTGTGTTTCTCAGAGCGTTTCGAGACGCGCTCGACGGAGCGGGCGAGCCAGCTCGTTGCGGCCGGCGCGATCGGCAGGGCGGTGCAGACGATCGGCGTCGGGCCGCACGCGCTCAACAACAACGCCCGGCCCGACTGGTTCTTCCAGCGCAAGCGCTATGGCGGCATTCTCACCGACATCGCCGCTCACCAGTGCGATCAGTTCCTGCATTTCACCGGCTCGACGAGCGCCGAGGTGGTCGCGTCCCATATTGCCAACTACGCCAACCCGCAGACGCCGGAGCTCGAGGAGTTCGGCGAGGGGATGCTGCGCGGCTCCGGCGGCTCCGGCTATATCCGCGTCGACTGGTATACGCCTAACGGGCTTGGCGTCTGGGGCGACGGCCGGCTGACGATTCTCGGCACGGACGGCTACATCGAGCTGCGCAAATATATCGACGTCGCCGGCCGGCCGGGCGGCGATCATCTGTTCCTGGTTGACGGCAAGGAGACGCGCTACGTCGACTGCTCCGGCGTCGCGCTCTCCTATGGTCCCAAACTCATCGCCGACGTGCTCGACAGGACGGAAACGGCGATGCCGCAGGCGCATTGTTATCTGGCGACGGAGCTCGCTCTGACCGCCGAGGCCAAGGCCGTCCGTCTCGGAGCGGTGACATGAGCCGGCGCCTCAAGGTCGCGATCGTCGGGCTCGGAATCGGCGGCCAGCACGCCGAGGCCTATGCGAAGCTGCCGGACCTGTTCGAGATCGCGGCGGTCTGCGATCTCGACGATGCGCGTCTGGAGGAGGCCGCGCGGCGCTTCGGCGCGCCGCATCGCTTGAAGGATTATGCGGAACTGCTCCGGCTCGACGGTCTAGACATCGTCGACATCTGCACGCCGCCCCACGCGCATTTCGGGCTGATCGCCAGCGCGCTCGCCGCGGGCAAGCATGTGGTGTGCGAGAAGCCGCTCGTCGGCTCGCTGGCCGACGTCGATCGGCTGGCGGTTCTCGAAAGGGAATCGAGCGGGCGCATCATGCCCATCTTTCAGTATCGTTTTGGCAACGGCTTGCAGAGGCTGAAATATCTGTCCGACCGCGGCCTTGTCGGAACGCCCTATCTGACGACGATCGAGACCGCCTGGTTTCGCGGCGCCGATTACTATGCGACGCAATGGCGTGGAAAATGGGCGACCGAGATGGGCGGCGTCTGCCTCACGCAGGCGATTCATTCCCATGACATGCTATCCTACATCAACGGGCCGATCCGTCGCCTGTTCGCCCGCGTGGCGACGCGGGTGAACAAGATCGAGGTCGAGGATTGCGCGGCCGTGTCGGTGGAGATGGAGAACGGCTCGCTCGCCACCCTGTCCGCGACCCTGGGTTCGGCGACGCAGATTTCACGGCTGCGCTTCGCCTTCAGCGACGTCACCGCGGAAAGCAATCTCGATCCCTATCGCCCCTCGCGCGATCCATGGACCTTCGTCAGCATCTGGCCCGACAAGCAGGCGCTGATCGATGTCGCGCTGAAGGACTTCAAGCCGCAGCGCGAATTCTTTGAAGGTCAGTTCGAGCGCATGCATGAGGCGCTGACGAAGGGCGGAGACCTGCCCGTGACGCTCGCGGACGCGCGCGCGTCGCTGGAGCTGATCACCGCGATCTATCATTCCGCGCGGACGGGCGAGGCCGTCGACTTTCCCATCGGCCCGGATCATCCGCTTTATCGCGGCTGGCTGCCGGCCGATCATTGCAAGGCTTGAGGGTCAGCCATGTCGCGTCTTCGCCTCGCCGTCATCGGCGCCGGTCCCGCCGTCGAGCCGCATGCGAAAAGCCTGCTCGACCTTTTCGACCGCGTCGAGGTTGTCGCCGTCGCCTCGCGTAGCGTCGAGCGCACGCAGGCTTTCGCGAAAAAATTTCCGCTGCCGGTTTCGACCGACATCGACGGGCTGATCGCGGACCCGTCGATCCAGGCGATCATCCTGCTGACGCCGCCGAACGCGCATCTCGCGGTCGCCGAGCGCTGCTTCGCCCACGGCAAGCACGTGCTGGTCGAGAAGCCGATCGATGTGACGGCCGAGCGGGGCCAGCGCATGGTCGATGCGGCGCGCAGGGCGGGGCGAACCTTGGGAGTCGTCCTGCAGCATCGCTTCCGCGAGGCGTCGCTGCGCCTTCGGCGGCGCATCGACGAAGGCGCGCTGGGCGAGATCGCCTGGGCCGCGATGGCGGCGCCTTGGTGGCGCCCGCAGAGCTACTATGACGAGCCCGGCCGCGGAACCTATGCGCGCGACGGCGGCGGCGTGCTGATCACGCAGGCGATCCACACCATCGATCTGTTTCGCTCGCTCGTCGGCGTGAGCAAGGTCGACAGCGCGCAGGTCGCGCGCACGCCGCTGCACCGCATGGAAGGCGAGGATCTGGCCAACGCCCTCGTCCGGCTCCGCAACGGCGCGCCTGGCGTTATCCAGGCGACCACGGCGTTCTTTCCGGGATCGCCCGAACGCATCGAGATCATCGGAACGAAAGCGAGCGCGGTTCTGGGCGGCGGCGCGCTGACGATCACCGACCTGACCGGAGCGAAGGAGGTCGTCGAGGCCGAGGGCGGCACGGGGGCCGGCGCGAACATCATGGATTTCCCGCATGACGCGCATCGCGCGCTGATCGCGGATTTTATCGACGCGGTGGAGCGGGGGCGGCCGCCCCTCGTCAGCGGCGAGGAGGCGTTGGAGACGCAGTTGTTGATCGAGGCGATTCTCGCCGCCGGCGACTGGCGGCGGCCGGACGCGTCCGGCCCCACGACCTGACGGAACCAAAGAAATTACAGGCTGAGGCCCCGGAGCGTTGCGCCGGCGCCGGGCGCAGGCGTCGATGACTGATCGGTCGCCGGGCGAGCGGCGATGAGCGGAGCCCATCGCCAACAGGGTTCGACGGGGCCCGACGGGCGGCGTTTTGCGCCGCCCGCGTTAAGCCGGGCTTACGCCGCGGCCTTGACCGGCTCGCTCTTCTCCCATTCCGGTCCCCAAACCTGCACCACATGACCGGGAGACACTTCGCGATATTGCCGGATCGGCGGGATGTAGTCCGGCGCGCGCACCGGGCTCTTGATCTCGTCGTTGGAGACCGAGCGCTTCTCACTCCGCCGCGTCGGGTCGGGGATCGGCACCGCCGCAATCAACCGCTTCGTGTAGGGATGCTGCGGATTGTCGAATATCGAGGCGCGAGGTCCGATCTCGACGATCTCGCCGAGATACATCACCGCCACGCGGTGCGCCACGCGTTCGACCACGGCCATGTCGTGCGAGATGAACAGATAGGCCAGGCGCATGCTCGCCTGCAGATCAAGCATCAGGTTGATGACCTGCGCCTTGATCGACACGTCGAGCGCCGAGACCGATTCGTCGGCGACGATCAGCTTCGGCTGGAGCGCCAGCGCGCGCGCGATGCAGATGCGCTGGCGCTGGCCGCCGGAGAACTCGTGCGGGAAGCGCTGCGCCATCTCGGGCTGAAGGCCGACGCGCCGCAGGAGGTCCGCCACCTTGTCGCGCGCCTGGGAGCGAGTGGCGAGCTTATGCACGAGCAGCGGTTCGGCGATCGCCGCGCCGACGCTGAGGCGCGGGTTGAGGCTGGCGAAGGGGTCCTGGAAGATCATCTGCGCGCGGCGTCGCATGTCGCGCAGCGCGCTCTTCCCGAGATTGAGCACGTCCTCGCCGTCGATGACGATGGAGCCGCTCTTGGGTTCGATCAGCCGCATGATGGAGCGGCCGGTCGTTGATTTGCCGCAGCCCGACTCGCCGACGAGCGCCAGCGTCTCGCCCGCATGCAGGCTGAAGGAGACGTCCTCCACGGCATGGACCCGGCCGGATACGCCGCCCAGGATGCCGGAATGGATGTCGAAGCGCGTGACGAGATTCCGGACCTCGAGCACCGGCCGTTCGGCCGCCGCCACCGTGTCCGGCGTTTCCTCCGGAACGTCGGATTCGCCGGTCGTCTTGTCGACCACGGGAAAGCGCATCGGACGGGCATGGCCGTGCATCGAGCCGAGTTTCGGCACGGAGGACAGGAGCGCGCGCGTGTAGGGGTGCTTCGTATGCGCGAAAATGTCCTCGGTTCGGCCCTGTTCGACCGCCTCGCCATTGTACATGACGACCGTGCGGTCGGCGATTTCCGCCACCACGCCCATGTCGTGCGTGATGAAGAGCACCGCCATGCCTTCCTCATGCTGAAGCAGCTTGATGAGGTCGAGGATCTGCGCCTGAATTGTGACGTCGAGCGCCGTCGTCGGCTCGTCCGCGATCAGCAGCTTCGGCTTGCACGCCAGCGCCATCGCGATCATCACGCGCTGGCGCATGCCGCCGGAGAAGCGGTGCGGATATTCATGGAAGCGCGATTTCGCGGCGGGGATGCGCACCTTTTCAAGCAGGCGGATCGTCTCCGCCTCCGCTTCCGCGCGCGACATGCCGCGATGGAGGATGAGCGCCTCCGCGATCTGGAAGCCGATGGTGAGCACCGGGTTGAGGCTCGTCATCGGCTCCTGGAAGATCATCGCGACCTCGTTGCCGCGCACCTTCCGCATCTCGGGCTCCGGCAGGTCGAGCAGGCTGCGACCGGCGAGAGAAATCTTGCCTTCGATCTTGCCGTTCGTCTCCGGCACCAGCCGCATGATCGACAGGGCGGTGACGCTCTTTCCCGAGCCCGATTCGCCGACGACGGCCACGACTTCCTTCGGGGCGACGTCAAAGGACACGCCGCGGACGACCGGGCGCCATAAGCCGTCCCGCCAGAATGACGTGGTCAGGTTGGAAACGGACAGAACGGGCGGCGTCGACAAGTCATTCCCCTCATGCGTTTATGGAAAGCCGCGCTCTTGGCGCGGCGGCTTCGCCCTAATGTGCGGGATGCGCCGTCCCCTGTCCAGCGTGCTGCGGCGCCGCTTTCGGCGTCACAGATTGCGGGCCATCTTCGGATCGAGCGCGTCCCGAAGCCCGTCGCCCAGCAGATTGACCGCGAGAACCGCGAGCGAGAGGAAGGCGGCCGGAAACAGGATGATGTAAGGCTTGACCTGCCACAGCGCCCGTCCCTCGGACATGATGTTGCCCCAGGACGGAATGTTCGGCGGCGTTCCCGCCCCGATGAAGGAGAGGATCGCCTCGATGATCATCGCGCTGGCGCAGATATAGGTCGCCTGGACCATCAGCGGCGCCAGCGTGTTGGGAAGCACATGCTTGAACATGATCGTCGGCGTGCGCGCGCCGATGGAGACGGCTGCGTCGATGAAGGGTTGTTCGCGCAATGACAGGGTGACGCTGCGGGCCAGGCGCGAGACGCGCGGAATCTCGGCGATCGTGATCGCGATGATGACGTTGCCGACGCTGCCCCGGGTCAGCGCCATCAGCGCCACCGCGAGCAGGATCGAGGGAATCGACATCAGCCCGTCCATGGCGCGCATCACGGTGTTGTCCACCGCCCGGATGAAGCCGGCCGTCAGTCCGATCAGGAGCCCGATCGCCGTGGCGATGAACGCCACCGAAAATCCCACCATCAGCGACACGCGCGTTCCGTAGATGACGCGCGAATAAAGGTCGCGGCCGAGCAGGTCGGTTCCGAACCAGTTCGCGGCCGAGGGAACGCGGGCGCGCCGCGCCGGCATCAGCGCCGCCGGATCCGTCGTCCCCAGAAACGGCGCGAAAATGGCGACGGCGACGAGCAGCGCCAGCAGAATCGCGCCCACCGTCGCCGTGGGATAGGCGCGCGCCAGCCGCCACGCTCTCGCGGCGCGTCCGCGCGTCGCGCGCTCGACGGCGACCGTCTCGCCGCGCGCGGTGTTGACGAGCGCGCTCAATAGCGGATCCTCGGGTCGAGCAGCGTGTAGAAAATGTCGATGGCGAGATTGATCAGGACATAGGCGAAGCTGAACAGCAGCACCACGCCCTGGATCACGGGAAAATCACGCCGCAGGATGGCGTCCACCGTCAGCCGCCCGACGCCGGGAATGGCGAACACGCTTTCGGTCACCACCGCGCCGCCGATCAGCAGCGCGATGCCGATGCCGATGACGGTGACGATCGGGACCGACGCGTTCTTCAGCGCATGCACGAAAAGAATCCGGATCTGTCCGAGGCCTTTCGCGCGCCCGGTGCGGACATAGTCCTGCTGCAGCGTCTCAAGCATGGTGGCGCGCGTGATGCGCGCGATCAGCGCGATATAGACGAGGCCGAGCGACGTCGCCGGCAGGATCAGGTTGCGCAGCCAGGGCCAGACGCCGTGGGACAGGGGCGTGTATCCCTGCACCGGCAGCCAGTCGAGTTCGAGCGCGAACACATAGGCGAAGGCGTAGCCGACGACGAAGCCGGGGATCGAGAAGCCGAACACGGCGATGATCATCACCGTGCGATCCATCCACCGGCCCGCTTTCCAGGCCGCGACGACGCCGAGCGGCACCGCGACCGCGATCGCGAGCAGAAGCGTGAGCGCCATCAGCGACAAGGTGGGTTCGATCCGCTGTCCGATCATCTCCGAGACTGAGGTGTTGGTGAAGATCGACGATCCGAGATCGCCGTGAAGCAGCCGCCAGACCCAGTCGGCGAACTGCGTGAGGAAGGGGCGGTCGAGCCCGAGCCGCAGCCGCACCCGCTCGATGTCCTCGGGCGTCGCCTGGTCGCCGGCGATCAGGGCGGCGGGATCGCCCGGCGCGACGAAGAGGAGGCTGAAGACGAAGAACGCGACGAACGCCATCACCGGGATGGTCGCGAGAACACGCCGGAGAATGTAGCTCGCCATCAGCCGTCCGCATCCTTCCCAAGGTCGCGCGTCCATCCGCGCAAAGCAAGTCCCGGAGCGCGGCGGGAGCCGCGCCGGCGCTCAGTTGAAGGGCGCCGGCGGCCGCTTCTTCGCCCAGTCCGTCGCTGCTTCGAGCGCCGCTCCCGCGCTCAGGATGCGCCGCTCGGCGAACCAGGGGCCTACGACCTGCAGGCCGACCGGCAACCCGTCGCGCGTGAATCCGGCCGGGAACGACGCCGCTGGATGCCCCGTCAGGTTGAACGGATAGAGCGGGGCGGCCCATTCCGCATACATCTCGGTCGCCACGGAGCCGCCGGCGTCGAGCTTTTTCGGCGGCGCTGTCATCGTCGGCGTCACGATGAGGTCGAAACGTTCGAACAGAGCCTGCATCGCGCGATAGAACTGCGTGCGGCGGTCGACGGCGCGCAGCAGGTCGGTTGTGGAATAGCCTTGCCCCTTCGCGATGCTCTCGCGCAGCGACGGCGTCATCCCGTCGCCCAGCTGGTCCGCGAACGCTGACAGCCGCGCCGTATGCGCTGTGGTGGCGATCACGACATAGGTGTCGAACAGATCGTTGAAGCAGTCGTCCCGCAGCGGTTCGACGATCGCGCCCCGGCTTTCGAGGGCGGCGACGGCGGCGCCGGTCAAGGCGGCGACCTCGCTCTCGGTGCGGTAGCGGCCGAAATGCTCAATCCAGCCGATGCGCAGCCCCTTCACATCGTCGCGCGTCAGCGGTGAGCTGTCGAGCGGCGGCGCGCCGATGCTGTAGGGATCGCCTGCGACGGGCCCCGCCATGACGGAGAGATACAGCGCCACATCGTCCACCGTGCGCGCCATCGGCCCGACAAAGGCGTAATTGCCGAAGGCGTCCGCGAAGGTCTCGTTGGGAATGCGCCCGAGCGTCGCCTTGATGCCGCTCACGCCGGCGCAGGAGGCCGGGCAGCGGATCGAGCCGCCGCCGTCCGTGCCGATGGCGATGGGAGCGACGCCGGCCGCGAGCGCCGCGCTCGCGCCGCCGCTCGATCCGCCCGGCGTATGGTCGAGATCCCACGGGCTTCGCGTGACGCCGAAGGCGGGGCTGTCGGTCAGCACCTTGTGCGCGAATTCCGGCAGGTTGGTCTTGCCGATCATGATCGCGCCGGCTTTCAGCGTGCGCGCCGAGACCTCGGCGTGGGAAGGCGCGATGAAATCCTTCATCGCGGCCGAGCCGTTGGCGAACCGGAAACCCTCGACCGCCACATTGTCCTTGATCGTCACGGGCACGCCATGCAGCGGCCCGAGCGACGCGCCGCTCATGACGGCCTCTTCCGCGCGCCGCGCCGCGGCGCGCGCTGTATCCGCGGTGATCTCGCTGAACAGATTCAGCGTGGGCTGAAATCGTTCGGCGCGATCGAGGGTCGCGTTCACGACCTCGACCGGCGACAGCTTTTTGGTTGCGATCGCTGCGGCGAGTTCAGTCGCAGGCAGCCAGCAGATGTCGTCGGTCGTCATGGTCGCTGGTCAGCTCTTTGCGATTTCCGCGATCTTGCCGCGCGCGTCCAAGTCGAAACCCTTCTCGCGCACCGCGTCAAGCACCTTGCCGGTCCACTCCACGCGGCCCGGATCGCTGCCTTCGAGAACGACGAGCAGCAGCCCCTCCTGATCGCTCACATTGCGGAATCCGCGCATCACATGGATCGGCACGGAGACGACGTCATACTGATTCAAGATGACCTCGTTTTCGCCCTTGTCGCCCCAGTGGATCGACCATGTGCCGGTCAGCGGAATGAAGCACTCGACCGTCGTATGGTTGTGAAGCCCGGTGCCCTTGCCGGGACCGGCCTTGACGATCGACAGGTTGAAGCCGTCGGCCGCGGTGATCGGCGGACGCACGTCGGGATCCTCCATGACCCCATTGCCGATGATGCTGTAGATCTCGCGCTCGAACTGCGGCAGCACCGCGTCGATGAGAGGCCGCTTGCTCGGCTTCATATCCTTGAAGAAAGCGACGCGGCTGAGCATCTCCTCCTTGCTGACTTCACGGGTTGGTATCGCCATTGCTAGGCTCCTTTCTGAATTCCGTTGTCGCGCAGGCGCGTTATTTCTTCTCGATGTTCCAGTAGGCGAGGAAGTAGGAGTCGAGCACGCCGCTGATGTTGGGCCTGTAGGCGTTCACGACGTCGAACTGTCCCGCCGGCACGTAGGGGATGAAGTCCCACATGCGCTTCTGGAAGGCCTCGAACGCGGTCTTGCGCGCGGCCTCGTCCGGCGCCGCGAGGAAAGCCTGGCGCAGCTTCTCGCCCTCGGGATCGCAGGGAAAGCCCGGCCAGCTTTTACCTTCGCAGTTCAGGTCAAGCGACACGTTGGTCAGCGGATGAAACCAAGAGGTTCCCACGGCGTAGTAGGCGAAGAGATTATAGCCGCCCGAGCCGATCGGCAGATTGCGCTGGTTGATCCGCTGCAGCATGCCGGGAAAGTCCGTCATCTGCACGTCGACCTTGACGCCGGCCTCCTGAAGACGCCGCGCCAGAATCTGCGTCATCGCATTGATCGGCGCGAGCTGCGGCGTGCCGATGAGGATGAGAGTCTCGCCCTTGTATCCCGCTTCCGCCAGGAGCTTCTTCGCCTTCGGAATATCGACCTTGCGATAGGGCTCCGATCCGGATTCGGTGCCATAGACCGATCCGCAGATGCTGAACGAATAGCAGTGCTCCCACTTGCCGTCGTCGCCCGCCACCGCCGGCATCATTTCGTCCTGGTCGATCAGCAGCGCGAGGGCCTGCCGCGCGCGCACGTCGTTGAAAGGCGGAAGCTGGAAGTTCGGCCTGACGAACGCGACCGTGGGCAGCGAGGCCGTGCGCCGCACGGTGACGCCGCGCTTGCGCAGGAACGGCGTCAGATCGGGTCCGACCGTGTCCCAGAAATCGACCTCGCCGGTCGCGAGCGCGTTCGCGGCCGTGGTGGCGTCCGGCATGATCGTCCATTCCACGCGATCGACCTTCACGTTGCGCGCGCCGGCCAGCCCGTTCGCCGGTTCGGAGCGGACGAGATAATCGGGATTGCGCTCGAAGACCGCGCGGGCGCCGGCCTGACGCTCGCTGGCGACATATTTGAACGGCCCGGAGCCGATCGGATTGGTGAGCGGAACATTGTCGGGCCGCTTGGCGTCCGCTTCGCGCATGATCGCGGCGATGGGCGCGCCCGGACCGGCGAGCATGAATTCGACCAGACCGAATTTCTGGTTGAGAACGAGCTTGAAGGTGAGATCGTCCACCGACGTCAGCGATGCGAGACGGGACTTGAGCTGCCCGCCGATCGATGTTCCGTTCATCCACCGCTCGATGGAGGCGACGACGTCGCGCGTCGTCACCGGCGAGCCGTCGTGAAACTTGAGGCCCTGGCGCAGCGTGAACGTGTAGGTCAGCCCGTCTTCGCTGACGGTCTTCTTGTCGACCATCATCGGCTGCGGCGTGAGATCCTTGTCGAGCGCATATAGCGTGTCGAACACCATCTGCGAATAAACGCGGGAAATCAGATTGGCGCCGCGCGTGGGATCGAGTTCGGAAATATCGGTGCTTGGCACGACCTTCAGGACGCGGTTTGCGTCCTGCGCCGCCGCCGTCGCGGCTGTCAGGGCGAGCGACAGGGATATGGTGATTGCAGAGAGCTTCATGAGACTTCTCCTCCTTGTCTCACTCGCATGGCGCATTTAGCGGCGGCTCCTCACGGACGCCGACGCCCGTCAAAGCTTTCATGCGTTTCTCATCGTGTCAACCATCCGGTTGATTGATAGATTGGCGCCGGTCGCTTTTCCCTTGCGCGGTCCCCGCCATCCTTTGTGCGACCTTAGCGTCTCTTTACGCGGCCTCCGGCGCCGTCTTATGAGCAGCGTGGGGCGGAGGTCGCTGGCAGGCCCGGAGGGCGTCTTGAATCTCAAGAAAAGCGGCGCGTCCGCCGCCGGAGCATCGCCAAGGAAAAAGTCCGCGCGGAAGGTGGAGCGGGTCATCTCCTCGACGCGCAAGAAACGCGCGTCCAACGGAACGCGCGATCCCGAAAGAACGCGACGCAATCTGCTCGACGCGGCCTATCGCGAGTTTTCCGCCAACGGCTATCACGGCGCCAGCATCGAAAAGATCTGCAACCGCGCCGGCGTGAGCAAGCAGATCCTGTCGCATCATTTCGGCGCCAAGGCCGATGTTTATCTCATGGTCCTGGAGCGGGCCTATGAAGCCTCGCGCGCGCATGATCCGGAGCTCGATCTGGAGGGCGTCGATCCGGTCGAGGCGATCAGGCGCTTCATTGGTTTCGGGTTCGATCATTTGCGCGACGACCGAGCGTTCGTCAGCCTGCTCGCCGACGAGAACATCAACCGGGGCCGCAACATCCGCCGCTCGACCAAGCTGCGCGATCTCTATGCGCCGCTGATCGAGCGTCTTGGCGCCGTTCTGCGGCGGGGCGAGGCGTCCGGCGCCTTCAGGCCGGGCGTGGACCCGCGCCAGTTCTACATCTCTGTGAGCGCGCTCTGCTTCTTCTCCTTCTCGAACGCCTATACGCTGGCGGCCGTGCTGGGCGGCGATCTCCTGACCAAGGACGCCGTCGAGGCGCGTCGCGCGCATGTCCTCGACTTCGCCCTCTCGGCGATTCGGGCGTAGTCGCTGGGAGGGGCGGCTCCGGCCGCTCGCTTTGCCCTGCGCGCTTCTGTATAGGCCCGCGCAGCGGTTCACGAAGGCGGCTGACGCATGCGGATCACCATGATCGGTTCGGGCTATGTCGGGCTCGTCTCCGGCGCCTGTTTCGCGGATTTCGGCCATCAGGTCGTCTGCGTCGATCGCAACGAGGACAAGATCCAGTCGCTGCGCCGCGGCGAGATTCCGATTTTCGAGCCGGGCCTTGACGAACTGGTCGCCAAGAACGTCAGGGAGCGGCGGCTGTCCTTCACGACGGATCTGGCCGACGGGGCGCGGGAGGCCGACGCCGTCTTCATCGCGGTCGGCACGCCCTCGCGGCGCGGCGACGGCCATGCGGACCTGTCCTATGTCTATGCGGCGGCGCGCGAACTCGCGCCCGTTCTGCGGCGTTTCACCGTCGTCGTGACCAAATCAACGGTTCCCGTGGGCACGGGCGATGAGGTCGAGCGCATCATCCGCGAGGCCAATCCCGACGCCGATATCGCCGTCGTCTCCAATCCGGAATTTTTGCGCGAGGGCGCCGCGATCAACGACTTCAAGCGCCCGGACCGGATCGTGATCGGCTTTGACGACGAGCGCGCCAAGGAGGTGATGAGCGAAATCTACCGGCCGCTTTATCTGAATGCGTCCCCCATGCTGTTCACGACGCGCCGCGCCTCCGAACTGATCAAATACGCCGCCAACGCGTTTCTCGCGGTCAAGATCACCTTCATCAACGAGATGGCCGATCTTTGCGAGGCCATCGGCGCCGATGTGCAGGAGATCGCGCGCGGCATCGGTCTGGATAACCGCATCGGCCCGAAATTCCTGCACGCGGGCCCTGGCTATGGCGGCTCCTGTTTTCCGAAGGACGCGCTGGCGCTGATCAAGACGGCGCAGGACAGCGGCGCGCCCGTGCGCCTTGTCGAAACGGCCGTCGCCGTGAACGACCAGCGCAAGCGCGCGATGGCGCGCAAGGTCGTGGCCGCGTGCGGCGGCAGCGTGCGCGATAAAAGAATCGCTGTGCTCGGCCTCACTTTCAAGCCGAACACCGACGACATGCGCGACGCGCCCTCGCTTGCGCTGATTCAGGCGCTGCGCGACGGCGGCGCGAAGATCGTCGCTTATGATCCAGAAGGCATGGCCTCGGCGCGTCTGCTCATGCCGGACATCGCCTACGCGGCGGATGCCTACTCCTGCGCCGCGGGCGCTGACGCGCTTGTCATCGTCACCGAGTGGGACGCGTTCCGCGCGCTCGATCTCGATCGCGTCAGGCATGAGATGAAAGCGCCGGTGATCGTCGATCTGCGGAATATCTATCGCCCGGAAGACGTGCGCCGCAAGGGATTCGCCTATGCGAGCGTCGGCCGCGCGTGAGGCGCGCCTCGGCGTTGAGCCTGGGGTTAACGGGCGCTCGGGCGCGACTGCGCGAGATCGGCGCGAAGCCGGTCGAACCGCGTCGCCATCTCCCGGAAGCAGTCCGCCTGAAGCGATAGCTGGCTGACACGCTGTTCGGCGCGAAGAAGCCGCCGTCCGGCTTCGTCGAGAAACGCGTCATGACGCTGGCGGTCGTCTTTGGCGCCGCCCGCGGCTGCTATCTGCTCGCGCGCGAGCACGAGGCGCTGTCGCAGGCCGGCCAGCTCCTTCTCGGTTTTACGCAATTCGCTCCTGAGCGGCTTCTCCACGGCGTCGAATCGCGCGGCGTCGGCTTGCTCCTCCCGCTCGGGCGTGCGGAACCTGAAGAACGACATGGCGCGAACTCCTGCGCGGCCCGCTCATCTGACGGGCGCGCCGCGCGGCGCGCAACCCCCAAATGGGAGCTTTTTAGCTTGGAGGTCCGGCTGCGCGTTTTCTGCCGGCGGCGCGGCTCCTCGCCAGAGGTTTCATCTTGAGAAACGCACTTTTCGTGGTTTGGCGTCAAAGCCGATGCTAGCCTTTCCTCGGAACCATTCAGAAGGCGCGCCAATGACGAGGATATGCCCTCCGCCGTCGATCTTTCCGCCTCTCCGACGATCCGCGCGTGGACTCGTTCCGTCGTCGCCGGAAGGACGTCGTCATGGCTGACGTCGCAGCCCAACGCTTCAATCAGGCGAAGCAGCCCTTTGCGACGTTCGATGAATCGAAGCGGCGCATCGCCGCGACCAGCCGGTTCATGCCCGGCGGGGTCTCCAGCAATTTCCGGCTCGGCATGGCGCCTCATCCGCTCGTGTTCGAACGCGCGGAAGGTCCCTGCCTTCACGACGTCGATGGCAACCGGCTGATCGATTATTACCTCGGCATGGGGCCGATGATTCTTGGCCACAACCCGCGCGCGATCCGCGATGCGGTGGTCGAGCAGCTCGACAAGGGCTTCCTTTATGGCGGCCAGAGCCCGCTCGAGGCCGAGGCCGCCGAGCTGTTCTGCGCGCTCGTTCCCTGCGCCGAGAAGATGCGCTTCTGCGGCTCCGGTTCGGAGGCGGTGCAAGCGGCGCTGCGGCTGGCGCGCGCGGCCACCGGCCGCAAGGTCGTGGTGAAATTCGAGGGCCATTATCACGGCTGGTTCGACAGCGTGCTCGTGTCGACGGCCGCGACGCCGGAGAACGCCGGCGATCCGAAACATCCCAACCGCAATCCCGGCAGCACGGGCCAGGACGAGACGGCTTGGGGCAATGTCGAGGTGCTCGGCTGGAACGATCTCGCGGCGGTCGAAAAGCGGCTGGCGGCCGGCGACGTCGCGGCGGTCATCATGGAGCCGGCCATGTGCAACGCCGGCGCGATCTTTCCCGCTCCGGGCTATCTGGAGGGCGTGCGCGCGGCCTGCACGCGCGCCGGAACGGTGCTCGTGTTCGATGAGGTGATTACCGGCTTCCGCGTCGCGCCGGGCGGAGCCCAGCAGGTGTTTGGCGTGACGCCCGACCTTGCGACCTTCGCCAAGGCCGTCGCCAACGGCTTTCCCGTCGCCGCCGTCGCCGGCCGCGCCGATCTCATGGACCTGTTCGTCAGCGGCGGCGCCGTGCATGGCGGCACCTACAATTCCCAGCCCGTCAGCATGGCGGCGACCCTGGTCACTCTGCGCACGCTCGCCGACGGCAAGGTCATGCGCGCTATCGAGCCGCACGGACGCCGTTTGATGGACGGAATCTCCGCGGCTTTGAAGAAAGCGGGCGTGCAGGCCGCCGTGACGGGCTTCCCGCAGATTTTCCACGTCGCTTTCGGCCTGACGGCGCCGGCGAAGGATTATCGTGACCTGATGCGCATGGACCGCGCCCGTTATGTGCGCTTCTGCGCGGCGCTGCTGAAACGGCGCGTGCGCGCGCTGGAGCGCGGCGCCTGGTTCCTGTCGGCGACGCATGACAGCCTGATCATCGACGAGACGCTCGCGGCCGTCGAGGACGCGGCCGCCGAGATTGGCGCGGAGTCGTAAGATGCGTCTTGCGCTGATTCACATCGCTCAGGAAACCAACGACTTCAATCCGATCCCGACGACGCTGAAGGATTATGAGGCCTACGGCGTCTTCGAAGGGCCGGAGATTCTGGAGAAGCAGCGCGGCGTCGGCCAGCCCGGCGGCTATATCGCGGCGGTCGAGGCGTCCGGCCGCGACGTCGAAACGGTTGCGATCATCCGGGCTTTCGCGGTCGCGGGCGGCCGGATCACGAAGGACGCCTACGACTATTTCGCCGAGAAAATCCGCAGGGGCCTCGCGGCGGCGGGGCTCATCGACGGGCTCGCCCTCCAGCTTCACGGCGCCTGCGCGGCCGAGGGGATCGACGATGTCGAGGGCGAGCAGGCGGCGTTGTGCCGTTCGATTCTCGGCCCCGACGTGCCGATCGTGCTCGGCCTCGACCACCACGCCAATGTCACGCAGAAGCTGATCGACAATTGCGATGCGATCGTCGGCCATCGCACGCAGCCGCATGACCCCTTCGACACCGGGAGGATCGGAACCGAACTCCTGCTGCGCATCGCCGCGCGCGAGGTGAAGCCTGTCATGGCCTGGCGGAAAATTCCGCTTCTGTCGCATCAGGAGCAATTCCTGACGTCGAAAGGGCCGATGAAGACTTGGTTCGATCGCGCCCGCGCCATGGAGGCTGATCCGCGCGTGCTGCAGGCCTCGAACTATCCGATGCAGCCCTGGCTCGACGTCGCGGAGGGCGGCTGGTCGACCATCGTCGTCGCCGACGATGATCAGGCGCTCGCTGAAAAGCTCGCCGACGAGCTTGCCGATCTCGCCTGGTCGATGCGCGACGATTTTCAGGTCAGGGAGGCCGTCCCGGTCGATGAGGCGGTCCGGATGGCCGACGCGGAGGCGAAAGGCGTCGTCGTTCTGAGCGACACCGGCGACACCGTGTTCGGCGGCGCGGCCGGCGACAGCAACCTCATTCTCGAATCGATTCTGCGCCAGAAGATCACGAGCCGGACGCTCATTCCGCTGATCTCGCCGAAAGCCGCGAAGGCGCTGGCCGACGCGGGCGAGGGCGCGACCGTGACGCTGCCGCTCGGCGGCGACGCCGCGACCGCGTTCTTCGCGCCGCTGGAAGTGACGGGCGTCGTGCGCAAGGTCGGCGGCGGCGTCATCGCGCTGTCCGACAATCATCAGCGCGAGATCGACATGGGCGTGACCGTCATTTTCGAGGTCGGGCCCGTGACGATGATGATCAGCGAATTACGCGGTGTGGCGGGCAACGTGCCGGACGCCTACCGCGCCTTCGGCGTCGAGCCGAGCGACTACAGGATCGCCGTCCTCAAGACCGCGTCGAACTTCCAGTATTTCGCGCCGATCACGTCGCGCGTGATCCGGGCCGACACGCGCGGCCCCGGCCAGTCCGATGTGTTCACCCTGCCGTGGAAACGCATTCCGCGGCCGGTCTATCCGCTCGAGACCATAAGCGACCGGCGGGAGGCGACAAAATGAAAAACCCGCATCGCCTGCGGTTGTGTCGCGGCGGTTCTCTGTCAACCTGAGTTCGGCTTCGGAGGAGGAGGCAAGAATGAAAAGAGGGGACTTTCGCCCGTCAGGGCTTTTCAAGGCGCTGGCGATCGCAGCGATCGCTTTCGTCGCGGCGCCGGCCGCCGACGCGCAGGAGTCGAAAGGCCGCGTGCGCGTCGCGATTCTCGCCGACATCAACAACTACGATCCGCAGCAGTTTCTTACCGTCAATTTTCCGATCATCAAGAATCTGTATGACAGCCTGATCGAATATACGCCGGACGGGAAGGCGGTTCCGAGCCTCGCCTCGGCCTGGACCATCGCCCCCGACAACAAATCGGTCGCCCTCACGCTCCGCAAGGATGTGAAGTTCCAGAGCGGCGCTCCGTTCAACGCCGCTGCGGTGGACGCCACGCTGAAGAAGGCGGCCGATCCGCAGCGCGGCAAGAACGTCTATGCGACCATGTCCATCGTCAAGGACTGGAAGGTGGCGGACGATTACGCCATCACGGTGAATTTCAAGGCGCCCGCGCCCGACAAGCAGATCACCGATCTTCTCCAGTTCATCTCCATCATCGATCCGGCCGGCATCGACACGGTCGAGACCAAGCCCGCCGGCACGGGCGCCTATATGCTCGGCGAGCGCGTCACCGGCCAGCGCATCCGCCTCGTCGCGAATCCGCATTACTGGCGCGAGAAGGAGCCCGTGTCGGGCGAGGTCGTGCTGACCATCTTCAGCGATGACGCCGCGGCGACGGCGGCGCTCGAATCCGGCGCGGTCGATATGGTGTATGGCGGCAGCGCGCGCAGCGCCGTGCGCCTGCGCGGCGCCGGCTATCAGCTCGTTCAGGGGCCGGGGCCGCTGGTCCAGGTGTTTCGCATCAACAGCACGCGCGGCCCGTTTCGCAACGAGAAGTTCCGTCAGGCGTTCAACCATCTGATGGATCGAGCCAACATGCTGCGGGTCGGCTACGCTGGTCTTGGCGAGGCGGTGGCGCTGCCCTGGGCCCCGGCGAGCCCGGCTTTCGATAAATCCTACAACGAGAAATATCCCTTCGATCTCGACAAGGCGAAGGCGCTCCTGTCCGCGTCGGGTCTGTCGGCGGCGGAGATGAGCAACTGGAAGCTGCTGGTGAATGGCGGCGACGAGCCGTCCGTCGTTCTCAGCCAGATCGTTCAGAACACGCTGGGGCGCGTCGGAATCAAGATCGATCTCGACATGAAGCAGGGATCGGAGTTCGTCGACTCCATGCTGGGCGGCAAGTTCGACGCCATGTTCGGCGCGATCGGCAACATCCAGAAATTTCCGTCCCGCCTTGCGACGAACAGCATCTACCGCACATCGGGCAATCCGGTGCTCGGCGATCCCAATCCGCACAAGGACTATGTCGCCGCGATCGAGCGCGTGAACGCGGCCTTCGGCGCCGACGTGAAGGCGAGCTACGACAATCTCAATCAGGTGCTGGTAAAGGACGCTTTCGGCGTTCCCACCAACACCTATGACAGCGCGTTGATGGTCGCTGCGAAAAATCTCAGCGGTTTCACGCTCGACATCGACAATATGCTTGTCGCGCGCACGCTTGGAATGAAGCCCTGATGCAGCGAAGGCTTCGCCGTCGGCCGCGCGCGCCGATGGCTGGCCCTGCGGCGGCGCGGCGGGGCGAAGACAAAACGGTCATCCCCCTGGAGCGGGCCGCGCCGGCGGCTCGCTTTCCTCTATGTCGTCGGCGGCGCTTCGTGCGCGCTGCGCTCGCGGAGGGCGGGCGATGAGCGCCGCCCTTATCAGGCATGTGCTGCGGCGCCCCGGCGCGCTCGCCGGATCGCTGTTTCTGCTCGTGCTGATCCTGGTCGCCGTTTTCGCCGATGCGCTGCCGATTGATCCGCTCGGGCAGGATCTGATCGCGTCGCTTGAGCCGCCCTCGGCGGCGCACTGGTTCGGCGTCGACGAGCTCGGCCGGGACATCATGGCGCGCGTCGTCTATGGCGCCCGCACCTCTCTGTTCACCGCGGCCGGCGCCGTGCTGATCGCTGGCGCGGTCGGCGTTCCCATCGGCCTCGTCGCCGGTTTCTTCGGCGGCTGGCGCGACGCGCTCCTCATGCGTTTCGTCGATGTGCTGCTGGCGCTGCCTGGCATCCTGTTCGCGATGGCGATGATCGCTGTTCTGGGCCGCAGTCAGGCGGCTGCGCTGGTCGCGGTCGGCGTCACTGGAATTCCGAGCTTCGCGCGCGTCACGCGGGCGCAGGTTCTGTCGCTGCGCAAGCGCGATTTCGTCGCCGCCGTCGAAGCCTTCGGCGGAACCGCCACCTACAGCATGTTCCGCACCGTGCTGCCGAACGCGTGGAGCCCCATTCTCGTGCAGGTGGTGGTGTTGTCCTCCGTCGCGATCCTGCTGGAGGCGGCGCTGTCGTTCCTCGGCGTCGGCATTCCCCCGCCCACGCCGAGCTGGGGCGAAATGCTGCGCACCGGCAAGGCCTATCTGCATGACGCGCCGCACTACGCCGTGCTGCCGGGACTCGTGCTCACCCTGACGATCCTGTCGCTCGATGCGATCGGGCGCGCGCTCGCCGGCGCGCTGGAGCAGCGGCAGGACGTCAGCGTCGGTCTCGGCGCCAGCGGCGGCCGCCCATGATCGGCTTTGTCGTCCGCCGCCTCCTCCAGCTCATACCGGTTCTGCTTGTCGCTTCGCTCGGCGTCTGGGCGATGATCTATGCGGTGCCCGGCGGGCCGGTCGGCATGCTCGTCGGCGAGAATGCGACGCCGGAGCAGATCAAGGCGGTCACCGCGCAGTTCGGTCTCGATCAGCCGGTGCTCGTGCAATATGCGGCGTGGCTGCAGAAGGCGATTCTCGGCGATCTCGGGCGTTCGATCCACACCCGCGAGCCGGTGCTCGATCTCATCGCCCAGCGCCTTCCGGCGACGCTTCAGCTCGGCCTGGCCGCGACGCTGGTCGGTCTCGTGATCGGCGTCCCGGTCGCGCTGGCGAGCGCGACATGGCCGGGCTCATGGCTCGATCGGGGCTTGAGTCTCTGGAGCGCGCTGGCGCTTGGCGTTCCGACCTTCTGGCTCGGCATTCTTCTCATCCTGTTTTTTTCGGTGGAAATGCGCTGGCTGCCGTCGGCATCCGGCTATGCGCCGCTGCTGACCTCGCCGGCCGAGGCGCTGCGCAACCTGCTGCTGCCCGCCGTGACGCTCGGCGTTTACGTGTCGGGCATTTTCGCGCGCTTCCTGCGCGCCGCGCTCGTGGAGGAGATGAAGGCGGACTATATCCGCACGGCGCGCGCCAAGGGCGTCGGCGAGCGCGAGGTCGTCGGCCGCCACGCGCTGCGCAACGCGCTGCTGCCCTTCGTCACCATCGTCGGGCTGATGCTCGCGAATTTCATCGGCGGCGCTGTGGTGACGGAAGCGGTGTTCACCTATCCCGGCCTTGGCAGGCTTCTGATCCAGGCCATCAGCACGCGCGACTATCCGCTCATACAGGGCTGCATCCTGGTGATCCTTGTGATCTATGTTCTGATCAATGTGCTGGTCGACGCGTTGTACGCCGTCATCGATCCGCGCGTCGAATACGCCTGAGGAGACGCCGCGACCGCCATGAGCGACGATCGTCCATCCCCGCCGAACCGTCTGTTTGATCTGTCCGGTCAGGTCGCGCTCGTCACTGGCGCGTCGCGCGGCCTTGGCTGGGCGATGGCGCAGTCGCTCGCGGCCGCCGGCGCCCTCGTCGTCCTCAACGGCCGCGATGAATCGACGCTCGCGCCGCGCCGCGACCGGTTGAGGGAATGGGGTTTCACGGCCGAGATCGCCGCGTTCGACGTGACCGATGCGAAGGCGTGCTGCGCCGCTGTCGCGGAGATCGCCGCGCGCCATGGCCGCCTCGACATTCTCCTCAGCAACGCCGGTTCGACCGTGCGCAAGCCTCTTCTGGAGCAGACCGACGACGACTGGAGCCGCGTGATCGACGCCGATCTCACCGCCGGCTGGCGCCTTGCGCGCGAATCCGCGCGCGTCATGATTCAGGCCGGCCACGGCCGCATCCTGCTCGTCTCCTCGATCAACGGCTTCGTCGCGCGGCCGGGCATCACCGCCTATGTCGCGGCGAAGACCGGACTGCATGGGCTTGTGCGCGCGCTCGCCGTCGAGCTCGCGCCGCATGGCGTGACGGTGAACGCGCTCGCGCCCGGTTATTTTCCGACCGAGGGCAACAGCGCGCTGCGGCGGTCCGATCCGGACTTCGCGCCCCGCATAGCGGCGCGCACGCCGGCGGCGCGATGGGGCGATCCGCAGGAGCTTGGCGCCGCCGCCGTCTATCTGGCCTCGCGCGCGTCGGGATACACCACAGGGGGCGTTCTCCTGGTCGATGGCGGGCTGACGGCGGCGATCTGACATGAGTCTCGACACGCGCTACATCGTGAAGCCCGTCCGCAAGGCGCTTCAGCTCCTCGACGAACTCGCCGCCGAAGGCCGCCCGCTGACGCTGACGGAAATCTCCGAGCGCACGGCGCTGCCGAAGACGACCGCGTTCCGCTACCTCTATACGTTGCGCTCGGCGGGAATGGTGGTGCTCGCCGATGAGGGCGAAAGCTATGCGATCGGCCCGCGTCTGGCGACCGTCGCCGCGCCGGAGGCGGCGATCGAGATCCTGAAACGCACGGCGCTGCCGCAGATGCGCGGCTTGCAGTTGCGCTTCAATGAGACCGTCAATCTCGCGGTCGCCGACGGTTCCGATATAGTTTACGTCTCGATGGTCGGCAGCACGCGCTCGCTGCGCATGGAGGCGAGCCTCGGCGCGCGCGATCCTTTGCATTCGACCAGTCTCGGCAAGGCGATCCTCTCCGCGCGCAAGGAGGAGAGCCGGCTCGACGGCCTGCCGCGCCGGCTCGTCGCGCGCACGCCGAAAACGCTGACCTCGCGCCGCGCGCTGGAGGAGGAGTTGGCCGCGTGCGCGGCGCGCGGCTTCGCCCTTGATCTCGAGGAGAACGAAACCGGCGCGCATTGCGTCGCCGCTGCGATTCCGTGGTCCAATCCCGCCGCCGCCCTCAGCGTCTCCGGGCCGGCGCAGCGCCTGCCCTCAGAGGCGCTGGCGCGCGTCGGCGCTGCGCTGATTCGCGCCGCCAACGCGATCGGCGGCAAGCTCGAGGCGGGCGCGCGGCCGCCGCAGTGACTATGCCGCGCCGGCCTTTCGCGTCGTGAGCTGGTGGCGGTAGAAGCCGAGCTGGACCGGCCCTTCGACGCCGAGCGTGAGCATGCGTCCGAGCGACAATTCATCCCGCACCACCGCCGCGAACGCCGCCTCGTCTCCCCATCCTTCGACGATGAGGGTCGCGGCGGGCACCACGTTCGCCGCGCCGCGCGCGCGCTGCTCGGCGTTGACATAGCCGCTCGCGTCCCGATCCGCGAGCAGCAGATGCGCCGCGGCGATCCCCGGCGAGGTGACGAGGCGCGGAATGAGATTGCTGGAGACGACGCGCATATGGCGCGCCTCCTCCTCCGCCGGAAGGTCGTAGCGCGCGGTGGCGACGAGCCCGCCCTCGGCGTCGCCGGCGGTCGCGGCCACGCCGCACAAAGCGCGCGCCACGGACTGGAAGGACGCGACCGATTTCAGCGTCCACGGCGTCGGGCTGTCGAGGCGCGCCTTGTAGTCGTCGCCTTTCACCACGTCGGGCGATTCCGTCTCGTAGAGATTGAAGAATTCGAGATCCGCGTCGAAGGCGATGAACCGCCGGCCGCGAATGAAGCCCGGAATGCCGACGCGCTCCGGCATATGTTCGGACCCGTGCCAGGCGTAGAAGTTCTCGCGCCCCGCCGGCGCGATGTTATGCCAGATCGCGACCGCGCCGCCCTTGGCCTTCATCGTTCGATCACTCCCTGACGGCGGCACAGCGCCTCGATCTCCGCCCGCTCCGACGCCGACACGCCGAGCTGCGGCTCGCGGCAGGCGGATGACGGGAAATGTCCCTGCAGGCGAAGCACTTCCTTCATGCGCGGCCGGAAGTCGCGAATCGGCGGCCGCCAGCAGTAGCGCGCGATCGGGCCGAGCTGATCCCAGATCGCCTTGCCGGCGGACAGGTCTCCGCGCTGAACCGCGTCGTTCATGGCGACGAGCCGCCCCGTCTCCATGCCGCCGAATCCGATCAGCGCGCCGTCGCAGCCCATGGTCATCGCTTCGAAGATGAAGGTGTCGCTGCCGGTCAGGACGCCGATCGGCTCCGGCAACTGTTTCGCCGCCTCGATCGTCTGCATCGTTTGCGCGACATCGAAGGACGACTCCTTGATCGCGATGACTTCGGGAATGTCGGCGATGGCGCGCAGGATCGACGGCGTGTAGTCGGGCCCCCACCCCTTGGGAAACTGGAAGCAGATGATCGGCAGCTTCGCCGCCTCCGCGATGGCGCGGTGATAGCGCACGATCATCTCTTCCGGCACGGGCGCGCCGGAAAAGGTCGGGAACGGCGGAAAGATCGCGAAGCCTTCCACGCCGGCGCGCGCGAGCCTCTCCGCCTTCTGCGCCGCGGCTTTCGTCGAGCCGGCGACGACGCCGGACAGCAGCGGAACGCGCCCGCCGATCGCCGATTTGCAGACGCGGATCACCTCGAACTGCTCCTCCTCGGTGAGCGAGATCACCTCGGACGCGTCCATGTTCATCGCGATCGCCTGCGGCTTTTCGGCCGCGATCCACGCCATGTAGCGCGCGAGCGACGGCCAATCGATTTCGGCGTCGTCGCGCATCGGCAGAAGCGGAGCGGCGATGACGCCGGAGAACGGACGTTGCAGCATCAGGGGCCTGTCAATACTGGATGACGCCGTGGCGCATGAAGCTGTCGGTGATCATGTCCACATATTCGTTGAACTTCGGGCTCGTCACGACAGCCTTGTCGCGCGGGCGCGGCAGGTCGATGTCGATCACCCGGTCGATGCGGCCGGGCCTTGGCGTCATCACCACCACGCGGTCAGCCAGCGCCACCGCCTCCGATATTCCGTGCGTGATGAAGATCGTCGTCTGGCGGCGGTCGAGCCACAATTTCTCGAGATCGATCCGCATCTGCTCGCGCGTCAGCGCGTCGAGCGCGCCGAACGGCTCGTCCATCATCAGCAGCGGCGGATCATGGATCAGAGCGCGGACGATGGCCGCGCGCTGCCGCATGCCGCCGGAGAGTTCGCGCGGCATCCGGTCGTGGAAATCGCCGAGACCGACCTTTCCGAGCAGTTCGATGGCCCGGGCGCGATAGTCTTTCGGATTGAGCCCGCGCAGTTCGACCTGCGCCAGCACATTGTCGAGAATATTGCGCCAGTCGAGCAGCACCGGATTCTGGAAGACCACGCCGAGGCGCGTATAGGGCCCGCGCACCTGCTGGCCGTCGATGCGCACCGCGCCCGACGAGCAGCCGATCAGGCCGGCGACGATTTTCAGCAGCGTGCTCTTGCCGCAGCCGGACGGCCCGACGATGGCGATGAACTCGCCGGAGCGGATGGAGAGATCGACCCGGTCGAGCGCGCGCGTCGTCGTCGCGCCGCGGCGGAAGACATGCGCCACCGCGTCGATGTCGATCGGCGCGCCGTCGCCGGCGGACGCGCGTTGCGCGCGCCCGCCATCAATTGCGCGAAGGGCGCTCACGGCTGCACGAACTCGTTGGTGTGGAACGCGGTCCAGTCCGCCTTCGTGTCGAGATCGCGATACTGCTTCAGCAGCGCGATCGTCTCGGCCCAGTCCTTTTCGGCGCCAAGCCCGACCTTGCCTTTCGAGTTCGGCGAATCGAGCAGCTCGAGATCGACCTTGAGCTGATCGAGGGTCGAATCGCGGTTGAGGTCGGGCTTCGCCTTCATCGCGGCGTCGACCGCCGCGGCGGGATTCTTCTTCGCCGCCTCCCAGGATTTGATCGACGCCTGCACGAAGCGCTTCACCAGATCGGGATTTGATTTGATCAGGTCGGTCTTGGTCAGGATCGTCATGCCGACGATGTTCGCGCCGTTTTCCGCATAGCGCAGCGCGGCCGGCTCCTGGCCCTTGTATTTGACCAGGAAGAACTGGTCGTCGACGCCGCCGAGCAGGCCGTCGACGCGCTTTTCGAGCAGCGCGACGACTTTCGCCGCCGGGTCGACCTGCACGAACGAGACCTTGTTGATGTCGATCTTGTTCGCCGCCGCGAGCGCGCGCAGAAGCTGGCCGAGCGGGTCGCCGGGCGAGACCGCGACGGATTTTCCTTCCAGATCCTTCGGCGTCTTGATCGGGTTCGAGGCGAGCGAGATCACCGAATAGCCGGTCGAGTTCAGAAGCGACATCACCGACTTGATCTCGGCGCCTTTCGCGGCGAGCCCGATGAGGCTGGAGGAATCGGCCATGCCGAACGTGTCCGAGCCGGCGGCGACGACCTGCACGGTGTTCGCCGAGCCGCGCCCTTCGTTGATCGTCAGGTCGATGCCGGCGTCGCGGAAATAGCCCAGCTCCTTGCCGTAATAGTAGGGCGTGTGCAGGCCGCCGACATACCAGTTGAGCCTGAGCGAGACCTTGTCCTGCGCCATCGCGGGCGCGGCCGCCAGAGATGCGAGGCCGGCGATGAGGCCCACAGCCAGTCGTCTTGTTTTCATATCATCCTCCCCTTGATGCTTTTTGCGCTTGTTTGATGTTGTCAGACGCCGGTCACGCCCGCGGGCCGCTGCGACACGTGCCAGGGGATGACGAGCTTCTCGATGAGTTCGACGACGTAATAGACCGCGAGGCCGATGAGGCTGAGCAGGATGATGATGGCGAACACCATCGGCGTTTCGAGATTGCCGTTATATTGCTGCAGCAGATAGCCGAGGCCGCGATCGGCGGCGACGAACTCCGCGACGACGGCGGCCGTGGCCGCCAGCGCCGCGCCTACCTTCAGGCCGGTGAAGATTCCGGGAAGCGCCTGCGGCAGGCTGATCTTGAAGAACAGCCGCCAGCCGCCCGCGCCCGTCGTGCGGGCGAAATCGGCGATCTCGGGATCGACCGACTTGAAGCCGGCGACGCTCGACACCACGATCGGGAAGAAGCACAGCAGAAACACGATCAGCAGCTTCGGCGTGAAACCGAATCCGAGCCAGATGATGAAGAGCGGCGCGATGGCGATCTTCGGGATGATCTGAAGGAAGACGATCAGCGGATAGACCGATTCCTCCATGAAGCGCGACCGCGCCACCGCGAGCGACAGCGGCACGCTGACGACGATCGCGAGCAGATAGCCGGCGACGATCTCGGTCGTCGTCACCCAGGCGCCCTGCATCACCGTGTCCGAGCGCTTGAGGAATTCCGTCCACACCTTGGAGGGCGGCGGCAGCAGATATTCCTTCACCCCGAACAGCTTCACCGCATATTCCCAGAGCAGGAACAGCGCGAGGAAGACGAGGATCATGCCGCCGCGCTTGCGCAGCCAGGCGAGGAAAGGCGAAGGTTCGGCCTCCGCCGGCTGATCGAGAGCGGTGTTGGTCATGCGCCCGCTTTTTCCGTGGTCGGCGCGACATCGAACACGCCGAACGAGGCCGGCATGTTGATCTCGATGAGCTCCAGATCGTCGGCGCGACCGACGACATTGTGCGGAACGCCGGCCGGCTGCGAGAGGCAGGCGCCGGCGCGCGCCGTCACGTCGCCGTCGACGCCTTCATAGCGGAAGCTGATCCAGCCCCGCAGCACGAACACGAAGTGGCCTGTCATGTCGTGCCAGTGCCAGCCGGTTTCCTTCTCGAATGGCTTGATGGCGCGGATATGTTTCGCGCCGACCTTGCCCCCGGTCGCTTTCGCAAGGCCGAGATCGCGATATTCGACGTCCGCGCGCGGGCCGTCGCGCGTGAAGGGAGCGTCCGCGTCCACCAGCGAGAAAGCGGTCAGCGCGTCGGCGAGCGGGAGCGGGCCGGCGTAATGCGGCCTGGCGGCGTCAGACATGGGCGGCGGACCTTTCTGCGGATGCGGCTGGCCGGTGTTGCGGCGTCGATGGCGCGCGGATCGGCCATAGGAGGCTGAGCTCCCTGGCCGCGGCGAGAAGCTCTTGCGCGAGGGCCGCGCGGCGCTCCGTCGTCAGCCGCGTCGCCGGGCCCGCGATGCTGAGCGTGCCGACGGCGGGC
>MKVY01000039.1:75247-122000 GCA_001899525.1 Rhizobiales bacterium 65-9
GCCTCGCCGAAACCGCGCGCGCGCGTGTCGGCGAGCGCCTTGCGGAAGGCCGGCGTCGTGCGGATGACGTTCCGGCCGAAGCGCTTCGGCGTTTCGTACCGCGTCGCCTCGACGATGCGGATCGCCCGCTCCTCCGGCAGCGTCGCGAGCCAGACCTTGCCGACGGCGGTCGCGTGCAGGACGACATCGTAGCCTGTGTCCGGGTCGTAGCGCAGCCCGTAGGGCGCGCCCTGCGCCTTCGCGACCCAGTGCATGCCGTCGCCGTCCACGATGGCGAGGCGCGCCAGCTCGCCGGACGATTCCGCCAGCCGGTCGAGGATCGGCTGGCTGATGTCGGTCAGGCCGGTGCCGGCATAGTGGCGCAGCCCGACCAGATCGAATTTGAGCGTGAGGCCATAGCGGTCGGAGACGGGGTCCTGCCGCGCCCAGCCCCGCTCGACCAGCATGGCGAGCAGCCTGTGCGCGACGCTTTTGGGAATGGCCAGCGCGTCGCAGACGCCGGTCAGCCCCAGCCCGTCCGGATGCGACGAGAGCAGGTCGAGAATGTCGAGCGTGCGGACGGTGGCTGACTGGGACATCCGAAAAACCGGAACAGGGTTCCTATATTTCCTGCAAAGCGCCGCGCGGTCAACCGTCCGTGAACGGATCGGAAGCGCGGCCCGCGCTTGACGGCGCATCCGGCATGGCGTCCACCGGCTTCGGATCGAGGAAACGCGCCATGACCTATCTGCCCGCCGGCGATCGCTACGAGTCCATGCGGTACAATCGCTCTGGGGGCAGCGGCCTTCTGCTGCCGGCGATCTCGCTCGGACTCTGGCAGAATTTCGGCGCGGGGCGCTCCCTTGCGGCCTCGCAGGCCATGTGCCGGCGCGCGTTCGATCTGGGCGTCACCCATTTCGATCTCGCCAACAATTACGGCCCGCCGCCGGGCGCGGCCGAGACCACGTTCGGTGAAATCCTGCGCCAGGATTTCCGCGCCCATCGCGACGAGATGATCGTCGCGACGAAGGCGGGGCACCGCATGTGGCCGGGACCCTATGGCGAGTGGGGCAGCCGCAAATATCTGCTCGCGAGCCTCGACCAGAGCCTGAAGCGCATGGGGCTCGATTATGTCGACATCTTCTACTCCCACCGCCCCGATCCCGATACGCCGCTCGAGGAGACGATGGGCGCGCTCGACGCGGCGGTGCGGCAGGGCAAGGCGCTGTATGTCGGCCTGTCGCAATATCGCTCCGAGCAGACGCGCGCCGCGGCGCGCATCCTGCGCGAGATGGGAACGCCCTGCCTGATCCATCAGCCGCGCTATTCGATGATCGATCGCTGGGTCGAGGACGATCGCCTCCTCGATGCGCTGGAGGAGGAGTCGATTGGCGCGATCGCGTTTTCGCCTCTCGGACAGGGCGTTCTGACCGACCGCTATCTCGACGGCGTGCCCGCCGACAGCCGCGCCGCCGCCGGCGTGACCTCGTTGAACGCCGCCGCGCTGCATGAGGCGAGCAGGAGCCGGTTGCGCGGGCTCGCCGCGCTCGCGCGGCGCCGGGGCCAGACGCTGGCGCAGATGGCGCTCGCCTGGGTGCTGCGCGATCCGCGAGTCACCTCGGCGCTGATCGGCGTCAGCCGGGTCGAGCATATCGACGACGCGGTCGGCGCGCTGAAGAACACGGCGTTCGACGGCGAGGAGCTGCGCGAGATCGATGCGCTGACGCGCGACTGGAGCGTGGTCGCGCAGCCGCGCTAAGCGCGGCGCCCGGCGCGTCTTGGAGACGCGACGGCCGGATGATACGAGAACGGGCGGCGCAGCGATGCGCCTGGATCGAGAGGTTCGGAGCCGCGGGTGGCATGGCCTGAGCGGCCCTGCTGGAGTCGGATGGCGTCTTCTTTCATCGGCGATGTGTCCGGCGCGTTCGCCAGCATGCGGGACTACGCCGTCTCCGCCTTCAACCCGACCTTGCGTCTCGGCGTTACGGGCCTCGCCCGCGCCGGCAAGACGGTGTTCATCACCGCGCTCGTCCATCACCTGACGCGGGGCGGTCGGCTCCCGGTTTTTCGCGCGATGGCGGACGGCCGCCTGCGCCGCGCGATCCTTGCGCCGCAGCCCGACGACGCGGTGGCGCGCTTTCCCTACGAGGCCCATGTCGACCAGCTCCTCGCCGAGGACGCGAAATGGCCGGAATCGACCCGTCGTCTTTCCGAGCTTCGCCTCGTCATCGACTATGAAAGCGTCGGCGGCTGGTTTCGCGGACCATCGACCCTGACGCTCGATCTGGTGGACTATCCCGGCGAGTGGCTGCTCGACCTCACGCTGCTCAACAAGGATTTCCGCGACTGGTCGCGCGAGACCATAGCCAGCGCGCGCGAGCCGGCGCGCCGCGAAGCGGCCGCGCCGTGGCTGGCGGGTCTGGCGTCCATCGATCCCGGCGCGGCGGCGGGCGAGCAGCAGGTCGCTGCGATGGCGGACGCCTTCAAGGCCTTTCTCGCGGCGGCGCGGCGGTCGCCGGAAGCGGTCGCGACGCTTCCGCCCGGCCGCTTCCTGATGCCCGGCGACATGGAGGGATCGCCCGCGCTCACCTTCGCGCCGCTCGACGGGCTAACGCCGGCGCCGTTCGCGGCGGGCTCGCTCGCGGCGATGATGGAGCGGCGCTATGAAGCCTACAAGACGCATGTCGTGCGTCCCTTCTTCCGCGATCATTTCGCGCGGCTCGACCGGCAGGTGGTTCTGGTCGACATGCTGTCGGCGCTCGATGCCGGGCCCGCCGCCGTGCGCGATCTCGAAACGGTGCTCGAACAGGTGCTGGCCGCGTTTCGCACCGGCCGCAACAGCTTTATCGACGCTATCTTCTCGCCGCGCATCGAGCGCGTGCTGTTCGCGGCGACGAAGGCCGATCATCTTCATCACACGCAGCATGACAGGCTGGAGGCCATTCTCTCCTTGATGGTGGAGCGCGCCGCGCGCCGCGCGGAGTCGACCGGCGCCAAGGTCGACGTCGCGGCCATCGCCGCGCTGCGGGCGACGCGCGAGGCCGACGTTAGCGAGCGCGGCCGCGCCCTGCCGACGATCATCGGCGCGCCGGAAGCGGGCGAGCGCATCGGCGGCGAGACCTTCGACGGCCGGACCTCGGCCGCCGTCTTCACCGGCGAGTTGCCGGCCGACCCGGCCGCCGTGCTGCGGCCTGACGGCCGGCCGGCGCCGGAGCTCGAATTCGTGCGCTTCCGTCCGCCCGTGCTGAAAGGCGGCCTCGCCGCGCCCTGGCCCCATATCCGCCTCGACCGCGCCTTCGAATTTCTGTTCGGCGACCGGCTGGAGTGAGCATGAGCCATAAGCCGCGCGCCTTTCGCATCGAAACGCCTGTCGGCGACGGCGGTGCGCCCGAGCCCCTGCGCGCGCAGGGCGGCGTCGACGTGACGGAGACCGCCGACCCGTTCGCGATCGACGCGGCCGTGGCCGCGGTCGCCGAGGGCGCGCCGCGCCGGCGGCGCGGCTTCGACTGGCTGTCGCTGTTCCTCTCCGCCGCCGGCGGACTGATCCTGATGGCGCTGCTGCTCGCCGTCGAGAATTTCGTCTGGCGTCTGCTGCAGGACAATCCGCCGCTCGGCTATGTCGCGCTTGGGCTCGCCGCGCTCGCGGCCATCGGCCTCGTCGGCTTCCTGCTGCGCGAAGCGATCAGCGTGATGCGCGCCGCAAGGATCGAGAAGCTCGCGGCGCGGGTCGCCGCCGCGCGCCTCTCCGATGATCTTGCCGAGGGTCGCCGGCTCGCGCGCGATCTCGTCGCGCTCTATGCGCGGCGCCCGGAGACGGCGCGCGGCCGCGCCCGCCTGGAGAACATCGACGCCGACCTGGTCGACGCCCGCGCGCGGCTTGCGATCGCCGAGCGTGAATTATTGGCGACTCCGGACGCCGAGGCGCGCGCCGCCGTCGCGGCGGCGGCCTCGCGCGTCGCGCTCGTGACCACGATCTCGCCGCGCGCGCTGGTGGACGTTCTCTTCGTGCTGACGGCGAGCGTCGCGCTGGTGCGGCGCGTGTCGGAGATCTATGGCGGCCGGCCGGGGCTTCTGGGCTTCGCCCGCGTCGCCCGCCATGTGCTCTCGCATCTCACGGTGACCGGCGGCATCGCGATCGGCGAGGGTTTCGCGCAGCAGGTGCTGGGCGCCGGCGTCGCGGCGCGTTTGTCCGCGAAGCTCGGCGAGGGCGTCATCAACGGCATGTTGACTGCGCGGGTTGGCCTGTCCGCGATCGCCGTCTGCCGGCCGATGGGTTTCGATGCGCTGCCCGCGCCGACCCTCTCCGACGTCGCGGGCTCGCTCGTGAAAAGCGTGGCTAGAGCATGATGCGGAAAAGTGGAATCCGGTTTTCCGCAAACATCATGCGGCCTTGATAAGTTAGAACATGCTGCGGGTTCCGTGAAACCGCAGCATGTTCTAACGCAGGCCAGCGTTGATTTTTTCGAGCGCCGCCGCGCCGGGAACGAGATCGGCGCCCTGAAGCGCGTTGAGCGGCGTTGTCACCGTGCCGAGCCGCTGATGCATGTCGGCCGCGTCCTCGTCGAGATAGATCAGGCCGGTCGCGATCTCGCCCGCCTCGGCGAGCCGATGGATATGGCCGATCGCGGCGACGCGGTCATGGATGTCGTAGTCGCCGGCGAGTTTGCGCAGCCTGATGGTCGAGCCGTCATGCAGCGTGACGGGCTGCGCCGTTCCCTCCGCGTAATCCGCCGTGATGGGCGCGCGACCGGCGAGGAAATCGAGCGCGTTCAGCGCGGCGTTGTGCGCGCGCACATAGTCGAAGCTCTTGGTCGAGCCGTCATGGTTGTTGAAGGCGATGCAGGGCGAGATGCAGTCGATGAAGGCCGATCCCTGATGCTCCAGCGCGGCCTTGATGAGCGGGACGAGCTGGTCCTTGTCGCCGGAGAAGCTGCGCGCGACGAAGGTGGCGCCGAGCTGCAGCGCGATCGTCGCGAGATCGATCGGCGAATCCGGGTTGGCGACGCCCTTCTTGCTTTTCGACCCCTTGTCGGACGTGGCCGAGAACTGGCCCTTCGTCAGGCCGTACACGCCGTTGTTCTCGACGATATAGGTCATGTTCACCGCGCGCCGGATCGCATGCGCGAACTGGCCGAAGCCGATCGAGGCTGAATCGCCGTCGCCCGACACGCCGAGATAGATCAGGTCGCGGTTGGCGAGGTTGGCGCCGGTCAGCACGGACGGCATGCGCCCATGCACCGAGTTGAATCCGTGCGACTGGCCGAGAAAATAGGTCGGCGTCTTCGATGAGCAGCCGATGCCGGACAGTTTCGCGATGCGGTGCGGCGGCAGGCTGAGCTCGAAACAGGCGCGCATGATGGCGGAGCTGATCGAATCATGTCCGCAGCCGGCGCACAGCGTCGAGATCGCGCCCTCATAATCGCGATGGGTGAAGCCGAGATCGTTGGTCTCGAGCGCGGGGTGATGGAATTTCGGCTTGGCGAGATAGGTCACGACAGAACCTTGCGCGTTTCCGGCGCGGGCACGCCGGCCGCTTTCGCGGCGATGGATCGGACGATGAAGCGGGCCGTGATCGGCGTGCCGTCATAATGGAGCACGGGCACGAGCTGCGCCGGATCGACGCCGCATTCCACCATCAGCAGCGTGCGAAGCTGCGCGTCGCGGTTCTGCTCCACCACGAACACCTGCTCATGCGCGGCGATGAAGTCGCTCACCTCGCTGCTGAACGGGAACCCGCGCACGCGCAGCGCGTCGACATGCACGCCCTCGGCGGCGAGGAGCGCCATCGCCTCGTCCATCGCGAAGCTGGTCGAGCCGTAATGGATGACGCCGAGCCGCGTCGGCTTCGCGGCTTTCTGCAGGACCGGCGCGGGGACATAGCGCTTCGCCGTCTCGAACTTCCTCAGCAGGCGCTCCATATTGTCCTGATAGGGGCCGCCTTCCTCGGTGTAGCGCGCATAGCGGTCGCGCGACGTTCCGCGCGTGAAGTAAGCGCCGCGCGAGGGATGGGTTCCGGGATAGGTGCGATAGGGAACGCCGTCGCCGTCCACGTCGAGATAGCGGCCGAAATCCTTGCCCGCCTCCAGCTCCTCCGCCGTCATCACCTTGCCGCGGTCGAGCGTGCGCGAATCATCCCATGCGAACGGCTCGCACAGATGCTGGTTCATGCCGGTGTCGAGATCGAGCATGACGAAGATCGGCGTCTGCAGCCGGTCCGCGAGATCGAAGGCGAGCGCGCCGAACTCGAACGCCTCATGCGGGCCGCGCGGGAACAGCAGCACATGCTTGGTGTCGCCATGCGAGGCGTAGGCGCAGAGCAGCACGTCCGACTGCTGCGTGCGCGTCGGCATGCCGGTGGAGGGCCCGCCGCGCTGCACGTCGAACAGCACCGCCGGAATCTCGGCGAAGTAGGCGAGCCCCAGAAATTCCTGCATCAGTGAAATTCCGGGGCCGGAGGTCGCCGTGAAGGCGCGCGCGCCGTTCCAGCCGGCGCCGACCACGACGCCGATCGCGGCGATCTCGTCCTCCGCCTGCACGATGCCGAATTTCTTCGCGCCCGTGGCGGCGTCGATGCGCAGCCTGTTGCAATAGCGTTCGAACGCTTCCGCCAGCGAGGTGGACGGCGTGATCGGATACCAGGCGCAGACGGTGGCGCCGCCATAGACGGCGCCGAGCGCGGCGGCGGCGTTGCCCTCGACGAAGATCTTGTCGCCGATCAGGTCGGCGCGCCGCACGCGGATACCGAGCGGGCAGGAGAAATGCGCTGTCGCATAGTCGAAACCCATATGCAGCGCCTTGTGGTTCGGCGCGATCAGCTTCTCCTTGCCCCTGAACTGCTCGCCGATAAGCTTTTCGATCTCCGCGATGTCGATGGCGAGCAGCGCCGCGAGCGCGCCGACATAGATGATGTTCTTGAACAGCTGCCGCTGCCTGGGATCGGAATATTCCCTGTTGCAGATGTCGGTCAGCGGCATGCCGATGACGGTCACGTCCGCGCGCAGCTTCGAGGCCGGAACCGGCCGGGAGGAATCATAGAACAGATAGCCGCCCGGCTCGATCGCCGCGACGTCCTTGTCCCAGGTCTGCGGGTTCATCGCGACCATCATGTCGACGCCGCCGCGCGCGCCGAGATGGCCCGCCTCGGTGACGCGCACCTCATACCAGGTCGGCAGGCCCTGGATGTTCGAGGGGAAGATGTTGCGCGGCGCGATCGGAACGCCCATCCGCATCACCGATCGTGCGAAGAGCAGGTTGGCGCTCGCCGATCCGGAGCCGTTCACATTGGCGAAGCGGATGACGAAATCATTTACGCTCTCGATCGGCATGCCTGCCCCGCGTGGCTCATTTCGAGATAGAATTTCTGCATGTCCCACGCGCCGGTGGGGCAGCGCTCGGCGCACATCCCGCAATGCAGGCAGACGTCTTCGTCCTTCGCCATGATGCGGCCGGTCTTCAGCGTATCCGACACATAGATCGCCTGATCGGGATGGATCGACGGCGCGGTCAGCCTCTGGCGCAGATCGCTTTCCTCGCCGTTCGCGGTGAAGGTGATGCAGTCGGTCGGGCAGATGTCGACGCAGGCGTCGCATTCGATGCAGAGAGGCGTGGAGAACACCGTCTGCGCGTCGCAGTTGAGGCAGCGCTGCGCCTCCGCAAAGGCGAGCTTCGGATCGAAGCCGAGCTCGACCTCGGTGCGAATGTCCTTCAGCGCGATCTCGTTTGCGAGCGTCGGCACCTTGAAGCGCAGGTCGGGCGCGATCGCGTTGTCATAGGCCCATTCATGGATGCCCATCTTCTGGCTGATGAGGCTCGTCATCGGCGGCGGGCGCTTCGTCACATCGACGCCCTGGCAATAGGAGTCGATCGAGATGGCGGCCTCATGGCCGTGCGCCACCGCCCAGATGATGTTCTTCGGGCCGAACGCCGCGTCGCCGCCGAAGAACACGTTCGGCAGCGTCGACTGGAAGCTCGTCTTGTCCAGAACCGGCAGGCCCCATCGGTCGAACGCGATGCCCGCGTCCGGCTCGATCCACGGAAAGGCGTTCTCCTGCCCGACGGCGATCAGCACGTCGTCGCAATCCAGCGTGACGTCCGGCTCGCCTGTGGAAACGAGCGTGCGTCGACCTTTCTCGTCATGATCGGCCCTGACCTTCTCGAAGACCATGCCGACGAGCCGGCCGTTCTCGTGCAGGAATTCCTTCGGCACATGGAAATTGAGGATCGGGATGCCTTCATGCATCGCGTCCTCTTTCTCCCAGGGCGACGCTTTCATCTCCTCGAAGCCCGAACGCACCACGACGGTCACGTCGCTTCCGCCGAGCCGCCGCGACGAGCGGCAGCAATCCATCGCGGTGTTGCCGCCGCCGAGAACGAGCACGCGCTTCCCGATCGACGTCGTATGTCCGAACGACACCGACGACAGCCAGTCGATGCCGATATGGATGTTCGCCGCAGCCTCCTTGCGGCCGGGGAGGTCGAGATCGCGGCCGCGCGGCGCGCCGGCGCCCACGAACACCGCGTCATAGCCTTCCGCGAGCAGCGCCCGCATGCTGTCGACGCGCCGGCCGCCGCGAAAGTCGACGCCGGTCTGCATCACATAGCCGACCTCTTCATCGATGACGCTGTCGGGCAGGCGGAATTTCGGAATCTGGCTGCGCATCATGCCGCCGGCTCTGGCGTCGCCGTCGAACACCACGACCTCGTAGCCGAGCGGGCTCAGATCGCGCGCCACGGTGAGCGAGGCGGGGCCCGCGCCGATGCAGGCGACGCGCTTGCCGTTGCGCTGGTCTGGCGCGCGCGGCATCAGCGCCGCGACGCCGTTCTTGTAGTCGGCCGCGACCCGTTTCAGCCGGCAGATCGCGACGGGCTCCTCCTCGACGCGCCCGCGCCGGCACGCCGGCTCGCAGGGACGGTCGCAGGTGCGGCCGAGGATGCCGGGAAAGACGTTCGATTTCCAGTTGATCAGATAGGCGCCGTCATAGTCGCCCGCGGCGATGCGGCGAATATATTCGGGGACTGGAGTGTGGGCCGGGCAGGCCCATTGGCAATCGACGACCTTGTGGAAGTAACTCGGGTCAGACGTATCCGTCGGCGTCACTCACTCCTCCCTGGAGGTGTTGACGAACCATCCCGATCGCGCCCGCATACGGATTGGGACGGCGACGGCGCGCGCCGGGCTTCATCGCCGGATGGCTCCCGACGACGCGCTGTCTTTCTTTAGTCTGACTTTAAATTGCGGCGATGTCGATTGCGGCGCTTCACTTTTTCGTCATCGTGACGCGCAAAGGCGCGAAAAGGCCGGCCTTTTGGGGCCGGCCGAAAATGGAAGCGGCGCAGCATTGTTCTGCTGCGCCGCAATATTGATGACGGATCACGCCGCCGGAAGATCGACGATCGCGCCCGGACGCGAGGGGTCGAGCCTAAAGCTTGGCTTGCGCCTCGCCTTGTTCTCGCGCTTCACCATTGTCGTGTTGCGCAGCGCGCGTTGCAGGACGGCCTTGGTCCAGAATGACGGGCCGCTGATCTCGCGGCTCTTCGGCGTCACGCCGAGCTTCGTGCGCATGATGCCGTTCGCCACCGTCACCATATGGGTGCGGCGAATCTCGTCGGTGAAATATTCGAGCGTCATCGACACGTTGAGGCAGTCATGATTGTCGACGCGGTGCGGCGCGTTGAGCGGCCAGTGCAGCATCTGGCCGGGCTCGATGTCGAAGACGTCGGCGTAGTCGTCGTACCAGGGTTCATAGGGCATGTTCATCTCGACGCCGGAGAGGGCGATGCCTTCGACATGCTCGGGCCGCAGGAACGGCTTCACGGCCGGATAGACATAGACCCGCTTGGAGCCCCTGATCTGCCACAGCGACTGGCCGGGCAGGTCCGAGTGATAGACCGTGCGCGAATTCGGCGACGACACGAGGATGCCCATGGTGCGCGACAGCGTGCGGAAGCCCGGGATGCGCGCCTCGAACTCGGTGAAGATCTCGTCGAGCAGGGCGGCGTAGCGCTTGTCCACGGCGGGCGCGTTGCGCAGGTTTATCCAGACCCGGCTCCTGCTCACCGCGTCAATCACGTCGCGCCCGGAAAGGCCGCTGATCTCGCCCTCGCGCCAGTCGCTGCGGGCGCGGCCCTGCGCGCCCCATTCGACCAGGCTGTAATGCTCGCGCGGATAGCGCTCGATCAATTCGCCGAGCGCCTCGTTGCTGAACAGCTCATGCTGGTGCAGCCGGTGCGCCAGGCATTGCGGCGTCTCGCCCCACAGATCGCCGTTCTGAGACTTCCATTCAGTCATGATCGGGTTCTGCGGCATCGGTCCGTCCTTTGGCGAAGGGACGGCGGGCCGTCCCGGAATGGGGCAGTCCCGGCCGCATCTGACCCGTTTGGAGCCGGCGGCGGCCGCGACGCCCGGACGGCGGCAAGGCGCATGCCGGTTTCCTGGCAACCGTTCGACGGGCGTTTGACGAAGACCATGCGTCCGTCCGTCCATCCGCCCCCGCCCCCGCCCCCGCCATCGGGCGAGGGTCGGGCCGGTCTGAGGCGCGGGTCTGAGGCGCGTCCGAGGGCCTTCGCGCTTGCCCGCCGCCGCCGCTTCCCCTATATGCCGGCCGTCGCGTCCGGCGGCTTTCCACGGGGAAGCAAATCCAAACCGGGCGGACGATCACGCATCCCTGATCCGCCGGTCGAAGCGCCGGCGTCGCCTATAGAAGGGCGATGAGCCCCGCGGTTCGCCGCCGCAGGGCGCGGCGGCCGTGGGATGAACCGCAGCACGAGCCCCGGCGCCGCCCAACAGGCGAACAGGAATTTATATGTCCACCTCTTCCAACGCCTCGCCGTCGCGCGAGGATTTCGCCGCGTTGCTCGCGGAAAGCTTTGAATCGCACGACACCCAGGAAGGCTCCGTCATCAAGGGCAAGGTCGTCGCGATCGACAAGGACATGGCCGTCATCGATGTCGGCCTGAAGACCGAGGGGCGCGTCGCGCTCCGCGAATTCACCGGCCCCGGCCGCGACCAGACGATCAATGTCGGCGACACCGTCGAGGTCTATCTGGAGCGCGTCGAGAACGCGCTCGGCGAGGCCGTCATCTCGCGCGACAAGGCGCGCCGCGAGGAAAGCTGGGTCAAGCTCGAGAAGAGCTACGAGTCCGGCGAGAAGGTCATGGGAACGATCTTCAACCAGGTGAAGGGCGGCTACACCGTCGATCTCGACGGCGCCACCGCGTTCCTGCCGCGCAGCCAGGTCGACATCCGCCCCGTGCGCGACGTCGGGCCGCTGATGAACCAGGCCCAGCCCTTCCAGATCCTCAAGATGGATCGTCGCCGCGGCAACATCGTCGTCTCGCGCCGCACGGTCCTTGAAGAGACCCGCGCCGAGGCGCGCTCCGAGCTCGTCGCCAACCTCGAAGAGGGTCAGGTGATCGACGGCGTGGTGAAGAACATCACCGAATACGGCGCCTTCGTCGATCTCGGCGGCATCGACGGCCTGCTGCATGTCACCGACATGGCGTGGCGCCGCGTCAACCATCCGTCCGAGGTCGTGAACATCGGCCAGACGATCAAGGTCAAGATCATCAAGATCAACCACGAGACGCACCGCATCTCGCTCGGCGTGAAGCAGCTCCAGGGCGATCCCTGGCAGGGCATCGAGGAGCGTTATCCGGTCGGCGCCAAGCTCAAGGGCCGCGTCACCAACATCACCGACTACGGCGCCTTCGTGGAGCTTGAGCCGGGCATCGAGGGCCTGATCCACGTCTCCGAGATGAGCTGGACCAAGAAGAACGTCCATCCCGGCAAGATCATCTCCACCTCCCAGGAGGTCGAGGTCGCCGTGCTCGAGGTGGATGCGGTCAAGCGCCGCATCTCGCTCGGCCTCAAGCAGACCCTGCGCAATCCGTGGGAGGTCTTCGCCGAGGAGCACCCCTCGGGTTCGGTGGTCGAGGGCGAGGTCAAGAACAAGACCGAGTTCGGCCTCTTCGTCGGTCTCGACGGCGACGTCGACGGCATGGTCCATCTGTCGGATCTCGACTGGAACCGTCCCGGCGAGCAGGTCATCGAGGAGTTCAAGAAGGGCGACATCGTCAAGGCGGTGGTGCTCGACGTGGACGTCGAGAAGGAGCGGATTTCGCTCGGCATCAAGCAGCTCGGCGGCGATCCGTTCGCGGCCGCGGGCGAACTCCGCAAGGGTCAGATCGTCACCTGCGAGATCACCGAGGTGAAGGATTCCGGCCTCGAGGTGAAGCTCGTCGGCTCCGACATGACCTCCTTCATCCGCCGCGCCGAACTCGCGCGCGACCGCGCCGACCAGAGGCCGGAGCGTTTCGCGGTCGGCGAGAAGGTCGACGTCCGCGTCACGCAGTTCGACCGCAAGGCGCGCCGCGTCTCGGTGTCGATCAAGGCGCTCGAGATGCAGGAAGAGCAGGAGGCGATCGCGAACTACGGCTCGCAGGACAGCGGCGCTTCGCTCGGCGACATTCTCGGCGCCGCGCTCAAGAAGGCCGAAACCAAGAAGTAAGCGCGATCCGTCGCGCCGCTGCGGCGGCGCGACGTCGTCCGCACAGCCCGCGCCGGTCTCCGGCGCGGGCTTTTTCATGGCGCTCGTTCATGGCTCTCGGGCGGTGATGGGCCGCAGGTGACGCGGCCGTCGCGCCCCGTTAGAACGGCGTCGCCCGCGTCCGCGCGAAGGGATGATGGAACCCATGAGCATGACCGCCGACACGATCATCGACCGCCGGCGCCTGCGCCGTTCGCTGACGCTGTGGCGCGTGCTGGCGGTGCTCGCGGCGATGATCGCGGTCGGCGTCGGCGCCTACGCCTTCATGCGCCGGGGCGTCGCGACGGGGGCGAACCACATCGCGCGCGTCACCATCTCGGGTTTCATATCCGGCGATCGCCAGACGCTGCGGATGCTCGACGACATCGAGAAATCCGCGGCGAGCGCGGTGATCCTGACGATCGACAGCCCGGGCGGCACGGCCGCCGGCGCCGAGGCGCTGCACGACAAGCTGCGCGAGCTCGCCGCCAAGAAGCCGACCGTCGCCGTGGTGCAGACCATCGCAGCGTCGGGCGGCTATATCGCCGCCATCGCCGCCGACAGGATTTTCGCGCGCCAGAATTCGTTCGTCGGATCGATCGGCGTCATCATCCAGTATCCGGACGTCTCGAAGCTGCTCGACACGGTCGGCGTCAAGGTCGAGGAGGTGAAGTCCTCGCCGCTCAAGGCGGCCCCGAGCGGAACCTCGCCGACCTCGCCGGAGGCGCGCGCCGCGCTGCAGTCGCTGATTTCGGATTCCTACGCCTGGTTCAAGGATCTCGTGCGCGAGCGCCGCGGCTATGACGACGCGGCTCTGGCGGTCGTCTCCGACGGTCGCGTCTTCACGGGCCGTCAGGCGCTGGCGAACAGGCTGGTGGATTCTCTCGGCGGCGAGAAGGACGCGATCGATTGGCTCGTCGCCAATCGCAATATCGACAAGGACCTGCGCGTCCGCGACTGGCGTCCGCGCCGCGAGGGCGCGTTCGATTTTCTGACGACGGGCGCGCGGCTGCTGCGCTTCGTCGGGCTTGACGGCGCGGCCGCCCTTCTGGATCAGGCGGGACTCTATGCCGGGCCGTCGGCCGGAGGCGGGCTGCTTGCTCTCTGGCGGCCCGCCGTGGAACAGTGAGCGCGATTCCGGGAGCTGACGCGATGATAAAGTCCGAACTCGTGCTGAAGCTGGCGGAGCGCAATCCGCATCTCTACCAGCGCGATATCGAGAATGTCGTGAACACGATTCTGGACGAGATCATGGAAGCGCTGAAGCGCGGCGATCGCGTCGAGCTGCGCGGCTTCGGCGCCTTCGCGGCCAAGCGCCGCGACGCGCGCGTCGGGCGCAATCCGCGCACCGGCGCGAAGGTCGAGGTGTCGCAGAAGCTCGCCCCGCAGTTCCGCGCCGGCAAGGAAATGCGCTACCGCCTCAACCCGAACGGCGCCTGATCCGCGGCATGGCGAAGATTCGCCTCATCCTGAAATGGATTCTGATCGCGCCCTTGGCCGCGATCGTCATCCTGTTCTCCATCGCCAACCGCGCGCCCGTGGCGGTCTCGTTCGATCCGGTTTCGCGCGACGCGCCGGCCTATGTCGCGACGCTGCCGCTTTATCTCGTGGTGCTTGCGGCGATCGGGCTTGGCGTGATCGTGGGCGGCCTCGGCGCCTGGTTCGCCCAGGGCCGTCACCGCAAGGCGGAGCGCCGCCTGCGCCGCGAAGCGCAGACGCTGCGCGCCGACGTCGAGCGCTACAAGAACTCGCTCGCTGCGCGTCCGCCCTTGCCGTCCCCCTGAGAGGCGACGCCGGATGAAGATCATCGACGCCGCAGCCGTGGATGCGGCCCTGACGCCGCAGGCGATGACCGACGCCATCGGCGCGGCTTTCGCGAGCGATCTCGTCGCGCCGGAGCGGCATCACCATCATATCGCGCGCGACGGCGCCGACGCGGCCGCGCTGCTCATGCCGGCCTGGACCGCGAGCGGCGGGAAGCCCGCCTATCTGGGCGTCAAGATCGTGTCGGTGTTCCCCGGCAACGCGACGCGCGGCCTGCCCAGCGTGCAGGGCTCCTACATTCTGAACGATGGCGAAACCGGCGCGCCGCTCGCGGTCATCGACGGGGCGCGGCTCACTTTGCATCGCACCGCCGCCGCCTCGGCCTATGCGGCGCGCCATCTCGCGCGCCATGACGCGCGGCTGATGGTGATGGTCGGTTCAGGCGCGCTGAGCACGTTCCTGATCCGCGCCCACTGCGCCGCGCGCCCATCGATCCGGCATGTCTATATCTGGAACAGGAACGTCCATCGCGCCGTCGAGACGGCCGCCGCGCTCGATCGCGATCCGCTTCTCGCGAATGTCGCGGTCGACGCCGGCGACGCGCTGGAGACCGCCGTGCGGGAGGCCGATCTCATCTCCTGCGCGACCATGGCGAGCGCCCCCCTGGTGCGCGGCGCCTGGCTCAAGGAAGGCGCGCACCTCGACCTCGTCGGCGGATACAGCATGGCGACGCGCGAGGCCGACGACGAGGCGCTGGCGCGCGCCAGCGTGTTCATCGACACGCCCGCCTGTCTGAAGGAGGGCGGCGACGTCGCCATCGCCGTCAGGAGCGGCGCCTTCTCCGCGGATCGCGTGCGCGGCGATCTGCGCGCGCTCGCGACGGGCGCGCACAAGGGCCGCGCGAGCGACCGCGAGATCACGCTGTTCAAATCGATCGGCGCGTCGGTCGAGGATCTCGCGGCGGCCATGCTGGTCTGGAAAAGCGCCGGCGCCGGTTCGCCGCCGTGACGGCGCCGGTCATCGCCAGCGCCCGGCCGCGCGAATTGCTGGCGCGGAACTGGGACGGATTCCTGAGGGTCGGGGGCCGCCAGCACCGCGTCGCGGGCGGCGGGGGTTGCGGCCTCAACGTGATGGATTTCGGCCCGCTTGATGCGCCGCCGCTGCTCTTCATCCATGGCTGGTCGCAGAGCTGGCTGTGCTGGATGAAGCAGGTCGAGGGCCTCTCGGACCGCTTTCGCGTGGTGTGCATGGACAGCCGCGGGCAGGGCGATTCCGACAAGCCTTCCGGCGATGAGCATTACAACGACAGCGCGCTGTGGGCCGACGACGTGCGGGCGGTGATCGACGCGCTCGATCTCCGCCGCCCGATCCTGAGCGGCTGGAGCTATGGCGGCCTCGTGATCGGCGATTATCTCGCCGCGCACGGGACCGGGAGGATCGCCGGCGTGCATTTCATCGGCGCCCTGATCGTCAATGGCGGCCGGCTGCCCTTCTTCGGCCCGGCGCTGCTCAGGCGCGTGCCGAAGATGGCGTCGCCGAACGCGGCCGTGGCGATCGAGAATGCGCGAAAATTCGTGCGCGAATGCGCCGCCGCGCCGCTTCAGCGCGAGGTCTTCGAGACCGCGCTCGCCTGGACGATGCAGACGCCCGCGCCCGTCCGGCTGTCGTTGGTCAAGCGCCGGCTCGATTTCCGGCCGCTGCTCGCGACAGTGAAAATCCCGGCGCTGATCACCCAGGGTTCGCTCGATCAGGTGATTTTGCCCGCGATGGCCGAAGAGATCGCGACGGCGATGCCGCATGCGGTCCATTCCCGCTACGAACGCGTCGGCCACATGCCGTTCCTGGAGGAGCCGGAGCGCTTCAACCGCGAGCTGGCGGCGTTTGCGGCGAGCGTGTAGCGCATCCCGCATGTCGCTTCTGATCAAAATCTGCGGCCTCTCCACGCCCGAGACGCTCGACGCCGCGCTTGACGCCGGCGCTGACATGGTAGGGCTCAACTTCCATCCCCGAAGCCCGCGTTCTGTGACCCTCGAACAGGCGGCCGCGCTGGCGCGCCGGGCGCGGGGCCGCACCCGGATCGTCGCGCTGGTCGTGGACCTGCCGGACAGCCGTCTGGACGCCATCAGGGCGGCCGTGGTGCCCGATCTCTGGCAGTTGCATGGCTCGGAGCCTCCGGAGCGGATCGCGGCCATACGGGCCTCCCAGGCCATTCCTGTGATGAAGGCGATCGGCGTGTCCGCGGCGGCCGATCTGGCCGGGATCGCCGCCTTCGCCGCCGCGGCCGATCATGTTCTGCTCGACGCCAAGCCGCCGAAGGACGCCGCCTATCCCGGCGGCCACGGCCGTCCCTTCGACTGGGCCCTCCTCAAGGGCCTCGATCGGGCGCAGCCCTTCCTGCTCAGCGGCGGGCTGACGCCCGACACTGTCGGCGCTGCGGTCCGGACGGTGCGCGGGATGGGGCTCGATCTCGCCGGCGTCGACGTCTCGTCTGGCGTCGAAAGCGCGCCGGGCGTAAAGGACGCGGCGAAAATCCGAGCCTTCATCGCGGCTGCGCGCGCAGCCGATCAGGAAACGAGCAGCGCATGAACAGCCCCGTCCGCCCCAACAGCCTGCGCGCCGGCCCCGACGAGACCGGCCATTTCGGCATGTTTGGCGGCCGCTTCGTCGCCGAGACGCTGATGCCGCTGATCCTTGATCTGGAGAAGGCCTACGGCGAGGCGAAGGACGACCCTTCCTATCAGGCCGAGATGGCGTCGATGATGACGCATTACATCGGCCGGCCGTCGCCGCTCTATTTCGCCGAGCGCATGACCGATAAGCTCGGCGGCGCGAAAATCTATTTCAAGCGCGAGGAGCTCAATCACACCGGCGCGCACAAGGTGAACAACGTGCTCGGGCAGATTCTGCTCGCGCGCCGCATGGGCAAGAAGCGCATCATCGCCGAGACTGGCGCTGGCCAGCACGGCGTCGCTACGGCGACGCTCTGCGCGCGCTACGGCCTCGAATGCATCGTCTATATGGGCGCGGTCGATGTCGAGCGGCAGAAGCCGAACGTGTTTCGCATGCAGCTGCTCGGCGCCAAGGTGGTGCCGGTGCAGTCCGGCTCGAAGACGTTGAAGGACGCGATGAACGAGGCGCTGCGCGACTGGGTGACCAATGTCGCGGACACCTTCTACTGCATCGGCACGGTCGCCGGGCCGCATCCTTATCCGATGATGGTGCGGGACTTTCAGAGCGTGATCGGCAAGGAGACGCGCGAGCAGATGCTGGCGGCGGAAGGCCGCCTGCCGGATTCGCTGATCGCCGCCGTCGGCGGCGGCTCGAACGCGATGGGGCTTTTCCATCCGTTCCTCGACGATTCCGACGTCGAGATCTACGGCGTCGAGGCGGCCGGCCACGGGCTGACCAGCCTGCATGCGGCCTCCATCGCTGGCGGCCGGCCGGGCGTGCTGCACGGCAACCGCACCTATCTGCTGATGAACGAGGACGGGCAGATTCAGGACGCGCACTCGATTTCAGCCGGCCTCGATTATCCCGGCATCGGCCCCGAGCATTCCTGGCTGCACGACATCAAGCGCGCGCAATATGTCTCGATCACCGACGAGGAATCGCTGGAGGGCTTCAAGCTTTGCTGCGAGCTCGAAGGCATCGTGCCGGCGCTGGAGTCGGCGCACGCCGTCGCCTATGCGATGAAACTCGCGCCGCGGAAGGCGAAGGATCATCTGATGGTGATCAATCTCTCCGGTCGCGGGGATAAGGATATTTTCACGGTGGCGGAGCATCTCGGCGGGATGTGAGGTCCGTCGAGAGATTCAAGCCCTCCTCACATTGAAGCGCATTGCGTGGCATATGGTCCCGGCCGATTGGCTTCTCCCGCCCGCCGCAGTCGTAACGTCTGTCGGTTGGCGTGAATGACGCGCGGAAGCGTCACTCGCCGGTCAGACTGGCAAGCAATGGATGCCGCTTCTCCGCGAACGGATTGACCACGGTCAGGCCGCGCCAGACGAATCCGTCCTGCATGTCTTCGGACAGGAGAAGCGCGCATCCGGCTTCGCTCGCGGTCACAAGAATCAGCGCATCCCAGAACTGCAGGCGATGCGCGCAGGCGAGTTCGAGCGCAGTCCGAAAAGTCCGCTCCGTTGCAAGAATCGTTGAATAGCCGTCAAGCCACGTCGCGATGCGCCTGTTCGCATCGCCCGGATTGATGCCGGCCTTCCGGGTCAGAACATTGTAAAGTTCGCCGATCGTTTGCGTTGGCAGGACTACGTCCTGATCGATCAATCGCTCGACGATCGTTCTTGCGGTCTGGCGCCGCGCCGGATCGTCGACGCCTTCGGCATAGGCGAGAAATGTCGTGTCCAGCGCGATCCGCATTCGCCGCGATCAATCATACATTTCGTCGCGCGACGCGCGCCCGAGATTGAGCGCAGGCTGGGAATCGAGGCGGGCGAACAGTGCGCCTAAGGCCTCGCGCCTGCGCTCGTTCTCCGCACTGGCTTTCGCGTCGACAGGCCTGATTTCCGCGACCGGCTTTCCGCGCGACGTGACGATGATGGTCTCCCCCTGCGTCGCTGCGCGCAGCAGGGCTGAGAACTGGCGATTCGCTTCAGCGGCGGAAACTGTGCGCATGATATGAAAGTAGTGACATCACTACTTATGTCAAGCCGCTGTCGGCGAGCGAAACCCGCCGGGAGAGCGCTGACAGCGCCCCGCGCATGCGTCGTCGCGCTACGGCGCGGGTCCGGACGTGAGCGCCTTTGCGATCGGCGCGGAGGAGATGCTCGTCTCGCCCCGGAACGGCTCGTCCATCACGATGATGAGCGACATCACGAGGCCGATGGCCGCCATGTGCAGCAGGATCAAGGTCGCGCTGTTGGCGTCAACCGGGTTGCGGCCGTTCATCGCCATCGCCCCCAGCACAAAGGCGCCGATCATCCACCAGAAAATCGAGGCGATGCTCTTGGTCGCGTTTTCCAGCCGGCCCTGCCGCAAATCCTCGGCGCGATCGAAGAGCGCGCGCAGTTGCGAGGCGACGGCGGGATTGTTTGCGGCGAGCGCGTGCACGTCCCGGTTCAGCGCGCGCAGAAGGCCTTCCGCTTTTCCTGACAGTTCCGGCTCCGCCCTTCCGAGGGTCAGCCATTCGTCGCTCACGATCGCGTCGGCATAGGCCCTGAGCCGGACGCGCGCGTCGCGGGCGCTGTCGCCGATGAGCGAGAGTTCGCGATCGAGGCGCGTGAGCACGGAAGCCTCCCGCAGCGTCGCGTCGTCGGCGCGCCCGAGATTGGCCCGCACGTCGGACAGGACGAGCGCGAGCAGAAACACCGCGAACGCCAGCAATCCGCTGTGAACGAGATCGGCAAGCTTGGTATGGGTTTCCAGGCGGTCCGCGCGCGGCGCGAACCAGAAGCGCCGCGTGAGCAGCGCGATCGCGAGCGCCAATCCCGCGGTCGCCGCCGCGCCGACGACAAGGATGACGAGATCGGGAAGCTGAACAAACAGATTGAACAGGGACGTCATCGAACCCCCGCGATATGGCGGCGAGGGTGCGACTGATCACGGCGCGGCGATCGGCGCAATGGCCGCTTGCGAGAGGCTCTAGGATTTTGACGCGGCCGCTTCGCTCGCCGCCTTGTCGATCGCCATCGCCCGCTGCAGCGCCGGCCGCGCGAGGCATCGTTCGATATAGGCGGCGAAGCTCGGCCGCTTCTCGATGATCTTGAACAGGTCGCAGCCGAACCAGAGATCGCTGCCGATCACGACGTCCGCGCCGGTGAAATGGTCGCCCAGCAGCCAGGGGCCTTTCTGCAGCGCCTGGTCGAGCGCCTCGACCACGAGCGCGTAGCTGCCCCAGCCGGCGGTCGATTTCGGCACATCGAGTTTCTTGAATTTCTCGAGGATCGCGCCCTCGATGCAGGCGGTGAAGAACAGCCATTTCAGATAGGGGCCGCGCGTCCTGTCGCCGATCTTCGGCGCGAGATTCGCCGCCGGATAACGGTCGCCGAGATAGGCGATCACCGCGCCGGACTCAGCGACGATCACGCCGTCGTCATCGATCGCCGGCACCTTTCCGAGCGGGTTGATCGCGCGATAGTCCGGCCTGTCCTGCGCGCCGTTGCGGATGTCGATCAGGATTCGCTCATAGGGCTGGCCGATCTCCTCCAGCATCCAGAGCGCGCGCATGGCGCGGCTGTTCGGGGCCCAGAACAATTTCATCACGCGACCTCCTTGGAACATAACATGAACGATAGCCGGGTTCGTCGCAGCGGTCCAGCGGTTCCGCACTGTGCCGCGCTGTGTTAGGGCCAGCCGCTCATGATGAAGCAGGTTCCGGACATCTCCATGACCGATCGGATTTCGGCCGCCTTCGCGCGCGCCCGCGCCGAGCGCCGCGCGGCGCTGGTGACCTATGTGATGGCCGGCGATCCGGACCAGGAGACCGGGCGCGCCATCCTCGCCGCGCTGCCGGAAGCGGGGGCGGACGTTGTCGAGCTCGGCATGGCCTTCACCGATCCGATGGCCGACGGACCGTCGATCCAGGCTGCGGGCTTGCGCGCCCTGGCGGCGGGGCAGTCGCTGAAAAAGACGCTCGCGGACGTCGCCGCGTTCCGCCGGACGAACGACCGGACGGCCATCGTGCTCATGGGCTATTTCAACCCGATCTATGTCTATGGCGTCGATCGTTTCCTCGCTGACGCGAAGGCGGCCGGCGTCGACGGCCTGATCGTCGTTGATCTTCCGCCTGAGGAGGATGAGGAGCTGTGCCTGCCGGCGCTGCGGGCGGGGATCGCCTTCATCCGGCTCGCGACGCCGACCACCGACGACAGGCGCCTCCCGACGGTGCTGAAGAATACGGCCGGCTTCGTCTATTATGTCTCCATCACTGGAATCACCGGCGCCGCCACCCCAAATTTCGATGCGACCGCCGCGGCCGTCGCGCGGATCAAGAAGCATACCGCCCTGCCGGTGGTGGTCGGTTTTGGCGTGAAGAATGCGGTCCACGCGGCTGCGGTGGCGCGCGGGGCTGACGGCGTGGCCGTCGGCACGGCGCTTGTCGAGGCGCTGCGCGCGTCGCTCGACGCCGATGGAAAGGCGACGGAGAAAACGGTTCCCGCCGTCGCCGGACTGGTGAGGGAGCTTGCTGAAGGCGTCCGCTCGGCGGCGAAGGCGGACGTCGCCTGACGACGGGAAGGCGCTGGGACGCAGGAGTTTCTGAATGAACTGGATATCGGACGTCGTTCCGCCGCGCATCAAGACGCTGTTCAAGCGCGAGACGCCGGAAAATCTCTGGATCAAATGCCCGGACACCGGCCAGATGGTGTTCCACAAGGATGTGGAGGCGAACGCCTGGGTCATTCCCGGCTCCGAGCATCATCTGAGCGTCAGTTCCACCCGGCGGCTGAAGCTGATGTTCGATGAGCAGACCTGGCTTGACGTCGCCTTGCCGCAGACGCCGGACGATCCGCTCAAGTTCCGCGACAGCAAGCGTTATTCGGATCGCCTGAAGGAAGCGCGCGCGAAGACCGGCTTGCAGGACGCTTTCAAGATCGGTTTCGGCCGCGTCGAGGGGCAGCCGATGGTGATCGCCGTGCAGGATGTGGAGTTCATCACGGGATCGCTGGGCGCTTCGGCGGGAGAAGCTTTCATCAAGGGGGCGCAGACCGCGCTCGAAAAGCGCGCGCCCTATGTTGTGTTCGCCGCCGGCGGCGGCGCGCGCATGCAGGAGGGCATTCTCTCGCTCATGCAGATGCCGCGCACGACGATCGCGGTGCGCATGCTCAGGGATGCGCGGCTTCCCTACATCGTCGTGCTGACCAATCCGACGACTGGCGGCATCACCGCCTCCTACGCCATGCTGGGCGACGTGCATCTCGCCGAGCCTGGCGCGCTCATCGGCTTTGCGGGGCCGCGCGTCATCGAGCAGACGATCCGCGAGAAATTGCCGGAGGGCTTCCAGCGCTCCGAATATCTCAGGGATCACGGCATGGTCGACATGGTCGTGCATCGCCGCGACATGAAGGCGACGGTCGCGCGGCTCGGCCGGCTGATGATGAAGCAGCCCCTGCCGGAAACCGAAGCGGCGTAACCCTGGCGCGCGACGCCCGTCGCTCGCGCGGCTTTGATCTGTTCGCCGCGGCGCGAACCAGTTACCAACGGGGCGATCGCGCGCCTTCAAGCGCGGACGCGACAAGCAGCAATGAGCGAATCCGCAGCCTTTCTCGACCGTTTTCTTTCGCTTCATCCGAAGCTGATCGACCTGTCGCTCGATCGCATCCGCCGTTTGCTGGAGGCGCTCGGAAATCCGCATCGCAGGCTGCCGCCGGTCATCCATGTCGCCGGCACCAACGGCAAGGGATCGACCATCGCCTTCATGCGCGCCATGCTTGAAACGGCCGGGCTGCGCGTTCACGTCTATACGTCGCCGCATCTCGTCCGGTTTCATGAGCGCATCAGGCTCGGCGAAATCGGCGGCGGCCGCTTCGTCGATGAGGACAGTCTTGTCGACGCCTTTCGCCGTTGCGAGGACGTCAACGCCGACGCGCAGATCACCGTGTTCGAGATCACGACGGCGGCGGCCTTTCTCCTGTTCGCGGAGAATCCGGCGGATGTCCTGCTGCTTGAGGTCGGGCTCGGCGGGACCTTCGACACGACGAATGTGGTCGTCGATCCGGCCGCGACGGTGGTGACCCCGGTCTCGATGGATCATTCCGAGTTTCTTGGCGACACGGTCGAGCAGATCGCCGGCGAGAAGGCCGGCATTCTCAAATCAGGCGCGCCGGCGATCTTCGCGCCGCAGGACGAGGCGCCGCTCGGCATGCTTGTCGCGCGCGCCGATGCGGTGGGCGCGCCCGCGATCATCGGCGGCCAGGATTTCTCCGTGCATGAGGAGAACGGCCGTCTTGTTTATCAGGACGAGCGGGGACTTCTCGATCTGCCGTTGCCGCGGCTGGCCGGGCGTCATCAGCACATCAACGCCGGAACGGCGATTGCGGCGCTGCGTCATGCGCGGGGCCTGCCCGATCTCCCTGCGGCCTGTTTCGAGCAGGGCGTCCGCGACGCCTTCTGGCCGGCGCGGCTTCAGCCGCTGCGCGAGGGGCGGTTGCAGGCGCTTTTGCCCGCAGGATCGGAGCTCTGGCTCGATGGCAGCCACAACGCCGACGGCGGGCGCGTCACCGCCGCCGCCATCGCCGAGATGGAGGAAGCCAAACCGCGGCCGCTCATTCTGGTCGTGGGCATGAAGGGGACGAAGGACGCGCGCGCCTTCCTCGACGCCTTCGAGGATCTGACGCGCGACATCGTCACGCTGCCTGTCGTCAGCGAGCGCGGCGTGACGCGCACGGCCCAAGACATCGCGACCATCGCCGACGCCGTCGGCTTCACGTCGGAGGCGGCGGTTGACATCGAGGATGCGTTGCGGCGGATCGCGGCCCGCGGCGCGGCCCCGAGCCGCGTTCTGATCACGGGGTCGCTCTATCTCGCGGGCGAAGTGCTCGCCGCTAACGGCACCCCGCCGACATAGGCGATAAACGACCAGCGCTTCGCGACGCCGGCTGCCGCGCGATTGCGCAAACAAAAAACCCGGCCGCGAGGCCGGGTTTTTCGCCGATCCGGGAGAGGATCAGAACTTGTAGGTGATGCCGGCGCGAACCGCGTGCTGACGATACTTGCCGTCGTCCGCGATGTTGAGCACCGGATTGCTCGAGCTCTTGTTGTTGTAGCTCGTGTAGCGATACTCGCCGCGGATCGAGACGTTGTTGGTCACAGCGTATTCGATGCCGCCGCCGAGCGTCCAGCCAGCGCGGGTGTTGGAGTTCGACAGCAGGTTCACGCCGCCGGGGAAGGTGTAGACGTTGCGCTTGATGTCAGCGAACGCGACGCCGCCCGTTGCGTAGACCAGGACGCGATCGAACGCGACGCCGAAGCGGGCGCGGACCGAACCCTGCCAGTCGAGCTTCGTGCGATGGGTCACGCCCAGAACCGCGGAGCTGACGCTGTCCTTGATTCCGGCCCATTCCAGATCGCCTTCGAGACCGGCGACGAAGTTGGGCGAGAACTGATAGTTGTAGCCGACATGGCCGCCGAACAGGCCGCCCTTGGCGTCATAAGCGTAGCCAAGCGCCGGAACGCCGATCGGGCTCGAGATCGTGCCCGAGGAGCGGCCCCAGGCGTAGCCGCCCTGAAGACCGACGTAGAAACCGGTCCACGAGAAGGCCGGGACATACATCGGGGCGATCGGCGGACCCTTGCTCGACGGCAGGTCAGCGGCGAGCGAGGCGGTCGTCAGCGCCGCCAGCGCGGCGGAAGCAAGAAAGATCTTTTTCATTCGTCTGTCCTTGGGAACTCGAATTGTTGCGAACATCTAGCACCGGCTTGCCCGCGTGTCTGTCACTCCGGCGCCACATCATCCCCCGCCCTGCGCATGGCGACGCCAAAAACCGCGCCCTTTCGCCTTGATTTATATTAATAGTTACCACAATCCCGCCGCAATCTGGCGTCTTTCGACGGTTTCCTGTGCCGCCGCGGGAAATTTTACGAAAATTCGAAGTAATGATCCGGTAAGCATAGCAAAGAAGCAGAACGCGGCGCTGGTCTCGGCGGCGGCCGGATTAACGTTGACGACAAGTAAAATGAAAGCTTCGGGAAGAATTGGCGCACTTAAAAGAAAACCCGCGCCGTGTCGCCACGGCGCGGGCCAGTCGCCTCGATAACGGCCTCGCGGCGCCGTCAGACGGCGCCGGAAATCCATTTGGAAAGATCGCCCTTCGGCGCCGCGCCGATTTTCTGGCTGGCGAGTTCGCCATTCTTGAACAGCATCAGGGTCGGAATGGAGCGGATGCCGAATTTCGCGGCGGTCGCCGGGTTTTCATCGACATTGAGCTTCACGATCTTCACCTTGCCGTCCATCTCTTTCGAAATTTCCTCGAGAGACGGGGCGATCATGCGGCAGGGGCCGCACCATTCCGCCCAGAAATCGACGACCACGGGGGTCGACGATTTCAGCACGTCTGATTCGAAGGTGGCGTCAGTCGTCTTCTGCGCGCCCATGGCGGATGCCTCGCTTGAAACGCCCGCAACGGCTGGCGGGCTTGGTCGCCGGGAACGTATGTATGGCGGTAGCAGGGGTCAACCGCGCGTCACGGAGGCGTGACATGCGCTGCGTTTGGCGATTCAGCCCTTGATCAAGGTTGCGCTCGCGCGGCGATTCGCGCGATCGCCGCGTCGAGCGTCGCGTCGGGAATCTCGTGCGCGAGCGGTCCGGCCGTCCAGACCACGACGCAGCGCGCGCGGCGCCCCGGATAGAGCGGCGCGATCAGCGCCCGGTAGAGGGCGAGCTGCGCGATGATTCGCTCCGGGATGCGGTCCGGCGTCGGCGGCGGGCGCAGCCCCGTCTTGTAGTCCCCGATGACCACGTCCGTTTCGCTCACCGCGAGCCTGTCGATCACGCCGGAGACGCGAATCGCGCGCCCGTCCGGAAGCGGCGCCGGCCCGGTGACGGAGACCTCTCCGCGCGAGCGCGGACCGAACAGCGCGGCGAAGCGCTCGTCCTCGATGAGCGCGCGCACCGATTCGACAAGGGCTCCGGCCGCGGCCGAGTCGATTCCGGCCGCCCGCAGCGCCAGCGTCGCGCCCGCAGCAGAGCGCTTCTCCGGCGGCAGATCCGGCAGGAGCTCCAGCAGCCTGTGGACGAAGCGGCCTCGGGCGCGCGCCGCCGCAGCCGCGCCGGCGCCGTCAAGCGGGCGAGCGGCCCTGTCCGCCGCTTCGGAGGCGCGGGACGGCGAGAGCGGCGGTTCGGCGCCGCGCTCGGGCGCGGCGCGCTCCCGCGCCCAGGCGGGAATGACGGCGCTCCTTTCGGGCGCGCCGCCGCGCGTGGTCGGAATGCGCCCCTCCGGCCGGCGTCCCGGCAGCAGCCAATGCTCGACCTCGTCCTGTCCGTCGCGCGCCGGCGTTTTTTCCAGCCTGGCGCCGGACTGCGCGTCTCCTTCTTCGAGCGCGTCCCGCACATGCGCGTACCAGGATCCGTCCGGCGCCCTGTCGCGGCCGATCGCGCCGGCGATGATGAGGCCGTTGCGGGCGCGCGTCAGCGCCACATAGAGCAGCCGGCGATGCTCGTCCTCGGTGTCGGATCGCGCCGCGTCCCGTCCCGCTTTCACGGCCGGCGGCGCAGCGCCGGCGGCCCACACTGCGAGCGGAGCGTTCGCGCGCGTGGCGAGACGAACCACGGGCGCCGGGCCGCGCCCCTCCGGCTTGCCTGTCGTGTCGGGCAGGATGACGATCGGCGCTTCGAGGCCTTTCGCCGCATGCACGGTCATGACCCGCGTCTCGTTCGCCGCCTGATCGAGATCGCGCTTGATGTCGAGATCGCTCGCCTCGAACGAGGCCGTGAACGCCGCAAGCGAAGCGCCCTCGCGGCGCTCGAACTCCAGCGCCCGCGTCATGAATTCATCGAGCGCGTCGCCGGCTTCGGCGCCGAGTCGCTGCAGCAGACGGCGTCGTCCGTTCTCCGCTTCGAGCAGCATGCCGAAAAAGGCGAAGGGGCCGAGCGCTGCGCGCGCGGTCCAGCGTTCGAGAAAAGCTGCGGCTTTCGTCAGTTTTTCATCGCCCGTCGCGGCCCGCCGCAGCGCATCGATCAGGCGGCCTTCACGCCGCGGCGCGAAGCGCAGCAGGTCGTCGTCGTCGAGTCCGATCAGCGGACTCTTCAGCGCGCAGGCGAGCGCGTAGTCGTCATCCGGCGCCAGCGCGGCGCGCGCCAGCGCGAGACAGTCGCGCACCGCGATATGCTCGGCGACCTTGAGCCGGTCTGCGCCGGCGACCGGCACGCCGGCGTGTTTCAGCGCGGCGATGATCGCCTCGAACAGCGCGTTGCGCCGCCGCACCAGGATCATGATGTCGCCTGGCCGCACCGGCCGTCCGGCCGGATCGCCATTCTCGATCAGCAGCCGGCAGTTGTCCGCGATGCGCCGCGCCAGCCGCATGACGGGCGATTCCGCGCCCGGCGCGTCGACGGCGGCGATGGCGCCGTCCGGATCGAGATAATCGTCGCGCGCATCGCCCGCATCTTTCGTGATCAGCGGCCAGAGTTCGACGAAGCCGATGTCCCGCCGGTCCAGCCGGTTGCTCTCGTGCGGCGCGACGCCGCCGTCGCCGAACGCCAGCCCCTTGCCGCGCGCGCCGCCGGCGAAGACGCGGTCGACCGCCGACAGCACCTCCCGCGTCGAGCGGAACGACACTTTCAGCAGCACGGATTCGAACCGGCGCTCCGCGTCGCGATGGGCGCGCAGGAAATGCTCGCGCGTCTCCGCGAAGGATTGCGGCGCCGCGCCCTGAAAACCGTAGATCGACTGCTTCTCGTCGCCGACCGCGAAAACGGTGCGCCGTCCGCCGCGCGCGCCTTCGCCGGCCGTGAACTCCTCCGCGAGGCGGCGGATGATGTCCCACTGCGCGTCGCTCGTATCCTGCGCCTCGTCGACGAGCACATGCGACAGCCGCGAATCGAGCTTGTAGAGAATCCACGGGCCGATGCCGGGATTGGCGAGCAGCGCGCGCGTCTTCTCGATCAGGTCGGCGAAATCGAGCGCGCCCCGCCGCGCCTTCGCGGCCTGATAATGCGCGAGCGCCGCGTCCGTCACCGCAAAGAGCGCGCGGTTGCGATCGAGCGTCTCGATCGCCGCGAGCGTTTCGGACAATGCGATAAAGCGCGCAGCTTCCGCATCGAGCGCGTTCGACGCGGCGGGATCGGCGGCGCGCGCCTTCGCGGTCATGACGGTCGCCGGAGCGCGCATCTCTTTCTGCGATGTAAGGAAGAGCGCGCGCGCGAGATCGGCGCGCATCTGTCCGCCGCGCGTCTCGGCGATGCGCTGGATCAACGCGCCGTTGGCATCGTTCGTCTTGCCTGGAAAGCGGGCATAGGCGGCCGCGATGATGGCGCAGGTCGAGGAATCGAACGCTTCCGCGCCATAGCCCGCGATGGCGTCCTCGGCCCGGTCACGCTCATCCACGCCGAGCGTCGCCGCGAGCCGGGCGATGTCGCGCTGGCGCTGCGCCCGCATGTCGGCCTCGCGCCCGCTGGCGCGCGCGTCGAGCATCTTGCGCAGGAGGTCGCGGAAGTCCTTGTCGGCCGCGTCTTCCGCGACGCGCGCGAAGGCGTCGGCGGTTTCAGCGCCGCCGTCTGCGCGGCCCGCGATGATCGCCGCCATGGCGTCGTCGATCATGTCCGATTGCGCCGCGTCGTCCAGCACCTCGAAATGCGCCGGCGCATTGGCGTCGAAGGGAAAGAGATGCAGCAGCCTTTCGCAGAAGGCGTGGATGGTCTGGATTTTGAGGCCGCCCGGCGTTTCGAGGGCGTCGGCGAACAGGCGCCGCGCGCGCTGCAGCGTCTCGCGGTCGGGCGTCGCGCCGGTCAGGTCGCGGATGCGTTCGGAAAGGTCCGGCTCGGCGAGCGTGATCCAGCCGCCCAGCCGGTCGAAGACGCGGTTGGTCATCTCCGCCGCCGCGGCTTTCGTATAGGTGAGGCAGAGGATTTCGTCCGGCTTCACCTTGGCGAGCATCAGCCGCATCACGCGGCGCACCAGCACTTCCGTCTTTCCCGATCCGGCGTTGGCCGACACCCAGGCCGACAGCGCCGGATCGGAGGCGAGACGCTGCAGGCGCGTGGTTTCCGATTCCGGGCGCGGCGCGGCGCTACTCATCCTCGTCGCCTCCGCGCGACCATTCCGCGACGCGCGCGAGATGATCATAGTCGCCCTCGTCGTCGACGAATTTCGGCGCCGCCCGCGACGTGAAGCCGATACGCCCCGCGATCAGCGCGTTCATGCGCGCGACGAGCTTGCGCAGATGCTCTTCGGGAACGGTCTGCGGATCGACGACGTCCTTGCCGCCGGACGCGGTGAGATCGGTGTCGAACGCGCCGCTGCGCGCGCCCGACAGCCGCACGTAAATAAGCGACGAAACCCGCGCGCCCGTCTGCGCCGGCGAGAATGCGCCGCGCGCGGCCATCGCGGCCTCCAGCGTGAGCTGCGGCGAAAGCCCGCGCAGAACCTCCTTGCGCGACGGCGGCAGCCCGGTCTTGAAATCGATGATCGCGAGCGAGCCGTCGTTCAGCGTCTCGATGCGGTCGGCGCGTCCGCTCAATGTGAAGACGCTTCCGTCGGCGAGAGCGAGGTCGAGCTGCGCCTGCTGCTCGGTCGCGAGGCGCGCGATGGCGCCGCGCCGCCCGCGCTCCCAGCCGATGAAGGCGCGCGCCGCGCGGCGAAAGCTGGGCAGCCAGAAAAAGATCCGTTCGCGGTCGACGCCGGAGTCCGCGAACAGCCCTTCGCCCATCGCGATCAGCCGCTCGGCGGCGTCTTCGGCGAAGGGGTCGCCCTTTTCCGAAAAGCGCGCCACCGCGTCATGGATCAGCGTGCCGCGCAGCGCCGCGTCGGCCGCCATGCCGAGCGGCCGCAGCGGATCGAGCAGAAGAATCTGCCGCGCGTGAATGGCGTAGGGATCGCGCACGAGCGTCTCGACGCGGCTCACGCTGATGCGGCGCGGCACCAGATCGGGCGGCGGGGCAGGATGCGGGCGCTCGACCGGCGTCGCCCTGCTGGCGTCGTCCAGAGCGCGCGCGAGCCGGAGATAGGAGTCGCCGCGCGCGACGGCGCGCGCCCATGCGCTTGTCTTGTCTGCGTCGCTCCATTTCTCGCGATCGCGCTCGGCCGGACCGGCGAAGGCCGCGAGCCGCTGCCAGAACCTGGAGGGCACTGTCGGCGCGCCGCCGGATTTCTTCGCGCGCGTCAGGACGGCGTTTTCCGCGCCGCCGAATGCGGCGACGAAATCATGCGCAGTCTGGCCGATGCGCCGTTCGGGCAGCGGCAGGCCCAGCGCCATGCGCAGCGCGCGGTTGAGAAAAGCGTCCGGCGACGGCTGCGGCGGCCAGACGGTTTCGTTGAGGCCGCCGAGAACGATCGTATCAGCGCGCAGCAGCCGCGCCTCGAGCAGTCCCCAGATCGCGATGCGCGGATGCGTGCGCGCCGGCGGGTTGAGCGTCACGCTGTCCATCAGCCGCTTGATCGCGCCGGGATAATCAGCGCGCGACAGGGGCGCGCGCTCTCCGCCCGCCGCGATGAGCGCGTCGAACAGGTCGCGCAGCGCTTCGCCGTCCGGCTCGCCGAACAGCCAGCTCTCCTCGTCGCGATCCGCCGTGAGCGCGATCAGCGCCGTCCGATGCGCCGCGACCCAGGGGCCGACGCAGGCGCGTCCCGACGCGCCGCCAGCGGCGGCGAAGCTCTGCTCGATGGCGATGAGGGCGTCGAGCGCGATCTCGGCCTGCGTCCAGTCCTCCTCCGACAGCAGCCGCGCCGCTCGCGGCGCGCTCCATGCTCCGGCGAGCCCGCGCCGCGTGGAGAACAGCAGGCGCAGGCTGGTGAGATCGCCGAGCGGCGGATAGCCGCGCAGCAGACCGATATCGATCGCGGCGGCGGCGCGCTTCATCGCCTCATGCGTCATGCCGGCGATCGCGATGTTGGGATGCGAGAGCAGCGCGGTCAGGGCGGCGCCGTCGGCCGGCGTCGCGAGCCATTGCGCCGCGAGCGCGGCGAGCGCGCCGTGTCGGGATCGCGACAGGGCGCGACCGGCGGAATCGTCGATCTCGATTCCCCAGCGCGCCAGCGTCACGCCGACGCGCTCGGCGAGCGCGCGGTCCGGCGTGATCAGCGCGGCCGTGCGGTTCCGGCCGCGAATGGCGCGGCGCAGGGCGAGGGAGACGGCGAGCGCTTCTTCGCGATCATTGTCGGCCTCGATGATCGCCGCGCCTGCGAGCGCGCGGTCAAGATCGCCGGCGCGCCGCGCCTCCTCGCGCGTCTCAGGCCAGCGCGTGGTGAACGCCGGCGGCTGCATCGCTTCCGCCAGCGCGCGCTCGCGCGCCGCGAGGATGCGGCAGCTTCGGCCGAGCGGCTTCACATCGTCGCGCGCGGCGGCGAGCGTCTTCATCAGATGCGCCAGCGCCGCCTGCGGATGGCCGGGATGCGGCTCCGCCTCGTCGCTGACGGATGCGAAGGACGCGTCCGACGAGATCAGGTCGAGGCCGGGGAGCACCACCGCGCCGCGCGGATGGCGCGCGATGGCCGCGATCAGCTCGGCTGTCGCCGGATTCGTTCCGGTGCTGCCCGCCGCGATGAAGAGGCCGCCGACGCGGCCCTCGCTGATCTGTCGCGCGCGCTCGCGCAGCACGCGGTCGCGTCGCGCCACATGGTCGGACAGGCCGCGCGCGTCGAGATAAAGCGGCCAGGCCTGCGTCGCGATCGCGAGGAATCGTCGCGAGATGTCCCAGTAGCGGTCATGCTCGCCGGGCGTCGCCGCGTCGAGCTGCGCCGGCGTGACGCCTTCGCTCGTCAGAAGGTCGAGCACGCGCGTCAGATCGGCGGCGAGGCCGAACGCCTCGCTCGGCGCGCCGGCGATCAGCGCGTGGCTTTCGGGCGCCGCGGGCGTGATCGCGACATCGAGTTGCTTGCGCCAGCGCATGACGAGATCGGCGAGGAAGATCAGCCGCTCCGCCGGCTCGGCGGCCGGCGCGCCGACGCCGGCGTCATCGGCGAAATCGGCGTCGCCGATGAGGCGCATCTCGGCTTCGTCCGCGTCGCCGAGCGGAATGATGCGCGGCAGGATCGCCGGCCTGTCGGCGCGCGCGGCCAGCGCAGCCGCGAAAGCCCGCGCGGCGCGGCGCGTCGGCAGATAGAGCGCCACATCGGCGACCGCGAGCGGATCGGTGCGCCAGCCGATGTCGCCGACGAGCGTACCGTCGATCAGCGCGTCGGCGAGCGCATCGAGAAAAGGCGCGCCCGGCGGTATTGAGAAAAGGTTGGGCCGCGCCGCCATCAGCGCCCCGCGGCGATGAGCGCGTTCGCCGGCGCGATGGCGTCCGGCGTTCCGACATGCAGCCAGGTCCCGGCGAGCGCGCAGCCGAACAGGCGCCCGCGCGCGATGGCGCGATCGAACAGAAGATTGAGCGAAAACGGTCCGTCCGGCGTGTCGGCGAACAGCGCGCCGGTCATGATCGAGACGCCGGCGAAGATGAAAGGCGCAATCTCGCCCGAGCGCCGCGCCAGCGCGCCTCGCGCATCCATGGTAAAGTCGCCGGGGCCGTCATAGCCGAAGCTCGCGGCGCGGCGCGCGAGCAGCAGCAGCATGTCCATCCGCCGAGGGTCCCACGCGTCGATGAGGGCGGCGAGCGCCGGCTGTCCTGTCTCGATCCACAGCGAGTCGGAATTCATGGCGATGAAAGGCCCGGCGCCGAGCAGCGGCAGCGCCTTCTTCACCCCGCCGCCGGTCTCCAGCAGCAGCGCGCGCTCGTCGGAAATGATGATGCGCGGCCGCGCGCGCTCCACGACATGCCGCTCGACCTGCGGGGCGAGATGATGGACGTTGACGACCGCCTCTTCGATTCCCGCCTCAGCCAGCCGGTCGAGCGCATGGTCGAGCATGGTCTTGCCGCCGACCGTCACGAGCGGCTTCGGCAGCGTGTCGGTGATCGGCCGCATGCGCTGGCCGAGGCCGGCGGCGAGCACGATGGCGCGGGAGGGGCGCGGGGCGGCGCGAGTCGCTGGCATGGATTCTGTTTTAGAGCTTTCCGGCGGCGCGCGAAACGGCGCAGCGGGCCGGGCAAGTCTCAGCGCTTGCCGGTCAGGTTGGGCATCGCTTTCTGGTACCAGGCCCTGACCCCGGACAGAACGGGGTGCGACAGGTTGCGCATCAGTTGCCGCTCGATGCGCGGCAGGTGCCTGAGATAGGCGGGCTTGTTGTCGCGCTTGTCGAGCCTGACGAAGATGCCGAGCAGCTTGGTCGCCCGCTGCGCCGCCATGATCGCATAGGCGGCGCCGAAATCGGCCATGTCGAAGGACGGATCGGACTCGCGCCTGAGGCGCACATAATGCGAGATGAGTTTCAGCTCGAGATCTTCCGACACGTCGACGCGCGCGTCCTGCGCCAGCGAGGCCATGTCGTAGGCCGGCGGCCCGATCACCGCGTCCTGGAAATCGATCAGGCCGACGCGCTGAACGCCGGCGCGGCGGGGCAGCCAGATCAGGTTCGGCGAGTGGTAGTCGCGCAGCGTCCAGGTCAGCTCATGGTCGAGCAGCGGCTTCAGCGCGTCGCTCCAGGCCCGGATGAACTCGGCGCGCGAGGCGGCCGAGATCACCTGTCCGTGGACTTGCGGCGCATACCAGTCGAGCATCAGCTCGGCTTCGATCATCAGCGCTTCGAGATCGTAGAGCGGAATGCGATAATCCTGCGCGCCGGGAACGGGCAGCGTCGCCGGAAGCGCCTGCGTGTGGAGATGCGCGAGCGCCGCGACCGCCGCGAGATAGCGGTCGGGAATCGGCGCGCCATTCTCGAGAAATGATTCGTGGCCGAGATCCTCGATCAGCAGCAGCCCGGCGTCGAGGTCCTGCGCGTAGATCTCGGGCGAGCTCAGTCCGCGCGCGCGCAGCCCGTGCGCGAGCGCGACGAAAGCGTGAACGCTCTCGGCGAGTTTCGCGATCGCGCTGTAGGGCTTGCCGTAGCGGATCGGCGGACCGTCGGGCCGCCGCGGCGAGATCATCAGGATCGCGCTGTCGTCGTCGCGCCGCACGCGCTCATAGGCGCGCGTGGACGCATCGCCGAGCATGTATTCGCGCAGCGAGCCGCCCCATCCGGCGCTGCGCAGCAGATCGCCCGTGGCGCGGAACAACGCCAGCTTCGCGACGTAAGGGCCGGCGCCGGAAATGGTGGCGATGCGCGCGCCCGTCGACGCGATGTCGAACCGGATGTCGATGCGCTCCTGCGTCAGCGCCCCGCCGGCGCGCTCCGGCCATTCGACGATGACGAGCGCCTGTTCGGCGGCTTCCTCCCAGCCGAGCTCGGCGAGATCCTCGCCGCCGGAGAGGCGGAACAGATCCGCATGCACGATGGGAAAGCGTTCGCCCTGATATTCCTGCATGAGCGTGAATGTCGGGCTCGGCGTCTCCTCGTTGGGATTGCCGGTCAGCGCGCGGATGAGCGACCGCGCGAACGTGGTCTTTCCCGCGCCGAGATCGCCTGAGAGGGTGAGCAGATCGCCGGCCGAGAGAATGCCGGCGAGTTCGTTGGCGAGCGCTTGCGTCGCGCGCTCGTCCGCGAGGGAAATGCGCCAGGGTTCGGGAGCGATCGTCGTCGGCATCGATCGTCAGGCCAGGAGGCGGGCCGCGGCGTCGGTGTTCGCCTCGCCTTCGCGGTAGGGAATGACGCAAGTGAAGCGCGCGCCTGCGCCCGGGGCGCTGTCGATGGCGACGCGTCCGCCATGCATCTCGACGAAGGAGCGCACGATCGAGAGGCCGATGCCGACGCCGCGATGTTTCGATCCGCGCGGATGGTGCTCGAACCGGTCGAAGATCTGCGCCAGGGCCTCTTCGGGAATGCCCGGCCCCTGATCGGAGACGGAGATCGTCAGCTCGTCGCCCTTGCGTTCCGCCGCGACGCGCACCTCGCCGCCGGCCGGCGAGAAGCCGATCGCGTTCGAGATGAGATTGTAGAGCACCGTGCGCAAACGCCGCGCGTCCGCGAGGAACAGGCCGATGTCGGGCGCGATCGACACGTCGAGCCGCAGATTCTCGTCCGACAGACGGTCCTGCACACCTTCGATCACCGCATCGAGATTGGTTTTGAGATCGACCGGGCCGAGATCGAGCGTCACAACGCCGCTGTCGATCGATTGCAGGTCGAGCACGTTGTCGATCAGCGCCAGCAGGGAATTGGAGGCGCGCAGGATGTGGCTCGCATAGCCGCGCTGCTTTGGATTGAGCGGGCCGCCGATGCCGTCGCCGAGCATCTGCGTATAGCCGATGACCACGTTGAGCGGCGAGCGCAGCTCGTAGGACATGTTCTGCACGAAATCGCTGCGCAGCTGATGCGCGCGCTGCAAGGCTTCGTTGCGCTCGGTCAGCGCGCGTTCGAATCGCGCGCTGGCGGTGACGTCGGTGAAGGTGATCAGCGTGCCGCCGTCGGGAAGCGGCGCGATCGTGCAATCGATGACCCCGTCGTCCTTGCGGCTGACGCGCGCGACGGCTCCAAGCCGCTGATCGGCGAAGCCCGCGACCGCGCTCGACATCTCGGTCCAGAAGCTCGACTCCGGCGCCTGGATCGCCGCGATGCGCGCGACGTCGTCGACATGCGGCTGCAGCCGCAGCACCGCGTCCGGAATGTCCCAGATCTTCGCGAAGGCCGGATTGTGCAGCTTGAGCTTGCCGTCGGGTCCGAACACCGCGACGCCTTCCTTCAGCATGTCGAGCGTTTCGCGCTGCACGCGCGTCAGAGCGTTGTAGCGCAGCTCCAGCGCATGCCGCTCGCTGACATCGTCGAAGAGATAGGTGATGCCGCCCTGCGGATTGGGGTTGGCGAAGATGCGGACGTTGCGTCCGTCCGGCAGGTACCAGAACTGGTCGCGCGCCTCGAGCGTGCGATAGAATTGGAGCCAGCCGTTTTTCCAGGCGCGGAAATCGTCATGCTCGGGGATCATCCGTTCGACGCGCAGCCGGTCGAGGATTTCGCTTTCGGTCGGATGCGATTCTAGGAAGGAGAGATCGAGGCTCCAGAGCTGGCGATACGCCTGGTTGTGGAACATGAGCCGCTGGCGTTGATCGAAGATCGCGACCGCGGTCGGCAACTGGTCGAGCATCAGCGCATGCGCCTTGGCCTGCTGTTCGATGTCGGCCCGCAGCGCGGCGATTTCGCTGACATCGACGGCGACGCCGCCGGAAAGCCCGTCATGCGCGGCGGTTTCATAAGCGTCGATTGTGGCGCGGCGCCCCGCGATCACCGCCGGAACGCGCGCGGCGTAGATATTCCCCTCCGCGTGGCGCGCCTCGGCTTCGGCGCGCTGGCGGTGGTCGAGCAGTTCGAGACGGCGCGTGATCGCGTCTTTCACGTCCGTCGCCTCGACCGCGCGCACATAGGCGCGGTTGACCCAGATGAGCTGGCGTTCGTCGTCGCGCATCCAGACCGGGTGCGGAATGGCGTCGATCAGGTTGCGCATCGCGTCGCGCTCGCGCTGCGCCGCGTCGCGCGTCGCTTCCGCGTCGCGCCTCAGGCGCCGCTCCTCGCCAAGGTCGCGCACGCGCATGATCGCGCGTCCCGCGACGACGCGGCCGGTCGCCTCGATCTCGGCGTTGGCGCGGCTGCGCAGGCGCAGCGAGAAGGCTTCGCCGTCCGCGCGCAGCCGCGTGATCGCGTCTTCGACGCGCTTGGCGTCGGATGGCGGCAGCCAGGTGCCGAACACCAGGGCGCGGCGCCCGGCGCCTGCTCCCGCGAATTGCGAGACGTCGCCCTCGATGAGCGGCTCTTCGTCGGCGCCGGTCCATGCGACGAGAAATTGCGTGTCGCCGCTGAGAAGCAGATCGGCGCGATCGGCTTCCGCGCGCAGGCGGGCGATCTCGTTCGCGTAGGCGTCCGCGCGCGACTGCCAGTTTTCGCGCTCGCGCACATAGAGGATCGCGGTGACGGTGGAGAACACGGCGAGCGCCACGAACGCGCTGAGCGCGACGACGCCGCGCGATTCGACGCTGGTCATGATGTCCGCGCCGAAGCTCGCTGCGCCGGCCTTGGCCGTTGTCGAAGCCGCCGCCCACGCCGCGATGCTGAACGCGACCGGGGCGCACAGGCCGCGCGCGCGCTGCGCGGCGCGCCGTCCCGTGGAAATCCATCTGAAGGCGCGGCCCCCCGCCTGAACCGCCATATCTGATCCTGTCCGCCGCTGAATCGGATTCGTCCGCCACGAACCCGAATCACATCACTTTAAGCATCCGACGACTCCGTCAGGAAGCGGTTAACGAATCCGGATCGAAAAAAAATCGCGCGCCGTCGCCGGCGCGCGTGACAAAGCGGAACGAAACGAGTCCGCGCCCGTTTCGGGCGCGAAACGCGTCAGTAGCGGTAGTGGTTCGCCTTGAAGGGGCCTTCCACCTTCACGCCGATATAATCGGCCTGCTCCTTACGCAGCTCGGTGAGTTTCACGCCAATCTTCGCGAGGTGCAGGCGCGCGACCTTCTCGTCGAGCGACTTCGGCAGCACATAGACTTCCTTCTTGTACTTGCCGTCCTTGTTGTTGGCGTAGAGCTCGATCTGCGCCAGCGTCTGGTTGGTGAACGACGCCGACATGACAAACGACGGATGTCCCATCGCGTTGCCGAGATTCACGAGACGGCCTTCGGACAGGAGAATGATGCGCTTGCCGTCCGGGAAAGTGATCTCATCGACCTGCGGCTTGATGTTGGTCCATTTGAAATTCTTCAGGTGCGACACCTGAATTTCGTTGTCGAAATGGCCGATGTTGCACACGATGGCGCGGTCCTTCATCGCGCGCATATGCTCGAGCGTGATGATGTCCTTGTTGCCCGTGGCGGTGACATAGACGTCGGCGCGCGGCAGCGCGTCTTCGATGGTGACGACTTCATAGCCTTCCATCGCCGCCTGCAGCGCGCAGATCGGATCGATCTCGGAGACAAGCACGCGGCAGCCGGCCTGGCGCAGCGACGCGGCCGAGCCCTTGCCGACATCGCCGAAGCCCGCGACGAACGCGACCTTGCCCGACATCATGACGTCGGTGCCGCGGCGGATGCCGTCCACCAGCGATTCGCGGCAGCCGTAGAGATTGTCGAACTTCGATTTCGTGACCGAGTCGTTGACGTTGATCGCGGGCCACAGCAGCGTGCCGGCCTTCTGCATGTCATAGAGACGATGCACGCCCGTGGTGGTCTCCTCGGAGACGCCCTTGATCGAGTCGGCGATCGCCTTGAAGTAGCCCTTGGGCTTTTCCTTGAGCTGCTTCTTGAGCAGCGCGAAGAACACTTCCTCTTCTTCCGAGCCGGGCTTGTCGAGGAAAGCGGCGTCGCCGTTCTCGGCGCGCAGGCCGAGATGGACATACATCGTCGCGTCGCCGCCATCGTCGAGGATCATGTTCGGATGGCCGCCGCCGTGCCAGTCGAACAGCTTGGCGGTGTAGTCCCAATAGTCTTTCAGCGTCTCGCCCTTCACGGCGAACACCGGAATGCCGGCGGCGGCGATCGCCGCGGCGGCGTGATCCTGCGTCGAATAGATGTTGCAGGAGACCCAGCGGATGTCGGCCCCGAGCGCCTTGAGGGTTTCGATGAGCACGCCGGTCTGGATGGTCATGTGCAGCGAACCGGCGATGCGCGCGCCCTTGAGCGGCTGCTTCGGGCCGTATTCCTCGCGCGTGGCCATCAGGCCCGGCATTTCGGTCTCGGCCAGCGAGAGCTCCTTGCGGCCGAAATCGGCGAGGCCGATGTCGGCGACGATGTAATCGGCGAACGCGTCGTTCGCGGCGGCGGCCTTGGCCATCGGGGTCCTGCTCCTGCGGGCTTCGAAAAGTCGCGCGCCTATAACATCGGCCTCCGGCGGGCGCAATAAAGATATAAAGATTTCTTTATATAGCGCGCCGATGGTTAAGGCCCGGGCTTTCCCCGGCGCCGGGCGAATGGTGTATTCGGCAGGCGAAGAGGAGCGGCGTGGTGAGAGCGGAGATTGCGGGGCGTCTGCGGCGCGACCGCCGGGTCTGCGACTGCGATCGGGCTCTCCGCGCCGCCCCCGCGGGGGACGCGCCGTGACGCGCGCCGGGCGGGCGCGATGGCTGGCGTCTGCGGCGGGGTTCGCGGCGCTGGCGCTTGTTCTCGGTTTCGCGCAGCTCGATCCGCGCGGGCTGGCCGACGATCTCCGCGAGGCCGCGTTCGACCGTTTCCTCGTCTGGACGCCGCGCCCGTCCGCCGATGCGCCGGTGATGGTTGTCGACATCGACCGCGCCGCCCTCGACAGGCTGGGCGCCTGGCCCTGGCAGCGGGACCGTCTCGCGGACCTGGTCCGCGCGATCGCCGCCGCGAAGCCGTCAGTCCTCGTCTTTGACATGCTGATCGCCGACCGGGGCGGCGATCCCGAAGCCGGGCGGAACGACCCAGACGCGCTTGCCGAGGCGCTCAGGCTCATCCCGTCCGTGCTCGGCGCCGCGCTTGATCCGGCGCGGAACGGCGCGCCGCCGGAAGGGCCGCCGATCATCGTGCGCGGCGACGCGCCTGACCTGCCGGGTCTGATGATCGCTGCCGGCGTCGACGCGCCGGACGACGCGCTGCGACAGGCCGCGCGCGGTCTCGGCGTGCTGACGCTCGCCGCTCCTGATGGCGGCCCGGTCCGCCGCGTCCCGCTGCTTGCCGTGGGCGGCGAGGTGGTTTTTGGCGGACTCGCCGTCGAGGCGCTCCGCGTCGCGACGGGCGGCGGCAGTCTCATTGTCGATGGCCAGACGCGGACATTGCTGATCGGTTCTCATGTCGCGCCGCTCGGTCCCGACGCCGATCTGCGGCTGTGGCCGTCCGCGCCGGCGCGCCGGGCTGTCCGCGCCACGCCGGCGCTGGAGTTGCTCGACCATCCGGAAGACCGTCGCGCCACGATGGCCGGAAAGATCGTGGTCATCGGCGTCAGCGCGCCCGAGGGCGGCGAACTGCGGCCGACGGCGGCCGATCCTTTCACGCCAGGCGCGCAGCTTCAGGCCGACGCCGTTGAGCAGATCGCGGCGGGCCTTTTCCCGCAACGTCCGGCCTTCGCTCGCATGCTGGAGGCGGGAGCGAGCGTCCTTTTGGCCGCGCTTGCGATCCTGCTGGCGCTCCGCTGGCGCGCGGCGCGCGGCGCTGTCGCCATCGTCGGCCTCGCCCTTCTCTGGATCGCCCTGTGCGTTGTCCTTTGGCGCGCCCGCCTCTGGCTCGTCGATCCGGCATGGCCGGCGCTGGCCGGACTCGCGGCGTGGCAGGCGGCGACCCTCGCGGCGCTGGCCGAAGCGCGGGCCCGCAGGGCGGCTTTCGCGCGCAGCTTCTCCGCGCGTCTGCCGCCTTCCGTCGTCGCGCGCCTGGCTGCTGATCCGGATCAGTGGAAGCGCGCCGGAGAAGAAAAGGAAATCACGGCGCTCGTCGCCGAGCTTGAAGGCTTCGCCGCGATGACCGAACGCATGGCTGCGCCGGACCTCGTCGCGCTGCTTGATCGCTATGTCGAGCGCGTCGGCGCGATCGTCGTGAAACATGGCGGCATGGTCGACGCCTTCGCCGATGGCGCGACGCGCGCATTTTTCAACGCGCCGGTCGATCTGCCCGATCACGCCGCGCGCGCCGTCGATTGCGCGATCGAGATTCTCGAAGCGACGGACGCGCTTCGGAGCGAGCGCGGCTCCATCACGGCAGGCATGGGGCGCGCGCGCATCGGCGTCGAAACCGGACGCGCCGCATTGGGCGATGTCGGCGGCGGCCGCAGGCTCGATTACAAGGCCTATGGCGAAGCAATCAATCTCGCCGCGCGGCTCGCAGCCGTGAACGAAGCGTTGGGGTCGCGTATCGCCGTTGGTCCGCGATGCGCGGCGCTGGCGTCGCATCGGCGGTTTCGAGAAACGGGAACGATCGCTCGAGCCGCCGGCGCGGCGTCGCTCGCCGTTTTTGAGCCGGAGAACGGCTGAAGCGTCAGTAGTGGATGGCGCCGATCCCGCCGCCGCCGGCGCCGATCGATTCGCCATTGATCGCGACGGCGCGCGGCGACGCAAGGAAGGCGACGATCTCCGCGACATCCTCAGCCGTGATCAGCCGCCGCACCGAGTTCGAAGCAGCCATGCCGCGCGCGATCTCGTCCTCGGAGATGCCTTTGGCTCGCGCCTGACGCGCGATCATTGCTGGCGTTTTCTCCGTGCGCGTCAATCCGGGATGCACGCAGACGACATTGATTCCGTACGGCCCAAGTTCATCGGCGAGATTTTTCGTCAGCGCTGCGACGCCGACATTCCGGATGCTGCCAATGGTCGAGCCGGTCTGCCGCGCCGCAAGCCCGCTGATATTAATGATGCGACCCCATCCGCGCGCCCGCATATGCGGCGCGCATTCCCGCGCCATCCTCAGATAGCCCATGACCTTCACATTGACGTCGGTCCAGAACAGCTCGGAGGTTATCTCGCTGAGCGCGGGCGGCGTCGCCTGGCCGCCGGGCTGCGCCGCGGCATTCACGAGAATGTCGACGCCGCTGAACTCTGCGACGATCTGCGTCACGGCGGCGCGGGCGTCGTCATCAGAGCCGGTGTCTGCGCGATAAGCTCTCGTGTTGCGTCCTGTCGCAGCTTCGATCTCGTTGGCGGCGGCCGCCGCGGCGCTCATGTCGCGCGCGATGATCGCGATGTCGCATCCCTCGCGCGCAAGCGCGGCGGCGATCGCCTTGCCGATGCCGCGGCTGCCGCCGGTGACGATCGCTGTCTTGTCCTTCAGTTCGAGGTTCATCGCGCTGTTCCGGGTCGGATTGTGCGGCGGCGTTCGCTTATTCGCCCTCGCCGAACCTGTCGCCAACCAGCCGGGTGAGCGCGTCGAGCGCCTCGCGCGCCTGATCCCCGCGCGCGGTGACGGTGATGGTCGTTCCCTGCGCCGCGGCGAGAGTCAGAAGTCCCATGATCGAGGATCCGCCGACGGTTTCGCCGCAGCGCGTGACGGTGATGTCGGCCTCGAATTTTTCGGCGCACTGCACGAACTTCGCCGTCGCGCGCGCATGCAGTCCCTTCTTGTTGACGATGCGCATCTCGCGCACCAGCGCGCCCGGCGGAACCGGCGCGGGCGGGCATGGCTCGTCGAAATTGTCGAAGTCGTTCACGGCGTTCATTTGCCGGCCAGAACGCGGCTCGCGACATTGATGTATTTTCGGCCGGCGTCCTGCGCCTGCGCCACCGCCTCGGCGAGGTCGGCGTCCTCGCGCACGCGCGCGAGCTTGATCAGCATCGGCAGATTGATGCCGGCGACGACCTCGACCTTGGCGCCGTTCATGCAGGAGATCGCGAGATTGGACGGCGTGCCGCCGAACATGTCGGTCAGCAGCACGACGCCGTCGCCCGTGTTGACGCGCTTCACCGCCGCCATGATGTCGCCGCGGCGCGAATCCATATCGTCCTCGGGGCCGATGGCGATGGTTTCGAGTTGTGTCTGAGGACCGACCACGTGCTCAAGGGCGGCGCGAAATTCGGTCGCGAGCTGCCCGTGAGTCACGAGCACCATTCCGATCATCTCGGCTCTGATACCTGAAGCCGCCAATCCGGCGGCTGGAGCCGCGTATCTTGTGCAGTGCGAGGCAAAGCGCAAGGGCGAAATACGACGATTTCACGACGAAAGCCCGGAATCAGGCGCGTTTCTTGCTAGGCGCATCGCCCCGTTGCACCGGCTCGCCGAGCGTCAACGCCGCGAGAACCAGGTCGGCGCGGTCGGCCTCGCGCCCGAGCGCGAGACGCGGAACGGCGATCCCGGCGATCGCGATCGCCTGTTCGGACGGCTCCTGCATGCGGGCGCCAGGCTGCTCCTCCAGATCGACAACGAGCCTGACGACGCAGAACGCCTCGGATCGGGCTGGCAGCAACCCGAGTCCCCGCGCCTCGATCAGGCCGGCGACAGCGGGATGGCCGTGGGCGATCAACCGCCCGCCGGCCGCTTCGACGCTGACGTGGTCGTCGCCCACCAGCCGCGCGAACAGGCCCCTGAGCGCAGCCTCGGCCAGCAAAGCGCGGGCGAGCCTGCTTTTGCCGGCGCCGGACGCGCCGCGGATGAGCACGCCGGCTTCCCCGACGATCAGGCAGGTGGCGTGCAGGGTTTGCGCGGCTTCCCGCGTCATCCCGTCCGTCATCGGGCGGCGGGGAGGCGGACGACGAAGCGGGCGCCGAGGCGCGCCGGCGATCCGTCGGGTTCGGGAGGTCCGAGGCGGTTCTCGGCCCAGATCCGCCCGCCATGCGCCTCGACGATCTGCCGGGAGATCGACAGGCCGAGGCCGGAATTCTGCCCGAAGCCCTGATCCGGCCGGTCGGTGTAGAAGCGCTCGAAGATGCGTTCGAGCGCATGGTCCGGAACGCCCGGCCCGTCATCCTCCACGGCGATCGTCACCTCCTTGCCGGCGCGCGTCAGCGAAAGCCGGACCGTTCCGCCGGGTGGCGAGAAGGAGCGGGCGTTCTCGATCAGATTGGTCAGCACCTGCCCGAGGCGGCTGTCCTGGCCGTTGATGAAGCACGCGTCCCGCGCCGGGCCTTTCGGCGGAATCGAGATGAGGATCGGCGCCTTGTCCGGTTTGCGCACCTCGTTGGCGACGCCGGCGACGGTTTCGACGAGGCGCGCGAGGTCGACGGGATCGGCCTCGCTGCGCGCCAGCTCCGCGTCGAGGCGCGAGGCGTCGGAAATGTCGCTGATCAGCCGGTCGAGCCGCCGCACGTCGTGCTGGATCACCGAGAGAAGGCGGCCGCGCGACTCGTCCGTTTTCGCGAGCGGCAGCGTCTCGACCGCGCTGCGCAGCGAGGTCAGCGGGTTCTTCAGTTCGTGCGCCACATCGGCCGCGAAACGTTCGGTGCCTTCGATGCGCTTGTAGAGCGCCTGCGTCATGTCGCGCAGCGATCCGGACAGATGGCCGATCTCATCGCGGCGATCGGTGTAGTCGGGAATCTCGATGCGCTTGCGCGCGCCGCGCCGCACGCTCTCCGCCGCGGCGGCGAGCTTGCGCATCGGCCCGGCGATCGTGTTGGCGAGCAGCAGCGACAGCATCAGCATGACGATCGCCGCGACGGCGAAGATCTGCACCAGCGCCCAGCGCTCGTCGGCGATGATCGCGTCGATGTCGCCGCCCTGCGTCGACAGCAGAAGCGCGCCGCGAACGGCCCTGTAGCGCTGGATCGGCACAGCGACCGACACGATCGTCTCGCCGCGTTGATTCACGCGCACGATGCTGGAGGCCTGTCCTTTCAGCGCGTTCGCGACCTCCGGCAGCTTGCCGCTGACGACGGTGGAGTCGTCGCTGGTGAGCGGCACGCCGATGCGGCCGAACCGGTTGCGGAAGATGTTGAAGGTGCGCTGGATGACGGTGGTGTCTTCTTTCTCTTCCGGCGGCGGCAGCTCGAAGCGGGCGATGTCGCCGCGCGAAATGAAGCGGCCGGAATCCACGATCATCATGCCGTCGCGGTCGAACACGCGGGCGCGCGTTTTCGTCGGCGTGACCAGGCGCCGCAGCACCGGCGAGACGCGCTCGGGATTGATCGAGAATTCGAGCCCGAGCGAATCGTCATACGGCGCCATGCTCTCGCCGGCCTGCTGCTGGAACAGCTTGTCGGGATCCAGCGTGATGCTGTCGTTATCGACAGTCGCCTGGGCGGCGATGGCCGCCGCCATGATCTCGCCCTGCGTCAGCAGGCTCTGCGCCCGCGATTCGATCAGGCCGGCGCGAAACTGGTTGAGATAGAGATAGCCCAGCAGCAGGGCGAAGAGGCCGGCGAGATTGAGCAGGACGATGCGCCGCGTCAGGGTCGAGCCGGCGCGACGGGCGAGATTGACGCCCAGACGCCAGAAAAGCCCGCGCACGCCGTGGGGACGCGCGATGACGGGCGTTTCGGTTGCGTTCGCTTCGGTGGTCATGATCAATCGCGTGCGGAGGACTCTAGACCTCTTGAGTCCGCTCCGGAACCCCGCGCGCCGCTGCTATTCCTTGAAGCGGTAGCCCACGCCATAGAGCGTCTCGATCATCTCGAAATCGCCGTCGACCTGCTTGAACTTCTTGCGCAGGCGCTTGATGTGGCTGTCGATCGTGCGGTCGTCGACATAGACCTGGTCGTCATAGGCCGCGTCCATCAGCGCGTTGCGGCTTTTCACCACGCCGGGGCGCTGGGCGAGGGATTGCAGGATCAGGAATTCGGTCACCGTCAGCGTGACCGGCTCGTTCTTCCAGGTGCAGGTGTGGCGCTCGGGGTCCATGCGCAGCTGGCCGCGCTCCAGCGCCTTCGCGTCGCCCTCGCGCGGCCCCTGCACGTCTTTCGCCCCTGAGCGGCGCAGGATCGCTTTCACGCGTTCGACCAGCAGCCGCTGCGAGAAGGGTTTGCGGATGAAATCGTCCGCGCCCATCTTCAAACCGAAAAGCTCGTCGATCTCCTCGTCTTTCGAGGTCAGGAAGATCACGGGCAGGTCGGATTTCTGGCGCAGGCGTCGGAGCAGCTCCATCCCGTCCATGCGCGGCATCTTGATGTCGAAGATCGCCATGTCGGGCGGGCTCTGCCGCAGCCCGTCGAAGGCGGACGCGCCGTCATTGTACGTCTGGACGCGGTAACCTTCGGCTTCGAGCGCGATGGAGACGGAGGTCAGGATATTGCGGTCGTCGTCGACGAGGGCGATCGTGGGCATGGACTCACTCTGGCTGCCGTACGGTCAGGGTGACGGCTTTGTGACTCTTCTACACCCTATTTGGCGGGAAATCGAACAAACAGGGGTTGAATTATGGCAACGCCCCTGGCGCGGGCAAGTTCCAGCCTCTGGATGCGGCCTCCGTCGGGTTGCGCGGCGATGGGGGAGGGCTTAGACCGTCGGGCCGATGGGGATGGAGTCCCCCGAAACCGCCCGAGAGGGCTGATGACTCCTGCCGCAGTCATAACGCGGTAGGAGTCCGTCCCGCCGCGAGGCGGGCGAAACGCTCGCCGATCGGGAGAGGCGAGCATGTCCTTCACATCCTGTCTGGTGGTCATGATCGGCGGCGCGCTGGGCACGCTCGCGCGCTACGTCGTGTCCGTTCTGGCTTTGCCCATCAGCCGCGACCTGCCCTGGGGCACCATCATCATCAATGTGACGGGGTCTTTCATCATCGGCTTTTTCGGCACGCTCACCCTCGCGAGCGGCCGCTATCCGGTATCGGAGAATTTTCGGCTCTTCGTGATGATCGGCCTGTGCGGCGGTTACACGACCTTCTCGTCCTTCAGTCTGCAGACGCTGGATCTGATGCGCAGCGGAGCGATGGCGCGCGCGGCGGTCAATATCGCGGCCTCGGTCGCGCTCTGCGTCGCGGCGGTCGCAGTCGGCCATCTCGTGGCGTCGCGCCTCAATGGCGGCGCGGCGCGGATCGCCCAGATCGCCATCGAGGAGGAGGCGTGACGCGCGCCGCGCCGGCGGTTAAGCGCTCTTCGAGGATTGGACTGCGACGGCCGGCGCTGAGCGCCCTGAGACCGCGCTGAGGGGACTATCTCGATGGTTGAGGACGAACGCGACGCCCCGAAAACCGTCATCCGGGAGACCGACGGGGATGCGATCAGGCTGGCGAAAAGCCTGATCCGTCTCGCCCGCGCAGGCTCGCTCGCGACCGCCGAGGCCGGCTCCGGCCATCCTTTCGCGAGCCTCGTGAGCGTCGCGGCCGATCTGGACGGAACGCCCGTGATCCTCGTCTCGCGGCTGTCCGGCCATGCGGCGAACCTCGCGGCAGAGCCGCGCTGCTCGCTGCTGCTCGCCCAGCCGGGCAAGGGCGATCCTCTCGCCCACCCGCGCATCACGCTGCTGGCGCAGGCCCGTCCCGTGGCGCGCGACACGGCGGATCATGCGCGCGTGCGGCGGCGGTTTCTCGCCCGCAATCCCAAGGCGCAGCTCTATATCGATTTTCCCGACTTCGATCTCATCCGCATCGAGCCGGAGCGCGCGAGCCTTAATGGCGGC
>MKVY01000039.1:122038-134897 GCA_001899525.1 Rhizobiales bacterium 65-9
CCAAGACCATGCGGACGCTCTGCGGCTATACGCCACGCGCCTGCTCGGCGGCGCCGACGCGCCCTGGCGCTGCGCCGGCCTCGACCCGGACGGACTCGATCTCGTCGCCGGCGACGGCGCGTTGCGGCTTTTCTTTCCGGAGCCGGCGACAGATGGCGTCTCCTTGCGCAAGGTGCTGAAAAAGCTGGCGGACGAGGCGAGGGCGCAAGCCTGATCGAACCCTCTCGCGCGCTTTCGGCGTTCACTGTGCGCGCCATTTGAGGTTGCCTGATCCGGCCGCCGCCGGGCAGAAAGCGGACGGCTTGCGCATGCGCCGCGAGGGTTTTAGAGGCCGCGCACGCGGCCGCGCTGCATGACGGTCGGCTGTGACGGGAGAAATGCTCGTGAAGAATATCGGCGTCCATAACGGAGCGCAGGACGCGTCCGTCAGCGGATTTCACAATCTCAAGGCCGTGCGCTGGAATTTCGACGCGCCGCGACTTGTCGAGGAAGCGATCCGGCGCGGCGAAGGATCGCTGATCAAGGGCGGCGCTCTCGCCGCCGACACCGGCCAGCATACGGGCCGCTCCCCGAAGGACAAATTCGTCGTGCGCGACTCAGCCACCGACAAGACGGTGTGGTGGGACAACAACGCCGCGATGAGCCCGGAGCAGTTCGACGCGCTGCGCGCCGACTTCATCGCCCATTGCGACGGCAAGGAGCTGTTCGCGCAGGATCTCTATGGCGGCGCCGATCCCGCAAACCGCGTGCGCGCGCGCGTGTTCACCGAGCTCGCCTGGCATTCGCTGTTTATTCGCAATCTCCTGATCCGGCCGGAGGCCGGCGAGCTTGCGAGCTACGCGCCCGAAATGACGATCATCGCTCTGCCGAGTTTCAGGGCCGATCCCAAGCGCCATGGCTGCCGCAGTGAAACGGTCGTCGCCATCGATCTGACGCGCAAGATCGTTCTCATCGGCGGCTCCGCCTACGCCGGCGAAATGAAGAAGTCCGTCTTCACCTATCTCAACTACGTGCTGCCCGCGAAGGGCGTCGTGCCGATGCATTGCTCGGCCAATGTCGGGCCGGGCGGCGACTCGGCGGTTTTCTTCGGCCTCTCCGGCACCGGCAAGACCACGCTTTCCGCCGATCCGGAGCGCACGCTGATCGGCGACGACGAACATGGCTGGTCGAAGGACGGCGTGTTCAATTTCGAGGGCGGCTGCTACGCCAAGACGATCCGGCTGTCCGCCGAAGCCGAACCGCAGATCTATGCGGCGTCGCAGAGATTCGGAACGGTGCTTGAGAATGTCGTGTTCGACGAGAACACGCGCGAGGTTGATTTCGACGATCAGTCGAAAACCGAGAACACGCGCTCCGCCTATCCGCTGGATTTCATCCCGAACGCGTCGCGCACCGGCCGCGCCGGCGTGCCGAAGAACATCATCATGCTGACCGCCGACGCGTTCGGGGTGATGCCGCCGATCGCCAAGCTGACGCCGGCGGAGGCGATGTATCATTTTCTCTCCGGCTATACCGCCAAGGTCGCGGGCACGGAGCGCGGCCTTGTCGGCGTCGAGCCGGAATTCTCGACCTGCTTCGGCTCGCCCTTCCTGCCGCTGCATCCGTCGGTTTACGCCAACCTGCTGCGCGACCTGATCGCGAAGCATCATGTCGATTGCTGGCTGGTGAACACCGGCTGGACCGGCGGCAAATATGGCGTCGGTCGCCGCATGCCGATCCGCGTCACGCGCCGCCTGCTGAGCGCCGCGCTCGACGGCTCGCTGAATCGCGCCGATTTCCGCCGAGATCCTTATTTCGGCTTCGCGGTGCCGACCTCGGTGCCGGGCGTCGAGCCGCACATTCTCTATCCGGTGAAGACCTGGGCCAGCAAAGCCGAGTTCGCCGACACCGCGAAGAATCTCGTCGAAATGTTCCGCGGGAATTTCAAGAAATTCGAGAGCCATGTCGACGACGCGGTGCGCGCCGCCGCGCCGAAGAACCAGATGGCGGCGTGACTTTTTGTCCGCCCCTCCCTGTGCTGGCCGCGCTTGCATGACGCAGAGCGCGCCCGCTTCATCGACGATGCCCGCGGCTTGACTGCCGGCTGCGCTTGTCGCCCCGGTGGCTACGCCATGGCGATCGGATGACGCGGAGTTTTGCGCGCGCTACGTTTCCGGGCGAAGCGGATGGGCGTCTTTCCCGGTCCCCGCGGAACAGGGAAAGACTCTGAAGACCGCGTGGAAACGGTGGGCGAATGGCGTCGGCGCTTGTCATCGGTGCGGGTGTGGTGGGCCTCGCCTGCGCGGCGGCGCTGGGGCGTCGCGGCTGGGACGTCGTCGTCGCTGAAAAGGCCGACGCAATCGGAACCGGCGTCTCTTCGCGCAACAGCGAAGTAGTGCATGGCGGCATGTATTATCCGACGGGTTCGCTGCGCGCGCGTCACTGCGTCGCCGGCCGGCGCATGCTCTACGCGTTCTGCGCCGCGCGCGGCGTCCCTGTGAGGAAATTCGGCAAGCTCATCGTCGCGACCAACGAGGCGGAAGAAAAGAAGATCGCCGCGATCGTCGCGCAGGGAAGCGAAAACGGCGTTGAGGGGCTGGCGCTGATCAGCGGCGCTGCGGCGCGCGCGATGGAGCCCGCGCTGCAATGCGTCGCCGCCGCATGGTCGCCGGAGACCGGAATCGTCGACAGTCATGCGATGATGCTCGCGCTCCTGGGCGAGATCGAGGACCACGGCGGCATGATCGCGTTCGAAACGCCGGTCGAGCGCATCGTCCGCGACGGCGCGCAGTGGCGCGTCGCATTTGGCGGCGCGGCCGGCGGCGATTTTTCCTTTGACGCTGTCATCAACAGCGCGGGCCTCGGCGCGCAGGCCGTCGCGCGCGCGATGGCGGATTATCCCGGCGAGCGGATTCCGAAACAGACATTGGCGAAGGGCAATTATTTCGCGTTCGCGCGGCGTCCGGTCTTCTCGCGTCTGATTTATCCTGCGCCCGTCGAAGGCGGTTTGGGAACCCATGTCACGCTCGATCTTTCGGGCCGCATGAAATTCGGTCCCGACGTGGAATGGATCGATCATGAGTTCTACGAGGTCGATCCGGCGCGCGCGCGGAGCTTTTACGCTTCCATCCGCCGCTATTTTCCGGCGTTGCCCGACGGGTCGCTGACGCCCGACTATTCCGGCATTCGTCCGAAGCTGTCGGGACCGGGGGAGGCGGCGAGGGATTTCGTCATCGACGGGCCCGCCGCGCATGGCCTGCGCGGGATTGCGCATCTTTTCGGCATCGAATCGCCCGGGCTGACTTCGTCCCTGTCGATCGCGGAGGATGTCGCCGAGATGGTCGGCGAGTAGCGCGCTTTCGAATGCAGCGGGAGCGCCCTATCCCGCCGCCAACCCTTTCAGTTGATAGAGCGTCTCAAGCGCTTCGCGCGGCGTCATCTCGTCCGGCCTGAGCGCGGCCAGCGCCTCGCGCAGATCGTCTTTTTTCGCGGCCGGCGTCGCCGCCTGCTTGTCGAGCGCCGCGAACAGCGGCAGGTCCTCGATCAGTTCCTTTCTCGGCCGCGTGCGCTCCGTCGCCTCCAGCTCGGAGAGAATGGTTCGGGCGCGTTCGACGACGCTCGTCGGCAGCCCCGCGAGCTTCGCCACCTGGATGCCGTAGGAGCGGTCCGCCGCGCCGGCCGTCACCTCATGCAGGAAGATGACGTCGCCCTCGAAATCGGTGACGCGCATGGTCGCGTTCGTCACGCGCGGCAGCTTCTTCGCGAGGGTGGTCAACTCGTGATAGTGCGTCGCGAACAAAGCGCGGCAACGATTGATCTCGTGCAGATGCTCGATCGTCGCCCAGGCGATCGACAGCCCGTCGAAGGTCGCCGTGCCGCGCCCGATCTCGTCGAGAATGACAAGCGAGCGATCGGTGGCCTGATTCAGGATCGCGGCGGTTTCGATCATCTCGACCATGAAGGTCGAGCGGCCGCGCGCCAGATCGTCGGCTGCGCCGACGCGCGAGAACAGCCGGTCGACCACGCCGATATGCGCGTCGCGCGCAGGCGTATAGGCGCCCATCTGCGCGAGCGTCGCGATCAGCGCGTTCTGCCGGAGATAGGTGGATTTGCCCGCCATGTTGGGGCCGGTGACGAGCATGATCCGGCCGCCGCCGTCGCGCGCGGGCGCCGACAGTTCGGCGTCGTTGGCGACGAACGGATCGCCGGTCCGGCGCAGCGCCGCCTCGACCACCGGATGGCGCCCGCCCGCGATGGCGAAGGAGCGGCTGTCGTCGACCAGCGGCCGCGTCCAGTTCAGGTCGGCGGCGATATCTGCCAGCGCCGCGGCCACGTCGATGGCGCAGAGCGCCAGAGCCGCGCGCTTGATTGTTTCGCCCGCGGCGACGACGGCGCCGTTAAGATCGGCGAAGATCGACAGTTCGAGCGCCAGCGCGCGGTCGGCGGCGGAGGCGATCTTCTGCTCCAGCTCGCCGAGCGCCGCCGTCGAGAAGCGCATCGCGCCCTGCATGGTCTGGCGATGGATGAAGATCGCGTTGAGCGGCGGCTTCAGAAATTGCTCGCCGGCCGCCTGCGGAACCTCGATGAAATAGCCGAGGAAGTTGTTGTGCTTGATGCGCAGGTTGCGCACGCCCGTCTCCTCGGCGTGGCGCATCTGCAGTTCCGCGATCACGCGCCGGCTTTCGTCGCGCAGCCGCCGCATTTCATCGAGCGCGGACTCGCATCCGGCGCGCACGAAGCCGCCGTCGCGCTTCATCAGCGGCGGCTCGTCGACGATGGCGCTCGTCAGGCGTTCGGCGAGCGCCTGGTCGAGTTCACGCAACGCGCCGACCGCCGCTGCGAGCTCGGCGGGAACCGCGATGCGGTCGGAGAGCGCGGCGGCGAGCGCGTGCGCGGCCGCGATCATGTCGCGTATGGCGATGAGATCGCGCGGGCCGCCGCGGTCGAGCGACAGGCGGGCCAGCGCGCGCGCTCCGTCCGGCGCGCGCCGCAGCGTGTCGCGAGTCGCGTCCCGCAACGCCCGGTCATCGAGAAAGAACGCGATCGAATCCTGTCGCGCCTGGATCGCAGCGACGTCGGTGAGCGGGCCCGCGAGCCGTTCCGCCAGCAGCCTGCCGCCGCCCGGCGTCTGCGTGCGGTCGATCGCGGCGAGCAGCGATCCGTCGCGCTGGCCGCCGAGCGTTCGCGTGAGTTCGAGATTGGCGCGCGTCGCCTGGTCGATGCGCATGACGCCGCGCCCGTCGGCGCGCGTCGGCGGCGACAGCGCGGCGCGCTTGCCTTTCTGCGTGCGGTTGACATAGGCGACGGCCGTCGCCGCCGCGCTGATCTCGGCGCGCGAGAAAACGCCGAATCCGTCGAGCGTCGCGACCCCGTAGAAGTCGAGCAGCCGCCGTTCGGCCGCCGACCCGTCATGGCCGTCGCGCGGAATGGGCGTGAGCGAGGCGCGCATGTCGCGCCAGAGCTGTTTCAGCGCGGGATCGTCATGGATCGAATCCGGCAGCACGATCTCTTTCGGATCGAGCCGCGCGATCTCCGCGCCCAGTCCGGCGGCGGTCGTCTCGCTGAGCGTGAACTGGCCAGTCGTGATGTCGACAGCGGCGACGCCGTAGCTCCACTCCTGTTCGCTCGCCCGCACGCGCGCCAGCGCGACGAGCAGGCTCGCGCCGGCGGGGTCGAGCAGCGCCTCCTCGGTCACGGTGCCCGGCGTCACCAGGCGGACCACGTCGCGCTTCACCACCGATTTCGCGCCGCGCTTCCTGGCTTCGGCCGGATCCTCGATCTGTTCGCAGACCGCGACCCGGTGGCCGAGCGCGATCAGCCGCTGCAGATAATCGTTGGCGCGCTCGACCGGCACGCCGCACATGCGGATGTCCTCGCCGCGATGCTTGCCGCGTTTGGTCAGGACGATGCCGAGCGCGCGCGATGCGGTTTCCGCGTCCTCGAAGAACAGCTCGTAGAAATCGCCCATCCGGTAGAACAGCAGGCAATCCGGATTGGCCGCCTTGATCTCCAGATATTGCGCCATCATGGGCGTCGGCTTGTCGGCCGCGCCGGCGCCCGCCGCGTCCGGTTTCGTTCGTTCGAGCATCGACGGGATTTAGCCGAAGACTGGGCCGCTTTCATCCCTTCGCGCCCGCCTATTCACCAGTTTCCGGCGCCGGGCGGCTCTTGAGCGCGCTGGCGCGCTTCCCTAATGTGCCTTCCCCTGCGGCGGGGAGACAAGAAGCCGGCTTTGCGGTCGTCGACCGCCGGGCGTTTGGAAATGCCGGCTATGGCCGCGGATGGCGTCATCCGGGCTCGGGCGGTTCAAGGGCGGAAACGAAAGCTGATGTCAGAGCAGAAGACCGGTCGGCGCGCGCGCCCCACCTTCACGGATCAGGAAGCGCTCGATTTCCATGCGCGGGGCCGTCCCGGCAAGCTGGAGGTGGTCGCCACCAAGCCGATGGCGACGCAGCGCGACCTGTCGCTGGCCTATTCGCCTGGCGTCGCCGTTCCGGTCCTCGCCATCGCCGAGGATCCGGCCAAGGCCTTCGACTACACGACCAAGGGCAACATGGTCGCCGTGATCTCGAACGGCACCGCAATCCTTGGCCTCGGCAATCGCGGCGCGCTCGCCTCCAAGCCGGTGATGGAGGGCAAGGCGGTGCTGTTCAAGCGCTTCGCCGACATCGACTCGATCGATCTGGAAGTGGATACCGAGGACCCGGACGCCTTCGTCAATTGCGTGCGTTATCTCGGCAAGGGCTTCGGCGGCATCAATCTCGAGGACATCAAGGCGCCGGAATGCTTCGTGATCGAGCAGCGGCTCAAGGAACTGCTGGACATTCCCGTCTTCCACGACGATCAGCACGGCACCGCGATCATCGCCGCGGCCGGCATCCTCAACGCGCTGGAGCTGACCGGCCGCAAGCCGGAGACCACGACCTTGGTCTGCAACGGCGCCGGCGCGGCGGGCGTCGCCTGTCTCGATCTCCTGCGCGCCATCGGCTTCCGGCCGGAAAATCTCATGCTCGTGGACACGAAGGGCGTGATCTATGAGGGCCGCCAGGAAGGCATGAACCAGTGGAAGTCGGCGCATGCGGCGAAGACCGACAGGCGCACGCTGGCCGACGCGCTGAAGGGCGCGGACATTGCGTTCGGCTTGTCCGCGAAGGGGGCTTTCAACGCTGACATGATCCGGTCGATGGCGAAGGACCCGATCATTTTCGCGATGGCGAATCCCGATCCCGAGATCACGCCGGAGGAGGTCGCCGCCGTGCGCGACGACGCCATCGTCGCCACGGGCCGGTCGGACTATCCGAACCAGGTCAACAATGTTCTCGGCTTCCCCTATCTCTTCCGCGGCGCGCTCGACGTACGCGCCACGACGATCAACATGGAGATGAAGGTCGCGGCGGCCCGCGCGCTGGCGAAGCTCGCGCAGGAGGATGTGCCCGACGAGGTGGCGGCGGCTTATCAGGGCGCGCGCCCGCGCTTCGGTCGCGACTACATCATCCCGGTTCCGTTCGATCCGCGCCTGATCTCGACGATTCCCGTCGCCGTCGCGAAGGCGGCGATGGAGACCGGCGCCGCCGGCAAGCCGATCGAGAATATGGCCGAGTACAAGGCGCAACTCTCGGAGCGGCGCGACCCGATCGCCGGCACGCTCAACCGCGTCATCGAGCGCGTGCGTCGTTATCCCAAGCGCGTCGTCTTCGCCGAAGGCGAGGAGGAGCAGGTGATGCGCGCCGCGCTCGCCTATGTGAACCAAGGCATGGGAACGGCGATCCTCGTCGGCCGCGACGAGCGCATCCGCGACTATGCGGCGCAGAACGGCGTCGATCTCAACATCAAGGGTCTTGAGATTCACAACGCCGCCCTGTCGAAGCGTAACAGCGTCTACGCGCAGTTCCTGTATGATCGGCTGCAGCGTCACGGCTATCTGTTCCGCGACTGCCAGCGCATGATCAACCAGGACCGCAACACTTTCGCCGCCGCGATGGTGGCGCTCGGCGACGCCGACGCGATGGTGACGGGCGCGACGCGCAATTATTCGGTGGCGCTGGAGGATGTGCGCCGCGTCATCGACCCCAAGCCCGGCCATCGTCTGATCGGCGCGTCGGTCGTGCTGGCGCGCGGCCACAATGTCGTCGTCGCCGACACCGCCATTCATGAGATGCCGACGGCGCGGGAGCTGGCCGAGATCGCGATCGAGGCCGCCGGAGTGGCGCGTCGCCTCGGCTATGAGCCGCGCGTCGCGCTGCTCGCCTTCTCGACCTTCGGCCATCCCGCCGGCGAGCGGTCGGAGAAGGTGAAGGAGGCCGTGAAGATTCTCGACGGCATGCGCGTCGAGTTCGAATATGACGGCGACATGGCGGCCGACGTCGCGCTCAACCGCGAGCTGATGGCGCAATATCCGTTCTGCCGCCTCACCGGGCCCGCGAACGTTCTGGTGATGCCGGCGTTCCACTCCGCCTCGATCGCGACGAAGATGCTGCAGGAGCTGGGCGGCGCGACGGTGATCGGCCCGATCATCGTCGGTCTCGACAAGCCGGTGCAGATCGTCTCGCTCGGCGCGAAGGATTCCGATCTCGTCAACATGGCCGCGCTGGCGGCGTTCAATGTTGGCGGGTGAGGGAGAAATGTTCCTGAATTGTTCTTGAATCGCCGCCGCCCCGCCGCTAGCATCATGGCGGGGCAGGGCGGGTTTCATGGTCACGCGCGTAGCGACGGTGGCGTTCGAGGGGATCGAGGCGCGCGCGGTCGACGTTCAGGTTCAGGTGTCGATCGGCAAGGTGCTGTTCGTCGTCGTCGGGCTGGGCGACAAGGCGGTGGGAGAAAGCCGCGAGCGCGTGCGCTCGGCGCTCATCGCCTCTGGCCTCGCGCTGCCGAACAAGCGCATCACGGTCAATCTCGCGCCGGCCGACCTGCCCAAGGAGGGCAGCCATTATGATCTGCCGATCGCGCTTGGCGTCATGGCCGCGATCGGGGCGATCCCGTCCGACGCGCTCGCCGGATACACCGTGCTCGGCGAACTCGCGCTCGACGGCTCGATCTCGCCCGTCGCCGGCGTGCTTCCCGCCGCCATCGCCGCGAACGCGCGCGGCCACGGCCTGATCTGTCCGGCCGCGACCGGCGCCGAGGCCGCCTGGGCCTCGCGCGACATCGAGGTGCTGGCGCCGCGCTCGCTCATCCAGCTCGCCAATCATTTCAAGGGAACGCAGGTTCTCGGCCGGCCCGAGCCGCGCATCGTGCGGCCCGGCGCCGACCTGCCCGATCTGCGCGACGTGAAAGGCCAGGAATCGGCGAAGCGGGCGCTCGAGATCGCCGCCGCCGGCGGCCACAACCTTTTGAATTAAGGGCCCATTAAATGATCCCGTGGCGGGGGACATGCTAAATCCATGTATGAACTGTTATATGAGCCGAGTTGGATAAATCCTTCTGAGAGCACCTATGCGGCCCCTCCTCATGCCCTTCGATCATTACGCTAAGGAATGGCCAGTAGTTGCCGCGATCGTTTGGATTGCGACGCGCAACTGGGATGCCGTGGCCGCGTGTGGCAATCTAACTTTCGAAAACGCACAGATTTATCTTGCGGATGCGCGCGCGCGCAAAGAGGTGAGAGAGCCCGGCGATTTGATGGTTGCTTGGAAAATGCTTCAACATCGGTTGGCTGAACAAAGGATATCGCTCGAAGCATTGACCGTCGATGGGCCGATTCGCATTCCCGACTCGACCGACCCCAAAGCCGCCCTTAGATATAGATTCGTGACAGATCGAACTGATCAAGCCGTTCTTTCCTTGGCAGGATCTCGTCAGGCCTCGACCCGATTTATGGCGCATCAAGCAACGGCGCCGAGGGAGCATGTGCTCCAGTTATGGCCTCCTTTCGACAATGACGACGGCGAGGGCTGGTTCACGGACGAGGTGTTTGTTCTACCGACTGAAATCCCCCGCACTCTCCAGTCCAGCAAGCCAGAACCGCGCAAATCTCTCCAGCGAGCGATTATCGAAGCTTTAACAGATCTTTGGCCCCCAAATGGCGACGTTCCCAACGGTGTAAGCGCGAAGAAGAGAAACGACGAAATATTGAGTTGGCTAATAAAAACGGGACGCGTCTCACGATGGTCTGTGCATCTCAACGAGCGCACCGTGCAGATGGCGATAAAGAGGTTTCGAGAGCGATCGCATTCCTCACACGAAAGATAGAAAAACGGAGACCGATTTCGCCTCCCTTCGCATCCGTCCCAGTTTTTCGGTCCATAAGCTCCTCGTCGCTCGCGCATGGCGAGCCTTTCGACAGGAGCTTTTCGAATGAACATGACGAATTCGATTGACGACAGCTGTTCTGAAGAACGGCCATACAAGAACATCGTCGCTGATCACATCGCACGCGGAATCGCCAGTGCTTTTGGGAGTAGCGCTGGAGAGCAGCAGCTCGCTGCGTTGAGAGCCGCCGCTGGAATGGGCTTCATGCATGCTTTGAGAGGTGCGATTGCGGCAGTCTATCTATTCGACGAGGATCGTTTTCCCCTTGATCAGATCGCGTGCGAGATTCAACTCACGGCTTCCTACGGGATCGTGATGGACCGCAACGATGCTCCATTGGTGATCTGATGGAATTGCGCTGAACATCGACGGCCGCAGCGACACAACCACCCACATTGGCTTTGGGTCAATGAAGGATCGTTGCTTCGGGTCGGCCAGAGATAGTCGGGCATTCAAGCAGTAGCTCCACTGGCCGCGGGTCGGTGGAGTTGCTGTGTTCACGAAACAGACTTTGTTTGCAGCGTGAGATTTATCCGAAAAGCGGAGCAATTGACTCCGCCTTCCCTCAGAGGACTGGGATATCGTTCTCGACCGCGGATGCTGATCGTAAAGTTCGCGCATAGCCGTGAGAAAACTTACTAAGCAGGCTGGCCTTGCTCGGTAGCGCACGCCTGCATTCTCATTTCTGGCACCTTCCTTGGAGAAATCAATGACGAGACGACGGCGACGAAAGGCATCGAAATCTGGTAGCTTTCGGCAGTTCCTATACGAAGACCGTAAGAAACGGCCCGGCGGAGAAGAGACGCTTCTCAGCTTTCCAAGCCACTTGCGCGGCCTCACGAACAATCGCTTCGGTGGTCACTGCACGCTTCGCCTACGAGCATTGAAGTCGGGTAGGGTCGAGAACGAGAAGAGCAGCACTTGTGTCTCCTTCACGTCCGAGCAGATCGCGAGATGGACTCAGGAAAACCGAGAACGGTTTGGGTTGGATTGACGAAGACTAGCGGAACCTAGCGTCCGACAAGGCGCTCGTCCGCTTGTGAACGCTGGCGAGGCCGACCTCGCCGGCGCTCCTGCAATCGAGATCAGATAGATACACATCCGTTGACTCTCGTCGGCGGGTGAAAGCCACGTTTGGTGCGTGCTGATGGCCTGTGGTCGTTGGTTCAGCCCTAACGATGAGACGGCCGCGCCCGCGTGGGCGCAAGAGCATCTGCAGCGATCGACGCGAGAGATGTATCTGTAGCCTATCTCATTCAGTCGAGCCTGCACAGGGGTCTACAGCCGCCTGATGGCAAAGCTTTGCAAAAGCGAAAGATGGCAAAGCTTTGCAAAAGCGAAAGCGCCTTGCACCGGAGCCGCCTAACACGAACAGTGGAAACAGCGAGATTATGACAACAAAGACCAGACTGACAAAACGAGAAAACGCGAAGCTTGCGCACGACGTCACTAGCAGAACACACGCTCAGCTGTATCACGGACTTCGTCAGCAATACGAAGGATCCCAAGCGTGGTTCCTCACGCTCACTTTCCCCGGTCAGCGATTTCGCTCATGGCGATGGGAGACCTCCTTACGGTGGATGCATTTCCCTCTGAAGCAAGCGTCATCTGACTTCTTCGGCAAGGCGCAAGAGTTCCACAGGATTTTGACTACGAGGCTCGTCGGTCACTCCGATCGACCGTCAAAGCGTCTTCTATGGCCTCAGCTTCACGCATACGTAGATGACAAGGAATACGGGTTGGACGGTGTGCGCTATCCGCATCTCCACTGCGTGTTGTGGCTTCACCCTAAACCGGTGGAGCGTCTCGCTCGGCTTGGAGGAGCCGCAGAGATTGAGAGGCTGTGGAGAGACCTCAGCGAGGGCGGCGGGCTTCACGTGCGACCCATTATGGACAAGGTCGAAGACTTCAGAAAAACCTTCTCCTACGCTTCCAAGCTTGAAGCGCGGGTTGAGGCTTGGGATGACGGTTCGTGGGTCTCAAGAAGCTGGCCGGAAGACTACATAGATGTCCTGAAGGCGCTACTTCCCTAACGATCACGCCCGAGCCGATCAGGTTGAGCATCGGCTCTTCGCTCGCATGCGCGATCCTGCGCCGGCGAGGACGATCGTCATGTCCGGCGCGTCGAGGCTTCGCCATGCGTCGATCGCCCATTGCGCCGGCGACTATTCCGTTCCATGTGTGAAGAAGCTGAAGAAAGCGTGGTTCGTCTCCTGGGCGGAGGAGGCAGAGCTGATCCAGAAAACCTTCAACATAAATGCCGATTCAATGGATCAGCTCCGCCGCATCCTCTTTCCCGACGTCGATACCGCGCGCGCCAGCGAGGCATTTATCGTGTCAAACGGCACTGAATCGGGACCCCAGATCGGCGCCGAATAAGGGCCCCTCTGGCGTAGAGCGCTAAGGACGAGCATTCGCCCGGCCGAGCTGGTTTGGGTTGCTCGGCCGGGGCGAATGCGGATTCGTGAAGTGAGAAGGGTTGAGCGCTCAGCCGCGGTTTTTGAATCGCCAGCTTTGGTTGCCAGTCTCGACGATCTCGCAGTGATGCGTGAGGCGATCGAGCAGCGCTGTGGTCATTTTGGCGTCGCCAAAGACGCTGGGCCATTCGCCGAAAGCGAGGTTCGTCGTGACG
>MKVY01000040.1:0-33895 GCA_001899525.1 Rhizobiales bacterium 65-9
TGAAGAAGCCCTTGTCGAGACCGTACAAAAACAGCGCCGCCGGACCTTCATAGCGCCAGTCGAGCGCGAGGCGAACGGGGGTCTGGGCCGGCGCCGAAAATCCGAGCGACAGGATCGCGCCGGCGATCAAAGCCAAGCGAACGACGCAGCCGCGCAATCCCATCGGCGAATCCTCACTCCCCGCGCTCCCGATCAAGCGGGAGCGACGCTCCAAAGCAGCGCATTATGCGCGGACTATGACGACATCGTGCAAACAGCGCGCCACAGAACGCAAGCGAAATTCGCCCGGATCACTGATGGTTTATTAGGAGCGCGACGGGCCGGCGATGAAAGCGGCCGGCCGGATGTCAGTTGCGGTCGTCCGGCAGCACCGGCAGCGGATGAAACTCGACGCCCTCTTCGTGGAGCGCGCGCGCGTCTTCGATGGTCGAACGGCCATAGATGGCGCGATGCTCGATCTCGCCATAGTGCATCTTGCGCGCCGTCTCGGCGAAGCCGTCGCCGACGTCCTCGGCGTTCGCCTTCACATGGTCGCGCAGCGTGCGAAGCATGGCGCGCAGCTCCGCGTCGCGGCCCGAAGCGACCTGGACCGCCGGGCCCGCGGCCTGCGGCGGCTGGGGCGCCGGGACGGTGGCCTCCGCCTTCTCGCTCGTGCGCACGCGCGGCGCCATCAGGGCCTTCCTGACCTTCACGGAGCCGCAGGCGGGGCAGGTCACGAAGCCGCGCTTGGCCTGCATGTCATAGGAGGCGGAGTCCGGGAACCAGCTCTCGAACGCGTGCTCTTTGTCGCAGATCAGTGAATAGCGGATCATGAAGCCAATCGTCTTGCCGACGCCGTCCGATCATCGCGGAGGCGTATTGCCAATCCCTTGCGGCGGTGGAGCGTCACGATGCGAGCAGCGGCTCCAGTCCGCCGCGCCGGTCGAGCGCATGGAGGTCGTCGCTGCCGCCGACATGGACATCCCCCACGAAAATCTGGGGAACGGAGGTGCGGCCGCCGGCCCGCTCGATCATCGTCCGGCGCTCGTTCGGGCGCGCCTCGATGTCGATCTCGTCGAAGGCGACGCCTTTCCGGGACAGCAAATCCTTGGCCGCGGCGCAATAGCCGCACCAGGAGCGCGTATAGATCATCACCTTCGCCATGACAGCCTTTGGTTCGCCGGCTGACCTCAATATAGGGGTAACGCGCTGCGCTCCAAGGGTTCTTTCAGGCGTCTCCCGGCACGACCCGGGCGAAGGTCAGGACGTCGATCCCGGTCGCCCCGGCGCGGCGGAGGGCCTTGGCCGCCGCTCCGACGGTCGCGCCGGTGGTCAGAACGTCGTCGATCAGGAGAATGCGGCGGCCCTCGATCATCGGCCGGCGGCCGGGCGGAACCACGAAAGCGCCGGAGAGATTGGCCGCGCGCTCGCTGCGGGTGAGGCCGACCTGCGGGGCGGTGCGCTTGCGCCGCAGGAGGACGTCGAGGGCGAGCGGCCTGCCGGCGCGCTCCGCCGCCGCGCGCGCGAGCAGCGCGGCCTGGTTGTAGCGCCGCCGCCACAGGCGCGTCCGGTGCAGCGGCACGGGAATCACGAGGTCGGCCTCCGCCAGCAACTCGGCGCCGGCGGCCGCCATCATCGGGGCCAGGGTCAAGGCCAGATGCGCCTGATCGCCATATTTGCAGCGATGGACCAGCGCCCGCGCGATGTCGTCATAACGCGCCACGGCCCGCGCGCGGTCGAAATCGGGCGGATTGGCGATCGCCTCGGGCGACAGGAGCGGACCGCCGATATCGATGGCGAAGGGCGTTCCGAGCCGTTCGCAATAGGGGCGCTCGATGAAAGCGAGCCGGCCCCAGCAGCCGGCGCACAGTCCGGACGGGACCGCGGTCGCCTGCTGGCAGTGGGCGCAGACCGGCGGCCAGACGAGATCGGCGAACGAGCGGCCGACGGCCGCGGCGGCGCGGCCGGCCTCGACGAGAAAGCGCCGGGGTGCGCCGTTCATTCCGGACTCCGCCGCCATGATGGCTGCGACGATAGCCGACCGCCGCCCGCGCGCCAGCCCTATCCGGCGCGGCCAACAGTCTCTATGTCGCGCGGCATGACTCAATCGGCGGTCCCGCAGGTGTTCGATCGCGCGCTGGTTCACGCGCGCCTGCGCCGCGCCGTCGTCGGCGGGTACGAATCCTTCCTGTTCGACCGCTGCGCCGCCGACGCGACGGAGCGGCTCGCGCCGGTGATGCGCGTTTTCGATCACGCGCTCGATCTCGGCGCCGTCAGCGACGGCCTCGCCGATGCGCTGCTGACGACCGGCAAGGCGCGCCGCGTCACGCGGCTGGCGCCGCTCGCGGCGGCGACGCAGCGGCCCGTCGTGACGGGACGCGAGGAGCTTCTGCCTTTCGCGCCCGCCTCTTTCGATCTCGTCGCGTCGCTGCTGTCGCTGCAGAGCGTCAATGATCTGCCCGGCGCGCTGGCGCAGATCAGGCGCGCGCTCAGGCCGGACGGGCTCTTTCTCGCGGCGATGCTCGGCGGCGCGACGCTCACCGAACTGCGGCAGGCGCTGGTGGCGGCCGAAACGGAGCTCAGAGGCGGCGCCAGCCCGCGCGTCGCGCCTTTCGTCGAGGTGCGCGAGAGCGGCGCGCTGCTCCAGCGCGCGGGCTTCGCGCTGCCGGTCGCCGACATCGAACGGATCACGGTGCGCTAGGGCGACCTGTTCGCGCTGATGCGCGACCTGCGCCGCATGGGTTTCGCCAATGCGCTCGTCGAGCGCAGCCGCAAACCGATCACGCGCGGCTTGCTGTTACGCGCCGCCGCGCTCTACGCCGCGCGTTTCGCCGATCCTGATGGACGCATCCGCGCGACCTTGGACATCGTGTGGCTGTCGGGCTGGGCGCCGCATGACAGCCAGCAGAAACCGCTGCGGCCGGGCAGCGCGAAAGCGCGGCTCGCCGACGCGCTCGGCGTCGTCGAGCGCTCGGCCGGCGAGCAGGCCAGAGACTAGCGCGACCCGCCGGAACAGGTTTCAAACACCGGGGAGACCCTGCTCATGACGCCTTTCGTGTTCAACACCACGCCGCCGATCGTGTCGGGCGCCGGATCGGCCGCGCGTCTCGGCGAGATCATCAAGGGACGACTCGGCCAGCGCGTCCTGATCGTCACCGACGCCGGCGTCGCGAAGGCGGGCCTGCTCGACGCGGCGCTCGAAAGCCTGACGGCCGCGGAGATCGGATGGGCGATCTTCTCCGAAGTTGTCGCGGATCCGCCTGAAGCGGTGATCCTGAAGGCGCTGGAGCAGGCGAAGACGTTCGGCGCGGAAGGCGTAGTCGGCCTCGGCGGCGGATCGTCGCTCGACGTCGCGAAACTCGTCGCCCTGCTGGCGCGCTCGGGCGAGCCGCTCAGCGACATCTACGGCGTCGGCCTCGCCAAGGGGCCGCGGCTGCCGCTCGCGCTCGTCCCGACGACGGCGGGAACCGGCTCGGAGGTCACGCCGATCTCGATCGTGACGACGGGCGCGTCCGAGAAGAAGGGCGTCGTCTCGCCGGTCATCCTGCCGGACATCGCGGTGCTCGACGCCGACCTGACGCTGAAGCTGCCGCCGCATGTCACCGCCGCGACGGGCGTCGATGCGATGGTTCACGCCATCGAGGCCTACACCTCCGCGAGCGCGAACAACAATCCGCTGTCGCGCATGCTGGCGATGGAGGCGCTGCGGCTGCTCGGCGCGAACATCCGCACGGCGGTGACGGATGGCGACAACCGCGACGCGCGCGGCAAGATGCTGCTCGGCTCGCTGCTTGCGGGGCAGGCCTTCGCCAATTCGCCCGTGGCGGCGGTGCATGCGCTCGCCTATCCGATCGGCGGACATTTCCACGTCCCGCACGGGCTGTCGAACGCGCTGGTGTTGCCGCATGTGCTCGCCTTCAACGCGCAGGCCGCGCGCGCCGCCTACAGCGAGCTTGCGCCGCTGGCGTTTCCGCAACTCGCCGAGAAGGGCATGGCGGAGCGCTGCGAGGGTTTCATCATGGGCCTCGCCAACCTGTCGGCGGAGCTCGGCCTTCAGCAGCGACTGCGCGACGTGAAGATTCCGAAGGACGCGCTGGCGATGCTCGCGGCGGACGCGATGAAGCAGACCCGCCTGCTGGTGAACAATCCGCGGCCCCTGCGCGAGGAGGACGCGCGCGCAATCTATGAGAAGGCCTGGTGAGAATGACGATTTCCGCCGCAAAGGGACCGCTGTGAGCGCCGGCAAGCCCACGCCGCACGGACGCGAGCGCTACGCCGCGTTCCGCGCGGTGACCACGCGATACATGGACAATGATCCGTATCGCCATGTGAACAACGCGGTCTATTATTCCTTCTTCGACACCACGGTCAGCGGCTGGCTGTGGGAGAAGGGGCTCGTCGTTCCGCACCAGTCCGACATCATCGGGCTGGTGGTCAGCTCATCCTGCGATTATTTCGCCAGCGTCGCGTTCCCCGACGCCATCGAGTGCGGGCTGCGCGTCGCGCGCATCGGCAATTCGTCGGTGCAGTACGGCGTCGGCGTGTTCAGGCAGGGCGCGTCAGAAGCCGCCGCGCAAGGTCTCTTCACCCATGTCTATGTGGACGCGCGGACCAGCCGCCCCGTCGCTTTGCCCGCCGCGTTCAGAGACGCCCTGCAGGTCCTGCTCCGGGGATGACGGCGCGCGCCGCCCGATCGAGGCCGTCGTTTCCATGTCGTCTCCGGACGATTCCCGCTGCAGGAACGCGATAGCGGCGCGATCGAGAATCTCGTTGGCCTCGTCGGGATAGGTCGCGACGACCGACAGGAAGGCGAACAGGACGGCGCAGAATCCGAGACAGGTTTCGAGAAGATGGCTGCGCTGCGGGGGCCGGCTTTTCCGGCGCGCGCCCGCCGCCCGTTCGAGCACGGCGCGCCAGCGTTCGTCGGTCATGTCACGCATACGCCACTCCACCATGCGCCGTCGGGCGCACCCTTCGCCGCGCTAAAGCGCGTCGATCAGATGCGGGATCAGCGGCTCATCGGCTGGCGGCATGGGATAGTCGCGCAGACGGTTGGGCCGCACCCATTTCAGCGCCTGCCCCTCCCGGCTCGCCACGGTCCCTTCCCACCGCCTGCAGATGTAGAGAGGCATCAGCAGATGGAAGTCGGAATAGGCGTGGCTCGCGAAGGTCAGCGGCGCGAGACAGGCTTCCTTCACATCAATTCCCAGCTCTTCCTTCAGTTCGCGAATAAGAGTCTCTTCCGGACGCTCGCCCGGCTCGATCTTGCCGCCCGGAAATTCCCAGAGACCCGCGAGAGTCTTCCCCTCGGGCCGCTGCGCGATCAGCACGCGGTTGTCCGCATCCACCAGCGCGACGGCGACGACGAGCAGAAGTTTCATTGCAAGGTCCCGCAGCCACGCTGCCAGATATCGTTAGAATTTTATTAAACGAAAAGACGGTCATCGAATGGTAGGGTTAACCATTCGCTAATTCAGACCGGCCTCGCGCAGCGACGCCGCGCGGCGCTGCAAAGCGCGTCAGCGATTTCGGTTTCCGCAGTTACGACCTGTAGTCGCCGTTGATCTCGACATAGGCCTTGGTCAGGTCGCAGGTGAAGACGCGCGCCTCGCCCTTGCCGAGCCCGATATCGGCGGTCACGACGATATGGTCGTTCTTCATGTAGGCCGCCGCCTCGTCCTCGCGGTAGGAAGGATCGCGCTGGCCCTTGTGCGCGACCCGGATGTCGCCGAACGAGATCGCGAGGCGGTCGCGCTCGGCCGGCTCGCCAGCCTTGCCGACGGCCATGACGACGCGGCCCCAGTTCGCGTCCTCGCCGGCGATCGTGGTCTTGACCAGCGGCGAATTGGCGATCGACAGCGCGATGCGATGGGCGGATTTCGCCGTCGTCGCGCCCTTCACGCGCACCTCGACGAACTTGCGCGCGCCTTCGCCGTCGCGCGCGACGAGTTGCGCGAGTTCGAGCAGGAGATCATCGAGCGCGGCGCGGAATTCCTTGAGGCGGCGGTCGCCCGCGGTCGCGATGGTCGGCGCGCCGCGTTTTCCGGCAGCGCCGGTGGCGAACAGGAGCAGCGTGTCCGAGGTGGAGGTGTCGCCGTCGATGGTCAGGCAGTTGAAGCTCGGCTTGACGCCCGACGCCAGCATCGCCTGCAGCGCCGGCGCCTTGATCGGCGCGTCGGTGAAGATGAAGGACAGCATCGTGGCCATGTCCGGCGCGATCATGCCGGCGCCCTTGGCGACGCCGACGATCGTGACCTCGATCCCGCCGATTTTGACGACGCGCGACGCCGCCTTCGGGAAGGTGTCAGTGGTCATGATGGCGCGCGCCGCGTCGAGCCATGGGCCGTCGCCGGCGCGGCTCACGCAATCGGCCAGCACGCGCTCGAATTTCGAGGCGTCCAGCGGCTCGCCGATGACGCCGGTCGAGGCGATGAAGACCTCGCCGGGCTTGCAGCCGGCGGCCTTCGCCGCGATCTCGGCCGTCATCTTCACGGCGGCCTTGCCGGTTTTGCCGGTGAAGGCGTTGGCGTTGCCGGAATTGACGACCAGCGCGCGGGCCTTGCCGCCTTTCATGGCCGCGCGGCACCAGTCCACCGGGGCCGAAGGACATTTCGACTTCGTGAAAACCCCGGCGACGTTCGTCCCCTTGTCCATCACCGCCATCAGGACGTCGGTGCGCCCCCTGTAGCGGATGCCGGCCTCGGCGGTGGCGAAGCGAACGCCCTCGACCGGCGGGACCTCCGGAAAGCTCTTCGGCGCGAGAGGGGAGACGGGAACGTCCTTGCCGGCCATGATCTTGTCCTGGTGAGGTTATTTCGGCGGGGCGGCGGGGGCCGCAGGCGCGGCCGGCGGCGTTGCTGGCGCCGGCGGCGCGGCCGGCTTGTCGAGCCGCTCGACCTTGCTCTTGGCGCGCAGGGCCATGATCAGCTCGGTGTGGGCCTTGCGCGTCATGTACTGTTCGATCTGCGGCTTGACCTGCTCGAAGGGCGGCGCAGGCTTCGCACGCTTGTCTTCAAGCTTGATGACATGCCAGCCGAACTGGCTCTTCACCGGCTGCGAAATCTGCCCTGGCTCCAGCTTGAAAGCGGCGTCCGCGAATTCCGGCACCATGCGGTCCTTGGTGAAATAACCGAGGTCTCCGCCTTCCTTGCCCGAGCCCGGATCCTTCGACAGTTCGGCGGCGACCTTGGCGAAGTCCTCCTTGCCCGTGGTCACCCGCTCATAGATTTTCTTCGCTTCATCCTCGGACTCGACGAGGATATGGCGGGCGCGCGCCTCCATCTCGGGCGCGGCGTTCTTCATCGTCTCGTCATAGAGCTTGCGCATGCCCTCTTCGGTGACCGCCTTCTTCGCGGCCTGTTCGAGATACTGGTCGACCAGCGCCTTGTCGCTCAGATAGGCGAGCCGGGCCTTGAACTCGGGCGTGTCCTGAAGCTTCTCCCCGGTCGCCGCCTTCGCGGCGATCTTGAGATCGGTCAGATAGTTCACGAGATAGTCGCGGCGCTGCTCGGGCGTCAGCTGCTCGGGAAGCTGCTGGCCGAGATCCTCGGCCGCCGCGGTCAGGTCGCGCATGGTGATCGGCTGGCCGTCGACGCGGGCGATCACCGTATCCGGGCCGGGTTCGGCGGCCGCGGCTTTCGGCGCCGCCGGAGCAGGGGCGGAGGGGGCCGGCGTCTGCGCCTGGACGGCGGTCAGGGAGGCTGCGGCGAGAGCGATCGCGGCCAGCGAGGGCCGGGCGAAAAGGCGGAAGGCGGGGCGCATGAGAGGATTCCGGGCGGGGCGGCTGGCGGGTGAAGTGGCCGAAGACGCCTGTTTTGGCAAGTGAAAGACCGGACAGGTTGCGTCCTTGTGACCATGCGCCGCCGCCTTTCCGCGCCCGCGCTTCTGGCGGATGCCAAACGGCGCAATTACCTTTATAGGCGCACGCAGACCGGCTCGCGCCGCGCCTGACCGGCCGCGGCCTCCAACGGGATTTGAATAGAGATATGTTCGGCGCCCTCGCGAAGAAGATTTTCGGCTCGTCCAACGATCGCCGCCTGAAGACCTACCGACCAAAAGTGGACGCGATCAACGCGCTCGAACCCGAGCTGGCCGCCCTGTCGGACGACGCCCTCGCGGCCCGCACCGTCGCCTTCCGCAAGGAGATCGAGGAGGGCAAGAGCCTCGACGATCTTCTCGTCCCGGCCTTCGCGACGGTGCGCGAGGCGGCGAAGCGGACGCTCGGCCAGCGGCATTTCGACGTCCAGCTCTTCGGCGGCATGGTGCTGCACGAAGGCGCGATCGCCGAGATGCGCACCGGCGAAGGCAAGACCCTGGTGGCGACGCTGCCGGTCTATCTCAACGCGCTGTCGGGCAAGGGCGTGCATGTCGTCACGGTCAACGACTACCTCGCCCGCCGCGACGCGGAATGGATGGGCCAGATCTACCGCTTCCTCGGCATGAGCGTCGGCGTCATCGTGCACGGGCTCGATGACCAGCAGCGCCACGACGCCTATCTCTGCGACATCACCTACGGCACCAACAACGAATACGGCTTCGACTATCTGCGCGACAACATGAAGTATGAAATGACGCAGATGGTGCAACGCGGCCACAATTTCGCGATCGTCGACGAGGTGGATTCGATCCTGATCGACGAGGCGCGCACGCCGCTCATCATCTCGGGACCGATGGACGACAAGTCCGATCTCTATAACGGCATCGACCCGCTCATTCCGCGGCTGGCCAGAGAGGACTACGATCTCGACGAAAAGCAGCGCTCGGTGTCGCTGACGGAATCAGGCAATGAGAGGATCGAAGAGCTTCTGAAGGAAGCCGGCCTCCTGAAAGAAGGCACGCTCTACGACGCCGCGAACGCGACGCTGGTGCATCACGTCAATCAGGCCCTGCGCGCGCACAAGCTGTTCACGCTCGACAAGGACTATATCGTCAAGGACGGCGAGATCGTCATCATCGACGAGTTCACCGGCCGCATGATGCCCGGCCGCCGCTATTCGGAAGGGCTGCATCAGGCGCTCGAGGCGAAGGAGCATGTGCAGGTCCAGCCCGAGAACCAGACGCTCGCCTCGATCACCTTCCAGAATTATTTCCGTCTCTACAGCAAGCTCGCCGGCATGACGGGCACGGCCGCGACCGAGGCCGACGAGTTCGCCGACATCTACAATCTTTCAGTGATCGAGATTCCGACCAACGTGTCGGTGAAGCGCATCGACGACGACGACGAGGTCTATCGCACGGCGGAGGAGAAATACCGCGCCATCGTCGCGCAGGTCGCGGACTGTCGCAGGCGCGGCCAGCCGGTGCTGGTCGGAACCGCCTCGATCGAGAAGTCGGAGCTGATCGCGACCCTTCTGAGCGACCGCAAGTTCGTCGCCGATCTCGGCAAGCGCTATCTCCAGCGCGCCGACGAGATCAAGGGCAACAAGAGCGCCGACGTCGAGACGCGGGATTATCTGAAGTCGCTCGGCGATTACCTGACGGAGATCGCGCGCGAGAAAGTTCCGCTGCCGCACTCGGTTCTGAACGCGCGCTTCCATGAGCAGGAAGCCTTCATCATCGCGCAGGCCGGCGCGCCGGGCGCCGTCACCATCGCCACGAACATGGCCGGCCGCGGCACCGACATCAAGCTTGGCGGCAACGCCGACATGCGCATCCGGCAGGAAATCGCCGAAGGGCTTGATGACGCCGAAGTCGCCCGTCAGACGGCGGCCATCAACGCCGAGGTCGAGGAGCTCAAAGCGAAAGCGCTCGCCGCCGGCGGGCTCTATGTGCTCGGCACCGAGCGCCACGAGAGCCGGCGCATCGACAATCAGCTTCGCGGCCGTTCAGGGCGGCAGGGCGATCCCGGTCATTCGAAATTCCTGCTGTCCTGCCAGGACGACCTGATGCGCATCTTCGCCGGCGAGCGCATGGAGCGCATGCTGGTCACGCTCGGCCTCAAGGAGGACGAGGCGATCGTTCATTCCTGGATCAACAAGGCGATCGAGAACGCGCAGCGCAAAGTCGAGGCGCGCAACTTCGACCAGCGCAAGAACATCCTGAAATACGACAACGTGATGAACGACCAGCGCAAGGTGGTGTTCGAGCAGCGTCGCGATTTCATGGGCCAGGAGAGCGTGCGCGAGACCATCGACGAGATGCGCCACGGCACGGTGGACGACATCGTCAGCCGCCACATCCCGGCGCACGCCTACGCCGACCAATGGGACGCCGCCGGGCTCAAGGAGCAGGCGCTGACCTATCTCAACCTCGATCTGCCGATCGAGGACTGGGTGAAGGAAGAAGGCATCGCCGAAGAGGAGATCAAGGAGCGCATCCGCAAGGCGGCGGACGAGGCCTACGCCGCGCGCGTCGAGAAGAATTCGCCCGAGGTGATGAGCTATATCGAGAAGCAGGTGCTGCTGCAGATGCTCGACCACCTCTGGCGCGAGCATCTGGTGACGCTCGACCATCTCAGGCAGGTGATCGGCTGGCGCGGCTATGCGCAGCGCGATCCGCTGAACGAATACAAATCCGAAGCGTTCCAGCTGTTCGACGGGCTCATCGCGCGGCTGCGCGAGCATGTGACGGGCCAGCTCATGCGCGTCGAGGTGATGTTCCAGCCGCCGGAGCAGCCCGACCTGCCGCCGATGCAGGCGACGCATGTCGATCCCAACTCCGGCGAGAACGAGTTCGCGCTTGCGGACGCCGGCGCCTTCAGCGGCCAGCGCGGCGACATGTTCGGCGCGGCGGCCGCCTCGCTCGGTTTTTCCGCGACGGACGCCGCGGAAGCGCCGCAGCGCGATCAGCAGGATCCGAATTCATGGGGCAAGGTCGGCCGCAACGAGCCGTGCCCGTGCGGCTCCGGCAAGAAATACAAGCACTGCCACGGGCAGTTCTCATAAGGCGCGGCGCGCGCCTCCCATGGAGCGCGCCAGATCATATGGAAGACGCCGCTTGAGGACGACGGCGTCGCGTCATGCGCCGCTCAGCAGAGCCGCTGACCCTCGTCGAGCACGGTGATCGAAGCCGCCTCCGACTCGCTGACCGGCTCGCGCCTGGCGCGCTCGGAGCCATGCACGAGGATGTGGTTCGGCGCCATCCTGACGAAGATCGTCACCGCCTCCTTCACCTGCGTCGGCTGAAAATTGAACGCCTCGATCTTGCGCTCCAGATCGCGGTTGTTGCGGACCTGGATGCGGGCGCCGACTGTCGTCGGAAGCCATTCTACGAGCATGATCGCCTCCGTTTGCGCTTTCGCGTGAATTCGCCATTTGAACAGGGCCGCAATGTGACTCAGGCTGGGCCATTGCTTGAAGGTTTTCAGCCGGGGCCGGAACGCCGCCCGGCTCACGCGCTGAGATAGGGCGCGAGATCGTCGGGCGTCGCGCCGAAACTCCCCAGCACCACCGCGTCTCCGAATTCGCCCAGCCTCGAATCGCCGGTGCGGGAGAAAGCGACCGCGCCGCCGGAATTGAGCGCCGCGACCCGGGCCTTGAACAGCGCTCCGGTCGGCGTGCGCGCCTCGAAGGGCTCGCCCGCGACGAATTCGCCATCCTCGGCGGAAGAGAAGGGGATCACGACGAAATAGGCGCCTGTCGCCATGGGCTGCTCCATTCAGGTTGAAAAGACAAAGCGCTCCTCGTCGGCGGAGGACGCCGGCGTCAGGGCTTCGCGGTGAGTCGTTATGTTCCTATTATGTTCTTTGGATAGGACTGGAGTCAAGCAATCCGACCTGTTTGTAGGAGGCTGCTGACAGGTTTTGACCGCATGTCTTGGGGCGTGTCGGCGACGGGTCATCGCCGCATGCCGGGCGCCTTGTCGCCGCGCCGGAGGAGGATGTCGCCGCGCCGGAGGAGGATCGTTCGCGATGAGGGAACAGCGAAGCGGCTGCGACATTGCCGACTACGGACCTCCGTCCGACCGCCGCCTACGCAGCGGGTTTCCCAGGCGAGATCATCTTGGCCGCCGGCTTCCTTCGTCGTCTTCGCCCCTTCTCCACGCCGGACGCCGAGGTCGTGCGGCCGGACGAGTCGCTTCCGCGTTTCGTCTGGCGGACGAGCGGCGCGCACCAGTTCTACGCCGGCGCGCTCGCGGTCGCCGTCTCGCTGCTGAACTTCGCGCCGATCGACCTGCAGAAGCGGATCGTGGACGGGCCGATCGCCAACCGCGACATTCCGCTGCTGTTCGAAACGGGACTGATCTATCTCGCTGTCGTGCTGTTCCAGGCGGCGCTCAAATATGCGCTGATGGCCTATCAGAGCTGGGTCAGCGAAAGCGCGATCAAGGCGGCGCGGGACCATCTCACAACGATCGCGGCGCGGCGCGAGCCCGACGAGGAGTCGAGCGGCGGCGACACCGTCAACGTCATCAGCCGGGAGATCGACAGCGTCGGCGGCTTCGTCGGGACGAGCATCTCGCAATTCGTCGTGAACGTCTCGTTTCTGATCTTCACCGCGTCCTATATGGTCTACACGCAGCCGCTGATCGCCGCCGTGAGCGCGGTGTTCCTCATTCCGCAGCTCGTCGTCGCGCCGCTTCTGCAGACCCGGCTCAACGAGATCTACGAGAAGCAGGTCGGGCTGATCCGCAAGCTCGGCGACGAGACGGTCACGATCGCCAGCGAGCGCCAGGCGGACGAGGTCAGCGGATCCCCGACCGCGCGCGCGATCTACTGGAACAGGCTGCGCTATCACTTCCTCAAATACGGGCTGAAGACCCTCCTCAACGTGGCGAGCGCGCTCGCGCCGCTGTCAGTGCTGGTCATCGGCGGTTATCTGGTCATTCAGGGCCAGACCACGATCGGCGTGGTCGTGGCGTTCGTGTCGGGGTTCGAGCGGCTGTCGAGTCCGCTGCGCGACCTGCTCAATTTCTATCGCGACTACCAGCAGGCGAGCGTGCAGCATCGCCTGATCGCGCAATGGGTCGAGAAAGAGCCGCCGGCCGGATCGCAGGCTGGCGCGGCCGCGGCCGTCGCCGCATAGTGTCGCCAAAGGAGATCGCCATGACCAGTGTCCGCGACAACTCAGCCGCCGCCCGCTTCGAGCTCGACTCCGAAGGTCATACGGCGTTCGCGGAATACAGGCTCGCGGGCGACGTCATCACATTCACCCATACGGTCGTCCCGAAGGAGCTGGGCGGCAAGGGCGTCGGCTCCGCGCTCGCCCGCGGCGCGCTGGATCAGGTCCGCGCGCGAGGGCTGAAGGTCGTCGCGCAGTGTCCCTTCATCGCCGCCTTCATCAAGAAGAACGAGGACTACGCCGACCTGCTGGCCTGAGCCCGCCCGGCGGCAAGACCTCGTTAACCCTATCTTCGGATTGCGGCCGGATCATACGGTCGCCGCAATACGCCCGTACCGCGCCGCCATGAAAAGCCTTTCCGCCGTCTGTCTCTGCGCGCTGGCCGCTCTCGCCGCCAGTCCCGCCGCCGCCCGCCACGCGTCGGGGAAAAACCTGGCGGCGGCGATGATGCGGCTCGATCCCGACACCCGGTTCGAGCAGCGCTGCAACGGCGAGGCGATCGAGGTTCTGCATCGGCAGGAGAAAGGCTTCGCTCCGAACGAAGTGGTCGCTTATGCCTTCGGCAAGAGCGAGATCAGGGGCGGGCAGGTGCTCGCGCCCCACGCCGCCATCCGCAGCCACGGCGAATGGTATCACCTGTCCTACGCCTGCAGGCCGACGGCGGACGGGCTCGCGGTCGAGAGCTTCCACTATACGCTCGGCGCCGAGGTTCCCCACAGCGAATGGGACGATCACTACCTCGTCCCGTGATTATCTCGCGTTTGCGTCCCGTGACGATCGCGCGGCTCGCGCCGCGTCAGGGGTCGCGCCGCACCGGCATGCGCTCCTGCTCGCCTGAGGCCTTGGCGCGGGCCCGGCGGGCGACGATGTTGAGTCCCTCGACCAGGGCCGAGAAGGCCATCGCCGCATACACGTAGCCCTTCGGGACTTCGGCATGGAAGCCTTCCGCGATCAGCGTCATGCCGATCATGAGCAGGAAGGCGAGCGCGAGCATGACGACGCTGGGATTGGCGTTGATGAAGTTCGCGAGCGGCGTCGCCGCGACGAGCATCACGATCACGGTCACGATCACCGCGATCATCATGATCGCGATATGCTTCGTCATGCCGACGGCGGTGATGATGGAGTCGATCGAGAACACCATGTCGAGAATCAGGATCTGGACGATCGCGGCGCCGAAACCGATCGTCGCGGGACCGCGGAACATGTCGGGCCCGGGATGAGGGTCGACATTGTGGTGGATTTCCTTCGTCGCCTTCCAGACCAGGAACAGGCCGCCCGCGATCAGGATGATGTCGCGCCAGGACAGGCCCTGGCCGAAGAGCGTGACGACAGGCGTCGTCAACTGCACGATCAGGAAGACGCTTCCAAGCAGCGCCAGCCGCAGCAGGAGCGCCGCGCCGATGCCGATGAAGCGCGCGCGTTCGCGCTGATGCTCCGGCAGCTTGTTGGTGAGAATCGAGATGAAGATCAGATTGTCGATGCCGAGCACGACCTCCATGACGATCAGCGTCGCCAGCGCGACCCAGTTCGCCGGGTCGGCGAAAATGGTCAGGAACTCGGGCATCGACAACAATCTCCTCTTTCAGGGTCGTTCAAGCGTCATGGCTGTCAGGCGCAGCGCGAATATCGCCCGATTGTGGCGGGCGTCCGTCAGAGGCTGAAGGCGCGCGCTCGCGCGTCCAGCGTTCTCATGCGTCGGTCATAGGCCTTCCAGTCCACGCGGCTGCGCAGCCGGACGCCGCGCGCCAGCCGTCGCGCCGCCTGTTGCGTCCCGATGGCGACGCCCATGCGGAAAGAGTCCGCCCTGAATCCGAAGGTCGCCTCCGGCACGACGCCGCTGACCGGATAATCGATGCTGGCGAGATGAGTGCGGGCCGCTACACAATAGCGCACGGACAAAACTGAAAAGCGGGTCTCGTTGTGTCCGGCGCGATATTTCATCAGCGCTGTGCAAAGGTCGCCGCCCGCGAGCCGCCACGCCTCGGCGAGATAGCGGACGCCAAGACGGATGTTTGTTTCCGGATCGCCGAGCCCGTCATCCGTTCCGGAGAAGCCGAGGAGCCGCGCGGTCGGCGGCATGACCTGCATCAGGCCGCGCTCGCCGGCCGCGCCGCGCGCGCCGGGATTGTAGCCGCTCTCGATTTTCATCACCGCGTCGGCGATCTGCGGCGGCAAGCCTCGCGGCTCCGCCTCTCTCGCGGCGATGGCGCGAAAAATGTCGATGCGGGACGGGGGCGTGTAGGGAGGCTCGGCGCGGGCGGCCGCGCCGAATGCGGCCAGACCGGCGAGAGCGAGCGAAAACCCGGCGAATCGGCCGCGAGCCGGTCCAGCCGGGATCATATCATTGCGCGGGCGGCGCGTAGGCGAAGGCGGTGTTGGCCCGGCCGTCGCCGCGGCGCGGCGGCAGCGGGATGCTCGCCTCCGCCTGAGGCTGGGCGGACGCGCCGCCAAGTCCGCCGAGCCCGACGGCGCTGAGCATCCGGCCGAACATGCCTTTCTCCTCGGCCTTGGGCTCCGCAGCGGCGTCGGCGCGGGCGATGACGGTGGTCTGCGGCGACAGCGCGGCCCGTGCGGGCGCCGGAGCGATGGCGGCCACGGCGACCGGCTTCGGAGCGGCCTCCTTCAGCGGCTTGCCGTCGGGACCGACCGGAATGAACTGTTCGGCGCCGATCGCCTCGGGGCGGCTCATCTCGGCGACGACCGTGCTGGGCCGCGAACTGGCCGCCGTGGCGTAGACGCTCTCCACGCCCGAGCCGCCGGCGTACGCGAGAGCCGTGCCGCGGAACGACGGATGCTGGCCGCCGTCGGCGTACACGACCTTGATGGCCGGCGCGCCATGCTGCACCAGCTCGGCGACCTTGGCGTTGTCTTCGGCCTGCTTGCGGGCCACGGCGACGCGGACCGCCTCGGAAACGGTCGGGACGCCCTGCTCCGGCGCATTGAAAGCGTAACGGCCGCCGGCGGTGGTCACGCGCGGCTCCTCATGGGCGACTTCGAAATAGTCGCTGCCTTCCTTCAGGTTCTTCCAGAAGGCGATGTTCGGATTGTAGCGGTGCTTGGCGAGATTCTCGGCCGTCATGCGGAAGGGAAAGGCCTGCATCTGCACCGCGCGCTGGCCGCCGCCCTGGGCGTCGCGCACCAGCGCGTAGATGTCCTGCACCTGCTTGTCGGTCATGGAATAGCAGCCCGCCGACGAGCAGGCGCCGTGCACCATCAGGAACTTGCCGCTGCGGCCATGCTGCCGGTCATAGGCGTTGGGGAAGCCCATATCGAACGACAGGTGATAGCTGGAGTTCGGATTCATCTGCGCCGGCGAGATCGGATAGTAGCCTTCCGGGGCCTGGCGATCGCCCTCCCTGACCTTGGGGCCGAGTTGGCCCGACCAGCGGCAGATCGGGAATGTTTTCAGGAGCGCGTATTTTCCATCGCGCGCCTTCTTCCAGACCTCGAGTTCCGCCTCCTGCTTGAAGGAGCGGATGAGGATCGGGTCGCTCTTCGTCATGCCCTTCTCGTTCATCAGGCTGACGATCTCGGGCGACATGGCGGCCCAGTGGCGCGAGCCGGAGCCGCGATAGTCGTCCTGGCATCCGGCGAGGACAAGCGCGCCGACGGCGAAAAGGAGTATGCTTGCGAGGGGTCGAGCCATAATCATCCCGAAGCCGAGGGTCAGCCGCGCACCAGAAAACCTGCTTATCGTTACACTCAGGTTTCTGCAATCACGGTAATTTCCGGTTTATCCTGAAGCAATCGTTAAGCCGGCTTGAGTTCAGCCGGCCGGCGCAGCGTCTCAGAGGCTGCGGCCGATGGCGAGAAATTTCTCGGTCCGCGCCTGCCGGATCGCCGCCGGGTCCATGCCGGCGAAGCTTTTCAGCCACTCCTCGATCGCCTCGCCGGCCGCCGCCACGGCGGCCGCCGGATCGCGATGGGCGCCGCCCGGCGGCTCCTTCACGATAGCGTCGATCACGCCGAGCCGCAGCAGGTCCGGCGCGGTGATCTTCATGTTCGTCGCGGCGTCCTGCGCCTTGGCGGCGTCGCGCCAGAGAATGGACGCCGCGCCTTCCGGCGAGATGACGCTGTAGATCGCGTGCTCCATCATCAGCACCCGGTTGGCGGTGGCGATGGCGATGGCGCCGCCGGAGCCGCCCTCGCCGACGACGAGCGCGATCATCGGCACGCCGAGCGACAGGCAGGTCTCGGTCGAGGCGGCGATCGCCTGCGCCTGCCCGCGCTCCTCGGCGTCGATGCCGGGATAGGCGCCGGCGGTGTCGATGAAGCTGAGAACCGGCAGCCCGAAGCGATCGGCGAGTTCCATCAGCCGGATCGCCTTGCGGTAGCCCTCGGGGCGGGCCATGCCGAAATTGTGCTTGAGGCGGGACGCGGTGTCCGACCCCTTCTCCTGGCCGACGACGCAGACCGGCTCGCCGCGAAAGCGCCCCAGCCCGCCGACGATCGCCTCGTCCTCGCTGAACGCCCTGTCGCCGGCGAGCGGCGTGAACTCCGTGATCAGGCCGTGAATGAAATCGAGAGCATGCGGCCGCTGCGGATGACGCGCGACCTGGGCGCGCTGCCACGGCGTCAGGGATTTATAAAGCTCGGCCAGCGCCAGGCGCGCCTTGTCCTCGAGGCGGGCGATGTCGTCGGACAGCTCGACGCCGCCGCCGTTCGCGCCCATGGCCTTCAGTTCATCGACTTTCGCCTCCAGCTCGGCGACGGATTTTTCAAAGTCGAGGTAACTGCGCAACGGGCTCCGCTCCGGCTTCTGTTCACGGGCGACGCCTTGCCCAAAGCGCGCGGACACTGTCCCGACCGCCAGTGTCCGTCAAGCCGCGCGCGCCAGCTCAGGGCGTCGCGGACCGGGTCGCGGCGGCGGCCGGGGCGGCCATCAGAAGGCCCTTGCGGCGGGGGTTGGCGAGCGCCGGCCGATAGAGCTGCTTCGTGGCCTCGACCGCGTGGACGCCGGCGAAAGGCAGGGCGAGCAGGCGCCCCGCCACCTCCCACGCGCCCGCCGACCGCAGCACGAGCCGGCTGTGGGAGGGGGGGAAGAACAGGACCTCGCGCCAACTCTCCGGAGAGAACAGGGCGCCGCGCATAAGGTCGGCGAGCTGGCTCTTGGAATAGGGCTGGCCGTAGCCGAACGGCGTCGCGTCGGTCGAGGCCCACACGCCGCGCCGGTTCGGGACGATGGCGATCATCCGCCCGCCCGGCGTGAGGATGCGCCAGATCTCCGCGAGCAGATCGGCCGGCTGCACGACCGCCTCCAGGGAGTGGGCCAGCAGCACCCGCTCGATCGAGGCGTTGGGCAGCGGAATCTCGTAGGGATCGACCAGGGCGGTGGCCGAGGCGCCGTCGACCGGCCAGTTCACCACGCCCTGCGCGGCCGGCATCAGCGCCAGAAGCCGCTCGGCCTCGCCACGCCACAGAGGCAGGAACGGCGTCGCATAGCCGACGCCGGCGATCGAGGCGTCCCTGGCGCGCGGCCAGCAGGACCGGAGCGTCTGGCCGAGCACGCGGCGCGTCACGCCGCCGAGCGGCGTGGAATAGAAGGAGCGAAGGTCGACGACGTCGATCGGCATGAGATCAATCTAGGGGCTCGGGCCGAAAAGCCCAATCCGCGCCGCAGACGCGATCCAGGTTCGTGGTTTCCGGCGACGCGTCATCATGGTGTAAGCACTCGCACGATCGTGGTGTAAGCACCCGCATGAGCCCAGTCACGGAGCAGTCCTTCATGCCAGCCCAGTTCGAGACCTTCCTGTGCCTGTCCGACAATATCGGCGTTCTGATGCATGATCCGGCGACGGGCGCGACGGCGGCGATCGACGTTCCCGACGCCGCCGCCGCGCTGGCGGCGGCCGGGCGGCGCGGCTGGACGATCAGCGACATTCTCATCACCCATGAGCATGTCGACCATGTGCAGGGCGTCGCCGAACTGAAGGAGAAGACCGGCGCGCGCGTCACCGGGCCGATGCAGGCGCGCGCCTCGGCGCCCGTCGATTCGATCATCGAGGACGGCGCGCAGGTGAAGGTCGGCGATCTCGTCGGCGAGGTCCGCGCGACGCCCGGCCACGCCGCGGGCCATGTCATCTATCATTTTCCGAAGGAGAACGCCGCTTTCGTCGGCGACGTGCTGTTCGTGATGGGCTGCGGCCGCGTGAACGGAAGCGTGGACGAGATGTGGCGCTCGGTGACCGCGGTCGGCGCGTTGCCGGACGACACCAGGCTCTGGGTTGGCCATGACTACACGCTGTCGAACGCCAAATTCGCGCTTTCGGTCGAGCCCGACAATGAGGATGTGCAGAAGCGCTTCATGCGCGCCGAGACGATGAAGGCGAACGGCGAATTGTGGGGCACGACCAATGTCGGCATGGAGAAGCTGACCAATCCCTTCCTGCGCCTGAAGCAGCCGGCGGTGCGCAAATCGACGCAGCTCACCGAAGCCGCGACGCCGCGCGAGGTTTTCGCGGCGCTGCGCGAGATGAAGAACCGTTTCTGAGGGGACAATGGTCGGCGCGACGATGACGGCGCGCGACGTGATCGCGCGGCTCGATCTGAAACGACATCCGGAGGGCGGCTGGTATCGCGAGACGTTTCGCGATCCGCGCGTCGACGCCAACGGGCGTTCCCTGTCGACGCTGATCTATTATCTGCTCGAAGCGGGCGACACGTCGGAGTGGCATCGCGTCGATGCGACGGAGGTCTGGCACTGGCATGCGGGCGGGCCGCTCGTCATCACCGTGTCGGAGAACGGACATGACGCCTCCGCGCACCATCTCGGCGATGCGCTCGGAAGCGGCCAGCGGCCGCAATTCGTCGTTCCGGCGGGATGGTGGCAGACGGCGACGACGCTCGGCGCATGGACGCTCGTCGGCTGCTCGGTTGCGCCGGGGTTTGAATTCTCCGGCTTCGAGATGGCGCCGAAGGACTGGCGCCCGACGCCGCGCGGGCGCTGATCGCGCCGCTGCTTCAACCAAACAGCGGCGCGCTCCAGCTCATTCGAGCCGCATGACGTTTCCTGAATAGCGGACGCCCTTTTCCGCATCACGCCGCGCGCCGGCGGCGTCGCTTCCGCTCAGGGCTTATGGTCGCGCAGCAGCCTGGCGATGCGCAACGGCGCTTCCTTGCCGGTGCGCGTCTCGACATCCTCAACCTTCCAGACGCCGTTCTCGCGCACGAAGAAATAGGTGTTGCGGTTTTCCGCGCCCATATTCTTGAAAGTCGCGGTCACGGTCGCCTTGTCGCCCGTGATCGCGGCCGCGCCGACGGATATGTCGGTCAACTGAGAATCCTGTCCGTTGACGATGAGGTCCCAGTCGAGCGCGCAGATTCCGCCCGATTTCTTCTCGCAGGCGTCGTTCCTGCGGAACAAGGCGGCCAGCGGCTTCGCAGCGCGCTTCACGATCAGCCTGTAATTCGCTTCACGCATCAGTTTGGTGTTCGTTTCGGCGCGCTGATACAGATCATAGACCGATTTCAGCCAGACCGACGGGTCGGGCTCGTTCATGTTCACCTGCGCGCGCGCGCCGGAGCCCGCCAGCAGCGCCGCGGCGAGCAGCGCGCCGCCCAGCCAATTGCGATAATCAATATGTCGCACCGTCAATTTCTCCTCCGTCTATCGCGCCGCATCGCGGCGCGTGAGAAAATCATCCATGCGCTGCAGCGCCTTCTCGATGTTGGGCAGCGAATTCGCATAGGACAGGCGGATATAGCCTTCGCCATGCACGCCGAAATCGGGGCCGCCGATGGTCGCGACGCCGGCGTCGTCGAGCAGCGCGGACGCGAGCGCCTTCGCTTTCCAGCCGGTCTTCGAGACGTTCGGAAACGCATAGAATGCGCCTTTGGGAGCCACGCAGGAAACGCCCGGCAATCTGTTCAATCCGGCGACCACGGCCTTGCGGCGGGCGTCGAACTCCCTCGCCATCATCGCGACGGCGTCCTGCGGGCCGGTGAGCGCGGCGAGGCCGGCATATTGCGCCGACGCATTGACGCAGGAATAGGAATTCACCGCGAGCTTGCGCGCCATGTCGTAGAGTTTACCGGGCCACACCGAATAGCCCATGCGCCAGCCGGTCATCGCATAGGTCTTCGACCAGCCGTTGAGCAGGATGAGGCGATCGCGGATCGAGGGATAATTAAGAAGCGAAACGTGCTCCATGCCGTCATAGATGAGCTGGTCGTAGATCTCGTCCGACATGATCGCGACGTCGGGCCATTTCTCAAGCCCGGCGACGAGCCTGTCGATCTCCGCCTTCGGCGTCACGCCGCCGGTCGGATTGGCGGGCGAATTGACGATGACGAGGCGCGTGTTCGCGTTGATCAGCGCGAGCGTCTCATCGGCGGAGAAAGCGAAGCCGTTCTCCTCACGGATCGGGATCGGAACCGGCGTCGCGCCGGTGTATTCGATCATCGAGCGATAGATGGGGAAACCCGGATCGGGATAGAGAATCTCCGCGCCGGGCTCGCCGAACATCAGGATCGCCATATGCATCGTCACCTTGCCGCCGGGCACGATGAGCACATGGTCGGGTGAAACGGTCGCGCCGAAGCGGCGATGGAGATCGGCGGCGACCGCTTCGCGCAGCGGCTGGATTCCGGTGGCGGGCGTGTAGCCGTGATGGCCGTCGCGGAGCGCCTTGACCGCGGCCTCGACGATATGCGGCGGCGTCGGGAAATCGGGCTGGCCGATGCCGAGATTGATCACATCCTTGCCCTGCTGCTGCAGCGCGACCGCGCGCGCCAGCACGGCGAAGGCGTTCTCCTCGCCGATGCGGTCGAAATTCGCCACGGTGCGCAATGTCATCAGCTTTTCCTTTCTGACCGTTCTTTATCCGTCGCCGCGACCGCGACCGCGGGAGACGCGCTCCAGCAGCCACGCGACATGGCGCCGCTCGCTGAGGCTCAGGCGAATCACGATCTGCATCGTGCGGCGCGGCGCGCCGTCGCCGAGATAGATGCTTTCCTCGATCTCAAGCGGCGCGTCGTCCGCGCTGAACCGCCAGGCTTCGCCGTCGCGGGCGATGAGAAGCACGAATGTGTCGTCATCGGACAGGCGCGGCTCGATTGCGGGATGAAGATGAAACCGAAGGGCGGCGGGAACATGATCCGGCGGCTCGCCGGGAAACGAATCGCGGCCCGACAATCCGCCGCCGTCCGGCGACAGCGCGATGCTGCGTTCATGCCGCATGCCGAAGCGTTTCTCATAGCCGTCATGGCGGCCGTCGAACGACATGCCGTCCTCCGACAGCGCGGCGCTCGCGTCCGGCGGTCCGAGGAGATAGGTCGCCGTCGCCGATTCGATGAAGAGCGACGAGGTCGCATTGCCGAGCGTCGCCGTCGAATGGGCGATCGTCGTGCGCAGCGCTTCGGCGAGTTCGGCGCCGTCGTCGCGCGGCGAGCCGCAATTGACGATCCAGCGCTTGCCCTCGGTCGAGAATTCGAAACTCAGACAGCCGGCGTGCGCCTGCGCCGTCGCGGCGATGGGGCCGGCTGGCGCGGCGTCGATGAGGGCCACCGCATCGGCGGCGACGAGGCGGGCATAGCCGCCGCGCAGTCCCGGGCTCGCGGGCGACGCCGCGTCGCCATAGGCGATCAGCGCGGCGAGCAGGTCGCGCGGCGCGCCGCCGGCGCCGTTGAAAGCGGCGAGCGCGCCGTCGGCGTGGCGCATATGGCGCACCATCGCGAGCATGCGGTCGATCGCGTTGAGAATGGGCTGCGGCGGCTCGACGCCGCGCCGCACGAAGCATTGTCGCAGAGGGATCAGGTCGAACAGCAGCATCACCGCCGTTTCAGGATTGCGGCCGATGTGGCTGCCGTCGGCCGCGATCTGCGCGTTCAATTCGCTGCCAGTCGCTGCGATGGCGCGGCGCGCGAGCCGTTCGGACCGGTCGATGGAGAGCGCGAGATGGAGCAGCGCCACGCCCGCCTGCAGGCGCGCAAGCGGATCATGCTCGGCGACGAGCGCGCGCTGCAGGCGGCGGCCATGGCGCGCGAGACAGCGCAGGAAAGATTTGTAGAAGGCGGCGTCGGCGCCATCGAGCAGATAGGGCGCGGCTGCGATGAGCGAGATCAGGCGGCGCGCGACAAGCCGCGTGTCCTGCGCGACAGGCGGCCATGTCCGCATCGCGATGAAGCCGGCCAGGATGGCGCGCGCATGGTCGCGCGCGCCCGGCGAATCGAGCGTCGTCAGATGACGCAGCCAGAAGAGGCTGTAGAGCGCGCGCGACCAGGTCGGCGGCGCATCGACGACGGCGAACGGCGATCCTTCGGACAGCGAGACCACCTTGCCGCCAAGCGCGTAGTGGCCCGCCATCACATCCTCGGCGATGGCGGGATCGAGCGTGCGCAGTTCCGGCGGCACGATCACGAGCCGCGTCGGGCGCGGCCCGAGACGGGCCGAGACGGCGCGCCAGGGCGCCGACAGCGAGGCGCGGACGCCGCGAACCGTTCGGCCGATTCGCAAGCTGGTCGCAGGCCGGCGGGGCATTCGGAGCGCTTCAGACACGGAGGGGATGCTTCATGATTTGCGACGCCCCATCAACCGACGCGGCGGAGGCGGGCGGCGTAGAATCCGTCGAGGCCGGAGAGCCGCGCTTCCTCGGCGGGCCAGAGGTCGGGCGTGATGCGCAAGGCGCCGCGCTCGTCGATCGCGGCGCCGAGCGCGGGCGCTTCGGCGGGGAGGACCGCATCGAGGGCGAGGTCGCGCCGGCGCTCCAGAAGAGTTTCGATCTGGCGCTCGCCTTCCTCCGGCTCGAGCGAGCAGGTGGAGTAGACGAGGCGGCCGCCGGGCTTGAGCAGGCCGGCGGCGTGGTCGAGCAGCCTTGCCTGCAGAGCGGCGAGCGAAGCGATGTCGGTCTCGGTCTTCGTCCAGGCGACATCCGGATGCCGGCGGATCGTGCCGGTCGAGGCGCAGGGCGCATCGAGCAGGATGGCGTCCGCCGGCTCGCCGGCCCACGCCGCCGCGTCCGCCGCGATGATGTCGGCCTTGAGCCCGAGGCGGGCGAGATTCTGGCGCAGCCGTCCAAGGCGGGCGGACGAGCGGTCGATCGCCGTCACCGCCGCGCCGGTCGCGGCAAGCTGCGCCGTCTTGCCGCCGGGCGCTGCGCAGAGATCGAGGACGCGCTCTCCGGGTTTCGTGTCGAGCAGACGGGCGGGGATCGCGGCGGCGGCGTCCTGCACGAACCAGGCGCCATCGGCATAGCCCGGCAAGGCGGGAACCGGGTCGTGGGAGATCAGGCGAATCGATCTCGTCGGCAGAAGGCGGCCGCCGAGCCGCTCGGCCCAGCCCTCCGGGTCGGACAGGGGAGTGATGTCGAGGGTCGGCTCCTGTCCCAGCGCAGCGGCGATTCGCGCGGTCCTTTCCGGGCCATAGGCCAGGCGCCAGCGCTGGATCAGCCAGCCGGGAAGGTCAGCGCAGGGATCGTGGCGATCCAGAATCGCCTTCCGTTCGGCGGCGATGCGCCGCAGCACGGCGTTGGCGACGCCCGACAGGCCGGCGATGCGCCGGTCCGCGCGCGTCAGGGCGACGGCGCTGTCGACGGCGGCGTGATCCGGAACGCCCATGAACAGAAGCTGCGCCGCAGCCGTGGTCAGGATCGCGGCGAGATCGGGCGGCGATTGCGCGAGCGGCGTCTTGAGACAGACGTCGAGCGCCTGACGCAGGGTTCCGAGGCGTTTCAGCGCCACGGTCAGAATCGATCGGGCGAGCCGCGCGTCGCGTTCGTCCAGCGCGGGAAGGCGCGCGCCCGCTTCGGCGAGGGCGTCGTCCAGCGCCGCGCCCTTCTCCAGCACACGGCGAAACGCCGACGCCGCGAGCCGGCGCGACGCCAGCGCGCGATCGGCCTCCGGCGCGGCCGCGCGCTCGCGCGGACGTCCGGGTGCGGGGTTGCGCTGGGACGGCGTTGGTTTCATGCGTGCGAGGCGTATAGAGGGAAGATGATGATGCGTCAGCCCATTGACACGGACGCGCCGCGCCCCGCCGCCGCGCCGGGCGAATCGCCGCCGCCAAATCAAAAGCCTCTGACCGACGCTGCGCGCCGGGCGCTGGCCGAGGCCGAAGCCCGCCGCGCCGCCTATGAAGCGGCCGCAGCCGACCTCGCCAGGACCAAAGAGGTGAACGGACCGAAGGGGCCGGAGCCCGTTCGCTATGGCGATTGGGAAAGCAAGGGCATCGCCAGCGATTTCTGACGCCAGCGCCGGACGTGGACAGCGGCCGCCAAAGCGCTGTAAACGCAGCCGCCGCCACCGGCTCGATTCAAGGGGTTCCCGCACGATGGACAAGGCGGCCAAACGCGTCGCGGCCTTTCGCGAGCTTCTGACGGAGTTTCATCAGAAGCTGGATCTCGAATTCGGCTTCCACCTCTGGGACGGCTCGACGATCCCGGCGCAGCTCCACAAGGACGCGCTTGCGGTCTCTTTCGCCGACGAGGGCGCGGTGGCCGCGCTGGTGCGCAAGCCCAATCTCGACACGCTCGCCAATCTCTGGTCGTCGGCGCGCGTCGATATCCTGAACGGCACGGTGTTCGACATCGTCGCCAAGCGGCCGACCAAGCGCACCAAGGAATGGCTCAAGGTGCTCGACCGCAAGCAGGCGCTGATGACGGCGGCGAAATTCCTGCTCGTGCCGCGCGGCGGACCGTGGCCGCTCGAAGCGGTCAAGGACGACAAGGAGAGCGACGGCACGGCGAAAGAGAACAAGAAGAACATCGCCTATCACTACGACGTGTCGAACGCCTTCTACGAGCTGTGGCTCGACAAGGAGATGGTCTACACCTGCGCCTACTTCAACGAATGGACGGACGATCTCGACACGGTCCAGCTCAACAAGCTGGAGATGTCCTGCCGCCGCCTGCGGCTGAAGCCCGGCGACCGCGTGCTCGACATGGGCTGCGGCTGGGGCGCGTTCTCCTGCTACGCGGCGCAGAACTACGGCGCGATCTGCCATGGCGTGACGCTCTCGGAGCAGCAGGTCGCCTACGCGCAGGCGAAAGTGAAACGGCTCGGACTCGAGGACAAGGTCAAGATCGAGCTGATGGACTACGCCGACGTGAAGGGCGAGGGCGTCTATGACAAGGTCGCCGCCATCGGCATGATCGAGCATGTCGGCATCGACAATTTCCCGAAATATTACGGCACCGCCCATCGCGTGCTGAAGCCGGGCGGGCTGTTCCTGCATCACGGCATCACGCGACCGGGCAAGAGCCAGGCGACGATGACGCGCAAGAAGCGCCCGGAATTCGCGGCGCTGACGAAATATATCTTCCCCGGCGGCGAGCTCGATTTCATCGGCGGCACGGTCACCAATCTCGAGCGCGCCGGATTCGAAATCCATGACGTCGAGGGCTGGCGCGAGCATTACATGCGCACCTGCCGCATGTGGCACGACCGGCTGCTCGCCAACATGGACGCGGCGGTGAAGGAGGTCGGGCTGGCGACCGCGCGGCTGTGGCTCATATATCTCGCCGCCTGCTCGATCTCGTTCGAGCGCAACACGGTCTGCCTCTACCAGACGCTCGCGTCGAAGCGCGTGCGCGGATCGGTCGGCTTGCCGCCGTCGCGCAAGGATCTCTATCGCGGCAAATGGGCGATGGTGAACTGAGCGACGGCGCCGGTTGAGTCGGACCAGAAAAGCGTGAGGCGACTTTCCGCCCGCCTCACGCTCTGAAACGACGAAATTGATCACGACATTTGCGATCGATTCGAGCCGGAATCATCGCGCCTTCATATGCGCGGCGCCTTCACGCGAGCGTCAGTTCAACGCGTGGAATCTGATCGCGCCCGCGTGCAGAAAGCACGCCTTGCTGAACAGCGAGAGATCGAGCGGATTCGGCAGCCTCACATCGCCAAGATCGGGGCACGTCTTCTTCTCCGGATCGTAGGACCGATCCACCTGCGAGATGAAGGCGAAGATCATTCCATTGTCGCGCGCGAAGCGCTTCAAGGCGTGCATCTGCGTGGCGAGATCGGGATTGGCTCGCCGCTGATCGAGAAGCTGAAGATAGTCTATCACGACAAGCGTTCCGCGCGGCGCATCGTCCAGCGACGCGATAATGTGCTCCGCGCAGATGGCGTCGGAATCGTCGAAGGAAAAGAGCTGCTCGAAACAGGCGGGCTCCGCGCCGATGGCGCGAAAGCGGCCCACAATGTCCTTCCTGTTGTATTCCAGCGAGAAAAAGGCGGCGCGCCTGCCCTGCTTCATGGCCTCGACCGCGAGGCCCAGACTGAGCAAGGTCTTGCCCTGGCCCGGTCGCGCGCCGACGAGAACAAGATCGCCGGGCGCGAGCCGCGCCAGAACGCCGCCGGCTGACAATGGCGCGGCCGTCCTGGCCGCGAGAAGACTCCAGCTTTGAAATCCCTCCCGGACGGCGACCCGGTCGAGCGCGACATGCAGCGGCGTTTTCTCGCTGCGCGACAGCAGCTTCGCCTCGCGCTTGAGACGATAAAGGGGAGCGGACATAATCATCGGCGAACCTCCATTCGCGGGCGGTCGTCGCAATCCCTCCTTATGCGCTGCCCGAATGGATGAGTCGGATGACGAAGCGCCCCGCATGATGTCTGCTTTCCCGGTCGGAGGGGGGGAGGCGTGGGCGTGCCTTGCTCAAGGATAAGGTGATTCGCGCGCGGCAAAAAGAATCGTCGCGCGGGATCGATAGAGGATGCTTGACGGATGTTTATAGGAATATATACTTTGATATATGCCTTCGATCCTCTCCGTCCCGCGCCGCGTCCGGATTGTTCTGGTCGCGGCCGCCGTGCTGACGATGTTCGTTCTGGCGGCCGATTCACCTCCGGGGCGGGCCAGACCGGGCGGTGATCACGAAGCTCTGCAGCCCGTGCCGATCGAGCCCGGAACAGTCGCAACCCGACGCGCGCGCCTCGCCGGCGTTTACGCGATGACCGTCACCCGCGTTATCGACGGCGATACGGTGGAAGCGCGCGTGGCCGTCTGGCTGGGGCAGGAGATCGTCACAAAAGTCAGGCTGCGCGGCGTCGATGCGCCGGAAATCCACGGCGCCTGCGGGGCTGAGCGGGAGCTCGCGATCGCCGCGCGGGACCGGCTGGCGCAACTCGTCGGCGGCGGCCCGGTTCTGCTGGGCCATGTGGGCGGGGACAAATATTTCGGGCGGGTCGTCGGCGATCTGTTCGTCGGCGAGACGAATCTCTCCGACATCCTCCTGGCCGAAGGGCTGGCGCGACCCTATCAGGGCGGGCGGCGCAAGGGATGGTGCGCGTTCGCCGGACGCTAGACCCGCAGAGGCGCGCCGTGCCCGGATCAGAAGGCTCCTCGGGCGTTCATCCCCTCAGCGGCTCGGAATGGCCGGGATTCGTCCTATTCCGTTCGGTTTCCGGCAAGCGGCCGGCGCCATTCTGGCCGCGTGCGGGAGGTTCAAATCCGCCGACCGCTCAAAACGTTAACCGGCCGCTAACCATCTACCCGGCAATTTCTGCCGGGCGCCTGGATTGAGACGTTGAGCCAGCGCGGTCGTTTACGGAGCGTGACGCTTGAACGGGATTGGTGACGCGTTTTCCAAGCTGGGGCCGGCTCGGCTCGGCGCCATGCTCGCCGTCACGCTCGCGCTCGTCGGCTTTTTCGGCTTCATGATCGTGCGCGTGTCGCAGCCGGCGATGGGCGTGCTCTACAGCGACCTGCCCTTCTCCGAGGCCGCCTCGATCGCCAAGGAGCTCGACGCCAAGGGCGTGAAATACGAGACTCGGCAGGACGGCCAGACGATCCTCATCGCCAAGGGCGACATTCCCAGAATCCGCATGGAGATGGCGGCGAAGGGCGTGCCGTCGGGCGGAACGGTCGGCTACGAAATCTTCGACAAGGGCGACGCCTTCTCCTCGACGAGCTTCGTGCAGAACATCAATCACCTGCGCGCGCTCGAGGGAGAGCTGGCGCGCACCATCCGCTCGATCGACCGGGTGCAGGGCGCGCGCGTCCATCTCGTGCTCCCGGAGCGGCGCGTGTTCGAGCGCGACCGAGAGCAGCCGCGCGCCTCGATCGCGCTGAAGCTGCGCGGGGAGCTCGACGCCGCGCAGGTGCGCGCGATCCGCCATCTCGTGGCCTCCGCCGTGGAAGGGCTGCGCGCCGAGCGCGTGTCGATCGTGGATGAATCGGGCCGGCTGCTGGCGGACGGCGCCGGCGATGCGAGCCCCCTCGCCGGGGCGGAGGAGCGCCAGGCCGCGCATGAGCGGCGGCTGCGCGCCCAGATCGAGGACATCGTGGCGAGCGTCGTCGGTCAGGGGCGAGCGCGGGTGCAGGTCTCGACCGAACTCGATTTCAGTCGCATCCAGCAGACGCAGGAAACCTACGATCCCGAAAGCCGCGTGCTGCGCTCGACCCAGACGCGCAACGAGCAGGCGCAGACATCGGGCGGCGACAATCAGGTCAGCGTCGGCAACGAACTGCCCGGCGGACGCGGACAACAGCCGCCGCAGAATTCCACCCGCGACACCTCGAACAAGGCCGAGGAGATCGCGAACTACGACTACACCAAGACGGTGCGCTCGGAGGTGGCCGAGGCCGGCCGCATCAAGAAGATCTCCGTCGCGGTGCTCGTCGACGGACAGTATCAGCGCAATGGCGGCGGCGGCGAACTCGCCTATCAGCAGCGCCCGCAGGAAGAACTCGACCGCATCGCGACGCTCGTGCGCAGCGCCATCGGATTCGACCGCAATCGCGGCGATACGGTCGAGGTCGTCAATCTGCGCTTCGCCGACCCGCCGCGCGGGCCGGAGAATTTCGAGGAAACGGGCCTCCTGCAGAGCCTGATGCAGCCGACGAGGGACGATGTCTATCGCGGTCTTGAACTATTCGTTCTCGCCCTGCTGACCCTCATCGTCACGCTGTTCGTGGTCCGTCCGCTCGTCAATCGCGTAATCACGCCCGACGACATCCGTATGAAGCTCTCGCAGGCGACAGGCGGCCTGATCGCCGCGCCCGCCGGCGGCGAGAACGCAGCCAGCTCCGGCTCCGCCGCGCTGGAGCCGCCGAAGGCGCGCGAATCGGCGGCGGTGCGGTTTCTCGAAATGGCGAAGGTGAATGGCCAGGTGCAGGCGCAGTCCGTCGAGCGGATCGGAGAGGTGGTCAAAGCCAGTCCGGACGAAGCGCTGGCGATCCTTCGCGACATGATTCACCAGGATCGGTGATCTGAAGATGCTAGGCTCCTCCGAAAACCTGGATAACCTGTCCGGCCCACAGAGGGCGGCCGTCATCCTGCTCACGCTCGGCGACGAATTCGGCGCGCCGATCTGGAAGCGGCTGGACGAGGACGAGATTCGCGTTGTGTCGGTCGCGATGTCCCAGCTCGGATCGATCGAAGCGTCGACAGTCGAGTCGCTGATCGTCGATTTCGTCTCAAAGATGTCGGCGACAGGCGCGGTCACGGGATCGCTCGACCGGACCGAGTTGCTGCTTCAGAAAATTCTGCCGGGCCAGCAGGCCTCCATGATCATGGAGGAAATCCGCGGGCCCGCCGGCCGCAACATGTGGCAGAAGCTCTCGAACGTCGACTCCGAAGTGCTGGCGAATTTCCTCAAGAACGAATATCCGCAGACCGCCGCCGTCGTCCTCTCGAAAATCAAGCCGGACCACGCCGCTCGCGTGCTGGCCGCGATGCCGGAGGATTCGGCGACCGACATCGTCCATCGCATGCTCAAACTGGAAGGCGTGCAGAAGGACGCGCTGGAGCGCATCGAGGAAACGCTGCGCACCGAATTCGTGTCAAACCTGTCGCAGACGACGCGACGCGACGCGCACGAACTGATGGCGGAGATCTTCAACTCGTTCGACCGCCAGACGGAAACGCGGTTCCTCGCCTCGCTCGAAGGCGTCAATCACGACGCGGCGAAGCGCATCCGATCGCTGATGTTCACGTTCGACGATCTCGTGCGGCTCGACCCCGCCTCGATGCAGACGCTGATGCGCGCGCTCGACAAGACGGTCCTGACCAAGGCGCTGAAAGGGGCGAGCGAGGTGGTGCGCACCTTCTTCTTCTCCAACATGTCGACGCGCGCCTCGAAAGCGATGCAGGACGACATGGCGGCGCTGGGCCCCATGCGCCTCAAAGACGTCGACGACGCGCAGGCGACGATCGTGCTTGCGGCCAAGGATCTGGCGGACAAGGGCGAGATTTTGATCAGCAAGAACCGCTCCGAAGACGAACTGGTTTATTGACATGGCGGCGGCGGAAAAATTCATCTTCGGCGAGGATTTCGGCAAGGCGCGCGCGGCGCCGCTCGCGGCCTCGCCGGCCGAGCGCGCCCGGATCGAAAGCGAAAGGCGCATCCGCGCCGAAGGCTACGCCGAGGGGCTTGCCGAAGGGCGCGCGCAGGCGCAGGGCGAACTCGACCAGCGGCTGACGCAGGCGATGGAGACCGTTTCGGCGCGCGCGGCCGACCTGCTGGCGAGGCTCGATCGGCTCGAGGATACGGCCGCCGACGACGCCGTCGCGTTCGCGCTGAAATTCGCCGAGGCGGCGAGCGGGATAGCGCTGCAGCGGTTTCCGCTCGCGGCGCTGGAGGCGGCGGCGCGGGAGACCTTCGCCCAGGTGCGGCAGGCGCCGCATTGCGTGGTGCGCCTGCATGAATCCCTCGTCGAGCAGGCCAACGAAGCGCTGGCGCGCATCGCGCGCGAGCGCGGCTTCGACGGCCGCATCGTGGTGATGGGCGAAGCGGACATGACGGCCGCCGATTTCTCGATGGAATGGGCTGACGGCGGCGTTCGCCGCGACGGGGAAGCCTTGAGAATGAAACTCGCGGAAGCGATCGAGCGGCACGCCGCTCTCGCGGCCCCCACCCTGTAACCGAGGCGTCGTGGCATGAGCGATCAATCGATTCCGCTTCCCGATCTGGAGCGCAACAGTTTCGCCAGCGGCGGCGCCGGCGGCGAGCAGCCGAACACGTCTAAGAGCGCGGCCGACCTCGAGCAGCTGTTCGACGTTCCGGTCACGGTGTCCGCCGTGCTCGGCCGCACGCGCATGCCGGTGGGCGATCTCCTGAAGCTCGAGCCGGGAAGTGTGCTCGATCTCGATCGCAACGTCGGCGAGGCGATCGACATCTATGTCAACAATCGCCTTGTGGCGCGGGGCGAAGTGGTTCTCGTCGAGGACAAACTCGGCGTGACCATGACCGAAATCATCAAGATCGACAAATAACGAGGCGGGCTCCATGCGACTCCTGATTGCGGGCCCGCTCGGCGGGCAACTGATTGAAGCGACGCGTATCGCCATGAGACGCGGCGCGGCGGTGACGCACGCCGCCACGCAGGACCAGGCGATGATCCATCTGCGCGCGAAAGGCGCCGATCTGATCATGGCCGATGTGGTGCTGGACATCGCCGAACTCGCAGCCGCGCTCGACAACGAACGAATCCGCACGCCGCTCGTCGCATGCGGCACCAGCACAAACGCGCAGGCGGCCGTCGCGGCGATCCAGGCCGGCGCGCGCGAATATATTCCGCTGCCGCCCGATCCCGAACTGATCGCGGCCGTGCTCGAGGCCGTGGCGGCCGACAACCGCTCGCTCGTCTATCGCGATGAAGCGATGGCGCGCGTCGTCAAGCTCGCCGAGCAGGTGGCGCGCTCCGACGCCTCGGTGCTCATCACGGGCGAGACCGGCGTCGGCAAGGAAGCGCTGGCGCGGCTCGTGCATCAGAAATCGCAGCGCTCCGCCAAGCCGTTCATCGCCGTCAACTGCGCGGCGATTCCCGACCAGTTGCTCGAATCAGAATTGTTCGGCCACGAGAAGGGCGCCTTCACCGGCGCGGTCGCGCGCCGCGTCGGGAAATTCGAGGAGGCCAATGGCGGCACGCTTCTCCTCGATGAAATCTCCGAAATGGATGTGAGACTCCAGGCGAAGCTGCTGCGCGCGATCCAGGAGCGCCTGATCGACCGCGTCGGCGGCGGCGCGCCGGTGCGCGTCGATATCCGGATCATCGCGACGGCCAACCGCAACCTGGCGGAAGAGGTGCGCAAGGGAACGTTCCGCGAGGATCTTTTCTACCGGCTGAACGTCGTCAATCTCAGAATTCCGCCGCTGCGCGAGCGTTCCGGCGACATCATCGAGCTGGCCGAATTCTTCACGCGCAAATACGCCGACATGAACGGGGCGCCGGTCCGCAAGCTTGGCGTCGAAGCCAAGCGCATGCTGCTGGCCGCGCAATGGCCGGGCAATGTGCGCGAACTCGAGAACACCATGCATCGCGCCGTGCTGCTGTCCACGGACGCGGAGATCGGACCCGACGCAATCCGCGCGCCCGACGGCGATTCGTTCGGCGCGCGGCCGCGCGACGCGGCGGCGCGGGCGGCGGAAACGGCGGAGGCCGTCACGCGCTCGCTCGTCGGACGCACGGTCGCGGAGGTGGAGCGCGAGCTCATTCTCGACACGCTCGATCACTGTCTCGGCAACCGCACGCATGCGGCGAAGATCCTTGGCATCTCGATCCGCACGCTGCGCAACAAGCTCAACGAGTATGTGGACGCGGGCATGAAGGTGCCCGAGCCAGGCCAATCGCGCGTGCAGGCGGCGTGAGCGGACGGAACAACGCCGCCATGCGCGCTACGAGGATCAATCGCCGGTCGCGGTCGGGCTTGCGCCGACGATCCACGCTATTCCCGCGCTGCAGGGGTGACGTGACTGATCGCCGCGCGTTCGGTCATGACGACGATGCGTTGAACGCCGCCGGGAAGAGCGTTCGCCCATGACCGATCTTCCGGTCGAGCCGACGGCCAGGCGCGCCATCGGGGGTTTCAGCCTGCAGAACATCGGCGACACGCTGCGCCGGTCCGACATCGCGCTCGCCGTCGCGGTGATGGCGATTCTGGCGGTGCTGATCGTGCCGCTGCCGCCGATCTTGCTCGACCTGCTGCTCGCGACCTCGATCATCCTGTCGGTGCTCATTCTGATGATGGCGCTGTTCATTC
>MKVY01000040.1:33911-40588 GCA_001899525.1 Rhizobiales bacterium 65-9
GCCAACGGCCACACAGGCGGCGCGGCGGCCGGGCATGTGATCGAAGCGTTCGGCAATTTCGTCATGGCCGGAAATTTCGTGATCGGCCTGATCGTCTTCGCGATCCTGGTCATCGTGAATTTCGTCGTCATCACGAAAGGCTCTGGCCGCATCGCGGAGGTCGCGGCGCGCTTCACGCTGGACGCGATGCCAGGCAAACAGATGGCGATCGACGCCGACCTCTCGTCGGGCCTCATCGATCAGGAGGAGGCGAAGCGCCGTCGCAAGGCGCTGGAGGATGAAAGCTCCTTCTACGGCGCGATGGACGGCGCCTCGAAATTCGTGCGCGGCGACGCGATCGCGGGCCTGCTCATCACCTTCATCAATATCGTCGGCGGCATCGTCATCGGCGTGTCGCAGCAGGGTATGAGCTTCGGCGCGGCCGGACACGCCTACACGCTGCTGACGGTGGGCGACGGGCTGGTGACGCAGATTCCCGCGCTGATCGTCTCGACAGCCGCCGGCCTGCTCGTGTCGAAAGCGGGCATCCGCGAATCGACCGACCGCGCGCTCGGCAAACAGTTCTCCAGCTATCCGAAGGCGCTCGGCGTGTCGGCCGGCGTCATGCTGCTGATCGGCCTTCTGCCGGGCATGCCGATGCTGCCTTTCCTCTCGCTCGCGGCGGGCGCCGGCTGGCTCGCCTGGTCGATCGACCGCACGAACAAGGCGGCGCTAGCGCGCGCTGCGGCCGAGCCCGCGGCGCTTGCGGCGGCGGCCGCCGAGCCCGAGGAGACGATGACCTCTGTGCTCAGGATGGACGAGCTGAAGCTGGAGATCGGCTATGCGCTGATGCCGCTCGTCAACGGAACCAGCGGCTATGAGAAGCTCACCGAACAGATCAAGGCTCTGCGCCGGCAGCTCGCGGCCGAGATGGGCTTCGTGATGCCGTCCGTGCGCATCGTCGACAATGTCCATCTCGAATCGAACGCCTACATCGTGCGGGTGAAAGAGATCGAGGCCGGACAGGGCCGGGTCTATCCCGGCCAGTTCATGGCGATGGATCCGGCCGGCGGGCAGGTGCAGCTTCCGGGGCAGCATGTGCTGGAGCCGACATTCGGCCTTCCCGCGACCTGGATCGACAGCTCCCTGCGCGACGAGGCGCAACTGCGCGGCTACACGGTCGTCGATGCGGCCACCGTGATCGCCACGCATCTCACCGAAGTCCTGAAATCGAACATGTCCGAACTGCTCTCGCATGTGGAGACGCAGAAGCTGTTGCGGGAGCTTCCGAAGGAGCATGCCGATCTCGTCAAGGAGATCACGCCGACATCGATCTCGACGACCGGAATCCAGCGCGTGCTGCAGCTTCTTCTGGCGGAGCGGGTGTCGATCCGCGATCTCGGCTCGATCATCGAGGCGATCGCGGAGGTCTGCGGAACGCTGAAGAATCCGCGCGACATCGTCGAGCAGGTGCGCATGCGCCTGTCGCGCCAGATCTGCGCGCAATATACCGGACCGAGCGGACAACTCCCGATCATCACGCTGTCGCCAGCATGGGAGACGGCGTTCGCGGAGTCGATCGTCGGCGAGGGCGACATGAAGCATCTCGCGATGCAGCCGTCGCGCCTGTCGGAATTCGTCAATCTCGTGCGCGACCGTTTCGAGGACGCGGCGCGGCTCGGCGAGATGCCGGTGTTCGTGACATCGACGCAGGCGCGGCCTTTCGTGCGCTCGATCATCGAGCGCTTCAGGCGCGAGACCGCCGTGCTGGGGCAGGGCGAGATCCATGCGCGGGTGCGTTTGAAGACTGTAGGATCGGTCTGACCGCTTTGCGCGCGCCGCGCCGCCGCGCTATCGGTGCGGCATGCCGATCCTGCAGCCAGGCTACAGCGACGTGCCGCCCGGCCATCTCGCGGCCGTCGCGACAACGCTTGAGATGCGCGCGCCGCCCGCAATGCCGCCTGCGGCGCAAGACGAGCGGTGGCGCCTGCGCGCGGTCGTCAGTCCCGACATCGCGTGGTACCGCGCGCTCTATCGCGCGATCGGCGAGGAATGGCTGTGGACGTCGCGCCTGCGCAAGAGCGACGCGGAGCTCGCGGCGCTGCTCAACGCGGAAGGCGTCGAGGTCTATGCGCTGACGAGCGAGGAACAGGATTGCGGCCTGCTCGAACTCGATTTCCGCGTCGCCGGCGCCTGCGAGATCGTTTATTTCGGCGTCACACCAGCCATGGTCGGCGTCGGCGCGGCCCACTGGCTGATGCGCACATGCCAGTCCATCGCCTGGGCGCGCGACATTTCACGCCTCTGGCTGCACACCTGCACGCTCGACCATCCCCGCGCGCTCGGCTTCTACATGCGGGCCGGCTTCACGCCGATCAAACGCGAGGTGGAGGTGTTTCCCGATCCGCGCCTCGACGGCGCGCTGGCGCGGGACGCCGCGCCGCATGTGCCAATTCTCTGAGCGACTGAAACGCTATGCTTGAGAATCGTTGCGATGGGCGAGCTGATTGCGCTCGAACATCAGCACGATGACCGCCGAGATCGCCAGCGGCGCGAGAAGATAGAACAGCCGGAACACGAGGATCGCGGCGAGAACCTCGAGCTTCGGAATATTGGGCAGCGCCTTGATGAAGAGAAGCTCCATCACGCCGAGCCCGCCGGGCGCCTGACTGAGGAGGGCGGCGGAGAAAACGGCGACGAAGACGCCGAGCACGACGAAATAGCCGGGGTTGCCCGCTTCCGGCAGGGCGAAATAAATGATGCCGGCCGCCGCGGCGATCTCGAGCGGCCCGATGAAGAGCTGGCGCAGGGCGATCGGCAGCCGCGGATATTCGAGGGTCAGCGAGCCGATCCTGAGAGCCGGCAGCTTCAGCAGGGCGCCGAGCATATAAAGCGCGACGAAGCCGAGGCAGCACATCCCGATCATCTGCGCGGTCCACAGCGGAACGCGGACATGGATGTGGCGCAGCAGGCTGCGCATCAGATCGGGCTCGAAGGTGAAGACGACGCCGCCGATCAGGATCATGCCGAAGGCGAAGGTGAAGGAGCAGAATGCCACCAGCACCGCCACCTCGCCTGCGCTAAGCCCCTTGGCGTGATAGGCGCGGTAACGCACCATGCCGCCGGAAAACACCGAGGCGCCGATATTGTGCGACAGCGCGTAGGTCGTGAAAGAGGTGAGGGTGATATAAAGCCAGGAGATGCCCTGCTCCTTGCGCAGATGCATCAGGGCGATGCGGTCGTACCCGGCCAACGCCCAATAGGCGGCCGCCGTCGCCATGAGCGCGAGGAGATAGCGATGCGGCGGAATCGACTGGAGCGCGCGCCAGACGTCCGCGACCGTCGAGCCCTGAAACTCCTGAAAGAGAAGCCAGAAGGACAGAAGGACGGCTGCAATCCCGACGACCGGCCAGAATACCGGCGCAATACGAGCGCCTGCGGCCTGAAGCGCCGCCAGCCATCTGCGGATCACGTCAAACAATAGCCAGTCCCCTCCCGGCGATCGTCTGGCGCTTTCTCCGGGTTGCGCGCTGTCCTGCATCACCGGTCAGCCTCCTGCAAGGGGCCGGCGCGCCCGCCTGCGACGCGCGCGCCGGATTTTTCGCGTGGTGCGCAAATCGCGGGACTATTCGGCGCCGCGCGCCTTCAGCCAGGCGCGCATCTCGGCGATCTCGCGCTCCTGGGCCGCGATCACCTCCTGCGCCAGCTTCCGGACTGCGGGGTCCTTGCCGTGCTGGAGAGCGACCTTCGCCATATCGATCGCGCCCTGATGGTGCGGGATCATGCTTCTCATGAAATCGACATCGGCGTCGCCCGTATAGGCGACGTCCATGTCCTTGTGCATCTTCATATTCGCGGCGCGATAGGCCGTTGTCGCCGGGGACGCCGCCGCGCCGCCCATCGAATGCCCCTGATGTGGGTTCTGTTGCGCCGCCGCGGCGGCGATTCCGAGCGCGAACGCGCCGGCTGCGAGAAGAAATCTCATGATCGGGTCCTGAAAGAGAGGGGCGCGCGCCTGGCGCGCGCGGGAAGGCATGGTCACGCGTATGGCCGCGCGCCGCGCGGCGGCGGCGGATCGAGCGACGGGCCGGCGCCCGTCAGGCGCTTCGCCTTCATAAGCGGCCGGCGCTCGCCGGGAGCAGGAGAGGCGAGCATGGGGTCCGCGATCGCCGGCAGCGCGGCGAAGCAGCACAGCGACGGGCAGGCGAAGCAGGATGCGGCGGGGTCTTTGCGTCCGCCGGCCGATTCGCAGTCCTGCGTCGGGGAGAAGGAATGCGCGCCTGTCGCGACATATCGGCCCGCGCCGGGCCCATGGGACAAGGAATGCGCGGCGACGGGCGGCGCGATGGCGAGAATCACCAGCAGCGCCGCCAGCAGGCGCGCAGCGAGGCGCATCGGCCCGGGCGGGCCGGGCGGGCCCATGCGCGTCGCGGGTGAAAACTTCATCGCCCCCGCAGCATCACGCGGACATGGCGGTTTCATGATAGCGCCGGCCGATTGCCGGACGGCATGAAAAAGCCCGGTCCAGCCGGGCTCGCATCATCATCCCGGAGCGGCCTCAGGCCCTGGCGCGCATGCCGTGGCGGCTCAAGCTGATCTCGTCATACTGCGCCTGTTCGCGGGCCGAGCTTTCCGCCTTCTCGCGGGCCGTTTCGCGGTTTTCCAGCGTCTCGACCTTCTTCAGCTCCTCGAACGCCTCTTCGACCGCCAGGCGCGCCTCCTCGAGCTGACCCTTCAGGTTGGCCGCCGAGCCGCGGAGATTGTCCCGCCGCACCATCGCCGCCCGCGCATAGGTCGGATAGGCGAAATGCGTGGGGTCGCTGATCTTGGCCTTCTGCTCTTCATTCTGGATCTCGCGATCGAGATCGGCCGCCATGCGATCGAACTCAGCGATCATCATCTCGACCTGCGCCACCTTCCGACGCTTCTCGTCGAGCTGAAAGCGCTTGAGGCGCAACAAAGTGTCCCGCGACTTCATCCGAACGCAAACTCCATCACGTTCCGCTGCGAGCAGGCCCGCCACGAAACCGGCGTTATGGTGACCAAGGAGGGTTGAGCTTTCGTTACCATGGCGCGCGCGGTTTGATCGGTTCCGCGGATAAAGCGCGAAATCAGACTTTTCTATCCGGCTAACATCCTGACTTTTCATGCAAAGGCCGTTTGCGACCTCCTGCGAAGGCCAGCCCGGACGGCGACAGCCGGCGCGGGTCGTCAGCCTGCGGCCTGGAGGCATCGCGCCCGCGCGCAGTTCGGTCGGCCGGTCGAGGCGGACGGACGGACAGCGGCTACTGACCCATGATCGCGGCGAGCCGAGCATAACTCTCGGCCATCGGCGTCGCGTCCTCTTTGCGCTGGTTGAGGAAGGCTTCGAGCTCCGGATGGAGGGCGATCGCCTCATCGACCTCGGGCGAGGAGCCGGCGCGATAGGCGCCGAGACGGATCAACTCCTCCATGTCGGAATAGGCCGCCATGGCCTGCCGGGCGCGCTGGATCGCCGGCCAGTAGACCGGATCGGCCGAGCGCGGCATCGTCCGCGACACGGATTTGAGGACGTTGATGGCGGGATAGCGCCCCCTATCCGCGATGGCGCGCTCCATGACGATATGGCCGTCGAGAATAGCGCGCACCGCGTCGGCGACCGGCTCATTGTGGTCGTCGCCGTCCACCAGCACCGTGAAAAGGCCGGTGATCGCGCCGCGGCCGAGGCCGGGCCCGGCGCGTTCGAGCAGCCGGGGCAATTCGCTGAAAACGGTCGGGGTGTAGCCCTTCTGCGCCGGCGGCTCGCCCGAGGCCAGGCCCACGTCGCGCTGCGCCATGGCGAAGCGGGTCACCGAGTCCATCATGCAGAGCACGTCGAGGTCCTCGTCGCGAAAATATTCCGCGACGGAGAGGGTGAGGTAGGCCGCCTGCTTGCGCACCAGAGCCGGCTCGTCGGAGGTCGCGACGATCACGACGGATCGGGCCAACCCTTCCGGCCCCAGATCCTCGACCAGAAATTCCTGCACCTCGCGGCCGCGCTCGCCGACGAGGCCGATCACCGCCACATCGGCGCGGGCGTTGCGGGCCAGCATCGAGAGAAGCACCGACTTGCCGACGCCCGACCCTGCGAAGATGCCCATGCGCTGGCCGCGGCAGCATGTCAGGAAGGCGTCGATGGCCCGCACGCCGAGGTCGATCGGTTCGCCCACGCGCTGGCGGCCATGCGCCGGAGGCGGGTCCGCCCTGAAGGGATACAGCCGGGGGCCCGCTGGGAGAGGCCCCTTGCCGTCGATCGGCTCGCCGAGGCCGTTGACGACGCGGCCCAGCCAGCCGCGCGTGGGCCTGACGCCCGGCTCCGCCGTCCTGACGAACGCCCGCGCCCCCTTGCGCACCCCCTCGAGATTGCCGAACGGCATTGCGAGCGCCCGATCGCCGGAGAAGCCGATGATCTCGCAGGGGATTTCGCGCCCCGGCGCGGCCTCGATCCCGATGCGCCCGCCGATCTTCATCGCGTAGACCGGTCCCGCGATCTCAACGAGGAGCCCGCGCACGGTCGCGACCCGGCCATGGGTCTCGAATTCGGCGATCTCGCCGACTTCGGCGGCGAGCGCCTGAAGCCTTCGTTGCGTTTCCGTTGACGACCAGGTCACTCCATAAACCTTTTGTTTACCGGCGGGGTTAACAATGACGGCCGAAGTCGCTTCCAGGGTTCGCCCGGG
>MKVY01000040.1:40614-41128 GCA_001899525.1 Rhizobiales bacterium 65-9
GCTACTGAAGATGCTAGCCGATTCGCGTCCCGGACGGCGATGGATGCTTGCGGCCGGGAATCAGCTTTTGTTAACCATCGTGGCGTAGCGTTGCGAGTCGGAGAGTTAGGGATGTCGGAGGGCTCATCCCGAAGGCCCGGCCGAAAGGCCGGATCGCCTTCTGGGCATTGCTCGTCGCGGCTTTAGGGGTCGGGGACCACACATGCGTGTCCTTCTCATAGAAGATGACAGCGCGACGGCGCAAAGCATCGAGTTGATGCTCAAATCCGAGAATTTCAACGTCTATACGACGGATCTCGGGGAGGAAGGCGTCGATCTCGGCAAGCTTTACGACTACGACATCATCCTTCTCGACCTGAACCTGCCCGACATGTCAGGCTACGAGGTGCTGCGCTCGCTGCGCGTCGCCAAGGTGAAGACGCCGATCCTGATTCTCTCCGGCCTCGCGGGGATCGAGGACAAGGTGAAGGGGCTCGGCTTCGGGGCCGACGACTATCTCACCAAGCCGTTCCAC
>MKVY01000040.1:41207-76833 GCA_001899525.1 Rhizobiales bacterium 65-9
ACCTGCTCGTCAATCTCGACCAGAAGACCGTCGAGGTCAGCGGCCAGCGGGTCCATCTGACCGGCAAGGAATACCAGATGCTGGAGCTGCTCTCGCTCCGCAAGGGCACCACGCTCACCAAGGAAATGTTCCTCAACCATCTCTATGGCGGCATGGATGAGCCGGAGCTGAAGATCATCGACGTCTTCATCTGCAAGCTGCGCAAGAAGCTCGCCAACGCCTCCGACGGCAAGAACTACATCGAAACGGTGTGGGGCCGCGGCTATGTGCTGCGCGAGCCGGTCGAGGGCGAGGAGCGCCTGACGGCCTGACGCGATCCTGATCGATCCTTTTCTCAAGCCCCGGCCTTCGCGCCGGGGCTTTGCTTTTGGCGTTGCGGCTGGTGCGGCGGCGCACGGCGCCCGCCTTCGCGATCGCTCCTGATGCGGCCGATCCAATGGGGATCGTCGCCTGCAGACGGGATCATCGTGCGGAGACGCCTGCTCGCCCTTGCCGCGCTGTTCCTGTCAGCCTGTTCGACGCCCGCCGCGGCGGGACAGGAGAAGCGCGCGGCGCTGGTGATCGGAAACGCGGCCTATGCGGCGCTGCCCCGCCTCGCGGGGGCCGACGAGGACGCCGCCGCCGTCGCCGGCGCGCTGGAGCGGCTCGGGGTCTCGGTGACCCGCGCCCTGAACGCCGACCGGCGGGCGACGCTGGCCGCCATCGCCGCCTTCCGGCGCGACGCCGCGTCCGCCGATGCGGCCCTCCTGTTCTATTCCGGCTATTCGCTGCGCTACCGCGACGCGGCCTCTATCGCGCCGACCGACGCGGTCCTGCGCCAGGAGGCGGACATCGGGCGCGAAACCATCGACCTGTCGCAGGCGATCGACGCCATGCCGGTCGCGGGCGCCGCCTTCATCGTGATCGATGGATGCGGCTCGGCCGGGCTCGCGCCCACGCTCGCGCCGTTCGGCGCGCTCGCGACGCCCGGGCTCGGTTCTCCCCCGGCCCGCGCCGGCGCGCTCTCGGCCCTCTCGGCGGAAGCGCGGGATCCCGCCTGCGCCGCAGCGACGCGCAGCTCCCTGCTCGGCCGATCGCTGGCGGCCGACATCGAGCAGCCGGGACTGTCCGCCGGCGACCTGTTTCAGCGGATCGGCCGGCTGATCGCGCGCCGCAGCGCCGGCCGGCAGGCGGTGCTGGTCGCGGGCGTCGCGGCGCCGGCCTTCGTCTTCGCCGCGCCGGGTTTCCCCGACGGCGATTTCAGGAGACTCGGCGTCGCGCCACCGGCGGCGGAGCTGCGCGCGTTCGCTGAGCGCCATCCGGGGCATCCGCTGGCGGCGCGGGCGCTGGCGCTGGCGGCCAGCGGCGCGTCTTCCCGGCCGCTGGCCAGCGCGGAATGGCGCCGCGATCGTCACGACAGGGCGCGCGCCGCCCGGCTCGCGGCGCTCGATGGCCGCTGGACTCGCGAGGAGGCGGACAGGACTGCGGAACTGGCCGCCGCCGAGACGCGCCGCCAGGACGTTGCGCGCTCCGAGCGCGCGCGGATCGATCGGGAAGAGAAAGCCCGTCTCATCCGCCGACAGGAGGAGGAGCGCCGTCTTGCGCGCGAGCGCGCCGAGACCGACCGGGTCGAGAATGACGAACGCATCCGGCTTCTCCGCGCCCAGGAGGAGCGGCGCCGACAGCCCGACACGGACAAGGACAAGGACAAAGACAAAGACAAAGACAAGGACAGGCGCTCCGACGCCGTCGGCGCAAGCGGTCCGGCTCCCGGCCGCCGGCCAGGCGGCGGATGAGGACAAGCGCCGCGCGGCGGGCCGTCCTCGTCTTTGGTCGTAAGCGCGCAGGCTGCTTCGCTGTCAGCGGCCAGCGATGTTGTCGGCGGCGATCGACCGGCTTTGGACGGGCGAGAACGCGGGATCAACGCGCATGGCGCGCTCGGCCGGACGATAGATGTTCGGCATGTCGCGGGCCGGCTCGAACTCCGTCGTCACGCCATGAATGGATTCCTCCGCGCCCAGCATGAGCGCGCCGTCGGGCGCGATCTGCCGCCGCAGGCGCGAGAACAGGCGCGCCCGCGCGCTACCCTCAAGTGAGATCATCACGTTGCGGCAGAGAATCAGGTCGAAGCGGCCGAACAGCGCCGGATCGAGGGTGAGATTGAACGGGACGAATTCGACCATGTCGCGGATCGCTTTGCCGATGCGCCAGCGGTCGCCGACCGCGCTGAAATGCGAGGCGAGCAAAGGCTGGGGCAGGCCGCGCGCGATCTCGGCCTGGAGATAAAGCCCTGATCTGGCGCGCGCGAGCGCGCGCTCCGAAATATCCGTCGCGAGAATGCGGACCGACCAGCCTGCGAGCTGTTCCGCCATCGCGTCGAGCATCATCGCGATGGAGTAAGCCTCCTGCCCCGTCGAGCAGCCGGCGCTCCAGATCGAGAGGCGGCGCTCATGCCGGCGCGCGACGAGCATCGCCGGCAGAACGATTTCGCGCAGGGCCGCGAAGCTCGTCGGATCACGGAAGAACGAGGTGTCATAGCTCATCATCGCTTCGACGACGTCGCGCTCCAGCTCGGCGTCCGCGCCGTGCCGAAGCTTGTTCGCGAGATCGCGCAACGATTCGATATTGCGGCTGCGCGCAAGCCGGGCGAGTCGCGACGTGAGACGATCGGACTGATCGGGCCACAGCTTCAGGCCCGACCGCTTGGCTAAAAAGCTCTGGAAGAAGGCGATCTCGTCCGCCTTCATCGTCCAGCGTCCGTCATGGTCGGCCCAGGCGAGATCATGGCGTCAGGCGACGCCGATCTGCTGGAATTTCGTGAGCAGAATCTGCCTGTCGAACGGCTTCATCATGTAGTCGTCGGCGCCCGCATGCATGGCGCGCGCGATGGCCGCCAGATCGTTCTCGGTCGTGCAGAACAGCACCTTCGGCCGCTTGCCCTCCGGCATCACGCGCAGCGCCTTCAGGAATTCGTAGCCGTCCATCTGCGGCATGTTCCAGTCGAGCAGGATCGCGTCCGGCATCAGCGCGTTGCAGCATTCGATCGCCTCGCGGCCGTCCTGCGCTTCAGCGATCAGGAAATCCATGCTCTCGAGGATGCGTCGCGCGACCTTCCGGATGACCGCGGAATCGTCGACGACGAGACAGTGCTTCATCTGGGGCTTTCGCTTTCGCCTTGAGTCGCGCCAGACCGTCAGCGACGGCGCCGAGCGTAGGACGCAATGGTTGACGGCCGGTTGATGGGGCCAGCCGAAGGCGACTATCCCGCGAAATCAGGCGGCCGGCTTCGCCTCGATGACGACGGCGTCCTCGATCAGCGCGATCGACACGTCCATGCCCACGGCGCGGGCGAGAAGGCCGGCGTGGTAGGCGCGCACGCCTTCGGCGTCGACGACGCCGGTTTCCGATTCGCCCGCGAGCAGATCGACCGTATGGGGCGGCACGCGCGCATAGGAGCCCTTGGCGCGAATCTCATAGCGGCATGTCTCGCCTTCGATGTCCGCCTTCACATCGATGTGGCCGCCGCGCGGAATGCTCTGGGCCGCCAGTAGCAGAAGATTGAGCAGCAGCTTGATCTTGTTCTTCGGCAGCAGGACGCGAGGCGCGCTCCAGCTCATCGTCGTGCGACCGTCGATGAACATGTCGGCGGCGACCGCCTGGGCGTCGCCCATGTCGAGCGACGCGCCGGCGGAGCCCGAGGCGCCATAGGCGATGCGCGCGAATTTCAGCTTGGCGCTGGCGGAGGCGGCGCTCTTGCCGATGAGATCGAGCGCATCGTCGCGCATGGCGGCGTCCTTCTCGTCGGCCAGCAGTTCGAGGCCGTTCTGGATCGCGCCGACAGGGTTGATCACGTCATGGCAGATGCGGCTGCACAGCACGGATGCAAGGTCGAGCGGGTCCATCGTGACGGCGGGCATGGCGGGTTCCGATCTCGATGAAGACGTGAATTTGGGTCGCCGCCGATTCGCGCGGCGGCCAAACCCTGCTACGCAAGAGTTACCAAGTGGCAAAGCCGGCCGACGGAGCCGACATGATCGAACTCGAAGCGCTGGCGGCGATCGTCGCCCGAGCCGGCCGCGCGCTGGCCGCCGCGCCGCGGCGGCAGGGGCTGACCCTGAAAGCGGACGGCAGTCCCGTCACGGCCGCCGATCTCGCCTGCGAACGCGCGCTGGCGCTCGCTCTCGCCGAGGCCTGGCCCGCGCTGACGATCATCGCCGAAGAAAGCGCGCCGGCCGACGGCCTCATCCCGGCCCACGACGTCGCGGCGCTGATCGACCCGCTCGACGGCACCAAAGCCTTCGCCGAGGGCCGCGACGATTTCTGCATCTGCCTCGCGATCATCGAGCGGGGGACGCCGCGTCTGGGGGTGATCGGCGCGCCGGCGCGGGGCGTCGTCTATGCGGCGGCGGCCGATCAGGGACTCGCCTGGCGCTCGGCCGTCGCGGAGGACGGCTCGCTGACGGGCGAGCGCGCGCCGCTCGTGGTCCGCCGCTGCGGCGACCATCCCGCAGGGCTCGTGTCGGACCGGCACGGCGACGCGGACAGCGAGGCGCTGCTGCGGCGTCTCGGGACGCGGGAGCGGATCGCCCTGTCGTCGGCGCTGAAATTCGCCATGATCGCCGAGGGAAAGGCGGACATCTATCCGCGCCTTGCCTCGACAATGGCCTGGGACACCGCCGCCGGGCAGACTCTTCTGTCGGCCGCCGGCGGCGTCACGCTCGATCGCGGCGGCGCGCCGCTGCGCTATCCGGCCGGCTCTCCGCTCGCCAATCCCGGCTTCGTCGCGATGGGCGATCCCGCGCTGGCGCGCGCCGCGTTCGGGGAAGGCCGGTAAGGCGGGCCCGCGGAAAGCCCTTTTGGCGTCATTTTCGTAACGTTTGTTCGCGACAAACGATTCGGGACGCCGGTTCTCCGGCAGGGACACTGGCCCGCGGCCGTCGTCGCGGGCGAACTCATCATGGAGGGTCCGGCATGCGCGGTCTCATACGCGTCATTTCTCTCACGCTCGCCATTCTGGCCGCGCAGTTCGCCGGCTACGCCAGCGGCGCGGCTCAGGTCCAGCAGCAGCCGGAAAGCTTCTCGGCGAACGAACTGGTCCAATCGGGACATCGCTTCTTCGGCAACGTCTCGCGCGGGCTGGCGCTCACCATCGAGGAGGCGACGCGGCGGTGGGGCCAGCCGAACGGCTATATCCTCGGCCAGGAAGGATCAGGCGCCTTCATCGGCGGCCTGCGCTATGGCGAGGGAACGCTCTACACGCGCAACGCCGGCGACCGGCGGGTGTACTGGCAGGGGCCGTCGGTCGGATTCGATTTCGGCGGCGACGGCGCGCGCACGATGATGCTCGTCTATAACCTGCCGGCGCGCGACGCCATCTTCCAGCGCTTCGGCGGCGTCGACGGATCGGCCTATCTCGTCGGCGGCTTCGGCATGACCGCGCTGATCAACGACCAGATTCTCGTCGTTCCGATCCGTTCGGGAGTCGGCGCGCGGCTCGGCCTCAATGTCGGCTATCTGAAATTCACGGACGCGCCGACCTGGAATCCGTTTTAACCGCGCCGACCTCTGACAAAGCGAACGATCCCGCGCGCGAGCGGCGAGGCGCGCAGCGCCGCCTTCGCGCGATGGCGCGTCGCGCGCGGCCAGCCGCGCCATGACGCCGCCTCGACGAGATCGACCAGCGGGACCGGTGCGACGCCGAGGCGGCGCTTGTAGTCGTAATCGCCGATCGTGAAATCGAACCGCTTCAGCCCGCGCGCGCGCAGCGCCCGCATGGTCTCCATGATGACGAGACGGCCCGGCGAGAAATGGCTCCAGGGCGCGCCGGCCTGACCGAGCCGGACCATCGCATAATGATCGCCCTCGATGACGCCGAGGAGCGCGGCGACGATCTCATCGCCGACGACCAGCGCGGTCAGCGCGACATCGCCGCGCGGCAAGCCGTCACGGACGAGCATCCGGTAGAAGGACGACGCGTCGTCGTCATCGAGGCGGTAGGCGCGGCCGAGCGCGCGGATGCGCGCCGCCTGCATGCGGGCGAGCGCGTCGAGAATCGTTTCCGCGCGCGCGGGATCCGTCGCCATTTCGAAGCGGGCGCCGTCGATCGCCTCGAAGACGCGCTTCTCTCGCCCCAGCTCCTTGCGGAGCTTGCGCTCGAAGCCGCGCACGAACGTTTCGAACGGCGTGTCGATGTCGATGACGTTGCCTGAGAGAGTCGAGGGCGAAGCGGCGCCGAGCAGCGCCAGCGGATTCGCCCGGCCGGCCAGAACGCGCGGCGCCTTGCTGATCTCGATGACGTCCGCGCGCGGCAGGGCGCGCCGGACCGCAGCCCAGAGCCTGCGCGCGCCGGCGCGATCCGTCGGCGCGGCGGGGCCGAGAATCGGCGCATTGTAGTCCGTCACGTCCGCGTCGGGCGCGGCGATCACGACAAGGCCGTCGCGGCGCATCTGCGCCAGCGGCAGCACGAGCGCGAGTTCGCCCGTGGCCCGGTCGCGCGCGACGATCGCCATCGCCGCGACGCCGCTCTGCGGTCCGGCGAAGGCGCGCCGCCATGCGCTGAGCCATGCGCGGCCCTGGAACGGCGTCCCGGTTCCGCCCGTCGCCTCCCTCTCGGCGATCGCGAGAGCCGAATCGAAATCGTCGAGGCGCTCGGCTGCAAATGAGCGGCCCGGTGTGACCTCGGCGATCAGGCGCGGCGACGGCGCGGCGACGGTCAGCATCTCGTCTCCTTCCGCTCAGCGCGCGTTGCGATAGGCGCGCGACGAGAACAGCGTGAGGAACAGGATCTTCACGTCGAGCGCGAACGACCAGTTGTCGATATATTGCAGATCATGCTCGACGCGGCCGCGCATCTTGTCGTCGGTCGCGGTTTCGCCGCGGAAGCCGTTGACCTGCGCCCAGCCCGTGATGCCGGGCTTCACATTGTGGCGGCGGGCGTAGAGCGCGATGCGCTGCATGTAGTGACGGTCGTGCGCCAGCGCGTGCGGACGCGGCCCGACGAGCGACATGTCTCCGCGCAGCACGTTGAGGATCTGCGGCAATTCGTCGATGTTCCAGCGGCGCAGGAACGCGCCGACGCGCGTGATGCGCGGATCGTTGACGCGCGCCTGCTGAACGCTGGCGCCGTCGTCCATCGTCGTCATCGTGCGGAACTTGATGATGCGGAACGGTTGCTGGTTGAAGCCGTAGCGCTGCTGCGTGAAGAAAACCGGCCCGGCGCTGTCGAGCCTGATCAGCGCGCCGACGACAAGCGCCAGCGGCGACAGCAGAAAGACGCCCACGCCGGCGAGAACGACGTCGAACAGGCGCTTCAGCGCGACCTCCGGCCCGGACAAGGGCCGGCGGCTGATGGAGAGCAGCGAAATCTCGCCGATGCGCGACACCTGCGCGTCCGAGAAGCGCTCGAGAATCGGCTCCGAACCGAGATGAAGCGACGCAGGAATGGTGAGGAAGTTCTCGATGGCGCTGTCGACGACATCCGCCCGCTCGCGGTCGAGGACGATGAAGACATCGTCGGGATCGGCGATCCTGGCCTGCGCGACCGCGGCGCGCAGCTCCGTCTCGAGCGCCGCCGCGTCGCCGCCGATCGCCTTCGGGGTGATGTTGGCGAGGCCGACGATCTGAACGTTCTGGCTCAACGGCCAGTGGCGGCTGATGAAGGACAGCACGCCGGTGTCGGTTCCGACGACGAAAATGCGCTGCGCCAGGGCCGCGCTGTTGCGGCTGATCCGGCGCGCCAGAGCGTCCGTCAGCAGACGCGCGCCGGCGAGCATCGCGAAGCCGCTCACATAGGAGAACAGGAACGCGCCGCGCGAGAAGGCGGCTCCCGTCTTGCTGAAGAACACCAGCCCGAGACACAGGAAGAATGCGATATTCCATTCCTTGAACGCGAGAATGAGGTCCCGCCGCTCATCGAGCTTCGTCGCCATGTCGTCGCCCGCGCGCAGCAAGCCCTGGGCGACCACGAGAATGGCGATCAGCGCGCCCATCCACAGCAGCGCGGCCGGCGCGGCTGGCGCGCCGTAGAGAAGGTGGTGATAGAGGCCGCCGCCGATCAGCGCCGCGCCGAGAATCGCACAGGAGTCCGCGACCGGGCCGAAGAACAAAAAGAACGCGCGCGCGCTGCGGTTGGGGCGCCGCGCGCGAACCGGGGCGCGAAGCCCCGCCTTTGCGGCGTCCTTCCGGAGGGCGAGCCCATCATGCGACAGGGAGAGATTCGCAACGGTCACACGATGCTCCATTTTGAAACAACTGATCGCTTCGTTGTGGCTTAACGCGCCAGACGACGCTGGCCTGCGCCTCGCCAAGCACCTCCCGTTCCACCAGGGCGACCCGGTAGGGTGAACGGTTCGTAAAGAAAGGACCGGCATCCTGCGGCCGCCGCGCGCCCGTCAGGGCGCGGCAACCGTGCAAGGACTTTCCCATGTCGTCGGCGACGGCGCACGACATCGACTCCGGCGACGCTTCATCAATGCGCGCCTCCCGGAACGACGAGGCGAAGAGCTTCGGCGAACTGATGGTTACGCTTCGCCGCAGGCTGGGACTGATCGCGCTGATCGCGGCCATCGTGATCGGCGCCGCGCTGTTTTACACCATCGTCGCGACGCCGCTGTTCACGGCGTCCGCCGTGGTGCTGCTGGAGCCGCGGTCGTCGCTCTCCCAGGCGGACGGCGCGCGCTATTCCTTCGCGAGCGACAGCGCGCTCGTCGACAGCCAGATGAAGCTCCTGACCTCCGAAACCGTGCTGCGGCGGGCGGCGGATCGCGAGAACCTCCAGGACGATCCGGAATTCGGCGCGCCGAAGCCTGGCCTGCTGCGATCGATCCTCGTCATGCTCGGCGTCGCGAAAGGCGGCGAGGAGCAGAACGCGGAGACGATCAACGCGACGGTGCGCGCGCTGTCGGAGGCGGTGTCGGTCAAGCGGCCGGAGCGGACCTATGTGATGGAGGTCTCGGTGGTCTCCAGGGATGCGAGAAAATCCGCGCGGCTCGCCAACGCGGTGGCCGAAGCCTACATCGCCGACCAGACCGACGCGCGCAGCGACGTCTCGCGCCGGGAACAGACCTATCTCGACGGCAATATCGACGAGTTGCGCAAGAAGATCGAGACGGCCGAGCGGAACGTCGAGGCGTTCAAGGAGCAGAACAGAATCGTCGGCGCTTCCGGCAAGCTCGTCAACGAGCAGATGCTGACCGAGGTCAACACCGAGCTTGCGGCGGCGCGCACGAAGGTGTCCGAGGCGCGCGCGCGCTACGATCAGGTGAAGAAGATCGGAGCTTCCGGCCGCCCGATCGACGCGCTGCCGGATGCGCTCAAGTCGCCGGTGATCGAAAAACTCCGCATCCAGTTCGCGGAGATCGTGCGGCAGGAGGCGAACGCCAAGACGACGCTCGGCGAGCGCCATCCGCAATATCGGGAAATCCAGCAGCAGTTGCGCGACACGCGGCGCCTGATCTCGGAAGAGCTCAACCGGATCGTCGAAGGCGCGCAGAGCGACATGCGCGTTGCCGAAGCCAGCGAGGCGTCGATCTCGCGGCAGGTCGACCAGCTCAAGTCCGAAACCACGACGACGAATCAGTCGATCGTGCGGCTGCGCGAACTCGAGCGCGAGGTCGACGCGAACAAGGCGGTGCTCGACAATCTGCTGCGGGCCAAGGGCAACGTGACCCGCGACAGCGTCGACATGCCGATCGCGCGCATCATCGCGCGCGCGGCGGCGCCGACCGGGCCTTCAAGCCCGCGCCGCATTCCCATCATGATTCTCGCGGCGACGATCGGTCTCGGTCTCGGGGTGGTCGCCGCCTTCGCGGCGGAAGGCCTCAGCGCCTCGCCCCGCCGCGCGCAAACCGCCCCGGTTCTGCCGGCGTGGACCGTGTTTCGCTTTCCGGCGGCGGCCGAAAGGTCGCCCGATGCGGACGATGCGCGCCGGACCATTCGGGCGCTGGTCGACCGCATTCCGGTCCGCGCTCCGCCAGCCGGACCCGCGACCTGCCTCATCATCAATTGCGGCGCGCCGAATCCTGACGCGTTCGCGCTCGCGCTTGCGCGCGCATGTCTCGCGTCCGAGCGCTCCACGCTTCTGATCGAACTCAGCGCGCGCGCGGGCAAGGTGGCCCATGGGCTCGCGCGCGATCTGCCTGTCGGCGCCGTCAAGCTGGACGCGGGCGAAAACGCGATCGGCATTCTCGCCGGCGACGACAAGGGTCGCAACCTCGTCATCGTTCCGGGCGCAGCCGGACAACGCGATCTGCGCGCGCCGACCGGCGTTTCGAGCGAGGTGAGGCGCTTCGGCGCCGCCGACGAATTCGACGTCGTCGTCGCTTACGCGCCGCATGCGCGCGCGACGCCGGCCGGAACGCGGCCGGCCGCCGCGTCGGACGTCATCGTCATTCTCGTGAGCGAAGCGATGACGCCCGATCAGCGCGCTTTCGTGGACGGGCTGATGGCGATCGCGTCGGAGCGCTGCGCCGTGGTCGCGCAGGCGGCATGACCGCCGCATCCGCGCGCGACGGGATGGCGGTCGGCCGCGCCGCGCGTGGCGACATCGCCGCGCTGGCGCTGATCTGCGCCCGCGGGCTGACGATCCTGTCGGTCGTTCTTCTGTTCTGCGTGTCGTCGATGCTGCTGCAGCATGTCGGCTACAATTACGAGACGCCGGGCGGTTCGCCGCTTGAGAAGATGCATCCAGGCACGCTGGTCGCCGCGCTCGCCGCGCTGGCGCTGCTGGCGAGCCGCGCGCGTCCGTTCGCCTTCATCGCGGAGATTCTCGCCCGCCATCTCGGCATGGCGGCGTTCGTCTGCGTCTGGTGCGTGCTGCTCGCCTATCTTCTTCTCGTGCAGAAATCGCCGTTCACAGCGATCATCGACACGTTTCTCCTGCCGGTGATCATGTTCGTGCTGATCGGCGCGCAGCGCGCGCAGCTCGAAAGGCCGCTGGAGATTTTTCTGCACGCGTTTCTCGCGGTCAACTGCCTGCTCGGCCTGTTCGAGGTCGCAAGCGGCTGGCGGCTCGTCCCCTACGTCGCCAACGGCGTTCCCATCCTCGACGACTGGCGCGCGACAGCCATCCTGGGGCATCCGCTCGCGAACGCGTCGATCACGGGCTGCTATCTGCTGGTGCTCATGCTAGGCGGAGGCGAACGCCTGCGCGGCGCTCCGCGCGCAGCCATGCTTTGCCTCACCGTCGCGGCGATGGTGGCGTTCGGCGGCCGCGCGGCGACGGCGCTGCTGTTTCTCTTCGCAGGGCCCGTCGCGTTCATCAGATTCCTGACGGCGATCGCCTATGGCCGCGCCACGGCGTTTCGCGCCGCGCTCATCGCGTTCGCCGTGTTCGCCGCGCCGATCCTGCTGATGGTTCTCGCGGAGGCCGGCGCCTTCGATCAGTTCATCAGCCGCTTCATCGACGACAGAGGCAGCGCGCAGGCGCGCGTCGCGATGTTCGACCTGTTCGACTATCTGTCCTGGCGCGACATCCTGATCGGTCCCGATCCGGCGCTGATCGATACGCTCAAGCAGATCGAAGGGCTTGAGTTCGGCATCGAGAGCTTCTGGGTTTCGTCCATTCTCGCCTACGGCCTCATCATGGCCGGCATCGTCTATGTCAGCCTTTTTCTCTTCTGTCGCGATCTCGCGCGCGCCACGCGGCCGGCCGCATGGATGCTGCTCGGCTATTTCTTCGCAGTCGCCAGCACGTCGGTCAGCCTGTCGGCCAAGTCGGCGATCCTCGCCATCGTCGTCATCCTGGCGATGGTTCTGCTGCCGCCGCGACGGAAGCGCGCGGTGGGCGCATGAGCCTCTCTCCGACAATCTCCGCCATCGTCGATGAAACCCATTGCGGGCGGCATGTGACCGGCATCGAGCGGATCACGCTCGAGCTCTTCTCCCAACAGGCGCTCGCGCCGTTCGACGTCCTCCCCGTCCGCTCCAGCAGCAGGAAGCGCATGGTGTGGGATCAGAACGTGGTCCTGCCTCTGCGGTCGATTCAAAATCCCGCCGCGCTCGTGCTCTGCTCCGGCTTTCCGCCGGCGCCGGCGCTGACCTTGCGAGGGTCGCGCGTCGTCACTTACATTCACGATCTTTTCCTCCTGACGCGGCCGGCCGACCTGAACTGGCGCGCGCGCGCCTATATGGCGCCGTCGCTGCGGTTCGCGCTGCGCCGCTTGCGGAACTTCTTCGTCAATTCCGAAGCGACGCTGCATGAGCTGCGGCGTTTCGCGAGACCTGACGCGGACATCAGGCTCTATCGGCCGGAGGTGCGCAACGTTCTCGGGCTGGCGCCGACGGACCGCAGCGCGCGCGCCGTTGCAGACGGGCCGCGCCTGGCGGCGCTCGGCACGATCGAGCCGCGCAAGAATCTGCGCGCCGCCGCCGCGATCGTGGCGGCGCTGCGCGAGCGCGGCGCGCCGGGCGCGACGCTCGATCTGATCGGCCGCGAGGGATGGGGCGGGGAAGCGGACAGGCTTCGCGGGCTGCCGGGCGTCACGCTGCGCGGCTATCTGCCGGCGGACGAGATCAGGTCCATCGTCGACGGCGCCGACATGCTGATCTCCACCTCCCATGCCGAAGGCCTCGGGCTTCCGCTGCTCGAATCGCAATATTCGGCGCTGCCGATCGCCGCGCCCGATCAGCCCGTGTTCCGTGAGGCGCTGGCGGACAGCGGAATTTTCATCGACCCATCCGATCCGCGCGCATCGGCCGACAGGATTCTCGCGGCGTTGCGGACAGCGGATTCGCGCCGCCGCGCCGCCGTCGCTAGCCTCGCGAACATCGCGCGCTGGAACGCGCAGGCGCGCGAGGACCATCAGGCGGCGATCGCCTGGCTGCGGGAGCTTGCAGAAAAACTGTAATTGATCAGGGAAGCGAGCGACGCGAAAAAGCGTCCGCCATCGCGAGCCAAGCTGGCTTTCTCTGGAATTCGCCGTCAAATGGCAGCGGCCGCGGCGGACGTGTCATTTTCAGCGACGCCATCACCGCGGGATCGCGGTACCAGCTATAACCGTCCGCGAGCTGCCAGTTGATGACGATCTTCACCGCGGGAACCGCGAGCGCGCTGTCCAAGAAGGCGCCGTAGCGCGCGGCCACTTTTCGGTCGCGCTCGGCGACGTCGTCGGGGAAGCTGCTGTCGTCGACGTCGAGCTCGGTCAAGTAAATGTCCAGGCCGCGCTGCGCGATCTTGCCGAGGAAATCGACGAACACGGCGTCGGAGAACTCATGTTGCGGCTGGAGATGCGCCTGCAGGCCTATCGCGTGAAGCGGCGCGCCGTCGTCGAGCAGATTGTCGATCAATGCGAGCAACTGACGCCGCACGGTCTGGCCCAGCCGGTCGTTGCGCTCGCAGAACGCCTCGTTCAGCGTGAGCCGCGCTTGTGAATCGGCGGCCGCCGCCCGCCGGAAGGCGTGGCGGACATAGGACGGGCCGATCGCGTCGTACCATGGGCCGCGCCGGAAGCCGCGCGGCGCATTGTGATCCGGCCAGATGGCTTCGTTGACCACGTCCCAGGAGTGAAGCCGACCGGCGTAGTGAGACACGGTCTCATCGATATGCCGGTCAAAAAGAGTTTCGATCTCCCGGCGCGACAGCTTGCGCACCCATGAGGGCAGGTATTCGTTCCAGATCAGCGCCGTTCCGCGCACCTGTAGTCCCACCTCGCGCGCGAAATCGACCAGCCTGTCGCCGGCCGTGAAGTCGGCGTCCACGGAGCGCGGCCGCAGCGCGTCGAATTTCAGCGCATAGTCGGTGGTGACGATCGCCGTCTCGCGCCGATAGAGATCGTGATAGGCGTCGTTCTCGAACACGTCCTTCGCGATCGACGCGCCGTAGAGCAGGCCCCGGCGGCCGGCGATCGCGGCGAGCCCGTCGCTTTCCGCGGCGCGCGCGGAAGCGGAGGCCGCCAGCGCGGCGCCTGCAAGAAGGGTCTGACGGCGCGTCAGAGTCATGATTCTCCTCCGGCGTCGCCAGATTTCGAGACGGCGCCTGCTTCGTCGCGGACGATCGAGCAAGAGGCGGGCCAGCGCGCGCCATCGATTCTTAACCCTATCCGCTCGGCTTCGGCCGGGAAGGCCGCCGGCGGCAAACCGTTTGCGACTGCGGCCGCATGTCGAGCATTTCCGTCTCCAACCGTCCCGAATTGACGCAATCCGCGCCGCTTCAACGCGTGACGCCGCTCGCGTTTGTCGATGGTCAGCCCGTCAATGTCGCGACGCAGGACGATGCGATCCGACACTGCATGCGCCATCTTTCCGAGGGGAAGGGGTTCACCCTCTTCACGCTCAATCTCGATCATCTGGTTCAACTCCGGGAAAGCCGAGCCTTCCAGGCGGCCTACGCGAACGCGACGTTCGTCACCGCCGACGGGGCGCCGGTCGCGCGGCTCGCGCGCCGGTTCGACGAGTCCATCATCCGCACCACCGGCGCCGATCTGGTGGACCCGCTCTGCGCGGTGGCGGCCTGGACGCAGACGCCGATCTACCTGTTCGGCGCGGACGAGCAGACGCTGACGCGCGTCGCCGAAAGGCTCAGCCGGGATCATCCCTCGCTTGTTATCGCGGGCATGGAGGCGCCGCCGCGAGGCTTCGATCCTTTCGGCCCCGAGGCCGACGCGGCGGCGGAACGCATCGCGCGCTCGGGCGCGAAGCTGTGCTTCGTCGCGCTCGGCGCGCCCAAGCAGGAGTTGTTCGCGGACCGCATGTTCCGCCGCTATCCGACGGTGGGATGGCTCGGCGTCGGGGCGGCGCTCGATTTCATGGCCGGCGGCCGGATGCGGGCGCCGCGCCTGTTCCGCGACATCGGTCTCGAATGGTGCTGGCGCCTCGCGCAGGAGCCGCGACGTCTCGGCGCGCGCTATGCGCGCTGCGCCGCGCTGCTGGCGCGGCTGTCCTTCGGCCCGCCGTCGCGCATGCGTCACGTCGAGTTATCGCAATGAACCAGATTCTCTGCCTGATGCATCCGATGGATCCGAGAGGGGCCAAGCTCGGAGGAATCGAGACGCATGTGCGCCATCTCATCCGGCGCCACCCGAAGGACATGCGCATCGTCTTCGTCGGCGTCGACGAACAGGGCGACTGCAAGCTGGGCGAGCCGGTATCGATCGAGATCTTCGGCCGGCGCATCGTTTTCCTGCCGGTGGCGCATGAGCCGGCGGAAACGATCAACCGCGCGGCGACGCGGCTGTTCCGCTCGATCACGCTGCGCACCGTTGCAGGCGCTCTTCGCCACGGTCGCACGATTCGGCGCCTCACCCGCGCGGCGCCGGCGAGCGCGCAGCTTCAGCGTTTCGAGTTCGCGCCCGTCGCCTGGCTGCTCGGTCTTCCCGCCGTGCAGGTCGTGCATGGCGAGGGCAGCAAGAAAGACAAGATGGATTCGCTCATCAAGCGTTTCTGGCTCGTGCATGCGAACGCCGAACGTCTCGCGCTGCGGCTCGCGCGCAAGATCATGTGCGTCAATCCAACCATCGTGGAGCGCCTGAAACGAGAGTTTCCGCATGCGGCGCCGAAGGCCGAGATGATGACGGTGTCCGTGGATCGCGAGATGTTCCGGCCGCAGCCTTTCGACGCGCGGGACGGCGTGTTCCGCGTCATGTTCGCGGGGCGGCTGGACGAATTCAAGGACCCGCCGCTCATGTTCAATGTGTTCCGGCGCGTGCATCAGGCGCTCGGCGGGCGCTTCGAATTCCATTATGTCGGCATGACCGACCCCGGCCGATACGCGGAGTTCGAGGCGATCCGCTCGTTCACCGTTCTGCGCGGCTATCAGACGCCGGACGGCGTGGCCGCGATCGCCGCGTCCTGCCATGCGGGCGTGCTGACCTCGTTCTTCGAGGGCATGCCCTGCTACCTTCTCGAAACGCTCGCCGTGGGGCGGCCTTTCGCCGCGATCCGTCTGCCGCAATATGATCCGCTGATCGTGCGCGGCGTCAGCGGCGAGCTGATCGAGCGCGCCGAGGCGCCTGAGGATTCCGCGCGCCTGCTCGCGGACGCATTCCTGCGGATCTGGAGCGACGTTCGCGCCGGGCGCTACGATCCGGAGACGATCGCCAATCTCACCGAGCCTTATTCCGCCAACCGGCAGCTTGCGCGGCTGTTCGACTGGCAGCGCGCGATCGCGCGGCCGCGCGCGCCGTCAGGAGGACGCGGCGCCGCTTCCTCGCCGACCATCAGCGGCGCCGATCACGTCGTCGAATAGGCTGTCATAGGCGGCGACGGCGCGCGCGATCGAAAATTCGGACGCGCGGCGCAACCGCGGCTCAGGATCGCCCGGCGCGGCGAGAACCGCGTCGATGGCGCGCGCGATGTCCTCGGCGCCGCCAACCGGCGCGATCAGACCGCAGGCGGCGCTCTCGATGATTTCGGACGGGCCGCCGCAATCGGTCGCGACCACGGGCAGCCCGTGTGACAAGGCCTCGACCACGACATTGCCGAAGGATTCCGATCGCGATGTGAGGGCGAGACAGCGCGCCTCGCGGTAATGAGCCGACACGTCAGCCGACGCGCCGGCGAGCTCGACGCGGTCCTGAAGGCCGAGCGAGACGATCAGTCCGGCGAGCATCTCCCGCTCGGGCCCCTCGCCGACGATTCGCAGCCGCGCGCCGGGCGTCTTTACGCGCGCAAAAGCCCGAATCAGAACGTCGAACGCCTTCACCGGATTGAGCCGGCCGACCGCGAGAACGAGCGGCGGCCGCGCCGCCAGCGTCGCCGCGGTCGCGACATCGGTGGGAGGCGCGAGCTGGACAGGATTGAAAATCCGTCGTGTCTTTCGCGCGGGCGCGCCGAAGCGCCTGACATGGGCGAGCAGCCCGTCCGACACGCAGACGCAAGCCGCCGTCGCGCGCGCGATCACCGGAAGCGCGATGAAACCGGCGCGGCTCAGGAGCTGCGGCTCCGCGTCGAAATAGCCATGATAGGACAGGATCGCGCGGCCGGCGCGGCCGGCGCGCAGAGCCGCGAGGGCATGCTTCAGGTTCGACGCTGCAAGCGCCGAGAGCGACACATCAGGCTTCTCGACGCCGATGAGGCTGACGAGCGCCGCGAGGCTTCTCGCATGGCCGCGGCCGAGCGCGAGTTTTCGCACCCTGTCCGAGAGCGGCACGTCGGATTCCGCCTCGACATCGACCGCGAGGGTGACCGAATCGCCACGCTCGGCGAAGGCGGACGCGAGCAAGGCGCAAACCCGCTCGGCCCCGCCCATTTGCAGCGCGTAGGTATAGAACAGAAGTTTTCGCGGCGCGCCGCCCGCCATCGCTTTCACCCCCCGCGGGGTTATCCATGAAACCGGGCGCGCCGCCAACCCGCGGGCGCGATGCGATCCGCGTGGTGGTTGACGCATTCTCACGGGCGGCGGCGTTGCCCTTACGCGATGCGAACTTCACAATCCGCCGCGACGGCCGGCCGAATCAACGCATGCTCATCCATCTTCTCGTCGATCCGCTTCGCGTCTGGGGCTGGCATGCGCGACTGGCGGCGGGCCTGCAGGCGGATGGTCACGAGGTCCGCGTCCGCCTGGTCGAGGGCACGCGCAGGCGCGCGCTTCCCACAGGTTACGCGCTGCTCGAATGGCTCGAACGCTTCACCGCCCGCGGCGCGCCGCTGCGCTTCGCCAACAGGCTTTCGCCCGCGGACCTGCCGCCTCCGGCTTCGGACGTCGCGTGCGATCTGCTGCTCGACGTCAGCGGCTCGTTTCAGCCGGGCGACGTCCATGCCGTCGGCCTCGTCAGCGACGCCGGCGACGACGGCGGCCTGATGGCGGCCCTGTGCGAGAGGCGCGCGCCGACGATCGCGCTCATGACGAGCGACGGCAGGACGCTTGCGGATGCGCGGCCCGCGACTGAACGACCGGAATCTCTCACCCGTTCGCTGGAGTTCGTCTTTGCGCGCGCCTGTTCGCTTGCGCGTTCGGCGCCACGACTGTTCAGCGCGGCGTCGCGCGCGCCGCAGATGGAGAAAGCAGCCGCCGCTTCAGGGATGTTCGCGCTTTCGGCGGCGCGCCTCGCCGCGAGCGCCATCGCAGCGAAGCTGCAACGGTTCGTGCGCGCGGCTCCGCGCTGGCGCGCAGGCTATCGCATGACGGACGATGATCGCGTGATCGACCGGCTGCGCTGGCCGGCGTCGTCCTATATTCCGATCCCGGACGACGGGACGCGGTTCTACGCGGACCCTTTCATCGTCGCGCATGAAGGCAGGCGCTTCATCTTCGTCGAGGATTATCCTTTCGCCACGAACAAGGGCGTGATCAGCTACGTCGCGCTCGACGAGGTCGGCCGCGCCTCGGCGCCGCGCCCGGCTCTGGAGCGCCCCTGCCATCTCTCCTATCCGATGATTTTCCAGCGCGACGGCGCGATCTGGATGATTCCCGAGACGTCCGGCGCGCGGACCATCGAGCTTTATCGCGCCGATCCGTTTCCCGACCGATGGACGCTCGCGCGCGTGCTGGTGGAGGATGTGATCGCCTCCGACATGACGCTGCTCGATCACGGCGGCAGGCTGTGGCTGCTCGGAACAATCACGGACGAGGGCGCCTCGACCTGGGACGCGCTCGGCCTTTTCTCCGCGGATTCGCTTTTCGGCGAATGGCGCGCGCATCCGGCGAATCCCGCGCTGATCGATGCGTCCTGCGCGCGGCCGGCGGGATTCTGCGCGCAGACCGGCGCCGGCCTCATCCGGCCCGCGCAGGACTGTCGCGGCGGCTATGGCGCGGCGATCGCCTTCGCGCGCATCGACCGGCTCGATGAAGAAGCGTTCGAGCAGACGATCATCGCGCGGCTGCGGCCCGATCCGCGCTGGAACGCCGCCGGCGCGCATACGGTGAACGCGGCGGCCGGCCTCGAAGCGATCGACTGGATCGCGTGAGAGCCTGATTAAATGCGGTCCTTCACCTCGAAGCCGCGCGCGAAGGGGTCGCGGTCGTCGATGAAGATCGTGTTGTAGCCGGTCATGCGCGCCCAGCCCTCGATCGAGGGAATGATCGCCTCAAACTCTCCGACTTTCGCCGTCGCCTCGACGCGACCCTTGAAGATCGAGCCGATGATGCTCTCGTGATTGAAGGCGTCGCCCACTTTCAGCTTTCCGAGCGCCGCCCACTGCGCCATGCGCGCGGATGTGCCTGTGCCGCAGGGTGAACGGTCGATCGCCTTGTCGCCGTAGAAGACAGCGTTGCGCGCATGCGCTTCGGGCTTCGTCGGCTTTCCCGTCCACAGGACGTGCGACAGGCCGCGGATCAGCGGATTCTCCGGATGGACGAACTCATATTTTTCGCGGAACGCCGCGCGCACGCGGGGACTGAGGCGCAGGATGTCGGAAGGCTGCAGGTCAGCGAGATCCGAAAAGATCTCCTGCGGGTCGACGATCGCATAGAAATTGCCGCCATAGGCGACATCGACCTTCAATTCCCCCAGCCCCTCGACATGCGCCGTCAATCCGCGCGAATGCAGGAAGGAGGCGACATTGGTGATGCGGACGGAGTCCACATAAGGACCGTTCTGCGCATAGGTCGCGACCACCTTGCCCGCCGGCGTGTCGATGTTGAGCACGCCCGGCGTCTTCGGCGCGACGAGGCCGCGCTCCAGCGCCATCGTCACGGTTCCGATCGTCCCATGTCCACACATCGGCAGGCAGCCGGACGTTTCGATGAAGAGGAAGCCGATGTCGCAATCCTCGCGCGTCGGCGGATAGAGGATGGCGCCGGACATCATGTCGTGGCCGCGCGGCTCGAACATCAGGCCGGTCCGTATCCAGTCGAACTCCGCGAGGAAATGCTCGCGGCGCTCGGCCATGGTTTTTCCCTCGAGGCGCGGGCCGCCGCCCGCGACGAGGCGCACGGGATTGCCGCAGGTGTGTCCGTCGACGCAGAAGAAGGTGTGCGTGGCCATGTCGCTCGTCAGAAGCGCTGCGCGCTGAAAGGCGTGAGATCGATCGCGGTGGGACGGCTGGCGACAAGCTGCGCGATCAGCTCGCCCGTGGCCGCCGATTGCGTCAGACCGTAATGGCCGTGACCGAAGGCGTAAAGAATGCCGCTATGGGCGCGGGAGCGGCCGATCACGGGCAGCGAATCCGGCGTCGACGGTCGATGCCCCATCCAGACCTTGCCGGACTCGAAGGGCGGAACGCCGGCGAGGAAACTGCGCGCCTTTTCATGGAAGGCGCGGGTGCGCGCATGGTTGGGCGCGGCCGCGAGGCCGGCGAGCTCCACGGCGCCGCCGAGCCGCAGGCCGGTGTCGAGCGGCGAGGCGACGAAGCCATGCCCTTCGAAGGAGATCATGCGGGCGATGACGCCGGTGAGATCGGGAAAGCTGATATTGTATCCGCGCTCGGTCTCCAGCGGAACGCGGTCGCCCAGCGCCGATGCGAGCGGCTTCGACCAGATTCCGGCGGCGAGCAGAATGACGTCCGCCTCGTGCTTTTCGCCGCCCGCCCGCACAGACGGGCGCACGCCCGCTTCGATCGCGTCGACATGCGCCTTGCGGAAGGTCGCCCCGCGCGCGATCGCCGATTCAAACAGCGCGACCGTCATCACGCGCGGGTCCGACACATGCGCGGTGTTGGGATGGTGCAGGCCGGCGATGAAGCGCTCGCTCAGCGCCGGCTCCAGCCGCCTGATCGCCGGTCCGTCGACGAGTTCGAGATCGCCGTCGATCTCGCGCTGCCGCTCGAAGAACGGGCGATGACGTTCGAAGGTCGCGGCGTCGTCATAAACGGTCAGCCCGCCGCGTCGATGCACCAGGCGCTCCACGCCGGCTTTCGCCGCCATCGCGCGCCATGTGTCGGCGACGCGGGCCTGTAGCTGAAACAACGCTTCCGCATTGCGTTTGTAGGGGCCCGGGCGCGCCGACGCGGCGAAGCGCAGCAGCCAGGGCGCGGCCTTCAGCGCATAGGCCGGACGGATCGCAAGCGGACCGAGCGGATCAAGCAGAAAATGCGGGACGCGCCGGAGAATTTTCGGGCTCGCGAGCGGCGTGATCTCGGTGTTGGCGATGCCGCCGGCATTGCCCTGCGACGTTCCCGCCGCGGGGCCCTCGCGGTCGATGATCTCGACCGCATGGCCGTCGTCGAGCAGCGCGTGCGCGCCGGCGACGCCGACGATTCCGGCGCCGATGACGATGATCTTCATCGCGCGCCGGCGTCAGGCCGCCTTGCTCAATCCCGAGAGATCGGGCCGCGTCGCCAGCGCTTTCTTCACCACTGATTCGACATGCGCGCGCTCTGCGCCGGTCAGCGGCAGGCGCGGCGCGCGGCAGCGGTCATTCGAACCGGTGACGAGCGCCTCGACGAGCTTGATGTTCTGGACGAGCTTCGTCGACACATCGAGATCGAGAAGCGGCTGGAACCAGCGGTAGATTTTGATCGCCTCGGCGAGACGCCCCTGCTGTGAGAGGCGCCAGATCGCGACCGTCTCCTCCGGAAACGCGCAGACCAGGCCCGCGACCCAGCCCTGCGCGCCGACGGCGAAGCTTTCAAGCGCGAGATTGTCGACGCCGGTGAACACGCGGTAGCGATCCCCGCACTGATTGAAGATTTTCGTCACGCGACGCACGTCGTCGGAGGATTCCTTCACCGCCACGAACAGCGGCTCGTCCGCCATTTCGGCCAGCATCGCGGGCGTGATGTCGACGCCGTAGGCGATGGGGTTGATGTAGAGCATCACCGGCTTGCCGCCCGCCTTCGCCACGGCGCGATAATGCGCCATCGTCTCGCGCGGGTCGGACTTGTACGGCGCGCCCGGCAGGACCATGAAGCCGTCCACGCCCTGAGCCGACGCCTTCTGCGCCAGCGCGCAGGCGTTGCGGGTCGAGCCTTCCATGATCGTGAGAAGCACGGGGATGCGGCCGGCGGCGACGCGGCGCGCGAGCGCGAGAATCTCCAGCTTCTCCGCCGGATCGAGCGTCGAGGCCTCGCCGAGCGAGCCGCAGACGATCAGCCCGTCGACGCCGGCCTTCACCTGTAGGGCGAAGCTCTTCTCCATCTCCGCGAGGTCGAGGCGATCGTCCTCGGTGAAGCGGGTCGTCACGGCGGGGAAAACGCCAGTCCAGGGATGCGCTGACATGGGACGATCCTTGCGATGAGGGCGAGACTGATATATCTGAAGTCATGGCTGCGCGTCAAGACAAGGCCGGGACAGGCCGTTCCGAATCGCTCGCGGCGCGGGCGCGCCGCCTGCTGGAGGAGCGGATCGTCACGCTGAAGCTCGCGCCAGGCTCCTGGGTGACGGAGCAGGAATTGTCGGCGCAGATCGGCCTCGGCCGAACGCCGGTGCGCGAGGCGCTGCAGCGCCTGATCGGCGACGGGCTGGTGGTGGTCTATCCCCGGCGCGGGCTGCTGATCCCCGACATCAATCCGGTCGACGTGTTTCAGGCGCTCGACACGCGCGTCGCGCTCGAGCAGTTGCAGGCGCGCGACGCGGCGCTTCGCGCCAAATCCGAGGAGCGCAAGGAACTCCTGCGCTATGCTGACAAGATGCGCGCTTTCGCGCGGAACGGCGATACGGACGCCGCGGCGCGCGCCTATATGGAGATGGATCGCGAATGCGACGCGCTTCTGTCCGAGGCGTCAGGCAATCCGTTCACCGCGAAGGCGCTCGAGCCGCTGCAGACGATCTCGCGCCGGGCCTGGTGGCGCTTCTGCCGCGAGGCCGATCTGGCGCCGGCGGCCGACCTGCATGCGGCGCTTCTCGACGCGGCGGCGGACGGCCGCGCCGACGATGCGGCGAGCGGCGCCCAGCGCCTCGTGGATCATGTGCGCGCGGCGATCCGCGACGGCGTGCGACGGGGCGTGTGAACAATTATCTAATATATCACACTCGCGGTCATGCTCCATGATCGCCCTGAGCGCAACGTCGACATCGGCTGGTTCGACCCACGGCGCTTTCGCCAATGTTTCCTGACGGCTGCGGCATATATGGCGGCGGCTTGCGGAGAGCATCCGCCGCGACGCATCATGGCGAGGGATTCGCCTGGGGGAATTGATGACTGACAAGCCGAAAGCCACGCCGGACGCGGTGGCGATCACCGCCGCGCGCGGCGGCTATCGCGTGGACGAAGCCGCCGCCAAGCGCATCGCCAACGCAATTTCGCCGGCCCTGACGAATTTCGATTGCCCGGCGCTGACATTGCCGATGTCGGAGGAGCCGTCGGGCTGGGACCAGCGCGCCAAGCCGGAGAGACGCTCGTGAGCGCGCGCAGGATGTCATCGCAGCAGGCGAGCGATCCCGCGCTCTGGACCCTGACCGAGGCGCAGGCGGCGCTGTCGCGCAAGCGCATTTCCTCACTGGAACTGACCAAAGCGTGCCTCGCGCGCATCGAACGCATCGCGCCGAAACTGAATTCTTTCCTGTCCATCGACCGGGAGGATGCGTTCAAGGCGGCGCGCGCAGCCGACAGGGCGCGCGCCAGGGGCGACAAGCGGCCGCTGCTCGGCGTGCCCCTGGCCCACAAGGACATGTTCGCGCGCAAGGGAAAGACGATGTCGCGCGGGGGACGACAGAGTTTCGCCCCGGACGATCAGGACGCGACCGCGATCGCGCGCTTGTCGGCGGCGGGGGCGCTTCATCTCGGCCCGTTGCATATGAACGAATTCGCCTTCGGGCCGACCGGCCATAACGAGCATGACGGGCCGGCGCGCAATGCGTGGGACGTGACGCGAATCACCGGCGGCTCGTCGTCGGGCTCGGCGACGTCGGTCGCGGCGCGGCTGGTGTTCGGCGCTCTCGGCTCCGACACCGGCGGCTCGGTGCGCATGCCGGCGCATTTCTGCGGCGTGACGGGACTCAAAACGAGCTATGGCCGCGTCTCGCGCGCCGGCGCGATGCCGCTCTCCTTCACGCTCGATACGATCGGCCCGCTGACGCGGACCGCCGAGGACGCGGCGCAGATTTTTTCGGTGATCGCCGGCTTCGATCCGCGCGATGCGACGACGTCCACCTCGGCGGTTCCGAAGCCGTCGGCCGCGAAAGCGCCGGTCGCCGGCCTCACTGTCGGCCTTCCGGACGCCTTTTACACCGAAAATCTCGACGCCACGGTCGCGCGCGCGGTCGAGGAGATGGTCGCTGCGCTGAAATCCCTGAAAATCAAGGTGAAGCGCGTCACGCTGCCCGATCAGGCGCGCGTCAACGCCGCCTGTCAGGTGGTGATCGGCGCGGAGAGCACAGCGATCCACAAGCCGATGCTGATCGGATCGCCGGAGAAGTATGGCGACCAGGTGCGCAACCGGCTTGAGAACGGTTTCGGCTACACCGCCGTCGAATATATCGAGGCGATGCGCTTCCGCGCCGTCGCGCTCAGCCAGCATCTCGCGGCGACGGCCGGCTGCGCGGCGATTCTCGCGCCGACCTGTCCGACCGTCGCGCCGACGATCGAGGAGACCGACGTGCGCGGCGGCGGCAATGCGGAGGTCGTCATCCAGCAGATCACGCGCTTCACCCGCGCGGCGAATCTTCTGGGCCTGCCGGCGCTGACGATTCCCTCCGGCTTTTCCGACAGCGGCCTGCCTGCGGGCCTGCAATTCGTCGGCGCGCCTTATACGGAAGACGCGCTTCTGGCGATCGGCGCCGCCGTGCAGCGCGTGACCGGGCACCATCTGCGGGTTCCGCCGGTGGAGTGACGGTTCTCCCTGCGTTGCCGCGGCGTGATCGCGATCACCCCTGCCGCGGTTTCGGAATCTCGGCTTCGCCGAGGCCGACCCTGCGGCCGGCGTCGGCGATCTGCGCCCAGCTTTCCTCATCGTAGCGCACGCGGTCGCCATAGGCGGCGCGGGATCGGAATTCAGGGTCGCCCGCGACCAGAACCTCGGCGACGCCCGCCGCGGGCTGCGAGGATTTCGTCCATTCGATGAAGCGTTCGACGCGCGCGCGCCAGTCGCCGGCGACGGATTCGAATTTCGCCGGATCGATGATGATGGCGAGCATCGAATTGTGAATCGTGTCCTTGTCGCGGGATTCGGCGATCGTCTCGCCGCCGCCGAGGATCGATGAGAGAATCTCGCTCGCCATGGCGAGGCCATATCCCTTGTGATCGCCGAACGGCGCGAGCGCGCCGGTGAAATCCGGAAACATCACGCCGGGGTCGTCGGTCGGCTCGCCCTTGCCGTCGATCAGCGCGCCGAACGGCGTCTTCTTGTGCTGCAGCCACGCGACGCGGGTCTTGCCGACCGCGATGCGGCTGGTGGCGAAGTCCAGCAGGAAAGGCTGCGCGCCAGGGCGCGGAATGCCGATCGCCTGCGGGTTCGTGCCATAGCGGCGCTCGCGACCGCCGAAAGGCGCGACCGCGGCGCGCGTCGTGGCGACGTTGACCCAGTAAAGCCCGATCATGCCGTGGCGCGCCGCCTGCTCGGCGTAATGACCGATGCGGCCGATATGATGCGCCTGGATCAGGTTGACGAGGGCGATCCCGTGCTCGCGGGCGATGCTCGCGCCGGCCTCGACGGCGTCATGGGCAGCGGGCTGTCCGAGCGCGGTGTTGCCGGCGAGCACGAGCAGGGAGCCGGCGCGCAGCTTCTCCTCGATCCGGTTCGACGGCTTCAGACCGCCGCGCTCCATGCCCTCCACATAGCTCGGGATCATGCCCATGCCATGGGAGGGATGGCCGGAGAGATCGGCCGTGATCAGATGGTCGGCCGTGATCGTCGCGTCGCGCGCCGACCATCCGGCCTTCTCGAACAAGGCCTTCGCATAGGCGCGGACCTCTGCGTTGGCGAAAACAAGCGAAGCGTCGGCCATGGCTGGCTCCAGGGGCGGAAGACTTGTCGGGATCAGGCGGCGGGAAGGAAGGCGGGGCCGATCGGCGCGAAGGATTTGCAGGTCGGCGCGAATTCCTGATGGCCCGGTTCTTCGGAGCAAGCGTAGCGCACCTCGCCGACAGGCGCCATGTCCAACAAGCAGAGCCCGCCCCGCCACGGATGCGTCCCCGAGCTTCAGAGGCCGGAGATTGTCGAGTGGCGCGCCATATTTCACGATGCGCATCGCCGATGCCGATGGCGCGCCGTCGATCAGAATCGTTTCGCCGCAGGCGATCCGTTCGCGCGCAATCAGCACGTTGTCGCGCGGATCGAGGAGCGGGAGACGGCCGTCCGTGTCGCCCATTGCGGCGGTTAGAACTTGCCGTATCTGAGATAGGCTTCCTGCGGATCGACGCCGGCGAGAATCGCGGTGCGCACCTTGTTTTCGGTTCCGATCGCTTCCTCCGCCTTCTCCACGACGTCGGCGGCGATCGCCCTCGGGACGCGCACGGCGCCGTCGCGGTCGCCGATGAAATAATCGCCGGGCTCGACGACGACGTCGCCGATGCGGATCGTGACGTCGAAGCCCTTCGGCAGCCAGTAGCCGACGATGTCGCGCGGCGTGAAACCGCTGCACCAAGTCTGGAATTTCATCTCGAGCAGAAAATCCACGTCGCGCGCGAGCCCGTCGATGAAGCAGCCGAGCACGCCCTTGTTCTTCAAGGTCTCGGCGGACAATTCGCCCATGTTCGCGACGACGCGGTCGTGCGGCTGCGAAACCCAGACATGGCCGGGCCTGGCCTTCGACAAAAGACCGGTCCATGCGAGCAAGGTCTCGTGCGCGTCGGCGCGCGGATCCACGCGGCCCTCGATCGTGAAAATGGGCCCGGCCAAACGCATGTCCGGCATGATCGGTCGTATCTCGGGCGGAAACGTAAAATCCCTGAGACCCATCGCGCGCATCACGTCATGCACGACGCCAGTGTAACAAGCCGAGAGCCTGGTCGTCAGTTCATCGCCCATGCAAGCATCCCCGCGTCCTGGAGAGAGCCAAGCACACATAACCGCGCTGCTTCAAGAAACCATTGTGGTTGCACCGCACAATTTACTTCGAACCTAAAAGATCGTCTCATTCTTTGGTCGGGGCTTCCCAGCGCGGCCTGTTTGTCTCTAGTATGGAAGGAAGCGTCCACACGAAACGATAAGAGGACGCGTCAGGGCGGATGATGTGAGGAGGGCGGCGATGCATAGTGTCAGCAAGCGCGCGTGGATTCTTTCGGTGACGACGGCGATCGGCATCGCCTTCTCCGGAGCGGCGCGCGCGCAGGAAGTTCTGAACGTCTGGTGGGTCAAAGGCTTCTACAAGGCCGAGGACGATGCGCTCTATGAGGCGATCAAGAAGTTCGAGGCGAAATCGAAGGTCAAGGTCGAGCTGTCGCAATACGCCGTTCAGGATATGATTCCGAAGACGGTCGCCGCGATCGACGCCGGCTCCGTGCCGGATGTCGCCTACGCCGACGTGTATGATTTCCAGGTCACCGGCAAATGGGCCTATGACGGATTGTTGGAGGACGTGTCCGACATCATCAATCCGATCAAGGACCGTTTCGCGCCCAACACGATCGAAACGACGTTCCTCTACAACGACAAGGCGAAGAAGAAGGCCTATTACGCCTATCCGCTGAAGCAGCAGACGATGCATATCGAATACTGGATCGACATGCTAAATCAGGCCGGCTTCAAGGAAAGCGACATTCCGAAGGACTGGAAAGGCTACTGGTCGTTCTGGTGCGACAAGGTGCAGCCCGCATACCGGCGCGCATCCGGCACGCGCGCGTTCGGCATCGGACAACCGCTCGGCGTCGATTCAAGCGACAGCTTCTATTCGTTCCTGACCTTCATGGACGCCTACAACGTCAAGCTGGTCGATGACGACGGCAAGCTGCTGGTGAACGATCCGAAGGTGAAGGAAGGCCTCGCCAACGCGCTGCGCGACTATACGGAGCCTTATACGAAAGGCTGCGTGCCGCCCTCCGCCACGAGCTGGAAAGATCCCGACAACAATGTCGCCTTCCACAACAAGACGACCGTGCTGACGCACAATGCGACGATCTCGATCGCGGCGAAGTGGCTCGACGACGCCAACAACGCGCAGCTCAAACCCGAAGAGCGCGCCCAGGCGAAGAAGAACTATGACGAGCTGATCCGCACCGCCGGCTTCCCCAACAAGCCGGACGGAACGGCGATGCGCTATCGCACGGCGGTGAAGACCGGGGTGGTTTTCGCCGGCGCCAAGAACAAGGCGCGCGCCAAGGAGTTCGTCGCGTTCCTGCTCGATGAAGACAATCTGCGCCCCTATGTCGAGGGCGCGCTCGGCCGCTGGTTCCCGGTGACGAAGGCCGGCCAGGAAAGCCCGTTCTGGCAGGCTGATCCGCACCGGCGCTCGGTCTACAACCAGTACAAGGACGGAACGGTGACGTTCGAGTTCACCAAGAACTACAAGTTCACCGTTCTGAACAACGAGAATGTGTGGGCGAAAGCCATGAACCGCATCCTCAACGAGAAGATTCCGGTCGACAAGGCGACGGACGAGCTGATCGCCCGCATCAAGGAAGTCGCCGGCTGACGCCGGTTTCAGGACGGCGGCCGCCGGGCCGCCGTCCCTTCAATCCGCCGGAGGGGCCGCCATGTCGACGGCGACGATCGCCCAGCCTCCCGCGTCGATGGACGCGCCCGTGCGAAAGCGCGGGCTGTCGCAATGGCAGCTCTGGGGAATCATTCTCGTCATTCCCTACCTGCTCGTCTTCGTTCTCTTCGTCATCTATCCGGTCTTCTACGCCTTCTGGCTGGCGCACAGTCCCGAAAGCTACGTCAAGCTCTACAACGATCCGATCTTCGCGCGCGCGGTCGTCAACACGCTGATCTTCATCTTCGTCGCCATCAACCTGAAGATGGCGGTCGCGCTGGCGCTGTCAGGCTTCTTCCTGCACGACCGGGTCTGGATCCGCTGGCTGTCGGTGATCTTCATCCTGCCCTGGGCGGTGCCGTCGATTCCGACGATCCTGTCGGTGCGCTTCATGCTCAATCCCGAATGGGGAATCATCAACCAGACCTGGTTCAAGCTCACCTTCGAGGACGGGCCCAACTGGCTGAACGATCCGCGGCTCGGCCTGTTCTTCGCCATGCTGGTGCATATCTGGAAGTCGCTGCCGTTCTGGACCCTCATCCTCCTGTCCGGCCGGCTCGCGATCTCGAACGACCTCTATGAGGCGGCGTCGGTCGACGGCTCCAACGGCCTGCAGAAATTCCGCTACATCACCTGGCCCTCGATCTCGCAGCTCTATCTGACCTGCGCGCTGCTGTCGGCGATCTGGACGCTCGGCGACTTCAACAGCGTCTATCTGCTGACCGGCGGCGGCCCAGCCGACCTGACCCATGTGCTGGCGACGCTCGGCATCCGCTATCTCAGACTCGCAGAGGTCGATCTGTCGATGGCGACGATCGTCTGCGCGCTGCCGATCATTCTGCCGATCGTCTATGTGCTGATGAAACGGCTGTCGAAATGAACCGCTTCCTCCTGCGCAACGTCGCCAACGAGGCGAAGCTCCTGCTCATCGGCATTCCGGTTTTTATCTGGACGATCCTGCCGATCTATCATCTCGTCCTCTTCGCGATCTCGTCCAAGGATTCGGCGTTCAGCGGCAATCTCTGGCCGACCCATCCGACGCTCGACAATTTCATCACGGTGTTCGGCCAGAAACATTATTTCCTGATCCATTTCTGGCGGCAGCTCTGGAACTCCGTGTTCATCGCAGCGATGACGGGCGCGCTCACGCTCATCGTGGCGACCACCTCGGCCTTCGCCATCAGCAGGCTCAAGGTGAAGGGCGGCCGCATGGTGATGAATCTCGCCCTGTTCACCTATTTCATCCCGGCCGCCTTTCTTGCGGTGCCGATGTACCGCACGATGGGACTCTACGGGCTGCTCAACAGCCAGTGGGCGCTCATCCTGGCGATGATGACGATCGCGTCGCCCTACGCGATCTGGGTGCTGAAGCAGGCGTCGGATAAACTGCCGGCCGAACTCGACGAGGCGGCGGTGATCGACGGGGCCTCGCCGATGCAGCTTTTCAGGCTGGTCTACATCCCGCTGATGGCGCCATCGCTCGTGGCGATCGGCGCTTACGCCATCCTGCTCGCCTGGAACGAGTATCTCTATGCGTTCCTGCTGCTCTCGCGCGACACCAGCATTCCATTGCCGGTGGCGCTGGGCAATTTTCTCGCCGCCGACGATTCGCCCTGGCCTTTGCTGATGACGACCGGGCTGATCTACGCGATCCCGCCGGCGGCGATCTATTACGTTTTCCGGAAGTACATGGTCTCGGGCCTGACGGCGGGAGCGACGAAGGGCTGATCACTCCCCGTTGGCGGCGTCTGCGCCGCGCCTTCGGCGCCAGCGCGGCCAGTAGATGCCGATCGCCGACGCGGCTGCGATGAAGACCAGCGCCACGACGAACTGAATGACAGCGTACCCGACGTCGTCCTTCGGCACGAACCAGCCGGCGATCACGCCCGCGCCCACAAGCATGATCCGAACGATCCAGCCGATCATGACAGTCTCCGCATACGACAGAACATTCCGCAGCGCCGGGCTGTAGCATATCCCGCGCCGGCGCGATGTTGACATGCCGCATGCGCCGGCGCCTGTTCCGGGCCAGCTCCCGACGGCCCGATCATGCAGAGAGACGCAAACATCATCTCAACCGACGCGCTGATCATCGGCGCGGGCCCCGTCGGCCTGTTCGCCGTGTTCCAGCTTGGCCTGCTCGACATCCGGGCGCATCTCGTCGACATCCTGCCGAAGCCGGGCGGACAGTGCGTCGAGCTTTATCCGGAGAAGCCGATCTACGACATTCCCGGTTTTCCGATGATCACCGGCCAGACGCTGACCGACAATTTGCTGGCGCAGATCAAGCCGTTCCAGCCGACATTCCATTTCCATGATCTGGTCGTCGAGGTCGCGCCGCTTGGCGACGCGGCGGCGCCGCGCTTTCGGGTCGCGACCGAGGGCGGGCTCGTCTTTGATGCGAAGACCATCCTCATCGCGGCGGGCGGCGGATCGTTCCAGCCGAAGAAGCGGCCCATTCCCGGCGTCGAAGCCTATGAGGGCGAGGGCGTCGTCTATGCGGTGCGACGCATCGACCGGTTTCGCGGCAAGCGCCTTCTCATCATCGGCGGCGGCGATTCGGCGCTGGACTGGACGCTCAGCCTTCAGCCGGTCGCCGAGAGGGTGACGCTGCTGCATCGCCGCGACGATTTCCGCGCCGCGCCGCATTCGGTGACGCAGATGCGCGCCCTCGTCGCCGACGGCGCGATGGATCTGAGGATCGGGCAGGCGACGGGCCTGCGCGGGCCGGCGCCGAAGCTCGAAGCGGTCACATGCCGCGACGACGCCGGCGCGCCGTTCGACATCGCCTGCGACGTCATGCTGCCGTTCTTCGGACTGACGATGAAGCTCGGCCCGATCGCGCATTGGGGCCTCGCTCTCAACGAGAATGTGATTCCCGTCGGAACCGACGCCTTCGAGACCTCGACGCCGGGAATTTTCGCGATCGGCGACATCAATTCCTATCCGGGCAAGCTGAAGCTGATCCTGTCAGGCTTTCACGAGGCGGCGCTGGCCGCGCAGAAAGTCCACCGCTACGTCTTTCCCAACAAGAAGCTCGTCTTTCAATATACGACCGCCTCGACCAGCCTTCAGAAGAAGCTCGGCGTCGCCTGAGCGCGAGCGCCATGCAGCGGGCGGGACGTCATGTGCGTCCCCGCACTGTCGCTCCGGCGGGCGCGAGTCATGATCATGGGCATAGGGAACGCCGTTCCCGAACCAACACCGGAACCCGACCCATGACCCTCTTCAAGAAGACCCTCACCGCCGCCCTCGCCACGGTCGCCGTCGCCGGCGCCATGACCCTCCAGGCCGGACAGGCGGAAGCCCGCTACTGGCGTTACGGCTATGGCTATGGTTACGGCGGCGGCGCGCTGGCGGCCGGCATCGTCGGCGGCCTCGCGCTCGGCGCCATCGCGGCCTCCGCCGCCCAGCCTCGCCCGGCCTATGTCGTCGGCGGCTGTTACCGGGTCCGCCGCGCGGTGTGGAGCGACTATCAGGGCCGCTACGTCACCCGCCGCGTCACCGTCTGCGACTGAACCCCTCGCGCCGGAAAAGAAAGCCCGCTTCGGCGGGCTTTCGTCCTTGGTCGCACAGGGCGTTTGACGGCCGCATAAAGCGGGCGCCAGCGCCTTGTGCGTTGGCGCACGCCCGTCGCGGCCGCGGCGAGGCATAGATTGTTGCGCGGGGCGGCTGCTCCGACCTCTTCGCCGGGAGACGATCATGACGAGCTTCAAGAAGATCCTCACCGCCGGTTTCGCCGTCTTTGCGCTCGTCGGCGCGATCACCGTCACGCATTCGACCGACGCGGAGGCGCAATGGCGCCGCGGCCGCTATTACGGCGGGTACGGTTACGGCGCGGGCGCCGCGGCGGCCGCAGGCATCGTTGGCGGTCTGGCGCTGGGCGCGATGGCCGCCCAGGCGGCCCAGCCGCGTCCGACCTATATCGAGGAGCCGCGCTGCTACCGCGTCCGCCGCAATGTGTGGAGCGAGTATCAGGGCCGCTACGTGGTTCGTCGCGTCACCGTCTGCGACTGAAGCTCGGCCAGTTTCGTTCAATCAAGCCCCGCGCCAGCGGGGCTTTTTTCACTCGCGCAGACGATCAGGGCGCGAATTCGCGCCGGACCGCCTGCGTGCGCTCGCCAAGCGCCGGGGTCGCCATGCACTACGCGTCGTAGTCGCGCGCGAATCGCCCTCCAGATCCATCATGGGCCGAAGCTCCTACGCTCCCCGCCGCAGCCGGTCAGCAAAATGGGTTTTCACCGCATCCCAGGCGCCAAGGAAAGGGCGGAAGCGGAAAACGATGCTGTGGCGCCCCGGCGGGATCGCGACGGCGCGGAACAGCACATTCGCCTGGAGGACAGTCGCGTCCGCGCCGTCGACGGCGGCGCGCCACCACGGCATCCAGGGATCGTTGAGCGCGAGCCAGCCGCCGTCGGGCGCATCGACCGTGATCGCGATCTCCGTATTGCGATAGGAGTCGATGCGCGCCGACCCGGCGCGGCGCGGCGTCGCCGGCGTCGCGACGGCGTTCGCCAACAGAACGGTGCGGCGCGGATCGAAACCGGGCGGCCAGCCGCCATCCTTCAGCAGTTGATCGAAATCCGCCGGCCGCGCCTCCGTTACCAGCAGCACGCGCGGCAGCGCGTTCGGATTCTCGTAGATGAAGCCGTCCGGCGTCCGCGCGACCGGCGCCCATTCGCCGGGCTTCAGCGTCCTGTCGATCTGTTCGATCGGGACGCCGGTCGCGATGAAGCGCAGACCCAGCATGTCATAGAGAAGCGAGCGGTAGGATGGCGCGAGCGCAGAGAAATTGCGCTGGTCCGCCAGAGCGACATGATCGCCGGCGCCGGTGGCGCGCGTGTAGAGGCCGAGACGGACCGGATTGTAGCCCAGCGTGTTCTCAAGCCCGTGCACGAGGCTGGCGTTGGGCCAGTGAAATCCCAGCGCCGCGAGCTCGATCCGGTCGCGCCGGTCGGCTGAGGCCGTCTCGGCCGTTTTGCGCTTGAGGAAGGCGATCGTCTCATTCTTGGTGTCAGGCCGCAGCACGTCATAGGTCTGCGGCGGCAGAGCGTTGGCGCCGTTCGGCCCGTTGTTGAAAGCGAGATCGACGGTCGTGACGCCGATGAGCAGCAGCGCCGCGAGCGTGGCGCGGCCGGCCGCCGTCCATCGCGCCGCGAGCGCGAGCGCGGCTATCCCCGCGGCGAAGGAGATCGCGGCCCATACAAGCGGGACCGGCGTCATGCCGAGCCTGTCGATGCGCAGGCCGAGAAAAAGCGCCGCGAGAAACGGCGCGGCGACAAGAGCCGCGTCGAACCAGCGCCAACGCACAGCGCCCGCATGCGTCAACAGGCGATGCGCGAGCCATCCCGCGCAGATCGCGAGGAAATAGCCGATCAGAAAGGTCGCGTCGGCGGGCCGGCGATAGAAGGACACGCCGGGTACGACGTCATAGATCGCCCGGAAGACGGGCGTGTACCATCCCAGCGCGTAGAGCAGCGCGATCGCAAGCGCGACGGCGAAGAAGCGGATCTCGCGCGCCCACAGCGCGCCGCGCAGAACGCCCGCCAGAAGAAACAGAACGATCGGCGCCGCGCCGACATAAAGCACGCCCATGTTCTGCGCGAGAAAAAGCCCGGTGTCGCTCCAGGCGAAGCTCGGGGGTCCCCAGTATTTCTCCATCTCATAGGCCGCGCCGAAGAGATGGGGGATGATGCTCGTGATCAGCAGCGCGGGATGAAGCGAGCCGCGTCCCGCGCCGATAAAATCGATTTCGGGGCGATTGGACTGCTCCGCCAGCAGCCAGGTGAGCGTAACGGGCGGCAGCGTTGCGACAGCGCCGACCACCGCGCCGGCGAGCAGCGGCGGAAGGCTCGCGCGCATGGTCGGCAGGACGCGGTCGCCGGACAGCCAGTGAGCGACAAGCCACGCCGCAAGCGTGTAGACGCCCAGCAGCGACACCTGATCGCGGCCGAGAACGAGAATCGCAGCCGCCAGGCCCGCCAAAGCGCCATAGAGAAGCGAGGAGCGGCGCAACGCGCGGTCGAGCAGAAAGAGCGCGATCGGGAGAGAGGCGAGGCTGAGAATCTGTCCGATATGCTGGACGCGCCACGCCGCCGAGCCGCCGAAGGAAAAGATCAGCGCGGCGAGAACCGCGCCGCCCCAGTGCCAGCCGCGATCACGAAAGAACAGGATGATGAAAACGCCCCCCGCAAGCAGCGCGCCGAACGTCGCCGCATCCATCTCGCGCAGCGACGGCGCCGCGCTCCACAGCGCCAGAAGAAGAAAAGGCGGGGAGAAGATCAGCGACTGCGGATCGGCGATCTGCGGCGAGCCCGAGAAAACATTCGGCGTCCAGAAGGGCGATTCGCCCGCATGAAGCGCGCGGGCGAGGAACTGAAGCTGCGGCTGGAAATGCGCCTTCGCGTCCCACGGGATGGTCACGGCGCCCGACAGCCACGGCCAGCAGCACGCCAGCCACGCTGCAAAAAACAGGACAAGGGCCAACGCGAGCGGCCAGCGCCGCGTCTCCTCGACCGCCGTGGCGGGGGTCAAGCGATCAGGGGTCAATCCTTCAACTGCGCGCGGGCGGCGAGCGCATCGAAATCGATGATGTGGCCGGCGCGGTCGCGCTTCGAAGCGAGATAACGGGCGTTCTCCGCCGTCGGCCGTCCCAGCGCGCGCTGATCGGACACGACATCGAGACCCGCGCGCTTCAGGGCGGCGATTTTTTCCGGGTTGTTGGTGATGATGCGAACGCGCCTGACGCCAAGCTGGCGCAGCATCTCGGCGGCGAAATCGAAGCGACGCTGATCGAAGTCGAAACCCAGCACCTCGTCTGCGTCATAGGTGTCGAAGCCCTGGCTTTGCAGCTTGTAGGCGCGGATCTTGTTGGCGATGCCGTTGCCGCGGCCTTCCTGATCCAGATACAGGATCACGCCGCCGCCTTCGCGCGCCATGCCCTGCGCCGTGTCGCGCAACTGATCGCCGCAGTCGCATTTCAGGCTGCCGAACAGATCGCCGGTCAGACAGGCGGAATGGAGGCGCACGGGAACGGGCGCATCGAAATCGGGTCGTCCAATGATGATCGCGACCTGATCGCGCAGGCCCTCGCCGCCGCGAAACACGACGAATTCCGTATCAGGCGCTCCTTCGAGCGGCACGGGCGCGCGGCCGATCAAGCGCAGACTCTGCACCCTGGCGTCGCGATAGCCGCGAATGGCGTCCGCCTCGACGCGCGCAAGCGCGGGATCGATCCTGGCCGTGTCGTCGATCGGCACGATCACG
>MKVY01000040.1:76857-112158 GCA_001899525.1 Rhizobiales bacterium 65-9
CGACGCGCGCATCGACAAGGAGAGCCAGCCGCTCGAGCCGCGCCGGGTCGATCGAAGGCAGCGCGATCACCCCGGGACCGCCGCGCTCGAGCCCCAGACGCCGCAGGCGCGCCGCAGGCAGCGCCAGCCGGCCGCGACCGGCGGCGAATGAGTCAAGACTCCCGGCCAATTCGCCGACGACGCCCTCGACTCCAACCGCGAGCACGAACTGGCCGGCGTCGGAAATGATGACAGGTCGGCCGGCGCGATAGTCGGCGATGGCCCGCTCGACGCCGATCAGGCCGCTGTTGGGAAGCAAACTGAACATGATGCGCGCTACTCTTCTTTCCCTGAGATTTTTCTTACTTCATGCCGCGGACGCGACGGGTCGCCATTATTCAGGGTAGCCAAATCGTTAGATCAGCCAACATGACCCGCTGATGAACGTTGCCGGATCGCCCATTGTTCCGCATTCTTCCGGCGAACGGAGCCTTTCATGCCCCTACCGGGACCGCACTATAGCCTGACCGCGAAGACGCTGCACTGGATCACGGCGGCGGCCGTGATCGTGATGGTTCCGCTCGGGCTCTATATGGTGAGACGCGGCGCAGCCACCAACTTCGACAACCTGACGAACACGCTCTATTCCGCGCACAAGCTCATCGGATTCCTCCTTCTCTGGGTCGTGGCGGCAAGAATTCTCAACCGCCTGCGAGGCGCGCCGCCCCCGGCGGAGACCCTGACGCCCCTGGAGCGCGTCGCGTCGTCGGCCGTGCATCATCTGTTATATCTGCTTTTGCCGATCGTTCCGCTGCTCGGCTGGGCCGGCGTTTCCGCCTATGGCGCGCGCGACGTCTTCGGCTGGTTCAGCCTGCCGCCGCTCCTGCCGGAAAGCTCGGCCGGCGATGCGATCCTCGCGATCCATGGCGTTGCGGCGCTGACCCTGGCGGCGCTCGCCGTCCTACATATCGGCGGCGCGCTCATGCACGGTTTCATCAAGCGGGACGGGGTGATGAACCGCATGATCGGCTGGTGGCCCCTGCGGCGCTGAGACGCGCCCTCGCTCACGGAGCCGTGAACAGATCGCGGTGGCCGACGCGCGCAGAGGCGCCCGGCGCGCGCGCCGCCGTTTCGCGGAAGGCGCGCCATTGCTCGACGTCGGCGGCGGGAAGGCCGGTCTCGGCGGCGGCGCTCGCGACCCCGCCGGCAAGCTGCGCGATCAGCGCGGCGTCTTCGACGCCAAGCCGCCAGGGGCTTTCGCCGGACGCGACGCGATAGTTCTGTTTCGAGAACGCCGCCTCCATCAGGCGCGCCGCGTCGGGACCGGCGGACGGGCCGAAGCCCTTGTCGCGCCGCTGATGCGCGAGAAAGGCGTCATGGATCGCGGCGTCGAGCGGATGCGGCGGCGTCCATTGCTCGCGCCCGTCATAGACGAGCACGGTGTAGAGCGGCAGCTTCCAGCGGGCGAGCGCCGCCGCGAAACGGTCGATCCATGCGGGCGAGACCAGATCGAAGAGAGCGGCGGCGGTCACCAGATCGGGCCGCCAGCCGGCGATGCGCTCCATGTCCGCGTTGAGATCGGCCTGCCGGAAATCAATCGTCAGCGTCTTGCCGCTTTTCTCGATGAGCAGTTCTTCGCCAAGTTCTTCCGTCTCGTCGGCCCAGGCGATGAGGCGTTCGCGCGCGGCTTTCAACAGAGCCGCGTCATAGTCGATCAGCGTCCAGCTTTGCCGCCGCGCGGGAAGCGACAAAGCGAAACCGCGCAGGTTCGATCCCGCGCCGCAGCCGAGATCGATGATCGACAGATGATCGCGGCCGGCGACATGGCGCGCGACATCGGCGAGCACGTCGCCGTTGCGCGCGGCGTGGTCCGCAGGTTCGCGCAAGGCCAGCCAGTCGGCGGAGAATCCGCTCATCGCATATCCCTCGTCATCACGTCGGCGAGCGTGCGCGCGACGCGGCCTGCGGCGTCTTCCCAGCGCGGAAGCGTCGCGACGCTCGCGAACGCCGCGTCGGCGCAACGCCGCCGCAGCGCGGGGTCGGTCATCATGCTGCGCAGCGCGAAGGCGAAGGCGTCGGCGTCGCCTGCCGCGACCTTCAGCGCCGCGTCGTCCGGCACCGTTTCAGCGAGCGCTCCGCCGGTGGTGGAGACCAGCGGCAGGCCGCGCGCCAGCGCCTCGGTCGCGGCCATGCCGTAGCCTTCATAATGCGAGGCGATGACGAACAGGTCGGCCCCGTCATAGAGGCGCGCGAGTTCATCGTTCGCCACGGGGCCAAGCAGCGCGATCCTGTCGCCAAGCGCGCGCGCCGCGATCTGCGCGCGCAGCGCCGTGGTCGTTTCCGGCGAGCGGTCGTCGGCGCCGGCGATGGCGATGGACCAGCGAATATCCGTCATGCGCGCGAGCGCGTCGATCAGCATGTCGTAGCCCTTGCGCGGCACGAGCGAGCCGACCGCCAGCATCGCGATCGCGTCGCTCCCCGAGCCGCGGGCGCGCGGCGCGCGCTCCACGCCGGGTTCGGCGACGACGAGTTTCGCCTGCGGGACAGCGAAATCGTCCCGAAGAGTGCGCGCGGTGGTTTCGCTCGTGACGATCACGGCCTGAGCGAAGCCCAGCGCCGCCGTTTCATTCGCGACGAGCCAGCGGCTGCGTTCGGGGCTGATCCCGTTCTCGAGCCCAAGCGGATGATGGACAAGCGCGACGATCGTCCGGTCGAGCGCGCCGATGAGATCGGGCGGCATGGCGCCGAAAGCGAGCCCGTCGATCATCAGCACGGCGTTGCGCGGCGTCGCCGCGACGCGCCGCGCGGTTTCGCCGAGATCGGCGTCCGTTGGCGCGGGATAGGAGCCGGGCAGAGCGAGATGGCGGAGCGGGACGCCCGCCGCCGGCGCGAGATCGAGCATGCGCCGGTTATAGACGTAGCCGCCGGTCGCCGGCCAGTCATCGCCGGGAATCGCGAAGAAGACAGGCCGCATGGCGCTTGTCAGTTCACTGCGCCTTCATACCAGGCGCGCGCCACGTCATGCTCGTGCAGCAGCACGCGGATTTTCGCGAGGCCCTTGCCGTCCTCGCCGAGCGCGCCGCTCTTCGCCGCCTTCGCGATCTCGTCGAAGATGTGCCTGCAGAGAAATTCCGTCGTCGTCAGCTTGCCCTTGAATTGCGGCAGCGCGTCGAGATTCTGATAGGCGAGCGGCTTCAGCGTGGCCTTCAGGACATCGAGCGCGGCGCCGATATCGACGACGACGTTCTTGTCGGTCAGCGCCTCGCGATAGAAGGCGACATCGACGATGAAGCTCGCGCCATGCATGCCCTGCGCGGGACCGAAGAACGGGTCGGGCAGCGAATGACCGATCATGATGCGGTCGCGAACTTCAACGGCGAACATGCAAGGCTCCAAACGATGGATCAGGAATAACGGATGGCGGCTGTCAGCCCCGGCGCGCCAGGCGCCAGAAGGCGAGGCAGTTCGGCGGGCAGCGCTTCGAACGCGATCTCTTCGGTGATCAGCGCGTCGAGCCGGTCGTCGCAGAGAAGCGCCATCGCCTTTTCCATGCGCCGCGCATAGGTCCAGCGCGGCGCGCGGGCCGGCGGCAAGCGCCCGACCTGCGAGGAGACGAGGCGCAGCCGCTTCGCATGGAACGCGCCGCCGAGCGGCGCGGCGACGGCGCGGTCGCCATACCAGCTCAGCTCCACCACCCGCGCTTCGAGGCCGGCGCAGCCGAGCGCCGTCGCAAGACCCGCCTCGGAGGCGCTCGCATGGACGACCACATCGCATTCGGCCGGCGCGCCGCCGGGCGCGGCGAAGCGCGCGCCGAGACGTTCGACGACCGCGTGGCGATCCGGCGACACATCGACGACGCAGACTTCGGCGCCGGGCAGGCGCGCGGCGATGAAGGCGCAGAGCAGGCCGAGCACGCCGGCGCCGACGACGGCGATTCTGTCGCCCGCAGACGCGCCTGAATCCCAGATCGCGTTGAGCGCCGTCTCCATATTAGCCGAGAGGACGGCGCGGCGCGACGGCAGCGCGTCGGGCAGGGGCGTGACGCTCGCGGCGGGCAGGACGAATAAATCCTGATGCGGATGCAGGGCGAACACCCGCCTGCCGATCAGGCCGGGAAAGCCGGCGACGACCTCGCCCACGGCGCAATAGCCGTATTTCACCGGGAAGGGGAAAGCGCCCGCCATGTTCGGCCCGCGCATGCGCTCATATTCGCCCGGCGGGACCAGTCCCTCGAAGACCAGCCGCTCGGTGCCGCGCGAGAGGCCGCTATGGAGCGTCCTCACCAGAACCTCGCCGGGACCGGGCGCGACAAGCGGCTCCGCGCGCAATTCCGCGCGCCGGCCGCCGGCGAACCAGAGCGCCCGCGCCTGCCGCGTTTCGTCCGCTCCGTCCGCGCTCATCTTCCGTTCAGCCGCTTCCATGGATAGGGAACGTCCGCACGACCGCGCCCGAGCCCTCCGTGGATCTTACACACCAGACGCCCGCCGGAATCCAGTCAGCCGGCGCGCTCAGCCGCAGGCGCGCGCTCGTCGCCGCCCTGAACGTCTCGACCTATCTCGGCATGATGGCCCTCATGGCCCATGTGCTGGGCGCCGGCGGCTGGACGGTCACGGACATCGTGATCTTCGTCTGCTTCGGCGTCGGGCTGCCCTGGTCGGTCCTCGGCTTCTGGAACGCGCTCATCGGCCTCTGGCTGCTGCATGGCGCGCGGGACGGGATGGAGCAGGTCGCTCCTTTCGCGAACGCCGGCGACAGCCGGGAGTCGATCCGCGTCAGGACAGCGGTCCTGATGACGCTGCGCAACGAAGATCCGGCGCGCGCCTTCGCGCGTCTCGCGGCGGTGAAGCGCAGCATCGATGCGACGGGGGAGGGCGCGCGCTACTCCTACTTCGTGCTCAGCGACACCAGCATCGCGGCGGTCGCGGCGGCGGAGGAGGAGGCGACGGCCGCCTGGAAGCGCAGCGAGGGCGCCGACGCCGCGCGCATCCTCTATCGGCGCCGCGCCGATAACGCCGGCTACAAGGCCGGCAATGTGCGCGACTTCTGCGAGCGCTGGGGCCGTGACTTCGAACTGATGCTGCCGCTCGACGCCGATTCGCTGATGTCGGGCGAGGCGATCGTGCGCCTGACCCGCATGATGCAAGCCTGGCCGAAGCTCGGCATCCTGCAAAGCCTCGTCGTCGGCATGCCGTCATCGTCCGCCTTCGCGCGAATCTTCCAGTTCGGCATGCGCCACGGCATGCGCAGCTACACGATGGGCAGCGCCTGGTGGATCGGCGATTGCGGCCCCTTCTGGGGCCACAACGCGATGGTCCGCATCGCGCCGTTCCGCGACGAATGCCACCTGCCCGTGCTGCCCGGCGGGCCGCCGCTCGGCGGGGCGGTGATGTCGCACGACCAGGTCGAGGCGACCCTGATGCGCCGCGCCGGCTACGAGGTCCGCGTGCTGCCGGAGGAAAACGGAAGCTGGGAGGAAAACCCGCCGACCATTCTCGAATTCGCGCGGCGCGATCTGCGCTGGTGCCAGGGCAATCTGCAATATCTGAAGCTGCTCGACATTCCGGGCCTGCGATTCATGAGCCGCTTCCAGCTCGTCTGGGCGATCCTGATGTTCCTCGGCGTGCCGGCCTTCACCATCATGATCGCGCTCGCGCCGGTGAAGGCGATCGAAGACCGCAATCTCGCGGATTTTCCCGCCGGCGCCGCGATGGCGCTCTACGGCCTGTTCTTCCTCATGTATCTGATGCCGAAGCTCGCAGGCTTCCTCGACATCCTCATCAGCGGCGACGGCGCGAAGCGCTATGGCGGCGTTCCGCGCTTTCTTGCGGGCGCGGCGACGGAACTCGTCTTCTCCTTCCTGCAAGGCGCGATCTCGACGTTCCGCACCACGCTTTTCATGATCGGGCTCGCCTTCGGGCGCTCCAGCATCTCCTGGGGCGGGCAGGCGCGCGACGCGCACGGGATCTCGTTCCGCACGGCGCTGGAAGGACTTTGGCCGCAGCTCCTGTTCGGCGTCTATGTTTTCGGGACGCTGTCCGTCCTGTCGCCTGCGCTGCTGCTGTGGTCGCTGCCGCTGACGCTCGGCTATCTGCTGGCGATTCCGTTCGCGGTGGCCACCGCCTCCCCGGCGCTCGGGCGAAAGCTCGAGGCGATGAAGCTCTGCGCCATTCCCGAAGAGTTCGCGACCCCCGACGAGGTGCTCGCGCTTCGTCCGGCCGCGGCGCAGGCGGCATGAGCGCCGCCGCGCCGCGCTGGAAAGCCGTCTCACGCTCGCTGCGCGTCTATCACGGCGACAAGACGCGCCATGCGGCGATGGACGCGCTCTACGGCCGGTTCCTGACGGCGGGCGATCTCGCCTTCGATGTCGGCAGCCATGTCGGCGATCGCGTGTCGTCCTTCCGCCGGCTCGGCGCGCGCGTCGTCGCGGTCGAGCCCCAGCCTCTGCCGGCGCGCGCGATCCGTCTGATCCACGGCCGCGATCCCGCCGTGACGCTGGTCGAGGCCGCATGCGGCGATCGGGAAGGCGAGATCAGGCTCCGGATCAACAGCGCCAATCCGACCGTCTCGACCGCTTCCGACGCTTTCGTCCATGCGGCGGACGGGGCCGAGGGATGGCGGGGACAGATATGGAACGAGGAGCGCATCGTGCCGATGACGACGCTCGATGCGCTGATCGAGCGATTCGGCCCGCCGCGTTTCGTGAAAATCGATGTCGAGGGTTTTGAGGCGAAGGCGCTCGCGGGTCTTTCGCGGCCGCTGCCGGCGCTGTCGTTCGAATTCACCACGATCCAGCGCGACATCGCATTCGCCTGTCTCGGTCGCCTCGAAACGCTCGCCGCGCACCGTTACAATGTTGCGCTCGGCGAGAGCCAGACGCTCATGCTGGACGGCTTCGCGCCCGTCGATGTCATTTCGCGCATCATTCGTGATTTGCCGCATAGCGCCAATTCCGGGGATATTTACGCGATCACGCGACCGTGATGGCTCGTGATGTTGCGCCTGCGCCGCAGGCGTAACTTTTCTGCAACAGATCACGCCTTCCAGATCCGCCGCCCGATTGCGACGCTTTCGCGCCGCCTTTGCGTCGTAATCCGCCTCAAACACGGAACATGCGCGTGGAAACGACGTTATCCCGCGCGGTCGTCGTCGCGCATCGCCGGATGTTCGACGCTGGTTGCGTCTTGTCTGTTTGATGGAAAATCATGATCGCCTCCCTGTCCCGCCGCGGCTTCGTTCTTCTCGCGCCGCTCGCCACCGCCGCCTGCGCCGGAGGGCCGCTCTATCAGGACGCGTCGATGGGGCCGGCGGACGCGATCCCGCGCCATCCTGTCGATCCAGCGGTCGCCGACATGTATGCAGAGATTCCCGACGAGCCGTTTCCCGTTCCGGCCATCGACGTCTCCCTGATCGATCCGCGCTATCTCAGGCAGGCGATCGCCTATGACGGCTACGAGCAGCCGGGCACGATCATCGTCGATCCCTCGAACTATTTCCTGACGCTCGTCATCGGCGACGGGCAGGCGGTCCGTTACGGCGTCGGCGTCGGCCGCGAGGGTTTCGGCTGGAACGGCGTCGCGACCATCCGGCGCAAGGCGCAATGGCCGACATGGACGCCGCCGTCGCAGATGATCGCGCGGCAGCCGGAGCTTGAAAAATATCGCCGCGGGATGCCCGGCGGCCTCGACAATCCGCTCGGCGCGCGGGCGCTCTATCTCTATCAGGGCGACCGCGACACGCTGTACCGCATCCACGGCACCAACGAGCCCGACACCATCGGATCGTCGGTTTCGTCAGGCTGCATCCGCATGTTCAATCAGGACGTGATCGATCTTTACGGGCGCGCGCTGACCGGATCGAAAGTGGTGGTGCTGCCGATGTCGAACCCGCGGCGGCCAGCACTTTCCTGAACAGATTCGGAAAGGCTTCCCCCGCGATCTCGTTCGCGCCGATCCAGCGCATGCCCTCCGGCGCCCGCGCCGTGGATGGAAGGCGCGCGACATAGACGTCGAGCGTCAGCGGGAAATGCGTGAAGACGTGCGTCACGGGCTCGGGCGTCTTGCGCCACGCGGCCTTCAGCGGCGTCAGCTTCTCGACGGGCGCGCGCACGAAATCGGCGGCCCATTCGCTGGTCGGCACCTCGGTCATGCCGCCGAGCAGGCCCTTCGGCGGCCGCGTGCGCACGAGCAGGCGCTGGGCCGGATCGAAGGCGACAAACGCTGCGCCGTAGCGCATCGCGGCGGCGCGCTTCTTCGCCTTGCGCGGAAAGCTCTCCTGGTCGCCCCGCCGCCGCGCCGCGCACGGCTCCATCCACGGGCAGAGCGCGCAGGCTGGCTTGCGCGGCGTGCAGATCGTCGCGCCGAGATCCATCATGGCCTGGGCGAAGTCGCCGGCGCGCTCGCGCGGCGTCAGGGTTTCGGCGGCGCGACGCAGCGCCGCCCGGCCCTTTGGCAATTCATCCTCGATGGCGAAAAGGCGCGAGACGACGCGCTCGACATTGCCGTCGACCACCGTGGCCGGCGCGTCGAAGGCGATCGCGGCGATCGCGGCCGCGGTATAGGCGCCGACGCCGGGCAATTCGCGCAATTCACGCTCCGCATCCGGGAAGGCGCCGCCGAAGGTCGTTGAAACAACGATCGCGCAGGCGTGCAGGTTGCGGGCGCGGGAATAGTAGCCGAGACCGGCCCAGGCCTTCATCACATCCTCAACCGGCGCGGCGGCGAGCGATCCGACGGTCGGCCAGACGGTCAGGAATTTATCGTAATAGGGTTTGACCGCCTGCACCGTGGTCTGCTGCAGCATGATTTCCGACAGCCAGACGCGGTATGGGTCCTGCCTGCCGCCGCGCACGCGCCAGGGCAGGTCGCGCGCATGGCGGTCATACCAGGCGAGAAGGTCGCGCGGATCGGCGGCTGCGGCGGACATGGCCGCGTGGTAGTCTGCCAGGGGTTCAAGGAAAAGCTGCGATGTCCGTTTCCGCAAAGCCGCGTCGGGCGGCGCGCCCGCTCGCGGATCTCGTCGATTCCTGCCTCGGCGCGGCGCTGGCGAAGCAGGGCTTCGCCGGCGCCGACATCGTGCTGAGCTGGCCGGAGATCGTCGGCGAGGCGCTGGCGCGGCGGTCGCGGCCGGTGCGGATCGCCTGGCCCCGCAAGCCGTCGGAGCGGAAGGTTGCGGGGCGCCATGCGCCGCCGCCCGAGCCGGCGACGCTGCATGTGCGCGTGGAGAGCGCGTTCGCGCTCGAATTGCAGCATCTCGCGCCGATCGTGATCGAGCGGGTCAACGCCTATTTCGGCTGGGCCTGCGTCGGTCGCCTCCGGCTGGAGCAGGGTCCGGTCAGGCGCGGCGCGGCGCTGACGAAAGCCGCGCGGCCGCCATCGCCGGAAGCGGTGGCGGCGGCGGAGCAGATCGTCGCCGATGTCGCCGACGAGGGGCTGCGCGCGGCGCTCGCGCGCCTCGGCGCCGCCGTCATCGATCGCGAGCGAGGCGCGCGCACAAAGACGTGAGCAGGGGCGCGCCGATCCGCAGCGCATACGTCTTGCCATCCGCGGACCGTGACCGCATAGGCTAGCGTCACTCTGCCACACGACGGACCGTTCATGGATCGCCGCCATCTCCTCGCCGCCCTGTCGGCGCTCCCGTTCGCCGCCTCGTCGGCGCTCGCCCAGTCGGTGCGGGTCGAAGACCTGATGAAGCCGGCGGGCAAGCTGCCGGACGTCATCCTCGGCAATCCCGACGCCAAGGCGACGATCATCGAATACGCCTCGATGACCTGCTCGCACTGCGCCCATTTCGCCGAGACGACCTGGCCGGAGCTGAAGAAGAAATACATCGACACCGGCAAGGCGCGCTTCATCCTGCGCGAATTCCCGCTCGATCCGCTGGCGGCGGGCGGCTTCATGCTGGCGCGCTGCGCCGGCGACAAGCGCGAAGCCATGATCGACCTGCTGTTCAAGCAGCAGAAGAACTGGGCTTTCGTCGACAAGCCGGTCGACGCGCTCGCCGGGCTCGTCAAGCAGGCCGGTTTCACACAGGAAAGTTTCGAGAAGTGCTTGACGGATCAGTCGCTTCTTGACGGTGTTCTGGCGGTGAAGAACCAGGGGATGAACGACTTCAAGGTCGATTCGACCCCGACCTTCTTCATCAACGGGACCAAGTATCCGGGCGCGATGTCCATCGACGAGTTCGATAAGATATTATCGCCCATCGTCGGCAACTGATTCGCGCGGTCGAACGCGGGCAGTCGCCGGATCAGGGCGGCCGCCGCACATGAAACTGACCAAACTGCGCATCGCGGGCTTCAAGAGCTTCGTCGAGCCCACCGAATTCCTGATCGAGCCGGGACTGACCGGCGTCGTCGGACCCAATGGCTGCGGCAAGTCCAATCTTGTCGAGGCCATGCGCTGGGTCATGGGCGAAAATTCCTACAAGTCCATGCGCGCGTCGGGCATGGACGACGTGATCTTCTCCGGGTCCGGCAACAGGCCGGCGCGCAACGCCGCCGAAGTCGCGCTCCACATCGACAATTCCGACCGCAGGGCGCCGGCGGCGTTCAACGATTCGGAAGGGCTCGAGGTCTCGCGCCGGATCGAGCGCGAGGAAGGATCGACCTATCGCGTCAACGGCAAGGAAGTGCGCGCCAGAGACGTGCAGCTTCTCTTCGCCGACGCCGCCACCGGCTCGCGTTCGCCGGCCATGGTGCGGCAGGGACAGATCGGCGAGATCATCGCCGCCAAGCCGCAGGCGCGCCGGCGCATCCTCGAAGACGCGGCCGGCATCGCCGGCCTGCACGCCCGCCGCCACGAGGCCGAACTCAGGCTCAAGGCGGCCGAGGACAATCTGACCCGCCTCGAAGACGTGCTGCGCGAGATCGACGCGCAGATCGACAGCCTCGGCAAGCAGGCCAAGCAGGCCGGCCGCTACAAGGTGGTGGCGGCCGAAATCCGCCGGCTGGAGGCGCTGGTCTTCTACCTCACCCATCGCGAGGCGCGGGCCCAACTCGCCGAGGCGGAGCGTTCGCTGGAGGCGGAGACGCGCCTCGTCGCCGACCGCACCGCCGCGCAGGCGGCCGCGGCGCGCGAGCAGGCCATCGCGGCGGCCTCGATGCCCGGACTGCGCGACGCGGAGGCCCAGGCGGCGGCCGCGCTCCAGCGCCTGCTGCTCGCCCGCGATTCGCTCGACGCCGAGGACAAGCGGGCCCGCGAGCGCGCCGCCGAGCTCGAGCGGCGCGCCTCCGAACTGACGCGCGACATCGAACGCGCGACGGCGCTCGCGGCCGACGCCATCGCCACGCTGAAACGCCTCGACGCCGAGAGCGCCGCGCTGGCCGCGGACGATCAGGGCTCTGACGAGCAGCGCGCCGCCGCCGCGTCCCGACAGGCCGAGGCGGAAGCCGCCCTGGCCGAGGCGGAAGCGGCGCTCGACGGCGTCCAGCGCCGGGTGTCCGACATCGCGGTGCGGCGCGACGCGGCGCTGCGCGCCGTCGCCGACGAGGAAGGCCGGCTGCGCCGCCTCCAGGAGGAGCAGGCGCGCATCGTGCGCGATCTCGCCGCCATCGAGCAGAGCCTGGGCGCGGACGCTGACATCACGCCGCTGACGGAGGCGCTCGCGGCCGCCGAGCAGGCGTCGCGCGAGGCGGACGTCCGTCTCGACGCCGCCCGCGCGGCCCTGCCGACGGCGCGGGAGACGGAAAACCGGTCGCGCCAGCCCGCGACGGACGCCGACCGCAAGGCGCAGCGCCTCGAGACCGAGGTGGCGACGCTGAAGAAACTGCTCGCCAACGCCGGCTCCGACCTGTGGCCGCCGGTGGTCGAGTCGATCTCCGTCGCTAAAGGCTACGAGACGGCCCTGGGAGCGGCGCTGGGCGACGATCTCGACGCGTCGCTCGAGGAGTCCGCCCCCGCCCACTGGGCCGCTCCGGGAGCCTCCGAGGACGATCCCGCGCTGCCCGAAGGGGCGCAGCCGCTGACCGATTTCGCCGCCGCGCCGGCTGCGCTCCAGCGCCGGCTGCGCCAGATCGGCGTGGTGCGGCGCGTCGACGGAGCGCGGCTCCGGCAATTCCTCAAGCCCGGTCAGCGGCTGGTCTCCGTCGAGGGCGATCTCTGGCGCTGGGACGGCCTGACGACCGCCGCCGAGGCGCCGACTCCAGCGGCCCGCCGGCTGGCCGAGAAGAACCGCCTCGTCGATCTCGAAGCGGACGCCCGCTCGGCCCGGACCGAGGCCGACGCCCGTCGCGGCGAACTCGACTCGGCCGTCGCCGCCCTGCGCGCCGCGACCCAGGCCGAGCAGGAGGCCAACGCCGCCGCCCGGCAGGCGCGGCAGACGATGGACGGCGCCCGCAGCCGTCTCGGGGCCGCCGAGCGCCGCCGCGCCGAGGTCGCCGCGAAGCTGTCCGCGCTCGGCGAAGGACGCGCACGCGTCGAGGCCAACCTGACCGAAACCGACGAGCGGCTGACCGTCGCGCGCGAGGGGGCGAAAACCCTGCTGGTGACGCCCGAGATGGAGCAGGAGCTGTCCGCCGCCCGCGCCAGCGTCGCGGACGCCCGCGCCCAGGCGAGCGAGGCCCGCGCCGCCGCCCAGACGCTCGCCCGCGAGGCCGAGGCGCGCGCCCGCCGCCGCGCCGCCATCGCCGCCGATCGCGAGGGATGGGCCAGCCGCCGCGACGGGGCCGCGGCCCAGGTGACCGAATTCGAGCAGCGCATCGCCGCCGCCCGCGCCGAGCGCGAGGCGCTGGACGAGGTTCCCGGCCAGATCATCCTCAAGCGCCGCGCCGTGGTCGTCGAGATCGAAGGCGCCGAGGGGAAACGCAAGGAGGCCGCCGACGCGCTCGCCCGCGCCGAGACGGCGCAGGCCGACGCCGACCGCGCGGCTCGCGAGGCGCTCGCCGCCATGTCGGAAGCGCGCGAATCGCGGGCGCGCGCCGAGGCGCGCCTCGACGCCGCGCAGACCAGGCTCGCCGACACCGAGCACGCCATCGCCGAGACGCTGGAGACGACGCCGGCGGCGCTGCCGGAGATGGCCGGGGTGGAGCCCGGCGCCGATACGCCGGCGATCCCGGACGTCGAGCGCAAGCTCTCGGGCATGAAGGCGGAGCGGGAGCGCATCGGCGCGGTCAATCTGCGCGCCGATCTCGAACTCGAGGAATCGAGCTCCAAGAAAACCACGCTCACCACGGAGCGCGACGACCTCATCGAGGCGATCAAGAAGCTGCGCACCGCGATCCAGAGCCTCAACAAGGAAGGACGCGAGCGGCTGCTCGGCTCGTTCGACACGGTCAACGCCCATTTCAAGGAACTGTTCACGCTGTTGTTCGGCGGCGGCGCGGCGGAGCTGCAACTCATCGAGGCGGACGATCCGCTCGAAGCGGGACTCGAAATCATCGCGCGGCCGCCGGGCAAGAAGCCGCAGGTGATGACGCTCCTGTCGGGCGGCGAACAGGCGCTCACGGCGACGGCGCTGATCTTCGCGGTGTTCCTCACCAACCCGTCGCCGATCTGCGTGCTCGACGAGGTCGACGCGCCGCTCGACGACGCCAATGTCGAGCGCTATTGCGACCTTCTCGAAGACATGGCGAAGAAGACCGACACGCGCTTCATCGTCATCACGCACAATCCGATCACGATGGCGCGCATGAACCGCCTGTTCGGCGTGACCATGGCCGAGCGCGGCGTGTCGCAGCTCGTCTCGGTCGATCTCCAGACCGCCGAGAAAGTGGTGCAGGCGGCGGAATAAACGCCACCGCGAATCACGGCCGACGCGCCTTCCGCCGTCGCTCCGCCGGGCGGGGATGGACGGCGCGTGCGGCTTCGCTCCTTCTGAAACCAGCCGAGGCCGACATGGCTCCCGATAGCGACGATTATGTCTATGACGAAACGACCGGCGAATGGCGTCCGGCCCGCGAAGCGGCTGCGGCCGCCGAAGCCGCCCGCCCAGCGGCGCGCGACGCGGCCGGCAATCTTCTCGCGGACGGCGATTCGGTCACGCTGATCAAGGATCTGAAGGTGAAGGGCGCCAACCAGACACTCAAGCAGGGGACCGTCATCCGGTCGATCCGCCTCACGGACGATCCGGAGGAGATCGACTGCCGCCATGAGAGCATCAAGGGCCTCGTCCTGCGCACGGAGTTCGTGCGCAAGCGGTGACGGCGCGCGATTCGCTCGCGGCCGTGTCTTGTCGCCGTTCGCCGCCCGTTACTTGCCGAAATGATGGAACACCATGTCGGGCGCGCTGGTGTTGTGGCGCGAGGGAACGAGACGACCCGTCCATACATCCGTGGCCGTCGCATCCTTGAAATCCATGATCTTCTCTTCGCGCCAGCTCTTCGCGCCCGGCTCCTTGAGCGCGATGCGCGCGGCGTCGGCGTTGAATTCCGTGACATACATGGAGCGCAGCGCCGCGATAGGCCGGTTGTTCGACACGGCGCGGCTCAAATCGACATCGAGAACCATGCGGTTGTCGTCGAGGCTCGACAGCTTCAGCGTTCCGCTCGATCCGTCCGCGTAGGTCATCGTAAAGGTCTTCGTCTTCGGATCGAAGGCGATCTCCTTGAAATTCGCGACGGGGCGTCCGGCCTCCTCGTCGATCGGGCCGACGATGAAGGAACTGCCATAAGCGGACCAGCGCAGATGCGGCGGCGGCAGGGGCCGCGCGCGCCAGTAGCCGTCCGGCGGATAGACGACGAGCACTTCTTCCGAGCGATCCTTGGTCAGCACCCACAACTGCACGAGATGAAGCCCGTGCTCGACGCGGTCGCCGACGCGGAACGGCACGTCATTCTTCCGCCAGAAGCTCGGAAACGTGTAGCCGACGAGCCAGAGATCGATCGATTCGTAAAACGTGACCTTGCGCGGCGCGGCGGGAAAGGACGGATCGCCCGTCATGTCGCAATTCGTCCAGTCCGCGTCCCAGTTGTCGCGCTGGAGCATGTTCACATAGACGGGATGCGCCGCCTCGATGGTGAAGCGCCGCGCCTCGGCCGAGCGGAACAGCACCGACACATTGTCCTTCTCGGCGCAGAGCTGCGGTTCGGAGCGGTTGAGCACCTCGACGGGAACGCCCGGCGCGCGCGGCGGAGGCGGCGCGGGCTGCTGAGCCTGGGCGGTCGCGCCATGGAGCGCGACGACAACGCATGCTGCTGCAACGTTTTTCCAGAACGCCATAGTTCATCCCGTATCGCGCGTGATGGTTCGATGGTGATCAGGCCGGCCCTGGCGATCCGACAAAATCAGGCGATGCGCGCAATGACAGCGAACCTCGCGCTCAGGTCAAGCCTCAACCGCGTCGCCGAGGCTTAAGCGCCCTTACAGGGCCGATCCGAATTCCTTCCTGATCGCGGCGCGATAGTCGTCGATGGAGACGAGTTTTCCCTTCGCCTCATGCCGCCAGAAGCTCCAGCCGTTGCAGGCGGGAAGCCCCTGCGCCAGCGCGCCGATCTTGTGAATCGAGCCGACGATGCCCTTCAGCGCGATAGTGCCGTCGGCGCGCACCGTCGCTTCGTGGCGGCGCTTCTCGTCGATCAGAGTCTCGCCCGGCGCAAGGAAGCCGCGCTCGATCACGGCGGTGAACGGCACGCGCGGCTCCGTCCGCTTCGCCGGCGCGAGCGCGATCGCGTCCTCCGGCAGCGGCCTTACGCCGGCGATGCGCCGCATCGCGACATTGGCGTAGTCCTGCTCGCGCTCGAAGCCGATGAAGCGGCGGCCGAGCTTCTTGGCGACGGCGCCCGTCGTGCCCGATCCGAAGAACGGGTCGATGATGAGATCGCCGGGATTCGACGCCGCAAGAATGATTTTCGCCAGCAGCGCTTCCGGCTTCTGCGTGGGATGCGCCTTGCGTCCGGCGTCGTCCTTCATGCGCTCCTCGCCGGTGCAGATCGGCATGAACCAGTCCGAGCGCAGTTGCGTATCGTCGTTGCCGGACTTCAGCGCCTCGTAATGGAAGGTGTAGTTCTTCGCCTTCGCGTCGCGCGTCGCCCAGATCAGCGTCTCATGCGCATTGGTGAAACGGCGGCCGCGGAAATTCGGCATCGGATTCGCCTTGCGCCAGACGATGTCGTTCAAGATCCAGAAGCCAAGATCCTGAAGGGTCGCGCCGACGCGGAAAATATTGTGATAGGAGCCGATGACGAACAATGTCGCGTCGGGCTTCATCACGCGCCTGCAGGCCGACAGCCAGTCGCGCGTGAACCGATCGTAGGATTCGAACGACGAGAATTTATCCCAGTCGTCGTCGACCGCATCGACAAGGCTGTTGTCGGGGCGCGTCAGCGCGCTTTCGAGCTGAAGATTGTAGGGCGGATCGGCGAAGACGAGATCGACGCTGTTTTCAGGCAGCTTGTTGATTTCAGCGATGCAGTCGCCGAGCACGATGCGGTCATGCTCAAGCGCCGGCAGGCGCGCTTGGGACGCGCGGGCAGACGACCCGGTACGCGAGACAGGAATCCGGGGCGTGGCGCCAGCGGCAACTCGGAGCGATACGCTACTCATGGATACTCCGAGTTACGCAACCAACGCGCACAAGGTGAATCAACTCGGTAAAATTGACGTTGCCGCCGGCGCTTTTCGCGCGTCTCGATTTGGGGCTGCAAAAATTGCCGGGCGCAGGGTTAACGAAAGCTTGCGCGCCGCCGCCGATGTCAGGCGAAGGTCTTCAGAAGGCCGAAGCTCATGCGGTGGAAGCGGCTCGGCCCCTGCCGCGTGATGGCGGCGCGGTGGGCGGCGGCGGCGTAGCCCTTGTGGCTGGCGAAGCCGTAGCCGGGGCAATGCGCGTCGAGCCGGGTCATCAGCCGGTCGCGCGTCACCTTGGCGACGATCGAGGCGGCGGCGATCGAGAGCACGATCGCGTCGCCGCCGATCACCGGGACCGCGCGCATCGGCACGTCGGGCGCGTCGCGCCCGTCGATCAAAGCGGCGTCGGGCCGCAGCGCGAGGGCGAGCACGGCGCGGCGCATGGCGAGAAGGCTCGCGGCGCGGATGTTGATCGCGTCGATCTCGGCGCAACTCGCGCTGGCGACGGCGACGGCCAGCGCCTTCTCCATGATCTCGGCGAAAGCGTTCTCGCGCTGCGCCTCAGTCAAGGCTTTCGAATCGCGCGGCGAGCGCGGGAGATCGGCGGGGTCGAGAATCGCGGCGGCGGCGAAGACAGGCCCCGCGAGCGGGCCGCGGCCGACCTCGTCGACGCCGGCGACCCAGGCGCAGCCGTCGCGCAGCAGGGCGCGTTCATTGTCAAAGGTGGGAGCGTCGCCGGACATGAGCCCGTGACCTAGAGCGATTCGCGACCAACGTCGAAGCCGCCGGGGTCGAAACAGTCGGCGTCGACGCCGTGGCCGCGCTGGCGGCCGTCAGAACAGCTCCATCTGCCGGCCGCGCCCGCCCGGCGGCGTGAACAGGTCGGTGCGCAGCTTCAGCCGCCGCTTGCCGAAGCCGAGCTTCTGCGCCGCAAGCTCGAAGCGCCGGCCCATCATCCAGGCGTAGGGTCCGCTGCCGGACTGGCGGACCCCCCATTCGGAGACATAGTCCTTGCCGTCGCGGGTCTGGCGGACGAGCGACATCACATGGCGCATCTTGTCCGGATAATGTTCGAGCAGCCATTCGCGGAAGAGGTCGGCCAGTTCAAGCGGCAGGCGCAGCAGCACGTAGCCCGCCTCCGTCGCGCCGGCGCCGCGCGCGGCCTCGAGCAACTTCTCGACCTCCGCATCGTTGATCGCGGGAATGAGCGGCGCGGTCAGCACGCCGACGGGAATGCCCGCCTCCGACAGCTTGCGCATCGTCTCGAGCCGCTTCGGCGGGGTCGCGGCGCGCGGCTCCATCGCGCGGGCGAGCCGCGGGTCGAGCGAGGTCAGCGAGATCGCGACCTTGGCGAGGCCTTTCGCCGCCATCGGCGCGAGCAGATCGATGTCGCGCGTCACCAGCGCCGACTTGGTCACGATTCCGACCGGATGATTGGTCCGCGCCAGAACCTCCAGCACCTGCCGCGTGATGCGGTGCGTGCGCTCGATCGGCTGGTAGGGATCGGTGTTCGTGCCGATGGCGATGGTCTGCGGCTTGTAGTTCGCCGCGCCGAGCTCGCGCTCCAGCAGCGCCGCCGCGTCCGGCTTCATGAACAGCCGCGTCTCGAAATCGAGGCCGGGCGAAAGGCCCATATAGGCGTGGGTCGGCCGCGCGAAACAGTAGATGCAGCCATGCTCGCAGCCGCGATAGGGATTGATCGAGCGGTCGAAGGAGATATCGGGCGAATCGTTGCGCGTGATGATGGTGCGCGCCTTCTCAACGGCGACCTCGGTCTTCAGGGCCGGCAGTTCGGCGAGGCTGTCCCATCCGTCGTCGACCGTCTCGCGCAGCTCGGATTCGAAGCGTCCGCTCTCGTTGCTCGCGGCCCCGCGCCCGCGCCGGCGCTCCCCGTCGACGATGCGGTCCGGATCGGGCTCCCTCGGTCCCTTGACCACGACCGCCGCACGGCGCGCCGGCATGGCGCGCTCCTGCAGCGCGCGGGGAACCGGCCGCGCATAGACCTCGGCCACGGACGCGCCGGCCGTGCGAACATCGTCTTCATGAGGGCGCTGCGACATGATGAGAGCAAAACTCAGAGGGAAACTAGAACATAACATGAACAATAGCTGTTTCAAGACGGCGGCGCCGCTTGTTTGGCCGTGCGCAGAGGCGCAGCCGTGATATGGCGCAGCCATGCTGTCAGTCTTCGTCGCCGCAGAAGAGGACGCCGTCGCGCTCGCCGAGACTCTGGCGGCGCTGGTGCCCGCGGCCGTCGACGGGCTGGTGCGCCGGGTGACGGTGATCACGCCGGCGGCGCCCTTGAATGATCTCGACCGGCTGATCGACGAATCGGGAGCGGCGCGCGCCGTCGCCGGCGGCGGGCCCGCCGCCATGTGGCGCAGCCAGTTCGCCGGTTCGGGCGCGGATTGGCGGCTCTGTCTCATCGCCGGCATGGCGCCTGCCGGGGGCTGGGTCGATGCGGTGACGCGGCACATGGCCCGGCAGGCGGGGCCTGCTGTGTTCTCGGTCTCCAGCGGCTGCCGGTCGCGGTTCGTCGCGGGCGCTGCGCGCGTCGCGGGACGCATCCACCCGCCGTCCGGCCTGCTCGCGCAGGGGGACTGGCCCTCCGCGCGCCGGCTCGCGCTGCTGCCGGCCCGGCTGGACGACCGGCGCGCCCGGCGCTGATCCGGCGGCTCAGCCGCTGGCGCCCCGCTTCAGATGTTCGTCGAGGCGCGGCATGATCTCGACGAAATTGCAGGGGCGGTGGCGGTAGTCGAGCTGCGCCTGCAGGATGCCGTCCCAGGCGTCCCGGCAGGCGCCGGGAGAGCCGGGCAGCACGAAGATGAAGGTTCCGCCGGCGACGCCGCCGGTCGCGCGCGACTGGATCGTGGAGGTTCCGATCTTGTCATAGGAGATGCGGTGGAAGACCTCCGAGAAGCCGTCCATGCGCTTCTCGAACAGGGGCTCGAAAGCCTCGGGCGTCACGTCGCGCCCGGTGAAGCCGGTGCCGCCGGTGGAGATGATGACATCGACGCCCTTGTCGGCGATCCAGCGCTTGGCCTGCGCGCGAATCCGCTCCACGTCGTCCTCGACGATCGCGCGGTCGGCGAGCCTGTGGCCGGCCCTGGTCAGCCGCTCCGCGAGCGTGTCGCCGGACCGATCATCCGCGAGCGTGCGGGTGTCGGACACGGTGAGCACCGCGATATTGAGCGGCAGGAAAGCGCGGGCGTCGTCGAGGCTGGTCATCATTTTCGCATTCTCGCCATGGCCTGTCGCAACGCAACCGCATCCAATGGGTTGACAAACGTACATACGATTTCCATGCTGACAGTATGATCGGCTCGATTTCCGGCTTCGACTGGGACGAAGGAAACCGGGCCAAATGCTGCAAGCATGGCCTTTCGCTCAAGGATATCGAGCATCTGTTCCATGGGACGATCGCGGTCTTTCCCGATCCGCGGCATTCGGCGGCCGAAGAGCGTTTTGCGGCGATCGGCGAAACCGCCGACGGGCGCAAGGCGTTCGTCATTTTCACGCTTCGCCAGAAGAACGGGCTGACGTTCATCAGGCCAATCAGCGCCCGCTTCATGCATCGCAAGGAGGTCGAGCATTATGAAAAAGAAACTGCCCGCGCTCGCCAACGACGATGAAGCGGAGAGCTTTGTCGCTCGCGCCGATCTTACCGGATTCGACCTTTCGCAAATGCGTGCGATGAGATTTGAATTCGCGCCAAAAGACGAACGCATCAATATGCGTCTGCCAAAGGATTTGCTCGACGCGGTGAAGGAGCGCGCGGCGAAGCAGAAGATGCCCTACCAGCGCTTCATCCGCGCCGTGCTCGAGGCGGCGATGGAGAGCGACCGCGGCCGCAAGCGATGACCGCGCCGCTTCTGTGATCTACGATCCGCGCTGGAACGTGTCGCAGGCCTGCAGCGATCCCGTCTTCAGGCCCTGCGAGAACCATTGCTGGCGCTGCGCCGACGAGCCGTGCGTGAAGCTCTCGGGCACGACATAGCCCTGCGCCTGCTTCTGGAGCCGGTCGTCGCCGATGGCCGCCGCCGTGTCCATCGCCTGCTTCACCTCGCCGGGCTCGATCGCCTGATAGCGCTGATCGGCGTAGTGGGCCCAGACGCCGGCGTAGCAGTCGGCCTGCAGCTCGACGCGCACCTGCAAAGCGTTGCCCTGCGCCTGGCTCAGATTGCGCTGCGCGTTCTGCACTTTCGGCAGCAGGCCGAGCTGGTTCTGGATGTGGTGGCCGATCTCGTGGGCGACGACATAGGCGTAGGCGAACTCGCCGCCGCCGCCGAGCTTCTGGCGCATCTCCTGGAAGAACGACGTGTCGAGATAGACCTTCTTGTCGAGCGGGCAATAGAACGGTCCCATCGCCGACTGCGCCGTTCCGCAGGCCGAGTTCGTGACGCGGTTGAAGATCACAAGGCGCGGCGGCTGGAAGTTCACATTGGCCTGTTCCGGCAGGATCTTCGACCAGACATCCTCGTTGAGCGCGACGACGCGGCGCAGGAAGCGGCCGGCCTCGTCGGTCGGCGGCGGAGCGGCCTGCTCGGTCGGCGCGGATCGCCCGCCGCCCATGTTGGACACCACCTCGGCGCCGCCGATGAGAATGCGGGGATCGATGCCAAGCGCGTAGGAGATGAGGCCGAGCACGATCATCGTGCCGAAACCGATGCCGCCGCCGCGGCCGATCGGAATGCCGACGCCGCCGCCGCCTAGACCGCCCTGGCCGCGCCGGTCCTCGACATAATTGGACTCGCGAATGTCATCGAGACGCATGCGGCGCTCCTTCCGGCGACGGTTCGGCGGATATTTGGCGTCGGCGGCCTCGGAGCGCCAGAGGTTTTTTCAGACCGCCTCGCGCGGACGACGATCGTCCAGCGTCCTATCGCAGCGCCGCGCGGATCGCCTTGAAATCCCGCCAGGCGTATTTTTTCTGTGAGGGCTGGCGCAGCAGGTAGGCGGGATGCAGCGTCGCCATCGCCCGTATCTCGCGCTCGCCGACGCGATAGGTCATCCAGCGGCCGCGCGTCTTGAGGATGCCCTCGCGGACGCCGAGCAGGGTCTGGGCCGAGGGCAGGCCGACGCAGACGAGGACGTCGGGATTCACCAGCTCGATCTGCCGCTGGATGAATGGCTTGCAGATGGCGATCTCGGCCGGCGTCGGCGTCCGGTTGCCGGGCGGACGCCAGGGCACGACGTTGGCGATATAGGCCTTGGTCCGGTCGAGGCCGATCGCCGCCAGCATGCGATCGAGCAGTTGCCCCGACCGGCCGACGAAGGGTTTGCCCTGCCGGTCCTCCTCGGCGCCGGGCCCTTCGCCCACGAACATCAGCCGGGCCTCGGGATTTCCGTCGCCGAAGCAGAGCCGGTAGGCGGTGCGCTTCAACTCGCAGCCCTCGAACGCCTCCATCAGCGCCCGAAGCTCGTACATGCTGCGCGCCGAGGCCGCCTGCGCGCGCGCATCCTCCGCGGCGGCGGCGGGCGCGGCGGGCGGAGGCGCTCCGCGCGGCGCGCCTTCCGGACGCGGGTCGGAACGCGGCGATCGGATCGCGTCCGGCGCCGCGGCGATCGGCCGCGCGGCGGGAGCGGCGTCCGCCGCCGCCGGCGCGTCGGCGAAGCGGTTGTGCGGCGTCTCGTCGAGCGCGTCCTCGACGCCGGCCTCCAGATAGAAGGCGAGCAACTCGGCGCAGGCGCGGCGCGGATCCGGAACGGCGTCCATGCCGAACCATTGATCCATGTGCGGGGCGGGCGCAATCCGCGTCGACGCCGGCGCTTGAGCGAGGGCGCCCGATCGTCCATATCGAACGCCTCCAGAGTGGCCCAAGGACAAGCGATGGAACTGCCAGAGCGCGAAGGCATGGATTATGACGTGGTGGTCGTCGGGGCGGGACCCGCGGGCCTCGCCGCCGCCATCCGGCTGAAGCAGCTCTCGCCCGACCTCGGCGTCGTGGTCGTCGAGAAGGGCTCCGAGGTCGGCGCGCACATCCTGTCGGGCGCGGTGATCGACCCGTCCGGCCTCGACGCGCTGACGCCGGAATGGCGCGCCGCCGACGATCGGCCTCTGATCACGGAAGTCAGCGAAGACGTCTTCTATATGCTCGGGCCGGCGGGCGGGGTGCGGCTTCCGAACCTCCTGATGCCGCGCCTCATGAACAATCACGGCAATTTCGTCGGCTCGCTCGGCAATGTCTGCCGCTGGCTCGCGACGCAGGCGGAAGGGCTCGGCGTCGAAATCTATCCCGGCTTCGCCGCGGCGGAGGTTCTCTACGACGACAAGGGCGCGGTGCGCGGCGTCGCGACCGGCGACATGGGCGTCGCGCGCGACGGGCATTACAAGGAAGGCTACACGCGCGGCATGGAGCTGCGCGGCAAGTACACGCTGTTCGCGGAAGGCGCGCGCGGCTCGCTGTCGAAGCAGCTCATCGCGCGCTTCGGTCTCGACAAGGGCCGCGAACCGCCGAAATTCGGCATCGGGCTGAAGGAATTGTGGAAGGTCGATCCTTCCAGGCACAAGCCCGGCCGCGTGCAGCATTCCTTCGGCTGGCCGCTGCAGAACGGCACGGGCGGCGGCTCATTCCTCTATCATTTCGAGGACGATCAGATCGTCGTCGGCTTCGTCGTGCATCTGAACTACGACAATCCGACGCTGTCGCCGTTCGACGAATTCCAGCGCTTCAAGCATCATCCCTTCATCCGCGACGTGTTCGAAGGCGGCAAGCGGATCGCCTACGGCTCGCGCGCGATAACCGAAGGCGGCTACCAGTCGGTTCCGAAGCTGAGCTTTCCTGGCGGCGCGCTGATCGGCTGCGCGGCGGGCTTCGTCAACGTGCCGCGCATCAAGGGCAGTCATAACGCAGTTCTGTCCGGAATGATGGCGGCGGAGCATGCGCATGACGCGCTCGCGGCGGGCCGCGCTCACGACGAACTCTCGTCCTACGAGGAGGCGTGGCGCGGATCGGCGATCGGGCGCGACCTGTGGAAGGTGCGCAACGTCAAGCCGCTGTGGTCGAAGTTCGGCACGATGGCCGGCATTTCGCTCGGCGGCGCCGACATGTGGTGCAACGAGCTTTTCGGCTTCTCGCCCTTCGGCACGATGAAACACGGCAAGCCCGACTACGCGACGCTGAAGCCGATCAGCGACGTGACGCCGATCACCTATCCGAAGCCGGACGGCGTCATCTCATTCGACAAATTGTCGTCGGTCTTCCTATCCTCGACCAATCATGAGGAGGATCAGCCGGTTCATCTCGTGCTCAAGGACCCGACGATCCCGATCAGGGAGAATCTGCCGCGCTATGGCGAGCCGGCGCGGCTCTATTGTCCGGCGGGCGTCTATGAGGTGGTGTACGAGGACGAGGCCGCGAAGGCCGGGCCGCGCTTCCAGATCAACGCGCAGAACTGCGTCCACTGCAAAACCTGCGACATCAAGGATCCGGCGCAGAATATCACCTGGGTGACGCCGGAAGGCGGCGGCGGACCGAACTATCCCAATATGTAAGACCCCCGCGCGGAGGCGGGGGCGCTCGCGTCTTATCTGCTTCTGAAAAGAACGGCCGCGTTCGCCCGCCGGTTCAGCCCTTGCGGACGACCGGAGCCGGGGTCGGGGCCGGCGGCGTCGCGCAGGCGGCGGCGAAACCGGCGATGAGCGCGCGCCGCGCGGCGTTGCGGCGAAGCCTCGCGGTCGCCGCGGCTGAATTGCCGGGCGCGGCGCTTTGCCCTATTCCAGCCGTCGACCTGTGTTCCGATCCTGCGCGCGGCCGTTCGAGTCCCGTACGCCCATTTCCAGAGACCATCGCTCCGTGACGACACCCGCCTTTGTCCGTCCGCTCGCCGCCGCGCTCGCGCTCGTCCTCGCCACCGGCGCCGGGCTCGCCAACACGGCGAAAACGCCTGCCAAAGTTCTGCAGCCGCCGGCGGATTCGGCGGAAACGCCGGCCGGCAATTTCCTCGCCGCCGTCGGCGCGAGCGCCCAGCGCGACACCACCGCCGCGGCGAGCTACATCACGCAGGCGCTGCGCGAAGATCCCGGCAATCGCGAGCTTCTGGAGCGGGCTTTCGAAGCGCAACTCGCCGATGGCGATATTCCTGAAGCCGCGAAGCTCGCCCGCCGCATCCTGCAAAAGGAGCCCGGCAACAGCGTCGCGCGGCTGACGCTTGCGGTCGAGGCGATTGGCGCGCGGCAGTTCCAGACGGCGCGCAACCGCCTGGCGCCCGGCGTACAGAGCACCGAACTGACCGCGAACCTCCTCACGGCATGGGCCTATGTCGGGTCGCGCCAATGGAGCAACGCGCTCGGCGTGCTGGACAAGCTGAGACGCAACAACGGGCTCGCCATCTTCAGCGATTATCACGCCGGCATGATCGCCGATCTCGCCGGCCGTCCGGACGAAGCCGAGAAACGACTCAAGGCGGCGTATGAAGCCGCCAATCGCGCGCCGGTCCGGCTGGTCGAGGCCTATGCGCGCTTCGAGGCGCGCCGCGGCAACCTCACGGAAGCGAAAAACGCGATCGACACGTTCGAGCAGCGGGTCGGCCGCCATCCATCGATCCGCGCTCTCGCGGACGAACTCGCCAGCGGCAAGCCGATCGAGCGCATGGTGAGCACGGCGCAGCAGGGCGCGGCGGAAGCGCTGTTCGGACTGGGCGGCGAAGGCAGCCGCACCGGCGACGAACTCGCCGGCATCGTCTATCTGCGCCTCGCGCGCTATCTCGATCCGAAGCACGCGCTCGCGACGGTGACGCTCGCCGACATCTTCGAGCGGCTGAAGCGCTACGATCAGGCGATCGCGCTGTATCAGACGATCGACCCGTCCTCGCCGCTCGCCGCCTCTTCGGACGTGCAGATCGGCCTCAACTTCGAAACCATGGGCGAGTCCGATCAGGCCATCAAGCGCCTGACCGCCGCGGTCGAAAAACGTCCGCGCGACATCGACGCCCTGTCCGCGCTCGGCAATGTCTATCGCGCGCAGAAAAAATACCGCGAGTCGGTCGACAGCTTCTCGCAGGCGATCGACGCGATCGCCAAGCCCGAGCGGCAGCACTGGACGCTGTTCTACTTCCGCGGCTCCTCCTACGAGCGGCTGAAGGAATGGCCGAAGGCTGAGGCCGATCTCAAGAAGGCGCTCGAACTCTATCCCGATCAGCCGCAGGCGCTGAACTATCTCGGCTACACCTGGGTCGACATGAGCATGAATCTCGACGAGGGATTCAAGATGCTGCAGCGCGCCGTCGAACTCGCGCCGCGCGACGGCTACATCGTCGATTCGCTCGGATGGGCGCACTACAGACTCGGCCAGTATGATCAGGCGGTCGTCGATCTCGAGCGCGCCGTGCTGCTGCGGCCGTCCGACCCGACGATCAACGACCATCTCGGCGACGCCTACTGGCGCGTGGGGCGCAAGCTCGAGGCGCATTTCCAGTGGAACCATGCGCGCGACTTGAAGCCGGAGCCCGATGATCTCGCGAAGATTCTGAACAAGATCGAGCACGGCCTCGACGCCGCGCAGGAGACGCCGGCGACCGCCGTGACGCCGCCGGCCGTCGAAGCGGAAAAGGAAAAGGGCGGCTGATTTTTTGGCCCGCTCCGCCGCTTCGCCGCCGCGCGCGACGGCGATTCCCGATCCATTCCGCAAGTCTGCGCATCGCGGAATCGATCCAGTAATGTGTTGCTTCGCATTTTCTTCACGCGAACCGTTGCGCGCTGCGCTCGACAATCCTCTCGATGCAGATCCGGGGCGCCGGTGAAGCTGGCCGAGCGCGCGCCCGCGAAGGTGAATCTGAGCCTGCGCATCGTCGGGCGTCGGGAGGATGGCTATCATCTGCTCGACAGCCTCGTCGGCTTCGCATGGGGCGCGCATGACGATGTGACGCTCGATCCCGGCCCGCGCCTGTCCCTGACGGTGGAGGGGCCGACCGCCGGCGAGGCCGGCTGCGGGCAGGACAATCTGGCGATGCGGGCGGCGCGCGCGCTGCTGGAGCGTCGCGAAGGCTTGCGCGCGGGGGCGTTCCATCTCGACAAGCGGCTGCCCGTCGCCGCCGGCCTCGGCGGCGGCTCGGCCGACGCCGCGGCGGCGCTGCGGCTCATCGCCCGCGCGAACGACATGGCGCCGGACGATCCGGTCCTGTTCGACGCGGCGCGCGCGACCGGCGCGGACGTTCCGGTCTGCCTCGCCTCCCGCCTGCGCGTCATGCGCGGGATCGGCGACGAACTGGGACCGGCGATGGCGGCGGAGCCGCTGTATGCGGTGCTGGCGAATCCGCGCGTCGCCTGTCCAACGGGCGCGGTCTTCCGCGCGCTCGGCGCGCCGATCGGATCGGGTTTCGCGACGGCGGATCACCGGACGCCCATGCCGTCGCAAGACGACGATCCTGTTCGCCGGCTCGTCGCGGAGCGCAACGATCTCGAAGCGCCGGCGCTGCGGCTCGTTCCCGTCATCGGCGACGTCCTTGCCGCCCTGCGCGGGCTCGATGGCTGCGCCGTCGCGCGCATGTCGGGATCGGGCGCGACCTGCTTTGCGCTGTTCGACAATCGCGACGCGGCGGCGCAAGCTGCGCGCGGCCTGCGCCGCGATCGTCCGGAATGGTGGATCGCCGAGACAAGCATCGCTTAGGCCGGGAGGGGGAGGCCGTGATTTCGGTCGATTACGCGCGCCTGATGGCGCGCTACAACGAATGGCAGAATCGAAGCCTCTACGCGGCCGCCGACATGCTGACCGAGGAGCAGCGCCGTCTTGATCGCGGCGCGTTCTTCGGGTCGATCTTCGACACGCTGAACCATCTGCTGTGGGGCGATCAGGTCTGGATGAGCCGGTTCGCCAGAACGCCGAAGCCGCTCGTCGGGCCGCTGCGCTCGCGCGTCGCCATCGACGACTGGAGCGATCTGAAAACGGCGCGCGCCGATTTCGACGCCGTTATCGTCGGCTGGGCCTCGACGCTCGATCCGGACTGGCTGACAGGCGATCTGAAATGGTTTTCTGGCGCCGCCGGCCGCGAGATGGTCCGGCCGCGATGGCAGCTCGTCGCCCATCTCTTCAATCACCAGACGCATCATCGCGGACAGGTCCACGCCATGCTGACGGCCGCCGGCGCGAAGCCCGATGACACGGACCTGATGCTGCTCGACCCCGCGGAAAGCGCCTCGCCATGACCGAGGCCGATCCGCGCGCCGTCGTCGCCTCAGGCTATGATGCGATGGCAGAGCGCTATCTGCGGTGGACGAGCGGGTCGCCATTGCGCCTCCAGCGCGCGACGGCGCTCGCGGGGCGGCTCTCCGCCGGCGCGCGGACGCTCGATCTCGGCTGCGGCGCAGGCGTTCCCGTCGCGTCGATTTTCGCCGATCACGGCTGCGCCGTCGTCGGCGTCGACGGCTCGCGCCGCCAGATCGCGCTCGCAAAGAGCAACGAGCCGCGCGCGGACTTCATCTGCGCCGACATGACGGCGGTCGACTTCCTGCCGGCCTCCTTCGACGCCGTCACCGCCTTCTATTCGATCACGCATGTTCCGCGCGACGCGCACCCTGCGCTGCTCGCCAATGTTTTTCGGTGGTTGCGGCCAGGCGGCGCCTTTCTCGCGACCTTCGGCGCCGAGGACACGCCGGGCTGGCGCGGGGACTGGCTCGGCGCGCCGATGTTCTTCAGCCATTTCGACGCCGCGACGAATCGCGCGATGGTCGAGGAAGCGGGATTTGCGATCGAGAGCGACGAGATGGTCGGCGAGGAGGAGTTCGGCGCGCTCGTCCGGTTCCTCTGGATTCTCGCGCGCAAGGACTAAAGACGCGCGAGGGCCGCCGCCGTCGTCGCGACCGTTCGCCCCAAGGATGGCGATCTCACTGCAATGGAGCCCGCGCAATGGACGCGACGGAGAACAAGGCCGGCGAGCCGGCGATCGCTCTGACGGACGATGATGATCCGTCAATCCGCGACGCCATCGGCGCGGCGCTGCGGCGCTACAATGACGAGCAAGCCGGCCCGTCCGGGCAAAGGGCGCTGTCGATCACGATCCGCGACCCGGACACGAACGAGATCATCGGCGGCCTGACCGGCCGCACGTCGCGCGGCCTTCTTTTCATCGATCTGTTCACGCTGCCGGCGCATCTGCGCCGGGCGGGGCTCGGAAGCCGCATCCTTGGCATGGCCGAAGCGGAGGCGAAGCGGCGCGGCTGCCGGGCCGCGATGCTTTACACGATCAGCTTCCAGGCGCCGGATTTCTACAGGCGCCAGGGCTACAGCGTTCTCGGCGAGGTCGAGGGCGATCCGGGCGCGACGCGGATATTCCTGACGAAGAAACTGGTCTGAGGCGCGCGCCTCAGTGCGCCCGCGCGATGCAGAAATCGACCGCTGCGTCGAGCGCCGCGCGCATGTCGCCCTGCGGGAAGATCGCGAGCGCGTCCTTGGCCATGGCGCCGTAGTGACGCGCGCGCTCCACCGTGTCCTCGATGGCGCGATGCTTGCGCATCAGGCCGATGGCGCGATCGAGATCGCCTTCGCCGACCGCGGCGTCCTGCAGCGTGCGCTTCCAGAAGGCGCGCTCCTCGGTGTCGCCGCGGCGGAACGACAGCACCACGGGCAGCGTGATCTTGCCCTCGCGGAAATCGTCGCCGACATTCTTGCCGAGCTTCGCCGACGCGCCGCCATAGTCGAGCGCGTCGTCGATGAGCTGGAAAGCGACGCCGAGATTGGCGCCGTAGCTGCGGCAGGCGGCGATCTCGGCCTTCGGCCGGTCCGCGATGATCGGGCCGACCTCGCAGGCGGCGGCGAACAAGGCCGCCGTCTTGGCGCGGATCACGGCGAGATACTCGTCCTCGGTCGTCTCCGTGTTCTTGGCGGCGGAGAGCTGCATCACCTCGCCCTCGGCGATCACGGCGGCGGCGGTCGAGAGCACGTCGAGCGCGCCGAGCGAACCGACCTCGACCATCATCTTGAACGCCTGCCCGAGCAGGAAATCGCCGACGAGCACGCTCGCCTCGTTGCCCCACAGCATGCGTGCCGCGAGCTTGCCGCGCCGCATGTCGCTCTCATCGACCACGTCGTCATGCAGCAGCGTCGCGGTGTGCATGAACTCCACGGCGGCGGCGAGCTTGACATGGCCGTCGCCGCGATAATCGCCGAGATGGGCGGCGGCGATGGTCAGCATCGGCCGCAGGCGCTTGCCGCCGGAGGAGATGAGGTGATTCGCGATTTCGGGAATCATCGTCACGTCCGAACCCGTGCGCGACACGATCAACTGATTGACGCGCGTCATGTCGGCGGCCACGAGGCGGACAAGGGCCTCGATCCCCGTTCCGGCGGCCGACTTTTCCTCGAATGCGATGACGACGCCCACGCACTGCTCCCAAATCGTCTCGAATGAACGCTTGCACGGGGCGCGGCGAGACACAATCCTGCGGAAAGTCGCAACGGCGGTTCCCATGATCGAGATCATCCGCGCCAACGATCCGGTGCTCATCAACGCGGTCGAAGCGCTGCTGCGCGGCGCCGGCCTGTCGCCCTATGTGGCGGACGGTCATGTGAGCGCGATCGAGGGATCGATCGGCGCCTTTCCGCGCCGCATCCTCATCCCCGGCGGCGAGGAGGCGCAGGCGCGCCGGCTGCTGACCGAGGCGGGGCTGGGAGGCGAGTTGCGTGAGCCGCGCTGACGCCGTCGCGCCGAACGCGCTGCTCGGCGGGAAACTTCTTCTGCGCCAGCCGGAGACGGGCCACCGCGTCGGCACGGATGCGATCCTGCTCGCGGCGGCCGCGCCGCCGGGACGCAGGGCCGTCGTCGATCTCGGCTGCGGCGTCGGCGCCGTCGGCCTCGCCGTCGCGCGCGCTCATCCCGAAAGCCGCGTCCTCCTAGTGGACAATGACGACCGCGCGCTCGCGCTCGCGCGCGATAACATTATGCTCAACGGTTTGGAGGGCAGGGTCTCGGCGCTGCGCGCCGACGCGCTCGCGCCCGCCGCGGAGCGCCGGGCCGCCGGCCTTGCGCCCGCCAGCGCGGATCTGGCGCTCACCAATCCGCCGTTCGGCGCGGCGGAGCGGATGCGCGCCTCGCCCGATCCCGCGCGCGCGGCCGCCCATGTCATGCCGGCGGGCGGGCTGGCGCGATGGCTCGCCTGCGCCGCCGATCTGCTCGGGCCGAAAGGCGTGCTGGTTCTCATCCACCGCGCCGACGCGCTGGCGGAGATTCTGGCGGCGATGGGGGAGCGGCTCGGAAGCGTCGCCGTCACGCCGGTGCATCCCCGCGCGGACGCGCCGGCGACGCGGATCCTGCTGCGGGCGACCAAGGGCGGAAAAGCGCCGCTCGCGCTGCTTCCGGCGCTCGTCCTGCACGGTCCGGACGGACGCTTCACGCCCGAGGCGGAAGCGATCCATCGCGGCGAGGCGATGCTTGCCTGCGCCGGCGTTCAGTAGCGGCGCCAGCACACCCTGACCGGCGCCTGGGACCAGAACAGGCCATTATAAAAGGGGCGGTAGCGGACGCTGCAGACGATGCGCGGGCGCTTGGCGCGCCGGGCCTGCGCCGGCTCCGTCAGGGAGGGAAGAGCATCGCGCACGCCCTCGGCGGCGGGAGCGAGGGGAGCAGCCTGCGCCGACGCGCTCAGGCCGAGCGCGCCCGCAATCGCCGCCAGAGCCAGCCATTTCGCCATTGGGTTGGTCATCGTCGTCCCCGCATTCGGCATCCATCCTAACGATTCGTTCCGGCAAGGGCAGGGTGAAAACGCCTGGCGACGAACGCTAAAAAAAGACCCGGCCGCTGGGCGCAGCGGCCGGGTCCGGAAGGAGCGAATACGGGATCGAGGGGCGATTGATACCGAAAACGCTCCTTCGCTTCGGGCGCGGGCTGGGTCAGCAGCCTTTCGACGCGGGCGCGTTGTATCCCGCGTACACGACGCGAACCTTGGCGGAACATGCGGCGGCGGAGGCCTGAGCCGGCCTTGCGATGGCGATCGGCGCGCGGGGCGTCTCCATCCTGGAAACCGCCGGAGTTTCGTCCTGCGACGGGGCCGGCTTCGCGACGCTGGCGAGCGACACGGCCGCTGGCGCCATCAGCGCGGCGAACGCGATCTGGAAATGGAGAAGCTTGAGTTTCATGATGCGCGCCCCGTGTCTCTGTGGCGGCCCGTCCGGCTCGCCGTTGAGGACAATCAACCATCCGCCCGCCTGTTCCGGTGTGCGGCGGCGCACATGGTAAACGGATGACAAGGGCAGGGGGCCTCCGCGCCGAGGCGCGCTGCCCGCCGGGCGGATTGCGAGCGGACGACAGGCGTTCTAAGCGTCGCGCGCCTTTTCACGCCGCAAGCCGATGTCCAGATCAGCCGCCCTCGACCCCGCCCGCTCCTTCCAGGGGCTCATTCTGACGCTGCAGGATTTCTGGGCGAAGCAGGGTTGCGTCATCCTCCAGCCCTACGACATGGAGATGGGCGCCGGCACGTTTCATCCCGCCACCACCCTGCGGGCGCTCGGCCCCCGGCCATGGAAGGCGGCCTATGTGCAGCCGTCCCGCCGGCCGAAGGACGGCCGCTATGGCGAGAATCCGAACCGTTTCCAGCATTATTACCAGTATCAGGTGATCCTGAAGCCCAATCCGCCCGATCTGCAGGAACTCTATCTCCAGTCGCTCTACGCCATCGGCATCGATCCGAAGCTGCACGACCTGCGCTTCGTCGAGGACGACTGGGAATCGCCGACGCTCGGCGCCTGGGGGCTCGGCTGGGAGTGCTGGTGCGACGGGATGGAGGTCAGCCAGTTCACCTACTTCCAGCAGGTGGCCGGCTTCGAATGCGCGCCCGTCTCGGGCGAGTTGACCTACGGGCTGGAACGGCTCGCCATGTATCTGCAGAATGTCGAGAACGGCTACGCGCTGAACTTCAACGGGGCCGAGGGCGCCGACAAGGTGACTTATGGCGACGTCTTCAAGCAGGCGGAGCAGGAATATTCCCGGCACAATTTCGAGCATGCCGACACGGCGATGCTGTTCGAGCAGTTCCGGATGGCGGAGGCCGCGTGCCGCCAGTATCTCGCGGCGGGCGAGCCCGGAGAAGCCTCCAGCGATCCGCGCCACAGGCTGGCGCTGCCGGCCTACGACCAGTGCATCAAGGCGAGCCACGTCTTCAACCTGCTCGACGCGCGCGGCGTGATCTCCGTCACCGAGCGGCAGAGCTACATCCTGCGCGTGCGCGAACTGGCCAAAGCCTGCGGCGCGGCCTGGCTCAAGACCGAGGGCGGCGGCGTCGCGATGGCGGCGTGAGGGGTGCGGGATTTTTTGGCGTTTCGATGTTTTTCTTCAAGGTGGAATCGATGAGTTCGTCCCCCTCCCCCCGCTTGCGGAGGGGAGGGGTCAGGGGTGGGGGGAACTCCATCCCTATGGTCGAAGGTTGGAGCCGGCGCGCGTTGGCGATGTCGAAGGATCGCGATCCAAGCCCCCCACCCTCACCCTCCCCTCCGCAAGCGGGGGGAGGGGAGCGGGCTGACGCGCGCCGCAAGCGCAATGATTCTCGCACGCCGCGCGCGCGCGCCTTGCGGCGAGAGATGACAGACGCCGAGCGGAAGCTATGGTCTCGCCTGAAAGACATTCCACTGCCGAAGTCGCATTTTCGAAGACAGGCGCCTGTCGGACCCTATTTTGCTGATTTTGTCTGTCATGATGCAAAGCTCGTCATCGAAATCGACGGCGAGCATCATGCCTTTCCCGAAAATGCGACGAGAGACGTCAAACGGACGGCCGCTCTCAACGCTTACGGCTATAGCGTGCTGCGCTTCTGGAACCACGAGATTCTCGGCGATGTCGACGCCGCGGCCGATACCATCTACGCCACGCTGACCGACCCTGATTTTCATTGCGACTCGCTGATGCGCGTCTCCCCTTCCATCATCCCTCCCCATCGCAAGCGGGGGGAGGGGAATCGACGTTGACGCCGCCTGATGCCTGACCTCCTGCTCGAACTCCTCTCCGAAGAAATCCCGGCGCGCATGCAGCGGCGCGCGGCCGAGGACCTGAAAGCGCTCGTCACCAACGCGCTGGTCGATCGCGGGCTCGTCTATGAGGGCGCGAAAGCGTTCGCGACGCCGCGGCGGCTCGCGCTCACCATCGTCGGGCTGCCGGTGAAGGGACGCGACACGCGCGAGGAGCGCAAGGGCCCGCGCGTCGGCGCGCCGGACGCGGCCGTGCAGGGATTTCTCAAGAGCGCGGGGCTCAGCGACATCTCGCAGGCCAAGATCGAGAAGGACCCGAAGAAGGGCGAATTCTACGTCGCCGTAATCGAGAAGAAGGGGCAGGCGACGGCCGACGCGATCGCGGAGATCATCCCCGGAATCATCCGCAATTTCCCGTGGCCGAAATCCATGCGCTGGGGCGCGGCGTCGGCGCCGGTCGGCACGCCTTATTCGCCGCCGGATGCGAAAGGCGCGGAAGCGCTGCGCTGGGTGCGGCCGCTGCAGTCCATCCTCTGCACCTTCGGGCCGGAGACCGAAGACCCCGATGTGATTCATTTCGAGATCGACGGCCTTAAATCTGGCGACAGGACGCGCGGCCACCGCTTCCTCGCGCCGGCGGAATTCCGGGTGAAGCGCTTCGAGGATTATGTCGCCAAGCTCGAAAAGGCGTTCGTCGTGCTCGACGCCGACCGGCGCAAGGACATCATCGCGACCGACGCGCGCAATCTCGCCCATGCGCAGAATCTCGAACTGATCGAGGATGAGGGCCTGCTTGAAGAAGTGGCCGGCCTGGTTGAATGGCCGGTCGTGCTGATGGGCGATTTCGACGAGAGCTTTCTCGACACGCCGGCGGAGGTGATCCGCGCGACGATCCGCGCCAACCAGAAATGCTTCGTTTTGCGCGACGGCGATGGAAAGCTCGCCAACAAATTCCTGCTCACATCGAACATGGCCGCAAGCGACGGCGGCAAGACCATCATCGCCGGCAACGGCCGCGTCATCCGCGCGCGCCTGTCGGACGCGCTGTATTTCTGGAAGACGGATCGCGGCGCGCTGCCGGATGTGAAGGATTACGCCGACGCGGCGAAAAGCCTCTCGCTCGATCTTGAGAAGCCGCTCGACCAGCGCATGGCCAAGCTCGCGCATCTCAATGTCGTCTTTCACGAAAAGCTTGGGACTCAAGGAGAACGCGTCGCGCGCATCAGGGCGCTGGCGCGCGAGCTGGCGCCGATCGTCGGCGCCGACCCCGATCTTGCGGCGCGCGCCGCGTCGCTGGCGAAGGCCGACCTGATGACGGAGGTGGTCGGCGAATTCCCGGAAGTTCAGGGCCTGATGGGCCGGCGCTACGCGGAGCTGCAGGGCGAGCATCCCAGCGTGTGCGCGGCGATCGAGGAGCATTACAAGCCGCAGGGACCGAACGACCGCGTGCCGGCCGATCCGGTGAGCGTCGCGGTCGCGCTGGCGGACAAGCTCGACACGCTGGTTGGTTTCTGGGCGATCGACGAGAAGCCGACGGGGAGCAAGGATCCCTATGCGCTGCGCAGAGCGGCGCTGGGCGTGATCAGGCTGGTGGTGGAGAATGAGCTTCGAGTTCGGCAACTTGTTGCTGTTAACCGCGCTCAACAGCCGCTTCACAAGCATCTTCATGGCAAGACAACTCGTTTCAACATTTCGTCGGTCGGCTCAATCTCCGATCCTCATGATGTTCCGTTTGATGCGGAATTGGGGCGTGATCTCCTCTCCTTCTTCCATGACCGCCTGAAAGTCCTCCTGCGCGAGCAGGGCGCAAGGCACGATCTTGTCGACGCCGTGCTCAGCGACGCCTCTCCCTCCCCCCGCGAAGCGGAGGGGAGGGCCGGGGTGGGGGGCGGTGCGACCGCTTCCCCATCGCAGGCTTCATCTCATTCCCCCCACCC